>NZ_JACIEI010000044.1 GCF_014196805.1 Sulfitobacter undariae | reverse complement strand
CCACTCAGCACTGGGCTGGAAAAGCCCTGTCGCCTTCGAACGAAAGGTGGCTTAAACGAGCACTTGGGGCGGCACTAAAGCGTGACAGGTCCAGTCGGGCAATTACTAAACGATATCGTCTTACGGTCGCTCAGCCGGTGAACATCCAAAGTGGCTTTGGAAATGTCGATCCCAATGGTATCATCTGTCATCTTCGTCATATCCTATGCTTTTCCTAGAGGGCTTAGTGCCGCTCTGTATCCACCTCTCGGGACATTGCTGCGCAATGCCCTGACGGTCAGTGGTTCAGGCCTTTGGCGAAGGTGATGGTTGATCTAACTCGTTTACGGTCCTCAAAAACCAAGCGTTTGACGATCCAACTACCACTGATCAGCATTCAAGAATGCTGATCAGTGGTAGTTGTTTTGCACAGAACCTAGGATATTCATAAGACAAGCGTTTTCGCAGAAGTTTGGTTGGCCCCCTAGTTGGTGCAATTCACAAATTGGCGTCTTACAATAACAGCTTGAAGCGGTGCAGTTGATGAACCTTTCGTCGTTTTTTGCACCTTGCTGGCCTTTATGGTGTCCGTGGGTTAGGTTCAAATCGTTGGTGCAAACTCCTGTCTCCTAACTGGTTGTTCCGAGCCCGCCATCTGTCCACTATTCAGGCCAACCCCCTGTCAGCTGCGGGCTGCCAGGGCTGAGACGAAACGGCTCCTTGATGTGTACCAACGTAATCAGATATGAGCGCTGTTTACGGCTGGCTGGACGGTTGCAAAGCGCGCGGGCTAACGTCCAACATGTAACACATTCGCTCGATGGAAAAAACAGATCCGCGCTCTTCCCTGCTGCGCAATGGATCATCAGCCACCTGCTTTGCCCCTCTCCTGTATTCTAATTGCCCTGCTGGGCAAGGGTAAGCCCGCTGGTAGTTGCGATCCGCGCCACAGGCTTACAGAATTCGTCTGCCCCTGCAGGGCATAGTCTGTCTCGTTTGTTTCAGTAGGTGCTATCATTTCCTTCAAGCCTTTACCCACCATCCCGTGTGGCATTTGGATACAATTTGCGCCTATTTTTTGTTTTTTTGTTGATGTTATTTTGTTGTTTGAACGAATAAACGCCGC
>NZ_JACIEI010000043.1 GCF_014196805.1 Sulfitobacter undariae | reverse complement strand
ACAGCCATCGTTGCAGGCCACAAACAAAGCCAGATCAACGATCTGCTACCGTGGAATTACGTCAAATAGGTGGGATCGACGCACCGCTTACAATGGTATGGCAGGCACATCAACACGGTTATGCCTATTGCGGCGGTTGTGGTTTTCAAAGACTGGACCGGGCTTAAACAACTAGCGGCAGTAACGGTAGCTGCTACGATTGCCTCACACGGCCCGAAACGCTTGTTAAATGACGTAACTGTGCGGGGAACAAGATTGGGGCAGCGCCCCAGTTCCCCAGACTCCGAGCAGAATATGCCTTCCGGGCACGCAACACTTGCCAGCGCTGGTGCTTATTTTATGATCCGGCGCTACAGCCTTTGGCTTGCATTGATCCTGATACCCGTAACACTTTTGACAATGTATGCGCGTGTCATGCTGGATGCACATACCATCTCGGCGGTTCTGTCAGGCGCTTTGACCGGGATTATCGTTACCGCATTGTTTGCTACCAAATCCCGTTACATGAAGGATACATCGCTCCGCATGGTGATCTCAAATCTGAGCATCTGGTCTGAGTTGCGCAGGCAACCTCAAAGTGGCCGTAAATCTGCGTGATTTGCCCCGCATCGGTGACATTATTTCCAAAACACAGCCTGTTGTTCGCACAGAGATTGAACAATCGATAGCCCAAATCCATCAGCAAAATTCGACTTGCGCACAAACCTCTTTGTTACCTCTGTAACTTCCTTGTCGGTCAGTGCCACGCAATCATTTGATATTGGAACCTCTCTACATGACCCAGCGTGGTAGTGTCAGACAAATGCGACCCAGTCTCAGTTCCTTTACGTTCCACCGCGAAAGCGGAAACCGACATACATCATCACGCCAAGCGGATGGTCGCGTGGCTCGTCTTGAAATAGCGGAAAGGACTGTGCTTTGTCATCCAACCACGCTAATTACTCGCCCTGTCCGCCTAAACAAGTTTTATACTGACAGTTCCCAAAGGAGGCCACCACATTGACAAAAGCATAGCCACAGGTAAATAGCTAAGAATCGGTCGAATCTCGGTGACAGTACCGGGTCAGTTCTCAACTGTCATTTGTTGATGTTATTTTGTTGTTTGAACGAATAAACGCCGCGCAGGATGAGCTGCGCGGCGTTTATATTTATAACATTGTCTAGAGAGATACGTT
>NZ_JACIEI010000042.1 GCF_014196805.1 Sulfitobacter undariae | reverse complement strand
GCGAAATTCGTCCGTCCGTTTCAGTCCCATAGTTTATCTCCTTTGTTACAGTAAATGCTATCAAAGGAGCGGCATCAAACCGCGACAGGTCCAACACATAGCTTTGCCTTTGATCGTTTAAGATGATGTCTGACCTGTTTTCCGTTTCAAAACTGGTTTTGAGCAAAGCGCTTCAGTGCGCCTGCCTTTAAAACCTGCTCTCCGTGAGGGGTGCAGGCGCGTGCGGACGACGTCCCCTAGTTTTGTGTTTTCGGGGATATGGGCGGTTGCCGACATTTACTGCGCTCAACGCCGAGGTCTGCTTTGCGGACAAAGCCGTCGTTCTTTTGTTGTGACAGAATGTCTGCTTACGGACATTGCGCCATATTCAAGAGACACGACACACATTTCCATTACTGTTTTTCTTCCTGAAACTACCTAATGTCGCGGTTATTGACGATGCTGTCGGACAATCCCTGAGGACTCACTACGATAGGGAATACAGTTCCGGATGTGTCCTCCCTTAAAAAAAAGCTTGTGTATTCGTAGTCCCAAGAGAACTGGGGAGACAAAGGTGCTGACATCTGAAACTTTTGAAAAAGGGCTCGAACAAATTCCACATCGCCTAACTGTGCCTCAAAATATTTAAGTTTTGAGAGGACGTTTTGGGTGTGTTTGGCGTACAAGTTACTCCCACCTGAATTGGTAAGGTTTGCCGAAATCACAACTTTCCCATTTACCATTTCAGTAGTCGCGAAGCTATTTCTTGCGAGCCTCTTGCGCTCCTCCGCAGTAAATCCTGAATGCGAACTGGGTGGTGCGTGAAGTCCATTCAACACCATTTCACCTGTACTGGCGCGATGTGCAAGAATAGCGTTTTCAAGGTCTGGCCGACTGAAGCTGGAGTGCTTTCCGGCAAGCAGCATTGTGGCTGCCGTGCATTTAATTTCAACGAATACCAGCTCTTCGCTTTGTCCATTTCCATTCTTGGACTGTAAATGGAGGTGATGAACGCCGTAAGCGTTGAGAGCAAAATCCTTGTCGCTCCAGCGACTATTCGAGCTGTATCCGTCGCTGTCCAACTTTCTCGACAAACGCGGTCTCAAATCTCTTCCACTTTCGATCTCAGTCTTCAGATCAGCAATCTGGGGTAGAATGCGTTCATAGATTTCTGAGTCGGGAAAGGTTTGTGCGTATTGGACCATCCGCTTTTTGGGGACAATGAAACGTGATGCGTGATTGATGTAGACTGTAAGCGGTGCGTCGATCCCACCTATTTGACGTAATTCCACGGTAGCAGATCGTTGATCTGGCTTTGTTTGTGGCCTGCAACGATGGCTGTGAG
>NZ_JACIEI010000041.1 GCF_014196805.1 Sulfitobacter undariae | reverse complement strand
AAACGGTTCTCTGTTTGCGGCCTTGTCAAGCGGGATTGCGATCTGTCCGTTCGGGGTCATGGTTCTCTCCGAGGTCGCGGCCATCGTGTTTGTCAGCGCCTCATGATGGTTTTCGGTGGTGGATCGTCTCCAATGTCGTTTGCGGGTTATGTGGCAACCGCCACGTCCCAACCGTTTTTACGAGATCGATTTACCTCCGTCCCGTCGGGACTTCGCTTCCCGCCCGTCGGGCGAGAATTCAGTTCAGGCAGTGGCCTCATGTGTCCATTGATAGTCGGTTCCTGATTTCCAGAGCGTCAGCATCAACACTGCAATCTTGCGCGCAGTGGCAACGGCGGCTTTGCGGAAGCCCCGCCGCCCAGCCAGTCGAACGGCCCAAGACTTCAGCGCCGAGAAGCGCTTCACTTGCCTGATGACGCAGGACGCCGCTTCAAAAAGAAGCCCACGCATTCCGGCATCTCCACATTTTGAGACACGGCCAGACCAATCCATTTCACCCGATTGGTGACGCCTCGGCGTTAAACCGAGAAAAGCCCCCACATCTGAAGTTTTACTGAACCGGTTAGGATCGTCGATGAGTGCTGCAAAACTGAGTGATACAATCGGACCAACGCCTGGAATGGTCATGAGGCGGCGCGTGATGGGATTGCTTTTCGACTTCGCTCTCAATGCGGCATCAAAGTCAGCGGTCGCGTTGCACAGCGTGATGTGAGCGGCGATGAACCCGTCTGCGATGGTGCGCAGCACCGGATCGGTTTCGCCAGCTGCGGCAAGTTGATCACGGAACCCTTGCCTTTGTTGCGCCTGACTGATCCCCGTCATGCGGATACCGAAGGCTTTCAAAACGCCCCGAATATGACCTTCCAGATCCTTGCGCAGACGGATCATACGCTCTCGCCCTCCGACCAACGCCCGCAACCGATCAGACTCTTCACTGCGAATGTGAACCGGCGTGAACCAGTTCATCCGCGCGAGTTGGGCCAGACCTTCTGCGTCGGAGCTGTCGGATTTGTTCAACCGAGCGGATAAGCTTTTGTGAGCCTTGCGGGCATCAATGCAGATCGCAGGTAAACCCATCTGCACCATCCCGCGCTGCAACCAGATCGAAAGCTGCCCACTTTCATGGATGATACGCTTTGGGGTCAGGGATCGGTTCTTAAACCAACCTGCCACTCCTTCCGGATCAGCTGGCGCGGTGCCCTGCGCCACAACCTCCCCATCGTCATCAACAACACATATCGAAACTTCTTTGAGCGATACGTCTAATCCTGCATAATGCGTCATGGTCGTTCTCCTCACGGCTTGTTTCCATGAGGCCAATGTAACAGGACCTCGTTCGCCACTGGAGAGCGGCCGCCGCAATCACACCATGTCG
>NZ_JACIEI010000040.1 GCF_014196805.1 Sulfitobacter undariae | reverse complement strand
TGAACGCGATCAAGGAACGGCTGGCGGCGGGCATGTCGGCAGATGAGATCGCTAAGGACCTGGGGATCGGAAGATCGACTGTGTATCGCTTCAAAAACCGTTCGGGCGCGCGCCTGGGTGATCGGGCTGCATACAAAACCATCGCAACGAAGGTCACAGATCGTGAGCTGTTGCACCTCGACCGGCTTGTGAAGCAGGGCCTTGCACCAACACGGTCAGCCGTGTTGCGGAAAATGGTGCGCGCGATGGCTGGATTTTACGATCCCTCGCAGGAGGAAAGGGCGTTTCTTGAGAAGGCCGAGCGGGATTTTTCAGGGCTGACGACGAACTTCAATCAAATCGCGATGGCGTTGAACACGTCGGTCAAGAAGGTGGGTCACGCAAGCCCAACCCCGGAACAGATCGAACGTGTCCGTGAGGCAAATGACGAGGTTATGAAAATCCGGTACGTCATCGGCATGATGCTGCATAACATGCAGACGAAGACGCAAGGCCTGACAGACCGACTGGCCGCAGATCCTTATCTTGACGACGACGAATGATTTCAGCCGTTCTGAGAGGCTGTTTTAGTTGCAGGATATGCGTAATGTTTACCAAAAGTGGGACTTTTGGTAATTACTGTGTTTTTGAAGTCTTTGAAGATGGCTTGCAGGGGCTTTGGTTGCCAACCGGCTAAAGCCATGCGGCGTCAGGACGGGGTGTTACAAAACCGCCCACAGGATTAGCGCCGCCAGAGCGGTCAGTCCGATGTTGGACAGGACCATAGCAAGCCGAATATCCCAGACCGTTCCTGCGGTCTTCTCAAGGCGTGCCAGCCGATCTGCTATCCGGTCGAGGGACGTGATGATGCGGTCATTCTGTTTCATGGAGACTCCTCGTCCCAGAGTTCGTCTGTGAAGGCTTTCATGTCAAAATCGGGATCGACCGGGCCGAGTGCAGCGACACGGGACTGCAAGAGCTTGATCCTGTCAGCGCGTTCATCAATGTCGGTGTTACCCACTTCACTGCGGGGGGCGTTTGGCGTTTCAGGCACGGTCATCCTGCCAGCCCCAGAACCAGCGCCAGCGATCTGTTCACGCTGACCATGGAGGCGTCATCGAGGTGGCCGAAAGCCACTCCAATCTTGTCGGCCTTCACCGTCATGGGCTTGTCGAGCATGATCTGTGATGCCTTGCGCAATCCATTGTCCGGGGTTGGCTCCACTGTGGGCCGCAACAACGGCGCATCGACTAGCGTGGACGTGATGGGCAAAACTACCACCGACCCCAGATCGGCAAACTGGTCAGCCTGAATGACAAGCGCAGGCCGTGGTTTTCCGTAGTCGCCCTGCAAGGCGATCGTCACCAGATCACCGCGCCTCACTTCCACTCGTCCAGGTCAGCAACAGCAGCGTCCATGAAATCCGACAGATCCGTGTCGAGCTGGTCTGCCTGCGCCACCAGAGTCGCCTGACGGCGGCATTCCGCGGCAAAGCCAGGGCGGCGGGTGTCTGGCACCCAGATTTGCAGAGGGCGTAGCCCTGCGGCCCGCAGGTTATCGCGGCGCTTCTGAACACGTTCTGAGACTGGTGTCGGCATGGGACTCTCCTTTCGTTACATGTAACAATTGGAGGGGGCGGTTTCAAGTCTG
>NZ_JACIEI010000039.1 GCF_014196805.1 Sulfitobacter undariae | reverse complement strand
CGCCACTCAGCACTGGGCTGGAAAAGCCCTGTCGCCTTCGAACGAAAGGTGGCTTAAACGAGCACTTGGGGCGGCACTAAAGCGTGACAGGTCCACATCTAACGAAATTATGCGAGGCGGGTGGGTCTCTGCTCTGAGCCAATACAATATTGAAAATAACTCGATTGGTGCTTCATCTTCTACGGCCGGTATTTTTAGCTATGCTAAAAGCGACCGAAAAGGGGCGGAGTTTGCGATACTAAGCTATGAAATGAACGAGCACACAATAGCAAGAAGTGGTCTGCTGTCGCATTCTGAAATTCGAGAGAACTGGAGGTGGCTAACATCCAAATTGCGCCGAGATGGGACCACTCCGATCATACTGATTTTACCCCGTGCTACTAACAATAAAATGATAACCACCGTGACACGGGATCTTCAGAGAGAAATTGCGTTAGAGTTAGGAGTTCATGTCATTGACTTGTCAGAGCTGTTTATCGATGCAGCCCGTATTAGGGCTTCGATTGAGGGGCTGATGCAAGATAATTCACATATGACGTTACCTGCTGCAAAAATCGTCGGTAATATTATCGGAAGGTGCCTTGACGATTTGAGGGGAACCAATCGAGACGTCCAGATTGATGTTCCGCTTGATACTGAGTTTCAGGTAGTCTGGATGCATGAATACGCCAAGGATAATCAGAAGATTAAGAGGAAAACGTCCGTAACATCCGCAATGTTAGTTCAGTTAGAGGAGCACCAAAGCCTAACTATTCCTTGTCCCGACGGGGCTGAGATTGTAGCCGTGGTCGTGAATAGACTAGCATCTGGAGGAATTTTAAAAGTTGGAAAGACTGCGAAGAAGTTAGCTTTCTGTAATTCACCCGAAGATGTTGGAAAGTTCATGTTAGTAGTAAGCGATTTCGCTGGTGGTACTGTCGTCACGGGTAACAGCCTCACTATGTGGGTAGAACGTGATGGATGTGTTACAGAACCTACCCATATGGCAAAAGAAATTGCAGATGGCTATGATCCTATGATTGAGATAGAAGCTATTATCCTCAAAATTCACCTAGAAAATAATGATGTGCAGCCAGCATTAAGTCACGCTGCAAGTGGCATAGATTTAGTTAAAAGAGTTGTTACTGACACCGATGTAACAGAGTTATCAAAATTGTAAGAAATGGGCGTTGTTGCACGATCAGTAAACCTCCCCCTTCGAAGTGGTCCGCCCTTATAGTTAGGAACGGAAGGACCAGAGATGGCGGAATGGGCACGGAACAACTCAAGGAACTAAAGCGGCTACAGAAAGAGAGCGAGCGCCTTAGGCGTGCGGTTTCTGACCTGACATTGGACAAGTTGATCCTGAAAGAAGCCGCATCGGGAAGACCACTGACCGGCAGGTGATGTTTGCATCACCGAGAGGGATCTAGGCCCGTCACATCGGCGTGCCTGCATCGATCACGTTCGTAGTCAGCTTAAAGTCTCTGAGCATCGTGTCTGCCGTATATTGGGCCAACACCGATCCATGCAGCGGCGGTTGCCACGAGGGCGTGCTGACGAAGGTAAGCGGTGCGTCGATCCCACCTATTTGACGTAATTCCACGGTAGCAGATCGTTGATCTGGCTTTGTTTGTGGCCTGCAACGATGGCTGTGAG
>NZ_JACIEI010000038.1 GCF_014196805.1 Sulfitobacter undariae | reverse complement strand
GTAAGCGGTGCGCCCACCCCACCTTCCTTGTGAGCCCCTGATCTGAGATTCAGCCCTGACAGATGGATTATAAGGGAGTTTCTCCATGGAGCGCTCAACGGAGTTTCTCAGTAACATTGATTTGGTTGTGGGGCCGCGTGGTCATCGCCGGTGGCCGGATGCGGTGAAGGCGCAGATCGTGGCCGAGACATTGGTTGAAGGTGCCTCGGTGGGCGCGGTTGCACGGAGGTATGACATGCGGGCAAATCATTTGTCGGAATGGCGGCGCATGGCGCGCGAGGGCAAACTGGTTCTGCCCGCTGTGAGCGCGGAGCCAAGCTTTGCGGCGTTGGTTGTGCGCGAAGATGTTGAGGCGACACCTGATCCTGATCCGCCGTCGCCGTTGGACCTGATCTGCGGTGCCGTCACTGTGCGACTGGATGCAGGCACATCGGCAGTGCGCATTGCCGAGATTGCCCGTGCTTTGAACACGTCCTCATGATGTTCCCATCAAACCGGGTGCGGATCGTTGTCGCGACCAAGCCGGTGGACTTTCGCAAGGGGCATGACGGTCTGGCAGCGCTTGTCAAAAACGAGCTGCGCAAGGATCCCTTCACTGGGACAGTTTTTGTGTTCCGCTCAAAGCGGGCAGATCGGCTGAAGCTACTGTATTGGGACGGCACCGGTTTGGTCATGGCTTATAAGCGGCTGGAGGAACACACCTTCACGTGGCCTGCTATCAAGGATGGCCTGATGTCGCTGAACCACGCCCAGTTTGAAGCGCTGTTCTCGGGCTTGGATTGGCGCAAAGTAAGGGCTTTATCGGCGCGCGCTCCCACTGCGGCAGAGTGAATCAGGCTGTCTTTTGCAGGGGTGCCGGGGCGCTGGAAATGGTAGTCATTCTCCATGTCAAAACCAGCCGATCTCCCTGATGATATTGAGGCACTGAAGGCGCTGCTTGTCGCCTCAGAAGATCGTAATCTGCGCAAGCAGGATCGTATTGATCAGTTGGAGAAACTGGTATCTGACTTCAAACGTGCCCTGTTTGGCGCAAGGTCCGAGAAGGCCGACCCCGAACAATATGAGCTGTCACTTGAAGACATCGAAACCGCGATGGCAGTGGTCCATGCTGAAGACGAAGCGGTAGATGCGCCTGCATCGCGCTCGGCAAAACCACGCAAGACCAACCGTGGCTCACTGCCCAAGCATCTGCCCCGCATTGAAGAGGTGATTGCGCCCGATAACATGACCTGCGGCTGCGGTGCTGAGCGCCATGTGATCGGTGAGGATACGTCTGAACGACTGGACATTATCCCTGCGCAGCTCCGTGTCATCGTCACCCGCCGCCCGAAATATGCCTGTCGGGCCTGCACCAATGGTGTGGTGCAAGCGCCTGCACCCGCCCGACTTATCCCCGGCGGCATGCCGACAGAGGCCACAGTGGCGCATGTTTTGGTGAGCAAATACGCTGATCATCTGCCTCTCTATCGCCAGGCACAAATCTATAGCCGTCAGGGCATCGACCTTGACCGATCCACCCTCGCAGGGTGGGTTGGTAAAGCAGCCTATGAGCTACGCCCTGTCTTCGATGCGCTGATCACCGATCTAAAGCGCTCCACCAAGTTATTTATGGACGAGACCCGCGCGCCAGTGCTTGATCCTGGCAGACGCAAAACCAAAACTGGTTACTTCTGGGCACTGGCCCGCGATGATCGGCCGTGGGGTGGCACGGCCCCACCTGGCGTCGCCTTTACTTATGCGCCAGGGCGATCTGGCCAATATGCTGATGACATTTTGAAAGGCTTCTCCGGCATCCTTCAAGTTGATGGCTATGCGGGATATAACCGTTTACTCAAACGCGCCGATGACCAAGTGGCACTCGCTTATTGTTGGGCTCATGCGCGGCGCAAACTGCATGAGGTTGCACAATCTGGCACCGCCCCCATCGCCGAAGATGGGTTGAAACAGATCGCTGCACTCTACCGGATCGAAAAGGATATCCGAGGCCTGACATCCGAGGCGCGACTGGCAGCAAGGCAAGACCGGTCAGCGCAATTGATCGCCGCGTTTGAAGCGTGGCTCAGGACCAATCGCGCCCGGTTGTCTGCAAAAGCCCCTCTGGGCGAAGCGCTTAAATACATCGCAAAATACTGGGATGGACTGCGCCTGTTTCTGACAGACGGCCGTATCGAGATGGACAGCAATGCCGTGGAACGCACGATCCGGCCCATCGCTTTGAATCGCAAAAATGCGCTGTTCGCCGGCCACGACGCCGGAGCCACAAACTGGGGCGTCATCGCTTCCTTGATCGAGACCTGCAAATTGAACGCTGTCGATCCACATGCCTATCTGGCCCACACGCTCACAGCCATCGTTGCAGGCCACAAACAAAGCCAGATCAACGATCTGCTACCGTGGAATTACGTCAAATAGGTGGGATCGACGCACCGCTTAC
>NZ_JACIEI010000037.1 GCF_014196805.1 Sulfitobacter undariae | reverse complement strand
ACGACATTCTTGCACAAAGGCCCTCACCAGACCTTCGCTCGATTGCGCACCTTCGGCATTCTGATCAAGCCACGCACGCATCTGTTTGACCCGCTATGACCGGTGCCCGAAGGTCTTCCTTTCGGCGATCGCCCTCGCCGCCCTCGTCATCTACTGGTTATGAATCCTGACCCTAAGCTGCGGAATAGCTCGTAAAGACCTCGCTGCTACCATCCCGGCGGATCAAGAACACATCATAAGCTTCACGCTGATCTTCTGGGCCCATTCCAGGCGACCCATAGGGCATGCCAGGAACAGCGAGACCGACAGCATCTGGCCGTTCAGCCAACAGGCGGCGGATGTCGGCGACCGGCACGTGCCCTTCGATCATGTAACCCTCAATCTCGCCCGTGTGGCACGATATCATTCTTTGCGGGATGCCGTTGTCCAGCTTGTGACGCATCATAAGAGTCCCAAAGCTCCGCTCCTCGGTGACGCGAAAGCCCTCCTGCCTAAGAATGGCGACCCAGGCGCGACAGCAGCCGCAATTAGGGTCTTTGAGAACGTGGATTGTTGGTGCAACTTGCGCAAATGCCGCAAGCGGCGCGGCGCTGGCAATGCCAGCGACGGCGGTCAAAATTTGGCGGCGCGTTATGTGCATCGCATTTCTCCTTTTGGATGGCATGTCTTGTGCGGGCCTTGGGTTGCGCAGTTGGGCGAACGTGCTGTCGAAGCCCTTTGCGGATGGTATGCCGGACATCGTTTATCTCCCCGTGATATTTCCCTCGCGTTGGTCTTGTACCTGATGTCCCGGCTTACCTTTCGTCGCGCGAAAGCCGTCCCAGAACAGCAGTGCCACCCCACAGAAAATCGCCACGTCAGCGAGGTTGAAGGACGGCCAGTGGTATGTTCCGAAATGAAAATCCAGAAAGTCAGGGACCGCCTGATAGCGCAGACGATCAAGGATATTGCCAAGCGCGCCTCCGATGATCAGACCGAGCGCCGCACCTGTCAGCCTGTCCGGAGCCTTCCACAGCCAGATCAGCAGCCATGCCACGACCACGGCAGCAAGTGCGACCAGACCCCACCAGGGTACGACCCCGCCGAGCATACCGAAGCTGACCCCATCGTTCAAAACCCGCACGAGGTTGAGAAAGGGCAGAACCTCGACCCCGTTCTCAAGCGCCGGGGAGTTCAGGGCAAGAGCCTTGGTGCCCTGATCAACACCAAACGCGGCGATGGCGCAAAGCCCACCGAGAACGCGGCTGTTCATGCCACCGCCTTCAGATCGGCCCGCGCGTCGCGGATGATCGCCCATGACGAGTGCAGGAACAGTCCGGCGATCCCGAACGCGACGATAAGATCGGGCCAAGCGCTGCCCAGCCAAACCACTAGCCCAGCGGCGATAACGACTGCGGCGTTGCCGATGGCGTCGTTACGCGAGAAAAGCCAGACAGCGCGCATGTTCGCATCGCCCTTGCGGTACCGCAACAACGGCAGCACGGAGATGACATTTATCACAAGAGCAATCAGGCCCAGAATCCCCATCAATGTGGCGTCTGGGGTTGTCGGCTCGAATGCCCTTATGATGGTCGTGCTAAAGACCCCAAGGCCAAGCAGGCCGAGAAAGATGCCCTGGATCAGGGCAGAGCGTGCCCGCCAGAGAAGGCTCCATCCGATGGCAAGAAGCCCCAAGAAAGTGATCGCGCCATCGCCGATGAAATCCAGCGCGTCGGCCTTCACCGCCTGTGACCCGGCAATAAACCCACCAATCATTTCCAGAACGCCGTAACCGACATTTAGAATCACGACGATCCAGAGCGCGCGGCGGTAGCCCGGGTCCTGATGGGCCGCACTTTGCTGAAGGTCCTCGTCGCTCTCGATGCGGTCGAACCCATATCCCGTTGTCTCAACGGCTTTTTCAATCTCCGGCAGGCTTGCTTCAGGGACTTTCAGAGTCATGATATGGGTCGCCGCTGATACTTTCACTGCGTCGGGCGCGACACCCGCAGACTGCGCCGCCCGCTCGATCTGGGCGGCATCCTTGGCGCAATCCATTCCGGAAACCCGGTAACGGACGGGCGACGTATCTGCTGTCGATCGGGTGCTTTCGGTGTTGGCCATCGGTGCAATACTCCTGCTAAAGTGGATCAAGTTCAAACATATCAGCAAGGAGTGATATGATGCAAGTCTTCGCCGATCGCAATGCTGCGGCCGCTGGCATCGAGCGTAGGGCAAAGCTCTTTCGCGGTCTTGCCGACCCGAGCCGACTGGCGATACTGGGCGTGCTGTGTGAAGGACCGTTGGTTGTTCACGAGATCGTCAAACGCACAGGGCTATCGCAGCCCAACGTGTCAAATCATTTGCGATGCCTTCTGGATTGCGGACTTGTCGCCAGCGACCGCGATGGGCGCTTCATTCGCTACCGGATCAGCAGTCCGCGTATTACAGCTCTTTTGAATGACGTGGACGCCCTTCTCGATGTGGTCGCAGAGGGTGTTGAGGCGTGTGACAATTATTGCGGGGAATAAACGGTCCTTTGCGTGTGTGCTTGGATTCCATGAAAGGTTTGGATCGCAATAATTTAGTCGATCAACGGACGCAGCAACTCCACTGCATCGACATCTAGTGCCACTGCGACCTTTTGGGTCTATCCCAACAAAGGTACGAAATGCGACATAGGATTATCCCTGATTTCTGACGCGCATGATTGTTTGCCTGCTGGTTTCAAAATGGCGTGCAATGGCTGAGATCGTCTCGCCGTTTTTGATCTTGTCTCTCACTTCAGCCTGCTGATCCGCCGATAATGCTGATCGCCTCCCATTCGCCCATGTCATGGGCACATATCAACATGCTCGGCGAGTACGACTTCTCCGAGGAAAAGCTCCGCGATACCCTTGGCATCCTGCCCCCGAAAAAGGCAGCATAAACAGAGCAGCAAAACGGGTGGGGCGAAAACACGGAAAACGCCATCAGACCAACATCATGGCGTGAACGCTATGTCGCATTACGTACCTTTGTTGGGAGGAACCCATCGTTCAAAAACCACCTTTTCCGGAACGGCGCTACCTTGCCACTTTAAGCAAATCCCGGGCCTCAATGTTCAAAGCCGCAGCCAACCGCGCAATATTATCGACAGAAATATTCTGCTCGGATCGCTCGACTGCACTAAGATAGGTGCGGTTTAGCCCGCTCTCCAAAGCAAGTCGCTCCTGCGACCAGCCACGCTCCGCGCGGTGGAGCCGCAGGTTGCGGGCGAGTACATCGCGGAGCTGGCTTTTTGGCGTTCTTTTCACATCTGGAAAAGGCGCTATTGTCGGTTATAACTCTACCTGTTTTAAGATACATTCGGAGTGATCTAAATAAGATCACAGAATGTAATTCTACGGCGATGAAGGTGCTTGCGATGTTTGATACCGTAACTCAAAAGTTTGATCTGCTCATAGGTGATGTGTTTGTTCAAAAAAACGACAACGAATGGGCTAAGGACTTCAAAAAACAGATGGCTGGTAGGGGCTTTACCATGGTGAACGGGGTGACGGTCTGCGTGACCCTCATTGATCCCGATCAGAGTACTCCCATAGCACTTACCATAGTCCCTGTTGCGCGTCGGCTGTCCCCGATCAAAAGGGAGCCAAGGTCCCGTCATGAAGCTGAACAGGTCGAATTTATGGAGTATCGGGCGTTTTTCGGCCCTAAAGCTGGGTTCAGATGGGGATCCCATATCATCAACGGGATAATCGGCGATAATCGTGGGAAATTACCCGCAAAGTGGATTGCCGCTAATATCTCGAACGATAGCTGACGTAGGTGTTCCGAAGCCGTATGGGCAGACTTGAAACCGCCCCCTCCAATTGTTACATGTAACGAAAGGAGAGTCCCATGCCGACACCAGTCTCAGAACGTGTTCAGAAGCGCCGCGATA
>NZ_JACIEI010000036.1 GCF_014196805.1 Sulfitobacter undariae | reverse complement strand
TGACAAACACGATGGCCGCGACCTCGGAGAGAACCATGACCCCGAACGGACAGATCGCAATCCCGCTTGACAAGGCCGCAAACAGAGAACCGTTTTTGGCATGACTCCAAGGTCCGCTGTGCGGACTTTGCCGCCGTTTGCTTCGCAGCGAGTGCTCGCGCAGCATTCCCATGCGAACGCAGCACAGGACTTTCAGCGGTGCAGCAATTTGCACCAAACCTGCCATTGGATCGTGTAACGCCGGATGGAATCCAAAACGACATTTCGCTGCGGCTTGCCCCAACAATCAAGGCGGTGGGACTTTGCTCCCGTTGGCTACGGCTGCATGAATGGCTGCTTTAAAGGAAAAGAGGCATGGGATGCCTCTTGTGGCGTCCGGTGAAGATTGGAACCTAGGGAAAAGTTAAGTGATTGATATAGAATCAATTTGTTCAGGTTGTCCTAAATGAATTGGAGCCTATTTCGGGCAAGACTGGAACCCGCCATTTTGTAGTCAAATTCCATCTAAGATTTTATGCCGTTGACCAAGGTCCATATGAATAGCCCCTAGTTTCCTAGACACCTTCTTGGTTCACATTGCGCTGTCTGTTTTCGAAGTCGCACCATCTGCGCTTCTGTAAGCCAATAAAGATTGCTCATCTGTCCCCCAAATCATTGGGGTTCGTGAATCATGACACCAACCCAGCATCAAGTCGATTAATGGGTCCTGAACCTAGAAATCCCTCTTCGGAGGAGCTCGACGGCGCGCATCGCCACTTGCCTGCGTTCGGTCGTTGGGCCAGAGTGAACCGCTCCGCCAATCATACGCAACAGCAACACGATATCAGAGGGGGCAATGTCGGGGTCGACGCTCTTGTCTTGCTTTGCAATGGCCAGCGGTGTCTCAAATATCCCGACCAACTTTTTGTGACGGATCGCCAATTGGTCGCTGTCGATATCTGCCGCATCCCAAATGGCGTGGCTCACTTCATTTTCCACCACTTTGACGGCAGCCTCTGCCAGAAGGTCCCAAAAGTCATCAGAATGAAGGTCGAGTTCATCAAGAGCCTCATCGATAAGGGCTAGAAACAACGCTTGTCGATTTGGGAAGTTTCGATAAAGCGTGGCGCGGCCGACATTCGCGCGTTCGCGGACAAGTTCCAACGGAGCCGTGACACCAAATTCAGAAAATACAAGCTTAGCGGCGGCCAATAGGCGTTCGCGGTTTTTTTGCGCATCAGGGCGTTGTTTCATTGGGCGCGGGTGCTCCTATAATTCTAACGCAGATACGGACAAAAGTGTCCATTTGTCAATTGACAAATGGACACTTTTGTCCGTATTGGGCTGAGAGGAATGAGTACAACGTGATTTCCGTGAAAAAGCACAATGCCCAAGAGCGATGAGCGTTTAGAAAGCCTGAGACATGTCAAATGAGACCTCCCCACCCCCGTCAAACCCCAGCAAACCAGTAGCGCAGGATATGCCCACTGACACTGGGCCAGAAATTGCAGAACCCGAAAGCAAGAAACCGATTTTTCTAGTGCTGGCCATAGTCTTGGTTCTCTTGTCGGGGATCGTGACGTGGACTGTTGCCTCGGATCATTATGCACCGGGCAGTTCGCGGGGGATCGTTTCAGCCAGCGTTGTGCAAGTAGCACCACGCGTTTCCGGGCGGATTATTGCGATTGAAGTACATGACAATGCCATTCTGGACACGGGGGATGCGATGTTTCGCATTGATCCCAGACCGTTTGAATTGGCGGTAGAACGGGCGCAGGCGTCTTTGGCACAGGTGGTGCAGGGGGTTGATGCGTCAAGCGCGCAAATCGAGGCGGCCCAGGCCCAGATTGCCCAAGCGCGCGCCAATGCAGACACGGCCCGAACCAGCGCAGAACGCTCTGCCGCCCTTTTTGAACGGGGCATCGTTTCGGGTGCGGCGCGTGATCAGGCGCAGGCAAACCTTGCCGCCGCTGAGGCAGCACTGCATGCCGCTCAGGCCACTGCCGAAAGCGCGCGGTTACAGCTTGGAGCCGCCGGCGAGGGTAATCCACAAATTCGCGCCGCCGAACTCGCTTTGGAAGTGGCGGAATATGACTTGCTAAGCACAGTGGCGCGCGCGCCCGGCCCCGGCGTTGTGACCAATGTGCACTTGGGGCTGGGGCAGTTTGTTGGTACAGGGTCGCCGACCATGACTTTTATCGACGGCGAAGCAGTCTGGATCACGGCGGACTTGCGTGAAAACCAGCTTGTTAATGTGCAGCCAAATGATCGAGTTACGTTGGTGTTTGATGCGATACCAGGGCAGATTTTTGAAGGCCATGTTGAAAGCCTTGGCTGGGGGATAAATCCCGGTCGCTCTGAGGTTGGCGGCCTGCCGGTCAACACCCCAATCAGCCAGTGGTTTGAGCCAGCGCGCAAAATGCCGGTTCGGATTGTGCTTGAAGGAACCACTCATACTTGGCCGCGGCAAGCCCGTTTGGGGGGGAAGATAAATGTTCTCATTCACCCTGACGGTGGCACCCATTTTGTCACCCGCACAGCCGCATTTTTCCAGCGCATCGGCAGCTGGACCACCGCATTATACTAAGGCCCCGAGATGTATATAGCTCCCCGCCCTCGCTCTGCTGACGATCCTAATTTTCCTATTCGGCTCGGGCTGACGGTTGTTGCAGGGTTTTTGGCAATGGCTTGGCTACAGCCAACTTTGGCGCCGATCTGTGTCGCCTTGCCGATCGGGCTGATTGCGGGGCTGCGCAAGGCCTTTGATCCGGCGCGCGCGATTGGCGGGGCGGTGGCTTTTGCGGTGGTGGTCTGGCTGATGGCGGGGATCGTTGCCATCACACGCCATGTGCCCGCTGCGATGTTGTTGGTGATGTTCATGTTCTATTTTGTCGGCTTTTATTTCACCCGCAGAACTGGCAGCGCTTTTGGGATGCTCTTGCTGATTGCGGCCTCCCTGATGTCGATTGTCGGGATGAAAAATCCGGTGATGTTGAATATTTTTCGCGACGGTTTTCTTCTAGGCTGTGGTGTTGCGGCGGTCACAATTCCCACGCTTTACCTGCTGGTGCCTGCGAAAACGAAAGAAAAACACGTCGACGCCCCGCGGGCCGCGGCGGGGCATCATGGTGGTGGTGCCTTGATCCGTGCTGTGGTTTTAACCGGGCTGTGTTTCTGGCTATACGCAGTTTTGCCAGTCTCGGATATGATCCTAGCGATTGCGGCTGTCTTTCCACTAATTTTCCCGACTCAAGATGAGGCCTTTGCAGAAGCCGCCGAGCGGAGTTGGGCTACTTTGATAGGCGGGATTGTCGCGCTGGTTGTATTGGCACTATACGGGTTTTCGGCGCATTTCGAGGTTTTGCTGGTGTTGATGTTTACAGTCGGCTGGGGTTTTGGTGTTGCGATGATGCGCGGGCGGATGTCGGCGTCGGTCTACCAGTTTGGCCTGTCCGTTGCTGCGGTTTTGGTGGCAACGGCCCTGACAACAAGCAACCCTGAGGTCGCAATGGTCCAACGAGTGTTTTTGACCTTGATCGGAACGCTCGGCGCTTCAATCGCGGTTGCAGTGTTGGATTGGCTACTCTTGGCACCAGCATCCCATGAAGATGGCTATAGCCCCCACCCCGCGATCCAACGCAAGAAGTTCAATCGTGAATATGACATTTAGTCTGATTGGGGATGTTACTACTCAATTTTCGTGGGTTTCCGCTATGTTTGTATCTCGTGCTCTTCAATGTTGGGCAACTCTCTTAAGACCGCTGTATGGTGCAGCGTGAAATCAGGCACACGGCAATACCGCTACACAGAGTTTCAAGATCGGGAAGAAGGATTCTGGATCGATATTTAATCCACAAAGAAATTTGCCCTTAACCGGCCATTTGCACGTACTGCAGCAGATGGCAGCTTCCCGCCCACATCGCATTAAAGCCCCTCATGAGATGCGCACCTCGAGCGCAGTGGTTCAAGTGGTTTACCTCATGCGTGGCCGCCCCCATCCATTGAACGCGATCAAGGAACGGCTGGCGGCGGGCATGTCGGCAGATGAGATCGCTAAGGACCTGGGGATCGGAAGATCGACTGTGTATCGCTTCAAA
>NZ_JACIEI010000035.1 GCF_014196805.1 Sulfitobacter undariae | reverse complement strand
TGGAGGAACACACCACGTCATACAACTACAGGCGGCACATCTTGGATGATATATTTCCTGCCATACCTGATGTAATGCTATATCGGTAAATGGTTTTCCGTTTATCAGATTTCGGTTATTATGTGCTACAATACCTGCTATAGGTACGGCATGTAACACACCCTACCCGTAGGGTTCATTATATGCCATCGCTAAGTGTAAAAAATAACGTTCAAACAGAGAGTTGCTCCATTTTCAAAGTAAATATTATTATTTCATAGCGAGAGGCTTTGTAAAGCTATCGCCACCACCAACCCCAGCGGGGCTTACTGGCCAACTTTTCCGCCATTTCGCGCCATCTATCGCGGTCTTCTTGAACACCCGCCAATTGCTCTTTGGCCGCATCGCGTTGCGCTTCTGCTACAGCTAGTTTTACTTCTAAATCTGAAGTGGGCACTGTGGGCAAAATGGGGTGGGCATGTTCACTAAGCGCGCACTGGGCATCTGCCCACTTATCAAGGTCTTGCGGATCAATCTTCCAGTGATTTCGATTATCTCTAGAGGCCCTTAGATCAAGGGTTTCTATCGCTCTCATAATCGTGCGCCGCGACACATTTTTGGACTGGGCAGCATGGGCAGGTGACATGGGCATGTTCACTGGGCGCTCACTGGGCATCATGATCACCTCGCTGAATAACTTTTGCACCAAGTCGTGAACGACTTCTCGATGCTGGCCGCGTCTAATGGGATCGACTTTTCTGCGCACCACTTGCGAAACGTGTCGGACAGCACCCGCAAATCAGGCACATGCCGCCCGTCAATGAGGGGGGCGTTGTTCCTTGCAATCTTGTCCCATGGTTGCACGCCTTTCACTGAACCGGACGCGGGAAACGCTAGCGCGACCGTTTCCGCCGTGCCATCCCGCCGCGCCTTCCGTCCAACCTTTGGGCGGTCCTGTTCAGCTTTGACTTTGGTTAGATCAGGTTTTTCTGTCCATTCGATCACAACCTTCTCGATACGGCGCCCCGCTTTGATAAACCGTGCTGACACTTCAAAACGGGTCAGTTGGCTAATCTCGGCCAACGCTGGTTTCAACGCATCGCGGTTGAAGTCAGCCCACCTTGTCACTTTGCCCGGAGCAACACCCATGATCTGCCGCAGATCGGTCACTTCATAGGTGCAGCTCGTGACGTGTTTCATTCGCACCATGGCGCTGATCTGCTGGAACAGGGCAAGGGAGTATTTTGATGTCATGGCGTAGAAAGCCTGACGATCGAGAATTGCCCAATGGTTAGATTCCAGTGCCAGCGTTCGGAACACAATCCCGAAGTGCCACCGGACCGTCAGGTTACCTTCATCTTCACGATCATAGACCAACTCGCCACCGTCGAGGAATGTGCCAATTCCTTCTTTGCGGCGGCTATCCGACAGGTCGACTTCAAAGCTGAATGAGGTGGCGGCGATCTCGTGGATCATGTCGCGGAGGCTACCGAGATCATGGTTCCGCATTCCCGTGACCTTGCGTATGTCTCGCAGGTGCATTTCATGCCAACAGTCGTTGCCCATCCGGCCTGCTGCATGGTCAATCATCAAATGTAAGGTTTTGGTGGCCTGCGCACCCAGTGCACCATTGATAAACACACCCTTAGCCATCTCGCGTGGAATAACACCAGCACGGTTATCAAAGGCTCTGTCGGTTGCGACTTCGAGTGTTTTTCCCATGTGATTTATTTAGGTGGATTTATCCACTCTGTCAAATCCCATATATCGGCCCCATAACCCACTTTAACGGCCCCATAACCCACTTTAACGGCCCCATAACCCACTTTAAGACTTTTATTTACAATAAAATCAGTATGTTACATGCCCTGAACTTATAGAACTTATAGAACAAGAAGGCGCTACGCGCTTTTTGGTAAAAATATGGGGTAGTTTTAACGCTTGTCGGACCGTTTTATCCAACCTCAAGCTCCGCCGCTGCAAGCGGCGAGGCAGTAGAATTTCTAAGAATGGATGGCGGGGTCATTTGCCACTTCTTGCCCTCATCACTGGAGAACGAAAAACACAGCGCAGAGACCAAAATGCAATTTTGGTATACATTGCGCATATCCTGCAACTGCAACACCCCTCCCGCCAACGTCCAAACAGTCCGTCAGACGGTCACACGCAAAGCGCGGGTAGGAACCCATCCAGAAATCACCACAGGGGCCGCTAGGAGCGCCGTAGAGCGCCATAAAGTCGATAGGTGCGTTGAGGAGCTTCCAGCACGGAAAGGCCTCTCACGGGCCTCCAGATCGACTGAACGCAATCATCAAGCGTGATCGTCGGTCTCCAGGGCGGGGCGGGAGCGGTTTTCTGCACTTCAAAGCGGGTCCAGCAGCCGAAGTCCTGACTGTTTGAAACTTGCCGCTCTGGGAAGGTCAAAAACACAGCGCGGAGGCCAAAATGCAATTTTGGTTAACATTGCCCATATCCTGCAACTGCAACACCCCCCCCTCACATCGGCATCCAAGACACCGGAGGTTACCACCGCCTTCGCCTTTTCCGATCAGAGCTGTTTCTGCACGGTCGGTAAAAATGGGTTGCTTTTGGTTGTGTGAAGGTGGCAGGAAATAGCATCGTATGACATTTGTGACAAATGACCAAAAAACTCGATCACACAACACGGCAATCCATCGCCAAAAAAGTCAGGGAAGGCGTCCGCCCGCAGGTGCTGGCCCGCGAATACGGCGTCACTGTGCGCACGGTTTACCGCTGTGCCGAGGTCATGCGAGAAATCCAGATCGAGAGGGGCAGCAGGACCGAGGTGATCGTGTGCCGCGTCTCGCCTGCGGATCTCGCCCAGTTTGACGCCAAGCTGAAAGAAGCTGGCATCCGAAATCGTAGTGAGGCGTTGCGGAACGTGATCCGCAATACCAACGGCATGGCGATGCCCGATGCGGAGCTGGCCGAGGCGCTGACGGGCATGAAGGGGGCGTTGAACAAGGTCGGCAACAATGTGGTGCAGATTGCCAAGCGCATGAACGAGGCCAGGAACATGGGACGGTCTGTGCCTTTCAAAGAGGAAGACCTGATCGAGGTCAGACATCTTGCAGGGTTCATTCTGGATTTTGCAGACCAAGCCGATCTTATGGCGAGAGGCCGGAGCGCAACTCTCGAATTGAAGATTTCTGACGAGCTAAGGCGCATGGCTGAACGCGGTGTTTAAAAAGCTACTCTGCTCTTGTTGGAGAACTGAATAACCTTGCTTTTTTAACCTATGGGTGCTACATATTCCTAGCGACCTGCTAGGCCTTGCGTCGAGCAGGAGCAGCGGTGACCCAGTCTAGGAGAGAGGGCTGGTTGCTAGCCGCACCACGTTCAGGACCGCCCTTTGGGCGGTTTTGTCGTTTTAAAGCAGTTTGATACCACATTCACTTTCAAGCTGCTTACCGTTAATCTCACCACGCTCCTGCCACCTCCTAGAGTAGGCCACAAGATCAGCCACTTGTAAAAACCTAGCCGCAGTCGAATCAACGCAGGCAATATGTTCTACGGCTTGAAAAAGCTTGTCGTCACGCTGTGCTGCTGCCAAGCAGAGGACGCATTCCTCGCTTTTATTCGTATCATTACGATCCAGAATGAGCTCTATGTTGCCAATTTTTGGGATCCTATGTTGCTTAGCGTAACGACGAATGGCAACTTTTACGATTTCTATCACGGCTGCAGCGTATATTTGTGCAGCAGTCCCATGGTGGTGGGCCGATGCTTTGTTCAAGAATATCAAACCCCGATCTTTAGTCGCTCCGTGGAACTGTTGAAGCAGTCTTCGTGCCACAACCCCTTCCATTTTGTTTGCATGCAACTCCCCAGCATTTTTCTCTCGAAAATTTGACAGTATACTTTCGGCTACAGATGCATGACGTGCTGCGACTGTGACCGATCCCAACATAAAGTCAGGCTCGCCAGCTGTGCCGCTCTCGTCGATAAAGATAAGAACCCTTTTATTTAGACCTGCCATTGATCATTACCTCCTACGCTTTACGCCACTTTGGCGGGCGCGTTCGGCGGTTTCGTCTTTACGTGAACGTTGCTCCGTCAGTGCTTTCTTTGCCAAGTGTTTTTTGCGTTCTTCCTCGAACTCGGGCGCTAGGTTTTTGAGTGCGTCTACCAATCCGTCGAGATGATAGATATTGGAGTTCCAATCCCCAGCAGTTGTCTTGCGTTGCTCTCGCCGAACCAGCTTTTTTTCCTCGAGCGTAGCGATGTTAATTCGCACTGTTGTGGGGTGAATATTCATTCTTCGTGCAAGATCTGCTTTACTTGGGAAAGGTGGGCGTTCGGGATCAATCCAGTAACTAAGCAGCTGTGCTAGAATATTGAATTGTGTAGTAGAAAGCCCCAGACGAGCCTGACCGCGTACAAGTATGTTTGGCAAAGCCACGTAGCCGTACTTAGTTACGTCCTTACTGAAGATCCGCTCAGTTGAAGAAGCGCCCCTCTTGGATTTAGTGTCTGTTTTTTCCGAAGTCGTCGTTTGGGGTGTTGTTACGTTAGGCATTGAGGTTCCTCCTTTCCAATCGATTTGGAGGAACACACCACGTCATACAACTACAGGCGGCACATCTTGGATGATATATTTCCTGCCATACCTGATGTAATGCTATATCGGTAAATGGTT
>NZ_JACIEI010000034.1:2500-5925 GCF_014196805.1 Sulfitobacter undariae | reverse complement strand
TTTGTTGATGTTATTTTGTTGTTTGAACGAATAAACGCCGCGCAGGATGAGCTGCGCGGCGTTTATATTTATAACATTGTCTAGAGAGATACGTTATATTTGAGGAACTTATTAGGTTTGGCGATGACCTACTCTCCCACGCCTTAAGACGCAGTACCATCGGCGCAGTAGCACTTAACTGCCGGGTTCGGGATGGGACCGGGTGTATTGCTTACGCTATGATCACCAAACCAAATAAATTCCTCAACTATCCAAGTCAGTACGCTGATTGTGTGTGTATGCTTTTGATCAGTAAGTCTTACTTTTACTGGATCAAATCAAGCCTATCGAGCCATTAGTACCAGTCAACTGAACGTGTTACCACGCTTACATCTCTGGCCTATCGACGAGGTAGTCTACCTCGGCTCTCAGGGATACCTTGTTTTGAGGGGGGCTTCCCGCTTAGATGCCTTCAGCGGTTATCCTGTCCGATCATAGCTACTCTGCACTGCGGCTGGCGCCACAACAGATCCACCAGTGGATCGTTCACCCCGGTCCTCTCGTACTAGGGGCAACTCCTCTCAAGTATCCTACACCCACGGAAGATAGGGACCGAACTGTCTCACGACGTTCTAAACCCAGCTCACGTACCTCTTTAAACGGCGAACAGCCGTACCCTTGGGACCTGCTCCAGCCCCAGGATGAGATGAGCCGACATCGAGGTGCCAAACACTGCCGTCGATATGGACTCTTGGGCAGTATCAGCCTGTTATCCCCGGCGTACCTTTTATCCGTTGAGCGATGGCCCTTCCACTCGGGACCACCGGATCACTATGACCGACTTTCGTCTCTGCTCGACTTGTCAGTCTCGCAGTCAGGCTGGCTTCTGCCATTGCACTCAACGACCGATTTCCGACCGGTCTGAGCCAACCTTCGCGCGCCTCCGTTACAATTTAGGAGGCGACCGCCCCAGTCAAACTACCCACCACACAGGGTCCCGGATCCGGATAACGGACCGCGGTTAGACATCAAGCAGAACAAGGGTGGTATCTCAAGGGAGGCTCCACGCAGACTAGCGTCCACGCTTCAAAGCCCACCACCTATCCTGCACATGTTCGGCCTAATGCCAGTGTGAAGTTGTAGTAAAGGTGCACGGGGTCTTTCCGTCTAACCGCGGGTAACCGGCATCTTGACCGGTAATTCAATTTCGCTGAGTCTATGTTGGAGACAGCGGGGAAGTCGTTACGCCATTCGTGCAGGTCGGAACTTACCCGACAAGGAATTTCGCTACCTTAGGACCGTTATAGTTACGGCCGCCGTTTACCTGGGCTTCAATTCAGAGCTCTCACCCCTCCTTTTAACCTTCAGGCACCGGGCAGGCGTCAGACCCTATACGTCGTCTTACGACTTCGCAGAGCCCTGTGTTTTTAATAAACAGTCGCCACCCCCTGGTTTGTGCCCCCAGCCTCTAGTTGCCTAGAAACCGGGCCTCCTTCTCGCGAACTTACGGAGGTATTTTGCCGAGTTCCTTCAACATAGTTCTCTCAAGCGCCTTGGTATTCTCTACCTATCCACCTGTGTCGGTTTAGGGTACGATCTAACGATGGAGCTATTTCCAGGAACCTCTAAGCAGCCCATTCAATCCGATAAGGATGAACTACCCTCGAGATCCGTCACTTCCATCTGGCCCAGGAATATTAACCTGGTTCCCATCGACTACGCCTTTCGGCCTCGCCTTAGGGGTCGGCTTACCCTGCTCAGATTAGCTTTAAGCAGGAACCCTTGGATTTTCGGCGAGAGTGTCTCTCACACTCTTTGTCGCTACTCATGTCATCATTCTCACTAGTGATCTCTCCACGGGATCCCTCACAGGCCCGCTTCACAGAAAGCTCCTTGTGTCTAATCCCACCCGAAGGAGGGTAAAGACACATGGAACTATGTCACACTACGCTCTGCTACCATGCAATAAATGCATCCTAAGCTTCGGCTCATGGCTTGAGCCCCGTTACATCTTCGCCGCAGGACAACTTATTTAGACCAGTGAGCTGTTACGCTATCTTTAAAGGATGGCTGCTTCTAAGCCAACCTCCTGGTTGTTTTGGTCGTCCCACCTGCTTTCCCACTTAGCCATGAATTAGGGGCCTTAGCTGTAGGTCAGGGTTGTTTCCCTCTTCACGACGGACGTTAGCATTCGCCGTGTGTCTGCCGACTAGTACTCCTCGGTATTCGGAGTTTGGTTAGGATCAGTAAGCCGGTAAGGCCCCATTACCCATCCAGTGCTCTACCCCCGAGGGTATTCGGTCGACGCTCTACCTAAATAGATTTCGCAGAGAACCAGCTATCTCCGAGTTTGATTGGCCTTTCACCCCTAGGCACAGCTCATCCCGATCTTTTTCAACAGATGTGGGTTCGGTCCTCCAGTTAGTGTTACCTAACCTTCAACCTGGCCATGCCTAGATCACTCGGTTTCGGGTCTGATCCCTCAAACTCATTCGCCCTATTAAGACTCGCTTTCGCTGCGCCTACACCTAACGGCTTAAGCTTGCTTGAGAGACCAAGTCGATGACCCATTATACAAAAGGTACGCTGTCAGGCCGCAAGGGCCCTCCAACTGATTGTAGGCGTTCGGTTTCAGGTACTGTTTCACTCCCCTCGTCGGGGTGCTTTTCACCTTTCCCTCACGGTACTGGTTCACTATCGGTCAGTAAGGAGTACTTAGCCTTCGAAGGTGGTCCTCCGATCTTCAGACAGAATTTCACGTGTTCCGCCCTACTTAATACGTCCAATCATGCTTCTTATACGGGACTATCACCCACTTTGGTTGCGCATTCCAACGCATTCTAACCACACTCATGGCTCGGCTGGTCCCCGTTCGCTCGCCGCTACTAGGGGAGTATCATATTGATTTCCTTTCCTCCGGGTACTTAGATGTTTCAGTTCCCCGGGTTTGCTTTTCTAAACCTATGTATTCAGTCTAGAAATACCTGGTTTACCTCATTATTAGCTGCCACCGAAGTAGCAATAATAACAAAATATCAGGTGGGTTGCCCCATTCAGAAATCCATGGATCAAAGCTTATTCTCAGCTCCCCATGGCTTATCGCAGAGTATCACGTCTTTCATCGCCTCTTACTGCCAAGGCATTCACCAAACGCCCTTTTCGCGCTTGATTTGATCCAGAAAGAGAAAGACTTGCGTCAATCGTATCACACAGAAGCTGGTAAGAAACTGTGCAAACTATTCCCAGATCAAAAACATACATAACTGCTACAAACCCGTGCGGGAATGTAGCTTTTTCGAGTGGCCTTGCGACCACTCCGGTTAGTGTACTTGACTTGGACATCACTGCCTTTTCAGATGGCAAACACTCACGGGATCGAGGAAACAATCCATGGCAAATGCTTGTGATAGGCCTAAACCCATCACACCATACTGAGATCATCGCCA
>NZ_JACIEI010000033.1 GCF_014196805.1 Sulfitobacter undariae | reverse complement strand
CGAAATTCGTCCGTCCGTTTCAGTCCCATAGTTTATCTCCTTTGTTACAGTAAATGCTATCAAAGGAGCGGCATCAAACCGCGACAGGTCCAAACCACTGGTGCGCTCCGTCATAGATGGAAGCAACAGCGATCCAAAAGATCGCGTCACTGCAATGCTCATCGTAATATATCGTTACAGAAATAACCTTTTCCACGGGGTCAAGTGGCAGTACAAACTCGAGGGCCAACTGGGTAATTTTTCAGCTGCTAACAACATATTGATGAAAATTTTAGAGAAGCACGGTGAGCTCGACTGAGGGTAAACAAATAGTCGGATCCTTCATCTCGCTTGTTTGCAAAAGTGGTTCTTTAGTTTGTTGGCAATCCCGGTGTGCCAAGCAGCTGTGTGATTACTTTTTGCAGGCTACCATAGGAACAGGTTGTTAGATTAAACTAATGCACTGAACTAACGGATACAGTGAAGTAAATGTAATAACTCTGGCAATGAGTTATCTGAAATTGCTAGCTACTGGTCGATATGAGGAAAAAATTCACGTGAATACAGAAGAGCTACTCACCTCAATCACAGACACCGGACAGTTTGAGAGAGTTGCGACACGTGTACTGCGAGCAATGGTGCCGCTATACTTCAGCGTAGTTCAGTCAGGAGTAAATGTACGGGGGCAGAGCATAAAGGACCCTGTTGATGGCATTTGTTTTTCCACTGACAATTTTGGCATCAGGTACGCGGTCGCCGTTGAGCACACAATTACTAGGCGCGAAGGCCTTGAAAGGAAATGGCTGTCTGAGAAGGATGGAGATGTCGTGAAGGCAGCAAGACGTCTTGAAAAGTGGGCGGACTATAGACGCAAAATCGTTTTAACTTGCTCTTCAACGGTCTCCTCAGACTTGGTGGATAAAATCGAACAATATGGTTCTGAACGTGGTTTGGAAATTGATATTTGGGACAATAGCCGACTGTCACAAGCGCTCGATACAAATCCAGATGGTCAATACATCCGCTCACAAGCATTTGGAGTGCCACAAACACGCCTTTCAAAGGAACTCGCGCTTGAGATTTCCGACAGACAGTTAGCGGAACAGCAGACTTACGTCAAAATTGGTGATCTAGTCGAAAGAGATTTCGACGTCGCGTTGCCTGATCTCATAAATGCAGCCGGACCTCTAACGTATATTGTTGGTCGATCAGGATTAGGAAAAACTAGTGTCTGCCTTCAATATGCTGACTATGTAAGAAAAACTGAGGGCATCGCGTTTGTTATCCACCACGATGATTTAGACCAAAGTCATTCTATAGAACAGGCTTTGTTCAAGAGTTTGTCTAGGTATACTCCAGAACTTTCTCTTCGTAACTCTTTGCAAGAACTGCAGAAACTATTTAGCGGTGCGGCGGTTTTTCTCTGGATCGAAGACATAAACAAGGCTTCGGATCCTTCATCTACGATCCTCAAGGTTGATCAGTTTTCAAATGAACTGAAACAATTGGGTACGGATGATAGATCAACGATTTATGGCGTGATAGTTTTCTGCCCTGTCTGGCCTAAGAGCCTGCAAGGCTTAACTGATCAAGCCCGTAAAAGTGTGGACGGAAAGTCTATTGAGCTGCAGCCATTCTCCAACCTCGAAGCGCGCGTAGCCGTTAAAGCGGCGTATCATCGGCGCTCAAAAGTAATCAGTGACCTGAAAGCTGACGGAATTGCGGTCAGCTTGGCGAGTGATCCTTTGTTGATCGGCCTCTTAGATCCAGACGGAACGGTTGAGCCTGCACATCTGGTAGATCAATTTGTGACGAACCAAATTGAGCGGTGCGCTGCTAATGCTGGCTGCAGCGTCTATTTTCTGGAAAGAGCGGCAGCAGCAATGTCCCGTTGGATGATTGAAGAACGCGCAAGCGAACCCGAATTGCGTAGGCTCTTCTATGGGCTTCAGAACAGTGAAATCCAAAGGGGTTTAGAGATTCTCTTAGCTGCAGGTTCTCTAGTTGGGGAAGAATCAATAGGGAAGCAAAAACGACTCGGTTTCCGACATGATCGGGTTCGAGATCACTTGCTTTCTCAAGTATTTCAAGAAGACATTGAAGCTGGTCGCTGGAAAGCAGATCATATCGCCGATCCATTTTACTCCGAACTCTTGAGCATTGCGTCGGTAAACACAAAATTCCCGCAAGAATTTTGGCAAAAGGTCATGAGAACAAATCCGCTTGTCGCCTTCAAAGGCCTGAATCTTGCAATAGAGCAAAAGCAGGAGTGTTCCGATGAAATCCTGAAGCTCTGTCAAAACTTTGTGAATGAAGGAAAAATCGGGACGGCAAAAGAAGCCGAACGTCGCGCAATCGAATGGGAGATCGCAAAACTCCAAGGCGAGCGCTACTCAACATTGTTGCAAGCAACGCGCTCAAACACTCACGCGGGCAGAGAGGCTCGCATTCTAAACGGCGATGTCAGGGCAATGGCGAGGCTTTGCCTGGCGCATGAACCTAGTGTGAACTCTCTTTATAGAGACCGGCTTGTTTCCTACACTAAGAGCAAGTTCGGTCCTGAATGGCTTCAAGATTTGAGTAACTTGATCTGTGACCCAAACCTCAACGAAAATGGTGTAAACGGGGCGTTAAATCTCGCGGGTGAATGCTCGGATGCTAGCTTAGCCCCAAGTGTGTTGAAGCGTTGGCGTATGATGCAAGCTGAAGGCAAACAGATCTCATTTGGAATTCTGTTTGCGGGGGTCTCCTGTGGGACTTGCTCAGATGAATTTCCCTCGGAAGAGCTTCTGGCCGCGTGGGCCAACTTTCAATCGTCATCAGAAGATGAGCAAGGAGAGTCTATCAGGCAAAACCAATGGGATCTTGGCCACTACGGATTGTCCGGAGGATTACGACGTATTGGAGAAAGCAGGTCGATTGGCATGCTTATTGAATATGCCAATGTCAATCCAGAGATGGGTCACGCCGTTTACGCCGCACTTGATAACGTCGATCACCCTGCAGCGGCAGTTTACGTCGCTGAGTATATTGCAAGTATCGACACCAGCATTGAAGGCAAGCCAGGCAGTATCAACATTTTGGCTAGTACAAGACTTCGAAGTTGGGACAAGACTCACCGTTCGCACCTAAAGCTGGGACGCGACTCCAAGGAAGCGCTTAGAAAGATATGGAGCGATACGAAGAACAGCTTTTTTCTCCGAAAACGCGCTTTTCAACTCTGGGGTACATCTATGAACTTGGTGGACTGCAGAACTTTACAAGCCACCCCACCTGCCGGGCTTGAAGACGAGGTGATAAGGGTGCGCTGCTTTTTCGGTGACCCAGCGGTAGCGCCACAACTTCGCACGAAGTTGAGGAGTGATGAACCTCGCTTTTGGTTTCAGTTTCTACGATATCTGGGAACCGAAGGGTTTGAGGAAGAGATCAAGAGTGAGCTTGCTCGTCGTCGTGATGCCTTCGAAACAGGTTCCGATTATGATGGAAACACAGACTGGACCATCTCTGAGCTTTTGGCCGAACGATGCGATTGTTTTTCAGAGGTGGTAATTCGAGAGAACTGGGAGCACCTTTCCTCTAGCCGCAAATACTTGCAAGTCTTGCTCTTCTTGGCGACTGATTGGGCTTTGGAAACGTTTCATGTTCAGTATTTAGCTTCTGAGGAAAAAGGCAAACTATTTGAACATCTTACTTCAATTTTTGGGATAAAACATAATGGACGAAACGGCATCAAAGGGCCTCATCAGCTAAGAGCTCTGGAGCCCTACTTGATACATCTTGATCAAATGTTTGTCTGGAGTCTATGGGAGGATTGCAACGACAAGGGCTACTTTGATTGGCGGAAAGTACACTTGGACCCAATCCTAAGAACCGATAGCCGGTTCTCCAGATTTGTGAATATTGAAACCGCACTGACAGAAATAGACGAGCTCTTGGATCGAGACAAAGAAGTCGAAAGCGTCGCATATTCTTGGTCTGAGATCCGAAACCGCGCTGAACGTAACGGGGAAGAACTCGTTTCTGTTGCTCTCGCGTTCTTCGAAGATCGCCAAAGTCCTTTGGCAGCAACATTTTTTGCAGAAGTCATCAAGCTAAAGGGCAAACGATCTGACCTTCCTTTGCTAATGCCGTCAATCAAATCAAATCTCTTAACGAAGGCTCAGTACGACGACACGGTATTCACCGTTCAACTCCGAACACTCAACTAAATGCTATAGCGGTGGAAGCACATGACCAAGACTAGGGATAATCACTACGTGCCTCAATGGCATCAAAAATCCTTCTTTGGTGAAAAAGGAAATAAGTTAAGTTACTTAGATCTTAATCCGGACCAAAAAAGACTGCCAGATGGTCGAATTATCACGATGAAGAATCTACGCATCTGGCCCACTTCCAGGTGCTTCTATCAGACTGATCTATACTCAACTTTCTTTGGGACTTTCATCAATGATGAAATTGAACGGAAGCTCTTTGGACAGATCGATGATGCAGGTGCCAGAGCCATCAGAGCATTCTGCGGCGACGACGTTTCTCATTGGCATCGCCACTTCCAGGACTTCTTTGAATATCTCGATGCGCAAAAGATCAGAACTCCGAAAGGACTGGATTGGATCCGTGCGCGATACCCATCCTTGGCACAAAATGATCTGATGATGGAGATGCAGGGCGTCCGAAATATGAACTGTACATTGTGGACGGAAGGTTCGCGAGAAATCGTTTCTGCCGCAGACTCCTCAGTGAAATTCATTTTGACTGATCACCCTGTCACTGTCTTCAATCATGCGTATCCTCCAAATCACAAAGCGTGCGCATATCCGAACGATCCGGCAATCGCTCTCAAAGGATCGCAAACGCTGTTTCCTATGAGTGGTGAGCATTGCTTAATCCTGTCGAATCTTGAGTACGCAGAGTCACCAAACGACGTTGATCCGACCGAAAAACGCACCTTTCCCAAGAATTTTAGAAATTCAATGGCTCGAACAGATGCATTCATCAAGGAACGAAAGCTGACGGATGAAGAGGTTACGAAGATCAACTTCATCCTGAAAGCGCGCGCTCGGAGATATATTGCGGCAGGGCACCGTGATTGGTTGTATCCGGAAAAATCTGTTGATTGCAGTTGGAAAGACCTTCGGGACGTTTTGACACCTCCTAAAGACCAGCTTTGGCACTTCGGTGGTGAGATGTTTGCTCGCTATGAGGATGGCACCGTTCACTATCAAGACAAATTTGGGAGAACTGAAAAGCCATTTGAGCATCTTCAAAAAAAGCACAAAAAGCCCGCACCCGAACCAAACGACTACTGTAGATGCGGGTCAGGAGAGAAATTTAAGAAGTGCTGTAAACACTTGCGGCCTGAACTAAGGCCTTCGTGGACGGAGCTTAGCATAAGAGAACGGAACATCCTACTTTTCCGGGGAATTACAAATGTATTGAAGCTTAATGAGGAGCAAGACTGGGCGCAGGTCAGGCGTAATATTACAAGTGATCAGATAAGTACGATTTACAAGATATTTGCCTCACTCTGGCCACTAGAAACGAACCTCCAAAGCTTGCTTCCTAAACCTGATGGTCGGGCACGGGCAGTTTTCACCGGGATAGTCGATCCTAGGCTTGCCGATGAATTTTTACTAGGGAGCACCCTCTTCTTTGGAGAAATCATAGTACAAAACCCAATGGTTCATCCGAGGGTGGTACAACCAGACTTTAGCCCTATCGAAAATCCAGAGCAATATAGGCAAGAATTAATTAAAAGTGTCGTCCTTCTAGTCAAATTGATTCCGTTCATCGAGTCTGGTGCCATCAATTTCATTCCTGACCCATGTATCTTTGATCAACACCTAAGAGAGCAAATGTTCTCGCTTTCACAGCAGCGCAACGAGGGTGAAAGGCACAACATAGATGACGACCCACGCTCAAAATGGGCGCAAATGGATGATATGCGCCGATTGATCAGAACAATGCCCAAAAGCTTCCGGCGGTCAAACATAAAGAATGCGATACCGGACATCAACGATGCTGGAATTGATAGGCTTCTTGACCACATTACTAAGGAAAACGAAGATGATCCCCTTGCGATACTCAAAGATCTCGACGCCAAACCAGGAAAAGATGATGGGCAATTACTGATGCTCAACATGTCTCCGAACCTTGAGATGACCCTTTACCTAGCTCAGCTTACTGGGGCGTTTGTCATAACGGATAGCTTGTTCCGGTGGCGAGAACTACAAAAGTCCCAAAGGCGAGATCTTGGCATTGTTGTGCCTAAGGCTTCGGCATTGATCAAATTGTTCGAACAGACGGAACATAGGTTTGTCTTGGATATCCCTCAGGTCGCCGACCTTGCATCGAGAGGAAGTTTTAGAAAATTCAGAGACTTCATTCAAGAACTCTACGAATTTGCTATGTCTGAAAGTGGTGCGGATAAAGCCGTAAGTCTCGAAGGGAAATTTTGCCAGGCATCTGACGCGGCTACAGCGAACATAGCTCGAAAGGGTTTGCTGAGTTTTGCCGGCAAGATAAGATGTTTGCTTCCCCACGGAGGCATATACCACAATCATACCCACCGAATGCTTTTAACTGCGGGTCAAGACCTGCACACTGAATTTGTGCCAATGGCGTTCTATATGATGCGGGATGATATTGAAGTTTACACTATTGAATAGTAACGACAACTTCACTACGCGCGCCCTCCTAAAAGGCGTTATTTTTCGGCTACATCCAAAGCGATCTCGAGTTTATGACTTAGCTGCATCCAAAATTTCAGGTTGGAAATTGGACTCGGCTTGGTGTTGCGGGCCCCCATTGGAAATCACTCTTTTGCTTGTCTGCAGCCTCGTCAGTGACTAACTTTTTAACTTCCTTTGGGCCGCCTCGACGTCGTGATCTCCTGCGTCTCTTTCCCAACTTTGGACCTGTCGCGGTTTGATGCCGCTCCTTTGATAGCATTTACTGTAACAAAGGAGATAAACTATGGGACTGAAACGGACGGACGAATTTCG
>NZ_JACIEI010000032.1 GCF_014196805.1 Sulfitobacter undariae | reverse complement strand
CGCCGTCCATCTGGGCCTCTGCCGCCCGATCCGTCTTGCGGGTCAGCTCGACAGACAGCCCGCGCATTTCCTGCGCAGCCCTTGAGGCTGCATGAAGCGCGGTATGATCTTTTTCGAGAGCGGTGGTCAAAACGGCGGCAATGGCCCTGCCGTTTTTTGTCCAGTCCGTTTGCTTGGCAATGGTCTGAACGTAGGTGCGGGCATCCTTGGTGGAGGCTGATGTGGAAGCCGCTTGTTTCTGTACGTCAATCAGCGTGGTGGTGTTCTCTGCCATCGCTTCCAGCAGGGCGTCCAGTTTTTCATCATCCATCTTGGGCAGCCTTCTCATCGAGGTCGGACAGGAGCGGTTGCAGCTCTTTCACATCAAGGTCGCGTGTGACCCTCTCGCGTAAGAGAGCCGCCAGCTTCGCGGCAGCTTGGGGGCTTTCCAAAGCAGCCTTTGCAACAACAGCGCCCACAACGATTTTGACGCGGGTGTCACTGGCCTTCTTTTTGGTCCTGAGCCGCGCGAGCTTTGATTCAGCCGATGCGATTTGTTGTTGAAGCGTTTTCACTTTTATTCTCCCTAGGGTTGGGTTAACTATTAGGTAATTCAGCGACAGCAGTAAAGGCGGGATATCACGTAAGTGCTCACCTATACGTCGCAAGCGACGTGTGAGCGAAGGACCGCTGCGCATCCTTTCGAAACCAAGCCAAGAGGCGATCATGGCGATTTATCATTTTGATGCATCTGTGATATCCCGCAGCAAGGGACGGTCTGCAACCGCCGCCATCGCTTATCGCACCGCCGAGGTGATCAAAGATCATCGGACGGGCGAGGTGCATGACTACACCCGCAAAGGCGGTGTCCTGCACACAGAGATCATCGCACCGGACCACGCGCCAGCGTGGGTGCATGATCGCTCATCGCTGTGGAACGCCGTCGAGGACGCCGAGCGCCGCAAAGACGCGCAGGTGGCCCGCGAGGTGCGCGTGGCCCTGCCGTCCGAATTGACCACCGCGCAAAACGCCGACCTTGTGCGGGCGTTTGTGCGCGAGCAATTCGTGGCGCGTGGCATGATCGCGGACGTGGCTATTCACGCCCCAGGGCGCGAGGGCGATCAGCGCAACCACCACGCCCACATCATGCTGACCACCCGCGAGGTTGGCCCCGAAGGGTTCGGGGCCAAAGAGCGCGACTGGAACGCCAAAGACCTGTTGGTCGATTGGCGTCAGTCATGGGCGGAGCATGTGAACGACACGCTTGAGCGGTGCGACATCCACGAGCGGGTCGATCACCGCACGTTGGTCGCGCAACGCGCTGACGCTTTGTCTCTGGCCCATGACGCCAAAGAGCGCGGCGACGAGCCGGCACAGGCCGAGCACATGGCGCGGGCCGTGGAGCTGGACCGCCCCGCCCTGCCCGGCATGAGCGCCGGATCGTGGAGCATGATGCGGCGCGGTTTGACCACGCCAGCCGCTGAACGCTGGCAGGATGTTAAGCATCTCGCCGCACAGGCCCGCGAGATTGCCGCCGAGTTCAGGGATTGGGCGCGGGACTGGCTGGATCGGCTGGTGGACGGGATGCATGAGCGCACGGTCGCGGACGGTCTGTCGATGCGTCAGCGTGATCCGCAGTCGCCTCTTGAACGCCTCAGGGCCGTCCAAGAGGCCGCACGGGAAGGCCGTGCCACCGCAGATGCGCCCCAGACCGCCCTTGATCGCCTACAGGCGGCGCGGGATGGTAGGGACCGCGACACAGGCGCGGACGTGCTGCGCAACGAAGAACGGGCGGGCCATGATCTACAGCAGCAGGATGCCGAGCGGGAGCAGGCAGTGGAGAAGGAGCGCGAACGCTTGCTGGAGAAAGAGCGGGTGGCTGAGCGCGAAGGGCTGAGTCACAGTTGATAATGGGTGTTCAAATGGTAGGTTTCGGGTGTATCTGAAAATCTGCTAGATCTTCATGAGGCTTGAGCTTATACGTGTCCCAAAAGGAAAAAATATGAATGCTCAAGAAAAAGTAATCCGCCTCGATAGAGATGCAAACGCTGTCTTAAAGGCTCAAAGTAATCTCAAATTCATGAGGGGCCTCGAAGACGGTTCCATGGATTTGATTGTTACTTCACCTCCCTACAATATTGGTAAATCATACGAGAATCGGTCGTCTCTTGATCAGTATGTGAAGGATCAAGCACAGGTAATTTCCGAGTGTGTCAGACTACTAAGCCCTACGGGGTCGTTATGCTGGCAGGTCGGAAATCATGTGAAAAATGGCGAGATATTTCCTTTGGACATGGTTTTATATCACTTGTTCAAAGATCACGGGTTGAAGTTGCGCAACCGGATTATCTGGCATTTTGAGCATGGACTACATTGTAAAAATAGACTGTCTGGACGCTATGAAACTATCCTTTGGTTCACCAAAAGCGACGAATATACGTTCAACTTAAATCCGATCCGCGTGCCATCTAAGTATCCGAATAAGAAATACTACAAAGGTCCGAAAGCTGGGCAGCTTTCCGGCAACCCTCTAGGTAAGAATCCGGGCGACATGTGGGTCTTTCCAAATGTCAAAAACAACCATGTTGAAAAAACAATCCATCCTTGCCAGTTTCCTGTCGAGCTGGTCGAACGGTTAGTTCTATCTCTCACCAATGAAGGCGACACAGTATTCGATCCTTACATGGGTGTTGGCTCCACGGTTGTAGGTGCCTTGATGCACAATAGAGAGGGATATGGCTGTGATATTTCAAAAGAATACGTTGATGTTGCTTGGGAGCGTGTTCACGCCCTTAGAGCTGGAACGCTGAAAACACGTCCGATGAACAAGCCGGTCTACGATCCAACACAAAAGAATGGCGGTCACTGATGCGTATTGTTGAGTATTACTCACACCTCAACGGGCTTGAGTATTTAATGGTTCATAAACCGGAGATGTGGGAGGAGATACAGCAGGTTATCGCAAATGTTGATGCTACCCAGTTCAAGACTAAGGTTTCCAAAGAGAAAACTATGAAGGGCAAAATGCTCTACGCCCCCATTGAAATGAACAAGGCGATGGATAAGGAATTTCAAGATCGAGGGTGGTCAGAATCCCGTACATCATATTGGGTTACAAAGGATGCAAACCTCATACGTAAGACTATGACGATGGACGCTAAAGAGCAGAAAGCAGAAATCATCGAGAGCGGACAAACCCCTATATTTTCGTTCAACCAAACTGACTTCGTGAAAAACCGCGTTGCAGTTGAGGTTCAGTTTGGGAAGTATGCGTTTGTCGCCTTTGATCTCTTTGTTAAGCACATGGCATTTTTTGTGGGTGATGTGATTGACCTTGGAATCGAGATATTGCCTATGAAAGAGCTACAGTCCGAAATGTCCTCCGGCCCAGGCTATTATGAAGGCGAACTTTACAATCTAATCCGGCAAGGCAGAGGCAGTCCAGCTGTTCCTCTCGTTGTTATTGGCATCGCGCCGTAATGCAGCTCTGGTAGTAATTGAGGTTGCACCCTAGGGTGTTAGCGAAGAAAATTTGAGGTGTATCCATGGCCAAGCAACCTGCGAAACAGAGTGAAAAGAAGACAGGTGGCTTAGAAATTCCACTTAAGGTCAAAGCCCTGCCTATTACTCAGGGGGCGCACACCTTTTTCGTTTTTGTGCTAGATGCGAAAACACTCTGGTCTTTCGTCTCAATCAGCAGAAGGCATGACGAAAAAGACGAGGGGTATCAAAGGGTCCTGTCTAACTCGCGCGTAGATTCTGCTGTGAAGTTCATTCAATCAGGTGAACCCATCCCAAACAGCATACTATTAGCGTTAGAGGGCGCTACCTATGACGCAGACAATTTTGAACTAGAGATACCTGCTGGTACGGACGTTGGTTGGGTTATTGATGGTCAACACCGTCTGGCAGCAGCTCATACGGCTTCTGAAGAGGGTAAGGACATCGAATTATGCGTTGTTGCATTTGTTGATGTCGAACTTACATTCCAAATTTCTCAGTTCATCACAATTAACCGTGAAGCAAAGGGTGTTCCAACCTCTCTGCTTTATGACCTCCTTAAACATCTTCCTGGCGAGAGAAAGCCTGTAGAAATCGCAAACGAGCGTGCGGCGGAGATTGCCAATAGCTTGCGGAAAAAAGAAGATTCTGTTTTTCGAGATCGAATTGTTGTTATCTCCTCACCACGACGAGGATCCCAGTTGTCCATCACAAACTTTGTGAGAAAAGTTGCCCCATTAGTTCATCCTGAACGGGGGAGTCTAAGAGTTTGGACGCTCAAAGAGCAAACTGGAATAATTGATAATTACTACGACGGTTTAAAAGAGGCATTTCCAGAGCAGTGGGATTTGTCTGAAAATATCTTTTTTCAGACAATCGGTTTTGGTGCTATAATTAACGTCTTTGAAGAGATGTTTTCTTCAGTGTTTGCCGCAAAGGGAAGGTTTCGCAAGTCGGATGTGGCGGAGGAGTTTGCGAAAATTTCAGGCTTTGATTTTAAGCAATGGTCTTCTTACGGGTCCGGCAATAAAGCTGAAATTCAAGCGGCCCAAGACTTGCGGTTAGATTTGGCCCGGGCGCGAGCGTTAGATGAAAGCACACCAAGCATTGATCTTGGATAAGTGTTGTTTCAATGAAAACTTGGGATGCTGCCTCCTCGAAAATAAAAAAGCGTAAGGTAATCGTTTGGCAGGAACTGAGTGTTCAAACCCCTTTTGAATACGACCCCTCTGATCCAGATGCATACTTCTCAAGTTTTCTTGAGGAAAATGCCCCTGAAGCAGCAGATATAGTTTTGGATCGAGTGGACCGGGATAGGCTATGGGCCGCTGAAATTGTGGTTACGACTCAAAAGTTTCTACACGTGCTCCGCTTGACCGAGGGGCGCGCAAGAGAGGGGCATGTCACATGGGCTTCAACAGACGCGCACCATGCACTCCTTTTAGGTGTAAGATGTTTTCTTGCCACATTGGGTGTGGGTATATGCCAGGGTCGAAATCGAGCGCATTTAGTGGATTTTCGTCCAGAAAAAGGACGCCCTCAGGATGAGAAGGCCTTTAAAAAGCAACATCGTAACGTTGTTAATCCACTCAGGGTTCTTACGCCAACCCCCAAAAATATAGACCAGCGGCAAATCTTTGAACTTTTCAACCGAATGCTTAGAGTGGCCGTTCACGAAGACTCAAGCAAAATTTTGGTCGAAAATTTGGAACGACTGAAATTGGGCGCACATAAGAGCGAGAGAAATCGGCTACTTTACCAAAGCAGTTACTGGCATTGGCTGGAGGACTTGAATTGGCCAGCCATTGAGTTTGAGGTACGAAGCGAAATTCCCAAGGGCGCAGATGGACTGACGCGAGACTTTTTCGCGGTTTCTCTAGTTGCAGATTTGGTGCTTAGAAGCATTAATCCTCTATCATCAAAGTTAAGAATCCAAAAAACGTTTTTTGAGCCACTTGGGCATGATGGCTCGTGTGTAGCAGATACACTTTCATTCCTCAGGCTCTGAACCTTCTCATCATTTACATACTTGTCTTGAACAATCCGAAAAACCCGCGCCGTGCACCCTGTCTTGTACGTTGATCTGTTAGTATAGCCGTAAGCTGTCGGCGTTCTTCGCCTTCACGGTCGAGGCGTTCGCGCAGGTCAGCTACAGTTTCGACCATGTTTTCGGTCAGGGTGTTTGCTGCTTTAACTTCGGCGCGTAACCGCTCAATTTCAATACGGTTTTCGTGGTCTGATGTGGGGGTAAGTGCCGGTTTTTCTGACTGGTTAGAGGTGGTTGCGGGAAACACTCTATACAGTTCTGAAGGATCAATCTCATATCGTCCTTGATCATCTTTGGGTGCGCTCAGGCGCCCTTCTTTTATGGCTTTTAGGATTGTACCTTTTGCCTTTCTGCAGGACTTAGCCGCTTCATTTAGTGTCATGGTCATGCCCGGTTTTCCTCGTGGTCAGTTTTGGTTTTTTTGACTGGTCATGACCAGTTTGCCACATTTGTATAATCAATCAAGTAGACACCCTTTTATGACCAAATTGTGAGAACCTTCTATCGCGTGGATGGCCGCTTTTTCAGCCACCCAATAAATGAGCCGTCAGGTGATTTTGGTGGGTTGCCCTTGGCCGTTTGCTCTTGCGCAAATTCGCGCCAGTCCTGCTCAGCAGCGTAGTAATCAAGCCCCTTTTCATGCGCGATGGCACGAGCTTGATCTTCGGTTTCAGCTTTTAAACTGAGCGGTACAAAAGACAATCTATCCTCTTTTCGTGGCCGGACTGTCACCATGTCATTGTCACCCAGATGGAACTGGTAGAACGGCGTATTATCTTCTTCGATAACTTGGCGCAAATTTAGACGGAACCGTTTGAGTGGTGCGTTGCTGCCCGTTTTGGCTTGTAGCTTGTCAAGATTGATTTGCCACCGTTTCTGGTTGCCACAATGCTTGCGTGCTATCTCGTATAAACGCCGTTCCAGGGGGCGGCGGAGACGAAAATAGTCGTTTGAAATTGTTACTACTTCGGTAGATTCAATCGCCCTCAAGAGCCAGTCGGACAGAATGACCTCGCAATAATCAAGGCGGAACCGATCATCATCATGATAGACGAACCCGCTCCCGGATTCGATCAGAGAGAAGAACCTTGTCTCGCCTCTGCCGCCCGCTCGAATGTTCGTGACAAATTGCGCGCCTTGAAGGCGAGAAAACGCATCTTCTAACCTTTGATAAGAGTTGCCGCCTGTCTTACGGTTTGTCGCCATTAAGAGTTCACGAGCAGAAAAACGAACCTTCTTTCCTATAGGCTTGCCCTGATTTTTTAAGTGCATCAGTTGGCTAATGCAGAAAATAAGAATGTCCTTATCGAATATCGTAGGCAGACCTTTGGCTGACGGCCGAATTTTAAGAACACTATTTCCCGACCGATACTCTAAGTGTCGCATGTCTGGCTTTGTGGCCAAACTGAATATTGGGTGCTCCATCGAGGCAGTGTCGTCTTTTGGAACGACATCAGAAATGTCGAGGACGAAGAAGTCGCGTTGAGGGTGACGAACAGGAAAAAGGGCCATAGTGCACTAATAGCCTAAGTTCGTACTATCAGGAACCTAAATATTAAGATTTAAGGTTCGTACCTTTCGGAACCAAAGTTCGTACCTTTCGGAACCAAAGTTCGTACCTTTCGGAACCTAAACAGTTACTTTGTCACTTTCAGTCAATGGGTTGCGTGGCGCGTAACACTATATTTAACTATATTAACACTACAGGGTAAAAATGGGCTCTAAAATATCATGCGTAAGGGTCTTAGAGAACCATCAGCTAATTGCTGAGAATGAACCTTATGAGGCGTCTTGCCAGATGACGCAGGCAAGACGGTCGTTGGAGGGCATGGTCTCCCCGCCGAGTGTTTTGCAGTCAGCATCAGTTGCGTCCAGCTTGAGCGCGTTGCGTGCCTCCCAGAAATGATCAAACTTTGAGGCTGGCTCCCGCGCAAAGAAGCCTACAGCGCCACAGAGCGCCCCTATGAGAGCGATCACACCCATTCTGCGCCACTTACCCTGCTCATGGGCCTCCTGCGCGCTCTGGAGGCGCTGAGCGGCGGCGTGGAGTTTGCTGACGCCGTCCATCTGGGCCTCTGCCGCCCGATCCGTCTTGCGGGTCAGCTCGACAGACAGCCCGCGCATTTCCTGCGCAGCCCTTGAGGCTGCATGA
>NZ_JACIEI010000031.1 GCF_014196805.1 Sulfitobacter undariae | reverse complement strand
CACTCAGCACTGGGCTGGAAAAGCCCTGTCGCCTTCGAACGAAAGGTGGCTTAAACGAGCACTTGGGGCGGCACTAAAGCGTGACAGGTCCAAACGGCCTCGATCCGCAGGCCTACCTTGCCGACATTCTCGACCGCATCCATGACCACAAAATCAACCGCTTGGACGAATTGCTGCCGTGGAACTGGGCACCCACCACTGTCAAGAACAGTCAAGCTGCATAAGCTGCGGTATCAATGGCGCGGTTACGGACAAGGCTCTGGTGCGGCCAGATCAAAATGTTCCCAACAATTGTGACGCTTAGGCTCAACTTCTAAAGTTAAGTTACTATACTCAAAATACGGTCACATGCTTCACGGGAGCCGCACAAATAGAGAAGTGATTTGGCACGCGACATGCCCACATAGAGAGTTTCGCGATCCGCGCTAACGCTGCAGTTGTCGAAGGCCCAGAGTACAATAACGGGGCGCTCGAGGCCCTTAAAGCGGGCGACGGAGTCTACCGTCAGCTGCCCAGGACCGAAGTCTTCTATTCGCCCCAGCAACACTGAGCTCGGCAGCGGCAGTTTCTGGAGTAACGCTTCCCGCATAGTTCGATCTCCAACGTCACAGAGCAAGATCGCGACATCATGCGGAGCTACATGTTCTTCGACGATGAGCTTTGTTATCAGTGTGCCAATCAACTTAGTTTGTTTGTGGATATCAGAAGCAAAAAGGCATTCAACGTCAGCGCCATTAATTTCAGGAGGATCGACAAGGGCTCCGCGGTAATGGTTGTAAGCCACCGCATGAATAGCATCGGTATTCCTGCAATTTCGATCAAGCACCATCGGTTCTCCCTGCACCGGAATTTCCGCAGATCGGCCATAAATATCTTGGTTTTCGTCCAAGAAAATATAAAGCATGGCCTCCTCTGGTCGCGTCAAAAGCATCTCTATGGGAAGCCAGAACTCGTCACCAAAATCCTGAGCTTCGTCAACTATGATCGCCTCATACCGCGGGCCCAAGATGTCTACTGCGTTGGCGAACGCCAAGGGCATGTGGTGATCGAATTCGTTACCGCGTGGGATTTCGACGCGCGCTTCGGACATTAAGTCCCGACCATATTTTGATTTCACCAGTGTTATCCAGCGATGGCATACTTGGTGGAAAGTAGCGACATCGAGGCCTTCAATCCCTGAGCACAGTTCACGAAGATGGTCGGCGAGCCCACGATTGTAGCAAATGAACAGCGTACGCATGCCTTCTGAGGCCAGTCTTACGGCTTTCTCACGTGCTATGAGCGTCTTCCCAGTGCCGGCGCCACCGGCGATCATAACTCTGCGCTGGCGACGCAAAACGTCCAGTATAGCAGCCTGGCGAGTCGTTAGCGAAAGGCGAAAATCATCCTCATCGGCAATCCGGGCGGAGAGCAAGGGTCGCGTAGAGACAGACCTCGCGAAGAGGGCTACGAGACCGTCCACTCCACGCATTCCGATAGGCTGGTTTGCTCGATCGTTTTGTGACCAGAAGTCGAAAACCCGCTCGACCCATACGTCGATACTATTTAAGTCGCGCCGATCTCCGATGATTTCCACCGGAGCATCAGGTCCGCTAAGGCGGTCACCGTCCCCGACACTTGGGGCGAACACTGCATAGCCAAGATTGAAGCGACCGATGTTCATCTTTTTCCAAATCGGATTTTCCTTGAGCTTCTCTAACAAGGCGAATTTTCCGCGTCTGGCCTGATCGAAAGGGTTCTTAATTTTATGAATCTTATTATTGCCGTCAATCGATGTCCAACTCAGTGTACTATAGTCAAGTGAAACTCGTCCTCCTTTTACCTCCAATACAAGCACCCCGCGCGTGGGGTGGGCGATTAGAATGTCAGTCTCTCCTTCTCGCGGCCCATCCTTTCCCGGGCGCGAGATCCATGCCACCGAATGCAGTATAACGTAGTCTGAACCGAGCTTTTCAGCGAGGGCCTCATATACCCGAAGCTCAGCATTAGATTCAAAGACAGCATCACTCGGGATTGGGTAGCATCTTGCCATTAGTCAATTATCCTGAGTGAAGTGTTGAACGGTATTCCTCGCCGGCCCTCGATCTTGCCAAAGTCGACAACGACGAACGGAATAAGTCCCCGTGACTTAATCTCTTCAACTACGCCATTGCCCCACATTTGATGTTTCACTTTTAGACCGACCTGCAGGTGGATATCGCGTGACGATACTCGCTCTTCACTCGCATCATGCCAGTTGTGGTCAAACCAGTATTCCTTTACTTTGGAGAAGGGGTTACTGATCGCATAAACTCTTTGGCGATCTATGTCGCGAGCATGTTCGACTACGTAAATCCAAAATTCATCTGGATGCTCCCTTGCCATTGAAAACTGCACATGGCTCAGCTTGACACCCCGCTCGTTCCATTCATTTTCGAGACCCTTGACTTCGATTAAACGGCGACTTCCTTCTGAGGATTTCGATGCAATATCGAAACCAGGATTGAAGTGGGGTTGTCGCTCTGCATCCCATCCCCGAGTTTGTTCATAGCTGAGTGCTGCCTTCATAGCCGCTGCATCGATCAAATCTGTGATATCGTCACTTGCAGAAGCTTTCGAACCGGTGCTGTCCTCATCTCGCAACTCACCACGTGCGACATATGTAAGCATGCGTGTCCGGCGGATTTGACGCTCAGCTATGGCACCAGCTTTTTGATCATCGCGAGACCCATGAAAATTTCCACCTCCGCGGCTCCTTGGACTCGACGTTGCGTTGACTGGTTCGGCTTCAGCTCCAACGGACACATCACTTACTGCGTCAGCGCTTGATTCTTTTCCGAAGGCGCCACGACCAGTTAATGATCCATAACTTTCATCGTCGAGACCAACGTCATCTTCATTGTCTTCAAAAGTACCAGCACCTCGATTTATCGAATGATCAGCGCCAGTCCCGTTAAAGCCTTCGCTGGCACCTTTATGGTCGACGCCGGCCCCAATCTTCGTGTCAGACGCCCCGCTAAAATTGAAAGCGACATGACTGCCAGTAGTGACATCTTTTTCAGTATCCCCCGGAATATCTTGGCCGGAGGGACCACCCTCAATAACTTCAGTTTCGTCGTACGCCTCGGCATGTGCATCACTTTCTTCGTCCCTCAACATCCTACCAACTTCGATTTCGGACTCCTCGTCACTTGGTGCCTTGAATCCCGATTCTCGAAGAGCCTGTTCTGCATCTGCTCTATCTTCGAGCGACATTATGAAGGCAGCAGTCGCACATAGCGGTGGTACATCGGCGGTCGGACAATGTCGCTCTACAGCAGCAAAAAGTGCGCGGAACGCTGCGATCCAATCCATACGGCCGATTTCAGAACGAATATGCAGTAGCCCGGCCTCGTGATCCAAGTAGGAATTCGCAGCCGAAGCTGGGGTGCGCACAGGCGGATCGAATGCATCGATTTCCGCCTGTACCAGCAATTGGCTTGAGAAGCGGATATCGAGCCCCGCGAGACTTTCACGCAATGCTTGACGAGCAGCGCGATTTGGCGCGAGCCAGAGGATTAAATCTGCTCGCGACTGCAATCTTGAGGTTGGCTCCTCGGCAGCAACACCATCAGGCTCCTCGGCCAATCGAAATCTGGCAAGATCAGACAGCGCAAGCACATCTAAGCGATGAAAGAATCGGATCGCAGCTGAACGAGACACATCGGTCAGCCGTATAAGCCGATCGTCAAGGTCCGCCCCAAAGGGGTTAGCCAGCTGTTCGGAATCGAGCCATATCGCCTCTTCTGTCCAACACGCCTTTCCACTGACAGAAACGAAAGCTTGTTTGCCTAACAGGCTATCGACAGATTCCGCGGCACTGGGGCCTTCGGCTTCAAGCGCTTCGGCAAGAGCAGCAAGACAACGACTATGGATGACGATGTCATTGCCAGAAAGGGGAGCATTTTGCGCAATGTGCATGGCCAGGGAAGAGAAGTGTTTCGGCTCCGGCGCGTCGGTGACACCGAGCCGTCGGTACAAATTTTGCCGTAGATGCATGCGCTGACTTGCAGAATGCCAATACGTACCAAAAGGGGGGGGAGACCAGAAAACCTCACCCCCACCAATAAATCCGAATCCAGGAACATAGATGAAGTTCGTTTCCTTGAGGCGATCAATGCAACCTTCATTATCCGAGCGTTCCAAGCGTTCACTTAGCATTTGATAAGTCAGATCGTGCACTTCTTCGTTGGTCTCAATGCAATGCTCAACATGTGCTACAACTTTGTCAGTCGGTGGTTCCGACGGCATTTCGATAATATCCAAAAATGCGGAAATTACGGTAGTTGACTGTCGGAGGGGAGGCATCTCAACAATGGGCACTTGGGAAGCAAAGGCGGCTGCGCGCACTGCCCGATAGACTTGTGTAGGTGAGTATCTCGTATCTTCGTGACGTTTTCCATCAACTACTGCAGAAAGAAACGAAACGTGTTTCAGCCCCTTTAGAACTTCGACATCGTCATCATCGAAGCGATTCCATCGTTCCGTGATATGTCGAATTATGAGGGTTGTTTCCTTAACTATTTCATCAAGGGAACTGGTCTCCGCAATCTCTGCGATGCGTTCGACGAGATGCGCCGTCGAGACAGTTGTGGGCATTTCCAATCGATCGAAAAGGTCTCGAAGTCGCCCAGGATGCCCGCGTGGAAGCCAGCTCTCGTCAACCCATCGGGACGGATCTTTGCCCAGAATCGCTTCCAGGTCTGCGGACCAGTAGTAAACCTTGGCCGGTCGAACGAATTCCCCAGCGCGCGTGCGGACAAAAGCCGTCTTCGCTAACGCACCATTCGTACCATTTTCGTCAAGTTGGAAACGATGGTCCACGATTTCGGAAAGCAGTATGCCGTATTGCTCTCGAGATAATCCACTTGCGAGAATATCTTCAAGGTGGTCCTCGATATACTGATGGAAAGTAAGGACATCGACCTGTAGCACATGTTGGGCAAATTCCATCATACCGGGACAAAATAACCGTGTATCAACAATCTCAAAATGGCCAATAGGATCCTTGAAGTCTCCAGGTAGTTGTCCCCTTGCCGGACTAACGAAGCCTGCCCCTGTCCGGAGCATTGGGACATTTGATAGTATTCCAGATACGTCCGCGGCCCTATCATCAGTCGTGAAGGATGTGAGCAGGCCGTAGAAATGCCGCGCCTCGGCATCGGTTTCACCTATCGTTGAAGATGCTGACGCATGGTCAGTTATTTTGCCGGCGAGATCGGTGGCAAGATCCTTCAAACGGTACTCTCTTACGAGCGCTCCGATTTGCGGAAGCAACAGCACGTGGGAATGGACCAGGCGGCGATCCGGAACGAATTCACTCAGAGCGACCTCTGATACATTCGCTGGCAATTTTCGAGCATCGTTGGGGTTAATTGGTTGACCCTTGGCGTCTAAAAGGAAGGGCACGGCCTTTAATCTTTTTAGCACCGCAGGTGTTAAAGGCTTATCGATTGAATACTCAATCAGCTGTGCAGTGGCCGACCAGAGCCGGCGTAGAGATTCGCCACCGCCCACAGTCGCATCATCGCCTTTGTCTTCAAGGGCTGTGACAAGATCGGACAACCCGAGCCGCTGCGCTCCAAGGCTCGATAGCACCGTCCAATATCGACGAATAGTGGGATGGATGAGGGGAATGCCGAGATCTGCAAGTGCGTCTTGGTCAACGGCAGTCATTGCCTCAGGAGGAAGCGCGGTATTCTTTGGCAGGCGCCACTCACTTTGGGTGGTCCATACTAATGGTACATCCAAGGCGGCCTTGCTTAATTTATCCCAAAAGAACTTAAAGGTTAAATCCGCCTTGCGTTGAAAAGCAGCCTCCATCAAAGCCCAGAAACGGTTTGGGCCGAGTAAATCACGAATGCGGGTAAGGTTATCTCCCAAAACCTCGGCTGCCGTCTCGATGAGAGCCTGGTTCCAGATACGTTCATGACTCTCGCCTTCCAACACTATTGCCTGTCGACTCGCGTGAGGGAAAAAGTCGGCATTTACGTGAACAGGCATCCCTGTAGTTTGTCGGGTTGGCAAATAAGCATAAAGAAGGCCGTCGAACTGTTCGATGTCCAGAGGGATTGCAACATTTACTGTCCGCGATCGATCAAGCCGGCTCATAACCTTTAATTTCTCGGATATTTTATCCGAGTTCACAATGTCATCTGCTTCGCGGGACAAGACCAGCCAACGTCGTGTGATGCCGGACGGCTTAAATTTCAATTTCACCTCTTCGCCAGTTCGTACGATTTCCAAAACAGTGACAACGGCCCCATTGCGTCTAAGTTCGACCCGTTCAACATGACGCAGAAAGAGCAAACTACTTTCAAGAACATTCCCAACTTCCGCGACAACTTTGTCCACAATGTCCGCTGGCGTCGGTGAAGCGTTCAGTCCCGATCGAACCTCCGATTCCGTCGCGGCCCAAGGCAAGATGAATTTGGTACCATCGGCTTGGACAACCTCGCTTTTAACGACCTCCTGAGTTTGCGGATTTAGGCGCAGCTCGACATCGGCGGAGCGGATAATTGGGGTATCGGTGATTTGATAAACTGAAACAAAACCGATTCCAAAGCGTCCGATTTGCTCACTATCGTGCAGCTTACTTCGGCTACCCATCTCTGAAATCGCATGGAAGTTGCAAGGGCGCTTCAAGCCATTGGTGGGGTCACCCTTCTTGATCCAAGGACATTCAGCATCCTGAAGGCCGCAGCTTGTGAAGCTCCGATCGTTGGAAACTACCAATGCCTCATCTCGTACATCGAATGAAAGGCTTGCAGCTCCAGCATCGTCGGCGTTCTGGATTAGTTCCAACGCCATAATTCCATAGCCAAGCAAACCTTTCAACGCTTGCTCTATATTACCGAGCAAATTTGCCCGATAGGGTATGATTACTGACGTCGTTGCTGCATCGAGCGGGCTGGACGATGGCACCTCATCATTAGCAAGCGAATGGGGCCGATCATTTTGAAACTGATTGGTCAAATTAATACACCGTCTTTGAAAACTATTGAGCCACTATGCGGAGAAATCGGAGGTCTAACCAGTGATTTTTTTGCAATATATCCGGGTAAAAGAGCTGTGAGACGCTCAACCTTTAGGCCTTGTGGGCGTAGCAGTCGGTCAGTTTGTAAAATTAGTCTCGGTAGCGGTAGTCAACTCCCTCAAGATCTTTGATGCGTTAACTTTTTATTCAGATTTTATGATACATCCTATCTTTCACCATATCCCAAAAATGCGATTACTGCACAAACAAGGGCCTTCGCGCACAATAGGTGCTGGACAGGAGCTGCCAGAGACATGCAACTGATCATTTCAATTCAGTGTGCGCAGTAGACGTATCAATATGATTTATTCATCCCAGGTTTCAGGCTGGGACAATACTCGTCAAAGCGATCCGCATCCCCAATTTTGAAGGTAACCTATTCGAATTTGGCTGCTTCCATCCACTCGCGCACCTCATCGGAACGATAACGCACATTTGTGCCCTGCCTGTAAAATGACGGTCCACCTTTTTTGCCCCGATAAGCCTCGAGGGCGGCCACGGAATATTTCGTTATTTTGGCGACTTCTCTTGTCGTGAGATACTCTGGTTCTGGTTCGTGATTTGTAGCGAGAACCTGGTTAGTGAGCGCATCAATACACTCCTGAACGACGTCCCTGATGCCATCCAAATCGCGCATAGTTAGTTTTGGCGCGAGCGCTGATGTTCGTAAGCGGTGCGCCCACCCCACCTTCCTTGTGAGCCCCTGATCTGAGATTCAGCCCTGACAGATGGATTATAAGGGAGTTTCTCCATGGAGCGC
>NZ_JACIEI010000030.1 GCF_014196805.1 Sulfitobacter undariae | reverse complement strand
CGCTCCATGGAGAAACTCCCTTATAATCCATCTGTCAGGGCTGAATCTCAGATCAGGGGCTCACAAGGAAGGTGGGGTGGGCGCACCGCTTACCAATAACAGACTGATCGGTTGGGAGAAATTTCCCGAGCAACAGTAACGGCCCGGAGCCGACATTCACCGCCCCACAATTAGGTTCCCGGAAGCTGACATTGGTACAACTCGAAGCAATTCTCTCTAGCGAACGATTGGGATGAACCAGCTTAGCCTACTGACGCAACATCAAAGGAACTCTGGCTCAGGACCTTTCTCATAACGATGTCCTTTCTCGAGGACGGCCTTTCGGTCAGAGACCTTCTTGTGAAATTCGACTAGAGCCTGCAGGTCAGCATCAAAATCTACCTTTTCAGGTAGCTCCTGTGGCAAGTCTGCCGCTCTATCGTGCCCGGAATGATGCGAGCATCGCTTCATGCCCTCGAAAATCGCCGGATAATCATCTGCGGGATCATAGCAAGCATGCTTTAGGCTTTGGGTCATTACCTCGGGACGAAAACGCTGGACCGTACCGTTGAACAGAATTTCTTCGACGATCCGCTCCCAGGTTTCGCGCATTAGCGTATAGATGGCCGTGAGAGGATCGCGAAACTCCTGAACCGCCGGATCATAACCGTCCTTATACAATTTGGCCTTAGCTTCGTTGAGTTCGCCGATGCGCTGCTTTGCCTTCTTGGTGTGGTTCGGCTTACCCGAGTCATCAATAATCCCGAACTTGGTTCCCCCTAGACTCGACATCCATTCGGTATGGCAGGGAATATCAGCACGGCGTGCCTCATTCTCCATCATGTAATGAAACATGATATTGTGCGTAAAGATGATGACCTGACGGCCAGCCGAGGCCTCTGCCACAAGCCGCTTTGCTACAGCTTCCATTCGGGAGTGATCCAGAGAGGAAACCGGATCATCGACAATAATGCCGTGTTCGGCACCAACCTCGATCAGTTCGGCAAGGAAACATGACAACGCGAGCGCTCTCTGCTCACCCTCGCTGAGCACATCGCTGTTGTTTGCCACACGCTGATGAGCAGTCAGGCCAACTTCAATAACACTGTCAGGGCCTGCACTGCGGTCGGAGAGGTCGATGGGAATATGCGAGAGCTTGAGAGTATCCAGTTCTTCTTTGAGCTGCGTTTTCAGGCTCTTGGTCAATATGACACGGCGACGGGCCGTGAGTTGGCGTGCAATGGGACCTGACGCACAAAGCTTGCGCGCCTCTTTGATCTTGTGCCGTTCCACGAGCTGCTTAAGCCGGGCGACCACAATTTCGATCTCCTGGCTCAGCTTCTTTGAATCGTCGAGTTCTACCTTTTCAGATGCGAGCGCTTTCATGCGCTCTTCATCGGCATCTGCGTTTTCCAGAACATCGATCTGCGCCTGCAGGTTTTCAAGCGCTGCATCGACCTTTTGGATGAGATCGGCTTGAACAGTTTCCATAGCATCCGCCCCATCAAAATTGCCCGCTTCGATCATAGCCCTCACCGCCTCAAGACGCGAAGCAAGCACACGGTAGCCAAGCGCAATCTCATCTACAAAAGCCTGATGATCATCGCTCAACCCGCCATAAACGCCAAGAAGCGCTTTGGTTTGATCCTGCGTGCCAACGCGGTGAGCATTGATCGAAGCGCCAAGCACCTCGTAGTCTTCTGTGGCTTGCTGACTGTCGCTGGCAGTGCGCCCTGAAATATACTCATCGAACTTCGCCATCCGCGATGCCGCGTCATCCTCCAAGGGTTGCTGACAAAGGACGCAGGATTCGCCGGTGGCCAACTTGGGATCATCGCGCTCAGGGAAAGCTTCACCGGCAAAGTCGCGGGCATAGATCAGCATCTTTCGCCAGGATTTCGAACCGATTTCCGGGATTGGCATGCCTGCTCCCAGACCTTGGGCTGCAGCCTTGGCCGCCTCGGCTTTTGTCGTCATATCGGTGTGGGCATCTGTGATCTTTTCAATGCCATCATCGGCAAGAAGTCCAAGGTGACCGAAAAGCTCGGTCTTTATATTCTCTAGCTCCTGCTTCGCCGATCTGTGAGACCGCAGCCGCACCTTAGGATCATCGCGAATTTCGTCGCTGACGCTCTGGAGAGCAGCCTCCTTTTCATCACTCCATTCGGAGAGCGCGCGCAGGCCCGCTTCATCGGGAAGATCGGCTAGCTCTGTTTCAGGGACGAGTTTTGCAAGAACCTGGGAGACAGCGGTGCTATCCGTATAACCAACAGGCAGTGGCGTACGGATCGCCACATTGATCCCGGTTTCTCGCACCTCAAAATGACCGTCCAGCTCCTTTGCTGCCAAGGCAAGCTTGTTCAAAAGGTCGAGCTCATAGGGTAGGAATTCAACCTTGCGGTCTTTGTCTACGTAAACGCGCGCCGTCGCCGTATCGAATACGGATATCCTTGCTAGTTCTGCCGGAGACGGATCGCCATGTCGCCAGGTTATCTCTTGGCGCTCGGGTTCGTCGCCTTCCATGCCGAATACTAGGTCAACTTCTGGTGGGTCGGCTGCGGCGGCCTCATAAACATTGCCTTTGAGGTCTTGAGGACTGAGAGACCTGCAAAGCTGTTTAGCTATTCGGCAGTAGCCGCTCTTACCTGATGCATTGGCACCATAAACAAGTGTGATCCCATTTTTCGCGAATTTGATCGGAGGCTGGTCGCCTGCTAGCCGGTCTACCCGACGGACAGGTCCAATCGCACCAAGAATTGTGCGTGGGGCGTCGGCTGCCGGATCAGATAGGTGCTCCGCAGCTAGGGGAGTAACCGCAGCGACCTCGTCGTCGATCAGTTCGGTTGCCTTCTCAACAACCCTTCGTAGGTCCGACAAGTTTTCTTTGCTCAACTCGCCTGTTGTCGCCAGCCGCCAAAGCGCATCCTTTTGCCAATCGGGCCGTACTTTTTGATCGGACCAAGTAATAAGCTCCTCAAATGCCATTTAACTATTTTCCTTATAAATGCCGAATAGCGATGCACCGCTGTTGGTTCGCCACAAGCTAAGCCAAGTGCCCTTTACGAGAAAACACAGAATCGTTGGAGCAGGAGAATTATTTTGAAAGAGTCGAGAACAAGCTTACGAGATCATTGTCGGAGAACTCTGCATCGGGGTTACTATTTTGCCCGCGAGAACTCGGTTGGTATTCATCATAATCAGGCACTTCAATTATACTGATTTTCTCTTGTACCACCCTTTTCGCAGTTTCTGCACTGCGACCAGTGTGCTGTGCAATGAACTCCAGCATCTCTAGGTGCTCATTAAGCTCACTTTCGGAAGAAAAGTCAGAGATTCTTTCTGAAATCTCATCAAACTCGTAGTCAATCGCGGAGTTGATCGCGTCCTCGATGGGTCCGAGATCAATAGCTTCATCGAGGTACTCGTCTATGGCGTCATTCACGGCGACCAATTCATCCATCGGAACGCCGGTTTCGATTGCCGTCATCAGAACGGCTTTAACTGCTGTTAGCAGGTCTTCTTTGCCGTCAACATCATCATCGACAAAGCTGGAAATCCTCCAATGAAGTTCTGGCAATTCCCTAGAATCTCGTGACGCATCCACCCTAAGGGTATCGCTCTTCAAAACTGAGATTGCGGCATCGAGAAAGCCACGGTCGTCAGAGTGCTCAAACAGGTCCAGCAGAAGGGATCCGCGATCTGCGATAGAGAGGTCATCGAGTTCGGAGTACCAATAATTGTACTGCTCCAACTTCACCTTTTTGAAATTGGGAATTTGGCCCAGTTTGGTTGCAAAATCGAAGAATGCCTGCGCCAGAGCTTTTAATTTATCGGGATCGGTCTGGAGCGTATGCTTCAAGTGGTTCCACAGATTCTGAGCCCATTCAGCCCGAACACAAAGAGTCGGGAGCAGGCGCAGAAAGTCTCCATCAGATAAATGCTCTTTTAGAAAGTCGCGGACTGATGGGTTCACAAACCGTACCTGGTTCCCGGATATAGCAACAAAACCCGACTCGAGTGATTTAAGAGCTTCTTCGAAGTCCTCTGGCTTTGACGGCTGTGAATAGTGTTCGCAAATTTTATTATGTACCGCATTGAAGTTTTCCCGCAGAACCTCAATGGATTGGCGATACTGATTTCCAAAGTAGAGTGCCACAAGCAGATTCTGGCAGCGCATACTGAGACTGCGATATGCCTTGGCCCAGATCAGCGCAGGATTTTCTAGGGTCTTGAAGACAAATTTTGGATAGGCGGATGGTTCCAAATCCTCAGGACACTCGGCAGTAACATACGCGATTAGGCGCGGATTGTAGTTTGGGTGGTCGACGATCTTCTTGAGCCAATCATCTTGAAGCAGAGCTTCTACATGGTCGCCATTCAAATCTGACGCGGCAAGGTGGTTGAACAGGATACGCGCTTTGATTGAGCGAGTATATTGGCCGACATCCAGCAAAAATTTTGAGAGCTGGAAGCGGCCCTCATCCATATGATCTGAAAGCCGTCGTGCTTCCTCAAAAATGTGCGCGCGCGTGGTAAGAATGAAACGAGAGTTTTTGGAAGCTCTAACGCGTTTCACAAATCTCGCAAGTTGCCCATCCCGTTGAACAAGCGCTTGGCGATCGAGTTCAATCTGACCGAGAAAATCGTCAAAGAAGAAGATGGTTCGCTTTTCCTCATCGAGTTTGGCAAAGCCATCGTCGAGAGATCTTATCGCGCAAAATTGCCAATCATCATTGAGATAGTGATAGGTGAGCATTTTGGCCAGCGTGGTCTTCCCCACCCCTGGCGGGCCAGATACAACGAGGACACGATGTCGTTCGAGCTTTTCAAACGCTAAGTCAAAACTTGGGTTACGAACATAGACTCGCAACTCGTCCAAAATTTCAGCTTTGGTCGCTGCCGTGTGGGCCTCGAGACCTGACTGCAGCACCTTCTCCAAGACTGCCGTACTGGTCATCCAGAGTTTTAGATTTGCCTTTTCGATGTCGGGATGACGCTTCAGCGCAGCCTCAATGTCTTCCGCACCCCAAATGTCTTCCGGATGTTTGAGGCGATCACCTAACACACCTGCCAGTTCGTCGCTGCGTGCTGGTGTCAACGATTGAGACGTTAAGAAAATATAACGACTTGGTTTCAGAAGATCGATCTTCGGCACTTCATTTTTCAAAGCCGACTTCAACTGAGAAAACGTTGAATTCAGATAATGCTTGCACTGAAGAATGGTCGACTTAGGGCCCTTGGAATGCCTGCCATCAACACCGCCATCAGCTCCCGCGCCAAACGCAGAAAACCGCTGCCCGGTTTCAGCTTGCAGGATATCGCGACACAGATCTTCAAAATCCGGAGGTGACAGATTTCCAAGCCTTTTCATGTCACAATCCCACCAGCTATTTCGTTCATAAGTCTACACTACCAGACCTGCAATTGGATGAGAAAGTCAGCCTAGTCCACAAAAAAGGAGGGGCCACTCCCGATCCACGTTACGACCTCCTGCGAATGTCTGCTTAACTAACAAATCAAGTGTAACGATACCAGTGTAGCGAAAGTCCGGAATCCGCCCATTTCACCCCATCACGTGAAGGTGCCTTTTTTTTGATGCTCCGAAAGAAGCTCTCTGGCACGTTCAAATTCTGCCGTTCCTTTGACCAACCCGTGCTCGTGATAACGCAACATAAGTAACATGTCGTCCGGTTGCGCGTCTGAGCCTGAGGTTTGCTCAAAAGCTTCAAAGACCTCATCGATGTCGTTAAGCGTCATTTTCTGATAATAGCGTTGCGTGGTGCTGATATCTGTGTGGGCCATGTTCGCAGACCAAGCCGCAGCTTGTTGTAGCGTTTTGCAGTGCTTTAGGCCCAACGCTCCGATGTAGTATTTGGCCGAATGAGGAGTGAAGCGTTTCCCAACGAGCTCAGACGCGCAATTGAATGCTTCAGAAACTGCATGAGTTGAGTTCATGACGGCAATATCGCCAGCGCTTCTTAAGCTGAGGTGCGGATGCAAGTCTTGCTCGGTGGGAAAAAGTGCGTCGTCCCCACGAAAGCCCAGAGCCGAAATTTCTTCCAGCCAATCCTCCACAACTTTTTCAAAAATAGATGGCAGGGGGAAAAAATTCGTCTTCCAACTCTTGCTGTTTTTTGTCCGTGAGACCCGACCATCTTGAATGATTTTTCGCTTTGGGACGTGAATATGTTTAACCCTCAGGGATGTAGTCGTATCAGCACGCAGAGCACCAAGAAACGCGACAGCAATCATAGCGCGGTCCCGTCGTGCTTTGATGGTGTCGGTCGGCATCCTTTCAACCATCGCGACAGCTTCCTTGTCGGTGGGTGTCGGTTTTTCTTCGTCGCTATGGCCCTTCAAATCAAACTTTTTTGGTAGGATAAAATGGCCCGGCAAGGACCTATTAAGGTTTTGGTAGCCACTCTGATCAATCAGCCAATCGAAGAACGCCTTAAGGTGCGATGCGCAGTGGCGGACCGTCGACACGCTGCGTTTGTTGTCTCGATCACTCTCAACGCTCATTTTGAGGCTATCGCGGAAGGCCGAAACATCTTCCGTTTTAATCTTCCCAAATGACTTTCCGTGAAAGAAAGCCTCGAATTCACGGATAAACGCGAGCTTCGCGCTGATCGTTTTGGCTTCGTAACGCCCGGCAAACTGAAGCCATTGATGTATGATGCGGTCATTCTCAAAGTAGATACCGTCGTTTTCTGATACCTTACTTTTCACAAGACCAACTGGGTCCGGTTCATCTCCTTCGTCTAGCGACACCAAGTTGGTATTGGTATTGATGCAAGCTGAAATCTTGTCCCAATCTGTCTCATTCACTCGCTTTTGAACCACGCATTTGCAGCTGGGGCACTGAGCCCAAACGCCTGCAGAACCATCTTTCAGGGGATATAGCACAAGTGAAGATCGGTCAGGAAATATCCGTTCTTTGCATTTGAAACATTTGAACTGACCAACCCGAAGAGTGGCTTTTGTTGCCAAACGCCTAGCCAGATGAAACCGCTTAATTTCAGCCCCATTGAACACATATGGTGTTCGACCGTCAGACGGGCGGAGACCCTCAGCGACCCAATTAGAAGCCGTATTCCGTGTGATGCCAAAGAGCTGCAGCAGATCTTCGACTGTGTACACGAAGTGTTTCTTAGGCCTTATGTTTTTGTAAGACCTGCTCATGATGCTCGGCCTTTGGCTGGTTTTGTACCTTTACGGGTCTTGGTCGGCTTGGTTGGTGTGTAGCCATAAGCGCCTACTTCAAATTCGAGAAGCTCCGATTCCAGCCAGCGGCTTGTACCTGCGGTTAGTTTGACAGGCGCAGGAAACCGGCCGTCCTTTTTGACCCAACGCCACACGGTGGAACGTCCCACACCGTAGCGTTTTGTGATGTCATCAATTGACAGTAATCGAGAGGCGATCACCGATGTTTGACTGCGCTTAGTCTTTTTTGCTTTGGGCTTGTTTGACTGGGAAGGTTTCTCAGGCTGAGGACCTCCTTCAAACAAATCACCTTGCAATTGCTTTGAGCTAGGAGGGGCTTTAGTCACGCAACTGCCCTCCAAGGCCCGCATGTAATTTGAGCCAAGCAAAAATATAGTGAGGGTGCCCAAGTCTTGCAGCGACCCAAAAATAAGCGTCAAGGAAGAGAATTGATGGTACCGATGTCGCCAAGGCGATAAGTTCTGAGACCGCCATTAGCGTTGACCCTGACGCGCTGGATCAATCCTCTGCGCTTCTGCCCAGGCATTGAGGTCGGAGCCGCGATAAACGACTTTGCGACCTAATTTGTAAAAGGCTGGGCCTTTCATCTTGTGACGCCATTGCGCCAGCTTGGCGCGGTCTCCAATGGTCTTGAGTTCTGGATCGCCCAAGACGTAGTTGCGATCGTTCTCGAAAAGATCAGGCATTCTCTAATTTCCTTCATCCTGTAGTGATGATGAAGGTGTGCACCTGAACCTGTTCAGTTTTCACCAATAAAAATAGAGCCTTAAGCGCTTTAAGGAAAATTGAAACTCGCTTAAGCGCTCCTCTGTTTCAGAAAAACCGCTTAAGCGGTTTGGCAAAATGTACTGGATTTTTAACCTGTTTTTTTCTGTAAAACTTTGAAACGGGATTGATATCTCAGGTCCGATTTCATCTCGTCAAGATAGGCATCGCGGCGACCCTTTCCTTGCCTCCAAAGTTTACCGTCATGTTCGGCTGCATTTTCAATGGCAATATCCGCCAACTTATTAATGCTGAGTCGGGCAAAGATCGGGTTCTCACGGGCCAACTGCTCCATTTGGGTTAGCATCGCCTCTATTCGTTGATGTCGTTGTGTATTTGAAACCTTGCCGCTCGCGTCGATGCGGCGTTGTTGCCCCTCTTCAAAGGACACCCCTTTTTGGGCAAAATGCTCAATTTCATACCGAACAAAGTATTCGCTGATCAGTCTACCAGTCAGAAACCCTGCATTGTATTGGCCCTGCATAAAATTGACCAAGTGACTTGACGAGCCCAACAGGTCCTTAAGTCCGGAAACGCCATTTAGGCTACCAACGTTCTGTAAGCGCTCCGACTGCTCAAAGAGCTGTTGAAAGATTATTTTTAGACTCTGCGCTCGCCATGGGTCGGTTTTGCAAGCTTCACTGAGAACCACTTCTAAACCGGTTTCTGGCAATCCTTCTGCATATATGGTCCGTGGGTCAATACCTAAGTGGGTCCTTATCTCAGCTTCGATATACTGCTGTTCTGCATCTGGGTCGTACAGCAGTTGAGGTTGCGCAATAAATGTCTCTGCAAGTGCTACAGTGCTTTCGAAACTTTCTACTGTTTGGCGCGAGATGATTGTCGCAAGTGCGGTAAACCCCTTTGACTGAACGATCGAGATTACATCCGTGTCATTGCCAGATTGAACAGAGATACTGACGCGAACCATCCACTTTTCAAACTCAAGAACGTAAGGCCCTCTAGCGGCTATTATGGTCTTAAGCGCATCAAAATCTATTGGTGCATGGATATCATAAGTCCCAGGTCCGTCATGAATTAATGTCATTGATTCTACCTCATTTGTGCTGTGCCGTCTTGTGTTACGAAATCGGACCATTGCACCATCAAAGCGCGTCTTTTCTCAAGTAAATCTGACCGCGCATAGGCTCTCTCAACCTTTGTGCCGACCTTGTGGGACAGACTTCGTTCTGCCACCTCCCACTGACCGTTGCCGGTCTCAGACACCCA
>NZ_JACIEI010000029.1 GCF_014196805.1 Sulfitobacter undariae | reverse complement strand
GCACGCCATTTTGAAACCAGCAGGCAAACAATCATGCGCGTCAGAAATCAGGGATAATCCTATGTCGCATTTCGTACCTTTGTTGGGATAGACCCCAGATACAGAGATGGATTTTCTACCGGTCGGACAGTTGTAAAAACAGGTTTTGCTAGACCCATTGAGCTCTTCTCCGGCTGAGAGGCACATTGCTGCTGTTTTGAAATTCCCTCTATCACTGAAGCTTCTCAACTGTTGGGACAGGGTCGTTTTGCTGTCTGTATTTTCTGGCAAAAAGTCCTGGGCCGCGATTGCAGGAAAGCTGTAAGCGATGACCATTACGATTGATGCAAATGCCATTTTCTTCATTAGTAGGGTTCCAATCATTGGCGTTTATAAAGACTAGCACTTCACATTAAATGGGGCTGCATGGAACTGCTGATTTTCATCCTCAACATACAATCAAGGCGAGAATTTGACCCGAAAAATTCACTTAACATAACGTCCGATTATCCGCCGTTCCCGCTTTGTTACTGGTGACGGCTCCACTGATATACATCCTGCATCAGCAGCCACACAGCGGCCCTGAGCTACGCTTCTGGAGCCGCCCTTGGGGCTAAGCATGGGAACTCGAAAACCCCGCCTTGCGTGCCCTACGCAACAAGATCAGGGCGGGATGTTGTTGATTGATTTGCTGTTATCATGCGCATATATTATGCGCATGATAGCGAGGTGAGTCGATGCAAGCACAACCCATTCCTAAAAAGCCGACCAACCTGTCCTTGGATCAAGGCCTTTTGTCTGAAGCCAGAACTTTTGGCGTGAACCTCTCACAGGCTGCGGAGGCGGGTTTGCGACGGGCTGTTAGTGATGCAAAAGCCACTGCATGGAAGTGTGAAAACGCCAAAGCACTTGAGACATCTAATGCTTGGGTGGAAAACTACGGTTTACCCTTAGAAAAATACCGGTCCTTTTGATGGCGCGTTTCGATGTGTATGCCAGCCCGGACGGTGGAGGTTATTTGCTTGACGTGCAGGCCGACCTGCTGGAAAGCCTGAATACGCGTGTGGTTGTGCCATTGATGCCGGTCAGTGCAGCTCCGTCTCCAGCTAAGCGCCTTAATCCAGTGTTCGATATCCAGAACGAGCGCCATGTGATGGTCACCCAATTTTTGTCTGCGGTGCCTGTATCTATTCTGAAAACGCCCATTGCCAGCCTTGCGCTGCATGACGCGGACATCACAGGGGCTCTCGATCTGTTGACCACGGGCGTTTGAGTGCCCGGTTCGATCAATGGCAAAAACCCTCGATTGTGAACGTTCAAAAACGGTCCTTTTTGAAAGGCGTGCATTTAGGGTGATCGTCAGCGCTGTGTTCGAACCACCCCTTTTTTAAACAACGGCCTGTTCCAGTGAGCCGGTTCAGGTTAGATCGTGATTATGTCTGATTTATCTATAAAACCTGCAGCTATTGCTGACGTCCTCGCAGAAGAAATCATTAGGGGCGACATTGCTCAGGGTGCTCGACTTGCGCAGGATCATATCGCCGAACGATTCAAGTGCAGTCACGTCCCTGCACGCGAGGCGCTTCAGCGCCTTGTTCAGATGGAACTTGCCACCTTTATCCCCAAGCGCGGTGTCCGAGCGTTTTCTTTGACTGACGCAGATCAAGACGACATTCAGGAGATGAGACTTGCTCTGGAGCCGCTGGCTTTGACGAAAGCGGTTGCCAAGATTACGCCAGCGGCTCTGCAGGAAATGGAGCTTTTTCGGCTTGCTTGCGACCATGCCAAAGACCCTATTTCTTGGGAAAAAGCCAACCGGCAGTTTCACTTGGAAATTCTGAAACCCTGCGAACGGCCTCTTTTGCTGGAGCGCATCAAGCAACTTCAGCGTCTTTCCGCACAGAGGTTTCACGCCAGATGGCGCGAAACGTGGCAGAGCACCTCGGACAAAGACCATGTGGCGATCCTTCAGGCCATGGAGCGGCGTGAAGGAAATACAGCATCTACGATCTTAAGGCGGCACCTCTCCCGTGGATGATTTCAAGACATTCTTGTAAACTATCTATAGTTCAAGTATTTTTTGATTCTCGTTCTATATTTAATAGATATTTGTAGGAATCGCCTAAATGACCTCATCTACAACTGCAGTCGCCTGCAACAATCCCAGAGCATTGGATGTGCAGAACTTTACACTACCGTGGAAAATAGCGGCCGTCTTTTTCGGCACCCTTTTCCTCACATTGTCGTCCTATATCGAAGTTCCGATGATCCCAGTTCCGATCACCATGCAAACCTTTGCGGTCATGCTTGTCGGTGCCCTATACGGATGGCGTTTGGGTGGAATCACAATCGTGGCTTGGTTGATGGAGGGAGCCCTTGGACTGCCGGTTCTGGCGGGGGGCGCTGCTGGAGCACAACATTTCTTAGGCGCAACCGGCGGCTATCTTTTTGCCTTCCCAGTCGCGGGCATGGCTGTCGGGTGGTTAACGGAACGTGGCTGGAACGGGCAGCGCGTTTGGCTTTCGTTTCTTGCTATGCTGATCGGTAACGCGATCTGTCTGGTTCTGGGGGCCGCATGGCTTGCAGTTCTGATCGGTGCGGAACAAGCAATTATGGCGGGTGTCGTTCCCTTTGTCATTGGTGGGATCCTCAAATCTGGTCTCGGCGCGATGACGCTTAAACTGTTGACGCGCGACACCAAAAACAACGCCGAATGACAGTACGCCTGCGTGCTCACCATCTTCTTTGTTTGCTTACTTACATTGGCAAAGGATACAGCCTCGCCTTCACAGACAACATGACTGTGATTGCGGGGCGAATTTCAGCAGGTGAGACTATCGAAATTATAGAGGGACCGGATGATATCTGTGCCCCGCGTCTGGCGGAAACTAGTGCGCATTGTTGCGACGAAAGTGTTTACAATCGAGACCTTCATGCGGCGAAGGATGTGGGCAAGATATTGCAAGTGCCGATGCATACCGGCGCAAAACTTTCTTTGGACAAAGGGTCTTTGAGGCTACTTCGGTCGGCGTTCTCACGAAATCAGGTTCGATCCGCCTGTAACGATTGCCAGTGGGGAGAACTTTGCACTCATATTTCTTTAAACGGCTATGAAGGTACAATCGTATAAGGGGTCTGCTCCGGCTCAGTGCAAAATCCTACGCTAAGAAATATTTTTCCCTGACGCTGGCACCCTTTGCGGAATTTACATTTAGACATGAGCTGAGATGCACGACTTCGCTATCTGAGAGCCTATTTTACATCCGTTTCACAAACCTGCGTTTGAGACATATGCCAACAACACGAATCAGATTAAATCTTTAACAATCATATGGTTGTGGGCGTCAGAGCAAGCTTACCGTACTATTTTGCACTGAGCCGGAATCGACCCCCAGGTGCCGCTTGCGGCAGAAAATCCTTGTCTAGCGCTCGGATACAGGCGATCTTCACCTCAAACGACACGCCACTTGGGGAATGCAGGCTGGAATCTACAGGGTCAGATCGACAGTATGAAATTGGAGCGGGACGGCCATGACCTATCAGTCAGCCCATGAAGAAGTACATTTCGTCAACCGCAGCGGTTGGTTGCGGGCCGCGGTGCTCGGCGCCAACGATGGGATCGTCTCGATCTCGGCGCTCATCGTGGGCGTGGCGGTCGCCAATCCTTCCGCAGAGGCGGTGTTGATTGCAGGCGCCGCGGGATTGGCCGCCGGGGCGATGTCGATGGCGGCGGGGGAATATGTCTCGGTCAGCTCACAATCGGATATTGAAGGTGCTGACATCGCCCGTGAGGCGCAGGCTCTGCGCGAGACACCCGCGGAGGAGGAGGCGGAACTGGCTTCTATCTGGGAGAGCCGAGGGCTCTCGCCCGCGACGGCAGCGCTTGTCGCGCGCGAGTTGACCGAAGCTGACGCGCTTGGGGCCCATGTGCGCGATGAACTCGGCCTCTCTGAGGTGCATAGCGCCAATCCCTTACAGGCTGCCTTTGCCTCTGGGCTCACGTTCACTTTGGCCGGGGCTGTGCCGATGGTTGCTGCGCTCGTCTCACCCGCAGAAACTGTCGCCGTCGTGGTTACTGTGACAACGCTGCTCGCGCTTGCCGTTCTCGGGGCTCTCGGGGCTTGGGCCGGCGGAGCCAAGTTGTTGCGACCAACACTGCGTGTGGTCTTCTGGGGCGGTGCCGCGATGGCAGTGACCGCCGCTATCGGGAAACTATTTGGGGTCGCGGTTTAGGCAGGCAGGGGGGCTATCCCCCCTTCTTGGGGATCGGGGGAAAGGTATTTTAGAGTTCAAAAGGGCCCGGCTTAACGGCTCTGGCATTGTCGAAGATTTGGTTGATGAAACTGCTGCCTCTCTATCAGCGGCGGAGGTTTGGGGGATCGCCAGCCTGCGCAAGCCCATAGCTGAGGCCCTTGCCAATCCGGTGCGCGAGGGCTGACCAATTGCGGGCCTGATCTATTGTGAGGTTAGCAGCCAGCACTTTATCAAAGAGGTCCAGCCATATTGGAAACATCTCAGCGCGTATGTCTCCTGCCTCTTTGTGAACGAACATGGGGTTTCCATCGTAGCCCTGTTCGCGCAGGATCGCGTTACGCCAGAAAGACATGATCCTGCTTTCATGCTCTGACCAATCCGTGACGTGCCGTGCAAAAACTGGCCCAAGAACTGGATGGTGGCGAATGTCTGCGTAAAAGCGCGCGACCACCACGCCGATTTCTTCGGCGGTAATGTCAAACCTACGCGCATTCATACTGGCCCCCTTTCACCTGCCTCTGTGTCACGAGTGTTTCCTCTGCGCATGGCTTCTAGGTCATGTTGACAAATGGCGTATCCATAGACGGATCGAGGTGATGTCGATGAAGCCGAGGAAGCTCTGGGCGGTCTTGTCGTAGCGGGTTGCGACCCTTCGTGCGTTCTTGAGCTTGTTGAAGCACCGCTCGACGAGGTTGCGCAACGAATACAGCTTGAGGGCCTGCCCGAGGATCAGGAAACGCGGCTTACCAGCCGCGCGCAACGTTTGGCGAAGCGGATGAAATCGATATATGGGGTTAAGCGCGTAGCGCCATCTCTTTCGCCGGTGTACCGCTGTTGCGGCGCATTGTCAGGCGCGCATCGAAGGCGCCTGTCGATGCCTTCGATGGTAATGTTCCGGCTTTCTATCGGTGTGTCCCGGCCGGGGCGCGCGACTCGCCCCGCCAGAATTACAGTGAAGCGTTACTCTGCCAATTCAGGCTTTGGGGACAGTTCCTCTGGCGATTTGGCCGACATGCCCAAAGCCTTGGCAACACCTTCGCCATAGTTTCGGTCGCAGCGCGTACAGTTGTCGATGTGACGCTGCTTTATGAAATCAGGAGCATCGCCCATGTTTCGCCCGGTGTTTTCAAACAGAACCTGTTGTTGTGCCGGTGTCATCAGTTGGAAAAGCTTGCGGGGCTGCGTGTAATAATCGTCGTCATCCTCGCGGAAATCGAACATTGCGGCGTTTCCGTCAATCTTGAGTGGCGGCTCCGCGTATTCGGGCTGATCGACCCATTGGCCAAAGCTGTTCGGCTGATAGTGCGGCAGCCTGCCGTAGTTGTCATCCGCCCGCCCAAGGCCATCTCGGTGGTTGCTCATGACCGGACATTTGGCGGCATTGACTGGCACCTGCTGGTAATTCACACCCAGTCGGTAGCGCTGTGAGTCCGGATAATTGATCAACCGCGTCTGAAGCATCTTGTCGGGCGAAACGCTGATTCCCGGCACGAGGTTCGATGGCGAGAAAGCGGCCTGCTCGACATCTGCGTGATAGTTTTCCGGATTGCGGTTCAGTTCGAATTCGCCGACTTCGATAAGTGGGTAATCTTCCTTGTACCAAACCTTGGTCAGGTCGAACGGATGAACGTGATAGGTTTCTGCCTCGGCTTCGGGCATCACTTGTACATACATCTTCCAGCGCGGAAAATCACCGCGTTCGATCGCATCAAAGAGATCGCGCTGATTGCTTTCGCGGTCATCGGCCACAACCGAAGCTGCCTCTGCGTCAGTCAGGTTTTCAATGCCCTGTTGGGTCCTGAAATGCAACTTCACCCAGAAACGCTCACCGGCGTCGTTCCAGAAGCTATAGGTATGGCTGCTGAACCCGTGCATGTTCCGGAAACTTTTGGGAATGCCGCGATCAGACATCACCACCGTGACCTGATGCAGGGCTTCGGGCAGAAGCGTCCAGAAGTCCCAGTTGTTTGTCGGGGAACGCATGTTGGTCCGTGGATCGCGTTTGACGGCCTTGTTGAGATCCGGGAATTTCTTGGCATCCCGCAAGAAGAACACAGGGGTGTTGTTACCCACCATGTCCCAGTTACCTTCTTCGGTGTAGAATTTGAGCGCAAAGCCGCGAATATCCCGCTCGGCATCTGCCGCGCCGCGTTCACCCGCCACAGTGCTGAAGCGGGCGAACATCTCGGTCTTCTTGCCAACTTCACTGAAAATTTTGGCGCGTGTGTAGTGGGTGATATCGTTGGTCACGGTGAACGTGCCGAACGCACCGGACCCTTTGGCGTGCATGCGGCGCTCCGGGATGACTTCGCGCACGAAATTCGCAAGCTTTTCGTTGAGCCAGATATCTTGCACCAACACGGGCCCACGTTTCCCTGCGGTCATTGAGTTCTGGTTGTCGACCACCGGAGCACCGAAAGCCGTTGTCAGGTGGGACACCGGACATTTACCCTTGTTTAAGACATCATCTGACATGGCCGTTCTCCCTCAAATAATGTGAATTTCCATGACACTTTAGAATGAGCATCAGGATTAATAAAGCGATGATGATGGAATAACAAAAACCACAGCCTGTAAAGTCGGTGGCCTCCTTCGCGTTAGTGGCCGCTCAAATTCTAAAAACTGCGCCTTGTACTGCGAGTAATATGCCTCAGTTCCCGTCGTAGCGAAGGTCGGCTTCCCACCCTTCGAGACCGATGCTGCGCCATTGATAAAAGAGAAGTATGGGCTCTGAACTGCCGTTCGCTGTATCGAGAAGGAACGACCGGTTTTGCTTAACGTAGGATTTAGCACTGAGCCGGAGCAGACCCCTATAATCCTACTTGCGATTGCAGTGCTTGAGTGGTGGCCAAACGTGCCTGTTCCAAAAACGCTCCTTTTTGGAACGAAGCCCCACTACCCTGTCTTCTGCCACCACAAACCCCATTCAAAACTGGCACGGTTGTTGAAGGTAAATGCCTAGCTTGCGGTCTACCCTTTTAACAGGCCGAAGAACCGTCTACGCGGCTCAGTCACCTTCTCTCGCTGATCTGTCAGAACAGCCAAAGCCTGCATGTGTTCACGGCTACGCCGTTCGGCTTCTACTTTCAGATCTTCCACCTGACCGAGCAAAGTTTGTCGCTCACGCTCGTGCATGGTCTCCAGCTTGTCCATCTGTTCGCGTAGCATCTTAACTTCGGTCGATAGTGCGCTGTTTCCAATAGGGTTTTCTTGGGTTTCCATATGGGTTGTAGTTTGGTTTTCAGGCGTGTTCAGAAACGGGTTGGCATCCATCCACCTTTGAAGCTCGGAAGGATCTATTTGCCACCTGCCCTTATCGTCTTTTTCTGCTGAAATTTGACCGCTTTGAAGGGCTTTTGACATAGTTCCCTTTGCCCTGCTCGCGTGTTTCGCGGCCTGCCCTAGTGTGAGTTTCATAGCGTTCATTGCCTGTATTCTCTGGGGTTTCTAATTGGGCTTTAATAGTTCACGGTAACGGTTTACTGAACGCTTGGAAAGGGCAGGGGGTATTTCTCATTCAAGCCCGTCTGATGGTGCTTGTACTGACCTGAAACAACCGCGCCAGCTCAGCGATGCCACGGCCCTCCTGATCCCGCATCCGCACAACCTCGGCGCCGCGCTCCGCAGATAGGGCAGGGGGCCGACCACCAACACGCCCTCGCTTGCGGGCAGCGGTAAGGCCTTCTTTGGTTCTCTCAGATATCCGTTCGCGCTCAAACTGAGCGATGGAGGCAAACACATGAAACACCAGCCGTCCTGCTGGCGTCGTCGTGTCGATGTCCTCAGCCAGCGACCGGAACCCAGCACCTTGCGCACGGACTGCCTCTACGATGCTCAAGAGGTCCTGTAGAGATCGGCTCAGACGGTCGTACTTGGTCACGACAACAACATCACCACTGCGCAGCTGCTCGATCATGCGATCAAGCTCTGGGCGGGATTTTTTGGTGCCTGAGATTTTTTCCGCAAAGATGCGTTCCGCGCCAGCCACTTCCAAAGCCGAGGTCTGGGCATCAAGATGCTGTTCTTCTGTCGAGACGCGTGCGTAGCCAATAATCACTGCTGGGCCCTTTCAAAAACGTTCCAGAACTACTTAGGTTCTGGAAGGGGTTTTTGACAGCAGAAATTGGGGTGGTTTGAGGGTGTTCCAAAAAGGAGCATTTCTGGAATGCCACCAAAGTTCGTTTATCGGCATTACAGGTAGCCCTGTTCCACCTTACGCTTTGCTACCTCTGACAGAGCATCAACCGCTAGTCCCTCGTGGCGTCATTGCAAGATTTGTTCGTTGAGTAACGCTAAGGGTTAAGGTGATTTAATTAGCCTTGAGATATCACGCACGGCTCCTTTCGCGGCACTGGTAGTCAAAGCCGCATAGGCTTGCAGTGCCTTGGACACTTTACGCTTGCGCAGCACTGCCGGATGCCAGCCGGTTACATCTTGTGTGGCGCGGCGGGCAACCAAAGTTGCACCATCGACGGCTAGGTGGATCGAACGGTTTGGGATGTCGATCTCGATCTTGTCGCCATTTTTTACCAGCCCGATGGTGCCACCTTCTGCTGCTTCGGGCGAGACATGCCCAATAGATAGACCGGAGGTGCCGCCAGAGAAGCGACCATCGGTTAGCAAGGCGCAGGCCTTTCCCAAGCCTTTGGATTTCAAATAAGACGTGGGATACAGCATTTCCTGCATGCCAGGCCCGCCGCGCGGCCCCTCGTAGCGGATCACAACCACGGCACCCTCCTTGACCTTGCCGGTCAGGATGTCGCTGATGGCGGATTCCTGGCTCTCGCAGACATGAGCGGTGCCTATAAATTTCAGGATCGAGGCATCGACCCCAGCCGTTTTCACAATACAGCCTTCTGCCGCGATGTTGCCAAACAGGACCGCAAGGCCGCCATCCTCGCTGAAGGCATGGGCCTTGGACCTGATCACGCCCTTTTCACGGTCCTTGTCCAATTTCTTGAACCGGTTTTCCGTGCTGAAGGCCTGCGTGGTGCGCACGCCCCCAGGGGCCGCTTTGAACAGGCTCTCGGCCTCAGGGTTATTGGCAACCTTGATGTCCCACTGCGCGATCGCTTTGCCCATCGTCATAGAATGCACAGTGCTGCAGTCGTCGTTCAACAACCCGGCCCGCGACAGCTCTCCCAAGATAGAGAAGATGCCACCGGCGCGATGCACGTCTTCCATGTGGACGTTGGCGATGTTCGGCGAGACCTTACACAGACAGGGTACCTGGCGTGATAGACGATCGATGTCGTCCATCGTGAAATTGACCTCGCCCTCGCTGGCGATGGCCAGCAGGTGCAGCACAGTATTTGTCGATCCGCCCATCGCGATATCTAGGCTCATCGCATTCTCGAATGCCTCAAACCTAGCAATCTCGCGCGGCAGCAAGCCTTTTTCCTCAGCCTCGTAGTGGCGCTTGGTAATATCGACGATGCAGCGACCGGCCTCCAAGAACAGGGATTTGCGGTCAGCATGGGTGGCCAGCGTGGACCCGTTTCCGGGCAGCGCCAGACCCAGTGCCTCGGCCAGGCAGTTCATTGAATTGGCGGTGAACATACCGGAACACGATCCACAGGTTGGGCAGGCGTTTTCCTCGATGTTCTGGACCTGCGCGTCGGTCAGCGTCTCACTGGCGGCTGCGACCATCGCATCGACCAGGTCAATCTTGGTCATCTCAAGGTCCGCGATGTCGATCTTACCAGCCTCCATCGGGCCACCGGACACGAAAATCACGGGGATGTTCAATCGCATCGCGGCCATCATCATGCCTGGCGTGATCTTATCGCAATTGGAAATGCAAACCATCGCGTCGGCGCAATGGGCGTTGACCATGTACTCCACGCTGTCGGCGATGATCTCTCGCGAGGGGAGTGAATACAGCATCCCGTCATGGCCCATCGCGATACCATCATCGACGGCGATCGTGTTGAACTCTTTCGCGACCCCCCCGGCCTTTTCGACCTCTCTAGCGACAAGCTGGCCCAGATCCTTCAGGTGGACGTGGCCGGGAACGAACTGGGTAAAACTGTTGACAATGGCGATGATAGGTTTGCCAAAATCGCCGTCGGTCATCCCTGTCGCGCGCCAAAGACCACGGGCACCCGCCATATTTCGGCCATGTGTACTTGTTCTCGAACGATAGTGAGGCATCTTTTCCACCTTAGACAAACTATGCTCAGTGTACGTCCGTAACGCGAGGAAGAAAATGGGCCAATCACCCAGTATCGTCCGGTCACTGGCGTTTGCGTCTAGGTGGCTTGTAGCGTGGCTGGTCAGCCCTATCGTAGATCGTGCCACCTGTCTGATCTGGTCGGACACTTACACCCTCCCAAAAGCGACATGGTGTGATTGCGGCGGCCGCTCTCCAGTGGCGAACGAGGTCCTGTTACATTGGCCTCATGGAAACAAGCCGTGAGGAGAACGACCATGA
>NZ_JACIEI010000028.1 GCF_014196805.1 Sulfitobacter undariae | reverse complement strand
GCTCCATGGAGAAACTCCCTTATAATCCATCTGTCAGGGCTGAATCTCAGATCAGGGGCTCACAAGGAAGGTGGGGTGGGCGCACCGCTTACATACCATTCGGTCAACATGACGACCGAAGAAGAACGACCACCGCGTGAAACGGCGTAGTCATTGACCATGTCAGACGGGTAAAATGTCGTCGAAGTGAGCAGCAGGAGGCTCAAGCCAACAACGGCTGTATGGCGTTTTATGATGTGTATCGGCTGGCGAAGGATCTGATTAAGTTTCATGTCGACACTCATGCGACACGAAGATTATGTGAACCTTACGACTCTAACCCCACTGAAAAGTTATTACGATATCTAACTCACAGAAGTCATTCCTGAGCCTTGGGGTTATCGTTGTGATCGAAAGATATCAAACTTAGGTTTGTAGATGTCACTTGTCATCCCGAAAGCGCCCATCACACTGTGAAAAGGGAAATCATGCGGGAAAGTTTCGCTCGGAATGATGTCTGCATCGGTGATACCACGTTGTGCTTTAAATCCTTCTGACATCCAGACAAGGAATGGGATTTCGCGTTGTTGTTTCGGCGCGACAGCATTTGGCGCTCCGTGAAGGTAAAACCCGCTTTCTCCAAGCGATTGTCCGTGGTCGGATACGTAAATCATAGCAGTGTTTGCATCGACTGTTTCGAGTTGTGTAATCAGGTCTGCTAAAAGAAAATCATTATATCGAATGGTGTTATCATAGGCATTGGACAACTCTTCTTGCGAACAGCTTGAGACTTGAACGGTTTTGCATTCTGGCTTGAACTGATCAAACCCTTTGGGATATTTCGTGTAATAGGCGGGCCCGTGGCTGCCTGTCTGATGCAGCGTTACAAAAATGCGTTTTGAACTGGAGGCATTCAGAACATCGGCCAAACCCCAATTCAGTACCTCATCCATTCCGGGTGTCGGACACGTACCTGAAGTGCAGCCCGCTGAGATTTCACTTGCCCGCTGAAAGGTTGTCACGTCGACGGGGGGCGGCCCAGAGTTATTGGTTCTATAGATGGTTTCTACACCAAATCGTGTCAGATAGCTCGGCAGGGGTTCGAATTCGGTGTGCGAGGACGCGTCTGATCCTTCATGAGTGAGAAGGCAAGCAGTGGAGGAAATTGTATTTGTTGCACAAGATCGGCCCATGGGGAGAGCGATGATTGACGTTCCTTTTGTGAAGGCGTTGGTGTTCTTTGCATAGCCATAGAGGGAAAAACTCTCGGCGCGCGCGGCTTCGCCTATGACCAAAACAACAACTTCTTTTCGGTCAGGGGAGCCATCCTCAAAGACGGCATCAGGTAAAAGCGTTTGTTGCCGCTCATCCAGAGCAATTCTGTTAAAGTGCCTAGCTGTGTTAATCACGTAGGACCAAGGTAAAATCTTACTACCCATCCGCGAAGCATATTTGTCGTACCACAGCCATGTTGCAGATGTCATGTAAAGCCATGTAAACAAAGCCACAAATGCAATAATGCTGCCAAATAGACGCCGTAACCAAGTGGACCGTCGCAGTTTGGTCCGCCAGATCATGACGGCAGGCACAACGCCGAGCAGCATGAGGTATGGAACGATGGATATGTGCCAAAGCCCTGCTGCTTCGCGGCTATCCGTGCTGAGAATGTTCGCAATCATCGTGCGGTCCAACTCCATGTTGTAGGTCAACATGAAGTACAGGGCGGCGGCGTTTATTAAGGCGAGGAGGGACGCCAATAGTCTGAGTGCTGTGATAGAGAAAGTCGCGACAAAAAACAAAACGCTAGCCAGTAGGCAATATTGGACAACTTCTAGGGAGAGTATCTGTAACCAACCTGCTTTGGCTGGTAGGGCTGAAACAGAGAGTCCGTATCCCAAAAGGGGCTTTTGATAGAGTGCAAGGTTACCGGCAGTTATGATGAGGATAAAGGTAAAGATACTTACTTCTGGTCGCCACCTAAAGAGTGTTTTCATCGTGTCTTTGCCTTTGAGCCGTATGGTTTTGGTTGTTGGGTCGCAGTGAAAAGGAATTTCCGGAACGTGGCGCGGGGTGTTTTCGACTGCGTTAATGTGCGCGCAATCGTCAGATATGAAGCCTGTGGCTTCATATCCATAGGATGCAGTTAATGAAACTGTTGCGTCTTTACTAGCTGTAAAACAGCGCTGTTTCAGAACCTATTATGCCTCAGAAGTTTTTTGCGTTGGCGTTACGGGGAGTGACTTAGGGAGTGTCTGAAACGTGATGCGGACTCGCAATCCCGGGTCACTATCTTCCAGTGACAAGCTCGCATCGTGCAGCTTGCAGATCGCGGCAACAAGGCTCAGGCCAAGGCCATTGCCTTCGGTTGTCCGGCTTTGCTCCAACCGATAAAGACGGCGCAGGACCTTTTCGCGCTCCTCGGGTGGAATTCCGGTTCCATTGTCTTCTACACACAAGACGATTTGAGCGGCATCACGTGATAAGCGGACCTTGATCTTGGACCCCACCACTGTGTGACGCATCGCATTTTGTAACAGATTGGCAATCACTTGTGACAGAAGGTGGTGGTCACCGTAGACCGTAAAGGGGCCTGACCCGATCACAGTATGCTCAAGGGAATAGCCGTTCTCGTCAGCTTCAGCGTCGAGAAAGTCGACGATGTCATCTACAACAACTTGCAAATCGACAGGCGCAAAGCGGTCGCGCACAGCGCCGCCTTCGATCTGCGCCAACTGCAAAAGCGCATGGAAGGTTTTTACGATGCGGTCTGTCTCGGTTAAGGCCTGATCGAGCAAGTCTTCCTGCCCCGCACTCAGCACTGTTTTGCGAGCAACTTCGTCGAGGATAACGGCGACCCGCTGGATGGGTGTCTTTAGATCATGTGCAATATCAGCCGAGATTTGGCGCATGGATGCGATAAGCGCCTCTTGGGATGACGCCATGGTGTTTACCGCAGTGCTGATTTCAGTCAGGTCATCGCGATCATTTTCCAAAACGGGCACACGGGCAGTCATTTGGCCTGATGTCAGTTCCAAAAGCGTCTTTTGAATGGTGTCAATTTTCCGTCGGGCTCTGCGGGTCGCGAGGGCTCCAGCCGCCGATGTCAACAAAACCGTGGGAAGCAGGCCGATCAAGACCACGGAGAGCATGATCTCGCCCATTTCGACAACCTGTTCGCGTGTTTTTGCGATGGTCAGCTGACCCTGCCCAACGCGGGCGCTCAGAGCGAGGTAGCTACTGGACCGATCGCGATCACGCCCGTCGATTTTCTTTTTGCTGACTATGGTAAAGCCGCCCGCGGACGGGAAAGGGGCAACATTAGCGATGGGTGCTGCACGGTCGGGTTGATAGTGTAGGATCATCAGCTCGGTGTCGGTCACGGCGATATCCGTTTTCAACCGGTTGATCAGCGCATCCTGACCGTCAATGGCAGCGTAAACTTCGATGGCTTGCTCTATTTCATCTTCAAGGATGGACTCGTAATTTGATCTCAGGACAAAATACGCGGCGGCAAAACTGGCAGCGGATGAGAGGATGAATATCCCCAAAAACGTGATTGTCAGGCGCAAAGGCGTTGATTTAATCGTGAGGCTGCGCAACTTCATTCTGTGTCGATCCGATAACCAGAGCCGCGCACAGTTTCTATGATTTCGGTCTCGAACGGTTTGTCGACCTTGCGGCGCAGGCGACTGATATGCGTATCAACCACATTGGTCATAGGATCAAAGTGAATGTCCCATACCGCTTCCATGAGCATGGTCCGCGTCTGCACGCGGCCTTTACGCCGCAATAAATGCTCCAGCAGTGAGAACTCGCGGGGCAGCAGATCAATCGGCTGTCCGGCGCGTGTCACTTTGCGGGTCAGCAGGTTCATCTCCAGATCGGCGGCTTTCAAAAGGACCGGCTCATCTTGCATTTGGGGGCGGCGGGCAAGTGCCCCGATACGAGCACTGAGTTCACCAAAGGCAAAGGGTTTGACAAGATAATCGTCACCGCCTGAATTTAGGCCCTCAATTCTGTCATCCACACCCCCCAATGACGTCAGAAACAAAACAGGGGTACGATTTTTTGCACCGCGCAAAGTTTTGACAAGGCTTATTCCGTCAATTCCGGGCAACATGCGATCAACAATCAGAATGTCGTAATGGCCGACACTGGCTTGAACCAGACCAGCGGCGCCATCGGCGATCAGATCAACGGAATGGCCTTCTTCGCGCAGGCCGTCCGCAATATAGGCACCGGTCTTTTTGTCATCTTCAATCACTAAAATCTTCATGATTGTCCCATCTTTAAAAATCTGGCGGGGCGTGAACCCCGCCATTTAACCTTATCAGAAGTTTAAGGTTTAGTTCTTTTCGTTTTTGTCGTGGTCTTCGTCCTTGTCGTGATGGTCTTCGTCATCATTGTCCTCAGGCGCAACTGTTACCGAGTTGTCAGCCGGATTGACCAGATGTTCGCTTGTTGTGCCGTCAGGCATCACGACTTCAACTTCATACATGCCCGCGTTGGCGCCGTCTTCTTCAAAATCAGCACTCATGGCTTTGCCACCTGTGCTGGTTTCCGCTGCGTTGATGGCGGCAGAAATTGAACCGGGCGCGGCGAGAAAGGCCTGAGCTTCTTCTACACTGGTGTCAGCTGATGCGATTGTTGCAGCACCTGCGATCAAGCTAAGGGACATCAGGGCGCTGGAACCCAAGGCGATGATTGTATTGCGTTTCATAGTATTCTCCGTCGTTGTGGGGCATGCACCTTGCCGCCCTCTGACATCAATTTAGGGTGTGGGTCTGCGGTTCGCTTGTCGTCCAGATTACAGATATTCCATGTCGGTATTTTATGTTTTTTGAGGCTCAAATGAAAAAGGGCAGAGAGCTAAAACCCTCTGCCCTTTGTTTGATCCACGATCTCAAACTGGGAATAGTATCAAACGGATTAGGTTTGCGGCTGTGCGGCCTCCATCCTGATGTCTTCTGAGAGTTCTGGGTCAGGTGAGGTACCTTTGAGTGCCAATTTTGCGGCCAAGGCCATCATGCCACCAAGGATAAGGGCCGTACCGACAATCATTGCGCCAGCTCCAATTGCAACGAAGCCCCCAAAAACGGCCAATGCCCGTGCGGTAACTAGGTAAATCTTTTTCATGTTCAGTCTCCTGTTTTTGTCTAAACCATAGCTAGGCACTGGACGTGGCTGTTTCTCGACGTGCAGATTACAATTAATCCACAATCAGATGCGGCCCGTGAAAACAGGAAATTTCTTATAGAGAATTTACAAATGCTGTGTATATGCCCAGCTATGTGGGCTGGATGTGTTTATGCCTGTGGTTTGAGTGGGGATGGTGATGAGTAGTGATTTCTCTAATTGTGGTCGGGCAGCTTGGGCGCGTCTTAGGCCCGCTTTGCCCTATATTCTCATGGCGTTTTTGTTCGCTATGGGAGGATATGCACTCTACCACCTGTTGAAGCCTGTAGATTTAAAACAAGTGATGGCACAGGTGCGTAGCACTCCGTGGCACATCATTGCACTGTCATTTTTGGCAACTCTCACAGGCTATACGGCGCTAATCGGCTATGATTGGTCTGCGCTCAACTATCTGGATAAAAAGCTACCCTTGCCGACCATTATTACAGGTGGTTTCCTCGGATACGCGCTTGGGAACACCATCGGGGCAGGCCCTGTTACGGGCGGTGCCGTTCGCTATCGCATCTATTCTGCGCTTGGTTTGACGGGATACGACATCGCAGCCATTGCGGTATTCGGCTCCATTTCATTTGGAATTGGCGCAACCGTTGTGGGGTTTGGGGCGCTCGCCTATCATCCCTATGCCCTGAAGTCACTTACATCGATCTCACCTGCGGTGCTGCGTTGGATTGGTATCGTTGCGGTATTGGTCTCGCTTGGATTGATCGTGGCGCTTGGGATGCGCAAATCCGAGATCAAGCTGCGCGGTCATACCTTCAAACCTCCTTCGCTTAGCCTGATGGCGGGGCAATTCATCTTCACCGCCATCGATATCTTGATGGCAGCTATCGTGCTTTATCTTTTGTTACCGCCAAGCGATCTAGGGTTTGCGACCTTTCTTGCCGTTTTCGCGGCTGCGATCTTTGCAGGCGTAGCGAGCCATGTTCCTGGCGGCGTTGGTGTGTTTGAAACGATTATCATCGCAGCGCTGCCCGCGTCAGTCCCTATCGATCAGGCAGCCGCTGGATTGCTCCTTTACCGTTTGATTTACTACCTCATGCCGTTTGCTTTGGCACTTGTCCTTCTGGCGTTCACTGAGTTGACCATGGCGCGAGGGAAGGTGCGCTCGCCGCAACTTCAAGCGCTGTCGCCTATCTTTGGCGCCGTCAGTGCTGTCGTTCCCATGGCCATGTCTGCGATGGTTTTGACATCTGGCATTGTCATGCTCTTGTCGTCTCTGATTCCGCCTACGAGTGAATTGGCGGAGCAACTCGAGGTGTTAGTCCCTCTGGGTTTCGTTGAAACTGGCGCATTGTTGTCGAGCGCCATTGGCGTGTTTCTATTGGTCATCGCACATGGAATGTTGCGGCGGGTTGAAGGCGCATATTGGTTGGCAATACTGGCACTCGGGGCGGGTATTGCTGCGTCGTTGATGCAAGGGCTGGACTATGATCGGGCTGCGGTCCTTTCAGTGATGTTACTCATCCTACTCCCCTGTCGGCGCGAGTTTTTTCGCAGCACCCGGCTCACCCGCAACCCCTTGTCATTCAGGTGGCTGTTGCTTGTCGCCTGTATCGGGGGCGCGGCTTGGGCCGTGTTCTTCTTTGGACACAAAGCGACGCCTTACAGTCACGATTTATGGTGGCAATTTGCAGCGGATCAATCAGCGCCGCGCGCCTTGCGGGCCGGGTTTGTTGCCTCTGTTTTAATCTGCATCTTGATGTTGTTTCTAGCGATGCGCCCTTCCCGAGCTACTGTAGGTTTGGCAACCAAAGATGATTTAGACCGCGCAAAAACAATCATCGCAGCGCAGGACAATCCGGATGCGAATTTTGTGCTGACAGGTGACAAATCCATCTTGTTCTCTGATTGCGGGCAGGCCTTTTTGATGTACCGCGTTCAGGGCCGCTCTTGGATCGTGTTGGGTGATCCCGTAGGTGATCCAAACGCCAGTGCCGAACTGGTCTGGGCCTTTCAGGACATGGCAAACGCCGCAAACGGCCGGCCGGTTTTTTACGAGGTATCTTCGGAACATCTGCCGTTATGGGCCGAAGTCGGTTTTGCTCTGCACAAGATGGGGGAAGAGGCTGTTGTCGCTCTTGAAATCTTCTCACTCGACGGTAGTAACCGTAAAAAATTACGGACTACCTTTAATCGGGCCGGACGAGACGGGTTGAGCTTTCAGATTCTTCCCGCCCCAGTGGATGACGAGACACTTGCACGAATGCGGGTGATTTCGGATGAATGGTTGACCGAGAAGCACGGCAAGGAAAAGCAGTTTTCCGTAGGCCACTTTGATGACGATTATCTACGCCAGTTCCCGATCGCGGTTGTTCATCACAATGGCCATCTGGTTGCCTTTGCGAATGTCTTGACGACAAATCAAAAGAAGACGGCCACAATTGACCTGATGCGGCACTCCAACGATGCGCCATCTAGCTTGATGGAATATCTTTTCACCGATTTAATGCTCCATCTGAAGGCAGAAGGGTTTACCTCGTTCAGTTTGGGGATGGCGCCACTTTCCGGTCTTGAGAGCCGCAGAGGCAGCCGCTGGACCATGAAGCTGGGATCTCTGATCTATCGACATGGCGGTCACTTTTACAACTTTGAAGGGTTGCGCGGGTTCAAGAACAAGTTTGAACCAGAATGGCATTCAAGGTTTCTAGCCGTGTCACCGCATACGAACATATTAGCGGTTGCCACTGATGCCGCGGCATTGGTTTCTGGTGGTCATAAAATCCATGAATGAGGTTGCTAAGCTTTGGCTGGTTTAGTCACACGCAAAGCTTAGCGCGAATGGGTGTAGAAAGAGACGAATATGAATTTACCTTATAAGGCCGCACACGAAGAGCCGCATTTCATCACACGTACGGGGTGGTTGCGTGCCTCCGTTTTGGGGGCCAATGACGGAATTGTATCGGTGTCTTCGCTGATCGTGGGGGTCGCAGCGGCAAACCCAAACCCGTCTGCCATTTTTGTAGCAGGGGCCGCAGGGCTTGCTGCTGGCGCGATGTCTATGGCAGCAGGTGAGTATGTTTCTGTTAGCTCTCAGTCAGATGTTGAACGTGCAGATATTGGCCGTGAAAAACAGGCCATCCTCGACACGCCAGAAGCAGAAGAAGCTGAACTCGCGTCAATTTATCAATCCCGTGGATTATCCGAACAAACTGCCGCTCTGGTTGCCCGCGAATTGACTGCAAAAGATGCATTGGGCGCTCATGTGCGTGATGAACTTGGGCTTTCTGAAATACACGCGGCAAATCCGCTACAAGCTGCATTTGCCTCAGGGCTAACATTTACTGTTGCGGCCGCACTGCCGCTTGCCGCCGCAATTCTCGCGCCAAGTGATAAGATTATCCCGATTGTCGTTATCACCACTTTGATTTGCCTTGCAGGCCTTGGCGCTTTGGGGGCCCAAGTGGGCGGCGCACCAAAGTTACGTGCAACACTGCGTGTCTTGTTCTGGGGCGCTGCTGCGATGGCAATCACAGCCGGTGTAGGAAGCTTTTTTGGCGTGAGTGTTTGATAGTATCTTCGATTGAGCGCCCATTCCTGATCCATTCTAGCAAATACTGGACCTCGAAACTATGGCAGTGAGAGATGTGTGGATTGAAAATACTTAAAGCACTCAAGGAATGCAGAAAGCGCCCTTCTAAGTCGCTACCTGCTGACAAAATGCACTGCTTACATTTGTGAGCACCCCGTTTATCTATGCAGGGTGCTCTTGTTGGATAGCCACCCTAAACGCCAGAACATGAACATGTTGAATTCTGCGAGGAATTGACCCAGTTTTGCGAAACGCCGTGACCCACTGGCATCAAAAACTCCTTCGATTTTTCATGAGATTATCATGTTGCAAAGGGGTCTGCGCCAAATGGCAAAATGGGTCAATCCGACACGAAAATCAACAAGGAGGCATTGTCAGAAGAAAACTTGTTGAGGCGGGTAGGGCTCTTGGATTTGAGGCGAGGAAAGCGCGGATTGACTGTTGCTATTAGCAATGATATATTGAAGGAACAAACCGGGATGGGAGTATAAATAATGGCATTAGTCGATGCCGATAATCCGAGCGGCTCCTTTGTCAATGATGCAGGTAACACCGTTACTTACACATCAACAAGCACCTCAGCATACAGACAATTTACTTATCAAGGCGTTGAAGGGGCATATATAAACGAAGCGGAAACCCACACACACGCTTTTAGCGAACCCGTTGCCGGGGTTCAGTTCATTATCAATGCCTCTAATATTAGCGAAGTATTCACCTTTGCACTCGATGGCGTGACCGTAGATTTAAATACTTTGATTTCAAGCGGAGTTGTTACCTTCGTCAGCCCTTTTGCAGGCGCTTCCTCACCTACGGCGATGAGTATTACTGCCGCAGGCCAACTTAAAGGCGCCGGTGTATCTGGTGCCCCTGGTGGGGCATTATTGACGTTCAACGTTCCTATCACCACCTTTCAGATTACTGGAAACGGAACGGGTTCCGGTTCCGTCTACGATCTTCAGGCGGATACCAGCGCTATTGTCGCGCCCTGCTTCACTTCTGGTACGCTCATCATGACGACGACCGGCGAGCACCCCATTGAGACGCTTTGCGTTGGCGACAGGGTGCAAACAATGGATCACGGCTCGCAACCCATCCAGTGGATTGGTGGTCGTGGCCTGAACGCGGCGCTACTCGCGGCTAATCCAAAGCTGATCCCCATTCGCATCAGTGCCGGGGCCCTTGGGGCCAACCTGCCAGAACAGGACCTGCTGGTCTCCCCACAGCACCGGGTGCTGGTCCGCTCGCACATTGCAGAGCGCATGTTTGGCTCCCGTGAGGTGCTTGTTCCTGCCAATAAGTTCTTAACGCTGGATGGGATCAATATTGCATGGGACATCACAGAGGTTACCTATTGGCATATCCTCTTTGACGACCACCAGATCATCTGGTCCAACGGGGCCGCAACAGAAACCCTGTTCACAGGACCAGAAGCCCTCAAGTCTCTCACTCCAGAAGCCCGCACCGAGATCCGGACCCTGTTCCCCGACCTCCTTGACCCTGAGTATATCCCAAAGTCCGCAAGACCCATCCCGCCAAAAGGCAAACTCATGAAGCGTCTTGTTCAGAGACACCACCAAAACCAAAAGCCAATATTCGAACACACAGACCGGTGAGGAATTGACCCAGTTTTGCGAAACGCCGTGACCCACTGGCATCTAGAACTCCTTCGACTTTTCATGAGATTATCATGTTGCAGAGGGGTCAGCGCCAAATGGCAAAATGGGTCAATCCAACACGAAAATCAACACCGAGTTCCATGGGGCAGCCAAGTAAGTAGGTCAGATTTAACTTTTAACGGGAACTGATAGTTATTATCATCTACCCCAGTGCCAACGCCCCTTGTTTGCCGGAGGCAGATTACTTCATCTCATGCGTGGACCTGTCACGCTTTAGTGCCGCCCCAAGTGCTCGTTTAAGCCACCTTTCGTTCGAAGGCGACAGGGCTTTTCCAGCCCAGTGCTGAGTGGC
>NZ_JACIEI010000027.1 GCF_014196805.1 Sulfitobacter undariae | reverse complement strand
CTTGCCGGTGCGCGGGTTACGACCGATCAAAAGCCCGTCCGCCTGTTCCAGCGTCCGCAGTTCCTTTTTCCCGGCGAACCGTGCCGAGCCGTGGCTGTCGCGCCCAAACCCACCGAAGAAGTTTTCGGCACCGGAGCGCTCCAGCCAGTCTCGATATGCGAGGACAATGCCGATCAGCATGAAGGGTCCAAAGACCACCCAATGCCAAGCACTTTCACCAGGGTTCTCGCGGAAGAAAGCGAAGATGAACGGAGTGGCCACAAGGGTCGAGAACGCCGCGCCCAACAGCAGCCACAGGATCAGCCAGCCGAACAGGAACGGTGTCACGATCAGGCGTTGAAAGAACCTGAACAGACGATCCATGATCAGGCTAAATGTCCGCATCAGGACGAGGCATCCGGGCTAGTCGGAGATGGGGAGGCCGAGGGTGCGTCCCAATCGACAAACGCCTTCTGATCCTGAGCGCGGGGGAGGTTGCGAACGAGCCGATCCAGCATGGCGGCAGCGTTACTATCCCGTTCAGCCAGATCAAGCAGAGCGCCACCGAGGATCACTTTGCGGCGAGTGTCCATTTTGCGCTGTCTGGTGGTCTCACGATTCTTGAGCGCCTGTAGACGGGCCTTGGCCTGGGCGTATCGCTTTTCGGCTTTCTCAAGTTCGGTTTCGGCCAATGGTTAGACTCCGTTTCCAAAAAGAGCTGGATTGAGGTAGCGCTTGTCAGACCGAGAGATAGCGTTTACCCGTAGGCCTGTAAAGGACAAGGGCGCACTTATGCAAACTCTACACCTGCGGTTTCGAGATTTGCGTGCGATCCTCTTGGGGGAACCCCCCAGCCGATGGCCAACCCCTTCGCTGCGTGCCGCCGCGACATGGAAGGGCGCGTTGCCCCTTCCAAACCTTCCCAGACCAACCTTGGCGGTTGGAGCGCATCCGTTCGGCGGCGAAACGCTCCCCCGGAGCCTTTCTGAAAATGCCGCCTCACCCTCGCACCAGCGTCTCGACCGATGCCCCACGCTGGGGGCCGGTCTGACGATGGTGTCTCCGTTTCGGGAGCCTTGTGTTGTCGGACCTGTCGGTGCCAACACAAGCCGGGTTTGCTGGGCGCAAACCGCAAAGAACAATCCACATCCTGCCGCCCATCATAAGGCTGGGCAGGTTGTGGATTGTTCTCTGCAAGACCGTGTCGCAGTGGTCCAGTGGACCGCTTCAAACGGGCTGTCTTTTCCGCTCCGGCCCCAGCGTTGTGGGGCGCGGGCCTGCGGGGAAAAGACGGCTGACCTGACAGCCAATGTTGTGGCATTGGCAGGGGTCAGCAGCGGCGCGTCATCACGGTGTTTGCGTCTCTGTTCGGTGGTGCGCTGATGGCCAGCTACCACCTCTCCGTGAAGACGATCAAACGCAGCGCTGGACGCACCGCAACGGCGGCAGGGGCCTACCGTGCGGGCGAGCGCATCGAGTGCCAGCGTGAGGGCCGCATCCACGACTATACTCGTAAGCAGGGCATTGAGGAGACGTTCATTGTTGCGCCCCACAATGCCCCCGATTGGGCGCAGGACCGGTCCGCATTATGGAACGCCGCCGAGGCCAGTGAGACCCGCAGCAACTCCGTTACGGCCCGCGAATGGGAGCTGTCCCTGCCGTTCGAAATCAGTGCCGAGGTTCGGTCACAGATCACCCGTGAGTTCGCCGAGCAGCTCGTCAGTCGGTACGGCGTGGCCGTCGATGTGGCGATCCATGCCCCGAACCGCGAAGGCGATCAGCGCAACCACCATGCGCATGTTCTGACCTCTACTCGCAAGTTGGAAGCCGAGGGGTTTACCGCCAAGACACGGGTGCTGGATTCCGCACGGACCGGCGGCGTCGAGATCGAGCAGATGCGCGGTGTCTGGGCCGAGTTGCAGAACCGTGCCTTGGAGCGGGCAGGGGAGGTTGAACGGGTCGATCATCGGTCCCTTGAGAAGCAGCGCGAAACGGCCTTGGATCGGGGTGACACGCTATCCGCCGACGAGCTGGACCGCGATCCAGAGCTGAAGTTGGGGCCAGCGGCCAACTCGATGGAGCGTCGCGAGAAGGCCGCAGCGGAGCGCGAAGGGCGGGAGTATGTGCCGCTGACGGAGCGCGGTGCCGTGACCCATGCGGCCCGTCAGGCGCGGATGGTGTTTCAGGAAATGCGCGAGCGCTTGGATGTGGTGCGGGAGACCTATGGCATGGCCCGCGACGAGGGGCAGGGGCGTGTCTCTGCCGGTCTGGCCGCACTCAGGGCGGCAGTCGATAAAGACCGCAGTGGCGAGCGTGGAGAAGATGACGTTCGCGAGCGGTTGGCCGGTATCTTGGATAAGGGCGGGGGCGAGGAGCGGACCCTCGAAGATGGCAAGGAAGGATACAATTACGCCCGTGAGCGGCTGAAAGGTATTCTGGACCGTGAGGCAACGAGTGCGCCGCAGGCGTCAACACACAAGCTGGACGGACATGCCGATCTGGAGCAGGGCGTTGAACCTGGACCAAAGCCTTCGATCCGTGAGCGGCTGAATGACGTGTTGAACAAGCCACGTGAAAAGCTGGATATTGAGGATGATCGTGAGGTGGAAACGGACCGGGAGGCCGAGCAGGATCGTGAGATTGATCGCGATCCGGGCCTTAGTCACTGACCTGTCGCTCGTCCTTGATGGGGTCGAGTGAATGGATGTCGGCAATCCCCGGAATTGATGTGGGACTATTGACCCCTCCTGAAATGGATCGTTTTTTCAGTCACGGATTTCGTAATGGTCTTTCGAAAACAGGGGCAATTGCGCGAAGGCTTTTGTCGCAAATCTTTCATCAAGACGGCGGTTATCAGTGATTTGAAATTACGGCATGAGGCTGTCGCAATGCTTGGTGACGCGGTCACATTTTCAACGCACAAAAAAATATTACCGACCACCCTTGAACCTACAGTTACTGTAGATGTTATGTGCCTAAGATCGGCAGAAGTTGCGCGATAATTGAAACAAGTACGGGTGGTAAGAACCCGGGAATACCACCGTTATTGATAGCGGAATTTGTTAGTCTAGCCTGCCTCACCAGAATGAAAGGAGAACCACAAGATGGTAGTTGAATTGAAGGAACCGGGTCGGAACCCGGAACGAAATACAGGAAGAAGGGGAGCCATGCGCTGCCCGGTTTGCGATGTCGCGTTGAGCATGTCGGACCGGCAGGGGATCGAGATCGATTTCTGCCCCGATTGCCGGGGGGTCTGGCTCGACCGCGGCGAACTTGACAAGATCATAGAGCGCAGCATCGGTGAAGCGACACCACCACCGTCAGGCGCACGTGACCGGCGTGACGACGACGATGATCGTGGTTATCGTTCCGGCAAGCACGGCGGTGGACATCATGGTAGCGGATACGGCAAACACGGTTCGCGCCGGAAGTCCTGGCTGCACGAATTGTTCGACTGAGGAAAGAGACGGGCATAGGCGTGGGACACGGCGGCAGCGGCGGAGGAACCTCCGCCATTCGCCACAAGGGCAGCCTGAAATGGGACCTGGCATTACCCACACCACGATCCAGGTCGAGGATGCCGATTTGGCCCAGACCAAAGAGTCACTCCATGCATGAGGATGTATAGATATGGGCCATCATCTTTTCAGGCGTACGAAGTACCGGCGGAGCAGTGATCGATACGACGATGGTGCACAATACGAAAACTATGGCCGCTACGATGACAACGCTCCCGCGCGCATCCCACGCATCCCGGGAGCAGTTCTGATAGGCGGGATCGTGATCTGGTCACTGCTGGCGCTCGGTGTCTGGGCGCTGGTCGATCCGCTGCTGGCATGGGCAGCGGGCATGGCAGGTCCCGCAACCGATCTCGGCGTCGGTTTCGCGCGCTGGTTCGGCCTCGGCAACGAGGTGTCAGCGTTACGCGACGCCGCGAATGTGGACGGGTTGGTCGGATGGGCCGTTGGTCCGGTGCATTTGCTCGCCAAGGGCGGGCTGATACTCGTGTGGCTTGCTGGTTCTGCCGCGCTAATTGCGCTCCCGATTATCCTGCGGCGCAGGTCGCGGTGGTAGCGATTGTAGGCAAGACGGAGGCTCGAGTTTCGCGTGGCTTGGTACTGCGGCTGAAGACACCCCCATCCGGGCGAACATTCGGGCGCGGGATGCTTGAAATTCCGTACGATCCGTATTGGACCTGTACCGGTCGGGATCATCGCCCATGACGATATCGCCTCGCATTCCGGGCAGAACGCCATGACCGCTGCCCGTGCGCCCCTGATTGGCCCTATCCTTATCCTCGACAATATCGGCGATGGCACGCTGACGCTTTCGGCGCTGTTCATTGTGGATGGGGGGGAACACCCGCCGCCCGTCGAAACTCCCGGCGGGGTGCATGACGTTGAAGTATTGGCACGGTTCGACAGCGCGACGGTCTGGCGCACGCGGTTCGACCTGCCCGCCGACCGGCCTTCTGAGTATCACTGGAACGGCGAATCCTACCTAGTAGCTGGCGATTTGCGCGACGATCTGCGGATCGCGTTTGTGTCGTGCAACGGTGAAGAGATCGGCGACCTGGAGCGCGAAGGGTCGGAGCGCAACGCGATGTGGGCGCGGCTGTGCCAAGCGCACCGCGAAGATCCTTTCGCAATGCTGCTGCATGGCGGCGATCAGGTCTACGCCGACGAAGTCACGCAAGGCCATCCCCTGAGCGAGGACTGGCCGTCGCAGTTTCCAGACGATCCTTCCCAAGCCGATCTGGCCGATCTGCGTCACCACCTGCGCGAGCGGTTTTTTGATCGCTACGCTGCGCTTTACGCGGCACCGGAATTTGCCTGGATTGCCGCACGTGTGCCATCGCTGATGCAGTGGGACGATCACGATATCTGCGACGGCTGGGGCTCGCTCAGGCGATGGCAGACCCATTCGGTGGTCGGCCAGACGTTGTTCGCGGCAGCACGGGAAAGTTTTCTGATTTTCCAGCAGGCGGCGGCAGAGGGCGATCTTCCCGCACGGTTCCACGACCCGGCGGGGCACCACCTTGGCTGGGGTGTTCGTGCGCCCGGGTTGCGCATTCTGGCACCGGACCTGAGATCGGAGCGCACGCGCAGGAGTGTCATGGGCACGGGTGGATGGTCAATGATGGAAGCTGAAGCTGCAACAGGGGCGTCGGGCCGCACGCTCCTGATGTCGAGCGTGCCATTGCTTGGGCCGCGACTGTCGATCCTCGAGGCGCTGATGGTCGTCATTCCCCGTATGCAGAAATACGAGGACGATCTGCGCGACCAGTGGCAAAGCCGTGCTCATCGCGCGGAGTGGGCGCGGATGTTGCGCCTTGTGCGGGACATGGCGCGCGCCGACGGGCAGAACCTCACGGTGGTTTCCGGGGAGATTCATCTGGCAACGCGGGCCGTGATGGGCCTTGCAGAGGGCCTTCGGATCGACCAGCTTGTGGCGTCCGGCATCGCGCACCGGGCACCCCCCGTAGCTTGGGCCAGGTTTCTCGGCAGTCTTGCACAATTGGGCGAAGCACCGCTGCCTCGGCATAGGGTCCGCATTCTGCCGCTGCCAGGACAGCGCGGACGTTATGTCGCCCAGCGGAACTATCTTGTCCTGGAACGACGATCGGACACGTGGCAGGCCACTTGGAATCTCGAAAACAGCGGGCTTACGCCTCCACTGAGCCTATGATTGGCCTGCAGAAAGGAATATTTCCGGCGGCAGAGAAAATGCCCCTTGAACCTAAAGTTGCTAGAGGATGTACCCGAAGCCGAAACAAGGATTCGTCGTCGGGTGGCGTGATTTGAGCTTTTCAGCGATTCGGACAGAGCAGTGCGGGCTGGCAGGTGGCTTCGGCTTCATCAATCGGCCCAATGTCCGCGCGGGACCGCCTTTCGATGATGTACCCATGACGGAAGAGGCAGGAGCAGGTTTTCGAATGTCGCAAGTTTCGGCTGACAGATCGACAGACAGACAGGCAGGAACCAAACATCAGCTATTCCATCCTTTCTGATCCGCTCGGCAACGCGATTTCGCCGGTGTCGCTGTTCTTCGTCACTGTCGCGGCATGGCTTTATATGCGTGGAATTGGCAGGATTTCGCGTTTTTCCGAGCGGGTTCCTGCCTGGCGGCAGGCCCTTTTCCTTGCCGGTCTGGCCTGCATCCTAATCGCCACGAACGCCCCCCTTGCCCCCTTGGGGCACAAGCTGTTTTCTGTGCATCAGGTGGAACATCTGCTGCTGCGCCTTGCGGGGCCGCTTCTTATCGCGACGTCCCAGCCTTGGCGATTTTTGCTGGCCGGTCTGACGAAACGCTGGCGTCGTCACCTGCGCGCATTCGGTAACAACGCCATCCTTCGGCTCATGGCACATCCGGTATCTGCCACCGCGTTGATCGTCGTGGCTCTTTTCGTCTGGCAGGTTCCACCGCTCTACGATCTGGCACAGCGTATTGCGGCGCTTGAAATGCTCGCCCATCTGTCGATGGTGCTGGCGGGGCTTTGGTATTTCGGAATGCTTTTGGACACGCGCGATCCGCCCGAGGGCGCGCGGCGTGGCGCAAGGCTCATGTCGGCGTTCGCAGTGATTGTCTCAAACATCTTTCTGGGATCTTTGACAACTCTCAAAGAGGTGAGGCTTTACGACCTGCAGCAAGCATCGCAGACAGGCAGCGCCTTTGAAGCGTTAGCAGATGAAACCATTGGCGGTTACGTGATCTGGATACCGTCCTCCATGGTTCTGATCGCGGCGATCATCCTCGTGATGAACGGATGGAACGCGGCAGAGGTGCGGCGCTGGAACAACCGTCATAACCTGATGCGGGGCTCGAACTCGGCTGCGCTGGAATTTCCCGAAACCGCCGAGGAGTTACGCCTGAAGGTGGACAAGCCAAACCGCGACATGGGGCGGACACTTGCTCTCGGTGCCTTCGCTATGTTCTCCATCGTCATGATCACGGTCATAATGATCGTCTATGCGCTTTGACTCTCAAATCAACTTGCCTAGGCGCGAACGGTTGTTCGTCGGGCATCAGACTCGGCATTTGTCTTCAGGTTGGTCGGATCCATCCAAATCTTGCCGAGGCACCCGTCCATTTGACCGTCCCACCCTCGGATGAACAGATGCCCGACGCTACGCCGATTTGACGCGATTGTCCTTGAAAGCCAGCAATCTCAAGGCATTGGCAACGACAACCAGTGTTGATCCTTCGTGGACCAAAACAGCCGGTCCGATCCCCAAACCAAACAACGTCGCCGGAATGAGCAGTGCAACAACGCCAAGACTGAACCACAGGTTCAAACGGATAATGCGGCTGGTCTTGCGGCTTAGGCCCACGGCAAACGGCAAGGTCTGTAGATCATCGGCCATCAGCGCGATATCGGCCGTTTCCAGCGCGACGTCCGACCCTGCGGCCCCCATCGCAATGCCCACCGTGGCATTGGCCATCGCGGGGGCGTCGTTCACGCCGTCGCCGACCATCGCCACGCCACCGTCCGCCTTGAGCGCTGCAATTTTGGTTACCTTATCCTCGGGCATCAGATCGCCGAACGCTGTGTCGAGACCGACCTCCTTGGCGACAGCATTCGCGACATTCTGGTTGTCACCAGAGATCATCATCATCCGCTTCAGTCCCAGATCACGCAGCGCGGCGATAACCGAACGCGCGTCTTCTCGGGGGGTATCCATCAGGCCAATTGCGCCAAGATACCTGTCGCCGCTTCTGACGATCATCGTCGTGCGGCCATTTTGCGACATCGCCTCAACCGTGCCCCGCAAGTCGTCGGGCAAAGGCAAGCCTGCGACACTTTCAAACAGGGCGGTCTTGCCGATATGAACGACCTTGCCATCAACCTTCGCAGACACGCCCTGCCCGATGATATTGGCAAAATCCGAGGCTTCGGACGGCAAATCGCCGAGGCGGTCTTTGACATCTCTTACAACGGCCTGTGCCAGCGGGTGATCGCTCAGCATCTCGACGGCGGCACTGACCTGCAACAACTCTGTCTCGGTCGCATCGCCGTAAGGTGTGATTTCGACCAGATGCGGTTCGCCGATGGTCAGCGTGCCGGTCTTGTCAAAGGCAATCGCGTCCAGATGCCCCATGGCTTCCAGCGGCGCGCCACCTTTGATCAACACGCCGCCACGCGCGGCGCGGGCGACCCCCGATAGAACGGCACTGGGCGTCGCGATTGCCAAGGCACAGGGACTGGCCGCGACCAGAACGGCCATCGCACGGTAAAAGCTCTGGGCGGCGGTTTCGTCCAGAATTAGGAACGAAAAGCTGGTCACGAAGGCCAGCGCAATGACGCAGGGCACAAATATCTTTTCGAATTTCTTGGTAAAATTCTGCGTTGGTGACTGGCGTGTCTGTGCCTCGGCGACCAGTGTCACCACCCGCGCCAATGTCGATTCACCCGACAGTTTCGTGACCTGAACATCCAGGCTGCCGCTGCCGTTGATAGACCCAGCAAAGACGCGGGTTTGCGGTGTCAGCTTGTCCAGATTGGCGGCGGCAAATTCGGGATCATCGACAGGCAGTTTGTCGACCGGCGCACTTTCGCCCGTAATCGGGGCCTGATTTACGGCACTTGATCCCTTGACCACAAAGCCATCCGCCGGAAGACGTTCGTTGGAACGGACAACGACAATGTCACCCACCAGCAGGTTTTCGATCAAGACGGTTTCGGTTTTGTCACCCCTGCGGACCAAAGCCTCGTCCGGTGTCAGGCCGGCCAAGGCCGCCACGGCGTTTCTGGCCCGGCCCATGGCGTAGTTTTCAAGGGCATGACCAACGCTGAACAGAAACAGCAGGAAGGCCCCTTCGGCCCATTCCCCCAGAATGGCCGCACCCGACGCGGCCACCAGCATCAGAAAATCAATCTGGAACTGACCCTTGGAAATTTTTTCAACGGCCTCGCGCAGGGTGAAATACCCACCGAAGAAGTAAGCCGCCAACAACAGGCCAAATCCGAATTGTTCGGACATTATGCCGTATTTCGGTCCCAGCCACCCAAGCAGCAGGCAAATACCGCACAAGACGGCAAAGATGACTTCGGCGCGTCCACCGAGAATCCGGTTCAGAAAACCGCCGTGCGCGTGGTTGTGACCATCGTCCGGTGTGTGATTTTCGGGCATATTCTCTTCCTCTACAGCGTTAAGATCGGCGACGACTTTCCGCACTCGAACATGCTTCACATCGGAGGCAGGCGCTGTCTTGGAAAGAAATGACTGATTACATGGTTAATTTTCGCTATCGATAGATCAAGGACAATGTAAGGAGTTAGCACGTCCAAGACGTTACGTATGAGGCAAAGACGGTCTAGCACCAACCTTTCGGGATGAGCTAATGGTACCGGCCAAAAACGGTCCGTTGTGCCGCCCTACCCTGCCCCACCAAAAATCAAACACTTAGTCGTGACAAAAACATCGGGCAAAAGCTTTGCGATTATGGCAGGTTATTGCCTTTGAGAGCTATGGCACTGGCGTCAACCGCGTTTTGGGCGATCATTCCACCACGGTAGCAAACGCCCTAAGTCATTGGCATAAGGATAACCGCGCTTTTCGGGCAAATCATCGCCATTTGCATCGCGAAACATTGTATCCAACCGCCAACCTATTCTCTCGTCCGAGTTGGACTCAATCAAAGCTGCTTTGAAGCTGGTGTGGGTGGCAACTGAAAGCACTCTTTCAAGTTCTGGAGCAGCGACAAATGTAATAGGCCTCCGATCAACTGCGGTGATTTCAGGGTCTTTTTGATCAGCCAAATTTTTGGCATCCTCTAACACTTTTCGCCGCAAGGACTCTGCCATCGTAAGCCAGTTATCCAGCGTCAACACGACCCCCACAGCATCATCTCTGACACCTCGCCCCGTGAAACCACGACGACAATGCGAGAAAAATCGCCAAAGTTGAAACACAGCCTTGGTCATATCTTCGTAGCCTCTCGCAGCCATCGGGTCTTTGCCGAACATTGCTTCTTGGGACATTCTTGTGGCTTTGCATTCTACTGCAATATCCAAATCCCCATCGACCATGCAGAGAATGTCGGGAGACGCAAAGGACTGCGGCTTCTTTTTGTAGCTGAATTCACGCTCCCATTCTGGTCCAGCAAGGGATTCAGAAAGATATCGAAAACAATAATCTTCAAAACGTCGCCCGTAGTCGTCTCTGATAGCGCCGCCGCCACCGACGACATCGTAGAACACACCAGACGTAACGCGTTCAAGGATCAACTCAGGTAAGGGTGCGCGGACTCTTTCACCGTTCTTTCCGAAACGCAGGCAAGGTGCTTGGCGTAGTATGCTTGGTTTGTCAGCGGTATGAATGACCTTACTCCGCCTCTCTCGCGCTAGCTTTGCTGCATTCGGATAAGGTAAGGCAATCAGAGCAAGAACTTTTTCTATTTCCTCCCACTTCACGTCTAGCGTGGCCCAAGTGGCATTGTTGCGGATAACAGGAAAATTCATCAGACAGACAAACAGCATGAAGCCGATTTGAGAGAACCGGTTTAGAGAAATTCCATGGGTTTTTTCAAAATAGCTGGCACACTCCCCTTGCCCATAGACGTAAGCATTTCGGTAGAATTGAGGTATATTTACAAAACCACGTTGCCAGTCGAACTGCCGAGCGGCTATCCGACCCATTTCGATGAAGATGTCTTGTTGGCTTTTCTGAATACTGAATTCTGCGTTTTCAAGATCCCTGAGCCAGTTGGCACAACTAAGTGACGACTGGAAGTGGTCCCAACGCAAAGTACGTACCTTACCCGATTTCCTTAGTTTCGCTTTCGGGACGGTCATCAATTCATTGGCAAGCGTTTCAATCTCCCATTGCTTGATAGATAGCCTGTTTGAAAACTCAGCACCGATAGCGCCGTCCGGTATGGTGCTTGGATCAAAGTACTTACGGGCAACGTCTGGTGTGTCAGTTTGGAGCATCCGCGTTGCCCAAAGCAACTGTATGAATTCTTCATTCCCAGCGGCTTCAAGCAACTTGTTCAATTTTTTACGGTAGTATGCTCGCATCTAGCCACCCAATAATAGATTAGTCATAGCCTCGTTTTGCCTTGTCCATTTGCAAGGCAAAACGGGCGTCTTTGGCATCGTCTTCACTTCCAAACCAATCTGTGCGCACCCGCCCCGAACTGCCGATCCGGCCCCACTCCCGTATCAAGCCCCAGTCTCCGAAGAGGCCTTTAACGATCTCTAGGCGATAGTACCGATAAAGATTAGCGTCCGGGTCTGTTCGTGTGAGGTGCATCGGTCAGCTCCACATCTTCGCAGCAATGTCCTGCTCTTCTTTGCCAATCGCGTCGGCGTAGATCGTCGTGGTGGACAATTGCGCATGTCCCATCCACTTTTGCAGCATGTGCAGCGGGATGCCCTTCACCACAGCATTTATCCCGAAGCCGTGCCGCAAGCCTTTAGGGCTGCGGTGCGCCGCATCGGCTATCTTAGCCTCGATCATCACGCCTTTGACGATCTGCCAGACTCTGACACGGGACAGCGCCCAGATCGGCACATGCGCCAGCTTGCGCGATTTCTGCGCCTCTCTGATGCCGTGCGCGGTGTTCAGGGTATCGAGAAACTCTGGCGGGACTGGAACGGCACGGTAAACCGCTTTCTGCTCGCCCGAGCTGTCCTTGCGTTTCTTGAGCGACCTGATGGCCACCGCCCCACCGGAGAGGTCGATGCGGGCTGGCGTGATTTCGATCAGCTCTGAGGGTCGACAGCCGGTGTAGTGCAAAGTCTCGCATAGAGTGCGATCACGCGCTGGCCGCTGACGGGCCACGGACAGAAATGCGGCCCGCTCTTCAGCGTTGAGGTACAGGCGGTTTCCATTGGGGTCATAAAGGGTCATTTCACTCACATTTAACAGTTTACCCGAAGACTGTTAAACGACAAGGCCCAAAACTGTCCCCTGCCCTATCCGTTGACGTTGATTGCGTACGGATCATTTAACACTATTACCAATTCTGTTAAATCATCATGATCCGCACTGGATTTATGTACCACCCTACCCCATCGATCTTACAGGCGTGGTCGATGTGGTCGAAAACCTATGGTTTATGCACCATTCAGGTCACTCATCTCGAATGCGCTTAGTCGTACTTTCTATGTGTTCCGTGATCGCTGCCGTTAGCTTTTTGCAGACCTTCTCAATAAGAAATTCAGGATCAGCATCCCATTCTAATTTATACCACCGTCTGATGACTTCAGAACCATTGGTTGCGAACGCATCCCAATCCATACGCGAGTGTTGAGTGAGCACCTCGAATACGTAACAATGTTCAAGGCTTGGTGCGCAGCTTAATTCTAACTGTAGCTGCTTAAGAGCTCGGTACTTCGGAGTAAGTTTGAGCTTAATTTGCGCTCTAGAGAGAGTGCAATTTAACCGCAGGTCATAGTGCTCTTCCCAATCTTGATTAAATGATGCCATCACGCCGGCTAAGGCTGTTTCGAAGGGTGAAGACTTCTTTTTCTCTCTCCTAACTTCAGCGGTGACAAGACGATCATATCGTTCTTCACGTGACAGTACGCGGATCATAAACTCTTCAGAGGCCGTCTCATAGAAATCGGAATGATTGGTGATTTCGTCTTCAAAAAATTCGGCAAAATCACTCGCCCCAAATCTATCAGCAACGCCATCAAAAATCTTTCCGATGAGTGCCTCTGCATCTTCTGGGGTAGCCATTTTGTCTTCGATAGCTGCGAGCGCCTGTAATGTAGTTAACGGTTCGACTTGCGTTACTTCTAAGCTGTCTTCTTCAGTTGCATCACCTTCAGTAACACCATCCTTGGACGACCAAATCGTCTCAAGCTTTTTCTTGAAGGTAACCAGCTTCTTTACGTCATCGACTAACCGCTCTCTACCAGTGCCTTGATTGACAAAGAAAGGCGTCTGAGCATCGTTGCCGATAAACTCATCACGTAGCGCGTTTTTGATGTCTGTATAATAAACTTCACCCTCTGTTTTTCTAACACTTGCTTCCAGAAAAGCACGAGTAAACTCACTAAGCTTTTCGCCACCTAGAGACGTCTGACTATCAAGTGATGACGAAAACTGAAGAACATTTTGTAGTCCGTTTTTTGCAATTTCAGGCACCACTGGCGCGCCTTTAACTAGAGGGGTGCCTGAGAAGCACGCATCAAACACAGTGATAAGAACTTTAGGGGCGGCGGCTCTAAAAATATCGATCAGGTCACTATGCGAAAGCCCTGTCTCATTTGGGCGCGAGCCGTCAAAGCTTGTGCCACACAGATAGAGGTCATTAGCAATGTGGCTTCCATGGCCTGAAAAGAAGAAGAAAACCTCTTCGTATTCTTCGTTTAATGACAACGCTTCTCTAACCACGGTTCGCATCCCGTCAGCATCTAAATTTACCTTGGGTATGATTTCATCAAACCGTCCGGTAGCTTCTAAGAGGGAATGGAACGCGGACACATCTTCGCGGCAGCATGGGAGATTATTTTCGTGCGCATATTCTGCGTTACCAACTAAAATTGCTAATGATTTCAAAATTTTGCCTTCTTAGTAATGGATTGGGTGAGTGACGATTCATACTTCAACCAACGACGTCTTTACCCATGAAATGGCCTATAAGCCCTTGTATGTTAAGCGGAGAGGCGCAAGAAGACCGGCGTTATTTTCACTATGACCCTCAGTGAAAAATTATAGTCAGCTATTCTGGTATGTTCGACGTCATCTTCCTGATCCGAGCTGTGAAGCTGACTTTGGCCGCCGCAAGTTCTTCATCACTCAGGTCCGGCTTTGGTTCCAAGCATTGCAGACGCGCTGCGACATGGGGCGCCACATCCTCAAACGCGCAGTGCAGTTGTACTGCAATGCTTGAAGTAAAAGTGTCACGATCCAATTCGGCGCTTTGTAGCCCGCCCAACGTGCGTTGAAGGAAAATGAAGGCCGAAGCGATATCTCGGTACCCCAAGGCGGCAGCTTTTTCGAACTTACGTTCATCGAGAAGACTATCAAGTATATCAAGAGCCTTGCGCAGATTATCGGCTGCTTGGGCAACGCCAGCAACCTCACACATGATCGTATCATCAATGGCTTCAAGTTCCGCCGTTCGTGCTGTCAGAATAGTGTCAGCGTCTGTCATACCCGTTTCCAATTCAGTCAAACCCCTACCCTGCCGTACTATCCAAAGCCCTTCTGCGGTTCTTTACCCATCTTTGCGCACACATCAACGTAGTCTTCGACGACCTCATTCAGAGTGCTGCTTCAATCCTGCCGATTGACTAGGCTTGCCCGCTGTTCGCGAATTGCCTGAGCAAATCTCATAGACATGACTTTCAGAAACGCCTTGGAAAACGCACCTATCCCAGCGTTTGGTTCAAAGTAGAAACTCGCTTCCAGCTCATCGCGGTTGTATTCATCAAAGATGATCCAAAGCCGCTTATACTCGGACAGACCCGCACGGCGGATTTCTGTCGCTGGTATTTCCAAGGCATTTTGATCTTTGGTCGGCTCGGTCCCGGTAATGGGCAAGAGATAGAGCAATGTTGATTTTGCTGAGACCGGCACAACAGCTGACAAGGCTGTTGGACGGGGCTTGCGACCGCCCTCCTCTCCAGCATCCGCTTCGCGCTTCCAAAGATATGGGTAGCGCCAGATGTCGCCAATTTTTGGCTTAGTCATCGCTGTTAATCACATCATCCAACACGGCCAAAAGCGCATCTGCCTCTTCCTTTGGCGTGTCAGCCGTTGCACGGACGAGGCGCGGATCAGCCCGCGACGTCAGATCGTCAAACATGTCGCGGGGCATCAAGACAAACCGTGACGTGCCGTGATCAGACAGGCTCACAGGACCGCGTGTGGCGGCAGTCCAGACATCCGTAGCTTTCCGGTTCATTGCTGTTTTTGGAAATTCTTCTACGATCCGCGTGTTCATACTGCGCTCCTTTACGTACTAAGCGTAAAGTACGTAATTTAAAACTTTTGTCAAGGCAATCTGCCTTTCATCACATTCACTGGGTTGAGCAACAAATCTAAAAATTGCATGCACCGCGCAAAAGCGCCCTGCATGCAATCATGCTTACATGTTTTGCGCTTTGTATGCTTGCCACATCCTGAGAAAAAGCTGCTTCTTCGAACCGTGACTAAATCCAAATTCGCGCCCTGCTTGCTCAGAAAACTCTTCAAAAACCGCTTTGGGGATACGGACCTGAAGCGGCTTCAGCTCAACTTTTTCAGTGCGTGTGTCGTCTGCAATCACGTCGGGCGTCACATCTGCCGGTGGTGGAGCGCCCTTGCTGCGTTTCAACTTGGTGATGTTCGTAGTCATTATGCCACCTGCCGTTCCTGAAGTTCTGCCATTTTGTCGATAACGCTCTGCGCCAGCTTGGCGGCACGGTCATTAAGGGTGCGGAACGAGGTTTCTGTGATTGCCTTGCCCATGTCCGAAGCCGATCCATAAGCCGTAGAAACCGAAACTTCGCCATCAAGAACCAGATATCCAGCTTCTGTCAGGTACTGCCTTGCCGCGACATTCTCACGTTCGCTGCCCGTGGTCTTGAACATGGCGAAGGCAATCTTCTCAGGCGAGATACCCTTCTTGCGCAAGCTATGTGCGAGAACGACACCAGGATGCAGATCGTCAATCGTCTGCCCCGTTGGGATCACGACGAGATCAGCGGCCTTGGCGATCTCCAATGTTTGTTCAGAAGCGTTCGGTTTGCCATCAAGGATAAGCGCATCGAAGCGAGGCGCATCTTCAAGCGCAGTCTTGACCGAAGCGAAGCTCTGCACCTGCATTTCCGGGGTAACGCCGTTTTCGGCCCGACGACCTGCCCAGTGAGCGCAAGTTTGCTGCTGTGTATCCAAGTCCGCGATCTTGGTCGTGAGACTTCCCGCAACGAACTCTCTGGCCATCATGCGGGCCAGAGTCGACTTTCCAACGCCTCCCTTTTGGGAGACCATTCCTATGATATAGGTCATTGTTACTGCTCCAGTTCACCTGTTTTGCGCGATACTAGCATGCTTGCAGTATTAGCGCCAAGCATGAATAGCGACTTAGCGCTAATGCGCCTTGCATGCAATCATGCAGATTTTCACAAATAGGTGCTTACTGGGGATGACCCCGATCTTGGGCCTGCGCAAGTTTCGCAGGTTGCAGAAAATCTACCATTTGCACACAGTAAGCAAAAAACAGGAACCATCCCATGTCCGAAGTATTGCAAGCTCTCAGAGATAGTGCTGACCCACTCGAAAATGATCTCGCGCAGGTTTACGACCATTGGCAGGATGTCAAACGTAGTAAAGGTGCGCGTGCCAGTCTTGGCTACGAGCCACGGGACATCAATACCCATGGGGCGGTTACAGTTATTTCGGGCCGCGTGCTGAACGCGTCTGCCGGATTCGAAGAGGTTGATTCCAAGCAGAGCTATGAAGCGATTGTGTTGAAATATCCTGAGCGGTTCACCAGCGACGTTATTGCCGCAGCCCAACAACGATTAAAGCTAGGCGCTAGCAAAGCGCACTCTTTCCGGCAGCAAGATATTCAGTATTTTATCAAAGCCAGTTCACTCGAGTTGTTCGACGAGCGCGGCGTACAGCCCTCTGTCAAAAGCTGGATTGGCCGTACCGTTCAGGTTCCGAGCCTTCATAAGGAGAACATCTACGTTGAGGAGTTCCTTGCCACTGGTTTTCGAAGTTTTGTTTGGCTTCACGAACAGGAAAAGGAAGGCGAACGTGGAAGGGGTCTCACAGCAGTTGTCCACTTTGGGCCAAAACAATCAGACCAAAAGGTGCAGATTTTAGATGCCGTCTTTTTTGAGCGCCCCGTCGGAAAAGAACTCTTGCGAGCACAAAAAGGGAATGAAGGATTCATCTCCCAAATTGATGCAAGCCGACATAGCCGAACGTGGCCTGTTTCAGAAGTGGATGTTGAGACAATTTTCTCTGCCGTACGAGAGAAGATTCATAAGATCGCTGAGTACGAAAATCAAAACCCCGATCCAAATGCCGCTCAGAGTCTTGAAACAACCGAAGATATTACGGCCTTGCGCCAAGTGGTTCTACGTCGATACCAAAACGCATTTCGAAAGGCGTTGTTGGCACAACGCCCCAACCAATGCGCCATCACAGGAACCAGTGAAGTTTCGGTGCTCGAAGCGGCACACATCATCCCGTATGCTGCAAAATATGCCAACCGCGACAAGCCTGAGAATGGTCTGCTTCTACGAGGAGATATTCACAAACTGTTCGACGCGCATTTAATTTCTATCAACCCGTCTACCAAGGAGGTGGAAGTCGCAAATATAATCAGTTCGCCAGACTATTTGTCAATTCGAGGAAAGGTCATTGAAGACGCCGTTTCGACCGTGAGCCTCACGTATCACTTTGGTATATTTCAAGAAATTCAAAAATGAAGTCGCGCTAATCCGTAGTGCTGCAAAATAGTAGCATGAATGCATGCAAAGCGCCTTAGCGCTTATATGCGCCACGTTTTCTGCAAAAGCTCAGGAAATGTTTGTTCGGGTTCTTTACGCCAATGCCCTTTTCTAACACCCACGAACGCCATTCGTTTTCCAGATGATACATGTCCCAACCTGGAGCGAGGTGGCGTGCTTCTGCATGTGTGTCCGGCGCAAGCCGCAGCGAAGACAAGGGGAAGGGAAGGGCGGCTTCCCGCATACCTTTCTTGGGGCGCACGATCACGATGTCACCCTCTATGACAAAAGCATAGTCAGGCATGTGGTCATGTTCCGCATCGTCCTCGATGATCTTTCCCAGCAGGCGGCGAAATTCCTTGAGCGTAGAGCTTGATCCACACTTGTCGCGAAGAAGCTCTGTTCCAACCTTCCATGCGCTTTGCGCCCCGCAGTGCTTGCGTGCAATTTCATAAAGCCGACGTTCGAGAGGCTTGCGCAGTTTGAAATATTGACGATTCAGGGTCAGAACGTGATTGTTCTCAATCGCATCAAATACCCAATCGGACAGCGTGACTTCGACATCGAGCATGCGACCGTCACGAGTTTCCTTCACAATTTCCGCCGAGTCTATCAGGCCGAACACCTTGAAGTATTCTTTGCCGCCTTGGCGCAGATTGGTTTCAATTTGGGTGCCTTGCAGACGACGCAGGGCGTCCTTCAACAGCTCATAACCGCGCCCAGAGGTTTGCCGATTGGTCGCCACAAGCAAATCATAGGCTTTGAAGCGCATACGCCTCTGCACAGGTTGCCCGTCATTGAGAGCGGCCATGCATTGGCTGATACAGTAGATCAGCACGTCACGGTCATGGACGGTGGCCAGCCCAGTACGGGACGGCGCAATCTGAATCCAGTTTTCACCACGCTCATAGCGACGTGTCCGCATGTCCGGTTTTGTTGAAAGGGTGAAGACAGGATTTTCCATTGAGGACATATCCCCTTTAGGAACCGCGTCGACGATATCGCACACGAAAAGGTCACGCTGGGGGTGTCTGTCAGGGAGCAGCGGCGAACGCTGGGAAGGCAAAAGGTCTTTCGTCATTTCACACACCACCTTTCCAAAGTAGATTCGTCATTTCACACACCACAACCTACTATCGTCACTTCACACACCTGTCGTCAAGTTTCGTCACTTCACACACCATCTTTCGTCACTTCACACACCGATTATCGTCACTTCACACACCGATTCCAAATTTTCAGGCTGAATCGTTTATATTTTTCATAACCTTACGCGAACCACAAAATCGCGTAACCCTATTATAACACTATTTAACTCACTCAGATGATTCAAAAGAGCGCCACCTTCACCAAAACCAACCATCGTTTGCGTCCTGCACACAGATCGGAACGCCCGTTGTTGTGGAAGTCCATAAACCGCCAAGGACAGCGCAGCCGGATGGGTAAGCTGCTATGAAACGAGGAAGAACAAGCAGACCGACCACGAACAGGACAGCGAGACCACCTGCAAGCCACGGCAAACGTGCTTTGAACCGTTCCACTTTGGCCTCACGATCACAAATGCGATTGATCAGATCAGCGCGTTGATCGGTCAGGTGCTTCACAACACCGGCCAGCTTTCCCCTTTCCACAGAGAAATTGTGTTCGGTTGCGATCAAATCAGCCGTGACATCATTGAGCTTGGTATCAACGGTTTTGGCTATCAACTCGCCATAGAGCTTGGGATTGGTCTGGTCCTGCGCCCCAACCGCCGCTGATCGTGCCTCAGTCGCCCTGAGATTGACCTTGGCCAGTAATTTGCCCTGTTCATCCATCCGCTCAGACATTCCCGCCAGCGCCGTGGCAAACAGCTCAAGGCTGTCGCGCATTTCATCATCCGAGAGGGTCGGGAAGGCGGGTTGATCCGGTGAGGTTTTGTCAGACATGGGGCAGCATCCTTTTCAGATCATTGGTCCTGCGGGACAAACAGCCCGACAAATTCGCGGTCGGCGTAATAGCGCAGCTTTTGTGTTATCGCCGTGGGCTGGCCTTGAACGCGCAGAAGCTGGAGTTCTTGGGGAAGCTGCATAATCTCATCGGGGGTCAGCAGATCGCGGCCTGTGATTGAGGTGCCGGTTGTCGGCACATCGCCCGGTTTGCGGCTTTCTGTCTGATAGCCAATAGTTTCTTGTCCCATCGTCTGACTGATCCACTTGGCCGTTTCAAAATCATTGACCCCGAAGACCTGTTGCACCCCGGCGTTCGCCACGAAGGTCGAAGCCCGCGCCCCGTAGAGATCGCGGAGCTGGCTCATGTCCTGCAAGATTGGCCAGAGCTGAAGCCCGTAGCCCGCCATCAGCCCCATAGCGCGTTCCACAGCCTCAAGACGCCCCAGAGCCGCAAACTCGTCCAGCAGGAAGAGGGCAGGGCGGTTTAAGCGCTCCACGGGCCGCTGTGCGGCGATTTGGGGGCTGTGAGGCCCTGCCGGTGTCGCTGACACTGCCACAGATGCTATCTGCTCTGCGTCCCGTGCGATGTCCTGGAGCGCCTGAGACACCAGAAGGCGCAGCCAACGGCTGTAGGCGTCCAGGCGGTTGGGGGGCAGCACAAGGAAAATGGACGTGATCCGGTGGCGCAGGTCCGAGAAATGGAAATCCGACCGCGCCATCACTTTGGCGATCCTTGGGCTGTCGAGGAAATGGGTGTGGCGCTGCGCGTTGGACAGGACTGAGGCGGCTTCCCGTTCCGCCTTGCCGACAAACTTGTTTGCTGCGCGGGCCACCAGACCGTCCGCTGCATCGCTGTCCTGCATCAGCTTGAGCAGCGCCGTCATCCGGTCCGGGGGCAGGGTGAGATATTCCCGGACGGCCCCAAGATTGCGCCGCGCCGGTTCTTCATGCGCCACGCAGAACATAATCAGCCCGGACAGAAAGGATTTGGCCTCTTCGTTCCAATGCGGATCACCGGACTGCCCGGCGGGGTCCACCACCAGTGCGTCCGCCAATGACATCGCATCTTCGCTCAGGTCAGGGCTGTTTGCGACAAGCCGGTCCAGCGGATTGTAGGACGCGGACGGCCTGCCCGAGACGCCGAACGGATCGAGGACATGGACCGTGCCAAACTGTTCGCGGGCCGCCCCCGTGATCCGGGCATTCTCGCCCTTGGGGTCGATGACCAGCACCGAGCGTTCCGCCAGCAGCAGATTGGGGATCACCGTGCCGACGCCTTTGCCCGCCCGTGTCGGGGCAAGCGTCAGCAGATGGGCAGGACCGTCATAGCGTAGGAGCTTGCCGGTGCGCGGGTTACGACCGATCAAAAGCCCGTCCGCCTGTTCCAGCGTCCGCAGTTCCTTTTTCCCGGCGAACCGTGCCGAGCCGTGGC
>NZ_JACIEI010000026.1 GCF_014196805.1 Sulfitobacter undariae | reverse complement strand
CTCAGCACTGGGCTGGAAAAGCCCTGTCGCCTTCGAACGAAAGGTGGCTTAAACGAGCACTTGGGGCGGCACTAAAGCGTGACAGGTCCAGTTCGGCGGTCATGCGCCGTATGCAGGAAACCGCGACGGCCAAGGGTGGCAAAGGGTGGATCGACACACGCTCTAAGCGTCCTGCGGTGCCGCATGGCTTGCGTTCGACCTTCCGCGACTGGACGGCGGAACGCGGCGTTGACAGGGATATGGCCGAAATCAGTCTGGCGCATACTGTGGGCAGTGAAGTCGAACGCGCTTACCGCCGAAGTGATATGCTTGAACGGCGTCGCGCAAATGATGGGCGATTGGGCTGCGGCTTGTCGCGGCGAACTGGAAAGCGGCGTCGTCGTACCAATGCGGGGGGCGGTGTAAGATGGAAAATCGTAAAGTTGACGCGCTTCTATCGCGACCCGGTATCGACCCCGAAGCCCGAATTGAATTGCTGGCAATTGCAGCGACTTACCTTCGCAACGGCGAAGCAATGCCCGAAAACCTTCGCAACCACTTGGCGCAGGCGTTCGAAGCTACGGCGCAAGCCGACCTTTCAGAACGTGCAAAAACCATTGGCGAATGTTTGGGAATTGTTGGCGAAGCGCAGCGCCCGCGCAAGCTTGGTCCAATCGACGTAATAAAGGCGTCGGCTAACGACGAAGACCGTTTGGCCGGGCGGCTTATGGAAGAACACAAGATTAGCGAACGAACAGCACGAAAGCGCATTGCCGAAATCAAAGCCGCAAACGAAATGATGCAAGAAATTATGTCCAACAACGGGCTTTCCAACTTAGTCCGAAAAAGAACCGCAGAGTAATATTGTCCAAACGGCCATGCAGAAAGCCCATTAGTTTCTGCATGGCGGGTGCCCGTAGGTCTAACGAATACAGAAACCTACAGGTGCCCACATGCAAATCCTTATGAAAACCCCCGACGTTTGCGCCGCCACTGGCATGAAGCGCCCGACGCTTTACGAACACATGGCGAAGGGTCTTTTCCCGCGCCCCATTAAGCTTGGCCCGAAGTTGGCAACATGGCCGCAGGCCGAAGTAGCCCGCATGAACGCCGCCCGTATCGCCGGGAAAGACGAAGAAGAAATCAAGGCGCTTGTCGTGGCCCTGACTTCCGAACGTAAGAATTGCGTCTAGGGCGGTACTTCCGTCCGCCAAACTTCTTTGAAATCATTCAATAAATATAATCGAAGCGCATTCTAATGACTTCGTATAAACAAACAGGTCAAAAATGTCTTCGAAATCCCCTTCAACGCCGCCGCTTGACCAAACCGAAGGTGAGCCGCTTGCCCCGCCAAAGCCCGAAGAATGGCACCCAATCCACGACATACCAAAGAACAGCGTCGTGTATGCGATTGCGCAATATACCTATGCCCAAGCACCACGTCAAAACCGAACTATTGCGTCGGTAGCAGCAATCGCAATTTGGGCCGCTATTGTGGGTAGGAATATCAACGTTTCACGCGACGGTTTGAACCAAAATATCTTGGTAATTGCGGGAACAGGGCGCGGCAAAGAAGCAATGCAACGCGCAATTAATCAAATCATTGAAGCTATCGCCCAAACCGTTCCCGATGTGAAAAAACTGATAACTGGACGCTTCGCGTCGTCGCAGGCTTTGTTGCAACATTTGCAGGCATACCCCGCAACACTGTCCATCCAAGGCGAAGGCGAATACTTGTTTAAACGGTTAACCAGTCCGAAGGCATCGCAGAACGAACAAGACCTTCTTCAACTGATTTTGGACCTTTACCACAAGTCGGGGTTTGGCGCTTCAATGCCCGGCTATCGCAAAGCCGATTTAGCGCAAAGCGTCGCGTCAATCCAATCACCTTGCTACAATCTTCTTACTGAAAGCACCCCCCGCGCTCTAAACGACATAACAGGGCATGACAGTATTAAACGAGGAATGCCGCAGCGGTTTTTGATCGTAATTTCAAAGGCAGACAGACCGTTTGCAAACCCGAATGCAAGCAACGTCAAACTTGATCCTTACTTGGTCGAATATCTCGCAGGTGTTTGTTGCACCTTCATGGCGCAATCCAATCCATTGCGAGTGACGAACGTTACATTTTCAGTCGAAGCGACAGAAATAGAGCAAGCATTTGACCGCGAAACGACGCTCTTAATCAACAGGGGCGGCGACGCTCTTGAAGCTGAACTTTGGAACCGAAGCCACCTAAAATCTATGAAGTTGGCCGCATTGATTGCGACGGGAATAAACCATTACTGCCCACATATCGAAGCCGACGTAATGCGTTGGGCAATCAAAGTAGAACGGCACAATGTCGAACAGCTTCTTGCCGAAATGGAAAGCGGCGAAGTTGGTGAAAGCACCGAAGCCGTTCGCCTAAGTCGTGTCGTAAAAGCGTTCGCTGAATACGTCCTGACCGAATATCAAAGTTTGCCGAAGGGCTACAGAGTAAACGGCGACCTGCACGATAAGCGTATCGTCGCTTTCACCTACCTGCATAACAAACTTGGGAACACCGCGCCGTTTCGAAAGAACGGTTACAAAGAGCCACGGGATTTAATCCGCGATAGCCTCAAAGTTTTGGTGGAAAAGGGCGACCTAATCGAAATCAACAAAGTGCAAATGGCGAAACAAACAGGCCACGGCGTTGAAGGTTGGATGATCGGAAACCCCCGCAGCTTCGGCCTGTAAGTAGCGTAAGGCGAGTGCAAGCTGTCTAAGTAACTGAAATAAAAAGAATAAGGTGTGTAAGTAGGTAAGTGGGTCAAAGCACATATCAGCGCAAAAACTTGGAAATCTTACTACCTACTTACTCTACTTACTACTTACATACTCTATTTATATAAACAAAAACAAAGGTTTAACTTGTAAGGCGGTTCAATGGAAAACACCTTACGCCCCTTATTCGCCCCCATGTGGGCACCAATCGAAAGGAACCCCCGATGAAATATCGAAATGTATATGACGACCTAGCCGAAGACCTTATCGAAATGGTAGGCGAAACCTTCGACGTCTACTTGTGCAATCGGCTGTTGTCGCGAAGCCGTGAGTTGCCTACCGCAACAAAGCCTGACGCCCTGTTGAAAGACGTTTGTGAAACGCTTGTTCGCGACAACTTCGGAAAGTTGATCGCGTTTCGCAGTCTAAAGCATGGCGCTTGCCATATGCAGCACCGCGAAGTTGAAATAATTGCAGAAGCGTTGAAGCCGCTTTGCGTTCGGTTTTGGCCGACGTTGAACGTCATGCTTGAAATGGAACGGGATTGCTTGTTTCGGCCCTGCGATTATGTCGTTGTCATGGGCCGCGCTTATCTTGAAGAAGCGGCAAGCGTGACCTTCACGCGATACTTGAACGATATGCAGCGTTTGAAAGAAATCAGGTCAGAAACTTACGAACGCAACATTCCCCGCATTGCCCAAGTTTATGCATTGAACCGCGTCGCAAACGTTATGCCGCTATACTTTCACACTGGCACCGATGGACGTTTGAAACCCGGCGAAACAATCGAAGCGAAAAAATGGGCCGAAGTGCTGTCTTGGCGGGAACTGACAGGCATTCACACATTGGCCGACCTTCTAGACCATGCGGGGCTGACATGAACGACCGTATCGCAAACGCCTTCCGTTGCCCTGCGGCTTTGACCGACGACGACCTTGCCGTGTTTGTAGCCCTTTGGAAAAAGGATGCAAAAGCCGCAAATGCAAGGCGCAGTCGCACCGAACGCACGGGTGGCACCGACGGTAGCGAACTGGCCCGTAACGAAGCCTATCGCCGTCGCCGTGCGGAACTTCGCAAGCAAAAATTGGCTGCGGAATAGGGCGGCAAAACTTTCTTTTGTCCGCATTTGTCTATCGTTGTCTGGTCGAAAATTGACCCCTTGCCAGCTTACCTTTTTGTCGGTTTCAGATTGTTGCAATGGTCAAAAACGTCGGTTTCAAACAATGAATACGCCCGCTACAGCAGCTACATGGGGTACACCCCCGGTCAAAACACGTCGCAGCCGCGTCCGTCTGGATAGCGTTTTTGATACCCGTCGCGAAGCCGCTCGAATTTACAGAAAAGCGGTTTCTGGCGACCTGAAAGTTGAAGACGCATCCCGCCTTGTGAACATGCTGGCAATCCTATCTCGCATGATCGAAACGGGCGAGTTCGAAGGCAGATTGGCGCAGCTTGAATGCTTGACCCAATGAGCGCCGCTTTGAAAGCCCGCGTTTTGAAACTGGAAGCTCGGCACAAGGCCGCAGCCGACAAGCCGACGGGCGTCATTGGCGGCTTGCCCGAAACCTATGTCGAAGAAGTTGACGGGGTTCTTTACCTGCGCCGCCCCGAAACCCCGACCGGGCAAACCTTTGTCGAATATGCCCGCAAGCAACAGCAAGAATTGCAAGCCGAACTGTTACGCTTGTTTGCCAACACGACCGACGAAGCCCCGCAGCCCAAAGCCCCGCCCCATGTGGGCATCGTGAACAACCCCGCGCCCCTGAAACCGGGCGAGAAGCCGAAGAACTTCATTCACCTTGCCGACGGCACCGAAATCAAACTCCAAAGGAACTAACCAAATGGCCCGCTACCTGAACAACAACCCCGACCATGTGAAGTATCTGGATATGTCCCGTCTTGAAGTCGGTTTTAAGGTCGGCTTCTTTTCAATGAACATTGAAGACGTAGACGCTGTGCCGGGCACCGCAGCGACCCGTGCCAAGTATGCCATTCAAGAAACAATTTCACGCCTTGAGCGTTTGGCTACCGACACTTCGAAAACAAACGACGCGAAGAACGAAGCTGCAAAGACGTTGTTCAAGAACGTGACGAAAGAAGTTGAACAATCTATCAAAACCATTCGCAGCTATGGCGACCGCGAAGCCGAAGCCGCAAAAAACCGCGCTTTCGACGTTCTTTCGCCCGACGTTTCCAAAGGCGCAATTTATTCGGAAGTTCGCCAATTTTGCCGCGAACAAGCCGCCAAAGGTGATCCCGATTGGCCTATGCGTTTGAGCGAACTTTGCCGCAGCGACCTTGACACCGCCCGCGCAATTAGCGCCGCGCCGGGTTTCCTTTCTGGCGTTGGCGATGATCGCCGAATGCACCTTGTAACCAATGCGATTGAAGCGTTCGCACCCGCCGACGTTGCCCATATGAACCACGCGCTTGAAGTCGGTCAACAGGCCGAAAGAATGGAAGCTGGATTGAACAAGCTTGGGCAAGCAATGTTTTCGTCGGCTCTTGCCGACCGGGCTTCTTACAGCCGCGTTGACGTAGATGCGCCGTTGATCGCGCCCGAAGCGGGGGAATAACCATGCCCACATTGGCCGAAACCCAATTGAAAGAACTGTCGGCATGGATTGTCGCAAGTTCGCAGGATGAAAAAGCCCCATTGGGGAACGACTTCATTCGGCACGACGACTACGCGCAGCTTGTGACCGTCGCCCTAGACGACCCCGCGCCCGACCTGTCTACGGCTATCGCCTTGGGCTGTCTGCCCTTGCTGGTCGCCCATGACGCGCTCGCAGCGACCTTTGCAGGGATTGAGGGGCAGGCAAAGCTAGACGAACGGGCCGCGCATGTTGTTTGGTTGTCAGGGGCTGCGATACACGACCCAATGCGGGGCTTCCCGGCCTGTCATGTGGTTCGCGTCGCCGAAAGCAAGACCTTGCGCCAAGCGGCTGTTGCTGCGGGCCTTGACCCCGACGCCGACCGCTTACTTGTGGGCATCCCCACAGGCTGTTTCTAAGTTCTTCCAGCGCCGATGGAGCTGACTGCTGTCCCTTCGGAGCGGCTTTTTCCATTATGGTTCATTTTTTTTGCTAGCTTCCGAGCCTTTGCCGATAGCCACGCCAGCAGTAAAGGTGAAAGCTGTTCCAAGAATCTTCAACGCATCAGTGATCCAAGCGCGATCTACGAAAACGCCGCACAAGAAAAGGGTAAGTAAAAGAAATACTAGGGCAACAGAAAGAATGATTGATGCTGCATGGCCCTTATCGTCAGTTCCATACTCAAGCCCCCAGCGACAGAACCGAAAAACCTGATGTGGTGCACCATTGGGAATGAACCCGAGTTCACTGTCTTGTTTTGTATATTGATCGGGTCGATCAGAGGTTTTCAGCGGAGGCTTCACAACCACAGGGGCGCTAATCTCCACCTGTGGCTGCGCTTGGTCCTGAGCTTCAGATTTATGCGGGTTGTCCGGCACTCAACTTTCCCTTGAAAACGTCTTCGATTACGTCAATTGGAATTAAGGGTTTTGACGAAAGGTCGCCGGAGTGCAGATCTTTCACAATTGTCCAAGGTTCACCCTCTGCATGGGTTGCATTCGACAGAGCAACGCCAGAAAAGGATTTGTGAATGTCCCAAACCTGCTTCAGGAAGTCCAAAATGCGTTGCTCTGGCTTTTCAGGCTCTTCAAACGTGTAGTCAAGAAAGCCAGATCCAGTTTTCTTGATCGTCGTCGCGCGCTGTTGTTGAATAGAGTTTCGTCCAGCGGACTTGAAGTGCCCATAAAGTTCGGGAACCACAGGCCCCCAAGGCCATGCATGAACATCTTCTTCAAACAGTGGGGCACTAGTATGGGCTAGCCACCACGCTTGAGCGTAGTAGACAAGTTTATAAAGTTTCATCTGGTCGATGGCATAATACTGACCCCGATCAGGATCAGCGTTCTGTAAATCTAAGAAGGCGTTAGCCACAGCCGCCGCCGTTGTAGGGGCAGAAACGTTAGTCATTTCATCCTCCAATCAAAAGATAAGTTATCTTTAGCTTATCCACAGTATAACACACTACTCATTGCATATAGTGATAATCTTAGCAAATGCTATACCTCGCAGGTTTGCAAAGTTCGATCCTATTGCTGCCGTCCCGGTTGGTCTGTCTCAAGCCGAATGCGCCAAAACTTACCCGCACGTTCGTAAACGGCTTCGGGCGTAAGCTTGTTGAAAATCTTCAAGACGCCTTTCCCTATGCACAAATTCGAAGACTTGTCGAAATACGCCAACGTTTCGTCGTTAAGCTGGAATAAATGACTTGCCGCGCCTTCCTGATAGAGAAAGCCCGCCGTTTCGTATTCTGCCAGCATCCAATGGGCCGCTTCGTCTTCCGTCATGCTTTTTTCGGGGCGACATAAGCTTGAAGCGTTTCTTCTTCGAAATGCGCCCGCTCTTTCGACGCACCTTTGAACCATTCGCAATAATAAGCATAGCTTCCGGGATTGCCAGTTTCCTTCGAAACGGTCATCGCGGGACCGCCTGATTTTAGTTGAACAATGTCGCCGGGTTTGAAGTTTGCTGCCATAATACCATTCCATTCTATGAAGTTGTTTCGTCGAGACATTGAGCAAACTTCGCCGAAGCTTCAAGCGGAAGGTTCACGAATGCGTGACGAAACTATGTGGGCACCTTAAAACCATCGCGCAAAAACTGTCACTAGATCGGCAATAGAAATCTCCGGCGGGGAAATTACTCAATGATTTCAATGGGTTTTGGCGGAGGCTCAGGGATTCGAACCCTGGGGACGCTCTCACGCCCGTCGGTTTTCAAGACCGGTGCATTCGACCACTCTGCCAAACCTCCGCAGTGCGGGCTTCCTAATGCGGCTGAAGTGATTCTGCAATCGGGCAAATTCACATATGCAAACGGGGAAAGTTGCTTATCGGGCTTTCGCTCTCTTGTCGCGCAGGGGTCTGGCGCGTTAGAGTGCGGCAAATGCTCCTTATAAGGGGTGGTTAAGCCGTACAAAACACGGCGCAGGCAAGGACGCGTACAAATGGGCAGTCAATTTAAACCGGGTCACCCTACAGGCTCACGCCGTTGCCTTCGCGCATTCGCGGGGGTGCTTTTGATCACAGGATTGCTTGCAGCCTGTGACGATCAAGGAAAGTTTGCATTTCCCAAAGCGGGAGCGTCAAAGTCAGCCAGCCAGGCTGGTACGGCGAGCGGGCCGACCGTTGAGCGAGATGTGGAGGCACCAGAAGTGTTTTCCGTGACCGACGAAGGCCTTTGGGACGGACGCCCGAGCCTTGGCGGCGTCTGGGTTGCGCATCCTGATGTGACAGACCCTGAACGAGTCATCGTACGCAATCAGGCCAATGGCAAATTTGTTGTCGGCGCTCTTTTCCGACGCGAACGCGATATTCCCGGCCCAAGCCTGCAAATGTCGTCAGACGCTGCGGATTCTTTGGGCGTTCTGGCGGGGGCCCCTGTAAAATTGAACGTGACCGCCCTGCGCAAGGTGCAAGAGCAAGCCGAGGCTCCTACTGAAGCTGCTGCAATCGAAGCGGCACCAGAAGTCAGCGCCGCGCCGCTTGATCCTGTAACCACAACGGCAGCTGCTGCGATCAATGCGGCAAAGCCCACACCACCCCCAGCCAAGAAACCCGCCGCAGCGGCGCAAGGTTCGAAATTGTCCAAGCCTTATATCCAGATCGGTATCTTTAGCATGGAAGCCAATGCTGAGCGTGCGGCCAAGCAGATGCGCGGTGCAGGGCTTTCACCGAAGGTCAAGCAAAGCCAGATCAATGGCAAAACATTCTGGCGTGTCGTTGTCGGCCCTGCCACAACCAGCGCACAACGCGCCAAAACACTGTCGACCATCAAATCGGAAGGCTTCACCGATGCCTATGCCGTCTCCAGCTGATACCGGAAGGTGAATACTATGCGCGGAATGAAATATACTCTTGGTGCCCTTGCGCTTCTGGTCTCGTCGGTCAGTGCCCATGCTTTCGAAACCCGTGCGACAGCGGCTTATGTCATGGATTTCAACACGGGAACCGTCTTGTTAGCCAAGGACGCGGATGCGCCTTTGCCTCCCGCCTCCATGTCAAAATTGATGACCTTGTATATGGCGTTTGAGGCGATTGATAACGGCATTCTTGAGCTGGATCAGGAACTGCCCGTGTCTGCTGCTGCCCAGCAATACGGCGGATCAACAATGTTCCTCAAGGCTGGCGAAAGGGTGCGCGTCGAAGATTTAATTCGTGGCATTATCGTTTTGTCGGGCAACGATGCCTGTGTTGTCGTGGCCGAAGCGCTGGATGGCACAGAAGCCAAGTTCGCCCGCCGCATGACCATGCGCGCCCAGCAACTTGGCATGACCAACTCCACTTTCACCAACTCCAACGGCTGGCCCAAGGCCGGTCATCGCATGTCGATGCGCGATTTGGGGCTGATCGCTGCAACGCTGATTAAAGATTACCCGCAATACTACCCGATGTTCTCGCAAAAAGAGTTTTTGTTTGACACAAATGAATCCGCCAATCGCTATAATCGCAATCCACTTTTAACTCTTGGCATCGGTGCGGATGGCCTCAAGACAGGCCATACAGAAGAAGCGGGATATGGCCTTGTAGGATCAGCAAAACAAGGCGATCGGCGGGTCATTTTTGTACTGTCCGGATTAGAAACAACACAAGAACGCGCACAAGAAGCAGAGGCTGTAGTCAACTGGGCATTTCGCCAATTCGCCCAAACGGATTTGGGCAAGGCTGGCACACGGATTGCACAGGCCGAGGTTTCTATTGGCGCAGAGACAACTGTCGGAATGGAATTGGGCGCAGACCTGTCTGTCTTGCTTCCTGTGACACCCATCGAGCCGCTGAAAACAGAAATCGTCTATAAAGGCCCGATCAAGGCCCCCATCGCCAAAGGCGATCAAATCGGCGAGTTGATCATCACCCCTGAGGGTCTGCCAGAAACACGTGTTCCCCTGTTGGCTGACCGCGATATCATGCGCCATGGCTTTGTCGGGCGTGTGGTGGCTGCTGCGCAACATGTCATCGCTCGGATCAACTCTGGACCCGCGCCAGAGGCGACGTGAGTAGATCCGGCTTGTTCATCAGCTTTGAAGGTATTGACGGGTCTGGCAAATCCACTCAGGTCGCCCGACTATCCGAATATTTGAAAACGCAGGGCCATGATGTTGTTCTCACCCGCGAACCGGGCGGCTCAAAAGGCGCTGAGGAAATTCGCGCATTGGTGTTGCAGGGCGATCCTGATCGGTGGTCTGCGGAAACCGAAACGCTTCTATTCACTGCTGCGCGGCGCGATCACCTCGAACGGCTGATCACCCCTGCCCTTGCCGCAGGTAAGATTGTGATCTGCGACCGTTTTGCTGATAGTACCCGCATGTACCAAGGTCTGAGCCGCGGGGATTTGCGCGGCGTTGTGGACAAGTTACATGATCTGATGATCGGTGTTGAACCCGATTTGACTATCCTGATTGATATGGACCCTGTTGAAGGCCTGAAACGCGCCAAAGGGCGGCAAGGCGCTGAAGAGCGGTTTGAAGATTTTGGTACCAGCCTGCAAGAAGCGATGCGTGAGGGATTTCTGGCCTTGGCCAAAGAATTTGGCCAGCGTTTTCGGGTCATCAATGGCGCACAAGACATGGACGGCGTGGCCGCCGACATCCGCGCCGCAGTTGATCATGCTTTAGCGGCGCATCGATAGACTTTTTCTAGGCAAGAAACCGGCTGTAATTTTCCAAAAAAACCGCAGCCCATTTCAAACCTCGCGAAACCCCGCTAAACCGCTCATATGAGTGATGAAGTAACCCCACAACCTGAACGTCTGGAAGGTGCCCCGCACCCCCGTGATACGGCCCGTTTGATCGGGCAAGACGCTGCCCAAGCCGCGTTTGTGGATGCTTTCAACACAGGTAGATTACATCACGCTTGGATGCTGACAGGCCCGCGCGGGGTCGGCAAAGCCACGCTGGCATGGCGCATCGCCAAATTCTTGCTTGCCACGCCCACCCCTGATCCCGACGCGATGTTTGCGGACCCCGCCCCAACCACGTTGGATATTCCCGCAGACCATCCTATTGCGATGCGTGTGGCCGCCAGTGGTGAAGGGCGCATTCGCAATGTGACCTGCACAATCAATCCTGATACCAAAAAAATGCGCAAGGAAATCGTTGCTGCTGACATTCGCGCCTTAAACGGATTCTTCCAGATGTCCGCCCCCGACGGCGGCTACCGCGTTGTGATCATTGATGATGCTGATCTGATGAACGTCACAGCGGCCAATGCGCTGCTTAAAATGCTGGAAGAGCCGCCTGCCCGCGCCCTGCTGATCTTGATATCACACCAGCCCTCAGGCCTGCTGCCCACCATCCGTTCGCGGTGCCGCACCCTACCTTTGCGCACGTTGGATGCCGCAGAAGTGGCAGAGGCGATGGCCCAAGCCGAGGTGCAGGCGGCCAATACAGACGCGCTTGCCGCGCTTTCTGGTGGCTCTGTCGGTGGTGCGATGCGTCTATCGTTAATGGGCGGTGCTGCACTTTATGCCGATCTGGTCGCGTTGATGGGCACCCTGCCCCATATGGATCGCGCACGCGCCCTAAAAATGGCCGAACTGGCCGCCGCACGCGGTGGCGAGGCCAAGCGCGATCTGTTATTTACCCTGATTGATCTATTACTGAGCCGCCTTGCCCGCACGGGCGCGATGGGCACACCACCCCAGCCCCAAGCAGCGATGGGCGAAGCCGACATTCTCATGCGTCTGTCCCCCACCCCACACCAAGCCCGCATCTGGGCTGATCTGGCGGCCGAGATCGGCGGCCGCGCCCGGCATGGCATCGCGGTCAACCTTGACCCTGCCGCGCTGGTCCTAGATACGTTTTTCAAGATGGCAAAGGCCGCCCCCCGCTAACCAAACCGCCAAAGCCTCCGGAGTCCCATGACTGATACACCCAAAATCACCGACAGCCATTGTCACCTCGACTTTCCCGAATTGATCACGGAACTGCCTGAAGTGATCGCCCGCGCCCATGAGGCGGGAGTTGCACGGATGGTGACGATCTGTACCAAACTCAAAAACGAACCCGATGTGCGTGCCATCGCCGAGGCTAACCCATCGGTTTTCTATGCCGCTGGCACCCACCCGATGAGCGTGGCAACCGAACCAATGGCGACCTATGATCAATTGCTGGAAATCGCCAAACACCCCAAGATGGTCGGCATCGGCGAAACGGGCCTTGATTATCACTATACCGCTGAAAGCGCCCATATGCAGCAAGACAGCCTGCGCATCCATATCGCAGCGGCACGCGATACGGGTCTACCCCTGATCATACACAGCCGTGATGCAGACGAAGACATGGCCCGCATCCTGCGCGAAGAGCACGCCAATGGGGCCTATAGCTGCGTTATGCATTGCTTCTCATCTTCTGCTGAACTGGCTCGTGCTGCGCTTGATTTAGGATTTTACCTCAGCATGTCAGGCATCACCGCCTTCCCCAAAAGCCAAGAGTTGCGCGATATTTTCGCAAGCGCCCCATTGGAGCGGATTGTGGTAGAAACCGACAGCCCTTATCTGGCCCCACCGCCCCACCGTGGCAGACGCAATGAACCAGCCTTCAGCGCCCATACTGCTCGCCGCGCGGCCGAAACCTTTGGCATGGAGTACGCCGATTTCGCGGCACAGTCCGAAGCCAACTTTGAGCGCCTGTTCACCAAGGCCGCCGCTTATAGAGGTGCCTTATGAGCGATGTCATGCGCGTGACCATCCTCGGTTGTGGCTCCTCCGGCGGAGTGCCACGTCTGGGCGGGAACTGGGGTGAATGCGACCCCAACGAGCCGCGCAATGCCCGCCGCCGATGTTCGGCGTTGGTAGAGCGTATTACCGATGCAGGCACTACATCTGTGCTGATTGATACCTCTCCCGATATGCGCAGCCAGTTACTGGATGCCGGTGTCGGACGGTTGGATGCGGTGCTCTATACCCACGCCCATGCAGACCACGTGCATGGCATGGATGATCTGCGCATGATCGTGATCAACATGCGCGCCCGCCTGCCCGTCTGGGCCGATGCCCCCACTCATGCCGCACTGATGGACCGTTTCGGATATGCCTTTGTGCAGCCTGAAGGCTCAATGTATCCGCCCATCCTAGATATGAATCTGATGGACGGTGACGTCACCGTGGATGGCCCCGGAGGCAGCTTGTGCTTTCGCCCCTTCCTTGTGCCACATGGTGGCATGGATGCATTGGGATTCCGTGTGAATGATGTAGCCTATCTGCCTGATGTCGCCAGCATCCCAGATCACATCTGGCCCGAGTTGGAGGGCCTGCGCTGCTGGATCGTTGACGCCCTGCGCCGTGAACCGCACCCCACACATAGCCATCTGTCACAAACGCTTGAGTGGTTAGAAAAGATGCAACCCGAGACGGGCATCCTAACAAATATGCACACCGATCTTGACTATCGGACCCTTGAAGCAGAGACCCCAGATCATATCAGCCCTGCCTATGACGGCATGCGGCTTGATTTCCCACTGAACTAACTACACGGCTCTCCCCTTGTGCGGCGTGCCTTTCGATAACCGCCGCCAGAGAGCACGCCCATGCAAACACTTCTTGATGTCATTTTACCGGTCTTTTTGGTAATCAGCTTTGGCTATGTGGCGGTCTGGCGCGGTTTCTTTCCGGTTGCGGGTGTCGATGGCGTGATGCGATTTGCGCAGGGATTTGCCGTCCCTTGCCTCTTGTTTCAAGCAATCTCCAAACTTGATCTAAGCAGCACTTTTGATCTGCGTCTCTTGGCGAGCTTTTATGCAGGCGCGACCATTTGCTTTTTCCTCGGTGCCGTTGGGGCACGCTTTTTGTTCAAACGTGACTGGGAAGATTGCATCGCGATTGCATTTTGCTGCTTATTCTCCAATGCCGTCCTGCTGGGCCTTCCCATCTCTGAACGCGCTTATGGTGCGAATAATATTTCGGGCAACTACATGATCATCGCCCTGCATTCGCCCTTTTGCTACGGCTTAGGCATCACTGTGATGGAATTCGTCCGCAACCGGGGTCAAAGCGGGCTAACATTGGCAAAATCCGTAACGCGGGCCATGTTTAACAATCCGCTGGTGATTGCTATTCTAGCAGGGTTTGCGGTGAACCTATTAGGTATAACCATTCCCTCTGTTCTCGATGATGCTGTGTCGTTGGTCGTACGGGCTGCCTTGCCTGCCGCCCTGTTCGCCTTGGGGGGTGTCCTGATCCAATACAAACCTGAGGGTGATCTCAAAGCTATCGCAATGGTGTGCATTATCGGGCTATTGATTCATCCCGCGATTGTCTGGTCGATGGGCACTGCCCTTTCGGTCCCGACTGATTTGTTCCGCTCAGGCGTGTTGACTGCCGCCATGGCGCCCGGGTTCAATGCATATATCTTTGCAAATATGTATGGGCGCGGACGCCGTGTGGCTGCTTCATCCGTTTTGATTGCAACAGTGACATCAATATTTACGGTTTGGATCTGGTTGATGATCCTTGGCTAAGCCGCTTTGCCCCATGATCCGAATTCGGAATTTATTCCCTGCGCAAACATAAATCACTTAGCAGCTTGGAAAACGTGCGCGCAGCAACAGACGGCACCTCTTCGGATCGGCTCATGATGCCCACGGCACCGAGAGTTCGAGCCATGTCGATGTTTAGCGAAACTAGGCGTCCCTGCGCGATATCATCGGCAACAACGCCCTTACTTATGATCCATACGGTATTCGCATCCGTAACGGTCACAGCGCGGCCAAACGCTGGTGAAGCTGTTTCTATCCGGTTCTCGAAAAGCGGTACGCCTTGAGCAATCAATAACCGCGCGACCAACGGACGAATTGCTGAGTCTTTCGGCGGATACAACACTCTAAAACTGGCAAGTTCTCCAAAATCAACGACCTTAATCGCGGGGCTTTCAGGGCTGGCAACTACCACCACCTCCTCCGAGTAAAGCTGCTGAAAACTGAGGCCCACCATCGTGTCAGGCCTGCCGAGACGCCCGACAACCAGATCGAGACCACCACTCCTGAGCCGCGCTGTTAAATCGTGGTGTGGGCCCTCGTGAATTTCCATGAGAGTGTCTGGGTTTTTTTGAGTAAAGACCACCGCAGCTTGAGGCAAAAGAGATGATGCTACACTTGGCAACGCCCCCACCTTCAATTGACCCGCAGCGATACCGGTCGACTGGATGCTACGCAAACCATGTCTCAGGGCCGCAGTGGATTGCTCGGCGAACTGTAGAAAAACCTCCCCTTCCGGCGTCAAAGAGACGCCCGAACGGCTGCGTTTCATTACAATAACGCCCAGAATATCTTCCAATTCTTTAAGCGTTTTTGAAATAGCCGGTTGCGTTAAGTTCAGCTGTTCAGCCGCAGCCTTAAAACTGCCAGAACGGGCGATTGCGCTAAACGCATCGAGGTGGCGGAACTTGATACGGCGGTCCAAATTCTTTCCATTTTTGATAACTATACTGCCCAAAATGTCATTTTCAATATCCTTCTATGCATGAAAAAATGCAATTAGCAAAATCAGGACGTTGATATGAAAACTCAAGTTGCAATAATCGGTGGTGGCCCTTCAGGTCTTTTGCTGTCCCAACTTCTCCACACACGCGGCATCGAGAACGTTGTCTTAGAACGCAAGACAAAGGATTACGTCTTGGGTCGCATCCGTGCAGGAGTATTGGAACAAGGGCTTGTAGACCTGATGGAAAAGGCTGGGTGTGCGGAGCGGTTACATGCCGAGGGCATCCCCCATGACGGGACATTGATTTCTTACGGCGACGAGATGTTTCGCGTGGATTTCACCGAGCACACTGGCAAACCCGTCATGGTTTATGGTCAGACGGAAGTGACAAGAGACCTGTATGAGGCACGTGAAAAAGCCGAAGGCAAGATCGAATTCAACGTGGAAGACGTTGTAATCCATGGCGCTGATACTGATACACCGCATATCAGCTACACCATCGATGGTCAGGCGCACAGGCTCGACTGCGATTTCGTTGCAGGTTGCGATGGGTTCCACGGGGTCAGCCGTCAAACGATCCCGCTGGATGTCCGCACAGAGTACGAAAAGGTCTATCCTTTTGGCTGGCTCGGCATTTTATCCGAAACGCCGCCCGTAAATCACGAGCTGATCTATGCCAACTCCCCACGCGGCTTTGCCCTCTGCTCCATGCGTAACGAAAACCTGAGCCGATATTACATCCAATGTTCCTTGTCCGATAAACCCCAAGATTGGACCGACGAGGCCTTCTGGCAAGAACTCAAACGTCGAATTCCCACTGCCCAAGCAGAAACATTGGTGACGGGTCCCAGCATCGAGAAATCCATTGCTCCTTTGCGGTCATTCGTGACCGAACCGATGCGCTGGGGAAGGTTGTTTCTGTGTGGTGACGCTGCGCATATTGTGCCGCCTACGGGGGCCAAGGGCCTCAACACCGCCGCCTCAGATGTCAATTACCTGTTCAACGGCCTGTGCGATTTCTACGAAAACGACAGCACAAACGGCATCGATACATACTCAGAAAAAGCACTGGCGCGTGTCTGGAAGGCGGAACGGTTCAGTTGGTGGTTCTCTTCACTGATGCACACCTATCCTGATCAATCCCAGTTCGACCTGAAAATGCAAGTTGCCGAGATTGAGTTTTTGCGCTCGAATAAGGCAGCGCAAAAAGCGATGGCGGAAAATTATGTCGGACTGCCCTACTGATGCGGGGAATTGGCATGACATCACACGAGCAAGAGGCTGGTGAAGGTGAAGCTTTCGCCGCAATCTTGACCCCGTTTCTTATGGAGCACGCATATGTCTAACCGTTTTGAAAAGGGCATGGCGACCCGCCGTGCCGTTCTGGGAAATGCCCACGTAGATAAAGCCGAAGCCAGTAAATCGGCCTTTGATGAGCCCTTCCAAAACATGATCACTGAAGGAGCATGGGGGACCCTTTGGTCTGATGAGACAATCACCCATCGCGAACGATCCATGCTGACACTATCGCTTCTGGCCGCAACCGGCAATTTCGAGGAAATTCCCATGCACGTGCGTGCAACAGCCAATACTGGGGCCAGCCCTCAGGATGTGCTACAGGCGTTTATGCATGTTGCGGTCTATGCTGGCGTTCCCAAAGCAAACCACGCGATCAAGCTCGCCAAACAAACATATGCCGAAATGGGAGTGCTCTTATGAGTATTGTGAACAAACCACCCCAAACCGGAGGCTTCATTCCTCGGGATCGGACATGGCAACCTGATGCTTTGACGCCGCCCTATAAAACCAGCCTAGCCCGTAGCCCCCAATCCGCGCTTCTGTCCTTCCCTACAACACTCAGCGAAGAGACGTCGCCTGTTTTCGGCCACACCCTTTTGGGTAAATTGGACAATGATTTAATCCACAACTTTGCGGCTTCTGGCGAAAGTGCATTAGGCCCTCGTATCATCGTGCATGGCCGTGTTTTAGACGAAAACGGACGTGGTGTTCCGGGCGCTTTGCTGGAGTTTTGGCAAGCAAACGCAGGTGGCAGATACCGCCATAAGAAAGAAAGCTACTTGGCACCGCTAGACCCTAACTTTGGCGGTTGCGGGCGCACAATTACTGCGGAAGACGGCAGTTACGAATTTGCCACCATCCAACCCGGCCCCTACCCTTGGCCCAACGGCATGAACGATTGGCGGCCAGCCCATATCCACTTCTCTATCTTTGGCCATGGGTTTGCACAGCGTCTTATCACCCAGATGTATTTTGAGGGCGATCCTCATATCAAGCTCTGCCCCATCGTCGGCATCTTAAAAACCCAAGAGGCCATTGACGCCCTGATAGCGCCGCTCGACATGAACCGCACTGTCCCGATGGATAGCCGCGCATTCAAATTCGACATGGTGATACGTGGCCGCCGTCAAACCTATTTTGAGAACCGCAAGGAGGGCATGTGATATGCAACGTCTTAATTATTTGCGCGAAAGCCCAAGCCAAACCGCAGGCCCTTATGTTCACATTGGCTGCACACCAAACTTTACTGGCCTAGACATGTATGGCGGCGATCTTGGCGTCTGCATGAAAACGGGGCCTGTCCAAGGCACGGAAATCACCATCAAAGGCACCGTGTTCGATGGCATGGGGACTCCATTACGCGATGCGATGATTGAAATTTGGCAGCCAGACGCTGCTGGCCTGTTCCCGTCTCTAAACGAGACCCGTGGCACCCCAGATCCTAACTTTACAGGCTGGGGCCGTTCCCCTGGCGATATGGAAACGGGAGAGTTTATCTTTGAAACGGTAAAACCCGGGGCAGTCCCCTTCCCTGATGGGCGCATGCAAGCACCACATATTACCGCATGGATTGTGGCACGTGGAATTAACATCGGCCTGCACACGCGAATTTACTTCGAAGATGAAGCCGAGGCCAACGCGACCGACCCTATCCTCACTCGGATCGAACATCAAAACCGCATTCCTACCCTGCTCGCCAAAAAGCAAGACGACGGCACCTACCGGTTCGACATCCATCTTCAAGGTTCCCGCGAGACCATTTTCTTCGACATTTAAGAGGATTGTGATCTCCCCAATACAATATCTGCGTGACGTTCACAGGTTCGGTATCATCCAAATCTGACAATCCCGCCGTGCCCGCAAGGATACCTTCAGCCACTGGGCCCACCACGCCTTTGAAATGGCCGCACAATCCGGCCTTTTCAAAACTTAACAGACTGATCCCAACAGCGTGACAATACCCTTTTGAGGCATCGTGGCAAGACGACCAAGCATGCCTCCTCAATTAGAGAACGGAAAATGGGACTTTTCTATAGGGCCGATCATTGCTTCCATTTTGGAGGTAATTTGTTTCCATAACAATGCTTGCACAGCGGAAATGATCTTGTTACCGGCGCCATTTTGGGCGATATCAACCTTGGTTATCAGTGTTGTTTGATGAGTTGGGAACGTTATGGGTAGGACACTTTTCGTTGGTCATAGTTTGGTCGGGCAAGTGGCCCCAAACATGTTCAACAATTTCATGGAGAGCCAAAATCTCGACGTGCAAGCAGATGCGCAGGTTATCAACGGCGCTTCACTCAGGTACAATTGGGACAATGGCGCAAGTGCCCAAGGGGTAAACGCCCGTGAAGTTTTGCCCAGTGGTGACTACGACACCGTAATCGTGACAGAGGCGATACCCCTCGATGCCCAGATCCAGTGGAATGACACCCAAGGGTATGCCAAACGCTATTTCGACCTCGCACAGAGCGCCGATACTGAAACCCGCTTCTTCCTCTACGAGACTTGGCACGGATTAGGAGCGGACACCCAAGAATGGCGCGCGCAAATTGCAAATGATTTGCCCAAGTGGCAAGGGATCGTCGATTATGTGAACGACAATGCAGCCACTGGTGCGCCGGAAGCCTTCGTCCTCCCGGCAGGTCAGGCTTTGGGTAATTTGTATGACAGGATTGAGGCTGGGGAAGTGCCCGGCATCACGAGTATTCGCGATTTGTTCAGCGACAATATCCATCTCAATGATACCGGTAACTGGTTCATTGCTGCGCTGCAGGCTTCTGCTGTGACCGGATTAGATGTTTCGGCGCTGCCTCTTGAAACTTTCGACCCTTGGGGGGGGGCTTATGGTGGACCAGATGCAGCTCTTGCCCAAGTTATGGCGGAAGTGATCGACGACACACTTGATGAATTCCTACCGCAGGAGTCAGAGCCGCCAACCGACGAGATTGACGACGAAGATGCTGACGACAACACGCTTAACGGCGGCCCTTGGGATGATGAGCTTGCCGGAGGAGTCGGAGACGATATTCTGCTCGGCGGGAGCGGTAATGACACCCTTTACGGCGGCGACGGCAACGACTCACTGACAGGCGGCGCTGGCAATGACGTCATCATTGGCGATGGCGGTGACGATGTTCTAACGCTAGGGGATGGTTCCGACACCGTCAGTGGTGGCGATGGAGACGACGTCTTTGTACTGACAGGATTGCCCGGGGCCGTCCTGATCACCGACTTCGGCGCCAACGGCGCGCAGGACATGATCGACCTGTCCGCCATCGACGGCTATGGACGTTTTGCCGATGTGGCTGCGGCAGCCAGTTTTTCAGGGGCAGACACGGTGCTGACATTTGTGGTCCCGGATGGTGTGCTGACAGTCACCGTCCAATCAGATGTTCCGCTAACCAGTGATGATTTCGGATTACCCGCTGATCCGAATGGGCCAACGGAAATTGTAGCACCGGTTGACCAAGTTGATCCCACAGGTCTTACATTCACCATCGAAGGCGCCGACAGCCACCATTTTTCCATCGATCCGATTACAGGTGACATTAGTAATATGTCATGGTTTGACCCTTCCTACGATCAGGTGTGGGACATCAATGGCGACCGTATCTATGAGGTCGAGCGGGTCGGCTCAAACGCTGATGGCGAAGAGGTCAGCCGCACATCATTTGAACTTGAAACCACCTTGGATGGCGTGGTTTGGCGGGAAGTTTCTGACGAGGATAGTAATGTTGACTCCATTGAGTCAATGGACGACGAAACGACCTTCTCTTTAGAAGGGCCAGACGCGTACCACTTTGTCATCGACCCCGACAGCGGTGAAATTGGCAACATGTCCTGGTTTGACCCCTCATATGATCAGGTGTGGGACACCAATGGCGATCGCATTTATGAGGTCGATCGGGTCGAGACAAGCGTAAATGGCGAAGAGGTCAGCCGCACATCATTTGAACTTGAAACCACCTTGGATGGCGTGGTTTGGCGGGAAGTTTCTGACGAGGATGATAATGTTGACCCCATTGAGCCAATCGACGACGGAAGAACTTTCTTTCTAGAAGGGCCAGACGCGTACCACTTTGTCATCGACCCCGACAGCGGTGAGGTTGGCAACGCTTCGTGGTTTGACCCCTCCTATGATCGGGTATGGGATGTCAATGGTGATCGAATATACGAAACTGAACGCTATGCGCTGGCCGAAGACGGTACCGAGGTCAGCCGCGAAGCACTTGAAATGGAAACCACACCCGATGGTGTCGTCTGGCGCGTCGTACCTTCGTCGGAAGACGACGAAATGTCTGCTGCACAAATCATGAAAGCGCTTGCCCTACCCCCAGCAGAGGAAAAGGATCTGCCACCTGAGCCAGAGGAGAGCGACGAAGAGGCGGCCCTCGGTATGTAAATTGATCCTCCCAATAGTTAGGGTGGTCTTACCAAATTTTGGCGTCAGCTTGTGAAGTTTAGCAAAGGCCGGATCATAGGGCGATTTCAACGGTGTAGTCGGCCCAGAGGCGGAAGGTGTGGTTGATCTGATCATGTGCGGACAGAAACCTCTGAGGCAGCCGGTGAGGTCTAAACTTGCCCAAAATCTTCTTTCGCTTACGGGGCAGTCGATGCGAAACTTCGATCGCATTCTTTAAGCTCTATGGGCGCGGTGGTTGGCGTCCGAGGTCAGAGATTTGATTGGCTTAATATAGCTACGTAATTCGCCCATAATTCGAGAGTACATTGCGAATGCAATGTCACGGGAACGAGGGACGATGATTCTCAATTCGCCAAACTGGGCAACCAGCTTTGCGAAAAATCGCTTTGCAGCCTTCCCTGTTGAACGCCACTAAAAACTGATCCGGTATTGTCACCGAGATTTGACCCGCTCAGTCATTATCCTTTGTTCGACATGATGTGATCAATGCTGGTGCCTCCTTCCGTTTCGTTTCGCGATTTCGGAGCCAACATTGTCGCGATAGCTATCGTTACCAATCTCAAGGATGTTTCAGCGGTGAGTGATCGTGCCTTCATTTGCCCGACCTTCTGTAAGGCGGGCTCCCACATCTCGAGCGAGTTCAAGGGCCGCCCTACAAGATGAAAGACCCAGTAACCTTTCAACTCACCAGTGCTGACCGAACCAAAAACTCATCTCTCATTTTCCATCAGTCAAGCTCCTTGCCCGAGGGAAGTGCGATCAAGTTCATCAACGCGGAAATAGAAATGCGACAACTTTCTGCAATGCTTGGCGCGGCTGGACGGTTGATATCGATGCAAAGCGTTTAAGGTTACGAGCCAGCGACGGGAAAGTGACCAAACATTTCCCTAAAACAGTGCCGATGAGTGCCGTTTCGGTAATTTTTAGCGCACCCAGCCTTTTGGCAAGTTTTTTCAAATTCACCCTTGTAAACCTTGGGTTTTGGCGGATATACGCGTCCGTGGAGATGTGGCCGAGTGGTCGAAGGCGCTCCCCTGCTAAGGGAGTAGGCCCGGAAGGGTCTCGAGGGTTCGAATCCCTTCGTCTCCGCCACCAAACTCATTTTTATTGATATAATTCAGTCACTTGAGTGTGGTTGCTTGAGATTCATCCCCCAATATATCCCCCAGTTCGATTTACTCTCTTGCTGACCCGTACCCCTGTTTGGTGGGTGGTTTTAGTGCGAACGAGTGACCAGTAGACGGTCCGCACAGCGATTTGGGGACACTTTAGACCTCCCCCCCCCTAAATCGAAGCGACCGTCAACTAAGGGGGTATGCCAAGGGGGGGCGTCCATAATTTAGCTGAACTCAAACAAGGGACCGTCATGGGAAGCCCGCTGTGAGTGGTAATACAGCTTTCACGCGCGTGCGCACGCGTGAGGGGGCAGTGCAAAGTTCAAAGAGGCGTGGTCACGGGACCGATATGGGCTGGCAAATACGCGCGTACACAATTCAGAGAATTTACCCCTCAACTGCATGAAACCCGCAATCCAACTTTTTATGTTTGAACTGCCCACGCAAGAATTTTGCTATCCCCTGCGGTCCGCTGTCATGCCGCGCAGAGATTACACCTCCCCCCTCAAACCGCTGCCTATGGCTTAGATGTATATGTGGCATAGAATTTGTGACGCGCTGGAATGAGATATCGCCCAGCGCGTCACAGTTTTTGTGCAGTCAGTCGGGTTTTGACCGCCAGCAATGTGGCAACTGTCACGCCAGCTATGCCACCTTGTCCTGATTTTTGTGCGGGGATTTTGTTTTGGTCCAGCTTGCAAAAGCCTTGGGCGCAGGCTGGCCTTCGTGAATTGGCACCTCTTCGAGCGCCCAAACCGATGCGCGGCCAATGCCCGATGGACCAAGGTATGGCGCTTGGGTCATACGGATGAAGCCGCGCTCTTGTAGCGTGTCGAATAGCCCGCCGATGGTGTTGCGGTGGACATTTAGCGCCGTTGCCGCGTCTCTGTGGCTTAGAATGATAGCGCCGTTGTTCACGCCATTAAAGCGGCGCTTCAGTTCGATGTAGAGCGCTCTTGGTGCGGGTTTCATTGTAGACCAGGCCTTTGTCGCTTGGACCCATTCAGGAAGCTGGACATGACGCCCAGCCCCCTTTCCCTTTTTCTGCCATTTGTAGAGCTTAGTCGCCATAGATAGCACCTGTGAAAAGATCCGCTTTGAGTTGGGCCAGCGCTGTGGCGATTTGAGCGCGGCGTCTGATTTCCTTTGCCAAGGCGTTTGGTGGTGCGGGGTTGTAAATGTGGCACTTCATGCGGCATCACCCTTGGCGTAGGCGGCGATGCTGGCAAGCAACTGGTAGCGTGCGTGCGTCCCCTTGAATGGGCCTTCGTGTGCCACCGTGTGCGTCACGATAGGAACGTCCATGCCGCGTAACGAATGCACATATGCTGCCCATCTGGGCGCGGGGTTGTCGATTGGCGTGCATCCTTTGATGCCTGCTTGTGACAATTGTTCGAGCGCCCAGCGGTCACGACCTTTGACTGTGATGGTGAAAGGGTGTCCCTCTGTGGGGGTGATGATGAAGGTGGCGTCAGGCCAGCCGAATTTGTTTTGAGCCATGCTCAATTCCTCTCTTCTAAGAGTTGTATTTTGAAGGGAGGGGACGTAGGGTTTAGCTGCTTAGACCGTATGCCCGTGTCCCCTTAGTTGGTGGCGCGGGTTTACTTTATGCCGCGTCCACCTGCTTGGATGCGACCCAAGCGGTCAAGCTGGACTCGGTCCAGCCAACGGCGCGTTTGCCGATGCGGATTGGCTTGGGGAATGTCCCCTCTGCAATCTGTTCATAGATGGTGCTGCTTGATAGGCCGCTGTATTCTACGACCTGTGGGAGCCTGCGGATTTTATCTACCATGTTAATTCCAATTTGTTTGTTGCCGTTGGTTGTAGGCTCAATATGGAATATGGTTGTGGCTATGTCGTTGATACCTGCGGTTCTATAACGCCTCTAGGTATCAACTTTACTGGATCTCCTTTTGCTGTCTCGCCAAGCCGTAAAGCAAGAGGAGACCGAACCTTCAACGTCCATTAATTCGAAGTAGTCTTGCACAAACGCACCGAATGGTGACGCAAGGTTCAAGCCGTTATTGGGAGCTGGACGGTCTTTAAAGCGGTTCCAGAAGCTGTGACAAACCTCAATAGCTTGTATGCCTAGGTGGTTGCGTTGCCTGTGGTTTCGAGTGTTGTCTGTATCGGTTTTGATCGTGCTTATGACCCTGTCAATTATGGGGGCTAAATTTTGATGCGCTTGCCCGATTGCCTTTAATGCCTCAAAAGATGCGGGAGGCGTCCAAGTCTTAGGGTCTTGCTCATTATCCTGAATATTGAGTGCTGCAATGTGTAAGGCATCTTGAGCCTGCCCGCTCAAATCTAAGTCTTTGAGGGCAAACAATGTACGCTTTAAGTGCTCAAGAGTTTCGATGTCTCTAGCGTGGTGGTATCCATCAACGGGATTGGAATACAAATCATGCTCAAAATGTTGGATACAGACTTCCACGTTCATCAAGTGCATTTCATCTGCAAAGTGGTTTCGCAAAAATTTCAACGCTTCTATTCTGTATTTCGCGTAACGTGCAGCAAGTACTTTAGCCTCTTCTTCTGTCCAAGGGTAATCTTCATCCATTCAGCGTTACCACCTTCGCCCCCACAGTCAGCGCTAAAAAACCCGCCCATGAATCCATCATCTTGCGGCGCTTATCGAACAGATCAGACCGCGCATAAGCGGCCTCTGCCTTGTCTTTGAGGCTATGCGCCAAGGCGCTCTCTGCGACTTCGCGGGGGAAGTTGGTTTGCTCTTGGGTCCATGTGCGAAATGATGTTCGGAAGCCGTGAATGTCCACGTCATAGCCCAACTCTTTGACCAGCTTGGACATGGTGGCATCGCTTAGGGCTTTGCCGCGCTTGGTGCCTTCAAAGACAAGATCCGCTTCGCCCAGCGCCTTGGCTTGATTAAGCAATTCTAGGGCGCGTCCACACAGGGGGATGCGATGCGCTTTCTTCGCCTTCATGCGTGACGCTGGAATTACCCATTCCGCTTTTGACAGATCAAATTCAGACCAGACCGCATTGCGCACTTCGCCAGAACGGGTTGCGGTCAAGACCAGCAATTCAAACGCCAGCTTCGTGGCAATGCCAGCGTTAGAGCGTTGGACGGTTGCAATGCACTCCGCAACATCTTGGTAGGGCAAGGCCTTGCGCTGGGCGCTTGTGCGGTCATGCTTGGGAAGGGCTTGGTTTATCGCTTCTGCGGGATTGTCTTGTCGCCAGCCTTGCGCCACGGCCCATTTCAGGACCGTCCCAAGGCGCTGTTTAACCCGCCGCGCTGTCTCGGGCTTGGTTGTCCAGATAGGGGACAAGACCGCCAGCACATCGGCGGTGCTAACATCTGCGACTTTGATTTTGCCGATGCGAGGGAAGGCGTAGGTTTCGAGCGTGCTTATGAATTGTTTTGAATGTTTTTCATTGCGCCATGTAGGGCGGTGCAACTCATAGACCCGCTGTGACGCCTCTGCTAACGTCAGGACCGCTTGAGCCTCTCTCTTGACCTGCATTGGGTCGCCACCGCTACGGGCCAGCCTGCGGTTGTCTAAGGCCTGTTGTCGCGCCTCTGCCAACGGAACCAGTGACGGGTTGCCAAGTCCCAACTCACAACGCTTGCCGCGTATGGTGATACGTTGCACCCATTGCTTAGAACCATTCGATTGCACGCGTAGGAATAGTCCATGACCGTCGAAATACTTGCCAGCGTCCTTAACGGTTTTGACGAATTGAGCCGTGAGTGCTTTCTCTGGTCTGCGTAGTGACGCCTCCGCCATTATCTTGTCCCCCAAGTTGTCCCCCAGAAGGTGGGGGATTGGACGGGATTATGTCGGAAGTTGTCGGAAAGTAAACGTGAATAAATGCCTTGTAAAATATAGGGTTTCTGCACCATTTAGGATTGCTCTGGATTTCGTGTCGGCGGACTTCGTCTCCGCCACCATACCTTTTTATTGAATTCGAATAGGTCACTTTAGGTGGCTTTTTCACTTTATTTTCTAGAACTTACCGGAAGATCTCGATCACCTTGAGTTTCTTCGAATTGCCTCTATTATCATTCCTTGAGTGGTATATAATGTGGTATTTTACGATGGCGCTATCCGGCAAACTAACAAAGAAGCTGGTCGAGAATCTTGGCGCTGGGCGGCATGGCGACGGTAATGGTCTATACCTAGTAGTCGATCCCTCAGGTGCACGCCGTTGGATTGTACGCGTGGTCGTGAAAGGCCAGAAGAATAAAAAGGGCGCGCCATTGCGCACGGACTTTGGGCTTGGCGGTGCAGATATTGTCACGATCAACCAAGCACGGGAGCGAGCGCTTGAGTATCGTCGCATGGCGAAGCAAGGGCTGAACCCACGTTTCAACGTTACTCGTGAGATTCCGACATTCGAAGAGGTCGCACAGCAAGTTCACATTGAGCGCCTACCAACGTGGAAAAATGCAAAACACGGTCAACAATGGATCAACACTCTGCGCGACTACGCATTTCCCAAGATCGGGCGCATGCCGATTGATAGCATTGACCAGCCAGAAGTGATGATGTGCCTTGCGCCGATCTGGACGGAAAAGCATGAAACAGCGAAACGCTTGGCGCAACGTATGAAGGTTGTGCTGGACGTGGCGCGCTCTAAAGGGTTTCGGTCGGGAGAAAACCCTGTGACATTGGTTAAAGAAGCACAGGTCCTGCCCAAGGTGAAGGTAAGAGTAAAGCACCATAAAGCGATGGCGTGGCAGGATGTGCCTGCCTTTTATGCAGGTCTTACTAACCGTAACGCTATGGCAGCAAACGCGTTACGTTTTACCTGCCTTACTGGGTCGCGCACCACAGAAGTCTTGAAGATGCGTTGGGAGGAGCTTGACTTTGATATGGGCATTTGGACCTGCCCAGCAGAGCGCATGAAAGGGTACGAAGAGCACCGGGTACCTCTAACCTCCCAAATGCTTGAAATCATAGAGCCGCTGAAAGCGCTCAAATCCGATTTTGTCTTTGAAGGGCAAAAACGTAATTACCCCTTGTCCAATATGGCGATGCTGATGCTGTTGCGCCGAATGGGTGTCGAAGGTGTTACCGTCCATGGCTTTCGATCGACATTCCGGGACTGGGTGTCTGAGACCGGCAACGGTCAGTGGGAGGTGGCAGAACGAAGTCTGTCCCACAAGGTCGGCACAAAGGTTGAGAGAGCCTATGCGCGGTCCGATTTGCTTGAGAAAAGACGAGCGTTAATGACGCAGTGGTCTGATTTTGTCGCCAGTGCAAAGCTCAATTTGGAGTAATCATGAAAACAGTATCAATCGACGGCGCTCAGCTTACCTCCCTAAACCTTTATCGGGCGGCACTAAGTGAAGAATGCCAAGAGAAACGCCTTAGGGCGATCGAGGTTGTGACCCATGATGTCGTCGCCCGGCAAATTAATTTATTCGCCTCTAGCAAAGGTAAAGGGTGGTCATCAAAGCCAAAATATTCCGAGTTCGCAAAGCTAGTAATGGCGTCGACAGACGAGAGATATGAGGCTGCCATCGAGTTTGGGCAGATTATGCGGCGATATGACCAGGACAATGATCGCAAACTCTATGTAGCAGAACTTATCGGCATGAATGTACTGACGTCAATAAAGGCTCAAAGCTTCCAAGGTCTTCACTCACCCGATGGCATTCTTGAGCAAGTCAGAGCTTACGCGCAACAGAACAAAGTCATCGGGGCTAGGAACAAGGCTTTGCTGTTGAAGAGTTGGCGTACTTATCTGGGTGTGGTGCATTTAGGAATGGCAATGCAACTTTGTGCTGCGAACCCTGAACTGGACCTGTCACGCTTTAGTGCCGCCCCAAGTGCTCGTTTAAGCCACCTTTCGTTCGAAGGCGACAGGGCTTTTCCAGCCCAGTGCTGAGT
>NZ_JACIEI010000025.1 GCF_014196805.1 Sulfitobacter undariae | reverse complement strand
GCGAAATTCGTCCGTCCGTTTCAGTCCCATAGTTTATCTCCTTTGTTACAGTAAATGCTATCAAAGGAGCGGCATCAAACCGCGACAGGTCCAAAGCTCTAGATGGCGCGCATGATGGCCACGGCGCCTAAAGTGATGCTTCTTGACGAGGTTTTTGCCGGACTAACCGTCGGTGAGATCGCGCAAATTGCAGCATTGATCCAGCAAATGCGTGCTGATGGCATGACGTTTCTCATCGTGAGCCATGACCTTAAGGCGTTGGAACCGTTGGTCGATACGGCCATCGCCATCGCCACGGGCTCAAAAATTTCCGAAGGCAATTTTAGTGATGTTATGGCCGATCCCGCTGTTCGGTCCTCATATCTTGGAGCCGCATAATGGCCTTTTTTGAAATAGCGTCCCTTTGTGCATTTTATGGTAAAGCGCAAGCACTGCATGATGTATCTCTTTCTGTTGAAAAGGGTGAAATCATTGCGATTGTTGGTGCAAACGGGGCGGGTAAATCCACGCTGCTTGATAGTGTGATGGGGATGACCAAAACTAGCGGAACGGTGACGTTTGATGGTTCTGTAGTGACGCTTTTGGCGTCTGGGCCAACTATATTTTTCTTGATTTTAGAACCTGATCACGCGATTGGGGGCCTCAGAAATACATGAAATGGAGTTGATATATGCCAATTGAAACAATCGGTGGCACGGTGTGCCTGCCAGACGGAACCCCGGTGCCATTGTCCAAAGCCGTTCGGGCAGGCGACTTCTTGATCCTTTCCGGTCAGCTAGGGTTTGGCGCAGATGGCCGGATTGTTGATGGGGGTGTTGAAGCGCAAACCAGACAATGTATCGAAAATGCGATAGCTGTTCTTGCCGAAGCAGGTAGCTCTCTTTCCGAGGTGGTAAAGGCGAGCATCTGGTTGACCGATACCGCAGATTTTGGTGCCTTTAACAAAGTTTATGGGTCGTATTTCCCGTCACATCCTCCGGCGCGTTCTGCGGTTTGTTCCGCATTGATGGTCCCCGGAGCTGTAGTCGAGATCGAATTCATGGTGCATCAGCCGGGCTGAAAGTAGCCAACCTCACCATTGGGTTTTATACGCTGAGATTCAGTGCAGACACAAATGACCTCAGCGTCGGTATCGCCTGCGTTGAGGTACGCATGGCCCATGGTGCTGTCCAAATAAATGCTCTCTCCGCAATTTAGGACGACGGGTGCATAAAACTCGCTATGAACCTCGACAGAACCTTGGATTACGACCAAAAACTCTTCACCGCCATGACGTTCAAGTGGGCCGAACTCCTTCATCTCTGATGCTTTGATCCGCGCTTGGATTGGCACCATGCGCTTGTTTGTTAAGTCTGCGCAGAGATATTTATACTCATAGTTTTGGGTGTCGATTACGACGCCGTCACCTTGGCGAGACGGCAAAAACCGGCTGTTCGGGATCTTCTGGTCCAGTTCGTTTGTCTCGTCACCAATTAACTGGCCGATCGACAGTTCAAGGCCGCTGGCGAGCCGCAATACCTTGTCGAGTGTTGGCGATAGCGCGCCGTTTTCGATCTTTGAAATAGTGGAAACCGCAACGCCTGACAGGTTTGCAAGATTGCTCAGGGTCAGCTGCCGAGCCTTGCGCAGGAGCCTGAGCCGGGTACCGAATTCTTGTGCCGTTGTCATATGTGTTTCACGCCTTCGCTTGAGTTCTAACAGAGTACTGAAGTTCTGCCGTTAAGTGAAATATTATCGTATAGTAGAATTATATGTTGCCATTGGAAAATTCTTGGATAGTCTTTGGGAGACGTCGTTGGCCTAAGGAACACATGGATGCAAGAACAGAGTAGATCCGCTGAAATCATCGTGATTGGTGCAGGCATTGCTGGCGCTTCTGTAGCTGCCCTGCTTGCGGGTTCTAATACTGTTGTGTTGATCGAGATGGAGGCGCAGCCTGGTTATCATACGACGGGTCGTTCGGCTGCGGTTTTTGCACCTAATTATGGCCCCTCAGGTGTACGTGCCCTGACCCGTGCATCGCGTGCGTTCTATGAAATGCCGCCGGAAGGATTTTCCGAGGTGCCGCTTCTATCGCCACGCCATATTTTGATGGTCGCGCGAGAGGACCAAGAGGCATCGTTGGAGGCTTTGATTGCGACGGCTTCCGCCTTTGGGCCGGTGGCTCGGTTAAGTCGTGATGAGTTAGGTGAATTCCAACCCTTGCTCCGTGACGGATATGCCAGTGCTGGCATGTTGGACAAAGGGGGGCAGGACATTGACGTCGCGGCGCTGCACCAAGGATACCTGAAGATGTTCAAAGCGCAGGGCGGATCACTTGTCACAAATGAAGAAGTTTCTTCTTTGGAGCGTAGGGGCGAGAGTTGGGTCGTTGCTACGCAGAAGGGTGAGCTATCGGCGCCTATCATCGTTAATGCGGCCGGTGCATGGGCCGAACAAATTGGGCGAATGGCAGGTGCTGAAACGATCGGTTTGGTGCCAAAACAACGCACAGCCATGATGGTGGCCGAACCAGAAGGCTTTACCAAACGTGACGCTCCTATCACCATTGATATTGATGAGCAGTTTTACCTCAAGCCTGACGCGGGGCGTCTTTTGATCTCACCAGCAGATGAGACGCCTTGTGAGCCCTGTGACGCGCAACCTGACGAGATGGATGTGGCTATTTGCGCTGACCGGATCATGACCGCTTTTGCGTTAGACATCCGTCGGATTGAAAACAAATGGGCGGGGCTGCGTAGTTTTGTTTCGGATAAAGAGCCTGTCATCGGTTTTTCAAATGCAGTGCCCGGGTTCTTCTGGATGGCAGGGCAGGGCGGTTATGGAATTCAAACTGCGCCTGCAGCGGCGTCATTGGCTGCGGCTTTGGTGCAAGGGTTGCCTTTGCCAGACCATATCGCTGATGAGGGGTTGAAACTGGCTGATGTCGCGCCTGCACGTTTGGGGGCATCGGCATGATCTGGTTGGTGCCTGTCATTGCTGCCCTGCTGCTGGCTTCTGGGTTGGCTTTGGCCTATGTCATTGGCGGCGCTGCGGTTTTGAGTTTTCTGATTTCGGACAACGCGCGGTATCTGGCGATACTTCCGCAAAAGGTTTTTTCCCAGATCAGCGTCTTTTCATTGCTTGCTATGCCTCTCTTTATTTTGGCAGGCGAATTGATGAACCGGGGCGGGGTGACCAAATCGCTGATTGATCTGTCAATGGCGCTGATCGGGCGGGTGCGTGGCGGGTTGGGTCATGTGAATATCATGACATCCGTCTTCTTCGCTGGAATTTCCGGATCTGCGGTGGCGGATGCGGCTGCCTTGTCCAACACGTTGGTGCCTGCCATGCGCGAGCGGGGTTACTCTGCCGAATATGCAGGAGCAATTACGGCTGCTTCATCCATCATTGGCCCCATTGTACCGCCCTCAATCATTCTCATCTTTTATGGCGCGTTGATGCAAACATCTGTCGCTGCATTGTTTGTGGCGGGTATTATGCCGGGGTTATTGCTGGCTGCTGCTCTGATTGGGGTAAACGGTTTCTTCGCATGGCGCGATGATCACCCCCGCGTTGAAAAAGGCGATGCGCCCGCCCTTGGGTCTGCAATCCTTTCGGCACTTCCGGCGCTGTGCCTGCCGATCATCATCGTTGGTGGCATCGTTTTAGGTTGGATGACACCCACCGAAGCCGCGGCTGTTGCGGTTCTGGCGGCTGCGATTGCTGCGTTTTTCTATTCGCCTCTTACCTTGACGGATTATTGGGAGAGCTTTTCGCGTACGGCCATTTTGACGGGCTCAATCTTTATGATTCTCTGCGCGGTAGCTGCATTTGGGCATCTGGCCGCGCTTGAGAGAATACCGCAGGCCATTGTAGGGCTGGTTGAGCAAATGGGTCTTGGGCCGATTGGCTTTTTGATCATGATGAATGTTTTGTTCATCATTGCGGGCATGGTTTTGGACGTGACCGTGGCGCTGGCATTGATGGTGCCATTGCTCGCTCCTGTTGCTTTGGCCAATGGCGCTGATCCCGTACATCTGGGTATCGTCATCTGCTTCAACTTGTGCATCGGCCTTGTATCTCCACCGTTGGGAGGCTGCCTGCTGATTGTCTCTACTGTCACTGGCGTAGACTATTGGAAGCTGGCACGCGCAGTCATGCCTTTTGTCATAGCTGAAATTGTTGTGCTGGGCGTACTCGTCTTCATACCTGAAATTAGCTTGTGGTTACCCCGAACATTGGGGCTCTGGAAATAAAAAACGATCAACACGGGAAGGAATGAAAATGAAACTTACACATATTTTTACCGCATCTGCTGTCGCAGTCGCTTTGGCGTTTCCCGCCACCGCGCAAGTTAAGGTTGCGTTAGACAGCCCACCGGACCTTGAAAAGTCTGGTACATATGTTTGGGCAAATACGTTCACCGAGTACCTGAAAGCGAACGGTATCGAAGCAGAAGAATACGAACGCAACTATCTGGGCGAAGAGGCCGAGCGTTTGGACCAAGTCAGCCAGGGTTTGCTGGAAGTCTCCATGTCGGATGCCAAATCGGCGGCTGCTCTGGATACAATGATCAACGGCTCCATGATGCCGTATTTCTTCGATAGTCAGGCTCAACTGGACGAAGCGCTTTATGATAACGGCATGTTGGAGCGTATCAACAAAGGCACCACACCCAAAGGTGTGCGGGTGCTGGACATTGTCATGACAGGAACGCCGACAGGAATTTTCACCACCGAAGTACCGATCCGTGCGTTTGAAGACATGCAAAACGTGCGCATGCGGGCTCTGGACGAAGTGCAGATCGAAACATTCGAACTATGGGGCTCAAAAGGGACAATCGTTTCTTGGTCAGAAGTGCCAAATGCCCTGCAAACTGGTGTGGCTGGTGGTTATATCAACCCGGCATTTGTGCCGCTCACCTATGGTCACACGGCCTTTATCAACTATTTTACCAACGTTCGGATGAGCCATTCCATTCGTACCGCAATTGCGTCCGAAGATTGGTACCAAGGGCTGTCAGACGACGAGCGTAAAGTTGTTACCGAGGCTGTAAAACTGGCCCGTGATGCGAACCGAAAGCTGGTTTCCGATGATTCAGCAGTCTTGAAAGAACTGGAAGCAGCAGGCATCGAAGTGATTGAGGTCTCTGACGAAGAGCGTCAAAAGTTCCGTGCGGCCAGCCAACCGATCTATCTGTCAACGGACATGCCAGAAGGTGGTCTGGACGTTTGGACAAAAGCGGTAGGTCGCTGAGTTATGCGGGCGGTGTCAAATTTTCTGAACCAGCTGTCGGATCGCTTGAACCGTGTGGCATTGGTGGGGGCGGCCTTGGCCGTTGCCATCATGCTTGCGGCGGCAGGATGGCAGGTCATCGCCCGTTATTTGCTAAACCAGCCACCAGTTTGGACAGAAGAACTGGCGCGGTACTCGATGATTTGGGGTGGGTTGTTGGGGGCCTCTTGTGCTTTCCGCTCCCGCTTTGACCCGACTCTTTTTCCTAATGCGTTGAAAGCCACTGGCACCAAGGGGTTGATATTAACCCTCTGTAGAGCATTCGGTGTTTTGTGCTTCATTCTGCCAATCTTATGGTTCAGCTTTTTTGGCCTCGGCGTTAACCCATCCCGCAGCTATATTGCGCGTCTTGCAGGCAGACAGACCGAAACAATGGATTTGCCGATGGTGGTTTTTGGCATCGCGATCCCAATCGCCTTTACGCTAATTCTGCTACATGTCCTGAGCGATGTCGCAAAAACACTTGCAGCAATGAGAGATGAAAAATGAAGCTTTTCATGGCGTCATTGGCCACTGAGACCAATTCCTTTTCTCCGATCCCGACAGGGTGGAGCGGCTTTAAAGAGCATATGTACAGCAAAACCGCTTCGCGTGGAGAAGCGGGGATGTATGCTGCGGCCGCGACGGTTTGGCGGCGTAGGGCGGAGGCTTTGGGTTGGGATGTTGCAGAGGGTCTAAGCACCTATGCACAGCCTGCCGGACCGACTGTGCGGGAGGTCTATGAGACCATGCGCGACGATATTCTCAACGATTTACGCGGCGCGATGCCTGTGGATGTGGTTTTGTTGTCCATGCACGGCGCTATGATTGCGCAGGGGTATGATGATTGCGAAGGCGACATGCTGGCACGGGTACGCGAGATTGTTGGTCCCGATGCCAAGCTGGGTCTGGAGCTGGACCCCCATTGCCACTTGACCGAATTGATGTTGGATAATGCAACGGCCATTATCTGTTATAAAGAATATCCGCATATCGATGTCGTTGAACGGGCAGAGGAGCTGTTTACGATCTGCGCCGATGCAGCCATCGGTAAAACTTCGCCCGCCATGCGCGACTATGATTGCCGTATGATGGCCATGTATCACACACCGTTTGAGCCTGTGCGCAGCTATGTCGATCGGATGTCTGCGATGGAAGGCAAGGACGGGTTTTTGTCAGTGTCACTGGTGCATGGGTTTCCTTGGGGTGACAACCCGCGCTGCGGGACACGGACGCTTGTAATCACCGACGGTGACGCCGAACTGGCTGCATCACGTGCGTCGGAATTGGGGCAAGAATTATGGGAGATGCGCAAAGAATTACGCCAATTCCCGACTATGGATGATGGGCTGGACCGTGCGGTTGCGGCCAATGCTGCGCCGATTGTGTTGGCAGATTTTGCGGATAATGCAGGGGGTGGCGCGCCGTCAGATTCAACCTTTGTCTTAAAGGCCGCGCTGGAACGCGGGCTGAAAGATATCGCTATTGGCACTTTCTGGGATCCTGTGCTGGTTGGCATGTGCATAGATGCGGGTGTCGGATCAGAAATGTCGGTGCGCGTTGGTGGTAAGATCGGCCCGATGTCGGGCGATCCCGTTGACCTTGTCGTTACAGTGCGCGGTATTGCACAAAACGCAGTACAACACCTTGGAACTGCCGAAATGAACATGGGTGATTGTGTCTGGTTAGAGGCTGACGGCATTCACCTTGTGGTAAACACTATGCGCACCCAAACCTTCCACCCCGAAGCGTTTGAAAACCTCGGGATAGGCCTAAGCCAAATGAAGTACATCGTGGTGAAATCATCGCAGCATTTCTACGATGGATTTGCACCAATTGCAGCTGAAGTGATCCATCTGGCAACACCCGGTGCAATCACCCCCGACTTTACAATTGTTCCCTTTACCAAAAGGGACGGAAACTATTGGCCCAAAGTCGAAAATCCGTTTGCTTGAAAAGGAGCCTCCGATGGCTGACAGTTATGATATCATCATTCGGGGCGGGCGGGTCTTGGACCCTGAAACGGGTTTTGACAAGATATGCGATATCGCCCTTTCGGGAGGGACTATCGCCAAGATCGGTGCCGTGACGAAAACGGCTGCGCGTGAAATTGATGCTACTGCTATGATCGTCGCGCCGGGTTTTGTTGATATCCACGCGCATGGTCAATCTGTCGCGGCGGACCGGATGCAGGCCTTTGACGGGGTGACGACATCGTTAGAACTTGAAGTCGGGGCCTTACCTGTTGCGGGTTGGTACGCGCGTCAGGCAAACATCCCACGTGCTTTGAATTACGGCACAGCTGCGGCTTGGATTTTCGCACGCAAAGCAGTGATGGGTGGAATGACACTGGATGCTGACATCCATCCGATTGATCAAATGGGTTCTGGCGCAGATGATATGCGGTGGTCGGTTGATGCTGCAGATATTTCACAGACCAGAGCCATCGTCGCCCATGTGCGTCAGGGGTTGGATGAAGGTGCGATCGGTATCGGGATACCCAATGGCTATGCACCCGGCGCAGGTGTTAAAGAAATGACCGATATTTGTGATCTGGCGTTTGAATATAACACGCCAACCTTCACGCATATCGCATACCTCAGCAATATAGACCCCCAGAGCTCGGTTGATAGCTATGTTCGCTTGATCGGGCTGGCAGGGGCCACAGGTGCGCATATGCACATTTGCCATTTGAATTCGACATCTCTTATGGACATCGAGCGGGTGGTGGAGTTGGTAGCCAAAGCCCAGTCGCAAGGCTTGCCCGTCACAACAGAGGCTTATCCATACGGCACAGGTGCCACGGTTGTGAGCGCCGGATTCTTCATGGATCCAGATTTCACCAAGCGCACAGGAAGCGATTATGACAATGTTGAGCTGATCCATAATCATCACCGTTTTACCGGACGTGATGACATAGAGCAGGCACGTAATGCTTCGCCAACGGATTTGGTCATGTGGCACTTTTTGGATGTTGATGTGAATGCCGAACACCGCCGACTGCTGGATCTTTCGGTGACCTATCCTGAAGGGGCAATCGCATCGGATGCCATGCCGTGGATCAACGCGGATGGCAGCATCTATGAAGGTATGGAATGGCCGCTGCCCGAAGATTTATCGGCGCATCCCCGTTCTTCTGGCACCTTCACGCGCTTTTTGCGTGAACATGTGCGCGAACGCAAAACGATGCCTTTGATGCAGGCATTGGCCAAATGCACAATCCTGCCTGCGCGTGTCATCGAAGGCTGTGCCGAACAGATCACCAAAAAGGCGCGCCTTCAGGAAGGCTGTGACGCCGATATCGTGATCTTTGACCTTGATACACTGACCGATCACGCGGATTTCACACAGATGAATAGACCCTCTGAAGGGGTAAGGCACCTTTTGGTAAACGGTGTTTGTGTCATTGATGCAGGACAGCTTGTACCTGCTGCCGCACCGGGTCAGGCGATACGCCGTCATCTAACGTGAGCGTTCCCGTTCTTCTGGTCACTGGTTTTTTGGGGGCAGGGAAGACCACCTTTATTAACCAACTTCTTCAAGGGGACCACGGCTTGCGGATCGCGGCCATCGTGAATGATTTCGGATCAATCAATATTGATGCTAAGCTTTTGGATGCCTCTGCGGATGGGGTTATCGGGCTTAAGAACGGTTGCATTTGTTGCTCGCTTCAGGGGGATTTGCTCCGCACGCTCAAGATTGTTCTGGGGCAAAAACCGTCTCCCGAGTTGATTGTAATTGAAGCCAGTGGCGTTGCCGATCCGGCAGGTATTGTTCAATCCTTGATGGATCCCGTGCTGTGGCATTCCGCCCGTCTTGAAATTGTTGCATGTGTCATTGACGCGCCCGACGTGAATGACCGCGTAAATGACCCGCTTTGGCAGACGCAACTGCGTGGGTCGGATGTGTTGTGTTTGGCCAAAACCAACGGCTTGCCTCAAGATGCAATCGCATCGCTAAAAGCCCGTCTGGCAATTTTGGGTAAACGCCACGTCTTTGATCTTGGCGAGAAACTACCTCTGACTGTGCTGCTTTCCGGTGGCAGTCTTAAGCCCAGAGATATAGATTACCCCCCTTTGACTGACAGCCGTTTCGTTCATTTGGAATGGGAACGTGAAGGTCAGATCTCGATGGTAGATTTTCAAGCCGTCATGACGGAGCTTGCTCCGAACCTATTACGTGCCAAGGGTTTTTTGACTTTTTGCGATCAACCCAAAGGGATGCTTTTCCAACTTGTAGGACAGCGCGCAACGCTTGTCGGCAGTGACAGGACGGATGAAGGTAAATGTCAGTTGGTGCTCATTGGTGATAAAAAGAACTTTGATGTGGAGGTCGCCTACAGCCTGCTTGATCGGTTGTGAAGTGATCCGGTTCATTCGGATAGATTTACGGCTCAGCTAAGGTTTGTTCAGCTAGTTAGTCGGCCTCCTATTTGAGTGACCGTCCCTGCCGTTCAACCCTTGCCCAGCAATGCATCGAAAATGCCTGAGAGGGGTATTTGGCGATAACTTCTTACAATGTCATCACCTGCCTCGGCTGGACTTTGTGCTTGGCTGCAAGTGCTTGTGTCATTTGATCTCAACGCAGCGTTTCAAGCGCCATGCCCGTTTAGTTGCCGTGTTGTAAAATATGCACGGAAGGTGACGGGACTGAAAATGTTGCGACAAAAACAAGTATAGCACCGCCAAGAATAGTGTCCGCAGGCTGGTGACGCTCTATGCGCCTGAGGCCTGCGGACATATCCGGATTTCTTAGCGGGATCGGTACATCCTAAATCCAATCCACCAGATGTTTAGCCTGAACCCTTAGGCAGATTTCAACCAGCACTTGATGGCGGCTTTGTTGTTCATCATGCCGCCGTTCCCATCTGCTATCCAACCGCCAAGATCGTTGGATACACCGGCTATTAGTTGGTTAAACATCGGCAGAATTACGCCGCCTTCGTTACTTACCATGCGCCCCATCTGGCTATAGATTTCTTTGCGCTTCGTCTGATCTAATTCGGCTCTGGCTGCGATGAGCATCGCGTCGAATTCAGGGCGTTTCCAACGGCTGTCATTCCAGTCTGCGCTCGACAGGTAGCCTGTCGAATACATCTGATCCTGCACCGGGCGTCCGCCCCAATACGATGCACAAAACGGCTTCACGTTCCATACTTCGGACCAATAGCCATCATTAGGCTCGCGTTTGATCTCAAGCGGAATCCCCGCAGCCTTTGCGCTTTCTAGAAACAAAGATGCTGCATCTACGGCACCGGGAAACGCGCCGTCAGAGACGCGCAGAATGATCGGGCTGCCATCATGGCCAGATTTCGCATAATGTTCCTTGGCTTTTTCGATGGAATGTTCGCGCTGTGGGATGCTGTCGTCAAATAACGGATAGGCCGCGTTGATCGGCATGTCGTTGCCAATGGAGCCATATCCGCGCAAAATTTTGTCAACCATTTCTTCGCGGTTGATCGCGTATTTCAGCGCTAGCATTAGATCGTTATTGTCAAAAGGCGCGGTGTCTACATGAGCAACAAAGATATAGTGCCCCCGCCCTGCAACAGACTTCACACTCAAGGTGGGCGCGCGGTCCAACAGGGCTGCAATTTTGGGATCAACACGGTTAATCGCATGGACCTGTCCTGATTGCAGCGCAGCAGTGCGCGTTGTGGCGTCGTTTAAAATGAGTTGCTCAACTTCATTTGCCCAACCACGGTTTTCGCTGTCCCAGTAGTCTTCGCGCCGTTTGTAAGCATGACGCACACCTGGTTCGTCGATTTCGAGCGTATAGGGGCCAGTGCCAATCGCGGCGCCCGGATTATCGTAGCCGCCATCAGGCTGGATGATCAGGTGGTAATCTGCCATCAGGAACGGCAGGTCAGAGTTGGCGACTTCAAGTTCAACGACAAAGTTGTCGCCGTCCACTTTCATACCCGCAATACCCCTCATGATGCCCAACGCACCTGATTTACTGTTCTCGTCAGAATGGCGCTGAATCGACCTGAGCACATCCTCAGGGGTCATGTCTTTGCCGTTGGAAAACTGAATGCCTTTGCGGATTGGGAAAGTCCACGTCTTGGCATCCGCAGAAGCTTCGGCAAGTTTGGATAGACGGGGCTGTAATTGACCTTTTTCGTCGACCTCAACCAGTGTCTCACCCCAGCAGCGAAGGTTGTTGAATACTGCGTCAGATGCGGCCAGCGCGGGATCTTGGGTGTTTGTACTTTCACCGCCAGATGAGCCAATTTTGATTGTACCGCCACGCTTTGGTGTTTCATTGGCATCTGCGCGACCAGAGGTGACCAGCATAAGATTGGCCGCAGCCGCAGTCACGCCAAGCGCCGCAGCGCGGCCAATAAATTCACGGCGGGTCATCAGGCCCTTTGCCACTTCAGTTGTCATGTTCTTGAGTTGCGTATTCATTTCGTCCTCCAGATTGAATGTCTCTGCGTTTTCCGTGTCTAGATTTCGGGCTTGGCCGGCTTGACCCAATCCATAGCAGGGTGGGCACAGATAACCGCCCAGTCGACCACGCCGGTTTTTTTGGCCCACGCGTCATATTCTTTGATCATGCGCTCTGCGCGGTTCTGGTCTTTGTCGCGTAAATTGTGAAGTTCGGTTCGGTCAAATGCCATGTTGTAGAGCTCCCAATCCCGCCCGAATTCACGGACCAGCTTCCAGTTGCCTTCACGCATGGCGCAATTGCCTTCATGCTCCCAGAAGATCGGCTGCTCACGTTCCCCGTGTCCATTCAGGAAAACACCAAACATGCTTTCTCCATCAAGGTTTTGAATGCCGACGCCGTCAAAGTCTTTGGGGTAACTTGCCCCGCTCACATCAAGTATTGTGGGCATGATGTCAGAGACATGGCGTGCTGTGTGTACAATTGCAGATTGTGCGATCCCGTTCGGCCAATGGGCAATCAGCGGGGTTGATATCCCGCCCTCATGGACCCAAGATTTATGCATTCTAAAAGGGGCGTTAGATACATTCGACCAAGGGGCTTCATAGCTTTGAAAAGTCTTTCCTGAGCCGGGAGCTAGGTTTGGTATGTTCCCCTGAACAATTTTTTTACCCTCTGGGCTGATATCAGGATAGGATTCCACCCAGCCTTCTTCGGCAAGAAACTCGGCACAGCCACCATTGTCCGAAAGAAATAGGATCAACGTGTCTTTGTCGACGCCCAGCTGTTTCAGCTTTGCCATGACACGGCCAATCCCTTGATCCATACAATCAACCATTGCTGCATAGGTGGCCATCCGGCTGTCTTCCCAGTCTCGGTTCTTTTCATCTGCCCATGAGTGAACAGTGGGATCTCGTGGCGAAATCTCCCAATTTCCTTCCAGTATGTTCTTGCCCAACATTTCTTCGTGTCGTGACGTCCGTAATGTATCCCAGCCATTGCGGTACATTCCCTGATACTTGGCAATGTCCTCCTCTTTGGCATGTAAGGGCCAATGAGGGGCGGTATAGGCGAGATAGAGAAAGAAGGGCTTTTCGTCAGCCACGGATTCTTCAATCATATCGACAGCTTTGTCAGTGATCGCATCCGTCATGTAAAAATCATCGGTTTCGACTGCAATTTGGCAATCATCCTCGCCGATATAATGTGGGAAGAAAAAGCTGCCCGATCCGTCAAGCGTCCCAAAGAATTTGTCAAATCCTCGCTGACGCGGTGTGGGGTGAGCGAGGTCTCCCGGCGTCCAGAGATCACTTTCGCGTGGTTTATAGCTTCCGCCCACATGCCATTTCCCACTCATCAGTGTGCGATAGCCATCCAACCGCAATACTTCGGCGATCGTCACTGCGTCGTTTCGCAAGTAGCCTTGGTATTCAGCAGACCCGTAACTGGCGGTCATGTGACCTATACCCGCTTTATGCGGATATAGTCCCGTGAGGAGGGAGGCGCGCGTAGGGCAGCACCGCGCGCAATTATACATAGACGTGTAGGTCTGGCCCCCAGATGCTAGCCGATCAATGTTGGGCGTCTTGATTTCCGAGCCCATACAGCCGAGGTCGGAAAATCCCATATCATCTGCTAGGATCAGTATGATGTTTGGCTTGGATTTTCTAGACATTGCCTATTTCTCTTTCATTCTAAGATGTCCAACCGCTCGGGATCAGCCCCTATAGAGCTTAAAGATGGCCGCTCCTATCAGTGGTGCCGCCCGCCTTGACGTTCGAGCTCTTTCTGAATCTGTTCAGGTTCAAGCCTATCAAGAGATTGCTTCAGTTTTATGGAAAGGGCCGCAGCTATTCCCGCCGTCTGTCCGGTACTGCACAGCAAGCCATATTCCGTGTGGCAGCATGGCTGTCTCGGTCCCCGCCAGTCGCCCGGCCCGCTACCAACAAGTTTTTCACATTTTTTGGGAGCAAATTTCTGTACGGAATTTGGAAATACCGCCCAGTTGTCGGCAAGGCACCGTCAGAAGAAAACTTGTTGAGTCGGGCAGGGCGAGCAATTGGCGTCGTGGGATGACAAAACGCAGTCCCTTCCGCTACTTCAAGACGAGCCCAGAGATTATCCGTCTGGCTGTGATGCTATATATGCGGTTTCCGCTTTCGCTGCGCAATGTCGAGGATCTTTTGCACGAACGCGGCATCGACATCAGCCATGAGACGGTTCGATTTTGGTGGAACAGATTTGGTCCGCTGTTCGCCGCGGAGATCTGCAAGAAAAGGGTCAGCCAGATGCGCGCATATTCGAACTGGCAATGGTACTTGGACGAAGTGTTTGTGAAAAATTAGTTGCGAGACGCTCTATCTTTGGCGGGCGGTGGATCACGAAGGGGAAGTTCTGGAAAGCTTCGTTACGAAGCGCCGAAATCGCAAGGCAGCGTTGAAGTTCATCAGGAAAACAATGAAACGTCATGGGCACGCACATACTTTCGTGACGGACAAGTTACGTTCCTACGGTGCGGCGATGAAGGTCATTGGCTGCGCCGAAAAACAGGAAGCCGGCCGCTGGTTCAACAATCGAGCCGAGAATGGACACCAGCCATTTCGAAGGCGGGAACGGGCCATGCTTCGCTTCAGGCGGATGCGAAGTTTACAGAAATTCGTCGCCGTCCACGCCTCGGTCCATAACCATTTCAATAAGGAACGACATCTCTACAGCCGATCAAATTTTAAGCTGAACCGCGCCGTCGCTCTTGCCGAGTGGCGTCAACTTGGCGCAGCATAACAGATTGGAGTTGTTGGAAAACTGAGACTGGTTCGCATTCGTCTGACAGCACCCCATTTTGCGCTCGCGTATCAAATCTTTTCATTCATCTTGAAATCTGATAGCCTATAGGTGACTTGCAGTCACACTAGGACGTCCGAGCCTCGAATTGCTTGATGGGCCAATTTATATGGCTATGGATAAATTCATGTCAGATCACATACCGAATACGGCCCAAGCGCAACGGGTCACAGCAATCACCTGCATGCGTAACGACGGCTCCTATGTTTTGGAGTGGATTGCACACCATCTCGCGCTGGGGGTGGAGCACTTTGTGGTACTGACACATGACTGCACCGACGGTACACCTGAGCTTTTGAATGCACTGCAAGAGGTGGGGCTGGTCACACATCTGCCATTTATACGTAAAGGTAGGGTAACAGCCCAATGGCAGGCTTTTAAATTGGCTTGGCAGGAGCCTCGTGTGCAATCCTCTGATTGGGTGATGTTTTTTGATTGCGATGAATTTCTCTGGCTAGATGCCACTTACCCTAAATTAAACGACTTATTGAAGGATATCGACGCCGCAGATGCAATCGCGCTGCCTTGGCGGCTTTTTGGGTCTGATGGTTTAGAAGCGCGCGGGGAAGAGATTACCCCCCGCAGGTTCCAAAAATCCGCTCCAGCTGATCTCCAATTCCCGATGGCACATCTGTTTAAAACCCTGTTTCGCCCCAGTAAGTTTGCAAAACCTGGCGTGCATCGCCCCAAACGCGACAAAGATATGCCGATGCCAGTTTGGGCAGGCCCCGACGGTGCGGCATTGGCGCAAGCTTTTGTCGCCCAAGAGGCAAACATATCCCTATTCAATCAAAATTTTGGGGCGCATAAAGTTGGATTAAATCATTATTCCTTGCGCTCGATGCGGGAGTTTGCGGTCAAAGCGGACCGTGGCCTGCCGAACCATATGACAAAAATCATCGGAGTTGATTATTGGGTAGAGCGAAATTGGAATACTGAAGAGAATACGCGCATTTTGCCGCAGCTTGAAGCGACTGAGGCAGTATTAGCAGACCTGCTTTGCAACGATAATATCCGACAGGCGTATCAGGTTTGTCTGGATCACTATCTGATGCGTGACAGGGCACTAGATTTGGATTTGCAAAAAATCCGTTTGATTTGGCAGCTTGGCCTATTGTCAGAAAATCGATTGCCGTCTCGGGATGATGTCAAAAGATATATTAACCAGCAGAATGTAGCCAGAAAGTCCCAGATTAATGAGTGAAGCAAAATTTTTGATACGTTCTTTGTGCCCCAGCAGCATCGGCGCGTTCACAGCACTCGATACTGTTTCTACTGGAACGGGCTATTCTATCTTCTTTGCCCGCAACACCGATGAAAAATTAGCTCATGAAGGCGTAGGCGGGACATGCATAGGGTCTGTGAACGGCGCGCCTATCTTTTCGCTAGAACAATTGCCCGAGGGTCTCAGTCATGCGTCGGCGGAACCAGAGCTGTTTGCGGGTCTGAACGTTGCTATTGCAACACGTAATGGCGAGCCGGTGGACACGGTCATAGATTGGCTGACCTATCATTACGATTACTTTGGCATGAATGGTGCTATCATCTTCAATCGTGGTCCAGAGGGGCATGATGCAAAGTTCATGACTCGACTGGAAAAGGCGCTGGCGAAAACAAAGCGGGCCCTTCAGGTGGTTGTTGTTGAATCTGCCTTGCCACTGGGCGCCGACGACATGCCGCACGAACATCACCCGTGGTGCGTCAGCGAAGCACCCGGTCATGATCGCATGGAAGTGCCAGAGTCCGATCCGTGGTTTTCACCCTTGAGTGAAGCTTCAATTTACGAAATCGCCCGATCTCGTTTTTTGGAGAAGGCCCGTGCTATAACCAATCTAGATATCTGTGATCTCTTGTATGATCCTGCGGTTCGTGAAGGGCCAAAAGGTGCTGCCAAAGTAACAAAAAACCCGTTCAACATGGCCGCGGCAACCCCCGAGAAAATGGTTCAGCTACAAGGGGTGCACTGCTATCCTTGGCGGGTTCGTAAAAATACAGATCCCAATTTTGCAGATCATATCTGTATCCAGTTTGACCGACCCAAATTGCGCACCCGCTGGTGCATCAGCCCACGTGGGCTTGCGGCAAATAGTTTGCTAAAATATCGCCGCATTAGTGATGTAAGCGTTGGGGAAACTGCTAATTTCTTTCGGTGTATGGCGATCCGACATCCTGTGCAGCAGTCCAGCAAGATTGTCCCAAAAACCAGCTTGATTGAAGCAAGAGAGCTAATCGACATTTCGGAGAACGTGTTTAAGTTCAAACCTGTCCGCGCCCCGAAAGTGGCGGTTCCCACGCCTGATCCCAACACGACCCGCACCGCCATTGTGACCACGATGAAAAACGAAGGCCCCTTCATTTTGGAATGGATCGCCTATCACCAAGCCATCGGTGTCAAAGATTTTCTAGTCTATACGAATGATTGCGATGACGGCACCGACACTATGTTCGATTTGCTTCAAGAGCGCGGTATCGTTCAGCACCGCCAGAACCCGTTTAAAGAGATGGAACTGAAACCTCAGCATGCGGCGCTTCAAGCTGCCGAAGGTGAGGCTATGATGCAAAATGCCGATTGGATCATCTGCATGGACGTGGATGAATTTATTAACATCAAAGTAGGGGATGGCCACCTGCGCGATCTTTATAACGCTGTCGGCGATGCAAATATGATTTCTTGCACATGGCGTCTGTTTGGCAACTCAAACCTTGATCACTTTAAAGATGACTACACGATCCGCATGCACAAAAACTGCGCACATGAATTCACTCCCAAGCCCCACCAAGCGTGGGGGTTCAAAACGCTGTTTCGCAATTGCGGATTGTTCAAGAAGTTCGGCGTGCATCGCCCAAAAGGATTACGCCCCCAGCTTTGGGATCAGATCAACTGGGTCAATGGATCGGGCAAACCGCTTCCGAAATCTGAGTTCCGCAGTTCATGGCGCTCCACAGTTGAAACTTACGGCTATGATCTGGTCTCACTCAACCACTACGCGGTTCGGAATGCCGCGAGTTTTCTTGTGAAACGAGACCGTGGCCGTGTAAACCATGTCGACCGAGATCAAGGCGAAGCCTATTGGTTCCGAATGAACAATAATGCAACCGAAGATGTGTCAATCCAACGTCAGATTCCCGCGATGGAAGAAAGGTTCAAACAACTGATGAGCGACCCTGAGATTGCGGCGCTACATCACAAATGTGTTGCAGCGCATGAGGCTAAAATTAAAACGTTGATGGAGATGCCCGCACAGCAGGAGTTCTATGGAATACTAACTGGCGAACGTATGAAAAAGCTGTCAGAGATGCATCAGTATTTTGGCGCTAACGTATTTCTTCGAGGCCCTCAATCTGTGCCAGATGATGTCATTTGGGCCGATCATCCAGACGATTTTCAATTCACCGTAGCACGCACAACAACTCAACATTGACGTGGGGCTATTGCGCGTGGGATAGGATCACGTGTGTGTTTTTGGTTGCATTTATCTGCATGCAGGGCAGATAATCGGGCCAATACGCGCCTAATATAGTCGACTTTGTTCGTGATTAGATCCGCGATTTTACAAGTACAGACGAGTTGGATGAAAACCAGACTTGTTGCAAACAGGAGTAAGAAACATGCCAACCGCACTTGTGACCGGCGCTGCCGGTTTTATTGGATACCATGTTTGCGAACAGCTTATTTCGAATGGCTATGATGTAGTGGGTCTGGACGCGATGACCGACTATTACGAGGTTTCTCTGAAAGAGGCGCGTCACGCTAGGTTAGAGAGTGAAAAGTTCACTTTCATCAAAGGATACGTCGAAGAACGTGACCTGCTGATGGGCCTGTTCGAGACACATAAATTCGATCTCGTGATACACCTCGCAGCGCAAGCTGGCGTACGCTATTCGATTGATAACCCTCGCTCTTATCTCGAAAGCAACATTGGTGGCACGTTTGAGTTGTTGGAAGCCGCACGTGCCTATCCGCCACGTCATATGCTGCTGGCTTCGACCTCTTCTGCCTATGGCGCAAATACGGTTATGCCTTACGTGGAAAACGTACGCGCAGACCATCAAATGTCTTTTTATGCTGCGACCAAAAAGGCCACTGAAGCGATGGCGCATTCTTATGCGCATCTTTACGATTTACCCATCACTATGTTCCGCTTCTTTACGGTCTACGGCCCGTGGGGCCGGCCGGATATGGCGCTGTTCAAGTTCACCAAAGCCATTCTTGAGGGTGGATCAATCGACGTCTACAACAATGGCGATATGAGCCGCGACTTCACCTATATTGGTGACCTCGTTAGCGCTTTGATCCGTCTGATCGATGTCCTCCCCGAGCGCGGGTCAGCGCCTGCAGGAGAAACCGACAGCCTAAGCCCTGTTGCCCCATTTCGGGTGCTAAACATCGGCAACTCATCCCCTACACTTTTGATGGATTTCATATCAGCGATTGAGCTGGCGACAGAGCGTAAGGCAACGTGCAACATGATGCCAATGCAAGCGGGCGATGTGCCTGCTACTTGGGCTGATGCTACATTGCTCACCCAGTTGGTTGGCGAAATTCCCCACACGAAAGTACCAGAAGGCGTTGCAAAATTTGTTAATTGGTACCGCGACTATTATAAGTGCTAAGCACTTACGATGCTCTGGTGTAAGCGAAATCTGGGCCACCTAGGTGCGACATTTAAACGGGGCACCTAAACGTCACGTGTAATGCGAGATCAAAACATACCACGTGATAGGTACATAATTTAGTCCCTCACTATCGTGCCGCCCCTGTCAGGAAACGTAAAAACAATGCCTCGACGGTCGTTTGTGTTTACTGCAATCTTGGAAAGCGGGTAGCAATATGGAATTATGAACGATGACAGACAGTAAAAAAGCTCACCCAAATCTGAAACAGGGAAATTACAATGAACGGACTTCCTGAAATTGCTACCCTTTGGATTGGTGGGCGGCTGTCTTGGTTGGAACAGTTATGTTTGAAGTCCTTTGCAGATGCTGGACATAAGATCACACTCTATAGCTATTCCCCGATCGACAATATCCCACAAGGCGTTTTGGCTGGCGATGCTGCTGACATTTATCCGGGCGAGCCCCTTTTGCGCCATGCGCGCACCGGCAGCCCTGCGATCCACGCTGACATGTGGCGGCTACACATGCTGGCCAAGACCGATGCGATCTGGGTCGATGTTGATATGTATTGCTATCGCCCGTTTGATTTCAAAAAGCCGCATGTGTACGGTTGGGAAAAACCGGGGCTGATTTGTAATGCGGTTTTGGGCCTGCCAAAGGACTCGCCGACATTGCATGGCTTGCTGGAGTTCTTTGAGGACAAATATGCAATTGCGCCATGGCTGAATCAAGGACAGCAGGCGGAACTTCAAGTTGAGAAAGACGCGGGAAACCCTGTTCATATGTGCGAACAAAATTGGGGTTTTACAGGCCCGGCTTCCGTCACCTATTTCTTGATCAAAACGGGTGAGGTCGTGCACGCCGAACCAGAAGAGGTTTTCTATCCGATCGGATTTCCCGACCGTAACAAAATGATCCTCTCCAAATTTAATGACTGGGTTGACGAACACCTAACCCCAAGGACACGCGGCGTCCACTTTTGGGCAAGACGGATGAAGCCGCGGCTGGAAGAACAGGAAAATAATACCCCAAGACGCGGCAGCCTGCTGGATAAATTGATCAAAAAACACGGGATCGACCCCGCAGCAGCACCAATCCCCGCCAAGAAAAAGCCGGTAGACGATAAATTGGCAGACCCAGCGTTTCAGGCGATGATTGGGCTTGAGGCCTTAAAGGATGGAGCCAGTATCGATAAATTGTGTCGCGAGCATTTGGTTGAGAAGCAGTTCGTGAAACAGTGCCGCCAAACTATTATCGAACGTGCATCAACCTTGTTTACTCCGCCTACTAAGAATTAAATTTCGCAGGATTCAAACTTTTTGTCCGCCCACATGTAAACAAAATTTATGGCGAAGGTTGTTGAGGCACAAAGCCTAGCTTTGGCGTGAAAGATGCACGGTAGCCCGCAGCAAACCTATTCCCAGAAGGCTAGAAGGCAGCGATATTGACGTTACGTGCCAATACGAAGCCCCCGGGTCAACGTCGATTTCCCATTCTGTTTCGGTTCCTCAAAGCGTGAGCTACCCTTCGAGAATCGGACACTGACGTAAGCTGCGATTTGTAGTTTGTTGATCTTCAACACGAAGGGATCAGGAGTGTCGAAACGGAAGCAATATCGCCCTGATTTTAAGGCCAAGGTCGCATTGAAGGGTGGGGAGGCCGTGATTGACCTGACCAGCCGGTTCGGGGTTCACCCGACGATGATCAACCAATGGAAACGGGCTTTGCTTGAGGGCGCGTCTGGTGTGTTCGAACGAGGTAGCCGGAAGGCGCCGGAAGTCGATGAGGGGCAGGTCAAAGACCTGCATGTCCCGTTGCCCGACAGCACATGCTTGCATGTGTGCGAGGAGAGATAGGGGATTTGGCCGTGCCAACGAATTTTTGGCCAGAAAGCTCAAACCTTGGACCGGCAAGTGAGGTGCAAGATGATTGTGTCGAACATTCCGGGGCTGTCCGTTCGCAGGCATGTGCCTTGCTGTCGATCCCGTGGTCGTCATTTTACTATGAGCCCAAGGGGGGCGAGCAAAATGAACCTCAATCTGAGGCGCGTAATCCATCGCCGGTCAGTCGAAACACAGTTTCGATGAGGGGATAAGCCGTTCTTGGAAACCCCGTTTTGCGCAGCCCAATTTTTTACCCGATATCGCTTCTTGCCAAATTTATGGCGGCGAGTAGCGTTGCAATTGTGTGGCAGTCTGGTTGCCCAGATCAGAGCAAAAACCATCAACGACCTGAAAACCTGATCGTGCAACAGCGCCGGCTATTAGCGTAATTCAGCCATTCTGATCATTTTTTTGGTTAGCTTCGAGCTGCGTATCACTGCTTCAATACTGTTCAGAACTCGTTCTTTGTCTTTATCATTTTTCATTCCTTCATTCAGGATATCCAAGTCGCCAAGGATTATAGCCAACAGGTTGTTAAGATCATGTGCGGCACAGCTGACTTGCTTGCTGAATACGTCAGTTTGTAGTGATTGCGTCATCTCAGTCTTGCGCTGGCGAAGCGCCTTCCGTTCTGATGAATGGAGCCAGTACAGCGATCCAAGTATGTAAACGCTGGCGCCTACCGCAATAACAATATGAATGAGAAAGATTGATCCCGTTTCTGTACGATCAAGAGTTGAAAGTAGACCCATTGGGGATTGGGGGGATTGCTGCATTCCAATAGATGGCCAAGCAGTGGTTATGAAGGCTGCGATAATTGCTACGAGACTCCCAACTCCCCAGCGAAGTCCGCGAATTGCGGCTGCCAAAATGGGCACAATCGCTAAAAACGGAAGCGTCGTTGAAAAGGGCCCCAAGTGCCAAATTTCAATGAGTATGACACTGGTGAACAGGGTTATCGCGGCTAAGACACGCAAGCCTGAAGGCACAGGAGTTTTTAAAACAATCAACCCGCCAATGATGCCGAAAGCGGTTAGCCGCAATGCCAGTCCGATGTCCCAGCTATGCTGTGAATCGATATAGAGAACCAATGCGGTAATGGGCAGCAGAGTAATTGATATCGGGACAGTTAAGTGATCTAAAATCCACGTAGTTTCAGATGCAGGCTTGTCAGAACACGACCTCGTCTCGCTCAAGTTATCCGCAAAACCAACATGGTCGGGTTGTCCCATTATAATCCCTTACTTTTACATGAGACATCGCCGTGACGCTTCTCACTACCGTCGTATTCAGCGCCATTTGCTTTCAGAAACACAATACAATGAATAACAGTTCGATGTTCCAACCTTAGTGTAAAAATGGTTACGTCTGCTAGATTAAAGAAATCGGTGCTAATGACAAGGAGTTTGTAATAGCTCACGAATGCATGTTAGATGGGACGGAGGTAAAACGGTGGCGATGGATGAAGCAGGGAATTGATGACAAGCGCCGAATGGCTTCTGTGGTGTTGTTGGAGCGATTTGTAAGAGATATTTACCCAATAAAACACTCAAAAGCCATTCAGCCCTTGCAATGGTCTATCCTGCGTTATCTGTCGGAGATGCCGGCAGATCGCTGTGAAGTTCGTTGGATAGCGGAATTCCTCGGGTTAACACGTGCGCCAGTGACGCGCGCAATCGCAACTCTTGAGGCGCGCAATTTGGTTCGACAAGAGATCAACAGCCAAGACGCGCGCACCAAGAAGGTTGTCTTGACAGAACAGGGTTTACACATATTGGCTTCAGACCCCATTATTTTGGCTGCTGAGCGCATTCGGCAATTGTCTGAACCGGATCAGGAGCAGTTTATGAAGTCCATTAGAACCCTTGCGCTGAAATTTGGGAGCGATGAAAGTGAGCAATATTAAAAGTATTCTGCTTGTTGAAGATGACCCTGGTGTCCGCGCGATGATTGTGGATTTCCTTTCACCTGCAGCATATAAAGTAACCGAAGTGGATTCAGTCTCTGCCGCACTTGAAGAGTTGGAAACAGATCAATCTTTCGATGCTGTAATTCTTGATTTTTGGTTGGGCAAAGAACACGCGGTTTCAATCGTGGATTCAATTCGCTTGCATTTGATTGGTACACCAGTAATCATGATTTCCGGCGGAAATGGCAAAATGGATTTAGAAATGACCAAGGCCATCTCCGATGTAAGTGGCGCCTTTGTATTTCTACAAAAACCTTTTCGTAAAGCAGACTTACTAGACGTCGTGGCCTCGGCAATAGGATAACGGTTTCTTTGTGCTATAGGAAAGGCATGAGATTGTGATCAGATGGTGCTACTAGCAATGGTGTGAGGGTAACAATGCATGATAGGCATAATGAAACACTCGGAAAATGAGGCGCTTGTGAAAGCAAAGAGCGTCATTGATGGCTTGCGGAGATTTCTATTGATCATAATAGGGGTGAGTTCGATGAAGTCTCTACCTGATTTGAGTTGGCACCCGAAGGCGCGCTATACAGAAATGAATGCGGATGAGAGGTTTGAAGAGACTTTGCGCGATCGGAATGTATACCCCAGCACACTAGGGTTGAATATTGGTTGATAACCTAACGTGCATTGTGCGCTGCCGTAGTACGTGTAGCCCTAAACGGATGCTTAAGCCTTGATAAATGATACCCTTGGAAAACCGTCAGCTGATCTTCCAAAGTTGAGTCAATTCCTCAATCGCTTCTATTTGCTTGTTGTTATTAATTTCTTTGTCCTTGTCGGCTTACAATCCTTATCACTGTTCAATCTATACATTGGACTTGAAGCTGATCGAATTACTCCGGTGATATCTGCAGTTACACCTTCTGCGGCAAATTCCGTCGAACTGCTTGATAAGGAAAGTGCGCGCAAAACAGTTCAAAGTCTGTTGGATATTGGTGTCTTCAGGCGGGTAGTAATCACTGATGACTTCGGGAGAACCCTCAGTGAAGGCACTCATGAAGTTGAAAGTGGTCAACTGACCGAGAGGGTCGCAACCTTGCTAGGCATTCCCACTCGTTATGTAATTGATACTCCACTTAAAACACCGTCCACGCAAACTGGAATTCTTTCGGTTGAAGTCAACTTTGCCCCTCTTTTAGCGGCGGAGTTGTGGAGAGTTTTGATTATTGTTTCAGTTGCAACACTTGTTGCTACATTACTAGCTTACTTTTTGGTGGTACGGGCGAACAGACGTATCTCTATGGGTGTTATGGCCTTGGTTGAGGCAACTGAATCTTCTGCGGCACCCGCTTGGGAAGAACCTTCAAGCTTGGGAAAGCTTCAGTTTTCCGAACTGGAAACCGTCGCGACACGAACCCATTCCGCGATTAAACACCTGAAAAAGACGCTTACAGTTGTCTCGGACTACGAAGTAAAACAGGCTGATCTATTGGAGTTTATTGATGCCGCGTTAACTGCCGCTGGGCTATACTCCTTCATTTTTTCGCACTCGGGTGATTTACTATACTCAAATACAGATGTAGCCGAAGAATAATGGATTAGATCCCTCGCCCATTTAAACCTTGAAAGCGACGCGGATCTCATCCGAGCTCTTGAAGAGATGCAGGGTATAACGACTAAAAATCTAGGAAAAACGCAGAAAGAAGAGGACATTGTGGATCAGCCCAATGTCCAACTGCAAGTGGACCACAATGACCAAAGTTGGCTGGTTGTATGGTCAAACTTGGAGCGTGGCGGTGTGTTTGTTTTTGTGCAGGAAATCACCGTTGCCCAAGAAAACGCTCGTAGATCTTCTCATGTAGAAAAGATGGAAGCGCTGGGGCGCATTTCTAGCGGTGTCGCGCATGAGTTCAACAATATGCTTGGGATCATTGTCGCCAATTTGGACATGGCAGGCCAGGAGGGCATTGATGTCGACGAAGCGCGAATATTCGTAACGTCCGCCACACGCGCAGCGGATCGTGCGGCCTCGATTGTGGGTCAGCTTAAGCGGATGTCCAAAGCGTCAGACCAAGCAAAAGATTTGGTGAATCTCAGTCAATGGGCTCATATTATTCGTCCGATGCTATCTGCGGCAATTGGTCCGCAGGTTGACTTAAATATAGAGTGCCAAGAGGATTTATTTATAACCGTGGATGAAACGTTTCTAGACACGGCAATTGTAAACCTTTGTAAGAATGCATCCGAAGCGATGGGTAACCATGGGCGGATTGACATACGGATTTCACCTGCTAGAGAAATTTCTCTTTCCCAACACCCATATTTACCAAATGCAGAATATTGTGAAATTTCGGTATCGGATAAGGGCCCGGGCATCCCCGAAGGTATTTCTCGTAAGATTTTTGAGCCGTTTTTTACAGGTAAACCGCTAACGACTGGAACCGGTCTTGGGTTATCGTCCGTGTATTCTTTTGTTACTGCAGCGAATGGCGCTGTTCACCTTGAGGACGTCCGTACGGGTGGCGCAAAATTTGTACTGCTTTTCCGGAAAAGCTCACCGCCTGTCCCCAACGCAGTCACGAAAGGTCTAGCTGCCCCCCCCTTGATTTCACTTGATGGTAGCCGAATTTTGTTGGTCGAAGATGAGTTGGAGCTCGCGTCGTCTTACAGGCACGCTCTTGAGAATAAAGGGGCAACAGTAATTGTTAAAAGCTCGATTATTGAAGCAAATGAGTTTCTCGAAAATGATCCAAATATTAGCTTGGCCATCGTGGACAAGACACTTCCAGACGGTAGTGGGTTGGATCTGGCAAGTAAAATTCGCTTTGATATTCCGAAGTGTAAGGTCATTTTGATGTCTGGAAACCTTACAGGTCATGAAGAGGAATTAGTCGACGTAAACATGGTTTTGGATAAACCATTTAGACTTAGTGTATTGGCATCAGCGTGTGCAAAACTGTCGTCAAGTTAACCCGGCGCCTTAATCAAGTTGTTCCCTTCATGTTCGTCGTCATATGAAATGGGACATCAGAGCAGGTTGAGCAATAGCGGCTCTTGCTCATTTGTGTGATTGATTGTGCGGCATGTTTTGATGTTGCAAGCGGCGTTGTTCACTACCCAGCAGGTTTATGCGTAACATGATCCCGAAAAGGGATTGTCTGGTTTTTGATCCTTTCCCTTTCTCTGATGATAGCTTTGTCCTGTCCGAAGTAGGCGTCGGCGGGTGTGACGTTATTGAGGGGTAATCCCGCCGAAAAATGGTTGTGTTGAAACCTAGAATTTTCTCGGCAAGATACCTGAAGAGATTCACGATGAAGAAATCACGATATTCAGAGGCGCAGATTGTCGCGATGTTGAAGGAAGCTGAGAACGGTGTGCCTGTTCTTGAGCTGTGTTGGACCTGTCCCGCTTTTTTGCCGCCCCAAGGGTAGTGTCGCAAAGTTACCGCCGCTCCGAAGGCAACGCTGCTTGCGGACACATCTATCCAGCGATTGCGCGAACTGCGCGAAGCCGGACTGCTCTGACTGATCAAACTGACCTTTCCGGATCATATGCGCGACTTCAATCCCAGCAAGAGTAGCCGAAGCTGAATTCAGCGATTTGAAGATCTGAATCGGCCGAGTAAGTTTCTTGATGAAACGGTAATCTATTACCTGACAGATGATTGCCTGCAATCGTCGAGAGGGCTGCTCAATGATATTCACTCTCGGGCAAACAAGTTTACCCTGCCATGCAGTGGTTGAGATATTTCGTCCGCCGGACAGTGATCAACCAACACCAGCCGCTCATCACGAGCAGGCAGTTCATGTTGAACAAAGCCGCCGTATTCGATCCAGTTTTGTCCACTGCCCGACAGTGCATTGCGCAGCAATGTCACGAAAGGGGATGACAACCTTGTCAGGCCAGCCGTTATTGCCGATGGTTTTCATTAAAACCGTAGTCGCGGCGTTCAGACAGCATGAAATCAAGGGTGTTCCCCTGTTTATCGATTGCTCGGTACAAGTATGTCCAGTCGGTGTTTTCCTACGATGTGCTTCTTCGAAAATAGCGCCTGCGTATTTCTCGCCCCAACGATTGAGCGTTGCATGATCCAAATCGATGCCACGTTCTGCCATGATCTCTTCGCGATCGCGATACGAAACGGGAAAGCGGACGTAGAAATACACAGCATATAGGGTCACGGATTTAGGGTATTGCGCGCCTTTGAAACTTATCAACTCTTCAATCATGGCTTGGACTCGGGGAAGTGTGGGGGGCTGGCTCGGCACACCCGACAACGTAACTGAAATCAAATACTTTGCGACACTACCAACCTGACTCGCCCGGAGAGAGAGAGCGCAACGAGGTTGTCCGATCCTCAAGGTATCTGGGTCGAGCGTAGTGGTGACAGTTAACTGGATATCACCGTCGAAGCCGCGTTGAGACAAAAATGCATTGTGTGAAATTGCTCGGTCAGCGCCTCTCGGCGCGTGACTTTGATCGCCATGTTGCCGAGATCCAGATCCGCACCGCGATCCTGAACGGTTTCATATCTCTTGGCATACCCCATATCGTCGCCATAGGCTAAGTCCGTCTGGGAAAGGGGAAGCACGGCCTCAGACCGATTTGGCAACAAAGCCGGGTCACGGCGTTAACGAGCCAGAAGATAACGTTTGACCCGCCCAGCTAGTCGACGCAGCCGAATATGGACAGGCAACTCCAAAACCGGCAGCGTGTTGGGCGCTGCGAGGCTCAATCCAAGCTGTGTCTGAACTTCTTGGCGTGCCGATGCATAGATATTGATATCGTAGGGGTCAAAGCCGCCTAACTGATATTTTTCGCCGGGTAAGGCCTTGAGCCGCTCTACCTCAGCCCGATCGCGGGTGGCGCTGCCTGCCGGATGGTCGCGATTGTAGGCGTAGAGTGCACGCACTGCCGTTCCCGAGATCGCGACGTTGGCCTTGATTTCATCTAGCCCGCGCTCCCTCAGCGACGGCAGGTCAAAACTTGTGAGGAAGGCGTCGCAGATGCCGCATTTAACTGCGTCCTCGAACTTTATAAAAGTTGTATTCGCGGGCCCAAATACATTGGCCACGCGTAAAGGCAAGGTGTGCACGCGTTTCAGCGCTTGCCTGAAGGGGCTTGGCTGCGTGGCAGTAGACTTGGCCATTTCCTGACTGTTGGACGTCATCCAACTGTGCAGTTCGCGGTAGTAATAGACCGCACGAACCTCACCATGTGCCGCAAGGAAGTCGCGCAAGCGGGTCATTTCGGGCGGGGACAACATCGGCAGGTATTCGTTTGATAGGATGATCGTCTGGCCGCGATGTCGGATCAACGCCTGATTAAGCGCGGCGAGCTCAGCCTCGTCGCGTTCACGGATTGCACTTTCGGATAGTGTGGATATGCGGTTCCAGAAAAAGGTCATTGGATCGGACAGAAAGCCCGAGTAAAGGCAGGAATAGGGCTGGCCGGGACCAAGAAACACTATGTCGTCGCGGGCAAGCGCCGCGCGGTGCGCCGCAAAAGTTTTCTGCAGCGAGGTCGATCCGGTCTTGTGGATGCCCATGTGCAGAAGGATTGTGGTAGGCTTCTTGTCGCTCCCATCACTCATATCTTTAAGATCCTTAACGCCATTCCAGCTCATAACTTCAAGGTAGTTGCCCACAGGCCCTAGACACATGAATGAAAACCTGAAGTTAATGATTTTTTTCAATTAATCTATTGGAATAGTTATACTAGCGTAGAAGGTGAAGTGAATGGCAAAAAAATTCTCAATATTACGAATTGTCAGCGGAGAAAGCTGGTGTCTCAGTTTCTGTGCTGCGGATCATCACAACTAGGCTCAGGACGGTAGTGTCGCAAAGTTTTTGATTTCAGTTGCGTTGTCGGGTGTGCCAGCCAGACTCCACACTTCCCCGAGACCAAGCCATGATTGAAGAGTTGATGGTGCTGCCAGACAAATGCGAACCAGTCTCAGTTCTCCAACAGATTCAATCTGTTATACCGCGCCAAGTTGACGCCGCTCGGCAAGAGCGACGGCGCGGTTCAGCTTGAAGTTTGATCGGCTGTAGAGATGTCGTTCCTGATTGAAATGGTTATGGACCGAGGCGTGGACGGCGACGAATATCTGCAGGGTTCGCATCCGTCTGAAGCGAAGCATGGCCCGTTCCCGCCTTCAAAATGGCTGGTGTGAATTCTCAGCTCGATTGTTGAGCCAGCGGCCATTTCCTGTTTTTCGGCACTGCCGATTACCTTCAGCGCCGCGCCGTAGGAACGCAGTCTGTCGGTCACGAAAATATGTGGACGACCATGACGTTTCATTGTTTTTCTGAGAAATTTCAATACTGTCTCGCGATCCCGGCTCTTCGTAACGAAGCTTTCCAGAACTTCCCCTTCGTGATCCACCGCCCGCCAAAGATAGTGCGTCTCGCCGTTAATTTTCACGAACACTTCGTCCAAGTGCCATTGCCAGTTCGAGTATGCGCGCATCTGGCTGACCCTTTTCTTGCGGATCTCTGCGGCAAACAGCGGACCAAATTGTTTCACCTAAATCGAACCGTTTCATGGCGGTAGCGTCGCAAAGTTACCGCCGCTCCGAAGGCAACGCTGCTGGCGGACACATCTATCCAGCGAGTGCTGCGAACTGCGCGAAGCCGGACTGTTGAATGTCACTGAGAACTGACCCATGTGAACACATAGCCCTGACGGTTTTGGTCAGGGAGACATTGGACCTGTCACGCTTTAGTGCCGCCCCAAGTGCTCGTTTAAGCCACCTTTCGTTCGAAGGCGACAGGGCTTTTCCAGCCCAGTGCTGAGTGG
>NZ_JACIEI010000024.1 GCF_014196805.1 Sulfitobacter undariae | reverse complement strand
GGCGAAATTCGTCCGTCCGTTTCAGTCCCATAGTTTATCTCCTTTGTTACAGTAAATGCTATCAAAGGAGCGGCATCAAACCGCGACAGGTCCAAACAGCCTTCGGGCAACTCCGATCCGAGCACCGGCGAAGGGCGTCCGTGGGTCGAGATATGCTGCTACACCTCTTCCATCGGTTTCGATGCTGGCACGAAGGTGCCCAAGAAAAGTGTCCATCTCACCCGCCCGGGCTCCGAGGAGCCTGCTTTCGTTTAAGCCAAGAAGCCAAGACGTGAACCGCCCCTCCTTGGTCACACCTTCGCATCGCCCGTCGGCGAGAAAGAGGAAATGTCGTTCGGGATTGCCGCGATACGGGTCTACGATGAGGGGCTTTTCGCGACCACTGATCTCGGACATTGGCGTTAGGTAGGGCGCGCGCGGGCCAATGACTGGGAACTCAGTGCGCTTACGGCTAGAGCACTCGATGCAGACCAAAATGAGGTTTTCGGGTTCGTAGGCAAGCCATACGTAGTGGTCCTGCTCTGAGTCGCCGTTTCCGTTCCCAGCATCACGCAACGGCCTAAAGGTTTCTATTAATGTCTCGACGTCCCGTGATGAGCGCTCGCAAAAGACGCATTTTTCGAAGCATCTTTCCTGAACTGCTGACTGAACGGGCTCCCAGAAATAGAAAGATTCGTCTATCTGGGCACGCCGCTGCGCTCGCTCCTGCTTCGGACGGCGGAGATAATCCCGAAGCTGGCGCAGGGACGCGCCCAGATAGGGATCATACGCTATTTTGGGATTGGGAAAGGGGCCGAGCCGGATCATTTAAGAATAGCCTCCCACGTCCCAAATAGGGTCTAGATTGCGGTTTGAATTGGCACCAAGCACTCCAAGCTCCTAACGGTTCTTAGCATTTCATTATCGGAATGACTTGCGAAAGCCTCCATAAATGCAAGTGATAGAGGGATACTGCGCTTCGCATCAAGGTCGACTTTGCAGAAATCGCTCTGCGAGGCCCAAACGGAAACGAAGGGCGTCAATGGGCTGGGTCCAGTCATCGTCTACATCTGACGTGAAGGGGAGTTTTGAGCCGATTGCGTTGAAAACACTCTCTATGGGGTCAGTCACGGCACTGCATCGACCACTCTGTCGCTGAGAGTATGTGTAGGTGCGGCAGAATCGACCCCTCATTATCGAGAATATTCAAGCCACGCTTTGGCGCGAAAATTCGACAGTCAGGATGTTTCAGCCCGTTGGATACAGAAAATCATCATTGCCAAAATTGCAAAAAGAAACACGGGGTTTTTGCTTCCAGCGATATGCGCTCAATCACGAGTGCATAAGGGTTTGTGAAGCGATACCCACCTGTCCCCCCAGTGGCCTACGAATAAAAATCGAGCGGGTTTCATTTATCCAGCTGAGTTAACTATACACTTTGTCCACGTGTTCGGTTTCCGATGGGCTATGCACACAAAATGTTGAGCCGTATATTCATCTCAGACGAAAGAAATGGAGCAAACTGCTTAAGAAAAGGGGCGCACAAATCTGATGGAGCCAGTGTTGTTTCATTCGAGCTTGGCTGGGATAGAAGTTTCTTCTGATGGAAGAGATTTAAAAAAAAATGAAACGCGTTTTTTTTATTTAAGCACATGAAAATAAACGGTTATTGACTCATAATGCGTGGTGTGGAAACTCACCACATGTTGCTTAAGATCTGGCTAGTTAAAACGGATCTTGGGCTGAATACGGAATGAAAAAGCGCGCACCAAAGATTGGCACGCGCAAAAGTTGGGGCTGAGATCGCCCGGTTATCTTGCTAGATATAGAGCCCGCTAAAGGGCCAAGCAAGCGCAGATCTCTCCCCCTCAAATTGATAGTCGGCTTGGCAATATCTTGTCGGGCCATGGAGAAGTTATGTCTGATGAATGGGTGAACTATTATGAAAACCAACCAATGATCTGATTGTCGGGAAGGTAAGTAACCTGAGCCGACCCTGGTCATTCTGAATTAGCCGTCTGGTGCCTTCGGCATAATCCACCCTTGAAGCAAATCCTGAAACCTCGGCTGCCTAAGTCCGGGGCCAGGGAAGGTGTGTCGGTGTCAGCTGGACAGATCAACCATCTACTCGACTGCGCAACGCTGAGAGTGGCGTGGTGACCTATAAATTATATGGGCGGCCCCCCCCCTAAATGGAAATACTGAACCATGAACGATCCTGAAAAACACCTCAAAAAAGCGCCCGCAAAAAGCCGTGCTATCCGCCATATCCCCAAAGCTTCAAAAGGGCACTTTGTGGGGGAATTGGTTTACAATAATGGCGACCAACCCCAGCGTCTTGGCTTTGCCAGCCTCAGCGAGCACAACGCCGCTTTGTGCCTAATCTACAGGCCCGATTTCTTGGACCTAGAGGAGCAACTCGCGGCACTGCCATTCGTTTTGCCGAATGGTGCCATGAGCACGCATTTCTTTGATTTCCGCTTCACCAATACAAGCGGGCATCGGGTCTGTATTTCAGTGAAGCCTGAACGGATTGCCAAAACATATGAATATAGGGCGCTTATTGCACAGGTTAAAAAAGCTGCCGTTGGCAATATTTGCGATGATGTAAAAACGATTACTGAACGCAACATTCGGCCCGAAGAGTTGCACAACGCGAAGCTGTTTCATGCGGCACGGGAGCCTGATGCAGTTTTGGATGAAATTGTTTCGAGCCACCTCTCGAAGCAATCAGACCCAATCTATATTAAAGACTTTCTGGAACGTGCCGGCATCGGCGGGCGTGGCTATTTCAGTGTTATTCGCGCCATCCGCGCTAAACGCGTAGCCTTGGTGACCAAAGCCAAAATCACAGGCCAAACCTTGATCGTCAGCAAGGTGGCCGGGTAATGGCTGCTCCGTTTAAAAAACAGGTGAAGATTCTGCTTGAAAAAGGCTGCGACTTTCAAATCGGGGTCCGCAAAGGCAGCGTGCTGGAGCTTCGTAAAGAAGGCTATCTGGTGTCTTGGGATGAATGGACGGATGACGAGACTGGTGAATGTCATGCCAGTGATTTCAACATCATGTCCTACGAAGATATTGTCACTGAAAACAATTATGGCTCATTGAGGATACTAAACCGCCCGTTGGCAAAACCGGTGGATCCAAAACAGGTGCGCCGGAGTGAAAGAGAATTGGTTGAAGTCGCACGCATGCGTTTCCGCAAGCAGTTTGTCTTGGCGATCCAAGAAATGGTGGACAATGGCAGCCTGAAGCTCACGCGCGACGACTTTGATTTAAGGGTTGTGGAAATCGTGACAAATGGCCGGATCCGTTACGATAAATACATCACGACACAACTGATGCGAGAGAATAAACGCGGTGGTGCGGTCGTCAAGAAAACGGACGTTCAGCGCGAACGGGATGTCGATTTTCATAAGGGCTTTAAAAGTGGCCATACGATGTGGAAGTGGTTTTGGCAGTGGCGCATCGATGGTGATGACGGCCTCTTCGATAGTTACCGGAACTGTGGAAAATACGCCCGCTATGGCACCGCTACAGATGCCCTAATTTGCAGGGTCTTAAATACGCTCTGGGATGAAGAACGCCCAACGATAACTTCGTTGGTTGAGAGCGTCCAAGGCGCCATAAACGCTGAAAATAAGCGTCGTGAACGATTGCCCGTCCCCGCAGCAAAGCTTCAACAGGTCGGATACGATTATGTTCTAGCAAAGATCAAAGAGAACGCGCCGATTGATCATGCGATCCGCAAGCATGGATGGGACAAAGCCTATAAAGACATGCATGCAGTCGGCATGGGGGTTGAAACATTTAGAGCCTTAGAGCGCGTGGAGGTTGACGAATATACGGTCGATTTGTTTGTTCTTATGGAAAATACCGGCCTTTTTGATCATTTACCCGCATCAATCAGAAATATGATTGGCTTGGATGGAGCGGCCCGCCGCGTAACGCTCTCCGCAGCGATTGATGTCCATACCAAGTGTCTGTTGGCATTGCAGATTGTGCCGAAGGCTTTGAAGACGCCGCTCAAGCAAACCCTCGAGATGATATACATGGACAAAACCCCTATCGCGGATGCGGCAGGCGCCAAATTTGGTTGGCCTATGGCAGGTGCGCCGGAAATGATCGTATTGGATCGAGGCTCGGCCTATGTGACGGATGATGCCTACGACATTCTTTCCTCTCTGGGCATCACCAATATGGGTGCGCCCGCTGGCAAGCCATGGTTGAAGCCTTTCATTGAACGCGTTTTTCGGACGATCCATAGTGACCTTCTTTTACGATTTTCGGGCCGAGCATTCAGCAATGTAGTGGAAAAGGGTGAAAATGAGTCTGAGCGCCGCGCAACCCTGACGCTGGAAGCATTCTTGGCTTGGCTCGTGCGGTGGGCGGTAGACGCATATCATACCAAAACCCATTCCTCGTTGGGCATGTCGCCTGCACAAGCATGGGCCAAAGCCGTAAAAGAATGTCCGCCGCGCTCTTTGACGAGCGCAGAAATGAGGGAGGCTTTTGGGGTCCGCAAGAGACGCAAACTCAATAGAGATGGGATTCTCATGAATCACGTCCACTACCAAACGGACAGAGTAATGGATCTTTATCTTAGATCCAAGGTCAAAGAGGTTGAAGTGCTGCGGTGGGACGGGGACATCGGCGCGATTAGCATTCGGGCCGATGATGGCCCTTGGACAACAGTCACTGCTCGGGACCCAATGTGGATCGGCAAAACCGATACAGATCTGAGAGTTTGGCTCCGTGACAAACCTGATCGGGATGAAGACGAACGTAATGCGCGAGAGGATTTCATCAATGACGTCAACGCGGAATCCTATCGCCTGAAACGTTTGGCCGGGCTAATTTCCTTGCCAAAGGACGCCGCTGATCTTGATCGCGACGTTGAAAGGTTTTCAAGGTTTGCTGACACGGCTGAACGTCGCCGTGCCGCCGGTGACTATCGGAATTTGCTGGATGATCTCGATAGAGATCTGGAGTTTGACGACAGTCAGCCTGAACCCACAGTTAAAGCTGCGCCTGACCAATTTGATCCCAGCGTGAATATTTCAGACGAAGATTCAATGGAGTAGATATGACTGACACGACTTCAATCACCCCCGTGACCATTCCAGAAAAGCTCAAATGGCTGGACGACCGCTATTGGCGTTTTGGGCAGGACGAGATGATGTCTGACTTCGTTGAAGATCTGTTTGACGTGGATGAACAGGGCCAGATGACGGGGGAGCCTAGACGCGACCCTCTGACCGGCGAGACAAAGGGGTTGATGGTCCTTGGGGGATCCGGCAGCGGGAAGACCGCAATGCTACAACGTATGCTACGCAAGAGCCCTGTCTTGACAAAATTCAAGGATGACCTGACCGGCAATACCTTGGTCGTTACGGTGCCTCCTGATGCGACTATTAAGAAGCTTGGGGAAATCATTCTTGCCAAAACCGGTTACAATAAAGTCGACCCGAGATCACGTGCTGCCGACCTTTGGGAAATGGCGCGTCATCGCTTCAGTATTGTCGGGATCAAAACCGTCATTATCGATGAAAGCCACCACATGCTTCTGCCTGGTCCTGGTAAAGATACGCGCACAGCCATTCAGTCCCTGAAGCATCTTATGCAGTCAGAGAACAGCGCGGCCCTCGTGATCGCGGGCGTGCCAGCCCTGCGCGATGCCATCATGTCTGAGCCCTCTGGTGAAACGTTTCGCCGGTGCCGGGTTTATGAACTCTCCAAAATTCGCACGGGGTCCAATGCTGCGCGGCTCTTTGCAATGAACTTTACAATGTCGGCAGAAAAGCTGGGAGTAAAAGTCCACGCAGAGGATGCCTTTGTGGAGCGGATTTTGTTCGCTGAACACGGTCAAGTTGGCCGTAGTATTGCACTGGGAAAGGAAATTCTGCGTGACGCAGTCATTCGCAATCGTGAAGAGCTGGCCCCCGAGCATGCCGAGCGGGTATTCCGGAAAATTAAAGGGGACATCGAAATGACGCCATTTCATCCCTCTGGCTGGGAAGCTGTGAAGCGCGAATTAGAATCCATTGGATGGAGCCAGTAATGAACCTATTGCCCCAGCTTCCTATCGATCCTGAGGAGACGCTGTTGTCTTATACTGACCGGCTTTCTGTGATGCACACAGGCCACGGCATGGACCGCCTTTTGAAGGACCTCGGCATTCACAAGGATCACTTTGTTTCGGGACGGCCTGATACAGTAACTGCCTTGGCCGATGCCACTGGGCATTCTGGCCATGAGCTTGAGGCAACAGCAATCCGCGTATTTCTACGGGCAAGCTCTTTTCGTGGCCATGAGATGTCCAAAACATTTCTCTCGCCGCGTGCGTCGCGTTATTGCCCTATCTGCTTGGCAGAAGACGGAGAAAAGAATGATCGTCGTTTCCGTCTGTTGTGGGGGTTTAGGCATGTTGTGCGTTGTGATCTGCATTCAATTCTGCTGGAAACGGCACCCGTGGCTAATGGCACAAATCTGCGGGTTTCGCTTGATGGCGCTCCACTCGCAAAACCCTTTGTGGCTGATGCAATAGAGCCGGAATATTTGCGTTGGCTCCGCAATCGCCTTCATGACACAAGCTACTACGAAGATTCCTGGATGAATGACCAGACCACTGAGCAAGTCTTGGCCGCAGCAGAAATGCTGGGTGCCATTTTGGAGCATGGTCATCGCGTCGCGGTGACAAAACTGACTTCTGCGCAAACCGAAGAGGCCACCGATATTGGTTTTTCAATTTACCAGGAAGGGCCGAAAGCCGTTGAGGAAGCTTTGGATACCATTCGTCAAACGTCACCAGCAAAGGCTGTTCAAGCCGGGGCACTCGCACATTATGGAAAGCTGTTCGATTGGCTTGACCGTCGTAGTAATGCCGTTGACCCAGGTCCTATCCGCGATATCCTTCGCGACCATATTGTGAAGCACTCAGCGGTGGAGCCTGGCACGACTGTGCTTGGAGTTGAAATCAACAAGCGGCGGTTTCACACAGTATATAGCTTATCCTCCGAGGTCGGCATTGAATATCGCCGCCTTTCTCGTCTCCTCAAAAGCCTCGGTCAGGTGCCGGAACACGCAACTGAAGTTGAAAGCGGGAACATGGTCTTTGACGCAGCCAAGGCCGTCCCGTTGATTCAATCCTTTAAAACGGCGGTGCCACTGATGAAGGTTCCCGAATATGTCGGTGCTAGTAAAGGCCAAGTTGAGGTCCTCTATCGTGCGGGTGTCTTAAAGCCACTCATTCCCAGAACTGGACCTAGGTCTGTCCGGCAGGTCGTGTTTGCGCGACAACACCTTGATGATTTTCTCGGAAAGATATCAACGCTACCGGAATTCACTCCTGAAAATTTCAACAATATTCACCCAATAGCATATGCGTGCCAACGTGGTGCAGGGCCCTTCGAGAAGGTATTTGACGAGATTATGTCAGGGTCGATCCCGTCCTTTCGTCATCCAGAAAAAATCGGGGTAAGGGCCATTTATGTCAATATCTCTGACGCTCTCGCGGTCAAGATCCTAGCCTCAATTAGAGATACAGTTGATGGATAGTCAGCCCGCTTCGGCGGGCTTTTTTGTTGTGTTATATTTTTCGTCGCGGGATCTTGGCCCGATTTTCGCGTAATCTTTGCTCCGATTTCACAATGGAAATAATTAATGCATTGCGTTTGCATGGCTTTTAAAGCTAATCCGAGACAACTTTACCCTGATTATCAGTTTTGTAAATCGGGATATAGTTGTCTCGGAATCGGGGCAAAGATTCCACGAAAGGCACCGCAAATCTACATGTAGCGCTCTTGCTGTGCGGCGTGTCTATATGCTGAATGGCCCAGCGTTGTAAACGTTTTTGTAGAGCATTTCAGCTCTCTCAACCGCAATCCCCAATTCAACAGTAAGATACGAGATTATCGCTTCTGCGGAAATATTGTTTGTCATAAGCATAGAAATCATGAGGGTGATCAGTTCGTCTGAGCTTCGAACAATCCCGCGAGCTTCCGCAACTTCTGGCTCGAGGGCCGCTTCGATTTCTGGGTTGGTTGGTTTATCTTCTGACATGTTATGGCTTTCTGATGTGGCAATCCTTTGCCGCGTGACACAATTCTTTCTTCTGAGAAGTTACTTTTGGTCAGTAGCGAACTTCAAACATATAAAGCGCCGTACATCTTTCACGGAGCATATTACCAGCACCCCGCTTTGAGCAGGGTGCTGTTTCTTTCATGAGCGTGGCAAGGTTAATTCGAGGTATCTGTAGCAGCACCGCGTGAAGGCGCTGTTGTGTCTACGCTGGCCATCAGGCCACTCAGCCGGGTCTCTTCAGGTAGACTTTCAACATCGGTCTCGTCGAATTCCGGCTGCTCTTTCAACGCATCTTTTGTTGTATCTACTTTCACCATCTGTTGGTCGGCATCGTAAGTGAAATCCGAAAGTGGCAAGGCCACGGTGTATTCACCAAGGCCGAGAAAGCCGCCTATTCCGACTACCGCACTCGCGGCACCACCGCTCCCGGCAATATAGTCGATTTCACCAATAGTAGCCCCGCTTGCTTCATAAACATTTTCACCGACGATATCGCCTACGGTCATTTCATTGATTGAGGTGAAGGTAGGTGCCCTTTCCGGTGCCTCTACTGGCATTTCTGTCGCTGTTGGAGCAGCGCTGCCCGATGTGTTGGTGTCTTGAGCCATTGCGCCACCCGCAATCAATGCAGATGCAGTTGCTGTCATCATAAGTGCCTTAAGTACCATTTTGATATTCTCCTTGGTGTCTATTCACATCTATGAAACATGAGGGTGAGGGTGTTGGTTCCAAAGTGCAGGCAGCAGCAACCATGACCAGCGAAAGGGCGCCTTTTTGGGGCTGATCTTGGCTTGTTTTCGCCGCATCAAAACAAGCTGTACTTGACGGATCAAACTGCGCTCAGTGCGTGCACGGCGGAATGAGTGTAAACTTACGATACTCATGTGAAGCCGTAAGAACTCCTGTTTGGTAAGGCTGAGCAGTGACACCATTAGCCTCTCGAAACAGACGATGCCCGTCTCAATCTCTCAAGACGGGCGGGTAATGCAATGAAACCAATCAACCAAAGATGTAGAAAGCCATTTTGTTTCCATCCGGATCACGGACATAAGCACCATAGAAAACATCATCAATTCGCTGACCAGGCGCGCCCTCGGATGTCGCGCCTAGGGAGATTGCCTTGTTGTAGAGCTCATTTACTTCCTCTTTCGATGAGGTCGAAAATGCAACCATAGAACCGTTACCACAACTTGGCGTTTTGCCATCGAAGGGCTTACACACCGCGATCATCGGTGCGTCCATTGCTTTCCCGATCATTGCCAGACGGCCAATGTCGACCTGAACTTTCGCATCGAAGAGTTCTGTGTAGAATTTTTTCGCTTTTTCGATGTCTTTCACACCAATGGTAGAATACCCAATCATGACTTGTCCCTCTGAGTTAAATAAGACTCTACCTACTAGAAGGTTCTATCGAAGACAGCAATGCTTTGCTGTCCCTTTCACTCAAACGTTATCGTTCCTCTAAACCTACCAAGATCCAACTTTAAGTAAGTCGTTTGTTGATAGGGTCAATTGATAGTGCTCCCAGCTATTAATAACGCGGCTTCACCATTTCGCGAGGTTGGACATTTATCTGGTGGCGAGATTGACACGAAACCTACCTACTGGCAGGTATCATACAGGCGGTAGGAGCTCCACAATGTCAGATTTAATCAGTGTCTTTCACGAAGGCGAACGCAAGTTACACCAAAAGCTGAACATTGAAGAACGGCAACACCAGCTGGGCTTGCGCATGATCCGAGGCCAATTGCCCGATCAACATCGCGAATTCTTCGCTGCCTTAGAGAGCATCCACATTGGTGCGGCAGACGATGACGGCCATCCTTGGGCCATCATGCGCACAGGCGCGGCCGGTTTTTTGACGTCTCCCGACGACAAGACTCTGGTAATCACGTCTTGCGCTCTACTCGGCGAGCCCGACAACCTTAACCTTACTGTTGGGGCAAAAGTAAGCGTGGTCGGGATTGAGTTTGAAACGCAACGCCGCAATCGTGCCAACGCCACCATTGAGGCCGTGAATGACAGCACTATCACGATGCGCGTGGATCAAAGTTATGGCAATTGCCCAAAATACATTCAAGTCCGCAGCAAAACGCCAAAAAGCCCCTCAGAACGGCAAGCGTTGACCAAAGCGGTGGCACTGAGCGCCGCAGATATAAGACAGGTTACCAGCGCCGACACCTTATTGATTGCATCGCGTGCCGCGCATTTAAGCGATAACCCGCGGGACGGTGTCGACATCAACCATCGGGGCGGGATGCCCGGCTTTGTGACCGTACTGGACGATATGACACTCCAGTTCCCTGATTATAAGGGAAACAACTTTTACAACACATTTGGTAACATCATGACCGACAATCGGATTGGCCTCCAGTTCGTTGATTTTGAAACAGGCACTTTGTTAAACATCAAAGGAACAGCCGAGGTTGTAGAAAAACTGAACGATGGGAAGCTCCCCCTCATGGGACGCGGCTTACGGATCAAAATCCTCAACATCATCCGGGCAGAAGCCGCCTTGCCGATCCGATATACACTTACAGCCTATTCTAATCGTAACCCTCTACCGAGACCTTGAACACGTAACCTACCGATAGCCACATTTACGCAGAACACAGCCAGCACGCAAAAGGATGCCCACAATGGAACTGAACGCCGATTTCAAAGAGCAGATCACTATTCACTCTGAACAACTTGAATGGATACCCTCTCCTATGCAGGGCGTTGACCGCCGAATGCTTGACCGGATCGGCGGGGAAGTGGCGCGTGCAACCTCCATCGTTCGCTATGCGAAAGGCAGCAAATTTTCCGCCCATACCCATACGGGTGGTGAGGAATTTATTGTCCTCGACGGAGTATTTCAGGACGAACATGGTGACTTCCCTGAAGGGACCTATGTGCGCAACCCGCCTACCACGTCACATACTCCCGGTTCGGACGAGGGATGCACAATTTTTGTGAAACTCTGGCAATTTGATCCAGATGATCGCAATCAATTCCGCAAGACTATGGCAGAAGAACTGGCCACACCGATCGATGGGGTAGCAACAGCGCATTTGCACAGCGATGCCTTTGAAGTTGTGACCTATCACCACCTTGATGCAGGTGCGGCCTTATCCAAGTCAGACGTTGGCGGAACCGAGATGTTGGTGATCCACGGCACTGTGACGCATGGCGCGGACACTTTGGACAAAGGCGCGTGGTTGCGACTGCCAGAAGGTGATGCACTGCATGTTACCGCGGGCAAAGATGGTGCAAAAATCTGGATCAAAACGGGCCATTTGGCCCACGCAAAAGCACCGGTGACCAAATGACAATCAAGAAACCACTCGCTATCGTCGCGGGCGCCGGCACGGGTCTTGGCCAATCTCTTTGCGCAAGCGTTGAACAGGACGGATATCAGGTTGTCGGTCTTGGCCGAACAGCACCCTCAAATCCAATCGGCCAGTTTCATGCCCTTGATCTGGCAGATATGAACGCCGCGCCTACCAAATTGACAAGCATCATAAACGACTACGGTCCACCCAAAATTGTGATCCACAACACAGCTGAGCTTGTGATTGCTCCGCTTGCGGATACGACTTTGGACGATTTTTCCCGGACGTGGACCTCAATGGTGCAGAGTGCATTTATCCTCGCTCAAACGACCCTACCTCAGATGGAAAAAGCTGGCGGGGGGACGTTCATCGTTTCAGGTGCAACAGCTTCCCTGCGCGGCGGCGCGAAATTCGCGGCATTCGCCAGTGCAAAATTTGCCCTGCGCGGCCTGACACAATCGCTTGCGCGGGAATACCAACTCAGAGGTATCCACGTCTGTCACGTCATTCTTGATGGTATCATTGACACGGCCAAATCGCGCGACCAACACAGTCTTGATCCCTCAAAAATGATGAGACCCGAAGACATCGCGCAAGCATATTTGCAATTGGTCCATCAACCACAGTCGACATGGACTCACGAGCTGGATCTGCGCCCCGCATCCGAAGGATTTTAGAGGATGACAACTCTCATCATTGGCGGCGGCTTGTCTGGCCTCACCGTTGCCCGCGGACTTGAAGAGAAAGGCCACGATTACACGTTAATCGAAGCCCGTGCGCGATTTGGGGGACGCATCAAAACCGAGCACCATGAGGGCGGCGCGTTCGACATCGGGCCAGCATGGTTTTGGCCAGATCAACCGCGCATCGCCGACTTGATCCAGAAGCTGGATATTAAAAAGTTCGACCAGTTTGCATCTGGCGATCTGGTCTATGAAAACGAGCGAGGACAGGTTCAGCGTGGGCGCGGTTTTTTCTCTATGCAGGGCGCATTGCGGGTTGAAGGGGGGCTTGGAACACTGATTGCCGCGCTCGCCGATGACTTACCCACAGATCGAAAACGGCTGAATGCTGTCGTCACGGCATTGACGCAAACCGATACAGGGATCACCGCTACGTTAGACAATGGCGACAAATTAAACGGGGACCGCGTGATCCTCGGCTTACCCCCACGTATCGCAGGCAAAATCACATTCACCCCTGCCCTGCCCGATGAGGCTATAGCATCCTTGCAGAGCATTCCTACATGGATGGCGGGACAGGCCAAGGCAGTTGCCGTTTACAGCACGCCCTTTTGGCGCGAAGACGAATTGTCTGGCGATGCGCAAAGCCGCTTTGGCCCGATGGTCGAAATCCACGATGCATCCCCCGCGCGTGGCGGCCCCCATGCATTATTCGGGTTCATTAGTGTACCACCCCGCGCCCGCACAGATGAGCAAAACCTACGCCAACACCTGTCCGCACAACTGATCCGCCTATTCGGACCAAAAGCTGCAAACCCCAAAGCGTTGTTCGTCAAGGATTGGGCCTCTGATCCCTACACCGCGACCCACGCAGACCAAGACACTCTTCTTGCACACCCGACTTATGGGCTGCCCCCGGCACTGACTGGTCTATGGGACAGCCAATTATATTTTTCCGGTACAGAGACGGCGCCGCAATTCGGTGGATATCTCGAAGGGGCTTTGGAAGCCGCCGAAAACGTATTACAAACATTGGAACTCTAAAACAGGTAACCAAAATGCCAACGCTTGACACAAAAACCGCTTTATTGAATTCCGCAGAGAACGCAGCGCGCACCTTGGGCTTCGATGGTTTCAGCTACGCCGATCTTGCTGAAGATGTTGGTATCCGCAAAGCAAGCATTCATCACCATTTCCCAACGAAGGCGAAACTCTCCGTCGCCCTGATGCAGCGGTATCATGAAGCTTTTCAAGCTATAGGGGCCGAAATCATAGCCAGCAATGGAACAGGTGGCACGCAGCTTTCTGCATTAATTGATCAATATAGAACTGGCAGCAACGGAGGTAAGCAACTCTGTCTTTGTGCCTCATTCTCCGCAAGCCGAGACAGCCTGCCTGACGACGTACTTCAGCAAATCAACCTCTTTCGTACAATGGTGATCGATTGGATGACTGCCGCGTTCAAAAAAGGTCGAACCGACGGATCAATTACGGGCGTCAGCGAACCTCAGCTAGAGTCCGCGGCCGCGCTATCGTTATTAGAAGGCGCACAACTTGCCGCGCGCTCCCAAGAGAACCCAGAGCTTTTCGAAACCGCAGTAAAACTTTTGAGCATGCGTATTCAGAGTTCGTAACTGTCTCTAACAGCATAACTTCAAGCTGATCTTTGATCTCTTTGGCTTCGTCATTCATGTGCTGTTTGCTGTTCTGCGGCGCAAAAGACCCATTGATTTCAATTGGAAACTTGGCAATCATCCACAGCATATCTTTTATTCGGGACACCAAACTTTCCGCGATAGGAATATTTTCTCAGGAAAGTCATACTTCGCATATCCAGGTAACCGCCTTGATGAAGGCAGTGTTCATCCTGACAGCCGATCTATCGAATGGTCGACTGTCAGGGGATTTCAAAAACGTCATTTCGCAATCATCAGAACGTTGCCTCATACCCGAGACTCAGGCCAAAGCTTTCGAAACTGTTTGCCCCGATCCCATCGTAGAAGGTTGCGGCATTGAAACTCTGACCATGTGGAAGGTCGTAACCTACTCCAAGCTCGACGCGCCCCCGCCCCCCTTCGTAATCGGGGGTCACCGTGGAAGCATAGCCGCTGCCACTGGTATGTGACCAGATACCGGACACGCCACCCCAGAGCTCGAACTCCCCGTTCGGGATCGAGATGGTCCGGTTGAAGTCCATGCCGAACTCGATCTGGCCAAGCTCGATACCTTGCTTGGGGATCGTATTGCCCATGGTGTCCTCATAGGCTTCTTGATCATCTGTCGTATAGGAAATGTCAAAAAACGGTGTCAGAATAGTTGCGCCATAGTCCATCTCACCCGCGACTTTGAACTGGGCAAGAAAGCGTTTGGAGTCGAAGTCGTCCTCATAGGTGCCAAACGGAGAAATCTTGTTGCTGGTCTCCCCGTAAAGCAGCCGACCCTCAAAGTGGAGCGGGTGGTTTGCGGATTTGGCTACTAAGTAAGGACCAGCCATCCAGCCTGTACCGCTCATCTTGGCCACACCCGTTTCCTCAGTCAGGTGGTCGAACTGGAGCATGCCACCCAGCAAGAGGTTTTCGTTGATCTTTTGGTGGCCGCCAAAGGCACCGAACAGATACTTTCCCTTACTATCTTCGTCGTTGGACCATGCCCCGGTTGCACGAACCCAGACCGGATAGTCAGGACGCGAGGCAAAGTCAAAATTGCCGTAACCACGTGTCACATAGAGATCGAGCTCCCCTTTACCATTTCCTGACAGGAAGGCCATCAGGTCAGGCTGGTTGCGCACCAGCTGGTTGACGCGGGTTTGCATGAAACCGGCAATCAGTTCTTGCGTACGCTCCACGGTCGTATCGTCGATGCTGACCGTATTGGAAGCCAGATTGCCGTTACCCGCAGCGTCATAGGCACCGTTCGCAGGAACCGTGAGGATCACATCACCTGCGCCCGTTGCGATCAAGGATACTGCATAGACAGAACCGCTTCCGCTCACTCCGGTGACCCGGGCGTTTTTGGTGGCCATATCTGCGCCATCGAACCCAATGACATCCTCAGAGAATGTCACTGTGACAGCGAAGCTTGACGAGGACGCCGCGGACTCTGGCGCGCCCGTGATGCTTACGGTAGGCGCAACTGCATCATGCATTACCTTGACCACATTCGAGGCCGTATTCGGGTTGCCTGCCGCATCATTAAGAACACCAGCTGGAACAGACAAGCTGACCTCGCCATCAGCCGTAGGTGTCACGATCGCGATGTAGTTCAATCCGGATCCAGTAAGCGTGGCATCCGCATTGACCAGAGCGAGGTCGGATGCAGTGAAGTCACTGCTGGCCTCGGAGAGTGTAATCGCTGCGGTATAGGTCCCATTCACGGGGCCGCTCAATGCTGCAATCGTAACTGTTGGCGCGACATCATCTCCGGCAAACTTGAGGGTCAAGGTTTGGGAAACGTTACCAGCGGCATCTGCTGCAACGATGGTAATATCGCCGGATCTCTGCGCAGCATGGGCCACGAGAGAGAATGCACCTGTTACAGGGTCAGCGGTTACCGATTGCGTGCTTCCATCTGGGAAGGTGACGGTCACAATACTGCCGGGTTCAGCCGTTCCTGACACGTTGGGGCGGCCATCCGGAGTTGATGTAGGAGCCGACGCGACAGGTTGAGCTGGAACAGTTGTATCCTGAATCACAACCGTGAAGACCACAGGCGTTGCTTGATTGCCCGCGCTATCCTGTGCCGTCACAGTGACCTCTGTCGTCCCAACAGGGAAGGCATGCGGGCTTGTGATTGCTGAACCGTCCACTGAGAACTCAGGTGTGATTGTCTCACCAGAGTTATCCGATACCGTTGCGTTCAACACAACAGAGGCGGTGTTCACGTCTGCATCGGTGGTTACCGAGACATCGGATGTACCGGAAATCACGGGTGCAATTGCGTCAGCCACGGTCACGTTGAAGCTTACAGGCGTCGCTGCATTGCCTGCGCTGTCTTGCGCCGTGACAGTTACCGTTGTCTTCCCTGCAGGGAAGACATGAGGGCTTGTGACTGCTGATCCATCCACTGTGAAGACAGGTGCGATCATCTCGCCCGAGTTGTCCGTTACCGTGGCATTCAACACAACCGAGGCGGTGTTCACAGTGATATCCGCGGTACCGGAGATGACTGGTGCGCCTGCATCAGCAACGGTCACGTTGAAGGTCACCGGCGTCGCTGCGTTACCTGCGCTGTCTTGCGCGGTCACGGATACCTTTGTTGTCCCGATAGGGAAGTTGTGCAGGTTTGTGACAGTTGAACCGCCTACCGTGAAGGTGGGCGTAATCGTCTCACCCGAGTTGTCCGCTACCGTCGCGTTCAACACAACAGAAGCTGTGTTCATACCCGCATCGGTGTTCACAGAGACATCCGCAATGCCGGAGATGACCGGAGCGCCCGCGTCAGTCACGGTGACATCGAAGGTCACTGGCGTGGCTACGTTCCCTGCGCTGTCTTGTGCGCTCACCGTTACCGTTGTTGTACCGGCAGGGAAGCTGTGCGGGCTTGTGACTGCAGAACCGTCGGCCGTAAAGACAGGAGTGAGTGTCTCACCCGAGTTATCCGTTACCGAGGCATTCAACACAACAAAAGCGGTGTTCGCACCTGCATCGGTGCCCACAGAGACATCCGCGGTGCCTGAGATGACCGGAGCACCGGCGTCAGCAACAACTACATTGAAGGTCACCGGAGTGGCCGCATTGCCTGCGCTGTCTTGCGCGCTCACCGTTACCGCTGTTGTCCCAAGAGGGAAGGCATGCGGGCTCGTGACGGGTGAACCGTCGACTGTGAAGGCAGGCACGATCGTCTCGCCTGAATCATCGGATACCGTCGCATTTAAGGGCACCGAGGCTGTGTTTGCACCCGCATCGGTGTTTGTCGAGATGTCCGCGGTACCGGAAATCACGGGTGCATTTGCATCAGACACGGTGACATTGAAGCTCACCGGCGTCGCTGTGTTACCTGCGCCGTCTCTGGCGTTCACTGTTACCGTGGTTGTCCCGACCGGGAAGGTATGAGGGCTGGTGACTGTTGAGCCGTCGACTGAGAATTCAAGCATGATCAGGTGACCTGAATTATCCGTCGCCGACGCTGTAAACGCTACAGAAGCGGTATTCGCACCTGCATCGGCGTCCACCGAGATGTCCGCAGTACCGGAGATTACCGGAGCTTCTGCATCTGCTACAATGACATTGAAGGTTACCGGCGTCGCCGCATTGCCTGCGCTATCTTGCGCGGTCACGGTTACCTCTGTTGTCCCAACCGGGAAGCTGCGCGGGCTCGTGATGGGTGATCCGTATACGGAGAAAACAGGTGTGATCGTCTCTCCAGAGTTGTCGGAAACCGTAGCATTTAAAGGCACCAAGGCTGTGCTGGTTCCAGCTGCGGCGTTCACCAAGACATCTGACGTGCTGGAGATGACCGGAGCATCTGCGTCTGACACGGTGACATTGAAGGTCACCGGCGTCGCCGCATTGTCCGCACTATCTTGCGCGCCTACCGTTACCGTTGTTGTCCCAATCGGAAAGCTATGTGGGCTTGTGATTGCTGAGCCGTCCACTGTGAAGGCGGGCGTGATCGTCTCGCCGGAATTATCCGTTACTGTCGCATTCAACACGACAGAGGCAGTATTCGCGCCTGCATCGGTGTTTACGGAGACATTTGACGTGCCAGAAATTACTGGAACTTCTGCATCGGTCACAGTCACATCGAAGGTCACCGGCGTCGCCGCATTGCCTACACTATCTTGCGCGGTCACTGTTACCGTCGTTGTCCCAATCGGGAAGCTGCGCGGGCTGGTGACGGGTGATCCGTATACGGAGAAAACAGGGGTAATCATCTCACCTGAATTGTCGGTTACCGTCGCGTTCAACACAACAGAGGCGGTATTCGCGCCTGCATCCGTATTCACGGAGACATCTGATGTTCCGGAAATTTCCGGAAAGCCTACATCTGTCACGATCACATCAAAGTTCACAGGCGTCGCGGCGTTACCCGCAACATCCTGCGCCGTTACGGTGACAGTTGTTGTCCCAATCGGGAAGTTATGGGGGCTCGTGATTGTTGCGCCGTTCGCTGTGAATACAGGGGAGGGATCAATAAGTGCATTATCTGTTACCGTTGCATTCAATGTCACCGATGCGGTGCTCGCGCCTGGATTGGTGTTTGCGGAGACATTCGAAGTCCCGGAAATAACTGGTGCTTCGGCATCCGTCACGGTCACGTCGAATTGTACCGGCACGGCTTCGTTACCCGCGAGATCATTCGCCCTGACCGTAACTGTAGTTGTTCCGATAGGGAAATCGTGCTGGTTCAAGAGGGGAAAAGAACCTGAGGTGAAGGTGGGTGTAATGGTCTCGCCTGAGTTATCCGTTACCGTGGCAGACATTGTAAGAGAGGCAGTATGCGACCCCGCATCGGTGTTCACCGAGACCTCCGAGAGGGCTGAAATCACAGGGCCTTCGCGATCTGTCACGTTGACGTCGAATTGTTGAGGCGTCGCTTTGTTACCTGCGCTATCTTGCGCCGTTACAGTTACTGTCGAAGTCCCAACTGGGAAAACATGAGGGCTTGTGATCGTTGAGCCATTTAATGTGAAGACAGGCTCGATCACCTCACCTGAAGTATCGATTACACTCGCGTAAAGAGCAACTGAAGCAGTGATTTTTCCGAGATCGGTGCCAATACTTACGAAACCGGGCGTGGCGTAAATCACCGGCGGCTCTGTGTCTGCTGGAGCTGTCACAGTGATTGTGACGCTTGAGGCAGCAGAAACCGCACCCAGATTATCTGAAACAACGAGATCATAGATGAAAGTCTGATCCACATCGCCGAACTGCAAGGTCGGGGCTGTGAAGCTTGGCTCGGCGGTGGTCTCACCCGTAAATGTTTCCCCGGTACCTGTTCCGCCATTGCGGTTCCAGGCATAGCTGTCAATGGTGCCATCACTATCCGTTCCGGACCCATTCAGCGTAACCTGCGTGCCGGACGCCACAGCAACAGCCGTACCTGCATCGGCGGTAGGGATAACGTTCGCGGGCATCGAGCCGGCACCCACTTGCCGCTCTTTCATGTATGACGCACCCGAGGGGAATGTTTGTCTGTAGCTCAAGCCGATGTAGTCGTCGGTATAAAACGAGCCGTCTGCCCCGTTCTGCGTCAGGTTTGAGATCACCGAAGCCTCCCCCACGCACGCTTGCAGCAGGTCAAGCGTAATAGGCCTAGATGAAACTATCACACCGTCTTTGAAATGGCTGCCCCCAGCGTGATATGTGACACCGGAGGCTGTGAGCCTAACGTAAGCGTTTAAGGTATCGTACGGATTGGTGCCTTCAATCCAACAATCCGCGCCGAATTGCACTGTGAATGCCCCGATGTCGCCTCGGTTGAACCCGTAGGCAGTCGACCCTGCTGTCGCAAGCGTAACAGCAATCAGACCGGCAAATAGTTTTTTCCACATGTTTCCAGCCCTCCAGAGGCCCAGCGGTAGAACCGCCTTTGGTAGACCTTCAGCAGCTGCGTGATATCTTCATGCGAAGTGACAACAGGTCGTTTGTTGAGATAAGCCCAAGCCGCATCATGGCGGCCTGGTATGGTTGACTGCCCACCCCAGCCGTTGCGATAGGCGCGCAACTGTCTGTGGTACGGCTCATAAAGCCGGGTCAGTTTTTCTTGGTGGCGTTTCACCGTGACCGCTGACAGGCGTAGTCCTGTAGGGGCATGGTGATAACCGAGAAAGTCAAAACCTCGGGCAATTGGCCCGATGGTTATTTTGTCAGGATGTTGACGCAGGCCCAAGGCTGCGAGCTCCCTGTTCATGGCTGCGATGGCACGACGCAATTTCCAGCGGCTGGGGGCCATGATCAGAATGTCATCCATGTAACGGATATAGAAACAGCCCGAGTGACGCGTTGTCATTGCCACGTCCAGATCATGTAAATGAAACGCTCCCATCAATGGACTGAGACAACAGCCAGCCGTAATACCACAGGAGACCTCGCGAAATGTGCCACCATATTCAACTGTGCGGCGCATGTATTGCACCAACAGGTTCATCATTGGTCGGCTGGTAACGTGGCGCGCCACCTGCGTCGGCAGTTTGTCGTGATCAATGGAGGCGTAAAATGACTTCACATTGGTGCGGCAAACGAAACGATATTCGGGCAAGGCGGGCTGGACCTGCCGTACCGCCCCCTTTTGCCTGCCATGGCCGCGAAGATGTCTGCAGACTGTTGATCTGGGCAGGATGCGCGATAGGGCTTTGGTCAAATCTCGAAGTTTAAGTGTGTCCTTGAGGCAGCGGCTGGGCCGATGTTGCCCCTCGTGAGAGATCAACAGTGGTTTGAGGACATGATGCTGCCGTCCGAGCGCTGAGCCTCGGCTGCCAATAGCATGTCCACGTCCTGATGTTATCACTGTTGGTACTTTCAAAGCTGAATTGAAATTCAGCGATTCGTAATTGGTGTTGAAGGGAGGCGGACAACAAAATTACTCAGTACCTTTAATACAGTGTGAATAAGTAGCGTCTTTTGAAGAGCTTACGTCAAGCTTTCTAAAGGAAAACGGAATGCACCCCCCTTAACTGTGTATGAATCGCCACAGTCCTCTCATTCCTGAAACGGCCTACAGTCAGACTGTTCTGCTATAAAAGATCGGCTTTACGTGCTCACTGCCAGCCTGATCGTATGAACCTTCCATCCATATTCCATCCAGTTGATCCAATTTAATGTTTGACACACTGCGTTTACTCCGACATGTTTTGCGCATGTTGAAGATTATGGCTCTCATACACACACCACGCTGAACGCATCCTCAAATGGATGCGCAACGATGTTGTATATCCACAGTCTGGACGCTTCCTTTGACATACCTTCCAAATATTATCCGCCGCAGCATCCTGCTGCCTCACCTCATACGCTGATCTTTCAACCTTGGGAGACAGCACAGGTGTGCGGCTGGGCCTTATAAGCCCGGAGCGCCAGATAAGCGTAGACGGGCGGGATCGTTACCCGCGTCTCCTACCAACTTTCAATACCCACCCCACCTATCGGACAAGTCACATGAAGCTCTTAACCCTCGCGGATCTACATCTTGACCTCTACCTCGGGCAGCAGATGAACCCTTTCGAGAAAGTTCCCGCCGAGCAGTTGGAAGGCATCACCCACTGCGTGATCGCAGGAGACCTGAGCAATAAGGCCCATAAGCGGTGGAGCCACTGCCTGCCATGGCTTGCCGATCGGCTTCCTAACGCCCAGATCTTCGTGATGCCCGGCAATCATGACTATTACGATGGCAGCATCGACCGAGAGGAAAAATTACGGGAGGTTGCCGCTGCCAATAACGCCAGTTTCGTTCAGAAATCCGAGCTGATTTATGGTGCCAACCGCTTCCTTTGCTGCACGTTGTGGACTGATTTCGACATCTATGGCGATAGGGCCGAAGGCTTCAGACGTGCTGCCAGTCACATGAACGATTATCACTACATTCGGTTTGCCGCTGGCGGTTACAGAAAGCTCACCCCTGCTCAGACCGCGCAAATCCACAGCGATCATCGTAAGTGGCTGGACGAACGTTTGTCGGAACCGTTTGAGGGTGAGACGACCGTCATCACCCATCACGCCCCACATATAAATGCGCTCAAAGACGCCCCCAGTATGGGGCCTTGTTATGCTTCTGATCTGGAAAGTTTGATTTTGAAACATCAGCCTGACCGCTGGCTGTACGGCCATACGCACCACCGGGTCTCGTTCAGCATCGGCAAGACTATCGTGAAAAACGTGTCCATCGGTTATCCAGGTCAGCTCCCACCGATCGACAGCTTGAAACAGTTTACCTGTGAATTTGAGGAATAACCAAAAAGATGACCGAACCAACGGGCCAAGCCCAAGCTATTGAGCAAAAACCATATATCTACCATCGGAGTAAGCCATGATCATCCCTGACGAAACATTTCTGAAGCTTCCAGCCAGAGAAAAGGAGTCGCAAATGCTCTTTCTGGCGGGAGAAATCTGCTTGGGCCTGTTCAAACCAACCTCAGCAATGGAGGAGAGTTCCTTACGTCTGGCAGGATACATGGCCGACCATGCTTTCGGTCGTTCCAGGGATAACCATTTATACGACGAAAACGTCAGCTCCGTCCGTCGAGCTTGTCATCTTCTCCTAGAAGGACTGCCGGTGCCCCTCATCGAGTCCTACGACCCACTACAAGTCAGGTGGGGAACTCCGTGCCTTATGGATTACGGAAAGATGAGATCAGAGCTGGACGTGCATATCCTCGATTTAAAACGAGATCATAATATCAACTGAAATCGAGTAATAACGAGACCTCCCCAAAGGACTCATCTTGATTGCATAAATATCGATTACAGCTTGTTGTGGGAGTTTTGCGGCATAGGTGGATGAAATGATGACAGAAAAAACGCCTTAGTTCTAAGGGTCGGTTTTGTATGCATAACAGTTCTCGGGCCTACCGAAATGCTGCTTTAACCCGCCAATATTGGTTTTCGGGAAGCTCCGCCGCAGCATCCAATCAATCAATCGTTGAAGGTTCGCAATGGGCCGCACATTCAACCGACCAAGCGGGGAACTGGGGGATACGCAGCGATCGATTTCGGCGTATGAAAAGTTCCCTGCGAGAATGACGCAGTCAACACTCATGAAGGCTGGCCTTTAAAAAGAGCAGCGCCACCCTTCAAGAGCAGCGCCGCTCCGTTATGGCTTAGGCCCAGGGCGTTACGAGGTATTTTTCGCCCGTCTTCATGGCGCGGTAATCCATCACTGCTTCTTTCTTCAGCATGTCTTCCAATGAGACGCGCGATTTGTAGTTGCTGGCGAAGGTGGTGGTAAGATTGTCGCGCACACGCTGCCGCATACGGCCCATAGTTTCCTGCCCGACGGACTGTAGGAAGGGGAACAGAAGCCAACCCGACAGCGTCCAGCCGAACCCGTAGGACGGCGTCAGGACAGTTGGGCTTGTGTCAAGGCGACCGTAGATGAACATGCGCTTCTGCTGGTTCGAACCATAGCGCGAAAATTCGGTCATCTGCTCAACCGCGACCCGCTCCATCGCCCTGAACGACATATCGACCTGCTTGCCACCGCCAACGGGGTCAAAGCCATAGAAGGCACCCGTGTCACGAATGGCCCCGCTCAGTTGATCCATAAAGTCGTCGTCGGAAGAATTGACCACATGCGTCGCCCCGATACCTTTCAGCAGGTCAACCTGTTCACTCTTGCGCACGATGTTTACCAGTCCGAGTCCGTCCTCTTTACAGATGCGTGTCAGCATCTGCCCGAGGTTTGACGCACCTACCGTATGCAAAATAGCGTCCTGCCCATCGGCCTTGGCATTTTCGACAAAGCCAAGCGCAGTCATCGGGTTGACGAAGGCGCTGGCCCCCTCTTCGGCGGAGTGATCGCCAAGAGGCAGACACATGGAGGCATCGGCCAAGCAATACTGACTATAGGCGTTGCCTGGTACGCAAGACACGCGCTGCCCAATAAGAGCCTGCGCAGCTGCGCTGTCACCAGCCTCAACCACGGTGCCGGCCCCTTCGTTGCCGGCGGGCAGCTTCATCCCGTGGCGCGCTTTTGAAGCCGCATTTGCCCCCTCGGGCATCTTGGCGACAAACTTGCCAGGCGTGTATTCTGCGTTTTCAAGGTCCGCCCCGCCAACCAGAATGGCAAGGTCGGATGGGTTGATCGGTGCAGCTTCCATTTTCACCAGAACTTGGTTGCTGGTGGGGGCGTCAAAGGTCACATCCTCAACCGCGACGGTCAGCGTGCCGTCAGCTTCGAGCGTGGTGAACAATTGTTTACCAGTGGTAGTCATAGTCAGGTCTCCTTCTTACGTCATGACGTTGGGGTACCAGGTAAGCCAACGTGATCTGATGTCACCCCCGAACGTACGGTCAAAGCAAAGCTGCGCAATAACGTTTCTGTGACTTACCGGCTCAGAGGTGTGTCGGTCAGGAACCAAGCCCCGACCTTTGTGTTGTCTCTCCAACGCTTGAAAGCTGAAAGGAGACATCATGTCAACGATCACAACAATGAACCCCGCCACTGGTGCGGTGATTGAAACCTATCCACTGATGACAAAGGACGAGGCCGTACAAAAGCTTGAAGCTGCGCACGAGGCCTTTCTGGACTGGCGAACAAAGACGCATAAAGAACGCGCGACCCACCTGATAAGGATCGCGGAGGTTTTGCGCGAGCACTCCGATGAATTGGCAGAGCTGATGACCCGTGAGACCGGCAAACTGATCAAGGATGGCAAGACCGAAGTCGAAATCTGTGCAGCAATTTTTGAATATACCGCGCAGCATGGACCCGATGTTCTGGCTGACGAAGAACGCACACATGGCCAGAATGAAGCGCGCGGCATTGTCAGCTATCAACCTATCGGCGTGATATACTCGATCCAACCGTGGAACTTTCCGCTGTACCAGCCTGTGCGTGTACTGGCGGCGAACCTTATGGCGGGCAACGGCTGTGTCCTGAAGCACGCCAGCATCTGCACAGGATCGGGCCTGCGCCTGCGCGAGCTGTGTATTGAGGCCGGCCTCCCCGAAGACTTGTTTCAGGTGATCTTGATTGACCATGATACCAGTGATGCCCTGATCGAACATTCTTTGGTGCGCGGCGTTACCATGACTGGCAGTGACGCGGCAGGGCGCCATATCGGCAGCGTGGCGGCCAAGGCTTTGAAAAAAACAGTGCTGGAGCTTGGATCGAACGACGCCTATCTGGTCTTGGAAGACGCGGATATCGAAACCGCCGTCAAATATTCGGTCATGGGGCGCCTGTACAACAATGGTGAAACCTGCGTTTCCGCCAAGCGATTTGTGGTGACCGAAAAGGTTTACGACACATTCGTAGCGGCCTTCACCGAGCAGATGCAGGCGGTCACTCTGGGCGATCCAACAGATAAGGAAACGCAACTTGGGCCGCTCTCCAGCGAGGAACAATTCAACACTGTGAAGCAGCAAGTGGAGCAAAGCATTACCAAAGGGGCCAAGGTTCTCTGTGGTGGTAGCGTGCCCGATCGCACGGGCGCCTATTATCCCGCCACTGTACTGGCTGATGTGACGCCCGGAATGCCCGCCTATGACGACGAGATTTTTGGTCCGGTGGCCGCGGTGATCCGCGCCAAAGACAACGAGGACGCCATGCGCATTGCCAATGACAGCCGATATGGGCTTGGTGGCGGGATCTTTTGCAAAGATGAGGAACACGCGCTGAAACTTGCCCGCGACCATTTTGATACTGGCATGGTACGCATCAACTCGTTTGGGGCGGCCGATCCCAATATGCCGTTCGGCGGTGTTAAAAACTCGGGCTATGGCCGCGAACACGGAGGCTTTGGTATGAAAGAATTCACAAACGCAAAAGCGATCTTTTTGCCATGATCACACTCCACGCTCTCAAATATTCCCGTGCGACCCGGGTATTATGGCTGCTGGCTGATCTTGGCCAACCTTGCAACCGGATCGACTATGACCGCACTGCAAGCTTCCACGCACCGGATGGACTGAAGCGGATTCACCCTTTGGGGAAATCCCCCGTCATCGAGGACGCAGGCGAAATGGTCGCCGAATCCGCGACTATTTTGCGTTACCTCGCGGCAAAATACGGTGATAATAGCCACACCCCGTTACAGGGCACACCCGCTTATTGGAAACACGAAGCGTTGCTGGATTATGTGGAGGCCTCCTTCGCCGAGGTAGCCTTGCAGGCGATCTTGCCTGCATTTGATGGCGAACCGGTGCCGGATCAAGCGCGTGCAGCGCTGAGCCTCCATCTCGACTATATTACCGAATTCACCGGTGACGGCCCGCTACTTTTTGGCGATCAAGCGATGCTGGCAGACATTCAGATGTCCTACATCGTAGCGCTTCTGGCGCGCCTTGATCTCCTGAGTGAGCACCCTTCCATCGCGGCGTATTGGGAAGCACTCCAAGAACAGCCCGGCTACATCACTGCTACTCAGGCCTCAGGCCCCATGGCGCCGCCTGTCTGACATAAAAAGGAAATGAAATGACCAAGAGTATTCTTATCGCCGGTGCCACCGGCAAAACCGGACGTCTTCTGACCCAAGAGATCGTGGACCAAGGCCACAAAGTTACCGCTCTGGTACGCGAAAGCTCTGACACCAGCCAACTGCCCGATGCAACAACCCTGCGACATGCCGACCTGACTGATCTGCAACCGGGCGTTTGCAACGGAGCGGATATAGTTGTTTTTGCGGCAGGATCTGGTGGATCTACTGGTTCCGAAATGACCGATAAGGTCGACCGCGACGGTGCAATGCGGTTGGTTGATCTTGCCAAAGAGGCTGGAGTTGAGCGGTTTGTCATGCTCAGCTCGGTCGGGGCCGACCAGAGTAATCCGTCCGGCGATCTAGCACACTATCTGAAAGCAAAGCACGATACGGACGAGCACTTGAAGGGCTCAGGTTTAAACTATGCGATCCTGCGGCCCGTTGCGCTTACAGATATGACAAGTGGCGATGTAATTTTGGGAAGCGAGGTCGACAAAACCGCCAGGGCCAGCCGCTCGGACGTGGCGCGGGTTCTGGCCAGAGCTGCGACTACCGGAAAATACGATGGCAAGGCGCTCGATATGCAGTCCGTTTGATGGCCGTTCCGGGCCGGCGCGTCATGCATCGGCCCTTGCTTTCTCAAAAACGGGTTGTCCTTTGCTACACCGTCAATACATCTCCAGATGTACCGTACCGATTTTCTCTGCCCCCCACGATGCGTGCCGATCACATTTAAGTCGGGTCGAACCGCAGCATCACCGGCATGCGAGGAACGGACAGTTTGAGCCGCAAGCCATCAAGTGATTTCAGAAGCAAAAGCCAGAGGGCGGAGTCCATTGCTCCGCCCTTTCCTTGTCCATGGCTTCAGGTCCGGCATATCTTCACAAAAGCCCATCAAGCCATCCAAAAGCGTAAATTAATATGCCAGCCGTGGGTAGCTTTTAAAACCCCGTTTTCTGTGGGATCTTTGCTTCGAGGCAAAATAATACGCCTGCAAATCATTGATTTGACGCTTTATTTTTAGATCAATGGAAACAACTTAACCCCGACCTTCAGTTTGAAGGGCTTTGGCTGGAACCATAAGAGGGGCTAGAGCATCTATTGCGGGTTAAAGCTGAACTTGCACCCCTCTCGGGACATTTATGCGCAATACCCTGTCGGGTGATACTCAAGCCCAAGAAGCGGCTCAAGCGCGACCGCCCAGATTCTTAATTGGTGCCAGACAGCCCGAATCAGGCGTTGTAAATTGACTTTATGGCTGCCATCTGTGAAATGGTAAATCCTTAAAAACGCTAAACGTTTCGGATGACTTCAATCGCGAAATTTTGGCCATCGAAGTTGATTTTTCGCGCCGTCTCCACGGGTTGTGCAGACCCTGGACCAGATCATCCAGTGGCGAGGAAAACCAGCGATGATACGTGTGGACAACGGCCCAGAATATCACAGTGAAACGTTGGCAGCATGGGCTTTCAAGCACCAAATGGCTGCGTAGTTCTAGTTGCAAACGCCTCCACAAATTGGCCAGATTACCCTATTGGTTGCCGCCTTGCCAAAGGCTCAAAGTGAATCTAGATATGCATATGTTATGTCATAACATTACGAATCATTGAGTAACCGGAGATATCTTTTGCTACACTTCATCATCAAACCTGCAGCCGTCATCGCAATCGGCGCATGGGTCACATTGGCAACGCAGGCTCCCGCCCAAACGTCAAATTCTGCGACAACGGACACCCATAAGCACGAACATCACAACCATAAGCCGTCGCTGGTAGATGAAGCAGATGTGCAGGCCCGAGACCTGTCAGATTGGGAAAACAATTGGCAGTCGATTTACCCGTTCTTACAAGACGGTACTTTGGACGCCGTGCTTGCGCATAAGGCAGAAGACGGAGACAAGACCGTCGAAGAATATCGTGCATACTACAACACGGGCTATACCACAGAGGTGGAGCGCATTCTGATTGACGGATCCAGCGTGACTTTTTTTCAGGATGGCAAACCCACTCAGGGGCAGTACGAAAACGACGGGTACGAAATTCTGACTTATGAATCCGGCAATCAAGGCGTGCGTTACGTCTTTGAAAAGTCGGGTGGTGACGAAGCCGCGCCGCAGTTCATCCAGTTCAGCGATCATATCATGGTGCCGACCAAGTCGGACCACTACCACCTTTACTGGGGCGATGACCGTGCAAAATTGCTGACAGAAGTCACCAATTGGCCGACATATTTTCCGGCTGATCTGAGCGGTGCTGAGATCGCACAAAGCATGATTGCGCATTAACCCACACATCAACGCAGCACGCTTGCCGCTTTCGGTAGGCGTGCCAAAGCTGAAAATCCCAAACCAAAGGCCAAGCCAGAATGAACATCCAATCGGTGACCACAGATACACGCCTTCCTGTTACTGTCCTTTCGGGCTTTTTGGGGGCTGGCAAAACGACGCTTCTGAATGAAGTCCTACAAAACCGAGACGGGCGCCGTGTTGCCGTAATTGTAAATGATATGTCGGAGGTCAACATCGACGCTGACATCATTCGCGACGGTGGCGCGAACCTGAGCCATACAGAAGAAACGCTGGTGGAAATGACAAACGGGTGCATCTGCTGCACGCTTCGTGACGATCTATTGCAAGAAGTTAGCCGCCTCGCAGCAGAGGGGCGTTTTGATTACCTCCTCATTGAATCCACAGGTATTTCTGAACCACTGCCCGTAGCCGCGACATTCGATTTTCGCGATGAAGATGGGGTGAGCCTGTCTGATGTGGCGCGATTGGACACGATGGTCACTGTTGTTGATACGGTCAATCTGCTGAAGGACTACGCCAGTCACGATTTTCTTCGCGACCGTGGTGAGGTGATGGGGGAAGGTGATGATCGCACGCTGGTTGATCTGTTGGTCGAACAGATTGAGTTTGCGGATGTGGTGATCCTCAACAAAGCCAATGACGCTGGACCTGCCAACCTTGAGGCGGCGCGTCTGATCGTTGTTGCGCTGAACCCAGATGCGCAAATTATTGAGGCTGATTATGGCAAGGTCCCACATGACCGCATTTTTGATACGGGCCTATTTGACTTTGACACCGCACATGAGAACCCTCTTTGGGCAAAAGAGCTGTACGGCTTCGCGGATCACATTCCTGAAACCGAAGAGTTCGGGATTTCTTCGTTTGTGTACCGCGCACGCCGCCCCTTTGACCCGCAAAAAATACACGACGTCCTGAACGGTTCGTTGCCGGGCGTCATCCGGGCCAAGGGTCATTTTTGGATCGCGACGCGCCCCGATTGGCTGGCAGAATTTTCGCTTGCAGGTGCATTAAGCAGCATTAAGCCAATGGGCACTTGGTGGGCAACCGTTCCCGAAGATCGCCGCCCTTCGACCCCGCAAGCGGTCGAATATTTGACACATCATTGGCAAGAGCCTTTTGGTGATCGCCGTCAAGAATTGGTGTTTATCGGTGCGGGGATGGACAAAGCGGCCATCACGAGCGTGCTGGATGCGGCCCTTGTTGAAAATGCGCAGGCATTTACACCCGATATTTGGGCCAACCTGCCAGACCCTTTTCCGGCATGGCGTCGCGCACCTGCAACAGAGTGATGGGCCCGTTAATGCAAAAAGATGCTTTAACCCGCCGTAAAAGCAATGCTCGAACAAGTTTACCCCGCTCAAGACGAGCAGTAAACCCAATGGCGATGTATGATCGGTTGCCAACGGATTTGCGCGTATGGCTCAGGCAAGCCGTGCTCCCGTGGTCGCCGCGCTCTGCACTTCGGGTATGGCGGTCCGCACTGGAAAAGCACGGAAACGATCCGATTGCGGCCCAAGCTTACCTTGGTCAATTGGAACAAAAGATGCTCAAACAAGACTCTAGAAAAACTTGGGGCTTTGAATAGAAAGGGCCGTCAAAGCAGGCTTGGAGCCTATTGGGAAAGTCGCCAATTTGGACTGATTGGGCTGCAAGCTCCGATTTTTGCCCTTTCCGGTGAATTCCTCCGATGCACAGGTCGAAAAGGTTCAGGCGGCGAGGAGGCATCAGCCTGGGTGGTTGTCCGATGCGCTCTTGCGGCGCTGTCCTCCAGTTGATTGACCGTTGATTTTAAAGGCACCGCTGGTCGCTTTGCGCGCCGTCGGTGCCAATGAAGTAATCATCTGGATATGCCGAGGTGATATTTGTGGACGCAGTTTGCGCACGATTGAAAGGATGAGTGATTGTGCTGAAATTACTGCCGGGCGACCTATGCAGCACTGAATGCAAAGAGCCGTCCTTTTGCTGACGCCATTCGTCAGCCAATCTGACCCCCTCAACTTGAGGAGTTTGAATCATACAGGCCAGATAGTCTCAAGTATATCAATGGGTCCTGAGCCTAGCCCAATCCATGGATCCGACCTCTATCAAAACTTGCGACAGAACCTGAGGTCTAGGCCCCTCGGCTTTCGATGCCAGAAACGCCGATAACTGACGATGCCTCCTTCGCATCTTCAAGTCGTAACAACTAAGGCTTCGTAGTTTTTGAGATGGCGACGAGTGGAAGGGAATGAATCAATTCCGGTTGGTGTTGCAAGGCTGGGAAATAGTTCAAAAATTTCTCTACGCGATGCTTTGCTAAAACCGAGCATTGACAGCTCACCTGGTTGGAAGCTTTCGGTCCATATACCGTCCGATAAGACTAATTCATGCTGCTCAAACAAGAGGTGGATATAAATTGTATCCAATGATTCAATTACATCAATCCCATCGATATTCGTCAAGTGTTTAGCCGCAACTAAAACTTCAGTTTCATCAAGGTAAAGAGTCGCATTCGGATTTCTTACAAGTACGCGATGCTGTGGAGATACAATCAAATCACGTTCTGGTAGTTGTTGGCCAAGAGCTCCTCGACGGATGACGATAGGTCGTAAGTGCTTTTTTGCAGCAAGCTCGTCTTTAGAGATGTTGCGCCGGCCTATCCAAAGAATTTTTTGAAACCCATGGTCACGGGTCACTACGCGGTCACCAGCCACAAGATCCTCAACCTTTCGTTCACCTTGTGAAGTGGCGATCAGTGTACCCGGGGTGAAGCAAGGAACCACATCTTTTCTCATGGCAAGGGGCGCCTCTGAGATGAAATCAAGGACCGCAAAATCTGGTATTTTGACAGTTCCGTTGTCGGGATCATTCAGGTTGTCCACGTGATAGTGCCTTGATGTCCACGCCAAGTAGTTATCGGGTATTACTGGGGTGATATCCGGATCGGTTTCGCCAGAATAACCGCGAGTATAGGCATAGTAAGCTTCAAGAGTTTCTTGAGCCTCTTCAGGGGATTGGTTCTCAGGTAAGCTGGATGTAGCGTATTCTAAATATGAGTGGACCTCGTGCTCTGAACCATAATATTGTTGCGCATCGTAAACAAATTGCGACGCAACCACATGGTCAGAATGGTTTGTTTCAACATATTCAGAGCTATGATCCTGAATCAAGATTTCATCTGGCATGTGCTGGTTCATTAAGCCGACCAAAATTCCCGAGAGCTGATCTGCAGTTAATGTGTTCTCACCATCCACGCTTGTAACTGTTTCAATTTCACTTTCCCAAAGTTGCTCCAAGCTCTGTTCACCAGTGATGTCGTAACCAGTGCCGCGGGGGTTTCCATCCGGCAGTCGGAGGAAGTACAATCGAACCTCAGGCTGACTCTCTAGATAAGATGTTTGTATTTCAACGCGGTTTTCAGAATTCCCGAAGGTGGCAACCGCATCTACCCAATCATTTGCACCAGCCATTTCTCCATATGCTGCTTTTGCCCCAGCTTCGCGCGCGATCCAGTGAGCAGAATCCCGTCCAGCATCTCCTGCAGTCAAATAGACAGTGGTGTGCCCTCCGCCCGAAGATATGCTTTCTTGGATATCTGGGTTTTGAAAGAGCAGATCATCATCAATATGCGCGACAAACGACATTGTCGATCCGGATGCATTTGTGAGCGGCATGAATGCGACCTCGAAATTTTGAAAATTATTAAGATCTAATAAACATACTCAAAAAAGGTCGAATCCATAAGTGAATTATTGCTTTAAATTGGATCGAATTAAAGCCTCTACCACATATTACCAAATAATATCAATAACTTACTTGGCAGTAACGTATTTTTCTGCTGACGAAATGTGGCAATTATAGACATCAAACGGGAAACAAACACAGGTATTTTCCTAAATTTGTCAATGCTACAGTTGTAAACATTGGAATCTCATTGGTGTTTGATTCCACGATTTAATGGTAAGCGGTGCGCCCACCCCACCTTCCTTGTGAGCCCCTGATCTGAGATTCAGCCCTGACAGATGGATTATAAGGGAGTTTCTCCATGGAGCGCT
>NZ_JACIEI010000023.1 GCF_014196805.1 Sulfitobacter undariae | reverse complement strand
ACAGCCATCGTTGCAGGCCACAAACAAAGCCAGATCAACGATCTGCTACCGTGGAATTACGTCAAATAGGTGGGATCGACGCACCGCTTACAATGATATTGTGATTTGAGGCTTACCTTTATGTAATCTGATCATTCCGGTGATTGAAACCATTTGTCCCCTTAGCGGAGACAAGTTGGGAAACATCGATGCGTCGCGGCCAAAAATTATGCCATAAAAAACATGGTTTGGGTGACTGCCACCAAAATTAATAAATGTTGTGCCGCTTTGTATCGTTGAAACTTGCGCCACCTGCCCTTGGACAGTAGCTTCGATACCTACGTTATCTTTGGATTGAGACGGTGTTATGCCGCGCGCCAAAAGCTGAGCCAGCCTAAGGTCACAGCCTTCTTCGTCTGGTCAGAACAGCAACTCCTGGGCATTCCGGGCAAGAGTGATTTGGCTAAAGCGTTCCGCTTTGGTCTGAGCCTTCGAGACGCCTTCAGCCTGTTCCTGACCGATGGGCGTGTAGCAATAGACAACAATCCCACCGAGCGCGCCCTGCGCCCGATTGGAGTAGGACGGAAAAACTGGCTCTTTGCAGGGGCATACACAGGCGCAGAAACTCTCTCACGCGCCATGACCATCATCGAAACCGCCAAGCTGAACGACCTTGATCCGCAGTCCTACCTTGCCGATGTCCTAGACCGCATCCACGATCACAAAATCAACCGGCTGGACGAGTTGCTGCCTTGGAACTGGGCACCAGCGGATGCCGAGAACAGTAAAGCTGCATAAGCTGCGGTATCAATGGTGCGGTTACGTTTTTTCTTTCTAACAACGAATTGGAAAGGTCAGATTCTATTCCAAAATATAGCTACGACATCTTCCGCATCTTTGTTTTGAACTGTAAAATCAGTATCTTCTTCGCCTCCGCCGTCTGGATCAGTAAACCAACGCCAAATCCATACATCTTGAATTTGGCGCGCCTCAAGAGCTATGAGCCAATGCTTTAAAACTTCAGCCTGAAGTGCCATATCACTCTTGGAAACGCGTTCCTCAGCGCTTTCCCAAGGACGCTCGGTTGCGCCTTCCGCCGAGCGGATCCCAATTTCGGCGACCCAGACAGGCTTTTCGTATTTTTGAGCTACGGCCTGAACCCTGTCCAATTCATCAGTTATGGCGATATCCCACTTTTTAGAATCATCAGCCGCCCCCAAAATGGGATAAAGCGAAACAGCAACAGCATCTAACTGAGGCCAGAAACTAATCTCCTCCGCCTCAGAGGCTCCGTGAGCAACATATGTAATTTTACCGGAAAAAACCTTGCGCACCTCGGCAATTATGCTTTCCCATCGGTCGGAACCAGACACTCCACGCAATTCAGTGCCGACCACCAACACTTCGGCTTTGCTTTGCTCTGCCGTAACAGCAATTTTTTGCAAGATCTCACTATAAGCAGAATACCAGCCATCCTCTGACGCAGCTTCGATTTCAATTGCACCCGCCCAACTTTGAGGAACCCAAACATGAGGTTTCACGATGGCAGCAAGCCCAGCCGCATGAAGCTGCTCAATCCCTAAAACAATTCGATGCTGGGGCAGCGCACTTCCTAATATAATGTCATCAGCTAAAATGGACGGCTGCCACAAAAACGGGATCACCGTCGCAGCTGTTGCTCCAGTACTTGCGAGTCGCTCGATACTCAGTTTTGCGGCATTGCTTCCGAACTGGGCATTTTGAGTTTCAATAAGGTTAAAACCACGCAGCACACTCACTGCCTCATTGCCTGCAATTGATCGACTTGCAGATGCAAAAGCAGTCAATCCAAGGGTTAAAAGAAGCGTGCGGCGTTCAATCATATCAGTAAATACAACAAGTTTCTCTGATACGCAAATTTGACGCCAAATGAATTGATCCCAATGGTACAGGCCAACTTTAAAGCTTACCTACAGTACATCTGTATTTTCGTTTATGCCGCTTTTCATGTGAATGCTTGTGGGACTCAGGTCAGCACTGTCACCAAGTAACCTCATTTCCTTTCCAATCAAAGAACCCTCCTGTTTGAGATGGCGAAAGCTCCTCCATGACCATAAGCAAGTTCAACGCAGCCTCCTCAGCTGATACTTTAGCGTGATTTGGGAATTTTTCAGTAAAGCGCGTTGCTACTGTTCCGGGATGAAGAATAACACAAATTGCGTTCCTATGGCTCCGTGCTATTTCTATCGAATCTGTATGGATGAGTTGATTTAACGCAGCTTTTGATGCGCGATATGAATACCATCCACCAAGCCGGTTGTCGCCAATCGATCCCACCCGTGCGGAAAGGACTGCAAAAACAGACCTATCTGTTCTGGAAATATGCTTGAGGGCATGTTTCAATATCAAAATTGGTCCCATAGAATTGAGCGCAAATTGCGCCGCCATTGCATCTGAGCAAAGTGAACTTAGCTGCTTTTCTGGACCATTGCAGCCGATTTCCAATGCTCCGGTCGCAACCACAATAAGATCAAACGGGCCAATGACGCGATCCATTGCCTGCACAATGCTATTCTCGTCAGTTATGTCCAACTGATCATCGCTTCTGGATAGGGTCGTTACATCACAACCCTGCCCCTTGAGCTCTTGCACCAAGGCCTGCCCAATGCCACCGAAACCGCCGATAATCAAAGCTCTCTTCATCAGGCTACTCCCTATCCTTTTGTATCCTGCGCTCCTCAGACTGATATTCTAGGACCACAGCGCGAGATGCTTAATTAAATCTATCCGTATTGAGATAGAGGATTGATCCGTTCAAAGCAGATGCAAACGCCACCCACGCAACATATGGAAGAAAAAGTGCAGCTGAAATCAGGTCTATCCTTGACGCAACTATGGAGAATCCAAAGACGGACAAAAACATTACACAAATGACTATTAACGCCGCAGCAACTCTATGGGCCAGAAAGAACAAAGGGGACCACGAAAAGTTCAAACCAAGCTGAATTAACCAAAGCTTCATTGCTAAACCGTAAGGGTCTATTTGCCATACTCGCCACCCTGCGATGGCAATAAAGAGGTATAGGACTGTCCATACAGGTGCAAAAATCCAATTTGGCGGATTAAAGAACGGTTTTTTCAGACCTGCGTACCACGCGCCTGGAACGGAGAAAAACCCAATCCCTATGCCACCACCGGCGACAACGATCACAAATACAGCGAGAGATACATAATCTGCAAAGTCAATTAACACCTAACACTGTTCCTTTTATTAGAACTACATTTCATTATCGCTCCGATTCAAATTTAAACTACACATTCATGTCAAAAAACATCGCCCACGAAATTCAGTCCGGCGTCCTGTAAAAGGTTTCGGCACACCTGCTTAAATGTATTGACTACCCCAGGTGCAGGTTTTCAATAGCCGCGCGAATAACGCTATTTGTGTCATCGCTATCACCTGAAACAGCCAACCCGACCAGCACTCCGTTCTCATCTCCGAAAGCGCGCCCATAATCTTTGGCAAGATCGACACTCTCATTATACGATCCGGTGCCAGCTTGTCGCAGTGCAATCGTTACACCCTGCCCGTCTGGGCCGTATGGCGATGGGATGACCTGTCCCCGTGTGTGGCCTCCCCCCCAAGCATACTGAATGATGCGCACATCATCATTTCCAAGAAGACTACGAATATTGGCGTCTCTAAGCTTTGGTGCAATGTTTTCGGGCACAAATACGAAGTAAAGTGAGATATTCCTGTCATCTCCGCCTTTTTGCGCAAGGTTCGTCGCAGGAACCGATTGCTCAACAGTCCAATTCCACGAGGCGCGGGTGCTCTTCCAGTCGCCCTGTGCCACACGCGTCCAAGCGATAGAAACAGCGCTCTCAGAAACCAAACTAAGGTTTGATGCGAACTTATACTCATTAGAACTGAAAAGTGATAATCGTTGCTCGCGCCAACCCTCTGCAAAACTAACGGGCCCTGCCGATAAAGCTGTTGTTTGTAAGGCAAAAAGCATAGTCAGTACCGGTAAAGTAGAAAATTTCATTGATCATTCCTCTTGGGATCTAAGATTAAGGTAGTCCGAAATTAGCCGCAGCACAGGACAAGATTGGGACGATAACGCCATTGTCATGCACATTTCGGAAAAATAATAAAAATTCTGTTCTGATTAACTTCAAGGAGTAGCCCCTCTGACTATTCTCACCTGTGCAAAGTACAGGGTAAAAAGTGCCATCCTTGGATTTTGGAATTAGTAGACCCCGTCCATATCACAACATCACCAAAGTATCTGGGTTCTCTACACTTACTATTTTATATCAGTAATTCATGAAAACTTTCTGAAAGGATAACTTTACGCGCAACATTACAAAACACGATACCTAAAAAAAATCCGGCGACTTGGCAGCCCTGACGAATTGTTCAGTAAAGGCTGATCTATCGCATAGAGGCCGATGCTGCTTGATGTAGGGATGTCCGCTATCACGAGAGTTTCAAAAACCTACAACAACAACTTCGATTTTGAACCCGGTTAGGGACAGAGAAAACGAGGCGGTTTGTGGATGTCGTAAAACGACGGCAATTGGACTATCTTGACTCACAGTTGTGCGTATATTGGGACTATGACATTCTAAAGAACCTAACCAATAGGACAGATGATGCTCATCAAAGTTGGCGATACCCGCACCTCAAATATTGATCTGGTTCTGGCAGGTTTGCTTTCTTCAGTTGCTGGCGCGCTGAATGCTGTGGGATTTCTTATTGCCGGGTCGTTCACGGCGAACATGACAGGAAACATCTCGGCTTTTGCCGACCAGTTTGCGAATGGCGCAGTCCCTATTGCGTTTTCCTTCTTGGGGCTGGTAGTTACATTTATCTGGGGTGCGTTCATAGCGGCCCTCGCTATTCAAGTGGGGGAACGACATCAGCTCCACTCGGTCTATGCTTTGGCAATTGCCGCACAGGCCATTATTCTTTTGCTGGTCGGCACTACTCTTGCTATGGTATCGGCGATAGAACACGAGACATTTCTGGTCATTGTCCTCAGCTTTGTAATGGGCATTCAAAACGCAGTTACTACAATGATTTCGCGGGCGAGAGTCCGAACAACCCATGTATCAGGAATGGCGACTGATATAGGCATTGAACTGGCGGCATTGACTGGCGATGAAGCATCGCGACAAGAGGCTACGCCAAAACTAAGGCTCCACAGCCTGACCCTCGCTTGTTTTACCTTCGGCGGCTTCTTCGGCGCGCTACTGTTCCAGATCGTGGGAAATTGGATTTTTATTTTAGCTGCAACCTTCTTGTTGTTCATAGCTTTACCAGAAGCGTTTAGAGCACATCGTCCCTGAGCACCCCATCTCTGGCCCTCGATGCACGGCTTTCAAGCTTGAACTCCCCTAGAGAAACATAGATTTCTGCTCGAACAGCAAGCTCAAGCATCCCTGATAGACGAATTGGCGCCTTCCCGCCCTGCGGCCAACCTTCTCACCTAAAAGCCGGACCGTGCGCCCAAACTGTCATTGAATAGCGTGTGCCGCTTTTTAATGGAGTTACTTGGTGAAGCATAAAGCTGGGGAAAACACTGACAGCCCCCTGTGTCCGACTTGCTGTCAAAACTTGGGCACCAGGCATAATTTCCAAAGCCCCGCCTTCGTAATCATCCGGAGAGCTTAATTGCAGAACCAGGGTGAGTTTTCGCTTACGGGAAGTTGGACCACTACCTATATCGGAATGCCAAGTAAAATGACCACTATCTGAAGACTTGTAAATTGCCACCTGCGGACTTTCGGAAAACTCTTGCAGATCAAATGCAAACTGTTCTGTATTTGATTTGCGTACAAGCTCAATAAGGCGGTCCATCACCCACTCCATACCAATCACGTCATCTATCCAGATCAACTCTGCCTTGCGCAGGTTATGATCTTTGTTGCGTCCGACAAGCAGAGCTTCATCCGTTGGATTATTAGCTATAGACGCAATAATTAGTTCGCATTCTCCCTTGGTGAACCCATCGGGCATTGCATGTAATGAAAGCATTCCATCAACCTTATAATTTGTTCCAGAAGTTACATTGGAGGGTAATAATCGCGCGAGCTAACTATTGCCTGCGATAGTTAAGGGCCTCAGAATCTGTCATAACATGAAGCACTCGCGGATGTGCGAAAGATAGATCAGGTGAGTTCGTTTAAAAAAATCAGGTTAACGGCATTGCAATTGACCGCCTACTTACCGACCTCACACATCACACGTGCGGCTTTATTTTATTTTTCACTCGGAGAGCTGGGCAATAATGCCGCACTCAAAAAAATATGACCGTCTGGGTTAAGGTTTGAAAAGCCTTGAGATCGGGGTGCTTCAAATTCGAGGTCATCAAGGGTCTGTTACACCGAACCAGAGCTCACACTTTATCGCTTTAAATCAATACTATAATTACCTAACAACTCCGCGCTCTACCGTTAGGGCCAAGTAAGAGCGGGTTGTTTAGATCGCACACATGAGACGAGTTAGGTTACGGCAGTTACACACTCAGCCTACCAACTTAGACGAAATTCCGCATTCAGCAAGGCTCACCTCACTGGGGGGCCTTGCTGCGTTTAGCATCATCGGGCGCTACAATACCATTGTGCTTTCGTGAATTAGAAGGGAGGATATACAAAAAAATTGCGCGACGTGGATAATTCCGTTGAATTTTGAGCCCTATATTTCATGTGATTTTCGCAAGGATGCCCGAATCGAGGATTTTCACCAACTCCGGCATCTATCTTGCAAACCCGAAGGGAAAACCTCAGGGTAAAGCGCGGCAAAGGAGCAGTTTGTGTCGTAACACCAAAATGGATAGCAGACCTCGGACCGGACAACCGATACATCCAACTAGAATTGGAACAGTCCGATGCCGCTGACGACTTCCCGCTTTGTGGCCTCGGTCCGAACTTTCGCCCTTTCAGTCCCTTTCCTGATCACATCGATAACATAATTGGGATCGCGGGCGAGTTCAGCACGACGGTTTCGGATAGGTTCAATCAAAACCTGAAGTATGTCTTCAAGACGCCTTTTAAGTTTGCCATCTCCCAAGCCGCCTTTTCGATAGTGTTCCTTCAGCTGTTCAACAGCTGCAAGATCTTCATCGAATGCATCCAAATATGCAAAAACGACATTGCCTTCGACTTGACCTGGGTCTTCTACCCTCAGATGATTGGGGTCCGTAAACATCCGCTTCACTGCCGCAGAAATGGCATCAGGTGATGACGAGAGAGCGATTGCATTGCCCCCTGATTTCGACATCTTGGCTTTACCATCCACACCCATTAACCGGCCAGTTTTTGGGATAACAGCTTGGGCCTCAGTAAGGATGATTTTACTGGCCGTCGCATTGATGCGACGCACAATCTCGTTTGTCTGTTCGATAAGTGGTGCCTGATCAGCACCCACAGGCACAATTGTTGCCTTGAACGCAGTAATGTCCGCAGCCTGAGCCGCTGGATAACACAAAAAACCTGCCGGGATATCTCGTCCGAAGCCGCGCGCGCGGACTTCATCTTTAATTGTCGGATTTCGCTCAAGCCGAGCGACTGTGACAAAGTTGAGATACAACATCGAAAGCTCTGCCAAAGCCGGTAGCTGGGACTGCAAGCAGATCGTAGTTTTGGACGGATCAATTCCTACGGCGAGGTAGTCCAATGCAACCTCAATAACATTGCGTCGCACCTTATCTGGATCATCGGCATTATCAGTTAGGGCTTGGGTATCAGCCAGTAGCAGATATTGGTCATGGGTATCTTGGAACTCCAATCGGCTGCGAAGAGAACCAACATAGTGGCCAATATGCAAAGGCCCTGTCGTTCGGTCGCCAGTTAGAATTATGGGTTTAGTCATGGTTTTTTCCTCAAAATTTGAGGACACACCGCACGAAAAGACCAAAAAAAGACCGCTCTTGCAGCGGTCCCTATAATACAATGAAATTGTCTGGCCGCCCTATTAGGAGGTCAGCCACCAAGTTGTCTGAGTGATCACGGTCAATTTCATGAGGGTTTGTTATATCCCGATGGACTATCAGTCAACGCAACAAACTCTCAAATATCTAAGAAAAGGCCTCACACTTCAAGAATATGCCTACTCTCCTCAGCTTACAATTTACTATTTTGAAATCGGCCTTCGGGATTAGTCAAGTAGATGCTGATCTCGATTGAGCATCGAATCCGACCGTTGCAGGAACAAAATAGCTTTTCAAATGTTGATCAATCATGAACCGTTTGGGCGCAACAAACATACACCACAGCGACTGTGTTGTTATAAGCGACCCATGGAGAAATGAAAGGAGTTAAGAATGACCGATAAGAAAAAGGTAAACATAGATCCAAGCAAGGAAACCGTCATTGGCTTTGAAGGTGCCGAAATGCATCACGATCTAAAAAACAGCCCTGGCAAAAATGGTGATCAAGATCATGCCGAGAGTGACGATGGCAAAGAGGAAACCGACAAATAGAATTTATGCATATGCTTCTATACAGATACAGATCAGTCTATAGTATGATGAAGTATGGAAAATTTTTTGTTTAACTAAATGTTATCGAACATAAAATAGGCTATTAATGCCGGGCACTGGAAAAATTTAATCCTGTGCGCGGCATTAACTTAGGTTCAGGGTCTGTTTTGTAACACAAATAGGGCTGTAGAATGAGTACGCCTTATACCAGATTGATTTATGCCACGGCCACTGTTTTCGGGATGCCAAGCACGGTGAATTCGACATCGCTCAAATCGCTTTCGATCAGATGTGCCTCGCTGATGTCCAACTGCTCGTTCACCCCAGATATCACACTGAATTCATACAGTGAATCCATTCAGGCGATTTGTGAAACAAGCCCCGTGCGAAGACAAATGTACGATCAAAAGTCTTGGCTGTTGGTAAAGAGTCATGATTCAACGTAGTTGCTTGGGAAAAGCGCGCGGAGAGAGGCTTCGTCTCCGGGAACCTTGAACGTTTCACTTTTCCCGATTTCCTCTGCCTGCTTTACCGCGGGGCGGGCATTGATTGCCTTGAACCAACGGTAGACCTCTGGGAATTGTGCAAGGCCTTCACCGCCCAATACGCGCCCACCACGGATCGCCCAACCCCATGCAGAAATATCAGCGATAGAATAGCTATCTCCCACAATGAATTCGCGGCCCTTCAAGTGTGCGTTCAACACCTGGTAGTGACGCTCAGTTTCCCGCATGAACCGGTTCTTCGCATAAGGGAGAACTTCTGGGGCAGAATGATGGAAGTGAACGCTTTGACCGGAAAACGGGCCGAGGCCGGACGCAATGAATAGCAACCAAGACAGTAATTCTCCACGATTTTTTGGTGCGCTCCCCAGCTTTCCTGTTTTATCTGAAAGATAGATCAGGATAGCCGTGCTGTCGAAGACAACCGTGCCGTCGTCATCAATCGCGGGCACTTTGCCATTCGGGTTGATCGAGCGAAATTCGGTCGTGTGTTGTTCACCTTCGGCAGTATCCACGGGCACCAGTTCGAACGGAAGCCCAGTCTCGGCCAGAAACAAAGCGATTTTGAGCGGGTTAGGCGTTGGGTGATAGTAGAATTTTAGCATTTAAAAGTCCTGATTATTGGAGCTAAACGAGGGATCAGTTATTGACTGAGGCAATCTTGTCTTGGGTATTGGTGTCGAAGTCTGATGCGTCATGGCGTTCGTGAAGCTGTTCGTTCAGCGGGCCGCGTGTCCGGTTCACAATGCGTCCACGCTGAACCGCAGGGCGCGCAAGTATATCCTCTGCCCAGCGGAGAAGGTTTGTGTAGCTTGCAACATCCAGAAATTCACCCGCATCATAGCTCTCGCCCAGAACGAGATTGCCATACCAGGGCCATGTCAGCATATCCGCGATTGTATACTCGTCACCACCAAGAAAACGGCGATCCGCCAACTCCCAGTCTAAAACATCCATCTGTCGTTTTACCTCCATGGTAAACCTATCGATGGGATATTCGAACTTCTCCGGCGCATAGGCATAGAAATGCCCGAAACCACCACCTAGATACGGCGCTGATCCTTGAAGCCAGAACACCCAATTCATTGTTTCGATGCGTTTAGCGGAATCAGTAGGCAAAAAAGCACCGAATTTCTCTGCAAGGTAAAGCAGGATAGAGCCGCTTTCGAACACGCGGACACCGGTGTCGCGATCTATCAAAGCCGGAATTTTAGAATTCGGATTTATCGCCACAAATCCTGAAGAAAACTGGTCGCCTTCACCAATCCTGATTAGGTGCGCGTCGTATTCCGCACCGTCTTTCCCAAGAGCCAACAACTCTTCAAGCATAATGGTGACCTTTTGCCCGTTCGGCGTACCCATCGAATAGAGCTGTAACGGGTGCTTACCCACGGGCAGTTCCGCGTTAAAGGTCGCACCCGAAATAGGGCGGTTAATACTGGCCCAATCGCCACCGCTTTCAGAATCCCATTTCCAAACCTTCGGCGGGGTATAATTGGCCATTGCCTAAATTCCTTTTTTAAATTTTGCACGAGGCGACCTTTGGTTCAACCCTATCGATTGAGTGATCACTCAATAAAATTACTAACACCCACAGCTCACTGGGCCAAGCGCCCAATCTGCACCCCTCACAAACATGTGAAGTAGACTAGACTACCAGTTCTCGAAGTTTCGGTGGCTGCAAACTCCGACAGACGACTTGGGCGAAATTTCGCATTCAGCAAAGTCATCCTAAACTTGAAGCTACAAGAACATCTTGGCTGATGGTGCACCCAACACCTCGGCCGTGATCAAATGTGTCGTGCTCAAAGAGACCAATTTTGCACCAGTGTGCAATGCACTAATACTTCCAGCCAATACTGGCCTGTACTACGACCCTGAAAGGGTTTTCAAAGTGCCTCAAGATTAAGGTTGCCGAAATACACGACAAGTGGCACGATTGGGTACACATCGCGGAGTCTTGGTGTGATCGAACGAGAGTCAGGGTGAATTTCCCTTTGATATCTATACGTTAAGCGTGTCAGACTGGCCCCTACCGTCGGAGCCATTTCCCTCATAAGCACTTGTTATGTAAGACCTTATGAGGGGAATGGTCTTTAACTGCGGCACCGCAGTGTTCCACCACCTCAGCCATTTGCGTTCCATCCGTTTTCAATGAACGGAATGAAAGATGCATACACAACCTCACCTGTCAAAACGCGGCGATGTGTACCAATGGCGACGGAAAACACGCCGTTTTTCCACAGAAATCATCGATATCAAGCTCTCCTTGGGGACGACAGACCGCCATCAAGCGCATATCTTGGCTCGAAAGGTCAGTGCAGAGAGTGATGTGATCATGGAGCAAATTATTGGAAGCCGCATTACGCCGGAACACGGTCGGGCGTTTCTGGCCGAGGTGATCCGTAAAGAACGGACAAAGATCGCCCGCCTCGGTATGCTCTCGCGCGTTGACAACCTCGATCCAGAGGACGATGCCCGCCACGATGCCGCAATGGCGGAAGCATGGGGGCGCATCGCGACGCATGGCCTTAATCACTCTGTCTCAGCAGAGGCATCCGATCTCGTGCATGGTAATATTGACTTGATCCGTAAGGACTTGGCCAGCGAGCCCCGCAAGCTGGCGCTCAGGCGCGCTTTTCAAGAGCACACGGGGCAAAACCACCTGTCCGCACTGGAATACGCTCAGGTCATGGATCTGTATGTGTCCGGAAAAGCAAAAGCATGGGCTGGAGACACGCCAACACGCGACCTGAAGGCCAAGGCACCTCCAAGCGCCCCGACCGACCCTGCCCTGCCGCTTTCCACCTTACGAGCCGTCGTAGAGCGTATGAATGCGATCAAACGCACTGAAGGCATCGAGGAAAAGACATTGCGTCAATATCAAAGCTTTGTGGCGCTGTTCACAATGTTAACCGGACATGATGACATTACTCAAGTTCGCCAACCCGATGTTAAGGCGTTCCGTGCCGACCTTGCAAGGTTGCCGAAAAGTTGGGGCAAAAGCCCAACGGATCAGGCATCAACACGCGATGAGGTTATGGCCAAGGCCGCTGCGCTTCCTCTCGATAAGGTCGGGTTGTCAGTCGGAACCATCAACCGTCACCTTGATCACCTCAACCAAATCGCGGATTGGGCACGGGATGAGGGTTTACCAGTTGATCCCAATCTCAAGCCAACAAAGCTGCGCCGTAAAGAAACCGTCCGTGCCCGTGACAAGCGCGGAGCCTTTTCTGTAGAGCAACTGCGTGAGGTCTTTAAAAACCCGGTCTGGACCGGCTCACATTCTGAACGTCGCCAGACAAAATCCGGACAGCAGATTTTCAAAAACGGCATTTATTGGTGTCCTCTCATCGGCGCATATACTGGCGCTCGCCGCGAGGAAATCGCAGGCCTCGCGCCGACTGACATCGTTGAGATTGATGGCGTTACGTGCCTCTCAATCGAGGATTCCGAGCTGCGCCGCATCAAAAATCTGTCATCACGCAGATTGATCCCCATTCACTCCCACTTGGTTGACCTTGGTTTGTTGGACCATATTGAACAAGCAAGAAACAACAACCAAAACAGCCTCTTCCCCGACCTCTATGAAGCTGGGAATGACGCGTTTGGCCGTAAAGTTGGCCGCCGCATGCGCCAAATCATTGATCAGCAACTTGGGGCGGACGGAGCAAAGCTCTCCTTTCATAGCCTTCGGCATTACGTCCAGAATCAACTTGATCATACTGGCGTGGATGACAAGGTTGTGCGTGACATTATCGGACATGAGGGAAAGGATATCCACGACAAAGATTACAGAAAATCATCGCCGCCTGAGGCTATGGCTGAGGCCATTGAACTACTGTTGAAAGTCACATGGCTTCCTTTGCAGAGATATTTTGACGCCACATCTTAAGCGGAAAACGGACGTCTCCACGAAATACCTCAAAACCTGCTGCAAGGGACATCACTGCTGATCGATCCATTTGCAGAACCGCTACTAAAAACACCGCCTTCCCTTACGCCCGAGCCGTAAGATGTTTTTTGCAAATTCTTAAATTTACAAAACCCTGTTCACACAAGCCGTTGTAAATCAATGGTTATATTAATCTGCACTTTTCACCAAAGTCTAACCAATAGCCACAATTATGCCTAAATCCGCCTGTTTAAGGTAAGTCACTTCTTGTTAAGAGTTCAGATAAGTCGCTTCTTGCATGTTCAAAAGCGAGCCTATTTTGCCAGTGCATAAAACAATGAAGAGGCCACTTTCTAGTGAACCTCCGATAAACGAATGCCCGTTGGCGCACGAAGCTTACTGATCAAAGGTGATTTCCAGGCTTTGCTTCAACTCTGCCTAGGAGAACAAAAAATGCCCAGAGTAGCCATATGGTCACCTGCCGACTTCGGAACTACAGGCTATGTATTTTCCGGAACGTTCACGATGGCAGGCACGCCAGACATTGCGGAATTCAGTGACGACGATGACTTCTTCCATGACGGTTCAGAGGATTTCGGCGCTCCCGACGAAACGGGATCTGACCAACTTCTTACAACTGATTTGATTGTCAACGGAGCAACCGTTGGGGTGGTGGGTGACCCGATTTACAACGCGGCCGAAGCTACAGTCGTTAACAACACGACAGGCGAGACCGGAACTTTACTTTTTGTTACCGTTGGTGATGATGGATATGGAACAGGATTTGCTGGATATGCGTCTACCGTTCTTATCAACCCCGGCGATAGCTTTACGATTTCCAACGTCGATATTTCGTCGGCCAATGTAATCGAACCGTACGTGGATCTCGTTCCCTGTTTTGTACGCGGAACGCATATTTTGACGGATACAGGTGATCGGCCCATTGAAGAGTTAAAAGAAGGCGATCTAATTGTGACGAAAGACTCGGGTCTGCAGCCCATCAGGTGGGTCGGATCAACAATAGTGAATGCAGACAATAATTTTGCTCCCGTCGTCATCTCCGCTGGTGCGATGGGCAACAAGGTCGAGTTACGCGTTTCACCGCAACATAGAATGCTTATCGAAGGTTGGAAGGTGGAGTTGAACATAGGGGTTTCACAGGCTTTGATCGCGGCGAAACACCTAACGATGAACAAAGGTATATATACCGAGGAAGGCGGATCAGTAGAGTATTTTCACATGCTGTTTGATCAACACGAAATTGTCTATGGCGCAGGCATTCCGTCAGAGAGTTTCTATCCTGGGACACAATCCATTCATGCTCTCAATGAAGATCAGCGCATCGAGATACTCTCTTTGTTTCCAGCGTTGGCACTTTCATCGACAAGCTTTGGTTTGGACGCGCGAACGTCGATTAAAGCACACGAGGCACACGCGATTTTCCGATAAATGTCCCCGGTCGCGTGTTGGTCAAGACTGCATCGGCTTTGAATAATGAATGCGCCGACCTTGTCGGATGACAACAAAATTGGACCGTGGCATCCAATCACTTTGTTCAACTGGGCTCGAAGGTTGTTTTCGTGGTACAATTCAGCAAGGTTGGGTTTGGATAATGCGCCTTGGGCCAAATGCCTCACATCGTTTTGGTGGTATAGCGCGGGGCTATTTTCTGGGTTTCCAAAGGGGCGAAGCGCCCTTGGCTTGGGGTTACAAAAGAGGGAAGCGCGCCCCTTTGCCGGAAAGCAGTAAACGCCCCTTGGAGGTGGTTACTGCTACTAGGTTATAAATCAAAGAAACTGATTTTGTACTTTCACGGACTTGGCGGATCATGGGGCACCTCAGCCAAAGGTACCAGATCATGTCCGACCAAGAGAAATCAAAAGCCATTTCCATTCGCGTAAAACACGCTCATCGCTCAAAGTAAAAAAACCAGCGCCGCCACGATTTACGCATCAGTGTGTCGAAATCATTCCGCGCTATTATTGACCGCTTAAAGTCGGCCAGCAATGAGTTGACTGGCGATGGCCCGTCTACTTGGGTAGCAGCAAGTTTTCCCCTGCCCTACCCGTCGCACAGCCAAGAGCATCAACACCCAAGACTATGTAAATACTTTGATATAGATCACTGTATCTGCGAAATATTCGCCTTAAAGTAGAGAAAACGGGAGAATCGCGTGAATATTTCAATACAAAAAATCTTGAGTTTAAGCTTTATCGCATTTGGTCTGGGAGCCTGCACTGAAGAGCCTTCAATGCCCGATCATACTGATGGAGCAGCGTTTTTCGCGAGTTACTGCGCTTCTTGTCATGGAGGGACCGGACAAGGCAATGGCCCCCTTGCTGCAGATTTGCAGACTGTACCGTCAAATCTGACAACGCTCAGCCGCCGCAATGGCGGAACCTTTCCCAAGGCGCGTGCGCTGAGCTATATCTACGGTGACCCTGAACAGGCGCACCTCGCACGGGTGATGCCACAATTTGGCGGAGCAATGGCAGAGGATTTGGTTCCAGTGGAATTTGACGGTGTTATGACACCCACACCGCGCATACTGGCGGGGCTATTGGCCTATCTTGAAGGTATTCAAATTCAATAGAAGTAGCCAACCTCCCAAAGCCCGCCAGCAACAAGTTAAGTGGCGATGGCCCGTCACTTGGGTAGCAGTAAGTTGGCCCTGCCCGTCGCCCAGCCAAAACGGGTGTAGATATTTGGTAATTTTCGACTTTAAAAAATGGCGATACGATAACTCAAGCTCTCAATCACTATATATAAGATGGATACATCACGCCGCCTCTGCAAAGCCTTCTTGACGGAAACGAACCATAGCCTCGGGGCCACGTGGCCCCACGTCATAGAGCGATGGCCGGGCCAAAAGATATGAACGCCAGTTCTTCTCAGGGTATGTTCCAATTTTCACCCCATGTTCACTGCCCATTTTCGAAGCCAGCTCAGCCATACGCATACCAGCGCCTTTCTTGCTATGTACTGAGATCATCTCTCGTATTTTTTGGTCAAGCATCGCAATAGCTTCAGAACGTTTCGGCACAAGATGCATTGGCTTGCTGATGCCGAGTTCCATAAACTCGTTGCAGCAACCACGAAAAGCCCTAGTAGCTTTTGCTTCTCCAACACCTATGACCATTGCACCGTATTCACGTAGTCTGGCTGCAAGGTGCGTAAAATCTCCGTCAGAGCTCGCGATGACAAAGCAACTGACGTTTTTAACTATCGCCAACTCCATAGCGTCCAAGGCCAACAGAATGTCCGCTGCATTTTTCCCTGTTCCGGCATGAAACATCCTGTAACCGATAGCCCCATGCCAATCAGATGGGCGTTGCGCATCTGTATAAACACGACAGATAGAAGTGTCACCGCGTTCAGCGGCTATCGAGAGAATTTGTGCAGCGTGTTTCCCGCTGATGTTATCTCCATCTACAAGCACCGCTACATGTTGTTTCACAGACAATCTCCAAACTGAATTCAATTTCAGAGCCTAGCGGTCAAATGTGATTAAAATTTGTCAACTTCAACTTTGAGTGCGAAGCATTGATTGATCGCTGGCCGTCAAAAGCTGCGCCACCACCCCCAGTTGAGCGCCTGATGACCCTTGTAGAAAAAGCGCTCATCAGATTCACACAATTAGCTTTGGTCACCACCATCAATATATCAAAAGCTTCTACAAGCCGTGACCTAGCCAGTTAAACTGGACTGGAAAGCCCCATCGCTTTCGAAGGCAAGTCTTTACATTCTCGACAAAATTACTCAATTACCACACCAAGCAAGCAAGTGGTTTCATGAGTCCCAGCCAGCTAGAATATTACGCAAGGGACAATAGTATGACACACACCACCGCCGCTCGCATCGCCCTCTCTTGGCTGATGTGTACAACCGCCACATTTCTTTATGCCCAAGATGATACCGCATTCGACCTTGGGACACTTCGCATTGATTCCGCAGATGCGCAGGCCGTTCTTGGCAATGATCAGATCAGTGACGCCGAGATTGAAAGTCGTAATCCCACGACAGTGGCTGATGTGTTTGCCGGTGAATCTGCGATTACAGCCAGCGGCGGCGCTCCGATTGCACAAAAAGTATACGTAAACGGTATCGAAGAAAGCCTGCTGTCGGTCACAATTGACGGCGCACGCCAGAACAAATCCGCGTTTCACCACACGGGCAACGTGCTTCTGGACCCCGCCTTGCTAAAATCTGTCGAAGTAAGCGCGGGTCTCGCGCCAGCGGATCAAGGTCCAAACGCGCTGGCAGGCTCCATCGCTTACACCACCAAAGACGCCCGCGATCTGCTTGAGGCGGATGATCCATTTGGCGGCCAATACACGCTGTCTTACGGCCGTAACGGTCAGGGCTTTCGCAACACGTTGAGTGTCTTTGGTCAGACCAATGGGTTTGAGTATCTGCTCAGTGGCACACGCGCCACGGGTGACGATTACAAAGATGGCAGTGGCAACACGATTACCGGAACCGAGGCTGACCTCACCGATTACATCGCCAAATTTGCCTACACGACACAATCAGGCAAACGCCTCAGCTTTTCCGCATCGGAAACAACAGATAGTGGTCTACGCGCGTCACAAAGCGGCTTTATCCGCCCCGATTTCGCCGCTGTCATCGGGCGCGATACCGTGCTCTACCGCGCCCTGTCGCAACGCAAATCCTATACTCTGACTTTTCAAGACGAAAACCCCACCGGCACATTCGCCCCCTATGCCCAGTTGAGCTATAATGAACAGGCGATGGATGTGGGCGCACTTTACGGTATCAACAAAAGCCTCAGCGGTGTGATCCGTAATGAGTTCACCCTGCGCAACGGTAGCGTTAGTGTCGGCCTCGACTTCTTTGATGAAAGCGCGGAAGGCTTTGATAATTCCGGCAGCTCTCGCATTTCAAACGGACGCGAAGATCTCAGCAACATTGGCGTATTTGCGCAGGCACGACAGGATCTGTCGGATCGTATCTCGGTCTCATTCGGGGCGCGTTATGACTGGGCGTCGTTCGACGCCGCAGATGGGTCGAGCCTTAAAGAAAACGGCGCAAGCGTAAACGGCTCGGTTGACTTCGTGCTCAACAACCAATGGACTCTCAATGCAGGCGCTGCATCCAGTTGGGGCGGCTATGAGTTAGGTGAGGCCGCTTTGGTTAACTACGGTACGGCTTGGGCCTATGATGGCTTTGCAACATCACGCGCCAATGCTGTGCGCCTGGGTTTACGGTATGAGAACGGCCCATGGTCGGCCAAAGGCGCCCTGTTTGATACTGAAATCAAAGACATCAACGCGGTTCTGCCGTCAGGCGGCGCGCGTGGTCATACAGATGATCTGACATCACGCGGGTTCGACGGCTCGGTCACTTATACAGCTGCAAACGGGTTCGCGACCCTGAACTATACCTATGCGGATGTAAAAACCAATGACGCGACAACAGCAACGACTGCCTATTACCTTGGACGCCCCGTTGGTCATATCTTTGGTCTAGAAGCGGGCTATGACGTGACACCGGAATGGCGGATTGGCGGGACAGCACAGGTTGCCCTCAAGAACGACGATACCGAAACCACTCTGGACGGTTACGAGGTCGTTAACCTCTATGCCGAGTATAAGCCACAGCGGATGGAAAACCTGACTGTGCGCATGGATGTGAACAACCTCTTCGATGCCAGCTATGCCAGCCGCAGCTCGGATGGTCTGGGTCTGTCAAACGTGGTGCCGCTCTATGAGCCAGGCCGCACCATCAGCATGACCGCTTCGATCAAGTTCTAAACAACTCTGGTATCGCCCCTTTCATCGGGGCGATACCTATACCTCGATCATGACCTTGCCATCAATACGGTGCACTTTGGGATCAGTGTCAAACACCTCTTTCAGAATATCCTCTGTCACGATTTCATCGGGCGTGCCTTTTGCAACAATCTTGCCGCCTTTCATCGCAACGATCAAATCGGCATAAGCTGCGGCATAATTGATATCATGTAAGACAATGACGATTGTGCGGTCATGGGCAGCCGCCAGTTCACGCAACACACGCATCAACGAACGTGATGCCGCGATGTCCAAGTTGTTAAGCGGCTCATCCAACAGAATATAGCCCGTATCTTGCGCATAGGTCATCGCGACCTGCGCGCGCTGACGCTGCCCGCCGGATAATGTGTCCAGCCGTCGGTCGGCAAAAGGGACAAGCCCAAATGCCTCTAGTGCGTCCTCAACCTTGGCGTGGTCATCTGGCGTGGGCCGGCCTTTGTGATAAGGATAACGCCCAAAGCCCACCAACTCGCGCACCGTCAACAGCGGCGCGGCATCGCTGGCCTGCGGCAAGATCGCAAGCCTGCGCGCGAGGGTATTATTCGGGCACGCCCCCACCGTCAGGTCATCCACGGTGATGGTCCCTGCCTGAAGTGGCATCAGCCGTGCGATCAGCGACAACAACGTGGACTTTCCCGCACCGTTCGGCCCAATCAATGCCGAAATCCCACCTTTCGGTAGCTCCAGATTGACCCCATCCAAGATCTTCACTGGCCCTATAAAATAGTCGACATCAGAGATCACAATCATCTGTATTTTCTCCTCAGGAGCAGGATCAAGAAAACAATGCCGCCAACAACGTCGATCACGACAATCAGCGGCGTAGACATCCCCAGCACACGCTCCAAGATAAATTGCCCGCCCACCAGCGTCAGCGCCGAAATCAACGCCGACGACAGCAGTAAGGTGGCGTGGGACGCCGTGGGCGTGATCAGATGCGCAAGGCTGACAACCAAGAGGCCCAGAAAGCCCATCGGCCCAACAAGCGCCGTTGAGACGGACACAAGGACCGAAATGAGCACAAGGATCACAAACATATTATGCTTTGGCGCCTCGCCCAGATTAATGGCAGCCGTATCACCAAGAGCCAGAACATCCAGCCTGTGCCGCAAACGCCAAGTGACCAACAACGCACAACAAGTCAGCAGAGCGGCAACAGCCAAAAGCTCAACGTCGATCCGCGTAAACCGCGCAAATGATGCCCCCTGAACCACGGCATATTCATTGGGGTCAATCACCCGCTGCAAAAAACTCGTAACCGCGCGCAACAACACCGCAAGGATAATCCCTGTCAGAACCATCCGCATCAGATCGCCCCGTGCGCGGCTCAGCAAGGTCCCAAAAAGCGCCAGCGACGCCACCAGCATCAACCCTATGTTTGCGACGAATTGGCCCGCCTGCGACAGATGAACATACTCTTGCGCTCCCAGCACATAAATCTGCACCGTGAGGATCAGAACATAAAGCGCATCAAACCCCATGATCGAAGGGGTAAGAATACGGTTGTGGGTGATAGTTTGGAACAGCACTGTTGCCGTTGAAATGGCCACCGCAACAATGATCAGCGCTGCCAGTTTATTACCGCGAAACGGCAGTACAAAGCCCCAATTCCCCTGCGCGCCCAGCATCAGATAGCCAGCAGTACAAGCGGCCAGAAGCACCGCAAGCAGGATCAGACGCCTTTTAAACATGGCGACGCGGGGCATAGAGCAGCCACAAGAAAACCACCGCGCCCAAGACTCCGAAAACCGATCCAACCGGTATCTCATAGGGATAGCGCAGCACCCTGCCGAGAATATCACTGGCCAGAACCAGTGCTGCGCCACTCACGGCGGTTAAGGGCAATGTGGCACGCAGGTTGTCTCCGCTCAGACGGGATACGATGTTGGGTACAACCAGTCCGACAAAGGGGATCATTCCGACTGTCACAACGGTCAAAGCAGTCACGATAGCAATCGACAGCAATCCAATGATGACAACTTGGGTATAATTGAGCCCTAAATTGGTGCTCACTGTGCGGCCCATACCGACAATCGCAAATTGGTCAGCGGCCAGATAGCTTAATATCCCCACAGCGGCGGCTATCCAAAGCAGTTCATACCGCCCTTGCAGGACGCCAGAAAATTCGCCGTTCATCCAGATATCAATGTATTGTAAAAGGTCGGCCTGATAGGCGAAAAACAAGACGCAGGCCCCGAGGATGCCCCCATAGATCATTCCCACTAAAGACACCAACATCGGCTGTGTGGGCGGCAACCTGTTTACGATCACAAGAAAGATGACGCTGGTTGCCAATGCCACTGCGGATGCAATCCCCATCTTCATCAGGATCGGCATAGAGGGCATAAACACGGTGACCAACAAAATACCAAGCGCCGCGCCCTGCCCCGTGCCTGCTGTCATCGGCTCGACGAACCGGTTGCGCACAATCATCTGCATGATCGTACCGCTGACCGCAAGCGTGCCACCGGTGATGATAACCGCAACCGTGCGCGGCCCGCGACTGGTCCACAACAAGTCCAACGCCGCCCTGTCATAAAACAAGGCGCTCGGCGATAGATCCGCCACACCGACAAACAGCGAGAGCACAGCAAGAAGAGCCAGCGTCAAGATCAGTGTGACGCGGATCATCTAGCCGTCCTTCATGCCCGCAAGGATCTCGTCCAATGTCACGGTCATCGACTGGATACCGCCGCCGGAAATATAGATGGGCGCGGGGCTGAGATAGATCACACGGCCCGTTTGCCATGCTCTTGTCTCGTGAACCAAGGCGTTGTCGAGCGTCGTGCGGGCGCTGTCACCATCTTGCCCAACGGCTGCAAGGCGGTCGACCACCAGTAAGATGTCAGGGTTTGCCTCACGGATGAACTCAAAGCTGATCGCCTCGCCATGGGTGTTCTGCTCTACGCTCTCAACGGCTTCTGGTAGGTTCAATGCATCGTGCAACCAACCAAAGCGTCCACCAGTGCCATAGGCGCTGACCTTGGGGCCGTTGGTCATCACAATCAATGCACTGCCTTGTCCGGCGACCGCAGCACGCACGTCTGACAGTTTGCTGTCAAAACCCGCCGCAAGCTCCGCAGCCTGCGCCTGTTTGTCAAAAAGCACCCCGTAACTGGCCAAGCGAGCCAATCCATCCGCCACTGTATCTTCGCCAATCGTCATATCGATCGTCGGCGCGATACGCGACAATTCGGAAACCTGCCCCGAGGACCGCCCGCCGGCGATGACCAGATCAGGTTTAAGCGCAAAAACCGCCTCGAAGTCAGGTTCGAAAAGAGAGCCCACAGGCACCGTGTCCTTGGCCGCAGTTTCGAGGTATTCCAGAAATACGGGACGCACCAAGCCCTCAACAGAAACGCCCAAGGCGTTCAGTGTGTCAAATGCTGCGATGTCAAACACTGCTATATTATCCGGCTGTGCCGCGATTTCGACGGTGCCTACAAAAGTATCCACAGATACCGACTGGGCGTAAACGGGTTGTGCCAGTGTGGCAGTTATCAAAGCTATGATTCTGAACATGTCGAATTCCTTGTCTCGACGCATGGCTCACAAAAGTTGGCTTTGCTATGGGTTGTTTCCAGCTCTCTACGAAGCCATATATTATTTGTCCAGCCCATACGGACACATGCAACAAGGGATCTCACATGCCGCTCATAAAAGGCTACTACGCGACTGAAAACGCTTCGAAATACATGCAGCAACTATGCAAACACTTCGGGCATAAAATTGAGGTTTCGTGCGATACTGAAAATGGCTGGGCGGCGTTTGAAATGGGCACGGCCCATATGACCGCAACCGACACGGGGCTGAGCCTGACGTGCGAAGTACAAGACCCCGCCGCGATCCCCGCCGTTCATAACGTGATCGACCGGCATCTGGAAACATTTGCATTTCGGGAGACGGTTAAAACGATGGAATGGACGCTGGAATAACGCCAAACACTAGGCGCCTCGCTTTCGTTATAGGCGCATAAGGCGCGGCCTCCCAAGGGAAGAGCCGCGCCTTACTGATATATTATCAGAACTTCAAAGATGCTGATACTTTGAGCGAACGGCCAGCTTCGCTGAGCGTTTCAACTGTTGCAAATTCTTGCCCATAGGTGGCACGGCTGGAATAATCGGCGTCGAACAGGTTATTAACCTCTGCACGAAGCGTCCAATTCTCAAGCTGATTTGGCTCCCATTGGATAAACGCATTCACAACCTCGTATGAGGGCAAAGTCGGCCCCGCACCGCCTGTAGCAGTGTCATAAGTGTCTGTTTCGGACAGCACCAATTGGGCATCAGCACCGATGGTAAGCCCATGTTGCGGTATACGATGCGCAACTTCCAGTGTGATGACCTCTCCCAAAGGTGTCGTCAGGTAGTTCCCCGTGTAGGAATCTGCCGCCCTTCCATTCACATCAGAATCGATATTTGCATAGCCGATCCGCGCAAACCCGTTTTCCCAAGCATATCCAAGACCCAACTCAAAGCCACGGCTTTCGAGGCTGGCTGTCAGATCCGAGCCACCACCGTAGCTGGGCGCGCGGGCGTTATCTATATCTGTGCGAAAAATCTTACCTGATAAGTCCCATGCGCCCAGGTCCGCATTGGCGGCAAAGAACAGGTTTTTGGATTGAACGGCTTCAATCCCCTCGGCGGGATATGTCCAAGCGGGGTTTATAATGAAGTTCTCGGCAAGAAACGTACCGCCCCACACCTGCGAGTAACCAGCGCTCAAAGTGAGTTGATCATTGACGTCGAACTCGGCCGAGAGATTACCCGACAGGCCCTTGTCGGAATAGATGTTGCCGTCAGCGCCGGTGAACTCTTGGAAATCCCCGCGCACCCCATAAGAGACGCGCGTGCGCTGATTTAGATCAAGCCGTGCTTGGGCATAAATGCCGATGTTCAGAGCTTCTTCTTCACCGTTCTCGTCAAAGGCACTGTCGGACAAATAGCGATAATCCAAAGACGCCTTGTCCGAGTAGAAATCAACCCCTGCAGTGATGCTGCCTTGCTCCAGCGCAAAGCGGTTTTCGATTTTACCATTCAAGCTCGACGTGGTGCCATCGATGTACTGATCCGTCTCGTCGATGATGAGGTCAGTTTTACTGTAGGCAAGCTTGATCGTTGGGTCCCACCAGCCTGTAGGCGTCTCATTGGTGTAGGTAAAAACAAAATTCTGGCGCGTCAGATCATAGTTACGCGTCAAGGGCACAGGACGCCCGCCAAAAATCTGCCCAATGTTGGCGCGGTAAGGGCGTGCATCATCGTCACTGACCTGCTCGACAGAAAACTCAAAGCGGTCGCCGTTGACAGTTTTATATGCAATTTTACCGAGTCCAGACATCATGTTGGTGCCCGACCCAATGATAGCATCGCCTGCACCGTCATCACGATAGTTACCGTCGGCGATTTTCAGGAAGCCGAGATATTCAAACCCGCCCTTGCGCCCGTAAACCGAACCGCTTTCGGTGAAAATGTCGCCGTTGCTGTCATATTCGGATTTTACAAAGCCACCGAAGCTCAAATCGTCGGCCAACAGATCATCGACATCGCGGGTTTCATAGGCAACCGACCCCGCCAACGCACCAGCTCCAGCATCTGCAGAGGCGACGCCTGGATCGACTCGGACAGCTTTCAGCAGTGATGGATCAATCAGCGTCGTAGCATTATGGTGGAAAATCTTGTTGTTCTGTCGCGCGCCATCGATGGTCACAGAGAAATTGGTTTCCTCAACCCCATTCACATATAGCTTTTGGGATGCGGGGATCGAGCTCCCTACCGATACTGTAGGTTCGCTTTTGAAAAGGTCCTGAATGTCAGCAGGGTTTTGGCGCACAATGTCTTCGGCTGTAACCTCGACCGAATTATCGTTTTCAGCCGCTGCATCAAGGACAATTGTGTTCAGCTGAAAGGGTTCGTTCGATTGAGAAAGTGCTGTTGTTGCCCACAGCATTGCTGTGAGGGTCATTAGAAAACGTGAGGGGAGCATGGGCAGCAATCCTGTTTTTTTTGATAATTCGGTTGCTATGAATTAAATCAATGGCTGCCTGACAGGTTAGCTGAAGATCACAACTTACTACAGCAATCAAGAGCTTACGGACTTCTCACCGCTTCAAATGCCATTACGTTCTCTCAAGAAGGCGGCTTACTCTAACCCAAAACCACTTCAGAGGTGGTCGCAGGATTTCGGACCAGTAGTTAAGATGGATCAACTTGTGAAAGTAGTGATCCCAAATGAGGAAACGAAAGAACCATTCCCCTAATTTCAAGGCCAAGGTTGCGCTTGAAGCAATCCGCGAGGAGATGACGTTGGCAGATCTGTCCAAGAAATATGGCGTTCACCCGACCCAGATTGGCACATGTAAACGCGCGGCGATAGAGAATATGGAACAGCCTTTACGCGCCGAGGTGCGGCCCCAGAGCAGGTGAGTATTGCGGGCGTCGATAAGCTGCATGCCAAGATTGGTTAGCTGGTGGTGGAGCGGGATTTTTGGCCCCCTCTCGTGCATGTTAGCATGCACTGCCGGGCAGTGGGACATAGAATGGTGAGCAAGAACCACAAGCTGAGTTTGCGTTGCCAATGCAAGCTGCTGACGCTGACCCGGTCCCACCTGTATTATCAGCCGAAAGGCGAGAGCGCTGAGAACCTGCGGTTCATGAAGATCATTCACTGCTGGGCAGGGTCATGCAAAGCATGATCCCGAGAGGGGTGGATTGGCACAGTCGCAAGGTCATGGCATGGCGCCTATAAAATAGCATAGACGCGGATTTCTGCGTTGAGGCATTGAAGGAAGCTTTGGCCAAGTATGGCAAGCCGGAGATATTCAATACAGATCAAGGCAGCCAGTTTACCAGCGGCGCTTGGATCGACGTGCTGAGCGACGCAAAGATCAAAATCAGCATGCCTCTCGTGACATTGCTGCGCAATGCACTGACGGTAATAGATGGCAAAGGCGCATGGCGCGACAACCGCATGATCGAACGGCTATGGCGGTCGTTGAAGTATGAATGCATCTTTTTGAATGCCTTTGAGACAGGTTCAGAAATGCGGGCTGGTATCAGAAAATGGTTGGCATACTACAACGCCGAGCGCTCGCATTCGCCGCACGGCATCTTGACCCCTGATGAGGTCTATGCCAGCAAAAAAGAACCAATGAGATTAACAGCCTAAATGAAACCCTGATCCATCTTAACAAGGCTGAAAACTGGTCGAAAAAGCAGGACCACTTCAGTTTCATGAGTCCCAGCCAGCATTTCCTGCAAGGTACACACACCCTATGGCCGAGCCGAACCACCTATCGGAATGTTACGTCCTTAAAAGCCTGAATACAGAGGCTAGTTTCAGTCGAGCTGTACCTCTACAGGCATGTCGTCCGAAATTAACTGAATAGCGCAATAGGAGGGCCGTAGCGCGTCTGGTAACGCCTCATGGGCCGCATGTTCACCTTCCGACATTTGGATAACCCTGCAAACACCAGGCTCCGATGGGCTGCAGGCTGTCAGTCCGACAATAACAGCTATCAAACAAAGCTTCATGGCTTATTCCCTTTTGCATGGCTGTCTTGCCTGCCCTCCCCCTAAAGTACCAATACCCAAGGGGGCAATCCAGTGGATTCCCTAGTCAGTAACCAACCGGATGCCCAAGGGAGCGCCCCCACCAATGATCGCAAATAACCGATCTATATTTGGGTGAGCGCCCGGGCGGTTTTTGGCGTCTTCAGTATGCTCTGCAAAAACAGCGAGCGCATGAGTGGCGGCATCGGAATTAACCAGATCGAAATTTTGTCCAAGATACTGATAGACAGCAAGCGCACCCTGTTTGCCCGGCTGATTTTCGATTGTCGCAACAATGTCCCCAGCCGGGTCAGTAAGTTCGACCCGAACAAGATTTTCAATTGGCGGTAAAAGCTGTAGGTTTTTCGCAAATGATGCGGTGGGTACAATCATCTCATTGATCCAAATTGTTGGTTTTCATCACGGCTGAGTCAGCCCCTCAACAGCAGGGAGCGGCGAAGGTGACGTCACATTTTGTGGCTTTCTCTTTTCATAAAATGCGTTGCCGCCGGCTGTCAGGACATAATGCATATTGTTGTAAGATGCCTTGTACCAAGCGGCATGGAAAAATTTGGAATTTCCAATCCTTGGATGCCTCTCTCCATTGTAAACGGAGCGCGCTGTGCCTGTGATAAGCGGAGCCGTTTGGAGTTGCATCTCCTTGGTCATCACGCCGGGGGCAAATTGGTTTTTCTGCCCTACCACACCACAAACGGTGTTCGGGTAGGCGTCGGATTCCACACGGTTCATAACAACGCTGCCCACCGCAACCATCCCGTCCCGACTGGAACGATTTGATTCAAAGTACATAGCTCTCGCCATACAGTCCAATTCACTCTTTGGCGCAGCTTGGGGGGGCGCGGGTTTACCACAACTCACCAGAACGACGAGGCCACTTAACGCCAATGCGGTTTTCAGTGTTTTTTGACGATGTCGCATACAGATTGCCTTTGGTTTGGGGATGGGCGTGTTCGCCCTGTAATAACGCAGACATGGACAAACAGACAAGGCGCAAGCAGGCACCCTGCCCGTTTTCCGCCGAACCATCACATCCCCCCGATTTGGTAAGCCAAGGTGTAAGCCGCGTTCCAGTTGCCACAAGCGCAGGGACAAGCGCCCATCATATGCAATGCCATCGCGCCCGGGAAAAGCTCTCTGACGCTACATTTTCCGCAAAGATGCTATCATGCGCGTCCCCCAGAAATATCATGTTAAACGTCGTAGCCTCTTACCGAGGAAACCGGCTCCCACTACGTACCCATTGCGGCAAGACCAAGACAATTGCCGAAAGTTCTAACCGGTTCAGACGGCCTGATTTTAGGGTCTGGATTATCCTTGGTGAATTGAGCGCGTTCTCGTTCGGTTTTTTAGGGCGCAGAGACCAAATGGGGCCTGATGATGCCACAACCCTCAAATGTCACCAATACGTCGAAAAGCGGACCGATACTGGATCAGAACCACGCCGATCCCTCCACACGATACAAGTCCCCTACCCCGCTCAATCACAACTAGCGGCTACAAAAGAAATGGCGGCTATCGCAACACAAAAATGCCGACCCTCTAAAACAAAGAGGATCGGCATCATGCATTTTAAAGTAAGTTTGCCAGGTTAATTGCTTACCCCATAAACCACGTATTGTGTTCCATCAGGTCAGCCACACTTACGTCGACCAAAGTGACGCTATCGTCTGCGTCCAGCTGGATGACGGCATTACCGTCAACTTCTGTTGTCGCGAGCAGCACGGAAGCGATATCCTCAAAGCCAAAGTCACGGATCGCCAGTGAATCAAAATCAGTGAGATTAAAGTCTACAATCACATCATTGCCTGATCCATTTTCAAAGACAAACACATCTGCTCCGGCACCGCCGTTCAGAACGTCATCACCAGCCCCACCAATCAAAACGTCATCGCCAGCTGCACCGTTCAAAAACTCGGAAGCAGCCGTGCCCTCAAGGGTATCATTACCTGCCAAAGCAGCAGCCGTGCCCGTAGGGGCCAGATCACCAACGTAAAGCAAGGAGTCGATGTCTGAATTCCAGCTCACATCGCCAATAACACCGCCACCGTCTAGACCGGAGAAATCAATCAGCAAAGTTGTGAACAAATCGCCGTCAGCGGCGCGACCAACCAGATTGACGATACCCGAATAAGTGACTGTCACTGAGCCACTCATCTCGGCATTGTCCCCTACAAACCCGAATGTATATCCAAAACTAGAGCCCGGAGTGGAGCCGCCTAGCGGATCATCATCGAGCGTAACAGTCGTGTCAAAAACCGATCCAGCAGGTGCGAGATTAATCTCAAGCGTGGCCAAAGTCTTGGTCAGCGTCATTTCGTGCTGGCTCCAGCCATAAGACATACTGATGTCAGTCCCTGTAGCGCCCCCATTTGTATAGGCACCCCACGCTTCCCACGTCATAGTTTCCACAGTCCCATCTGCAAAGGTCGCAGTAACCAGTGCCCCTGCCAAATCAATACCCCGTGACGAGGTGTCCTCACGGATACCATAGACCGTTTCCTGCGCATCTGTAGCGAGTCTGACAACATCAATGACCGGTACTGTAGGATCAACTGGGTCGACCGGATCAACTGGATCGACCGGATCAACTGGATCAACTGGATCGACCGGATCAACTGGATCGACCGGATCAACTGGGTCAACTGGGTCAACTGGGTCGACCGGATCAACTGGGTCAACCGGATCAACTGGGTCAACCGGATCAACTGGGTCGACCGGATCAACTGGATCGACCGGATCAACTGGGTCGACCGGATCAACTGGGTCGACCGGATCAACTGGGTCGACCGGATCAACTGGGTCGACCGGATCAACTGGGTCGACCGGATCAACTGCATTTTGCCAAACCGCATCTGTCTCAGAGACCACCAGTTCCAAATCGCTGCGGCTCACTTCTATGCCATTGGCGTCAGTACCGATGACGGAGACTTCGTAGATGTGATCGCGGTCCCAATCCCAAACCTCGGCATAAGACGGCGTAAACCATGACTGATAGCTCACCTCGCCTGTGGCTGGGTCCACTTGGAAAATCGCCGCATCTTCGCCTGACAAAGAGTAAACAATTGTATCGGCCGGAACCTCAGGATCGACAGGCGTAACCACTGACGTGTCATCTGCATTTTGCCAAACTGCATCGGTCTCGGAAACCACCAGCTCCAAATCGCTGCGGCTCACTTCTGTGCCACTGGCGTCAATACCGATAACGGACACTTCGTAAATGTGATCGCGGTCCCAATCCCAAACCTCGGCATAAGACGGCGTAAACCATGACTGATAGCTCACCTCGCCTGTGGCCGGGTCCACTTGAAAGATCGCTGCATCTTCGCCTGACAAAGAATAAACAATTGTATCGGCCGGAACCTCAGGATCGACAGGCGTAACGGGCTCTTCCGGATCGACAGGCGCAACCACTGGCGTGCCATCTGCATTTTGCCAAACCGCGTCCGTCTCGGAAACCACCAGCTCCAAATCGCTACGGCTCACTTCTGCGCCAGTCGCGTCGGTGCCGATCACGGACACTTCGTAGATGTGATCACGGTCCCAATCCCAAACCTCGGCATAAGACGGCGTGAACCATGGCTGATAGCTTATTTCGCCTGTGGTCGCGTCCACTTGGAAGATCGCGGCATCTTCGCCTGACAAAGAATATATGATGGGGCCAACAACCTCTGCAGCGCCCCCAATCGGGCTGCCGTCAGCATATTGCCATGCCGCATCAGTTTCCGAGACCACCAGTTCCAAATCATCGCGGCTGACTTCTACGCCACTGTCATTCCACCCGATAACAGAAACCTCGTAGATATGATCGCGGTCCATATCCCAGATTTCTGCATATGACGGGGTGAACCAAGACTGATAGCTCACCTCACCCGTTTTCGGGTCAACTTGGAAAATCGCGGCATCTTCCCCCGCAAGAGTATAGATGGCTGCGTCACTTGGCGTCACCGCATCGACAAAGCCTGCCGGATCGGGCGGAGCCACAACAGGGCTCCCATCTGTGTGCTGCCAGATGGCATCGGTTTCCGTAACAATCAACTCCAGATCGCTGCGGCTGACTTCGGTGCCTGTGCTATCCCAGCCCAAAACCGACACTTCATAAATGTGATCGCGGTCCATATCCCAGACTTCTGCATAGGACGGGGTGAACCAAGACTGATAGCTCACCTCACCTGTTTGCGGGTTCACTTGAAAAATGGCAGCATCATCGCCGGCCAAAGTATAGAGAATTGAACTGCTGGAACTGGGCATGATTTTCCTAACGAAAAGAGTTATCGGTTTGTGGCCCTATTCACGAATTTGAACCAGAAAAAAATTCATCCCGAAACAGGGCTGCCCCAAAAATGTCGCAATTTTCCTCACAATATTAATCTGTTACTCCAATTTCCTCTATTTCGTTTATCTGGGTGGATTGTTGCAAACAAGGCAACAAAAGCGCCCTGTCGTTAACATTTCACCGAATACAGAGAATTTCGGATCTTGCGCCAATGACCAGCAATGTGATTCAGCTCGGGCAATCGAGTACTGCTCTGAGTTCATTTTTCATTGAAAATCCGCTCGAGAAAGCCAGCACAAAACGATGTCATCACCAGAGAGCCGTACATTCGTTTTTGACTTGAACTCGCAAAGCCCCCTTTCCTGCTTTGGCTAAGGCACTGGTTCGGCTAATTTTACGGTGCCTCTGGTGATCCTCACAACTTACCATCACCACATTTGGACCCTCTTTTGATCATGATTCTCAGACATACACGTGCCGACTGCGCCCCTATCAGGGCTATTTTCCAAATCCCGTTTTTAATCACCAGTGAGGTAAAGTATGCCAACTCTAAATCATGTCTATGCAATGGGAACGGGCTATACTACCTCCGCTGAAGTAGACTTTGCCCATAGTGCTACTAGTGATGTCGGGCAGATCATCATTTCAGGTTCTTCAAGCAATGTTGAATATACCGACAATGACCGGGTGCTTCAAAACGATAGTTCTGCCGGCTTGCTCGAAGATGAGGGTGACCCAAATCAGCTGATCGCGGGCACAAGCACACGTATCTTCATTGATGGCGTATTGCGGGCTACTGATACAGCAACAGGTACAACATATACGGTTGCCAACATTGAAACCTATGATGCGTCAGGGGTGAATGTTGATGGTGCCTATCTCATGTTTTTCCCGGATCAAGGTGCCGCACCTGCTACTATTGATATGGCAGACGCTATTCAGATGCCAAGCGGTGCAACGATACAGATGATCCCAGACTCATGGACGACCGCGCCAACTGTGCTCAACCCATTAAACTATATCGTGGAGGGCACCGACGGAGACGATACTATCGACAACCTGTACAGAGGGGATCCTGAGGGTGACAGGATCGATGATACAATCACAGCCAGCAACGATGACGAGATTCATGCCGGAGCAGGCAATGACACCATAAACAGTCTCGTTGGTGATGACACGGTTTATGCGGGTACGGGCGACGACGTGATCATCGCCGGTGAAGGAAATGACGTTTTTTATGGCGAGGCTGGCAATGATACAATTGGGGGGGGCGAAGGTAACGACTACATCGAAGGCGGGATCGGCAATGACTCCCTCGAAGGTGGCGGCGAGAACGATACGCTTCATGGCGGCGAAGGGGATGATTACCTTTACGGGCAAGGCGAAGATGACCTAATTTACGGCGACGCTGGCTTTGACACCCTCATTGGCGGCATCGGGAACGACACGCTGCACGGGGGTGCGGACAACGACCAATTGCGCGGGAATTCGGGCAACGACGAACTATACGGCGGCGATGGGGATGACACTCTCGATGGTCGTGAAGATGACGACTCTTTGAGCGGAGGCGAAGGCTCTGATATTCTCATCGGCGGGGATGGGTCAGACACCATTCACGGGGGCGCAGGTAATGACAGCGTCAAGGCCGGTAATGATGATGATCTGATTTGCGGCAATGACGGGTCAGACACTCTTTACGGCGATGCAGGTAACGATACGATCGACGGTGGCGACGACAGAGATTTCATTTACGGCGGGGCGGGCAATGACTCACTGATAGGCGGTCAAGGGAATGACCTTCTATACGCAGACGCAGGTAACGACACCCTCATCGGCGGTGACGGAAATGATTACCTCTCGGCAGGCGATGATGACGACCTTATTGAGGGCGGTGTTGGCAATGATCACATCGACAGTGGTGCCGGCAATGACACCGCTGATGGTGGTGTAGGCGACGATGACATCGATGGCGAACGTGGGAATGACCTCCTCACCGGCGGCGAGGGCAATGACTCCATTTCGGGCAGCTTCGGGGATGATACCATCGACGCAGGTGTCGGCAATGATGTGATCTATGCGGGATACGGCAATGACAGTATCGATGCAGGCGCGGGCATCGACTACATCGAACTGATCAACGGAAATGATACAGTATTCGCGGGCGATGATCAGGATAACATTCGAGTTGCGGCAGGTAGCTATGTGGATGGCGCTATTGTTAGCGTAGATGGCGGTACAGGTGGCGGTACAGATGTCATTGATACTGATGTTGACGAGATGGATCTGCGGGAATGGGCCGCCTATCGCAATCTGGAACAGACCCAAGACGCAGACCTAGATAGCTTTTCTGGCAGTGTCGAATTACTGGATGCAAATGGCAACTGGATCACGCTCAACTTTTCCGAGATTGAGATCATGCAGCTTCCTTCGGAAGATTTAACACCAGACTACATTGTTGAAGGTACAGACGGAAACGACCTGATTGACGCCAACTATACCGGTGATCCAGAAGGCGACAGGGTTGACGCAGGTGATAACCTCGCTGGCAATAATGACGATTCCATCCAAGCGGGTGCGGGCAACGACACAATACGGGCGGGCGGCGGCGACGATACCATTTATGGCGGAGACGGGCGCGACTGGATTTATGGAGAGGGCGGAAGCGACTCGATCTATGGCGGCGAGGGCAATGAGATTGTTTATGCTGGCGCGGGCAACGATACGATTCACGGTGAGGACGGCAATGATCACATTGACGCCAACGATGGCGATGACCTTCTTTATGGGGACGCGGGCGACGACACGCTCCATGGTGGCGCCGGCGCTGACACTCTTGAAGGCGGCATAGGCGACGACTGTAAGCGGTGCGCCCACCCCACCTTCCTTGTGAGCCCCTGATCTGAGATTCAGCCCTGACAGATGGATTATAAGGGAGTTTCTCCATGGAGC
>NZ_JACIEI010000022.1 GCF_014196805.1 Sulfitobacter undariae | reverse complement strand
GCCACTCAGCACTGGGCTGGAAAAGCCCTGTCGCCTTCGAACGAAAGGTGGCTTAAACGAGCACTTGGGGCGGCACTAAAGCGTGACAGGTCCAATATGTGCTGTTTCCGCTTTCGCTGCGGAACGTAGAGGATCTTTTCACGAGCGCGGCATCGACATCAGCCATGAGACGGTTCGATTTTGGTGGAACAGATTTGGTCCAATATTTGCTGCGGAGATCCGTCAGAAAAGGGTCAGCCCGATGTGGGCATATTAGAACTGGCAATGGCACTTGGACGAAGTGTTCGTGAAAGTTAACGGCGAGATGCACTATCTTTGGCGGGCGGTGGATCACGAAGGAGAAGTTCTGGAAAGATTCGTTACGAAGCGCCGGGATCGCAAGGCAGCATTGAAATTTCTCAGGAAAACAACGAAACGTCATGGTCGTCCACATATCTTAGTCACCGACAAATTGCGACCCTACGGCGCGGCGATGACGGTCATTGGCTGCGCCGAAAAACAGGAAACCGGCCGCTGGATCAACAATCGAGCCGAGAATGGACACCAGCCATTTCGAAGGCGGGAACGGGCCATGCTTCGTTTCAGGCGGATGCGAACCCTGCAGATATTCGTCGCCGTCCACGCCTCGGTCCATAACCACTTCAATCAGGAACGACATCTCTATAGTCGGTCAAATTTCAAGCTGAACCGCGCCGTTGCTCTCGCCGGGTGGCGTCAATTCGGCGGGGCATAAGTTTAAGCCTTACTTTCCTTGGAGAGACAACTTCGCATTTATCTGACACCGCCACAGTGGCACATTACGATGTCGATAGGTGGGGGGCATCCACGCCAACAACAAAGCCATGTCGGAACGACGGCAGGGGGACAGAGAAGCCGTTTCGAATGGCTGGGTTGATCGAGATGAACTGCTATTGTTACTTTCCTCTCAGGTTGGGAAACGGATTTTGAGCGTGCATAAAGTTGCGTCGACTTCTGCGCTAGCTGGTCGACAGCCAAGGGCCGAAATTACTATACCTGCAAGGTGTAGCCCTGTCTTGATCGCGGTGTCACTGGACGCACCGGCATTCATGGCATGTAGATAGCCGGCACAAAACGCGTCGCCTCCACCCGCGCGGTCAATAACATCAACAGCTTTTGGTTTGATCCGCGTCTCTGTTCCACTTCCATAAGAGGTAACGTCTTCACGTGAACGGGTAACAATGAGGGCATACTGTTTTCCTGTTAAATCGGCGGCAACCTTGGTACGAATGTCGGACGTTCCAGTTTGGGCGGAAATCTCGTCGTAATTGCTGAAAGCAAGATCAAGGTCCGCGATCATTTGAGGAGAATAGGTTCCGTTGAGGTCCGCCGAGACAGGGATATCGACAAGGTCGGCTCGGCGCCCGGTGCCAAACAAATTCCCATAGACCTTGGGTATGATATGCACACGGTCAAAAGTAGAAAAATCTGTTTCGCGCAGCATTTCGTCCCAACAGGATTTGGCTACATCCCAAGTGCCTGCACCTACCATAGATTTGTAGTTTCCGTTGGTGAATATTGCCATGACGGACGGGCCGATCCCAGGCATGCGGCGGATCCCTGTGATGTCCACGCCCGCTTGTGCAAGGCTGTCGACTGCAATACTCGACATCGGATCGTCCCCGACTACCGAGAACATTTTAACATCATGCCCTAAAGACGATAACCAATGAGCTACGTTTGAGGCCGACCCGCCACCTGCAACAATCATTTGACCAGCTTGCAGTTTTTCATGCGCCTCCGGCATGCGGGGAATTTGGAAGACGAAGTCGAGCGTCACGCTGCCGACAATTGCGATCTTGCTCATTTTCCGATGCCGCCCGTAAATGCGGCCATGACGTAGCGCTGCGCGAAGATAAATAGGATCATGACAGGAAGAATCGATAGCAATGCAACGGCCATCATTGGTCCCCACATCGGTTCAAAGTCATCAATGACAACAAAAGATTTCAATCCGATCGCCAGCGTGCGTTTCTCTGGCGTGTCTAGGACAAGAAGGGCCCAGAGATAGATGTTCCATGCGCCGAGGAAGCTGATGATGCTCAGGGATGCAATGGCAGGCAGAACGTTCGGGATCGCAATTTCGAACAATTGTTTGAACGGTCCAGCGTTATCAAGCCGGGCCGCTTCAAACATGGCATTGGGAAGAGAGCGAAATATCTGGCGCATGAAAAAAACATAGAACCCGATATAGGCAATTGAGGGAACGATGACGGCGGTTTGTGTATCATACCAACCGATCAGAGATATCCCGATATAAAGAGGAACGATGCCTATAATGGTCGGGAAGGTCATGGTTGCCACGATGACCCAGAACAAGGCGTCTCTCCCACGAAACTGCATATGTGAGAAGGCAAAGCCCGCCGGAACGGCAATTGCAAGTTTACCAACAGACACAAGAACTGCGATCAAGATCGAGTTCCATATCCAATTGGCAGCGTGGAAATCGGTGAATGCGATGCGGAAGTTCTCGAAGGTGGGGTCCTCTGGCCAAAACCGGAACGCTTTGGTCAGTGCTAGATCGTTGGGGGTGAATGCGGTGGTTACCATCCAAAACAGGGGGAAGACCGATAGGATTGCGACCAAAGAGAGAACAATATGGGTAGCAGCTGACGCGCCGAGCGCTGTTCTAACTTTCATAATGCACTCGATTTTCAAACATGCGGAACTGTGCCCACGTCACAAATAGAACGAGAATGATGATGATGACCGATGCCGCGCTTGCTTGCCCAAACTGGAAAAAACTGAGACCACGTTCATACATATAGTAAAGGATGTTGGATGATTGGCCATAAGGGCCGCCACTCGTGAGAACGTCAATCACGCCAACGATATCGTCCATGACATTTATTGTTGTTGTAACGGCGACGAAAAAGAAAGTAGGCGAGATGAGCGGGAGGTCAATTGTCAACAACCGTCGCCACGGGCCCGCGTTATCGAGGGCAGCCGCTTCGTGGATTTCCTTCGGTATGCTGACGAGTGCCGCCAGCAACAAAAGCATATTTAGGCCGAAGTTCTTCCAGAACGTCACGAAGGCAACGCACCAAATTGCCAAATTCGGATCCGTTTGCCAGCGGCTTTGGGGGAGGCCAAATGCCGTGAGCACGGAATTTAAAAATCCATTGATTGGATCAAATAACCAAAGCCACGCGATCCCTGCCGTAGAGTATGCAAGAATCGTCGGTAGAAAAAGTGTGGCTTTGTAAAACCCCGCAAGATTTCTGTTTTTGACCCTTAGAATAAGCGATGCAAGCAAGAGTGGGACAATGATTTGAACTGGAATTAGCACTACGCAGTAAAGAAGCGTGTTGTATGCAGCATCCTGAAAATTCGGGTCATGGAAAACCCGTCGATAATTCTCAAAACCAACAAAGTTGATCTCTGGGCTGATGAAATTCCAGCTACTGAATGACAGTGCAACGGAAAATATAATCGGAGCATAGAGGAAAACGACCACAAACAGGATCGCTGGCCCAACAAAAATAATGGGGGCCAGCTTGGAGAACGCAGCGCGTTTTACATTGGATCGTTGCCGCAAGGGATTAAGCCGAAACGAGTGGTGCGAGTTCTCTTTTTGCGCGGGCAAGACCCTCTTCGGGTGTCACAACACCTTCGGTGATGCGCGCAACCCACTGACGCCAAACAGATTGGCCTTCAAGACCACGCTCGCCCGGCCAGATTGTTTCAGCTGTCAGACCTGCATCAAGCTGTGCAACTGCTGCAGTTTGCAACGGTTTGACGCCCAGATCAAATTTTGACACATTCGCATAGCCCATTTCGGACCAGATTGCTTGAGCTTCTTGTGTGGCACAGAAGGCCAAGAAGTCCATAGACGCTTTGGCAAGCTCGTCGTTTTGGGTGTAGATCGAAAGAAAATTGCCGCCTGAATTCATGTTGCGTTTGCCATCCATGCTTGGGAACATCACATCTTTGAATTCTGTGTCGAGCGCGGATAACGGGCCGGCACGCGATGAGGATGTCGTTACAATTGCGATGTTGCCTGCGTATTGCGCTTTGGCCTGCGCACGATAATCCATGTTCGTCCAAAGCCCCATTTTGGCGGGTTCGGCAAATGCGGTTATGCCTGCAATAGCTTCGGCGCTGTCGCATGTCAGATTTGTCCCATCAAGGATGAAGCCACCTGCATTCTGGATATATGCTTGTGATGTCCATTCATTGTTGGATAGATCAATCGCCGAGCGATAAGTCGGGTGCTTCTTGTTACCAAGCGCTTTGTCCAGTTTAGCAGCCTGAGCGACAAGCCATTCATGTGAAATGTCGAGTGGGATATTGTCATCAAGACCAGCTTCACGCCACAGGTCCATGTTGATCCATGTTACGGGCGTTGAAAGGGACCAAGGCAGGCCAATAAGGGCGCCGTCAATGGTGACCAAAGGTTTCATAGAGGGCTTGAAATTGCCCATGATTGCATCCGCTTTGGTGCTATCGATGTCGTAAAAGTCACGTGCGGCAAGAGTACGGCGTGCAAAATATCCGAACTTCCACCCCGTTACCATGATTTCGGGCGGGCGACCTGCGGCAACGGATGCCAATGCCTTTGTTGCCATGTCTTCATAGCTGCCGTCCAAGCGATTTACGACGCTAACTCCAGTCTGTTTGGCGTTGTACGCGTCGACTACTTTTTGGAAGGGGCGATCGGCACCCCAAGGGCTTGAAATTGTGACCACAGCATCTTCCTGCGCAAAAGCGTGAACAGGAAGAGCGGCCGCAGCACCAAACATGGCGGCCCCTTGGGTGAAGCCACGGCGTGAAAGAGAAGAGTTGTTCATTGCAATCTCCGTTAATTTAAATGTTATTGGGCCGGATTCGCTGTATACACAGGAGCTTGTGCGCATGAGATAGCCTATGAACTTTGCACATATGTGACGGAATTAGATTTTGTGAATCTATTTGGCATAAGCTGGGTAGGTTTGTGCGACAGCTTGGTTTTTCAAGATTGACTGGCCTTGATGAGGGATTCCGAGCTGTAAAATAAACGGGAGTATTTGAAAGGGGAGGGCGTAGTTTACTGCAATTTTCTGCGTAAGCGATCCGTCACCCACTCCATGCCGAGTACAATCACGAAGATAACCAAGATGATTGTTGATGCATTGCGATATTGGAACATATCAAACGCGACCTTTAATTCTTGCCCAATGCCCCCTGCACCGACAAGGCCCAATACAACCGATGAGCGCACGGCTTTCTCCAAGGCGAAAAGTGACGAATTGATAAGTGAGGGCATCACATCGGGAATGATTGCGCCGAAAAGGATCGACAACCGATTACCACCGATGGCAGAAATCGCTTCTTGTGGTTCTTTCTCGCTATCTTCGATGACTTCAGCAAAGAAGCGGCCGCAAAAGCCAATTGTGTCAACCACAATGGTCATGGTTCTGGCAACGGCACCCAAGCCTACGGTTGCGACGAAGAGCAGCGCCCAGACAAGATCGGGCACGGTGCGCAGGAACGACACAAAGGCCTTGGTCAAGAATGCACCGATCCTGCCGAAAGGTCCCACGCCACGTGCAGAAATCCATGCGATGGGAAGGCTGATCACGATGCCGATTACCGCCCCTGCCAAGGCGATCTGGAACGTCTCAAGGATGCGCCAGAAGGTGCGCTGAAGAAATGCAGATTCGAGGTTCGGGGGTAGCATCCGTGACACAAGGTTGGCGAGGTTCGGCACACCGTCGGCTAATTGCCCGACTGATGGTGCAACTTGCAGGATTGACACAATCACAACAGCGGCAACTCCGATGGAAAGCGCAAACGACAGTGGCGACAGGCGAGGTAAACGGGGCGGAAGTTTAGCGATTTTCGACACGGAAAGTTTCCTTAAGATCGGCATCGGTTGTAGTGGCCGAAGGCTTATCAAACAAAATGCGACCTTCTTTAAGGGCGACAATCCGATCGGCATACTCAAGAACATGGTTCATATCATGTGAGGTGAAGAGCATCGTAATCCCGTGATCGGCACAAAGCCGCGCGAATATTGCCATGACTTCATGTCCTGAAACGGGATCAAGGCTCGCAGCCGGCTCGTCAGCAATCAACAGTCGGGGGCGGCGCACAAGGGCGCGCGCTACGGCGACGCGTTGTTGTTGACCACCAGACAGCGTATCCGCACGCGCATTTGCGCGATCAGCAAGATTGACTTCGGCAAGCGCATCCAGCGCCGCGCTGCGCCATGACTCAGGTGCGAGGCATTGGGCAAAGCCGCGCCAGCTTCCGGCTTCGGACAGCATTCCATGGACAACATTCGATAAAACAGACCGACGGCGTACAAGGCAATGTTTTTGGAACACGAACCCTGTTTGCCGACGTAAGGCTACACGTTGGGCTTTAGTGGGGGCAGCGGTAAAAGTTTCACCTAGCGTCGTAACCTTTCCGCTGGAAACTTCATTTAGCCCGATCAAGCACCGCAGAAGAGTTGATTTGCCAGAACCGTTTGATCCAATTAATGCAACGCGTTCACCTTGCCGGATGGTGAGATTGATGCCTTTTAGCACCTCGCGGCCATTGCGGTAGGTCTTGGCCAAGGCATGCGTGGTGATGACAGGCGTGCTGACAATGTCTACGCTAGCAAACTTTTCCGGTAAATGATCAAGCATGGTAGCCCCCACAAGGGGCGGAGCAAAGCTCCGCCGCTTAGCTTACTGAATAAATTGCTCAGTATCGACGCCAACAGTCGCATACATCGAACGAACGTAATCATAGTCAGCATCAGAGATATCTGTGAGGAAGAACCCCCCCTGATATTTTTTGTTGTCGTCGCCTTGCAAAATGGCGGACATCAACGTTTCACCTTTTGTTTGAAACGCATCCCGTAAGTTGGCCAACATGGCAGCATCAATACCTGCACGGGCAACCAGTACATCATTTGGCAGATCGCGACCGCGGGCCAAAACCGTAAACGCCTGATCGGGGAATGCCTCGCGGATAGACCGCAGGTGTGTCTCGTTCATTCCCACAGCGGCCACATCACCACGCACCAATGCTTCAACTGCTACGTTTCGATTGATGATCTCTGGTTGGTAATCGTTGCCATATACTAGACCAAGATCCGTTAATACTTGCGCTGGCCCGAGGTGCTGCGAAGTGGATCCAACCGCACCAAATGTCACACGTTTTCCCTTTAAATCTTTAACGCTGCGAATGTCGCTTTTTGCAAGGGCAACGATCTGCGCAAAGTAATTTGGGCGCTGCCAAGCCGCGACAATTTCAGGATTGGTCAACGCCTTGATGACGACGTATTCTGCCGGACCGGTCAGGATCAAATCAACTTGTTTTTGATTGATCGCCTCCACGGCCGCGGTGCGCGAAGAGACAGCGAGGAGCTCGACATCATAGCCAGTAGCCTCTTCCAATGCGGCTTCGAACGCGCCGAATTCCTGCTGCATCGTTTCCATTCCGTCAATGTCGGTGACGGCAAAACGAATAGTTTCTGCGAAGGCGGGGGCGGTTAGTAGCAGGGAAGTTACGGTTAAAACGGTGCGAAACATGGTATCTCTCCAAATGAATTGCTGTATACACAGGGGCGTCACATTGGCCTGATAGATGATTCCTATGACAGGCATATGACTGATATGGAGGCGGCATTGAGCTGGACATTAACGGGCGGGACGGTATTGCGCGACGGGACGCTTCACCGCGACAATTTACACTTTGCAGGCGGGGTGATCGTGAGCGCAGTGCCCAAGGGGCAAGTTTTTGATGCAAGCGGTTTGTGGCTATTGCCCGGTATCGTGGATGTGCATGGCGATGCGATCGAACGGATTGCGATGCCACGCCCAGGGGTGTCATTTGAACTCTCGTTGGCGCTGCAAGAAGCAGACCGCCAAATGCTTTCGAACGGTATCATAACGGCTTTTCACGGTTTGACAGTCAGCTGGGAGCCAGGCTTGCGAAGTCTCGCCTCTGCGCGCGCCTTTGTGGATGCGCTGACAGGGGCCGACCTGATTTGCGATACGCGGATCAACTTCCGGTGGGAAACTTTTGCGCTCGAGGCTGTCGAGGATATGATCGGCTGGTTTGATCAGGTGCCTAACTGCATCTTTTCGCTCAATGATCATACGACGGCACTTATTGGGCAGCCTCCCTTAACGCGCAAGATCGTTCGTATGGCGGAACGTATCGGCTGGTCGCCCGAAGACTGTAGCGCCCGCTTAAACGAGGTTTCCGCCCGTGCAAACGAGGTGCCAGCGGCAATCGTGCGTGTTACATCAGCGGCGCGTGCTGCAAAGATACCGATGCTCGCGCATGATGAGGTATCGCCGGCAACACGGCAAGACCATCGTGCATTGGGTATTTCTGCGTCTGAATTTCCGATGACCGAGCAAACCGCGGCTGCGGCGCGACAAGCGGGAGAGCAGGTGGTCTTTGGTGCCCCGAACGTGCTCCGTGGTTGCAGTCAGAACAATGCGGTCGATGCCGCTCCTGCGATCTTGTCGGGCCTTGGAACTGTGCTGGCGTCAGATTACTATTATCCGGCTCCGCTGCAAGCCGCCTTTGTGCTGGCGGAAAAGGGGATGGATTTTGCCGCAGCATGGGATTGCGTTTCATATTCGGCTGCGGCTATAGCTGGGCTGTCGGATCGCGGGCGGCTGCAACCGGGGCTGCGTGCGGATGTCATTGCAGTTTGTCCAAAAACGCGTAGTGTTAAAGCGGTTTTTGTTGCCGGAGAAAAGAAGTTGCACTTTGGCTGACACACTTGTTTTAATCACCGCTCTTGCCGCGCGCCCATTTCGAGCCCAAAATGAAATTTCGATCTGGCAGCAAATTGCGGATCGGATCGAAGCGGCCTGTTTAGACGGTCGCTTGGGGAGCATGGATCGCTTGCCGGGCGAAAACCACATGGCCGAAGCATTTGGTGTCACCCGCGTAACAATACGCCGCGCCTTGACGCAGTTACAGCACAAAGGTTTGCTTCAGGCCCGTAAGGGCGTCGGCGTATTTGTGCGGCCTGTGCCGCTGAAGTACAGTGTCGATCACGGCAAGCATTTCGCTGATGGTATTGAAGGGGGGGCAGTGATCGGCACGCGCACAATTTCCCTTATCCGCAATGTGGCAAACGGGGACGAGGCCAAGGCTCTAAGCATCGAAATTGGTGCCCCTGTGATACGCCTTCTACGCACGCGGCTGGTGAATGATGCGACAGTCTATTCCAGCGATAAAGTATTTCCGGGGCGGCTTTTCCAGGCATTCGAAACAGAATATGCGCTGCGAGAATCTGTGCGCGATGTTTATCTCGCTCATGGGGTTGCAGATTACCGCCGTGTAGAAACCCGTGTAAGCGGCGGCTTTGCGCTTCCACAGGAGGCAGAGGCTCTAGGTCTAACACTCCACACCCCGGTGCTGCGAAGCGTTGCGATTAACACCGCAGCCGACGGCACCCCCATTGAATTCAACCGGGGAACATGGCCGCTGACGGCGGTGGAACTCGTCCTGAAAAACCAAGAGTAGGAATGAAGAGTAACAATCAGTCGCAATGACCGTAAATGCCCATGCCACCAAGCCTGCGTATGCTTCTGTCACGAATCCTCATATGTATTATCGTTCAAGCATGACTTCGCTTAAACTTGTGAAACAGTGTCCAAGTCGCCTTCCCGCAACCAACAACCCTTATAAATGATTACTACACATTTTACTACACATGTCATTGCGTGCGATATTGTTAAGTTATTGTTTTTAAGATGTATATAGGAATTACTTGAGTGGGTGACTGACTGACTGTCCGCCATTCAAATCTATTTATATCTTGACTATCAGTACGTTGGTCGGTTTCGGGTTTGACGCATCCCCATTTTGTCCGCCATTTCGATTTGGCGTCTTTGGCTGGCGTCAGACCGTCTCTATGCTCAGACACATGCAAGACGGAATGCGGCGGATGGTTAGGGGGGATTTTTCGCTATTTTTGTATATGGGAACTTCAAATAGGCGGTTTGCACCAATGTCAAAAGGGTGCCCAGCCCGCACGGCCCTTTTGAAAAGAATACCAATTTTATCTTCTTCGGTTTTGGAGAGAATGTGATCGGGGTCTTCAATCACAAAGTTCAGATTGTTTTGGGATCTAAAGTTCATCTGAAAACGCGTAAACCATCTTTTGGTCATGCCTGTGCATTTGTCACTGATGCCTCCAAGCCAGCCTTCAGCTAAAAACGGTTGAGGATACAACTGGTCCGAATTTTCGCGACCTTCTCTGTCGTAAGGGGGCTCAGATTGGCTAGGATGACAGTGGCCGCACCAGTCTGAGAACGGTGTGCCAACGCGCTTTGCGCAATGCCTACAGTGAACAACGCAGGGGCAAAGAAAATTCGGGCGCAGGTCTGCATAGTTACAATCTGTGTAAGGGATCTGAATAGTTTGCGAGCTTGGCTCCCATGCCTTGGGATCGTGCTGCGCTTGACCCTGCCGTGCAGGGCATAGTTTGTCTCCTTTGTTGCAGTAAATGCTATCAAAGGGGCGGCTTTGAATCGCGGTAGGTCTAACTTTCGTCAATACGGTAGTTCATTTAAGTTAAAATTATGGTCAAAATTAAATGTGTCTTATCGGATATATCCATGGTTGGTTTCGTTGACTTGCATAGGATGGTCCGACATCTATCGCTCGACCAGATAGGGGCAAGTTGAGGAATGAACAAAAAGAGTTTCAAAAATACATTAGTGTAAAATGTTGTTTCTGGGCTTTGGCCTAAAATTTATTTTGTAATTCGATCCATTTAAGAACTACGCTAACTATTTTTGATCTCACTTCTCTTCTAGCCTCTATCTGGTCACAACTTGCATTCTGCTAGAGAGTAAACGTGACTATTTTCAAGTCAGATGTTCGCAGCTGAGGAAGCAAACGTCGCGACAAAAAGCGGTAGCCGCAGGCAGCTACAGTCGACAAAACCTACAGTAACTGGCGATATTTTGTTTTGAATGGTTTCGGAAAGTACCCGCTGGTGTGAACTTTTCAAGACTGGGCTTCGCGAACGGCAATGATCAAAGATTACCATACTTACATTTGTTTTGTTGAACATGAGGAATTTGCCAATTCTGCCTGTCACTTTCTGGATTGCCGCCTTGGCTGGTTTTCTCGGGCCTGAACACGTGTATGATATTTTCATTCAGCCAATCTCATCGCTCACATTATAGGGCCCGCCGAGTAGCGATATATTTAGGATATGTCCGGCTACCTACAAAAACTATCGGTCCCATTTCGCCAAGGGGCGGTTGGGGGCGCTATTTTTTTGAAGGTGATGCGTCGCTTATAGATGCTTTCACTTTTGTCAATGAGTTGATAATTAGCAGTAGCTTTCCTGTTTAGTGACCTTATTCATGCTGCCTTCGTTGATCCCAGACTATGAAAATGAGATGAAAGTCTTGAATGAAATCGGCAACGCTGGTGTCATTATGATGTTTGGATTTTCTTTCGAAGGTACTGAATTCCTTTATTCTACCTACCCAAAGGAATGGATGGATGTGTACAAGGAAAAAGCGTATTTTGGGCTCGATCCTACTGTTGTTTGGGCATTATCTAATTCAGGAACGCGGCGCTGGTCAGACCTCGAAATCCCGGACATCGGTGGTGTGATGCAGCATGCAAAATGCTTCCGTCTCAAATATGGTGGGGTTTCATCGCAAAGATACGGGATGAGCAAATCTTTCCTTGGTATCGCACGGCATGACCGTGACCTCACCGATGCCGAACTGGCCCATGTGAGCAAAAAGTTCAAATCATGGGCACCACTTTTGTTGAAACGCCCTGATCTGACCCAAGCTGAAATTGACGTTTTGTCGTGCCTGAAGGAAGGGCTGGCGCAGCGGGAGATTGCGCAAAAACTCAATATTGCGGAATCTACTGTCAAACAGCGTGCGCTGCGGGTTTGTGGCAAGTTGGGTGCCGTGAACCGGACCCATGCTGTAGCAATTGCGGTCGCGCGAAATTTTGTTTCCTAGGGATCGGGCTACTGCAACACTGCTGATAAACTACCCAAGGTAAACCTGTCCTGCGGGATATTTCACACGCGGTATGCTGCGGGTGGCCAAGAAAAATCCGATTGCCAATGGTCCCACACGGCCAATGAACATCGTCACGATGATTACAGCTCTGCCTACGGCATCAAGATCACCAGTTGTGCCGCGCGATAAACCGACTGTCCCAAAGGCAGAGGTTACTTCGAACGCTAAATCTATAAATTGGCCATCATGGCTGATCGACGTTATGAAAATCCCTGCAATGACAAGAAGCATCGAAATGGTTGTGAGTGCCATGACTTTCATCACTTCTTCCACGCCCAAGGAGCGCCCGAAGGCGTGCAATGTTGTCTGCCGCCGAAAGAAAGCCACGGTCGCCAAGAGCAAGACACAAACCGTAGTCACCTTGATGCCGCCCGCGGTGGATGTACTGCCGCCGCCAACCAGCATCAGGGTCATGGTCAACATCGTTGAGCTGTCATGCATTCCGCCTGTATCAATCGTATTGAAACCTGCCGTGCGGGGCGTGACCCCTTGAAACCAGCTTGCCCAGAGCTTGTCAGGGGTGCTCAGGGGGCCAAGCGTCGCGGGATTGCTCCACTCCAGCAGTCCAAACATCACCGTGCCCCAAAGGATCAAAACCATCGTGCCGATGAGCATCAATTTGGAGTGCAGCGTCAGCTTGCGCCAGTTGCGTTGCTGGTAGATGTCACCAACCACGACAAACCCCAGCCCGCCCAGAATGAACAAAAGCGGCACAACAACATTGACGACCGGATTTCCAACCCACCGTGACAAACTGTCGGGGTGCAGGGCGAACCCCGCATTGTTAAACGCGGATATCGAATGGAAAACAGCCTGCCAGATGCCATTCCATCCGAACTCGGGCACAAAGACAAACATCAGCGCCACCGCACCAAGTGCCTCGCAGACCAATGCGATAATTAGAATAATACGGGCGAGATAGGTCAGATTTGACAAAGACGTCTGGTTTAAGTCCTCGCGCAGGATCAGGCGCTGTGGCATGCCAACGGGGATCCCCAGTGCGCCGAGCAGCAGAACGGCGAAGGTCATTAAGCCAAGCCCACCAAACTGTATTAACATAGCTATTACCGCTTGCCCGAAACCGGTAAAGGCCGCGCCCGTATCAGCCAGGACAAGGCCGGTCACCGTGACAGCGGAAGTGGAGGTGAAGAGTGCCTCGCTCAGCCCGATATCACCGTAATGAGAGATCGGCAGCCAAAGCAACAAGGCACCTGCAATGATGAAGGCCACATAAAACACCCCCAGTAGCGCGGGCGGCGGAAGGCTGAACTTCTTGCTTGCTCCAAGGCGCTTTGTTTTTCGAAACGCCATGCTAGAGGCTCGCTGCGAAATCGCGTAGGTCGCTGCGGCGGCCCAAAAGCAGTAAAAGATCGTCGCTTTGCAGCGGGCATCCAGCGCCGTCTTGCCCGATGAATTCGGTGCCACGCATGATTCCGATACAGCGCAAATTGAATTTCTCTTTATGGGGCAATTCCGCAAGGATCTTGCCTTCAAGGCTTTCGGGTATGCGGAAATTTACCACGTGATAGCCGTTGCCAAGGCTTACATAGTCTCGCACCAGAGGGTTGTGCAGTACTTGGGCGATATGTTGACCGACCTCGACTTCGGGGTGAATGATCCGGTCCACACCAAGTTTGCTGAGAATTCTGTGGTGCGTCTTGGTTGTGGCTTTTGCCCAGACGACTGGCACGCCAATCAGTTTAAGGTTGATCGCAGCTAGAATGCTGGCCTCCAGATCGGAGCCCATGGCCACAACGCCAACTTCGCAATCCCCCATACCTGCTTCGCGCAGGGCGATGTCGTCTCGCGCATCGACGATCATCGTCTGAGACAATGTATCGGCGTGGCTGGCAACACGGGTTTGCGAAATATCGATCCCGATGACGTGGTTACCAAAGCGCTGTAATTCGTTGGCGACCGTACTTCCAAAATTACCCAGACCAACCACCCCGAACGTACGCGTGCCACGATGTCTTTTTTTGTCGACCAATTTCATTCCTCCAGAACTTTCAGCAAAGGCAATGAACATATGATGCGTCTTGTCAATCGAAAGCAACTGTTGCCGCAGTATTCCGGGGAGCATCCGCTGCAATGCAGAAAAAGGGCAGGGAGGTTTACTCGGGCCAGTAATTATACAAAATTCGCTGGCCAGAGTGCATGATTTATCTATTTTTTACACGACGTACCTAACCCTAGGGGCGTTTTTGACCGTTACCAAAGACAAGATATTTGAAGCTGGTCAATTGTTCTGCACCGACAGGACCGCGGGCATGCATTTTACCTGTCGCAATGCCAATTTCGGCGCCCATGCCAAACTCACCACCGTCTGCAAACTGGGTAGAGGCATTGTGCATGACCACAGCCGAGTCGATGGCGACCATAAAGCGTTTAGCTGCCTCCGTGTCCTCAGCCATGATCGCGTCAGTGTGACCCGAAGAGTGGGCCTGCACAAAAGTGATCGCCTCGTTCAGGTCGCTTACGATCTTTACGGACATGATATTGCTGAGGTATTCTGTGTCCCAATCTGTATCGGTGGCAGGGGACATATCTGGTAAGATTTTACGGGCTTCGTCGTCGCCGCGCAGTTCGCAATCTGCAAGCGCTTTTGCCAAACGTGGCAGGACGTCCTGTGCAATCTTGCGGTCAATCACCACGCATTCAGTGGCCCCGCAAATCCCCGTTCGGCGCATTTTGGCATTCTGGACAACGCCGACCGCTTTTTCGATATCGGCACTTTCATGGATATAGCTGTGATTGTTGCCATCTAGGTGCAGCAGGGTTGGCACGCGGGCCTCCTTTTGCACCAAGGAGACCAAGCCACGCCCCCCGCGCGGGATCACCAGATCGACGGTTTCAGTGCTGTGTAGTAAATGCTTAACCGCTTCGCGGTCGCGGGTGTCGACCAATTGCACAGCATCTTCGGGAAGTCCCGTCGCCTTCAACCCTTGCGCCAAACAGGCCACGATGACCCGCGAAGACTGCAAACTCTCGGAGCCACCGCGCAGGATAACGGCGTTGCCGGACTTTACACATAATGCGCCGGCGTCAGAGCCCACATTAGGACGCGATTCATAGATCATCGCGATGACACCGATAGGGACGCTCACGCGGTCGATTACTAGGCCATTGGGGCGGTCGAACCGTGCCAGTGTGCGGCCTAGGGGATCGGATTGCTCAGCGATGGCATCAACGGCATCAGCCATTGCGGCGACGCGGTCCTTGGTTAGGGTCAGGCGGTCAACAAAGGCATCATCCTTGCCGCTGATGCTGTTCAGGTCAGCGGCGTTGGCCTCCAAAATCTCACTGGTGCGGGCGCGTAGGGCCTTGGCGGCCTCACGCAGTGCCAGATTGCGTTGTTCAGCTGTTGCCAGCGCAAGGTCCTGTGCCGCTGCTTTTGCGCGTTGGCCCAATTGCGCAACAACCGCTGCGACGTCCATTTCGGTTTCTTTTGGGATCATATCGGTCATGCTTCATCTCCTATGTGCTGCGCTCAACGCGCGGCTCTTATCTCAGTTCGGCGGCGCGGCGGTATGCGGCCTGCACGGTGTCATCCAGAAGGCTGTCCAGCTGTCCGTCGCGGCGCAGCTCATCTAATCCAGCCTGTGTCGTGCCATTTTTGCTGGTCACGGAGTTTCGTAAGTCCTCCAGAGAGACATCTGATTGGCGTGCGGTTTCAACGGTGCCGGTGATTGTATCAAACACCAAGGCGCGGGCGGTTTCCTCGTCAAAGCCCAAGCGTTTGGCAGCCTCGACATAGCTGCGCATGATTTCAAACACATACCCCGGTCCACTGCCGCTTATTGCGGTCAGGCGGTCGATTTCATCTTCGCTGGACAGCGGAACACAGCGGCCTGTTTGGGCGATGAACGCGGTGACATCCGTTTCTTGTTGTTGGGAACAAGCGGGGTTTGCGTATAGGCCAGACACGCCCATCCCTACCATCGCTGCAAGGTTTGGCATCACGCGAATGATCGCGGCATCGCCAACAATGTCGGCCAAGGTTGCAATACTGCACCCCGCCGCAATGGAGACAAAACAGCCCCCAGATTTTAAAGCGGGGATGTAAGCGGGCAGCAAATCGGCAATCATCTGAGGCTTGATAGCGATGACAATCACATCGAATTCGCCCTGTGGCAGGGATGTCGCTTTTGTGACATGCGTTACGCCAGTAGGCAGCTCTGTGACAGCTGGATCAGCGACGGTGAATTGGTTACCGTCGTGGTTGATCCACTGGCGCAGCATCGCGCCGCCCATCTTGCCACATCCGATCAAAAGTATCTTCATCTTTGCTCTCCTTACTCTACGTTGATCCCGCACGTTTTGCGTGCCGCACCCACTCTGCAAGGTGCCCGATCAACCGTTGATTTTGTATCGGCGCCAAGTGGCCCAAATGCACCAAAATGTGCGCCGCAGCGCAGCAACCTGTTTGCATTCACACACGGGATGCGTGTTATACGTCATCCGAGCACCTGAATGAGGTCTTGCTACATGGCTGCGTCCAAGGACGCAAACGGTTAGCAATTATCCTCTTAAAACAAATAATTATCGGAGATATATTATGTCGACGAAGAAAAAAATAGTTGTCAAAATCGGTTCCAGTCTACTGGCCAATAGTGATAATTTGACCCTTCGCTATGCCTTCATAAACGGTTTGCTAAGCGACTTGGCGCAGCTTCAAACGGAAGGGCATGATATTATTTTGACCTCCTCTGGCTCGGTTGCATTGGGGTTGAATATGGTCGGAAAACGCCCCGAAGAAGCTGGCGTTTTGGACAAGCAAGCCGCCGCTGCCTGTGGTCAACCACTGCTGATGAATGCTTACCGGCAGGTCGCCTCTGAGTACGATTTACAGGTCGCACAGATGCTTGTGACAGTCGAGGATATGGAGGAAAGTCGCCGTTTTCTGAACATCAAAAACACCATGCTAAGATTGTTCGAAAACGACATTTTGCCCATCATCAATGAAAACGATTCAGTCGCAACGCGCGACCTTCGTGTAGGTGATAACGACAGGTTGTCAGCCAAAGTTGCGCAAATGGTCGAAGCTGATCAATTGATCATTCTGACCAGCGTTGAAGGCCTGTATGATCGCGACCCTTCTGAAGCGGACGCGAAGTTCATCCATGAAATCGAAGATGTCAGCGAACATCTGGAATCCACCACAGGTATCAGCGCATTGGGAAGCGGGGGCATGCTCACGAAAATGCACGCAGCCAACATGGCGCAGAACGCAGGTGTAGAGACAATAATTGCTGAGGGCATCATCGAGCGCCCCGTATCGTCGGTACTGAAAAATGAACGCCGTTTCACACGCTGTCTTGTGAGTGGGGTAACGGCCTCTCCTTTGAAAATTTGGTTGAGCAACCGTTTGCAAGTCTCAGGAACGCTTGTCGTTTCCAATGAAGTGGCTGCTGGAATTGTAGGTCGGAAACAAGGTGTCAGCCGGATGGACGTCATTTCGATCCAAGGCGATTTCACCAAAGGCGATGTTTTGCATATCTACAACGAGGACGGTGAGGAAGTCGCCCGTGGGCTGACGAATTTCTCCTCTGAGGAGACGATGTTGATGGCACGCCATTTGGATATGCCCGTTGAAGATGTGATTGGGTATAAGACGAAAAGTGATGTAGTCGGCGCAGAGAACATTCTGGTGCTTGAAGAAAACCACCTGCAACTGGATGCGCCTGAACACGACCAAAAAGTCGTTATACCAGCGTGATTCAATACGCTCGGTCGTTAACGCGACCGAGCGTACGACAGGATCCAATAGGCACATGAGCGGTCTTAATATTTGAATATCGCAGAAAGCTCGCGGGTGGCATCAAAGATAAATTCGCTTGCGTTTTGAATGGGGGCGAGATGACGGTTCTCTTCGAGATAGCTCATCCAGTAGGTGCGGCTAAAGGTGATGTCTTGTGCCATTACGGGTTCAAGTGCCGTGTCGCGGGCCATGTAACATGGCAAAACGCCTAGGCCAACATTCCCCATCACGGCATCAAATTGGGCTTTTACAGTGGAGCCGCGGTAAACAACCTGAAGGCCTGACATCAAGATATTATTGAAGTGCAGCTCATCCGTATAAAGTAGCTCTTCTACATAGCCGATAAAGGGGTAGGCGCGGAGGTCTTCGCGTTGGGTGGGACGTGTGCGATTATCGAAAAACTTTGGTCCTGCATAGATGCGTAAATCGTAATCCATCAGTTTACGCATGACCAATGGTCCGCGTGCGGGTCTGTCTAGTGAAATGGCGATATCCACATCCCGCCGCCACAGTTTATGGGCGATGGGAAGAGGCACAAGATCAACTTCCATTGCTGGATTTGAGGTGATGAGTTTGGGCAGGATATGCGACAGAACCGCATTTCCGAAACCATCTGGTGCACCGACTCGGATTTTTTGTTTGCCCAGCCCGTTCACACGGCTCGCCAGATCGGAAATCGCATTGGCCGAGCGCTCCATTTGTTCGGCATGCGACAGGATGCTTTGGCCAAACTCGCTTAGAACCATGCCGTCTTTTGTGGGCTCAAACAGTGTCAGCCCCAGTTTGTCTTGCAGAGATTTGAGCCGCCGTGCGATTGTTGTATGTGACGACTTAAGCCGTTTGGCTGCCTGACTTGGACGCCTTGTGCGGTGAACCTCTAAAAAGATACGAAGGTCGTCCCACTCAAAATTCATGCCGTCAGCTCTCTATTAGAAATCTAGCCTATGCCAAACCCCGAAGTCACGTCGCTCATTCAGGGAGCTAGGTGGCCCCACTGACGGTCCTGATGCTTCGAGGCTGAACATATTCGGCATCACTATGTGCATTTATGTTCATTGTGAAGTCTTTATGCCTATTGTTAGATATCTGTCTTGGTGGAAGCGCGTTGTACGCGACGCACGATCACGTCAAAAATAGGGAAAACACATCATGCGAGACTACGGCGATTTTGATTATGTGATTGTCGGCGCAGGCTCGGCTGGATGTGTTCTGGCCAATAGGTTGAGCGAAGACCCAAACAACCGCGTTTTGTTGTTGGAATTTGGGGGGAGCGATAACTATCACTGGATACACATTCCCGTGGGGTACCTGTATTGCATCGGCAATCCGCGCACAGATTGGTGTTATTCCACAGCCGCTTGCGAGGGCTTGGGCGGACGATCCTTATTGTATCCACGGGGCCGTGTTTTAGGAGGCAGTTCCTCGATCAACGGGATGTTGTACCTGCGCGGGCAGTCAAGTGACTATGACGGCTGGCGGCAACAGGGCAATACCGGATGGGCGTGGGACGACGTTTTGCCCTATTTCATGAAATCCGAAGATTATTTTGCCGGAGAAGACGAGGCCCATGGGGCCGGCGGGGAATGGCGTGTCGAAGAGCAGCGTCTCAACTGGGAAATTCTGGATGCATGGAAAGCCGCAGCGATTCAGGCAGGTATTCCCGAAACAGATGATTTTAACAGAGGTGACAATTTTGGGGTGGGGTACTTTAAAGTAAACCAACGCTCTGGTTGGCGCTGGAGCTCAGCCAAGGCGTTTTTGCGTCCCGCCAAGTCGCGCCCAAACCTTGAGATCATGACCCATGCACAGGCCCAAAAGGTGCTGTTCTCGGGGAAACGTGCGACTGGAGTGCAGTTCTTGCACAAAGGCACAGTCTCCAAGGCCAGCGCGCGCCGTGAGGTGATCCTGTCGGCAGGCGCAATCGGCACACCACAATTGCTTCAATTGTCGGGCATCGGTCCAGGCGGGTTGCTACAAAAGCACGGCATTGATGTCTTGCACGAGGCACCTGATGTGGGGGGCAACCTGCAAGACCATTTGCAAATTCGCTGTGCCTACAAAGTTACGGGCGCAAAGACGCTTAATGTCATGAGTTCAACGCTGTGGGGGAAGGCCAAAATTGGCCTTGAATACGCGTTAAAGCGCACTGGCCCCATGTCGATGGCCCCAAGCCAGCTGGGTGCCTTTGCCTATTCAGATGACAGGTTGGCGACGCCTGATCTGGAATATCATGTGCAGCCGGTTACGCTGGAGGCATTCGGGCAAGCGCCCCATGACTTCCCTGCAATCACGGCAAGTGTTTGCCACCTGCGCCCTGAAAGCCGCGGCCATGTGCATATTACGTCACCAGATGCGCTATCACACCCCGAAATTCAGCCAAATTATCTGTCTACCGAGGGGGACCGCATCGTAGCAGCCAATGCCATCCGCAAGACCCGTGAAATCATGGGGCAATCGGCACTCGCGCCCTATTTGCCAGAAGAATTCAAACCGGGTGCTCGCTATCAATCCGAAGAAGAATTGGTGGAAGGAGTAAGCCAGATCGCGTCAACGATTTTCCATCCGGTTGGCACTGCACGCATGGGGATTGATGAAAATGCGGTTGTGGACCCGCAGTTGCGTGTGAACGGGGTTACAAATCTTCGGGTTGTCGATGCGTCCATCATGCCCAATATCGTATCGGGAAACACCAATTCTCCCACGGTGATGATCGCAGAGCGCGCCAGTGCGTTCATTCGTGAAGACAGACCTTAAGTGGCCACGCGGTAATTTGACCGTTTGCGCCGGAATGAGGCCGCTTTGCAGTGCCCTGTCGGGCCGTGTGCCGTTACAATGCTGGCAATCTAGGCTGGAATGCCGTGATTTGAGGTATCACAAGGCGTGTTAAAAGCGGTATTCATGGCGAAATTCAGTTGGAGGACGTCCCATAGATTCGATCATCATCAATGTCGCCTCGGCGGTTGAACGCATGGGGTTCATGGCGCAACAGATGACTGCGTTTGGGCTTTCTTTTCAGCGCTTGGAGGCCATCACACCGGATACTGTCAAAGATACACGTGGTCCGCAGTATTGGGATAGCTGGGAACGCCCCTTGAAGGAAACTGAAAAGGCCTGCTTTCTCAGTCATGTAGCGGCTTGGGAAGTGGTCGCTGCAGGCGATGCACCTGTCCTCATTCTTGAGGATGATGTTGTGCTTTCAACTGCGATACCTTCCGTGCTGGTCGCTTGCCGCATGTTAGAAGATGTTGATCATCTGACACTTGAAGTGCGGAAGCGTAAAAAAATCGTCTCAAAACGCAGGCGTGACTTAACACAGACCCACCGGATTTTACGGCTCTATCAGGATCGTAGCGGCGCTGCGGCCTATGTGCTTTGGCCCTCTGGTGCAAAAAAACTGTTACGCCGCGCCCAGAAACAGGCAGCGCTGGCAGATGCTATGATTTGCAAAGCCTATGAGTTGAATAGTTATCAGGTTGAGCCAGCTTGTGCTGTTCAGTTGGACCAAGCCGCCGCATATGCGCTGTCTATAGGAACACGCACGCATTCCCAGATAGATGCGGGGGCAGCGGCACATCAAGCCAAGACAGCAGGTTTCAAGCTACGTCGTATAATGGCCCAACTTCGTATGGGTTTTCGGGCGCTCAGCCATGTCGCCGTGGCCGAGAGGCGCGAGATAGCACTGTCACCCGAGGATTTCACTACGCCCAAGCGCGGTGGACCTGATTAGGTCTCGTCCCACCAGCTTGTTTTTTCTCGGCTGTGTAGGGCCTTGAAGCGCGAAAAGACGGTGTCATTCACCTGAAACCGGCCCCAGATTTCGCGCAAAATTGGCCCGACCGGCTCAACTGCCATGAAGGGTTCCATCCCCCACACCATATTGCGCAACGTGTCATCCGTCCCGACAGTAAAGCAAGACATGCCCTCGAACAGCGGGACGAGTTCATTTTGGACTTCCGCAATGCGCTCTGGCTGCATGGGGGTGTCTTTTAGATGGCTCAGGTATCTTTCGCTCTCATACATTTTGACCGCGTTTGCCAACCCGGTGGTCATCATACCGACGGCACGTACGGTCATGTCCGTGTCATGCGCTGCAAAGGTATCCGTCGCCGAGATCAGCCACCGCATGTTTAGATTTTCACGCAGAAACACACCTTGCTCAATCCAAAGCTGCCGGAACTTTTGATAGGTTTCAGCCACGTTATGTTCGCGGCGGATAAGGACGATCAGTTCCGCATGGTGTAGCAGGAGTGCGGATTGCCCTGAAAACTCTCGGCGCAGGTTTTGCAGGTGCTGATCGAGGGATTTGGTTGAACCACGTGTTTGCTCAGGCTCTCCGGCCTCAACTGTTGTTGTTTTCAAGGTCTCCAAATTCTGGTTTGCCCCAGAATACTGACGTGCGCCCCACCGTTTTCGGTGTTGGTTTAGGGATAAAAGACGTTTGATGCGCCCGGGTTTTTTCCGCATTGGTTTCGCTTTTCAAAATGTTGGTTCTAGTGTTTTAGAAATCCGTAGAGGCGTAGCACATCAAACCGCCGCCGTAGTCTGCGGCTTTTTAGAAAGGGGCGCATGAGCCTGTATTTGAGGGATATCTTTCCTTGGCCCTGACGACCATAGATGTCCGAGTCTTCCTCTGTCTGCGTAACAATGGGGCTGGCAGTAAATCCTTGGCGCAACAAGCCAGAAGAGAAGCGCCAAACCAGGTCGATGGGAAAGAACAATCGATCAGTTGTTTCAATAAACGCCTGAGCGGCTCGGCGTGAAATGATGTACCCACTTGTGAGGGCAGGTGCCGGATCGCATTCACAAACGACATCGTTATCGAGAAGTGGGTGCAGGTGGAAAATCCGCCAACGGCGTCGCCATTCGAGCTTTTGCCATCTACGCCGCTCGGCTCTTTGGAAAAAGCTGGGGCGGTCAAAGCAGCCTCGGGCGCGAAAATGGTCCAAAGTTGGTTTGTCCAGTTCATAGGGCGCGTTGGAGGACAGGTTAATAAAGTCCAGACCAAGGGAGGGGACATGCTGTTGGATCAGGGGGAGGTCATGACGAATGTCAATGTCGTCTTCCAAGATCAGCGCGTATTCCTCGTCTGTGGCAAGGAAGCGTTTCCAAACCGCAATATGGGACGCGGCACATGCTATCTCCCCGCGTACAGGGCTTTTTTTCTGATTGATGATGAAGAGTTCGTGCTGAATGTCAGGCAGGTCAGCATCTTCCTTCTGACCGTCAATCGCAGAAAAACGCTCAAAAGGCAGCCCAATGCTGTCTAGCTGTTTGGAGACATAGGCTAAGCGATCTGGACGGCGGTCCAAGTTAATCAGATAAATGTTCACGGTTTTCCTTGTCTACGTACAGTGGGGCAAAAAACACTTTAGCGAGCCTGAAAATGTTAGGGAAAGGCGGCAAAGGGACAATCGTTAAATCGAGTTTAAGGAACACGTTAGTGCATGAAGCTACTCTTGGATAAACTGAATGTCGAGTATTGTAAGTCAAGCTGATGACCACGGCTAGTTTAGGAGATCACTTCCTTCATTTCACTAACCCAAGGTATTTTCGCGTGACAGTTTGAGCTTCAAATTGGGCTGAAAAATTGATTTTGAATCCATCGGAGTCTTGTGCCGCCTGTGCAATTTTTGCTGCAAGAGCAGTGGTGTCATCCGGTGGCGAGACAAGATTATTTTCAGGCAAAATTTCTGAAGGCCCCGAAGGGCAATCGGTGCTGATTACAGGAACGCCTAATACAATCGCCTCGAGGATCGTCATATTCAGCCCTTCAAAATCTGATGACACAACCATCAACCGTGCGGCCTTGATCAGAGGAAACGGATTTTTTTGAAACCCTACAAAGTGAACGCGTTCAGCAATACCCAAAGTCTGGGCGAGGGCCTGTGCCTCCTCTTGCAGGGGGCCCGTTCCTACGAGCACCAAATCATAAGGGGTATCTGATTGTGCGTAGGCGTGAAGCAATCGGTCGTGACGTTTGGCTTTTTTGAACTTACCGACATTGATGATAAAGTCTTTTTGCAGGGGCGGTGTGCCCTGTGCTTGTTCAAGGATCAGATCGGGTTCAACAGGGTTATAGATTGTCCGCGTGCTCAATTGCTGAGGGAGCAGGGCATTTAGGTCATCTTCCACGCCTTTACTCACGCAGATACAGGCTTTGTCACCGTAGACAGCCCGCAGTTTGGCAAGTTTTGGATCGTCCGGCCCGTTCAATCCATATTCTTGCGAGGTATTATTGTGCATGATGAAATGCACGTTAGGCAGGCGGCTTTGCGATAGAATGAAATCAACGGGGAACAGATTGGATAGCACCAAATCTGGCGTTCCAATGTGTTTTTTAACAAAGCGGTCAAAAAACCATGCGGCTACTTTTGCTCTGATGTTTCGCGGCAATCCCCGAAGTATTCGATAGGGAAATTTATGAATGTGGACACCGTGGTCTAGCGGTAAGTCGATGCTGTCTTTGAATAATACGATATGCGCTTCATGTCCCAAGGCATGTATATTGCGCGCCAAAGTCTGAACAACCCGCTCCGCGCCGTTGCCCTGTAGGCTAAAGACTGCAAGGACGACTATTTTCATTTAGAAAACCTCTTGGGATAATACCGTGATCGTTACAGAACTAAGGGCCTTGGGCCGATCTTGAAAGGGCGGTTCAATGGAAAGGGCGGCATAGGCGACTGTGCGCGATATCCGCTTTCTCAGCCGCCCCGTGCGCCCTGCACCCATGCAACGATTTTGCCTCGGTTTTCGGGGGTCATTGTCGCAATGGCATTAGGAGGCGGCATCGCATTGCTGAGACCCGCATGGAGTAGAATTTGCTCTGCATGTCGGGCGACATCGCTTTCGGTTTCAAGGTAAACGCCTTTTGGCGCCTGATACATGCCTTCCCATGCGGGTTCGCGGGCGTGGCACATGGAACAATTGCCAAGAACCACATCATAGGCCTCTTCAAATCCACTGGCGGAGGCGAATTTCGCCTCATAGGCGGTCAACTCGCGGCTCTGCGCGATTTCATAACTGTCGGGGCCGCGTACAGTGGATAGCCATGCAATGATGATCATCAATATGACGGTCACAGCCCATGTCCAGTGGGGCCCTTTTCCTGTTGCATGCATCGTATTGAAATAGTGCCGGATTGTGACCCCTGTCAGGAAAATCAGGCTGGCGATGATCCACGCATATTGGGTGCCAAACGCCAGTGGATAGTGGTTGGACAGCATCAGGAAAACGACGGGTAACGTGAGGTAGTTATTATGGGTCGAGCGCAGTTTGGCGATCTTGCCGTATTTGGCGTCTGGCTTGCGCCCTGCCTTAAGGTCGGCAACGACGATGCGCTGATTGGGCATGATTTGAAAGAAGACATTGCCCGTCATGATCGAGGCTGTGAAGGCGCCAAGATGTAACAAGGCCGCGCGCCCTGTGAATATCTGATTATAGCCCCACGCCATGGCAACCAACAAAACAAACAAAAGTAACATGAGTAGGGTAGAGTGCTCTCCTAGTTTGGATTTACACATCGCGTCATAAGCAAGCCAGCCAATGGTCAGGGACCCGCCAGAGATCAATATTCCTTGCCACAAAGACAGCTCGGCTTTGGTCGGATCAAGGAGAAAAATCTCGCCGCCGACCCAATAGACGATCATCAAAAGCGCCGCACCGGATACCCATGTGATGTAGCTTTGCCATTTATGCCAGATCAAATGTTCCGGCATGTTTTCGGGCGCGACTAGATATTTTTGGATGTGGTAGAAACCGCCGCCATGTACCTGCCACTCTTCGCCGAATACGCCCTCGGGCATATTGGCCGCCTTGCGCAAACCTAGGTCAAGAGCGATGAAGAAAAACGACGCTCCGATCCATGCCATTGCAGTGATGACATGAAGCCACCTGACTGCAAATGCGATCCAGTCCCAAATTATTGCAAAATCGTACACGGCATTCTCCTGAAACCTGAATGTTGAGACATACTATGTGAAAAGATATCTCGCAGCTAGCCGCATAAAATTGCAAGCAATGTCGAATGAAGCAAACCTATTTGGTAAGCGATTGGCTGTTAAGTAAACTTGCGGAACAGTTTGGTTTGGTCAAACATATCTTCCAGCGCTTCCATCCGTTGTTTGGTGCCGCTCCAGTTCAGGCTTTGCACGGATGAAATCATGGTTTCGACCAGCAGCAAAATGGTGGTGGAGGAATCCCAAGCAGAAGGGGCGATGATACGGCAGCTCAGGCAAATTTCAGCCAGATGATGCACAGGAGAGCGCCATTGATCCGTAAAAAGAACAATCCGCGCGCCGCGGGCATGGGCCAATTCAGCCAGCTTGAGCGTGTTGTTTTCATAGCGACGGATGTCGAAAATCACAAAGACATCTCCTTTTTGAACGTTCAGCAGGTAATGCGGCCACGTGTTTGACCCGGTGTCTACATGGGTCAGGTGAGGGCGGATCACCTGCATGTGCATAAACAGATAGTCGGCCAGCGTATGGGTGATACGGCCACCGACGATAAACAAATGGCTGTCTTGGTTGGCTACCATTGCACAGGCAGCATCAAAGGCTTCTGGATCAATCTGGCCTAAGGTCAGGCGGATATTTTCAATCACAGCATCTGTGAATCTGTTTAGCAGGTGTCCAGAAGGGGCGGATTCGGCCCATGTGTCATGCTTTGATATCGGGTCTTTGGCCTTGGCGCGTAATTCTTCGCGCAGCTCTGCTTGAAAATCGGGATACCCTTTGTAGCCCAGTTTTTGAACCATACGCGCGACAGTGGGCACGGAAACATTTGCATCCTTGGCCAAGGATGACAGCGGACCAAGCCCCGAAGCAGGGTAATTCTCAAGGATAGACAGGGCCAATTGCCGTTCCGCGCGTGTCAGCTCATCCAGCTTTTGCTGGATCCGATCCGAGATTGTTTGCGTCTGTTCGGCCATCCGGTTCCTCCGATGTGTTCATTTATATATCAAAGGCGGGGCTGCTGTGAAATTACTTTCTACATCTTGTTGACAAGTCACGTGTTGGGCAAGCAACCTGTGGCAATGGAGTTCCAATGAATCGCGCATCCCCGGACGTTACCCATGCCAAAGTGCTTTGCGTTTGGCTGTGTAGGATCGGACTGCCTATGGAGAAGGCTCAATGACAGGATTTATGCGCGGTTTTATCCGTGTGGTAGACAGGGTGAACTACCGTATTGGCCGCGTGATGATGTATGGCATCTTTGTTCTCATGGGCATTTTGCTGTGGTCGTCCATCAATAAAACACTTTTCTTGCCTTCGCTTTGGACGCTGGAAATGGCGCAATTTGCGATGGTGGCCTATTACATTCTGGGCGGGCCGTATTCTATCCAACTGGGCAGTGATGTGCGGATGGACCTTCTTTATGGGGAATGGTCGCCGCGCAAAAAAGCATGGGTGGATTTGATCACTGTCTTCTTCCTGATCTTTTATCTCTGCGTGCTGATCTATGGTGCGGTCAGCTCAACAGCTTATTCCTTGGGCTATTGGGGAACCGAGCCCTTTTCCTTTTTCGGGGGATTGATCACAGGCAGTGAAGAAATAGGCCGAATGGAGCGATCCTCTAGCGGCTGGCGGCCTTATCTTTGGCCTATCAAGACAGTGATGATCGTGGGCATGTTCTTGATGCTGCTCCAATGTATTTCCGAGCTTTTCAAAGATGTTTTGCGGCTCAAAGGCGAGGCCATCTGATGTCATACGAATTAATCGCCACGCTGATGTTCTCTTCGATGATGCTGATGTTGCTGACGGGGCAGCGCGTGTTTGGCGCGATTGGATTTGTGGCCGTGGTGGCCGCGCTGTTGCTTTGGGGGGACCGCGGCGGATTTGATATCGGGTTTTCGGCTGCGATGAAGCTGATGAAATGGTATCCGCTGCTGACCTTGCCGATGTTCATCTTCATGGGCTACGTCCTGTCCGAGAGTAAAATCGCCGATGATCTTTACAAGATGTTCCACGTCTGGATGGGCGGGTTGCAAGGCGGGTTGGCCATTGGGACCATTGGCCTGATGGTGCTGATTTCTGCGATGAATGGCCTTAGCGTGGCGGGCATGGCGATTGGCGCCACCATTGCTCTGCCAGAGCTGCTCAAGCGGGGATATGATAAACGTATGGTGACGGGGGTGATACAGGCGGGGTCCAGTTTGGGCATCCTTGTGCCGCCCTCTGTTGTCTTGGTGCTGTATTCCATGATCGCACGTCAGCCCGTAGGGCAGTTGTGGCTGGCGGGGGTGATCCCCGGCCTGATGATGGCGACGATGTTTATCATCTATATTGCCGTGCGCTGCTGGAAAAACCCGTCTTTGGGGCCGACTTTGTCACCAGAAGAACGTGACATGCCTCGCGCAGAAAAGCTGCGTCTGCTGCGGGCAGGGCTGCTGCCGTTGGGGATTTTTGCGGTGATGATGGTGCCGTTTGTCAACGGCTGGACCTCGCTTGTAGAAAGCTCGGCCATTGGCGCTATCGCGGCGTTTTTGGCGGCAGTTTTCAAGGGCCGCATGACGCGTCAGGTCTTTGAAAATACGCTGCGCAATACGCTGGGTATCACCTGCATGTTTATGTGGATCATCCTTGCCGCGCTGGCCTTTGGCGCGGTGTTTGACGGGCTGGGCGCGGTCAAAGCCATTGAAACCCTATTCACCGAGCGTTTGGGCCTGTCGCCTTGGGTGATCCTGATCCTGATGCAATTGACCTTCATCCTGATGGGCACTTTTCTGGATGACACGGCGATGCTGGTGATTGTTGCGCCGCTGTATGTGCCGCTGGTCGGGGCGCTTGGCTTTGATTTGGTTTGGTACGGCATTCTTTATACAATCACTTGCCAGATCGCCTATATGACGCCACCATTCGGCTATAATCTGTTTTTGATGCGCGCCATGGCGCCGCCGGAAATCTCTATCCAAGATATCTACCGTTCCGTCCTGCCCTTTGTACTGGTTATGATCGGGGCGCTGGTCCTTGTGATGGTTTTCCCGCAACTGGCGCTTTGGCTGCCCAATACCGTTTACGCGAAATAACCCCAAGACTCCGATAACGGAGCATTCACCCAACACTGGAGAGTAAAATGACAACCAGACGTTCCTTCCTTCGCACCGCCGCTTTGGGCGGCACCGCAGCCCTTGCCGCGCCCGCAGTGGCGCGTGCGCAAGACACAATTAAATGGCGTTTCCAGACTTATGCTGGTGCCGCATTGGGCGAACATGTGACCAAGCCCACAATCGACTACATCAACAAAGCCGCCAATGGCGAGCTGGAGATCGAGCTGTTCTATGCGGATCAAATCGTCCCTACAGGCGAGTTGTTCCAAGCGCTTCAGCGCGGCACGATCGACGGTGTGCATTCGGATGACGATTCAATGGCATCCCCGACACCTTTGCAGCAATTTGGCGGGTACTTCCCACTGGCGACGAAACATTCCTTGGATGTGCCGACGCTGTTTAACCAATACGGTCTGGCAGACATCTGGCGTGAAGAATACGCCAAGGTTGGCGTTCAGTGGTTGTCAGCTGCGGGGCAGGACCCTTGTAACTTTAACACCAAGAAAGAGGTCACATCGTTGGCCGACCTTGACGGGCTCAAGCTGTACACTTTCCCGACAGCGGGACGTTTCTTGTCGCAGTTCGGCGTTGTGCCTGTGTCCATCCCTTACGAGGACGCGGAAGTTGCCGTGCAGACGGGTGAATTGGATGGCATGGCATGGTCGGGCATCACCGAAGACTATACCGTCGGCTGGGCTGATGTGACGGATTACTTCCTGACCAACAACATCTCGGGCGCTTGGATCGGGTCGTTCTTTGTGAACCAACAAGTCTGGGCAGATCTGCCAGAGCACCTGAAAGCCATCGTCATGGCGGGTATTGAGGCAGGCCATACCTACCGCAACCAATGGTACTGGGGAGGCGAGGCGCGCCTGCGTGCACAGGGCGATAAACTGCAACTGCGTTCCATCCCACAAGAGGAGTGGAAGGTCGTTGAAGACGCCGCTAAGGTCTTCTGGACCGAGGTTGCAGAAGAGAGCGAAATCAACGCAAAGATCGTGCAAATATTCCGTGATTACAACGATGTGATCAGCAAAGCTGGACCGCCCTATACCTTCGGTTAAGACGTAATCAGGCCAGCGCCTATGTCGGGCGCTGGTCATTCCCCGTTCGGAGAAGACCCATGACTAAACCACGTGATTTCGAAACCCTCAAAGCCATGGTCAAAACCGGCGAGATTGACACTGTGCTTGTCTGCATGGTCGATATGCAGGGACGCCTGATGGGCAAACGCTTCCATGCGGTTAATTTTGTCGAGACCTCGTTCAAAGAAACCCATTGCTGCAACTATCTGCTGGCCACTGATCTGGAAATGGCCACACCCGAAGGCTTTGCCTCGACCAGCTGGCAAAGCGGCTATGGTGATTACATCATGGCGCCCGACCTCAGAACAATCCGCCCTGTGCCGTGGCTGGAAGGCACTGCATTGGTGCTGTGTGACGTGCTGGATCACCACACCCACCAACCTGTTCCTCATTCCCCCCGCGCCATTCTGAAAAAGCAAATCGCGCGGCTGGAGGCGTTGGGTTTTGAGGCGAAGATGGCGACCGAGCTGGAATTCTTCCTTTTTGCGAACAGCCTTGATGAAATCCGCGAAAATGGCTTCCGCGACCTCAAGCCGATCAGCGGCTATAATGAGGATTACAATATTTTTCAGACCACCAAAGAGGAAGGGATCATGCGACCGATCCGCAACCACCTCTTTGACGCTGGCGTGCCGATCGAGAATTCAAAAGGAGAAGCCGAAGCAGGGCAGGAAGAGCTGAACATCCGCTATTCTCCCGCGCTTGATTGCGCTGATTACCATTCCATCGCCAAACACGCGATCAAGGAAATCTCGTGGCAGAACGGCCATGCGGCAACCTTTTTGCCCAAGTGGCACAAGGACCGAGTCGGATCGTCCAGCCATGTGCATCAGTCGCTGTGGAAAAACGGCGAGGCCGCGTTTTATGACAAAGATGCCAAACACGGCATGTCCCAGTTGATGAGCCACTACATGGCGGGCCTGATCAAATATGCGCCCGATTACACCTATTTCCTTGCCCCTTATGTGAACAGTTACAAGCGTTTTGCCAAAGGCACTTTTGCGCCGACCAAAACAGTGTGGAGCGTTGACAACCGTACCGCAGGTTTCCGTCTGTGCGGCGAGGATAGCAAAGGGGTGCGTGTGGAATGCCGCATCGGGGGATCAGACCTGAACCCCTATCTGGCCCAAGCAGTCATGCTGGCCGCTGGTATCAAAGGCATCGAAGACGCGCTGGAACTGGCACCTGCGACCACGGGCGATGTTTATGAAGACGCCAAAGCCGCCGACATCCCGCAAACCCTGCGCGATGCCACCGAACTGTTGCGGAACTCCGCGTTTCTACGCGACGCTTTGGGCGATGAAGTAGTTGACCATTACACCCGTTCGGCAGAATGGGAACAAGAAGAATTTGACCGTGTGGTGACCGATTGGGAAATCGCACGCGGTTTTGAAAAGGCATAAAAAACATGACAGTAAAATGTATCTCTCCCATTGATGGTTCCATCTATGCGGAGCGCGAAACCCTGACACGCGCACAAGCTGATGAGGCAGTGACCAAAGCCAAAGCAGCGCAGGCCGATTGGGCTGCACGCCCGCTAGAAGACCGTATTGCATTGGTGCAGGCAGGCGTTGCCGCTGTGGGCGCGATGAACGACGAAATCGTGCCGGAAATTGCATGGCAGATGGGCCGTCCAGTGCGCTATGGCGGTGAATTCGGCGGCTTTAACGAACGCGCCACCTATATGGCACAGATCGCCAAAGACGCGCTGGCCCCGATTGAGGTGGAAGACAGCGATGCCTTCCGCCGTGTGATCAAACGGGTACCACATGGTGTGGTGCTGGTGGTTGCGCCTTGGAACTACCCTTACATGACCGCAATCAACACGGTTGCGCCTGCTTTGATTGCGGGCAATGCGGTTGTACTGAAACACGCTTCGCAAACTCTGTTGGTGGGCGAGCGTATGGCACAGGCGTTCCACAGCGCGGGGATCCCTGCGGATGTGTTCCAGAATGTCTTCCTTGACCATCAAACCACCTCTGACCTGATCGCGGCCAAATCATTTGGCTTTGTGAATTTCACAGGCTCCGTTGGCGGGGGCCAAGCGATGGAGCGCACAGCGGCAGGGACGTTCACGGGCATCGGTCTGGAACTGGGGGGCAAAGACCCGGGTTATGTGATGCAAGACGCCAATCTGGACGCGGCTGTGGATACGCTGATCGACGGGGCGATGTTCAACTCGGGGCAATGTTGCTGTGGGATTGAGCGGATTTATGTGCATGAAAGCCTGTTTGACGCCTTTGTCGAAAAGGCCGTGGCGATTGTGAATGGCTATGTGCTTGGCAATCCTCTGGAAGAGACAACAACATTGGGGCCGATGGCGCATGTGCGTTTCGCAGATGAAGTCCGCGCCCAAACCGCCGAGGCGATTGCAGCAGGGGCCAAAGCCCATATCAACCCTGCCGATTTTCCAAATGATGGTGGCGCATATCTGATGCCGCAAATCCTGACCAACGTGACCCACGACATGCGGGTGATGCGCGAAGAAAGCTTTGGCCCCGTTGTCGGCATCATGTCCGTCAAAGACGATGCCGAAGCCTTGGCGCTGATGAATGACAGCAACTTTGGCCTGACAGCATCACTGTGGACCGCAGACACCGCCCGCGCCGAAGCGATTGCCGATCAGATCGAAACGGGCACCGTTTTCCTGAACCGCGCAGATTACCTTGATCCCGCATTGTGCTGGACAGGGTGCAAGGATACAGGACGCGGCGGCGGTCTCTCGGTCATTGGCTATCACAACCTGACACGCCCCAAATCATACCACTTCAAAAAGGCCTGAAGACGATGAGCATTAAAGCAAACTGGTCCTACCCAACCGCAATCCGTTTCGGCGCTGGCCGTATCTCTGAAATCGCTGATGCTTGTAAAACTGCGGGCATCAGCAAGCCGTTGCTGGTGACAGACCGTGGGCTGGCAAGCATGGAGATCACTACCAAAACCCTTGACCTGCTTGAGGCCGCAGGGCTGGGCCGTGCGATGTTTTCGGATGTGGACCCGAACCCGAATGAGAAAAACGCCGAAGCAGGTGTGAAAGCCTACCGCGAGGGTGGCCATGACGGGGTGATTGCCTTCGGTGGCGGCTCTGGTCTTGATCTGGGCAAGCTGGTTGCCTTTATGGCAGGTCAGACGCGCCCGCTGTGGGATTTTGAGGACATTGGCGATTGGTGGACACGCGCCGACGCCGACGCCATCGCACCGATTGTGGCTGTGCCCACCACCGCAGGCACAGGGTCTGAGGTGGGGCGTGCCTCTGTCATCACCAATTCTGAGACACAGCAGAAAAAGATCATCTTCCACCCGAAATTTTTGCCAACGGTTGTGATCTGTGACCCTGAACTGACAGTAGGCATGCCCGGGTTCATCACCGCAGGTACGGGGCTTGATGCCTTCGCCCATTGCGTTGAGGCGTTCTGCTCGCCGCATTACCACCCGATGTCACAGGGCATCGCGCTGGAAGGCATGCGTCTGGTCAAGGATTACTTGCCACGCGCCTTTGCCGTTGGCACCGATCTGGAAGCGCGCGCGCATATGATGTCAGCGGCGATGATGGGGGCCACGGCGTTCCAAAAAGGTCTGGGCGCGATCCATGCGCTGTCGCATCCGATTGGCGCGATGTACCACACCCATCACGGTACAACGAATGCGGTCTGTATGCCGGCCGTGTTGCAATTCAATAAACCTGCGATCACCGATGTGATCGGGCAAGCGGCCAAATATCTGGATATCGCAGGCGGCTTTGACGGGTTCTGTGGTTTTGTCGATGATCTGAATGCGTCGCTTGGTATTCCGAAAAACCTGACTGCTATGGGGATTGAAAACCCAGACGTCGACCGTATCGTCGCAGGCGCGTTGATTGACCCCAGCACAGGCGGTAACCCAATTGAAATGACACAGGAAAACACAACCAAACTGCTGATGGCCTGTATCTAACAGCCATAAAAACCCAGCGCTGCAAGCCACTTGTGGCGCTGGTTCGTTTTGGGGTCTGAAAATCGGGAAGTTTGGAGCGGGTAACGAGAATCGAACTCGTAACTAAAGCTTGGGAATAAGTATTAAAATGAAGTTATCTTATTGATTTTTATTAACTTTTAATGAGGGTCTGGGCGAAATTCTGGGGTTGGAGGTTTTCATCCCTACTCCCATCACGCTAAAATCGTCTAAAGCGTTGCGCATATCGCTTGTAAGGACGTGCGCATAACGCATGGTTGTTGCAATGTCTTTGTGCCCAAGCATCTTTGATACAAGACTGATGTTTTGCGTTCTGCGTAGCATCCTAGTGGCGAAGGTATGGCGCAGGTCGTGGAAGCGGAAGTTGTCTACACCAGCATCATCCAGCGCCTTGCGAAAAACCGTACCAAAAACGCCGCCACTTGCAACGATTGGGATGCGCTCCAGGCTGTGGCCGTCGACCCGCGTGAATACCAACTTTCGGTGTGCCAGCACGTTGGACCGAGGCAGGGCTGACAGAAGCGCGGCCAGTTCGTCATTTATCGGGAATATCATGATATCATCGCCCTTGAGGCGGAAAGTCATTTCGCGGTTAACCATATCGACATCACGCCAGAGTAGACCAGTGATTGTGCTAATCCTTGCGCCCGTCATTAGGGCAAACGCAACAAAGGCGTGGTATTCTTGGGGTAGGCTCGAGAAAATTGCTTGCTGTTCGCCTGGGGTCAATTCCCTGACACGCTCTCGGGCTTCTTTTGTTTCTGCGCCTTTGTAATCCAGTTCGGGCAGGGGTGTCTTGTAAACCTTGCCCATGTGGCGGATCGCACGGCCAAGCATTTGCAGGTGACGGTTTACCGTGCTGTTTGCGCATGTGGCACGGTGCTTGGCAACGTATCGCATAAGGTCAGCATTGGTCAGCTCTGACAGGCGTTTGCCTCCATCGATATAAGAAAGCAAGACGCGGGCTTGGCTCTTTGTAGTGCCTTCCGATGCCGTTCCAAAGATGCGGTCTTTGATATAGGTTCCCAATGCCTCCGACAGCGTGTAGTTGCTGCCGCGTGCGACGTGTCTATTTGCATCAGCCCTAACGCGGGCTTCTACCGCCTTGGCTTCCTCATAGTCTTCCGTCCCGCAAGATCCTCGAAGGCGACTACCTCTGACGACGATGTCGTATTGATAGACCTTGGTTTTCTTGGTTCTGAATGGCATTGGGTTTGCGCCTCTATGTACTCTTTTAGGTCATCGCGGCGATAGCGGAACGTGCCTTTGCCAATTTTGACGTACTTTAGTCCCTGTTTCCGGCAGTTTTGCAATGACTTTGTGCAGATACCAAGGATAGCTGCAGCATCAACGGATTTTAAAAGCGGTGCGGTTGTCATTGCGCTTGCCTTTGGTTCTGGCTTGTTTTGAGCGAATTTATGATGATGCGGCGAGGTGTGAGGGGGATGCTGCCCTTGCCTTTGCATTGTGCGCATTTTCGGTAGTTGGCGAGGCCTTTGCCGTTGAAGTGAGTGCACCGCTTTCCGTTTCCGTGCAGGTACATGTTGGTCATGGCGTATCGCCCCCCTAGTTTTTACCGTTGCTTCTGCGCATGCGTCTGATGCAGCGGTTCATGATGCGTTGGCGTTCGCTGATCAGGTCATCTAGGCCGCGCTTGCGTCGCTCCATGCGCATGTGCAGTTTGGCCAGCCGTCTCACTTCAATTTCATTCGCGAAATGCAGCCACGCGGCCTGAATGCCGAAAAGATCAGGCTTGGGCGGTGTTTGTTTTGGGCTTTCTGTCGCTGGTGGCGTGTAGCGGGTGTTGCTGTACAGTGTTTCGGTTTGCATTGGTCAATGGCCCTTCGGAAGGTCGGACACGTCTACCATGTTGGTGGCAGTATGGGTGACGGCGGCGGTAAGGCACACAAGGGCGATGATCAGAATGGCATTGCGCGCCACTACGGCCATGGTTTGCGCAAGGGTTGCGCGATGCAGTTTGGACCTGTCACGCTTTAGTGCCGCCCCAAGTGCTCGTTTAAGCCACCTTTCGTTCGAAGGCGACAGGGCTTTTCCAGCCCAGTGCTGAGTGGC
>NZ_JACIEI010000021.1:30721-62569 GCF_014196805.1 Sulfitobacter undariae | reverse complement strand
GCGAAATTCGTCCGTCCGTTTCAGTCCCATAGTTTATCTCCTTTGTTACAGTAAATGCTATCAAAGGAGCGGCATCAAACCGCGACAGGTCCAATGCGCCTAATACCATAATACTTGGAGGCAGGTCATCCGATGGGATTGTCTGCACTATTTCGTTAGGCATGGCTGTGTTTTGATTGTTCATTTCTCACCGTAAAATTAGCTAACGTTATCATTTAAACGATAGACTATCACTTAAAAGGCTATCATTTAAATGGAGATTTTAAAGGTTTTGATGATGTAACCACCCCTTGTTTGCAGGAGGCTGTAAACGCCGCATAAGTTCAACGCGAACCGTCGTAACAAGATCCTCAGACAACGGCATCGCGTGACCAACTGAACCGAGTATAACGAAGGTTTTCGGTGGCGCGGTGACCTGACGGTTTAGATCAGCGAAGACGCATTAAGTCAGTGGTCTGCACCGCGCCCAACGACACCTGTCGGGCAGCCGTGCTATTCGGATCTAGCGATCGAACCTTGCCTGACGCTGGGCATGGATTTTCACCAGCTACTGCGTCAGACGCAAGATTTTTTGCGCTCGATTGTGAGGCTGCTGGGTGTCGAGATCCCAGTGCCAGATTTTGCAAGAAAAGCCAAGTACTGACAGCCAAGCCGCTCTCCATCTGGCTGTGGATAGTAGGGGCCTGAAGATTTTTGGTGAGGCGCCTGGCTTGAGAAATAGCATAAACAGAAGGCGAGCGATTGAGCAAATTGAGGGATCCGCGCACGACGCGCTTGCCCAAACTGACGACGAAGAATAAGAAACCCAGACCCGCAAACTCTCGTTATGAATGAGGGAGCCTCGGGGGGGCAGGTCAACAGCTTTGACGAGGATACAGAAAATGAAGCCTATACGTGTTCTGGTTTTAGGGGGCAGTGGCCGCATTGGAACGCTGCTGCGACATGCATGGGCGCAGGACCTCGAAAGGGGGCGCGTTAAAGGTATCGAGCTCGTTTTCCAGACGCGGCAAGCCGAGCCAAGCCACCCTGACGACTTGATCTGGCACGTGTTAGGAGAAACGCCCCAAGCCGTAAGAGACGCCCCCCCGTTTGACTGCATGATTGTTCTGTCGGGCATTACCCCGAAACCTGATGCAGATTTCACTTTGAACACCCAGATTGGGGCAGCCAGTCTGCGCGCGGCGGCGGATCTGGGCATCGGGCATGTTCTGCTGGCTTCTACATCTGCTGTTTACGGGAGTGCCAGCGATGCGCCTTTTGCAGAAATCGACCCGCTGGAACCCGTCAATGACTATGGCCGCTCCAAGCTGGAAATGGAGCAAGCCTGTCAGCCCCAAGCGCGGGCTTTGGGGGTGGGACTATGTTCTTTACGAATTGGGAATGTCGCCGGGGCGGATGCCTTGTTGATGAGTGGCGCGGCGCTTGCCTCGCATGAAACATTGCAGCTGGACTGTTTTGAGGACGGCGGCACGCCTGTGCGATCCTACATTGGGCCTATCAGCCTTGCGCAGGTGATGATCTCATTGGTTCGACGCCGCGCACAGCTGCCTTTTGCTTTGAATATCGCAGCACCGCATCCCGTCACTATGGGCGCGCTGGCAGAGGCCGCAAAAATGCCTGTGACCCTACGGCCAACGCAGAATAACGCACATCAGCACATCACATTGGCCTGTGACGCGCTAAGCGCCCTGCATGATTTTGATCAGGCGGAGTCAACAGCAGATGAAATACTGCGCCAGTGGCAAAGTCTGACAGGGCGTGCCTAAGTGATGCGATAGCGTTCTGTCCCGTTCAGGAGCCAGCGCCAAGCTGCGAGAGAGCCGCCTCGATACGCGGCACATCCGAAGGGTTGTTGAGCTCCCAAAACACACGGCCGCGTGCATCAACTTCTACACAGCGCACTTGCATCCCTGCGTGCAGGAACCGTAATTGCTCCAACCCTTCCAGCGTCTCCAAGGGGCAGACAGGATGCGCCACATAGGCGGCCAGCGCCTCGGGGCGGTAGGCATAGACGCCCACATGGTGAAAGACGGGGATCGGCTCGGCGACTTTGCCCGGATCAATATAAGGCAGCACTTCTTTCGAGAAATACAGCGCATTCATCTGCGCATCAAATACGGCTGTTGTGCCCCCCACACGGCCTTGCGCGCGGTCTTCTTTCAGCGCGTCATAGGTGGCGCGGTCACATCGTAGAACAGGTGTGGCCATGCCGATGCTGGCGTCGGATTGCATCGCTTCGATCAAAGCTTCGACAAACCATGGGGGCGTCAGAGGTGCATCACCTTGGAAGTTCACCACCAGATCGGCTTCAATACCGCTGTTGAGCATCGCATTGGCGCAGCGTGCGGTGCCGTTTTCGCAGGCCTCGTCTGTCATTACCACTTTGGCGCCAAAATCTTGGGCCGCTTGCGCGATGCGGTCGTCATCGGTGGCCACATAAACCGCATCAACACCGCGGATTGCACTGGCGGCTTCCCAGCTCATCTGGATCAGGGATTTCTCTGATCCGTCACTTTGGCGCAGCATCGCCAGTGGTTTTGCGGGATAGCGGGTAGAGGCATAGCGGGCGGGAATGAAGATCACGGTTTTCATGGATAAAGGCTCCAGCCTTGGAAATAAGTATTAAACAACGCCTGCGCGGAGCAGATCATGCAGGTGCAAGACCCCCACGGGCTTTTGATCGCCATCGACAACCACCAGCACCGTTAGGGCACGGGTATTGAGCAATGCCAGCGCTTCGGGGGCCGAACAATCGGTGGTAACTGTCAGTGGGTTTTTGGTGGCTACATCCTGCGCATTCCGGCTCATCAGCCCATCCATATGACGGCGCAAATCGCCATCCGTAATCACCCCGCTCACGGTGTCGCCCTTTAGCATAATGCACATGCCAAAGCCTTTGGTGCTTATTTTTTGCACAACATCACCCATGGGAGCGTTTTCATCCAGCAGCGGCAACGCGTCACCAGAGTGCATGAAATCTGCCACTGTGCGCATCTGCGCGCCCAGCTTGCCGCCGGGATGGTAGACACCAAAATCACTTGCCACAAAGCCGCGCCGTTCCATCAGGGCGACAGCCAAAGCATCCCCCAAAGCCAGCGTCAGCGTGGTAGAGGTGGTGGGCGCAAGGCCGATGGGGCAGGCTTCGGGGCATTTGGGCAAGGTCAGCAAATGATCAGCGGCCTTCATCAACGTGCTGTCAGGGTTCGAGGATATGCCGATCATCGGAATGGTAAAGCGCTGCGTGTGATACACAATATCACGTAGCTCGGATGTCTCGCCCGAATTTGAGATCAGAATACAGACATCATCAGGGCCGATCATACCTAGATCGCCATGGCTGGCCTCGGTTGCATGCACAAAATATGCAGGTGTGCCGGTGCTGGCCAATGTTGCGGCGATCTTGCGCCCGATATGGCCCGATTTGCCAATCCCGGATACAATCACGCGGCTTTTGCACGCCAGTATCGTTTCAACCGCATCGGCAAAATCCGTTGGCAGGTTTTCACCCATAAACCGCAAGGCGTCTGCTTCGATGCCCAGCACACGTTGAGCAGATGTGACGCTGCTGGCGCGATGTTCAGGCGTTGGATGGCTAACGGGAGAGGCACACATGAGAGAACTTTCAGAAAGGTATATGGTCGCAACAGCGCCAAGATAGTCCCTTTGTAAAGAGCATGAAAGGGAAGCTTATCTTAGGCTGCAAGATTGAAGGGGTTAAACGACGAGGCCCCTCATGTCAGATGAGGCCGTCTATTGATTTTGGGCCTGTTCAAGAAGGCGTGAAGACATCTGCAATGCCGACATTCTGGCGTTCTATCTCGGCTTTGACGGCCCCCAGATTTGGTACGGAATCTATCACACGTGCGGTGTTCTGACCGCGCAAACGCAGAGCGTCATCAACCATTTTATCATAGTTTTGATGTGCCGCAGGATCGATCCCGATATACCCCATCAGGCGGCCAATCAGGTCCCGCCCCGCAACAGGGTCGGAATAGACATCCTCAAAGTAGACAACAAAAGAGGCAGGATTAGCGCGGGCTGTCATTTTCACCAACTCAAGACGGCGCACACGGGACAATGCAATTTCATCTATTGCATTTAGAATGTCTATTTCCGGTAACGCCACATTGCCCGCCTCGATGCCAGGATATACGCGCTTGGCCTCATCGCTGCCCCATGCGCCGGTAAGTCGCGCTAGTTCCAGCGACAAGACCCGGTCCATTTCATTGCGTCGGTCCAGAATAATATGGCGATACCCCAACTCGGTGGTGACCTCCATGAGGGCCGTGTTGAAAGGCTGTTGGCACAATTCATAACAATGTTTGATGAGAGGCTTGTCAGCAAGACAGTTCCTGAGCTCGATACGCAACTTTTTCAGGTTACGGCGGGCTGTTGAATTGGCAAGTACATGCCCCATGGCGCGGCCCTCATTGAAGGGCTCATGTTCGATCGACGGGTGTTCTGACAAGGCGGCCAGCAAACTAGCCAGCGTGGTGCCGCCTGTGCGGCGCATGGTCCAGATAACATATGGATGGCTCAATGGATGACCCTTGTGATGGCATAATACAGTAAGAGAGTAGCTAACATTCTACCCTGTGGGGGGCAAGATGGGCCACTATCGTCGATGACGGCCCTTTACCTGTCGTGCAACTTACGAAACAACAGGATTATGAAGAATTCCTTTTTATTTACCCTAACATGACCCCCTTTGTGCCCGCGAATACGCCCTGTGTGTCGGTCATCGTTCCCATCTATAATGTGGCGGGGCATGTGCGCGCCTGTATCGACAGTTTGCGCGCGCAAACGCTGCATGATTTCGAAGTGCTGATGATTGACGATGGCTCTACGGATGGGAGTGGAGAGATCGCATTTGAAGCGGCAGAAAATGACCCGCGATTTCGGTTGATCCGCCAAGAAAACGCAGGGCTAAGCGGCGCGCGCAATACGGGGCTTGGGCTGGCCACGGGCGACTTCATCGCCTTTGTTGACAGCGATGATCGCGTGATGCCCGATTACCTGATGCGGATGTGGCAGGTGCTTGGGGATACAGGCGGCGATTGGATCGCCTGTGCTGTGCGTAATGTTCTGCCTGACGGCTCCGGTCACACCCATTCTGCCATCCATGGCGCAGCTGATCTGTCACATCATCCAGTCCCGCGCCGCTATGCATTTGACAGTTGGTCTGATGTGATCCGCCATTTCCCTTCCGCTTGGAATAAACTTTACCGCCGCAGTTTGATCGAGGGGCTGCGGTATGATGAAGGCACGTGGTTTGAGGATCACGGGTTTTTCAACCGTGTGGCAGCACGAACAGATCATATTATTCACCTTCCCGAGGCGCTTTACCTCCAAACCCGCGGACGGGCGGGGCAAATCACAGGTCAGGATGATGACCGTGTGTTTGAGCAATTTGACGTCTTAACCCAGATGCGTGATTTCTTTGCAGCCAGCCCACGGGCGGGTGGTCAAAAGGCGTTATCGCAAATCGCCAGCCGCTTGATATTCGAGCGCAGCACTGTTTTGGCGGATCCCGACCGCCGCGCAAGGTTTGCACAGGCTTCGCAAGATTTCTTAGCGGCAAATGACTTGAGCTATGATCCCGATTGGGACCCTGACATCGGCCTCAGTTGGCGCGCCGAAATGGAGGGCGCGCAGCTGCTGAGCGTCATCCTGAGCTGGGATGGGGAGGATATGCCCGCCTTGATGCGCAGCCTAGACTCTTTGCGCATTCAAACCGCCCCAGGGCATGAAGTACTTATTGTCTGTCAGAACGATGACGCAGAGCGGACGGTGAAAACATCAATCTCCGAGATACCAGAAAATTGGCAAATCCTGAGATCCCCTCAGGATGATGAGGGGGCGGGTTTTAATCATGGGCTGACCTGTGCGGGCGGTGATTTTGTCGGTTTTGTGGTCACAGGTGATAGGCTTGAACCTTGGACATTGCTGGATCGCACTGAGGTGATGCTGCGAGAGCAGGCTGATTTTGGACTGACCCAGATGGGTTTGGTTGATGTTGAAACAGGTAAGCTCAGCTATCACAACGGCATGCATGATATGGTGGCATGGCCGGGGGGCACGCCGCCAACGGGAGCGTTTGAGATGTCCCCGCTGCAGGTCCTTACACTTGAGGCGCAGTGCACAGCCAAGATTTTCCGCCGCAGTTTTCTGCACGCAAAGGGGCTGAGCTTTACACAAGGGCCACGGGGGGACTGGGCTTTGTGCCTGACAGCGGCGCTGTTGTCGCGTCGCACCGTTTATATTTCACAGGCAGGTGCAACTGTCCGCTTGTACAAACATGAATTTGAGCGGTGGCACACCGCGTATAGCGCACAGGACCTGATTAAGGGCAATAATGCCTTATTAGAGACGATAGAGCACGTGCTGCCCGACGAAGAGAAGGCAGCGCTGCCGCGCGGTTGGCAGAGGCGGTTGTTTGTACGCGCATTGCGTGAGCAGGTTTATTCTGCGGCTTATCCTTCGCGCTGGCAACGGTACGCCATGTTGCTTGGGGCTGCACGCCACGTAATGCGCTGCGGCTACAGCGTTCCGCAGGCCGCAGGGCTGGATGCGGCAATTGGCCCGCGACTTGCCCAGCTACTTGATCCTATGGCGTTGATGGCAAGTAAATTAAGGCTTGGCCGTTTGCGGGCACCTGTTCTTCCTTTGGTGCAACAGGCAAGCGCCAAGGCGCTCACAGAGATCGCACAGCCTTTGCATGCTTTTCACCCCGGCCCCCACGGTGTGCTCCAGTTGCGTGTCGACCTTCGCGTGCAACCTGCTGCAAATATGTTTTTCTATGCGGCCGGCACCTCACAGGCCTTGTTCCACCTATCGCTGCGTCAGGCAGCAGGGCTGGCCGTTTGCAACGATCAGCGCCCTGACGGGCGTTGGCGTGCCGAGCGTGCCTGCCCTGTGGACCTGTCGTCAGGTTTGGCGGATGTTACGGTCACCTTCACGCCTCCAGAAGTTTTTGTGACGTTGAACGGGCAGGAGATATTCCGCTTTGGGGCGCGCTCACTTCGTCACCGTGCGGGGTTTTCCAATTTGGACAAAATTGATGGCTTCACCTGTAACGGCGAAGTTATCACACCTTCTGTGCTGACGGGCCTAACGGATGATGCGCTATCGCTGGACCCGCGCTTGAACCTGCGTCTGCACGATGCCGATGCGACAAGCAGCTTGCGGGTTTCCCCCTCGGGCGCCGAGCTGCAAGTCATCCCGTCCTTTGATGGTGCGGCATCAGCCTTGTTGCCCGGCAGGTTGTGGCGTGACGTTCCCGCTGAGGCACCTCTGACGGTTGAACTGACACAGGGCGGTGAAATCCAAACACTTGTTCTGAGCCGCACGGATATTGCCATGCGCATCGAAGCGCTATTGTCTTTGCCGCTGGCGCCAACCGATAGCAGTTTGTGCCTGCATCTGCTGGAGCATGTCCGCTATGGGCATCTTATGCATCTGCTGTCGCCGTCGGCTCGGGTATGGCTGGATCACATCGCGAAATTCTATGCGGCCCAAAGCTTTTTACATGCACAGCAAGAAGGCGTCGCGCCTGTTGTCCGGACCCTGCCGGAAGATCCGGTTGAGAAAGAAGTCGAGGGCGCGCTGGCACGGCTTGCACAAAGCCAGAGCGGCCCAAAAGACCAGCGGCCTGATCCGCTTAGTGTTGTTGCGGACCTGCATGTGTCACAAGTAGCACGCCCGCGGCTGTTCTTGGCACTGACCAGTTTTTTCTGTGTCGAAGACAGTGACTTTGCAGGGCTATACCACCTCGCGCAGAGCTATGACGGATTACTGCCTTTTGATCTTTTGGCAGACCGTTCGAACCAATCCGCCCTCCTGCCCTATATGCTGTTAGGCGGCCAGTACGATGAGCTTGCACAAACCCTGCACAAACTTGCCAAACCCGGGCCGGAATGGTTGAACACACCTGCGATTGGCTGGGCTGTGCGCACGGCGATCACCGATCTGGATGGCCCCGCACGCGCTGCAATCATTCAAGAATTTGCGCTTTTCTTGCGCCGCCGTGCCCCTAACTATTGGGACCGCGTGCATTGCGCAGAGCTGACACGCACCGCCGCCACATTGATCATCCACCGTCACCGTTTGACCCCGTCAGAAGCCCGCGATGCGATTGCCCTATGCCTTGAGGTTTATGGCCTGTCACGACAGTTCTGGGCACAGTTGGAACATGTAACCGACCTGCCCGAAGACATAAGTCTTGCGCAGCGTAGTTTTGCACAGATCATGGATACGCAAGCCAGCCGCGATCTGCGGCTGCGTGCTTTGGCCTTGTTCGAGGAAGCCGGCACCGTAGATGCCCCACGTCTGCGGTATGAGATGTTCGGGCCAGCCAGTGGTTCAAACGCGGATTTGTTCAGCCTCACCCCACCAGATCAAAAACTGGAATCCGGGGCGGACACCCCGCAAATGTCGCGCAGTATTTTACGCCATATGGCCTATCCGACAAGCACAGCTGTAACGCCTGATGCTGCCGCTTTGGCAACGGCTGCCTTTCCGTCTCTTTATCCCGAAACCCCATGCGCCCCACATCTTGTTACACAGCAAGCTGTTGCCGAACAGGCCATGGCATTGCTGGGGGGCGAGGCCAACGTGGATATCGCGCTGCTGACCGACCGGCTTACGCAGTTGGCAGAGGCGGAGTCTGGTCACATCGGGATGGGGATCGCACTGTCCTTGATCAATGGCCTACATGACGGAGATACGGAGCAGGCTGCTTATTTCTGCGAGTGGATGCAGCAGCAGATGGACCGCTTGGACCCTGCCTCATGGGAGGCGGCCCCCGCCCTGCGCCAACCCGCCCGACAGCTTGCACAGCGCGAGGGCTTGATGCTCCCCGCACGCGACCTTCTCAAGCGGATGCCAGCGGATTCCGTTTCAAACGGCAGTGACCTCTCAAAGGGATCATCCTTGTTTGATACGATTGTGATCGTATTTTCCTGCCGTGCCTATCAAGAGACCCGCATCCCCGCGCTGCGTGCAGGCTGGCTTAGCCTGCTGACAGACTTGGGCGTGCCGTATCTTGTTGTCGTAGGGGATGGAGACGGCACCTGCAAAGGCGATACCCTCTATCTGGACGCCCCTGACGATTACGAGGGGCTACCGCAAAAAACTTTGGCCGCGATTAAATGGGTCCATGACAATACCTCTTTTGGTCATATGCTCAAAATCGATGATGATTGTTTTTTGAATGCGCCGCTGTTTTTCAAATCTCTCAGCTATGCCAAATTCGACTATTATGGTCGCCAGTTGCACCGTGTCGCTGGACAGATGGACCGCATATGGCATCAAGCAAAATCCAGTTCCCTACGCGGACAGTTTGATTTGGATAAATCCGCCGAACCCTCTGAATACGCCGATGGCGGATCAGCCTATACGCTCAGCCGTACGGCAATGGCCGCAGCACTTGATGCGGCAGCTTCGCCAGAGGGGCGTCGCCTGATCGAAGTGTCCTTTATGGAAGATAAAATGCTGGGTGATCTGCTGGCCATAGGCGGCATCCATGTCGCGCAAGAAGATTACCGCGTGTCAATCCGGCGACGCACCTATGGGGAGGCTATTCCAGTGCCCTCATGGCTCAACAGCTTTAACCCCAGCACGGTTGCCCCCTTGCACTTGATACATCTGGATACACATCTGGATCAGGCAAAAATACGGGCGGGCCTGACAGAGCCCAATCTGACACCGCATAAAATCTGGCCCAGTTATCAAGATGTGACGCTGGGATATCAAAGCAATGCGCTGGAGTTGGTCAGCAGCGTGGATAGCGTGACGCGCGCACGACAGGCGCAGGTGGCTGTGGTCGCCTGTATGCGCAACGAGATGTTCATGCTGCCGAGCTTTCTTGCCCATTACCGCAAGCTGGGTGTCGAGGCGTTTTTGATTGCTGATAATTGTTCGGACGATGGCACATTGGAATATCTGGCGCAGCAGCCTGATGTGGCGGTGTTCACTGTCGATACGGATTACAAATCCTCGCATTACGGCGTGGCATGGCAGCAGGCAATGATGTCTGCGTTCCGTTTGGGGAAATGGTCACTGGTGGCGGATGCTGACGAACTGCTGGTTTGGCAGGAAAAACAGCAGCAATCCCTTCCAGAGCTGTTAGAGACACCCGCATTTGCCAGCGCCGATGCAGCACGGGTCTTTATGCTGGATATGTATCCGCAAGGGCCTTTGGAAGAGGCGACATTCGCCAGTGGCGATCCGTTTGCCGAGGCCGGATTTGCCGACAGCATCCCATTTCTGGAGAACACATTATCGCGCGGCCCTTATTCTGACCAAGCTTGCTGGACCTCGGCACTACGCCACAGGTTGATTCCCGGATCACGCCCGAACCTGTTTGTTGCGCAAAAACTGGCGCTCCTGCGCTATCAGCCCTGGATGCGCCTATCGGCAGGGCTGCATTTTGTGGGGGATGTAGACATCGCGCCGCGTGAGTTAATCTTTGCGCATTTTAAATACAACGCAGATTTCAGGCGCAAAGCCCAAGCCGAGGTTATGCGCGGGCAGCACTTTAACGATGCTGAGGAATACCGCAAATACCTTGCGCTTGCCTCAGAGGGCCGCAGCGTGATCCATGATCCCCACCTGTCTGCGCCTTGGGCGCAGGTGCCTTTTGTTAAGCGTAGGCTGCAGGACTAAGACGGCTTAGGTTTGGGGCCTTGTGGCGTAGATCTCTGAAAGCTCCGCGATATGCGCAGCCATTGTGAGCGGGACCATGGCCCCGTTCCAATATCTGTCCATATCCACCAGCCCCCCCAGAAGCGCGTCTATTCGTTTGCCAAAGCTATCTGTGTCGCCCGCAGTAAACACCATATCTGCACAGCGGCCCAATTCCGGCGCGCCCCCCATATGGGAGGTCAGCAGCGGAATATGGCGTGCGTGCATTTCAATCGCGACCTGTGGCAGGTTGTCATGCCACAACACAGGCACCACGCCGACATCAACCTGTGACAAAATATCGTCAAGCTGTTCATGGGTGTAACCATCATAATAGATGATATCCGCGAGACGTGATTTTAGCGCGTCTATACGGTCCATCACATCACGCGGGCCAGCACGGGCTGCGATCACAATACGAACACGTGCAGCCTGCTCTGGCGGCAAAGCCTCAAGAGCGTCGAGCAAAAAGAAAAAACCTTTGTCGCGGCGCATATACCCCAAGAAACCTAATGTTAGGGTCTCTTTTTCCTGATCCCATTTTGCAGGGGCCGTGTGTGGGAACATCTCTGCGGCAAGGGTGCCAATATAGTTGGTACGTGTCAAAGAGGCGCTGATCCCATAGCGTTCAGCCAACACACGCACAGCGTCAGAGACACACAGCACATGGGTACAATGGGTATTGATCAAGGCGATCATCTGCGCCCGCCTATTGGCGAATTCGGCAGCACGTACTGCCCCGATATTAGGGTCTAATAAAGGTGTTTGCGCTGGTGCCTTGCGCAGTTTTGCGGTGATCCAGCGCCAGCCATGCAAACCGCGCCGTGCCAGCCGCAAAAACCAGCGGAAGGCAACATCAAACGCCCAAGTCCCAGGTTGTAACCCGATAGATTTCAGGCGACAGGACATGCCCGACATCACCCGCAACATGCGCCCGTCATATTGATGGGGCAGACAGTGCACACAGGCAGCGCCCCCTTCAAAATCTTCACAGGTCTTGCGTTCATCAAACCAAAGGTTCACCTGCGGACAGATCGGATAGTAATTGTGCAGTGACAAAACAATCTGTGTTTGCGGCCAGCGCAAAGACAGCTCCAGCACGTCTGCGGGTAACCCTTCAAGGTTGTTGAAGTGGATCACATCATAGGGGCCGGTTTTCTCAATAAAATCGAAAAACACATCACGGGTCGCAGGATGCGAAAGCTGGGCATGATCCCCAAAGCTGTAATGCGCGGGTGCAAGCACCCCTGAATTGACCAGCTCATACCGCGCAACACCGTCTACTTGCAGATGATCCCGAATGGGCTCCCAACGCGGCGCGCGCGCAGGCAGGTCATACGCAACGCCTGAGGCCAGAAAAACAGGCTCTGTTGTTGGGTCTTTGGCCAATTCGGCCATGACATTGCGTTGGTACAGCGAGACACCTCCGCCGCGCCCCTCTGCATCCAGATAATCAACCCAGTTATAATATAGAACTCTCAAGAATTGCCCTTTTCCAGAGCAATAACTCGGCTCAGCAGATCTTCGTGCCGTTTATGGAAATTTGTGCGCAGAATTTTAATATCCCCGACCAGAAACGTCACCAGATCGCTCAAGGTTTCGATATCTTTGGCATATGAAGTGTCATCAGATGCGGGCAATTGATCGCCAAAAACATCTACATCAACTGTGTTACCAGGAAGCGACGGCAGGCTGCTCAGACCAGCGCGCGCGCGCGTTGCCACGTCGGCCATGCTCACTCCGCTGTCGCGTTTCGTCGCGCCGCGTAACCGTGAGACAAGGTTCTGTACACGCTCCGTATCAATATCAGACGCCCCAGCGGCCTGCATAACGCGTGTGACTTCGACCAAAGTGTCGTCCATACGCGGATTTTGCACACGGTTATCTTCTACAGTCCATCGCCCCGGAGTGAGCTGGAAGACAGAAAGGAAATCGGCAAACAAGGCACCTTTTTTGCGTAAGTCATCTGTATAGGGGCGCACAATGAGGGAGTCAGCGCCAAAAATATCGATCCATGGCGCAAGCGCTTGCCCATAGTCAAAGTGAACGGGCTCCATAAAGTCGCACACAGCGGCATTGAACGACGGAACTGGCCCCGTGTTCATTTTCACCAGCTGATTATACCATGATTGCAAGTGAGACAGGGGGGCACGCAAGTAAACAACAATGCGAAAATCGAACTCTTTTTGGGCAGAGGTAATAACATCTCGCAGGATTTCACGCGCTTTCGGGTGCGCCCCGATCCGCATAAATTCTTCGGTGCTGACAACAACCGCCCCTGCACGCGATTGGCGGGCCTCTTTGAACAGTTGATCCCAGACCGCTTGCGGTGTCTGCTTATGATCATAGCCATGCATCAACTCTGTGACACCCGCGGCCCGAAGAATGGAAAAGGCGAGTTTAGAGTGTTTGTTCTGATACCTGAAGACATCCAGATAATGCACATCTTTACCAGCAAGCGCCTTTGCATTGGAAACCATCGCCGCTTGCAAGGCCGTTGTGCCCGTTTTGTAATGTCCGATGTGTAGATAAATGGTCTGGGTCATAAATTCTCAGTAAGCTCAGTATAGGGGTTTCAGCATAAACGAATGCAACCGGGGTTAATTAACACATACCCTGTAGGGACAACACATTAAGGACAACACATTTTATCAATCGCGCAACTATACCACATGAGTAGAAACTTGCCGAAACTGTGAATATTTTGCTAATTTTGCCTGATTTGGTGCAAGTGAACCTCTATCGCCTCGTCTATTTCTTCAAAATAGGTCAGTTGGCCATTCTCCAGTATAATACCTGAATCGCAATAATTACGTAGCTGCTCCATTTCGTGGCTCACCATAATGGCACTGGCCGCCTGCATTCTATCCTGAAACAATGCCCGACTTTTACGTCGAAATGGGGCATCGCCGACCGAGGTGACCTCATCCACCAGATAGGTATCAAACTGGATTCCAAAAGTAGCCCCAAATGTCAGGCGCGATTTCATGCCCGCTGAATAACTGCGTACAGGCATATGGAAGTGCTTGCCCAACTCGGCAAAATCTTCAACAAAAGCGATCAGCTCGTCCGTATCTACACCATAGATACGGGCAATAAACCGCACGTTCTGCGCGCCCGTTAGTTCAGGGTGGAACGAGCCGCCAAAACCGACCGGCCATGATATAGACCCATCGGACACGATGCGCCCTTTGTCAGCCCGCATCGTCCCTGCGACCAACTGCATCAACGTGGTCTTCCCCGCACCGTTCAAGCCCAGCAAACCCAGCGATTTCCCTGTGGGCAGTTCGGTGGAGAGGTTATCAATCACAAGCTTCTGAACACCTTTCACCCAGTAGCTTTTGGTTAGGTTCTCAAACCTGATCATCTTGCCACCCTGTTAACTACGGTCACGGATCGAATAATAAACCAGCGCCATGACAGACCAAGACAAAAGCAAGAACACGCCTACCAGTCCTGTAATCGCCCCACGGCGGGGGTACTCACTGGTTTGGGCCAATGTCGGTGCAATATATGTAGCCAGATACCGACTTTGCCGCGACGCATTCGCCCGCGCAAGATCCAGAGCAGAAAGAGCGGCGCTATAATTTCGTTCAGTGAACTCTCGGTCAACGATCAGAGCCTCGTATTCCGCGATCAGTCGAGGGTAATCCTCACCCGTTCCGCCGGCGGCTGCCCCACCCGAAGATAACTTCTGGCGTTCCGCAGCAATGCGTTCCTGAATGACTTCAATCAAGCGCTCGGCTTGACGTAAGCGCGGATCACTATCATTCGTGGATCCCGTCAACAAATCCAAGTTGATCAAACTCTGTGCCAGCTGTTGCTGCAGATTATTCATCACCCCCATACGGCCCTGAATATCCGCATCGGGATTAACAATCTGGTTATAGGACCGAAACCGAGTCAGATCTTCTCTAACGGCCTTAAGGCGCTCTACGGCTTCAGCCAGATCACTACGCGCATATCTCATCGCATCTTCACGCGCCTGATCATTAAGGGCGTTGATCATATTCTGGCTCAACCGGATCATCTCGGTGGCGATTTCTTGTGCTTTCTCGGGTGTGAATGCCAAGACGCGTAAATCAACCAACCCGGAAGAACGGTCATATGAAAGCCGCACAACACGGCTCCAATATCGTTCAAGATCTTCGATTTTAGCATCAGGTTTTAGGCCAAAGACAGGATCGCTACTCCAGCGGGCACCATAATGTTCACGCAGGCCAACGTTATCATCGATATCCTGTATCAAAGCCTGGCTGAGAATAAATTCGTACAGGATATCGCCGTCTGATCCCCCTGAAGAAACACCCAGAGAGGCGAGCCCGCCCAGAAGCTCGGAGGCGCCGCTGCCTTCTTCTTTCCGGATCGTGAAGCCGGCCTGTGAGCTATACTGATCATCTGCGATCGCCCACATATACACAGCAACAACAAGAACGGGCATGACCACGATGGCCCCAAAAGACACGAGTAGTCCAAAATGCCTACGTTGAAAGCGCGCAGCTTTGACAGCCTTGCGTGGCTTTGGTACGGCAGGGGTAGGCTGGGTTGCTGTTGCGCTCTGCGTTGCTTGGGTCTGCGGTGCGGCACTGATATCTTTTGGGGGCGTTTCGTTCATTTTTATTCCAAAAAGACAATTTTTAATTTCTGAGATAGCCTTTACACACTGACCATTAAATTACCAGCACTGGAATATGCCACAATGGCCCCACGTCCCGCCCTGCCGACAAAGATTGCCCATGGGTCCGAGCGCAAATTCGCAACTTTTCGCGCGGTTGTTGCATTAATTCTGCGAGAGATGGCTACAAAATACGGGCGCTCTCCCGGGGGGTATGCCTGGGCCATAATGGAGCCCTTAGGTGGCATTCTGGTATTGGGATTTGGTCTATCTATCCTGATCCAAACGCCCCCTTTAGGCACAAGCTTTCTATTATTTTATGCCACAGGCCTCCTCCCCTTCACCCTGTTCCAGCAACTGAACTCGAACATCGGACGGGCCATCAATTTTTCGCGCGCATTGCTATTCTACCCTGCAGTAACATGGGTTGATGCAGTGCTGGCACGTTTCATCCTCGACTCTTTGACGAATATTGTCGTCATGTGCATCTTGTTTACTGGCTTAATAATCGCAACGGATACACGCGCGCTGATTGACTTTGGGCCCGTCATAGAAGCCGTGATTTTGATGGCTTTTTTAGGGCTTAGCATCGGCGTGCTTAACTGTGTTTTATTTGGTTTATTCAGTGTTTGGATGTCAATCTGGGGCATTGCAACACGACCGCTATTCTTCATCTCTGGTGTGTTTTTCCTCTATGAGGATATGCCCGCTACGATACAGAATATCTTATGGTATAATCCGCTACTTCACATCACGGGCCTGATGCGTCGGGGGTTTTACGGCAATTATGACGCAACCTACTTTGATGCCAGCTATGTCATTGGCGTCTCTTTGATCTGCTTGTTCCTCGGCGTGGTTCTATTGGGCCGCTTCCATAGAGATATTCTCAACCGTTAAGGAGAATGAGTGGCCTCGCTCACTTGCGAGACCACTCCAGCACTTGGGTATGAGTCGTGCCTGTACGCTGCATCACACCGTCACGCAGGGCACGTATCATCAATGTAAGATATCGCATGCGTTCCCCCCGATGAGCGCGCGCGCGAAGCGTCCATTTAAGCGTCATCAAGGGCAAGACCAGCCAGAACCACGGCCCGGCTGCCAAGCGGTAAACCATCATCAAATTACGGTAGTAATAGTAGCTCTTCCAGAGGGGGACAAACCGCTGGTCTGCATCTGTGATGGTGGTAAAATCATGTTCAAACCGGATGGCCGGATCAAACAGGATCTCCCCCCCAGCCTGCCGCATCGCCAGTGAATACAGGGCATCATCACCATAGATAAACAACGCGCCGTCGGGGTATCCCACGGTTTGGATTGCACGGCGTGAGATGAATAATCCTACAAACGAGCCACTATCGACTGCGCGGGTTTCAGTCGCGGCATAATCCGCCGCCCCAAGGTGAAACCCGTCACGGCTTTTGCCCTGCAGCATACCCAAGAGAGTGCGCAAAACCATGCCACGGTGCCAGAACGGATTGAGTGTGGGCCGGTTCATGTCACAAATGCGCCCGTCGGGATGATAGACCGCCGCAGACCACGCCATCGCGCTATTGCGCTCCTTTGCATGAAAACCCGTCAAAGCCCCCGGTTCCGGGCGAGCGTCATCATCCATCACCAAGATCCAGTCCGGGTCAAAACGCTCAACGGCCAATCTCATGCCTGCCTCAAAGCCACCAGCCCCGCCCCCATTCACCGCACAGCGATGTACAAAAAGAGCGGGGTCGGTTTGTGTGGCCAGCCAATCCCGGGTGCCGTCGGTAGACGCATTATCAATCACGATGATCCGGTCAAGACCTTCGCTGCGCGCCGCCAGCAGCCGCGCAAGCGTTACCTGTAGCTGCTCCAACCGATTATATGTGACAACAAGCGCCACCAAGTGGTCTGTTGATGATGCTGTGCTTTGCTGCATTGACTATACCTTCGCTGTTGCCCGCTTCTGATGTGTCCCTGAACAAACATCAAGTCAAACAAGCCGTGGATCATGCAGCGCGTATTGCTACCCTTTGGCGCCTTGCCCGCGGGCATAGACATCTTCATAGCGGATAATATCATCTTCCCCCAGATAGCTGCCTGTCTGCACCTCAACCAACACCATTGGTACTTTTCCCGGGTTTTCCATACGGTGTGTCGTACCCAGTGGAATATAGACCGACTGGTTTTCAGTCACGAGCTTGACCTCTGCATCGATGGTCACACGCGCCGTGCCTTCCACCACAATCCAGTGTTCTGCGCGGTGATGATGTGACTGTAAACTCAGCGCTGCTCCGGGATTGACGACAATCCGTTTGACCTGAAACCGCCGTCCCACGGCAAGGCTCTCGAACCATCCCCAAGGGCGGTGATCACGCGGGAAGGTGTCAGCCTGTGCAGCCCCTTTCGCCTTGAGTGCTGTGACGGCCGTTTTCACCTCTTGCGCTCGGTCTTTATGCGCAACCAGAACGGCATCTGGCATGGCAACAACAACGATATCTTTCAGGCCGATGCCGACCACTTCCAGAGTTTCAGACTCAGAGCGTAACAATGTATCGGTGCAATCAATTGCAGTCGCAGGGCCAGTGGTAACGACGCCCTGTGCATCGGGGTTTCCATCACGCCAAACAGCTTCCCAACCGCCCAGATCGGACCATACGCCGCCATAGGGGACAACGCTCATGTTCGGGGCTTTCTCCATGACCGCATAATCAATCGAGATATCATCCAACGCGGCCCAAGGTTCACCCGCCAGCCGCGTGAAACCCAAATCCAGTTCCGCTTGGGCCACAGCCGCACGGGTCTGCTCCAGCATCTCGGGCTGGTATGTTTCAAAGGCTGCGATCAGGGTATCCACCGAAAACAGGAAAATTCCTGCATTCCACAAATGCTTGCCCCCCTCGAACATCATCTGTGCTGTAGCAAGATCGGGTTTTTCAACAAATTGGGCCAGCGGCTGCGCGACAGGCGCAAAATCTACATCCGGCTGCGTGCTGAGCTCTAACCACCCATATCCCGTTTCGGCACGGTCGGGGCGGATGCCAAATGTGACCAAGTTACCTTGACGGGCCGTGGCAGCCGCAGCTTCTACCGCAGCAGAAAACTGCGCGACATCCGGGATGACATGATCGGACGGAGCCACCAGCATCAACGCGCCTGGCTCACGCGCGTGCAAGCTAAGGGCAGCGGCAAGGATCGCAGGGGCCGTGTTGCGCGCCTGTGGCTCGATCAGAATGGCGGCGGGCGCGATCTCGACCTGCGCCAGTTGTTCGGTCACGATGAAACGGAAATCAGACCCAGTCACAACGATAGGCGCCGCAAACGCCGCGCCTGACAGGCGCAGTGCCGACGCCTGAAACAGGCTTGTATCCCCCGTCAAAGACGAGAATTGTTTAGGGTAAGATTTACGCGACAGGGGCCACAGCCGCGTACCAGAACCACCACATAAGATCACAGGATGAATAAGCACAGGCAGCCTCCTTATCGGGTGTTGTGACTTTGCAAAAACGCACAAAAACAGTCTGCCTCAAGCAGCGCGTTATGTCCTTATAGACGATGCATTTTGGCTTAGAAACCAATTGTATGTGTCTTCAATACCCGAGGTCAAATCTATGCGTGCTTGCCAGCCCATTTCTGCCAACCGCGTAACATCCATCAACTTGCGCATGGTGCCATCAGGTTTAGACGGGTCTGTTGTGATCCGGCCTTTAAATCCGGTCACCGCTGCGACCCTCTGCGCCAGCTCCATGATGCTGATATCTGTTCCCGTACCCACATTAATATGGCTCAGCATCGGCGATGTGTTTGCCGCATAAACCGTCTGCTGTAGGTCCATCACAAACAAGGCGGCCTGCGCCATGTCATCGACATGCAAAAACTCGCGGCGCGGTGTGCCCGATCCCCAGATCATGACCTCATCCGCCCCCTTTTCAACCGCCTCATGGAAACGCCGGATCATAGCAGGCAATACATGGCTGTTGTCAGGATGAAAATTATCACCCGGGCCATAGAGGTTCGTGGGCATGACCGAACGGTAATCGGTCCCGTGCTGTCGGTTATAACTTTCACACAGTTTGATGCCTGCGATTTTAGCTATGGCATAGGGTTCGTTTGTGGGCTCCAACACACCAGTCAGCAACGCATTCTCGGCCATTGGCTGGGCCGCCTCACGCGGATAGATGCACGAGCTGCCAAGCTGCAACAGGCGCGTGATACCCGCGGCATGGGCCTGATGGATCACATTGCATTCGATCATCAGGTTTTCGTAAATAAAATCTGCCGGATAAGTGTTGTTTGCGTGAATACCCCCGACACGCGCAGCCGCCAGAATCACAGCATCGGGCCGCACATCCTGCATGAAATCCCGCACAGCTGCCTGATCGGTCAAGTTCAGCTGTGCATGATTGCGGGTGATTATCTCAGGCTGCTGAGTCCGTGACGATAGTCGGCGCGCGATAGCACTACCAACCATTCCCGTATGACCAGCGAGGAAAATGCGCATTGCAGTCAAAAACTGTTATCACCCTCATATCCCATTTGTATATTCAGCTGCTGTGCACCAGAACTTACAAATATCTTCTCTATCTCATCACTCCAGTATTCGTTCCAGTCCGAATTTTTCCCCGTCGAAGTTCGCGTACGCTCGCCTATTGCGCAAGCTCTGATGGCTTCAACCTTTGCACGCGAGCCTTCCCAGCCACATGCATTCAATAATTCCTTTGTAGCACAAGTGCTTTCAACAATATCTTCAAAACGAAATTTTGACACAGCATCACAACTCAACCAACCAACTTGATGGCCCGCATTGACGAAGAAGCTATCGCCCTGCTTCGAAATATAGTTATAGAGCCGCTCCGCTTGCGTTTGCTGCGATGCCACGGATAGCCCCAGAGCTAATTGCTGCTGCTCGACAAAGCGCATCGACGATACGATACTATTTCTTAGGTTTCGATACAAAAATACATGTCGCAACCCGTTTATATGCTCTAAGATTTGCTCTGTTTCTGTGTTGTGGTTCAAATGCGCGTACGTGAACCCAGAAACAATTTTACCAAGTGTTTCTTCTAATGACGCATCTGTAAGAAATTCGTTTGGTGTACGAACCACATCATCCAATGTTTCCGCTCGGTTCCAGTCCCAATACAAGCTGTTGCGTAAATGATATCCTGTAGCATTCATCCCAGCACAATCCAACAACTTACCTACGAAATAAGTTCCGGATTTTGGTATTGAATTTATTAAAACCTTTAACATTCAACTGCACTCAACCTATAATTTACGCGCTATATTTAGATCCGCGTCAACCATCTCTGCACACATTTCACGCACGCTGGTCTGTGGCGTCCAGTTTAACACCTTACGTGCTTTACTCGCATCCCCGAGCAAAGCATCCACCTCCGCAGGGCGGAAATAACGTGGGTCGACCCGCATTACAACGTCCTTGGGCTTGACCCCAGGGGCGCGCTCACCTGTGACCGACACCACTGTTGCGATCTCTTCCAGCCCTGTGCCGCTAAAGGCAAGTTCCAGCCCAAGATCCTGCGCTGCCCAAGTAATGAACTGGCGCACTGAATGTTGTATCCCTGTCGCAATCACAAAATCATCGGGCGCATCCTGTTGCAGCATCATCCACATGGCCCGCACATAGTCGCGAGCATGTCCCCAGTCACGCAAACTATCGATATTGCCCATATAGAGACATGTCTCGCGTCCCTGCGCGATGGCGGCCAAACCACGGGTAATCTTGCGTGTGACAAAGGTCTCGCCACGGCGCGGGCTCTCATGATTAAATAAAATACCATTACACGCATACATGCCATAGGCTTCGCGGTAATTCACCGTAATCCAATGGGCATATAGTTTTGCCGCCGCATAAGGGCTGCGGGGGTGAAATGGTGTGGTCTCGGATTGCGGGGTTTCCGCCACAAGGCCAAACAGCTCGGATGTAGAGGCTTGATAATACCGCGTCTTTTTTTCAAGTCCCAGAAAGTTGATTGCTTCCAGCAACCGTAGGGCTCCGATTGCATCAGTATCAGCAGTATATTCAGGCACTTCAAAACTGACACCCACATGGCTTTGCGCGCCCAGATTATACACCTCATCCGGCTGCACCTCTTGCAGGATACGCGTGAGACTAGAGGTGTCAGTCAGATCTCCATAATGCAGCCGAAAACGCGCGTGGCTATCATGCGGATCCTCATAGATATGATCAATCCGCTGAGTATTGAACGACGAAGCACGGCGCTTAATGCCGTGAACCTCGTATCCTTTTTCTAACAATAACTCCGCAAGATAGGAGCCGTCTTGCCCACTTATTCCAGTGATGAGTGCGCGGCGGACCATGTTATAGCATGACCTTTGTACTGCACTTTTTCTCCGTAAACATAAGGACTCTTTCAAAATGCAACCGCACTGAATCATCGTCTGACGTATGTTTTTTTGCCGCCGCTATGGCCTCTCCCAAGCCACCTCCGACCTCAAGAAGGGCCAATGTGTCCTCAGGCGCAAGCAGGAGCGCAGAAGCTGTTTCGAGTAACAAATTCTTGTGAGTAGTGATGCGCTGATCATCGACAATGTCCACGGCGAATTCCTCAAAAAAAGGCTCAGAGCCAGTATTTGAGCTTTGGAGACGTTGTGTCTTGCTTGCTATAAATTCAGCAATTTTTTCAGGATTTGCATCATCCACCCCGATACCACAGTGCAGTTTAAGAAATTCCGCGCTCGATTTTCGAACCTTTGCAGAAAGATCCAGAGGATTACTTTCCTGTATCCAAGTATGCACTTTTTTCAAACAAGTTACGAGCTCCGATTCATTCTTACATACCTCGAAGGCATCCAGCGGGTGCAAAAATTTATCAACCGCCTCGATATCCGGGTTATAGTAAATGGCAGGCTTCCCCATGGCCACACTCTCTATGATAGCTGTGCTAAACCGACTGATAAATACCGAGCTATTATCAATTGCACTGTGCATATCCATATCGGTTACATTGTATCCTGATAAATCTCCTTCGTCTTGGGGATGTCGCGAGATGACGGGATCGAAGCCCGCCGCCCTTGATGCCGAGACTGCCGCCTTAATAAATGAATCGCGTTCAGCCTCTAATACGCCATAGGTGAAATTGACATTAATCAACGCTGTTGGACGCGCTGGATGCTTGACGTCTCTAGTCAGAAGCGGCGCAATTCTAGGAACACCACCGACCATCACTTCATCGTGAACTTTTGCAGCGAAATAACGCAAATCGTGTTCTCCCGCCGCAATAAGATACTTTACATTCTGATAGGCATTCCTGTGTCGCCCTGTATCCATATCCCAAAAATCTTGAATACCCTCTACAATCCCAAAGGTTGATCTCCCCAACGCATTGTCTCGCAATACTATCGGTAAAGCGCACTTTACATCCCAGTCATTCATAACAACCGAAGAAGAATACGTGCAGTGATTTTTTTCAAAATCTGACATTTTGACCACTGGAAACTCGAAATAGTCAAAATCAGAGAATGCCCCCTCATCTGCATATTCATCTGACATGTTAACAAACATCACAGAATAATTGTTCTGAAAAAGGAACCTCGCAATCGGTAGCATAGTTATGGTGTGATACAGCTTGTGAGGGAAAAAAACAACATCACAATGGGTTGTTCTCAATGGTTGGAGCATCAGAGCGTTTACGATATTCTGCGGTTTTTTTTCAGTGCTTCGAAAGAAATCCACAAATGGCCCGTAAGACTTTTCATGAAGTGGAACGAATTCACCTTTATCCGAAAGAATTTTTTCTGCAGCCGATTTCAGCAGATCAAGCAGGTATGCTTTATTCTCAGGAAGCTCGTGAGATCCTAAAATTCGACGCAGAAGCCCATTTAAATACATTATACAGTAAGTGGTAAAAGACCTTTGAAGCACCCCGTATCTACCAATGGATTTTATGTAGTCCTGTAGACTAATCAGTGCATGGAGAATGCTCGTGATGTGCCGGCTATTAATAGAGTGGCTCTCAGAGCCTTCTCGCATTCTCCAGATATAGCCCTTTTCTTCTGAGTGAGAAATTTTATGTGCATTGGCAAATATCCGAGGCAAAACATAAATATCTTCATGATATGTCCTAACTGGGAAGAAGACCCCTGCATTTAAAAAGGTGGAACGCTTAAAAATACAAGAACACGCCATTCCAAAAATACGACCGCCAAATATATATCTCAGCCTTTCCTCAGCAGAAAGGTCATCCATTTCATAATACCGGTCTTTTCTATCTGTAATCTCTTCTCCAGTTACTTCATTCCATTTATTAAAATTGGAAAAAACAACACAAGCGTCGTCTTTTTTCGCTATATTCAATAAATTAGAATACATCGTATCACTGACATAATCGTCACTATCTAAGAAACCAATATACTCACCTTGAGCAAGCAAAAGAGCGCGGTTGCGCGTAAAACCGACACCGTGATTGGGTTGAGAGTAATACCTCCATTTCCTGTTCCTTTCCAGATAAGGGGCTACTGCGACTGCGAGTGCATCACTTGAGCCGTCGTCAAGAATAATAACCTCCAAATGAGGTATATCTTGCCTCTCAATACTGGATAGACAGTCGTCTATATATGTCGCGCTATTGTATGCTGTAACTATAATCGTTATCGGTACATTAAAAACCGTCATGCCAGCCTTTCAATTTATACTTAAATTGGAGAGTTGAATTTCTAATACCCATCCGGGTTCTCTGATTGCCACTTCCAGGTACTGCGGCTCATATCATCTACCCCATGTATAGCACGCCACCCCAGAAGGCGCGCCGCTTTACCAGGGTCCCCATAATAGGATGCAATATCGCCTACCCGTCTCGAGGCCACTTTATAAGGTAATTCTCGCCCACAAGCCTTTGAGAAGGCAGCGAGCATTTCCATCACAGTACTGCCGTTCCCAGTTCCTATATTGAACACTTCAGTGCCCATCCTTTCCATCGCGTAATCAACAGCGGCAACATGCGCACGGGCCAGATCGACAACGTGAATATAGTCACGCTCGCCTGTGCCGTCGCGCGTGTCGTAGTCATCGCCAAAAACTGACAAATGCTCCCGCCGCCCCACGGCAACCTGTGCAATATAGGGCATCAGATTATTGGGAATGTCCTGCGGATCTTCGCCGATGGTGCCACTGGCATGAGCCCCCACCGGATTGAAGTAGCGCAGCAATACATTGGATGTCCCCTCATGGGCACGACACCAATCTGTCAGGATTTGCTCTGCCATCAGTTTGGTTCGGCCATAGACACTTCCCGCGCGCAACGGGTGATCCTCGTCGATGGGCAGGTAATCAGGTTCGCCATAGACTGTGGCAGAGGATGAAAAGATCATCCGCCCGCAGCCCGTCGCCTCCATGACATCCAGCAACACCAATGTACCGCTGATATTGGTATCGTAATAAGCCAGTGGTTTCGCCTCAGCTTCTCCAACTGCCTTAAGTCCGGCAAAATGGATTACTGCCTCAGGCCGGAAATCTTCAAAAGCCGCAAGCAAAGCTGTACGGTCACGAATATCGGCTTCGATGACCTTAAAATCATGGTTGGCCAGACGGCGCACGCGCGCGAGGGCTTCAGGAGAGCTGTTGTCAAAGTTATCGACAACACAAATTTCATGGCCCTGCGCTAACAGTTCCAACAGCGTATGGGTGCCGATATAACCTGCACCGCCCGTCAGAAGAACACGCGCCATGTTTAACCCTCGCCTTCAGGGCTATAGAACCCCGCCAACCGTGTGATTGCTTCGTGGCTGGCACGGATCACGCCATCAATTGTATTGGACCCGTTGTGCGATCCGAAAATACAGCGGTCCATGCCGCGCAGCGGGCTGTCCATCGGCAAAGGCTCTTCTTCGAACACATCAAGGCCTGCGGAATACACATGGCCCGACTGCAACGCCGCAATGAGCGCGGCCTCGTCGATCAGCGGCCCGCGGGCCACATTGACGATGCGCACACCCGGCTTGCAGCGCGCCAGCACGTCAGCATCCAGCATGTGGAAATTATGTTTGTTCAGTGCACAGGTGAAGACCAGAAAATCCAGATCTTCAACCGCTTCGGGCCATGCCGCACGTTCCAGCCCGTCAAACCCTGCATCACCTTCAACACCGGGATCATAGGCCACAACCTGCATGCCCAAGGCGCGCATCCGTGTCACCGTGTGACGGCCAATGTCACCCAGACCGATCACGCCCACGCGTTTGTCCAGCAGGCTGATGCCCGCAGGTTTAGGCCAGTTGCCTGCGCGCACACCACGATCAATTGTGAACAGCTCTCGGGCAAGCCCGATCACAAAAGCCGTGGCCACATCAGCCACCTCTGCACCAAACATCATCGGCGTGTTGATGATCGGAATGCCCAAATCCTTGCAGGCCGCAAAATCAACGTTATCCACGCCGATGCCCCATTTCACAGCCGCCGTCAGACGGCCCTTTTGCGCTGTCTCAAACACCCGTCGCGTGGCCGGGTCGTCACCGATGATCCAGCCGTCATAGTCAGGCAGAACTGCGCACAACTCGTCCTCGCTCAGAATTTGAGTCACCTCGGCACGGTGCAACTTCAATCCGCGCTCGGCGGCGAACTCTACGAAACGGTCAAACTGGCCCAACATGGGCGGGCAGGTAACAAGGATATCTTTCATGATGCAGCAGCTTCCTTAGCAAGATGCAGGGACGCGACCGCTTCGGCCAGTGCCCAGTCTTCGGGGGTATCAATATCAACAGCTTCCATCTTGTCCATCTCATGCAAGATCGGCTTTTTACCGATGCGCGCATTTGTGCTGGCAAAGCTGGGGCCGGAAAAGATGAAGAGGTTGGAGTTTTCTTCATACCATGGTTCCAGATCCTGTGTCTGGATCAAGTTGTCTGGATCATGGTTCACGGGGCTGCCATCGGCGCGGTAAAACCGCGTCTGGATTTTATTCACAGTAAAAAGTGAATCCGCCGTGCCTGCGGCCACCCCTGCCTGATAGGCTTCCAGCCCTGCCTTGACCGTCGCGGAGGTCAGCATGGGGTTGGTGGTATGGGTCATCAGGTAGGTATCAGCCTGCATCGCAGCGATATCATCCGCCAAAATCAGGTTCATTGAGACAGTATCACCGCAGAGCTCTGGCTTGCGGTCGCGAATGCGTACACGGTCACCATCGGTCAGCCCGTTTTCGGCCAAGATGTGGCGCGCATCGGTGTTAATAACCACCTCATCAATTTCCGGAACCGCCAACAGAGTGTCGAGTATCCAGCGAAACAGCGGCTTACCGTGCAAATCACGGAAGTTTTTACCTTTAACCCTTTGACTGTTGGCTTTCATAGGGAGAAGTGCGACGCACCGGCTTGAGCCATTCATCTTGATCTGCCTCTTTAGTAACTTGTGGATAAAAAAAACGTTCTTTTGCAGATTGCGAAAGAACCTTGTGCTCATGGTTGCCTTTGTAGGAACCTGAAAACTGGTTCCAGCGGTAGCGGATCATATCCATCAGCGATGTCGTACGGATGCCGTTACGGCGTGCAGATCGCATATCGCCCCAGACACTGGCCGCAAAAAACCGCACCACATCCAGCCGCGACAATTGTACTTCTGGCATGATCTGGCGCAAGGCAAGTGCTTCGCGCTCAAACCGCCTCCGGACCTGCCGCCAGCTTTCCTGATGGTGGTGAAACACGGTTGCATCGGCAACATATCCCACCTTGAGTCCGGTCGCGACCATACGTTTGGCCAGTTCCATATCCTCAAGTCCCGTCAGTTCTTCGTCAAACTGGAATTTCTCCCATGCCGTACGCGTCACTGCAGAGTTGGCATTGTTACAAAAGAACCCTTCCTGCGGCACATTCGATGCCTCGGGGAAGTATTTGGCGAAAATCCGGCGTTCACTGTAATTGCTGTCATCGTCACCGATCTGGCGTCCGTATGTATAATCAACAGTGCCATCGATCAACGGCTGACACAGGTTTTGCAGCCAATGTTCATCCACGGGCACACAATGCCCCGAAATCAACACCAGAAAATCACCCGTAGAGAAATCACAGCCGCGATTAAGAGAGCGCCCAAAGGAAAATTCGGCTTTTGTGATCGTCGTGACCCGCGCGCCATGCGCTTGTGCAATCTCAACCGTACCATCGGTCGATCCCGAATCGATCAGCACCGTCTCCACATCGACACCTTGCGTCACTTGCTGCTCAATCATCTTTAACAAATCGTTAAGATGCTCAGCCTCGTTAAGTGTACGTATGACAATGCTTGCTCGCATCCAGTCCACCCCATTTAAATCGTTTCACGTTTAGGGCTAGAAAAATACAGCGCCAGATCGTGCTAAAATGCTTCATTGAAAATATAGACGTTAACTAATTATATCCGTGAGTACATTGCCTCCCCCCACTTTGTCCAGTGCGTGACCTGATTTGATTGCCTGGATGCCTAAAAGTTGCCATACAATAGCCATATCCTGCACCGCAGAGCGCTACATAGAATGGACCCCTTATTTTGTCTCAAACACCGACCTTCCCCGACCTCAAAGACTGCTCTGTTTTCATCACCGGCGGCGGGAGCGGTATCGGGGCGGAAATCACCCGCGCGTTTGTCAAACAAGGGGCGCGCGTCGCCTTTGTTCAACGGTCCGACGGATCTGCATTTTGCGACGACGTCGCCCGTGAAACGGGCAATAGACCCCTGTTCATAAAATGCGACATAACCGACAGCACAGCCATACGCACAGCGATTGCGCAAGCGACAGATGCCCATGGACCCGTCAACGTTTTGGTCAACAATGCTGCCAATGACCAGCGGCATGAGACACTTGATGTCACCGATGATGATTGGAACCGCCTGATTGATGTCAACCTCAAGGCCTACTTCATTGCGGCACAGGCCGTTATTCCGGGCATGCAGGCTGCTGGAGGCGGTACAATCATCAATTTCACCTCCATCAGCTACATGATGGGGAATGCAGGCTACCCTCTTTATGTGACGGCCAATTCAGGCATTAATGGCATGACCCGCGCCTTGGCACGTGAATTCGGACCCGATAAAATTCGTGTGAACGCGTTGGCCCCGGGTTGGGTCATGACGCAAAAGCAGCTTGATATGTGGGTCACTCCCGAAGCGATTGAGGGGCAACTGGCGCGCCAGTGCCTCAAGGAGACCCTCGGACCAGAAGACATCACAGGCGGTGTGCTGTTCCTCGCCTCAAATGCCAGCCGGATGATGACCGGTCAGGCCATGGTGATTGACGGTGGCGTGGTGACAACAGGATGACAGCACAGGCTTTTGACACCCGCGCCTGTGATCTGGGCGAAGGGCCCCTGTGGCATCCGCTTCGCAAAGAACTCTTCTGGTTCGATATCACCGGCCGCCGGATGTTGTCGCGCAAGGAGACACAAACACAAGAATGGCAATTTGAGGAAATGCACTCTGCCGCAGGTTGGATCGACAGCGACACGCTGTTGCTGGCCTCCGAAACAGGGCTGTGGCGATTTGATCTGGGGAACGGCACCCGCAACCTGATCTGCCATTTAGAAAAAGACAATGTGGTAACCCGCTCCAATGACGGGCGCGCCGACCCGCAGGGTGGTTTCTGGATCGGCACCATGGGTAAAAAAGCCGAAACCGGTGCAGGCTCTATCTGGCGCTGGTACCGCGGCACATTGCGGCAACTATTCACATCTATCACAATTCCTAACGCAATCAGCTTTGCACCAGACGGGAAATCCGCGTGTTTTTGCGATACGGTATCAAAACAAGTGATGCGCGTTGCGCTGGATGCGGAAGGCTGGCCTGCGGGTAAGCCCGAGATGTATCTTGATCTGGTCGCAGAAGGACTAAATCCTGACGGTGCAGTTATTGACGCCACAGGCGCAATATGGATCGCGCAGTGGGGCGCCGCGCGGGCCGCCTGTTACGGCGCTGACGGCGCATTCATACGTGCCATAGATGTTCCCGCCCCCCATGCGTCTTGCCCCGCATTTGGAGGGCCAGACCTTCAGACGATATTTGTCACCACAGCCCGACAGGGCATGACCCCCGAACAGCATATCGCAGCCCCGCACTCAGGTCAGACGTTTATGGCCCCAAGCGGCGTAAGGGGTCAGGCCGAACACCAAGTGCTGATCGATTAATCCGCCGCTGGCACTGGCCGCAGCAACGCCGCATTATTCCGTGCCTCAATCAACTCAAACCCGTTTTGTAGTAAGTAGGGCATTGCGGTAGCACCCTTAGAGGTCCATCCACCCTGAGGCGAAGTCCATGTACCACAAATACATATCAAACCATCACGTACCATCTTGGGAAAAGATACCTCAACACAGTCCAGATGTACTTTGTGAGGTCGCTCCTGAACGATAGAACTTCTTATAAACGGTGCATAGCAATCCTGACTAGCCTCAGAATAACTACCATGATCAGAGTCATAAGCATCCAAGAAAATGTAATCGATCTGCCCCTCATACTGGGCAAGATAGTCTTCGCCCTTGGATGTCACAGCCTTAAAATCATACCCTTCACGGGCAAACATCCGTGCAGCATTGCGCGTATTGCGGGGGTCCATATCAACGGTAATAAAGTCCAGATCATGCTCTACACAAAGCGCTGCAAGTTTTTGCGTTGATCCCTGTCCCAATACCAATTCCCGTGTGGTTCCAATTTCAATCAAAACACGGCGTCGGCCCTTGGGGGCCGCTGGCTCTTTCTCCAAGGCATCGATCAGCAATGCGTGCCCATGCTCGCCCTGCTTTGTCCCCAGCATGTCTGACACCAAACCATCCAAAGCGTTGCGCGCCGCATCATCCAGAACTTTTGGAGCTAAGGCATCAGATGCCAATGCCAAAACCGCACTTTTGCCGTTGTTCAGCTCCGCATAGGCTGACGCGATCAAGATGCGAAGCCATGCGGCTTCAACCGGAGCCAACAAAAGAGCGCTTCCGACAAAACTCAACGCAGAAGACCCTTTGCCCGTTGCTTTGAAATGCGCAGCCCCTGCCAAATAGGCCAGCGCCCTATCGGTATGTCCCAGTTGATCAACACCCTGATCAAACATATCAAGAAAGCCTTCATCACCGGCAGCGACACACCGATCAACAAGCGCGGCAATTGCAGACCCGTCCAAAAAATCTGCGGAGGGGTCCAACCGCTGCTGAACCCGTGCCGCCCGTGCCATAAATTCCGAAATGAGAGCTGGTGACGCCGCACCAGTTACCTCTTGCGTCATACGATAAGTCGGAAGCCCCTCCACAACAGCCCTACCAGCCAAAACCGGCAAATCCGACGGGCTGTAATCAAACCGATCGCAGAGTTTATTATAGGCGCTTTCCCCTTCAAAATAAGGGGGCACCGCGACAGAACGATCCAGACCTCTATCACATTCGAAAAGTGACGTAACCGTTTCGGGTAAGGCTAATGACCTGCGCAAATAGGCTGGAACATCCTCAAGAATTTCGATCTGGGTAGGCTTAAGATTGGGCTTTGCCTCAAGGTCACGCAACACATCTGCGCAATAATCGCTCAGCGTTATCCCGCCCGCGCGAGACTGTGCATGGAACGCGCGGTAAGGATGGCACATCAAAAGTGAAACCACATCAGGCGCGACTTCATCAGGCAAAACAATATCAGGGGTGGCTGTCAATATCAGAGGCGTACCTGCCGCACGGATGGCTCCAACCCAAGCGGAAAACCCTGCATCATTCATATCACAAGCGGTCAAACGACGGACCGTTAATCCGATAAAATGCTGCGCCCACCATTCAGGTTCAAGCGCGGGGACACCAGGCAATGCATATAGAACAGAACAAGAGCCTTCTCCAAAGGATTGCGTCTCTAACACCGCTTCGCATTGCTCAAGCAAGCTCATCAGGGGCAAGGCTGGCAACATTTCACCACCTGCGCCTTGATAGCTGTCCAGCAAATCAATTGCATTTTCAAACTGGGCAAGCGCCTGTTGGGCTGCCACGTCCGAGGCATCATTTTTTTCAGATGGCATATCAGTCATCCGTATTTTTCTTTTTCTTTTTAGTTTTTGAGGGCTTCACTCCCTCCAGAATCCCAACGACATCGCTCTGTTTGACCGCTGGAATTTCGCGCATATATTGTGCCGCCTCACGGAGCTTGGGGGTCAATTGCTGCACAAGGTGCAAAAGCTTCCGCTTCTCTTCCTGAACCGCTGCGTAACTTACCTTGAGCACATCATTTTCAGCCTGCGCTCTTTCTTGCGCTTGGGCAGCGCGGCGCAGATCCAGTTGAAATTGCTCAAAACCATGCTCTAGACGAAGCACTTTTTCTGTATGCAGTCCCGCCGCCTTCCTCTGCTCCAAACGCAAAGCAGATAATGTCGCTTCGTGCTTCACGACCAGAGCCTTGGCCTCATCGCGTTCCTTGGTGCGTGTGTCCAGATCAGCTTTCAGCGCAGCTTGCGCCTCGGTGGCCTGCGTGGCGGCGACCTTGGCCGTGTCGCGTTCCGTGGTGCGTGTGTCCAGATCAGCTTTCAACGCAGCTTGCGCCTCAGTGGCCTGCGTGGCGGCGACCTTTGCCGCGTCGCGCTCCGTGGTGCATCTGTCCAGATCAGCTTTCAGCGCAGCTTGCGCCT
>NZ_JACIEI010000021.1:0-30629 GCF_014196805.1 Sulfitobacter undariae | reverse complement strand
TCCCCGTCGCGTTCCTTGGTGCGTGTGTCCAGATCAGCTTTCAGCGCAGCTTGCGCCTCAGTGGCCTGCGTGGCGGCACCCTTGGCCGCATCGCGTTCCTTGGTGCGTGTGTCCAGATCAGTTTTCAGCGCAGCTTGCGCCTCAGTGGCCTGCGTGGCGGCGACCTTGGCCGCGTCGCGTTCCTTGGTGCGTGTGTCCAGATCAGCTTTCAGCGCAGCTTGCGCCTCAGTGGCCTGCGTGGCGGCACCCTTGGCCGCATCGCGTTCCTTGGTGCGCGTGTCCAGATCAGTTTTCAGCGCAGCTTGCGCCTCGCTGGCCTGCGTGGCGGCACCCTTGGCCGCATCGCGTTCCTTGGTGCGCGTATCCAGATCAGCTTTCAGCGCAGTCTGCGCAGCACCCTCCTCGGTTAGTGCCTTGCTCTGCGCTACAAACTCTGCCTCCAATGTCCCCACCTGACGGCGCAAGGCTTCCGCCTCTTCCCGCACCTGCGCAAGATCCGCTTGCGTCTGCGTCACGGTACCTTCCAGCGATTTGATCAATTGCGCACGTACATCAAGCTTTAGCACACACAAAGGCCAGTCTGGGTCTTCATCCTCGTCCAACGCGGCAAGTGAGAACCCTTTGTTCTCCAGTTTGGCCATCAGCGTCTCTATTTGCGGTGCCTTTTTAAAAAACGGTTCCACACCGCACCGCAATACTAATGTCGTAACACGCTCCAAAATGCCTGCGCGATCCAGCAGGTTTAGAACTGTCTGTTCCTCCCCAGGCGTATCGATAAGTACCTGAAAAGGCCCCTCACATTTTGCCAGCGTTTTAGTCAACGCTTTAGGTGTTGTGGCTGGCACAACAATCGTCCCTGCCTGCTTCAGACCTGGCATCAATGACGTCAACGCAGCGGTGGGTGGCTTGAGGCTGTACAAGTCGGAAAGAGAATATCGAAGCAGCTCAGCCTCACTTGCCCCCCGCAACAGAACAGTTTCAATCCGCTCGACCTCATCGCATCCCCAAAGTGCCTCAGGCAATTTGGAGCCTGACAAAGGGTCAATCCAAATGACTTTTTGCCAGATTTGACCCAGCTTGGACAACTGCATATTTAAACGCTTGGGTCCCCCCCAAGAGAATATAACAAGAGTGCCCTGGCTGAAATTTTGTTCTGAACTCACTGTAAGATACCCCTATGTAGTGCCCGAGCGTACAGCGTGCCAAGTACAGGCACAAACTCTCAAGTACATTTTAAATAAATGTTAAAATACATTAAAAATCGACACCGCTCTGTTCAAATACGCGGTGTGGCCCTGCTAGACGCTGTGCCACGTCAGAAAAGGAACTCCAGTTGCTGGCCAAAAACAACCGTGAGGCCGTCAGCAACATCATATCAGCAAGCCCCGTCTGAAGTTGGGAACTGGAGCGGTCGTATTCTGTGCGTTTAAGATAGCGCACGCGCTTGCCATAGCGCTCGATAAGGGCGGCGTAGGTGGCGGGCAAATCAGCCGCCGCAAAAACGGTTTGCGCCTCCCCCGATGCAAACAAGGCATCAAGGCGGGTCACAAAACGCGCAATATCGCTTTTTTGACGCCACTCCATTAATTCCAGATGCCGTTCAGGCGGCCAGTTTTCAGGGGACTCGTAACTCAGGTGGTCAAAGGCCGGGCCTGTAGCCATGCGGATATGCACCGCCACATCTGATGGATGTTCAACACTGCGTACCAGGTCGGCGACCGATTTACTGGGCCGCAAGCCACGCAAAAAGAGGTCCTCGGCTGTGCGATCAAAAAGCGGGCCCACCAGCGTATAGGCAGAACGGACAAAAACATCGCCATAATGACTGCTTTCATTCGCAAGAATGGGCTCTTGAAACACCGAACCTTCTTCAATTTCCATGTAATTATAAATATGTTCGGACCGCGCACGCAAACCATCACAGACATCCGCGCTGATCACCGGCCCCTCATAGTCCAGCACATCGCTGATATGTGCTTCGCAATGATGGTCGGGTCTCCAAAGAACAACCAGTTGTCGGTCAGTAGCCTGTGCCATCACGGCTGCAGACGCCATCGCCCGAAGCCGGTTGCCCAGCCCATGCTGTACATCAATAAAAAAATACGGGCGCACAATATGGTGCGCCGGTGTAGACAGCTTGACGCCTGTGATAGGCGGCTGCCGGTGGGGGGGAGAGCCGATCATACAAATGACTTACAGCGATATCCACAAATCATGCAAGCGCCCCTTACGCCTCCCCGCCATGACCCAATGCTTTACGTCATACCATTTCCTCTTCACAGGGCACCTCATAAGGGGGCAATGGGACTATACCATCCCCCGCCAAAGTGATCGGGGCAGGAAACAGCGTCTCCTCGGCGGCATTCATACCGTGGGGCAACACCAAAGTGACATGCCACTGACTACCATCATGTACAGGCTGATCGATGATAGCAGGGGTGTCCCCTGCCACATATTCCTCAAGCGCGATCTCGATGCCATTCAAAATCAACAGTGATCCCTTCCGTTCAAGTGACAGGGGCTGATCGCTGCGGGTAGGTAGAAAATTGATAATCATGTAAATACTCCTAAAACCAACGTCCCGTTGCCATTAACGCCACAGAACGGCTTGCCGATGCCTGCGTTGTGATTGCTGTGACATTCCATCCGGTTTGGATCGCCCCCGTTGCCCCTTGAAAGATCACGCTAAACCCCATGCCATTCAGGGCGCCCCCCGTCACAACAGCCGTACTCCCAGAGGCGAATTGCGCAGGAAACACCCATGTTTGGGTCGCACAGCGAAAGCCCCCCAGAAAGGCCGCATCAATTGCCGCCGTGACTGTACGCGACAGGGTGCAAATCTGCGTGCCATCGGCAAATCGCACATAGGTGCCATTGGCATTGCTGCCGCGTTCAATGATGCTCCCTGTTGGCACCCCCGCCGACTGGCTCACTGCGCCAACCATCCGGCCCTGATGCATAACTTCTTGCCAAGGTGTCCAGCCCGACGCCCCGTATGAGCGGGAAAACTGGCGCAATCCCGCCGCGCCTGAATTTCCGCCATACGATATGAATTGCTGTACCCAATGCGTAGAGGTCCGGCGCTGGTTCACCAGCACTCCTGCAGAAACAATAGGATAATTATTACCCGCACAATTCCCGCCCGTAGGATTGTAGTAGAGCGCTGAAGCCGCCAGCGCATCAAGATCATCCCCCGCCGTAAGCGTGATCGCTTCCCCCAAACCAAAATCGCCGACCTTGAGCAATCGCCCCATCGTCTGATCAATGGGCGACTGGGTGACAGCAGTGCCTGTAATTTGCCCGGTAACAGTAGCACCTGACGGCAAAACCACCCGTCCATCATCTCCTTGAGCAATCAAGGCCTCGGCCCAGTTCACCCCGTCTGCACTTACCTTGATCGAAAAATCATCGGTGCCGTTTGTGCCCATTTCTGCACGGCCCGACCATCCTGTCTGATACAGTAGGGACGCCGTGTCCGTGGCCGATGCTTTGTTCACCTTAAGCTGATGACCCGCGCCCTCATGGGACAGCAACGTCGCCGCAGATGAAACCGCCAACCGGTTGGACACATCAGACACCGTATTTACGCCGATACCATCCAAATTCTGTAAATCGACAGAAGCGGCAGGCACCCAATCGCTCCCGCTCCAGATGCGCAAATCTTCGCCCTGTGCGGCGCGCCACCCCACTGTTGGTGAAATGAACAGCCAGCGCCCATTGTACCAGCCTGCCAAATCTCCGTCATGCCCTTCCCACGGCCCCTGTGCAGCCATGCCCAAGGCCCATATTGCCCCCTCTTGCGGAGCGGCAGGCGCTGTCGTGGCCCCAAATTCCTCAACCGTAAGCTGCGCCAGAAAATCCAATCTCTCTAGCGCCTCATTATGAGTGACATGCTTTTGGGCCTGCGCAGGCTGTAGATAGGGCAACGTCAATTTTGAAGAGCTCTGTGACAAATCATGTCTCCGATCCTGTGAATTTCACTGGATATTGGCAGCTCTTCCTCAACGATGTCCTATAGCACCGCGCGGCGCTACTCCCCGACACGCAACTCCTGCGCGCATGTATTCCTTATTCATATAGGATCGACTAGACTACGCTGGATCACCCGAGGATTATCTCCCATGCTCCTCCGGCCCCCAAACAGATTTTGCGCACCGCCTTATGCCCTCACCCTTACCACCTGATTTCATCGCCCATTGTGCCGCGCAGCGCGCTGATATTGGATTTGTCCCTCTGGAGACGTTGTTTGCCCCTCAGTCACAGGTCAACACCGAGGCACAGGCCATTGCACAAGCCCGCAAGCTGGCGCGCATATTCAACACCCCCTACAGCACACGCCGCTCTCTCAGGCTACAAGCGCAGGCTGGCAATGATCAGGCCGCCAATCTTGATGCATGGATGGATTTACAAGGCCTGCACCACACGCCCTGTCACCCGATCGCCTACGCGCGTGCCCAAACTCTCGAAGCTGAACTGCTTGCCGATCCTCAGCGGTTTCTATCCCGTGCAGACAGGCCCTACCCCTATGCTTCAGGCGATCACCATTGGGCTTTCGATCCAGTATGGATCAACAACCTGCTAGAGCGCGGCCGCGCACGCCTGTCAGATTTCACCAACACACGCGCCAACGACACGGCCATATTGGTGGGCAATGGCCCCTCCCTCCAACAGACCGATCTGTCGCTGCTCGCTGGCCATGATGTCTATGTTTCCAATTACGCGATCAACCATCCGATCCTGTCCCAACATGCACGTGGGGTGGCCGTTAGTAATTACTTTGTGGCCGACCAAGCCCCCGAAGCTTTCTTTGAACTCCCTCAATGGCGGGTCTTGCCTGTAGGGCTGTCACATGTGCTGGAGGATGATCCCCACACCATCTGGCTCAACGCGCTTGGCGGACCTTTGTTTTTCTCTCACACGCCACAAACCCACATCGCATGGCACGCCACAGTCAGCTATTTCTGGATGCAAGTTCTGCTGGCTGCCGGCTACCGCAAGATCCTCCTGATCGGCATCGATAACAGCTACCAACAACCCAAAGAAATGATTGAGGGCACTCTGATCCAACAGGTCGAAAACGACCCTAATCACTTTGATCCGGCATATTTTCGCGGGAAAGTTTGGCAGGCTGCGGATACCAACCACATGGCCCAAACCTATGCTCTGGCCAAAGCCGCCTTCGAACAAGCGGGCGGCGAGATCGTAAACTGCACTGTGGGCGGCGCTCTGGAGCTCTTCCGCCGTGCCCCTTTGGCAAGCGAGCTTTAGGGGCCTGACAGCGCGACAGGTTTCGACTATGAATAAACTGAACAATAACTGAAGGCTATACAGTGACCCATCCTTGCATTGCCTCAACGGCAGCCACAATCAGCGCCCTGCGCACCGCAAATATTTCAGGCCGTCTTGATGCCGATACCCGTTTGTCGCCCAGCGTATATTTCAGCTCCGACGACAAAGGCGGCACGGCCGACGTCACCTTGTACCCGCATGAAGGCGGGTTGATTAATGCTGAGATAAAAGTGACGGGTCACCCCGGATGGCTTAGCTTGAACATCGGGTTGGGAACAGGGGCCTTCAACGAAGGTGACACATTGGGGATTATCACGGATATACGCGGCACTGACACCTTCAATATCCGCCCCTATATTCGATCCTCTCGCAATAGCGATGAGCAAGACACCATTCTGTCAAAAGACATCACATTTGGCGGCACACCAACCATATCCACGTTACTGCATACCGTCAGCCCCGCAGACGCCCTGCCCCACGACGAGGCATATCATACGCTGATCTTACCGTTGCCCATACGCGACCTGTCATTGGTCTTGAACGATCTGTGCTTGTTTCACCTGGGTGCTGAATCGGGGTTAAGTGAGTATTCGATGACATTGGGACGGCTGGCAGGCTGATCCTTCGCCTGCCTTTATGTAAAAATTTACTTTAGCAACCCGAACCCCGAGCGTACCGAACGCAAAACACTTGCAACACGCCAGGCTTTAGACGCGTAGATGCCGTCTAGCTCTGATTGAAGGCGTAAGTTTTCACCTGCCAGCTTTTGCCCAGATGCCGCATGTTCTGAGGTCTCTTTTTGGTTTTCGAGCATGACGGCACCAAAGATGGCCTCTCGCGATGCTACCAGCCCTTTATCTGTCTCTAATCTGCGCCTCAGAGCCTCAACTTGTGCCTTCAGAACATGGCGATCCGCGCTTTCTTTACGCAAGATGGAACAATCCTCCACCAATTGTGATTGCCGCATATCCGCTTGCTCAGCAGCCTCTACCTGCAAGCCCAGGCTCTCGCGCAACAAAGCATTCTCCTCAACGACTTCATTGTGTGCCTTGAGCGCGACATCAGCTTCAACCGCATAGCTTTGCGATTGTGTAACGCTCTCGCGCAACAGCGTGTTCTCTTCAGCCGCTGCCTTACGCGCCTTTAGCGCTGCTGCATCTACTTCAGCCACATAGCTTTGCGATTGGACAACATTCTCGCGCAACAGCGCGTTTTCATCTGTCATACTCATCCCAGCTTGCGAAAGCTCTTTAAAACGGGCGCGATTCTGAACCGCCTCCCCTCGCAAGCTCATGTATGCGGAATGCGCCTCACTCAATCGCTCCGCATCCAGCAATACCTGATGTGACCCAGAGCGCATTGCCTCGATCTCCGCTACCAGTCGGCTCGCCTCTTCATCGTTGCTCAGCATTGAATCTGCCAATACCAGTGTGACCAAATCAGGCGCTGGTGGAATATCCGCACATTCGGCTTCTGGTGCTTTATTAATTCCTAACGCAGCCAAGACATCCGCATCATTCAGCAACAGGCTGCGCGCATCCACAACAATCAGTTGCCGACGCATACGACGTGCTTTGGACAGAAAGGCAGAAGCCTCTTCTTTCCACAATTCAAGGGCTTGCGCTGAATTTTGCAGATCAACTACCTGTAATGCCAAATTTTCAACAGGGCTGATGAGTGGCACCAAAATACGGGCAACAGTTGATCTACCAGCAGCTCCGGCCAACGTATCATATACCTTAATTGGTGTTGTAGATATCGCTTCCAAATGCCGTTTTACAACCTCACCCAAGGGCAGTCTCGGATCAATAACGACACGGAGTGTCTTTCTTTGGGCCTTAGGTTCGGACATTTAGAATACCTCTCATTCAATAAACCTATTTTGGTCGGGTTTTTCCAAACATACCAGCAAGAATTACCCCTATGTAGCAAGCACCCGCCCCGTACATATTCCCATTATCTTAATTTATTAAACAACTTGCCTTGCTTTTTGGTCACAGGTTGTTTTTTCACTGCTATCTGACAAACATACACAACAATATCAGACCTAAGGATCCGTACAGAATGAACATCGAACACACATCATTGGCAGGGGTCGTCGTTATAACCCCCCAGAGGCACGGCGATGCACGCGGTTTCTTCTCCGAAAGCTGGAATAAAGCACGTATGACTGCCGCAGGATTCTCCTATGATTTTGTTCAAGACAACCACTCTGTTTCCGCCAGCGTCGGTACATTGCGCGGCTTGCATTACCAAAGCCCCCCCCATGCACAAGCAAAGCTGGTGCGCTGCGGTCACGGCGCCCTGTTTGATGTTGCTGTCGATATCCGCCACGGCAGCCCGACCTACGGCCAATGGACAGGCGTAGAACTCAGCGCAGAGAACGGCAAGCAGTTGCTGATCCCCGCTGGCTTCCTGCACGGCTTTGTCACCCGCCTGCCCGACACGGAAATCATCTATAAATGCACAGATTACTACGCGCCAGAATGTGATGGCGCCGTGCGTTATGATGACCCCGAGATCGGGATTGATTGGGGTTTGGACGGCGCGGACCCGGTCTTATCTGCCAAAGACGCCGCCGCTGCTGCACTGGCGGACATCGGCACCGTGTTCACCATCGAAGGAAATTGCGCATGAAAATTCTCATCACTGGCGGTGCTGGCTTTATCGGGTCCGCCGTGGTCCGGTTGGCCGTGGCGCGTGGACATAGTGTGGTCAACCTTGATGCGCTGACCTATGCAGCATGCCTCGACAATATCGCCTCGGTTTCTGGCGACCCGCTCTATGCATTTGAACAGGCCGACATCCGTGATCGCAATGCAGTTGCGCGCATATTAGAGACACATAAACCCGACGCCATCATGCATCTGGCCGCCGAAAGCCACGTTGACCGCTCCATTGACGCGCCGGGTGAGTTTATTGAAACCAATATCACCGGCACCTATACATTGCTGGAAGCAGCGCGCGCCTATTGGACCACGCAGGGCAAACCCGAGTCCTTCCGCTTTCATCACGTTTCAACCGATGAGGTGTTTGGCTCGCTGGGTGATACAGGCATGTTCACCGAAGACACGCCTTATGATCCGCGCAGCCCCTACTCTGCCTCCAAAGCTGCCAGCGACCATCTGGTGCGTGCCTGGTCCGAGACCTATGGCCTGCCCGTTGTTCTGAGCAATTGCTCGAACAATTACGGCCCTTATCATTTCCCCGAAAAACTGATCCCCGTCGTGATCTTGAATGCATTGGCGGGCAAGCCCTTGCCGATTTACGGAAACGGCTCAAACGTGCGCGACTGGCTGTATGTCGAGGATCATGCGGATGCCCTGCTGTGCGTTTTGGAAAAAGGCCGCTTGGGGCGGTCTTATAACATTGGCGGCGAAAACGAGCGGAGCAATCTGGAACTGGTACAAACCTTATGTGCAATCCTTGATGAAAAACGCCCCCGCGCAGGCGGCTCATATGCCGAGCTGATTACATTTGTCACGGATCGCCCGGGCCATGATGCACGTTATGCCATTGACCCGACCCGCATTCGACAAGAACTGGGCTGGCGGCCTTCTGTCACCGTCGAGGAGGGGTTAGAGCGCACAGTTCAATGGTATCTGGATAATGAGGACTGGTGGCGCGCCTTGCAAAATCGCGAAGGTGTCGGCATGCGATTGGGAAAAACGACATGAAGATACTGGTATTTGGCAAGACGGGCCAAGTCGCGCAAGAGCTACAACGACAAGCGGATGTCACCGCCTTGGGCCGTGATGCTGCTGACCTGTCAGACCCAGCAGCCTGCGCCGCCGCCATCACAGCCCACCAGCCTGATGTCGTGATCAATGCCGCCGCCTATACGGCTGTTGACCGCGCCGAGGACGAAGCCGACCTGGCACATACCATCAACGCCCAAGCCCCCGCAGCCATGGCCATGGCCTGTGCACAGGGTGATATTCCCTTCCTGCATGTCTCAACCGATTATGTATTTGAGGGCAGCGGCACAGCGCCATGGAGCGTCGAAGCACCCATTGCCCCGTTGAATGTCTATGGGCAGACCAAGGCCGCAGGCGAAGATGCCGTGCGTGCCGCAGGCGGGAACCATGTAATTTTGCGCACATCATGGGTGTTTTCCGAACACGGCAACAACTTTGTCAAAACCATGCTGCGCCTGTCCGAAACCCGCGATGCCCTTTCTGTTGTAAACGACCAGATCGGCGGGCCAACCCCGGCGGGTGGCATTGCAGCCGCCCTTTTGCAGATGGCGCAGGCGATGCACGGCGGGCAGACGGGCGGCACTTATCATTACGCGGGCGCGCCCTCGGTCAGCTGGGAGTGTTTCGCGCGCGAAACATTTGTGGCAGCAGGCAGGGACATAGCCGTGACAGGCATTCCCACAGCGGATTACCCTACACCGGCGACACGACCTCTTAATTCCCGCCTTGATTGCTCCACACTCACGACTGATTTCGGCATTACACCTGCAGACTGGAAGGCCGATCTGGCCGCAATCGTACACAGGCTGACATCATGACAAAACGCAAAGGCATTATTCTGGCGGGGGGCTCGGGAACGCGGCTTTACCCGATCACCATCGGGGTCTCAAAGCAACTGCTACCGATCTACGACAAGCCGATGATCTACTATCCCCTGTCGGTGTTGATGCTGGCAAATATCCGCGAAATCGCCGTGATCACCACGCCGCAAGACCGCGAACAGTTCCAACGCACCTTAGGCGATGGCAGCCAATGGGGTCTCTCCCTCACCTATATCGAACAGCCCTCACCAGATGGTTTGGCACAGGCCTACCTGCTGGCCGAAGATTTTCTGGATGGCGCGCCCTCGGCAATGGTTCTGGGGGATAATATCTTCTTTGGTCACGGCCTGCCCGAGCAATTGGCCGCCGCCGATGCAAAAGAAGTGGGCGGCACCGTCTTTGGCTATCATGTGCAAGACCCCGAGCGCTACGGCGTGGTTGATTTTGCCCAAGACGGCACCGTGCGCGCGATCATCGAAAAGCCAGACGTCGCCCCGTCGCCCTATGCGGTCACCGGTCTGTATTTTCTGGATGGCACAGCCCCCGCCCGCGCGCGCAGCGTCAAACCCTCTGCACGCGGCGAGCTGGAGATCACCACCCTGTTGGAAACATATCTGCACGATGGCACTCTGACTGTGCAGCAAATGGGCCGTGGCTATGCGTGGCTGGATACAGGTACCCACGCCAGTTTGCTGGATGCGGGGAATTTTGTGCGCACCCTATCCAGTCGTCAAGGATTGCACGTTGGCTGCCCCGAAGAAATCGCCTTTGGCAAAAACTGGATCAGCCGCGAAGATCTCACGGCACTGGCCGAAAAATACGCCAAAAATACCTATGGGGATTATCTGGCGGCTTTGCTTAAATAAGAAATGTTTCGCGCGCGAAACATTTACCAACAGGCTCTAACGTAAATGTTAGGGCCTGTTTTTTATTCAAAGCGACATGAGGGCTAATGTTGCTTTTCAAGCCACGTCAGCAAGCGCGTACGCAGATCAGGCGTGAGGGCAGGGCCGCTCAATTCCAACCTGCCATCTGATTTATGGACTTTAACACTAAGGCCCGGACGTAAATCGCGTGTCGCATAGGCGGCTGGCGCGTCCTGTTTTTTGGGTTTTGCCGCTTTGTCAGAGACTGTTTTCCGCGCCAGCATATCCGATATGAACTTAAGCTCTTCTTCCGCGCCTTCAGGCGTGTTCGCTTGCAGCCCCTCACGCAGCGCCGCAGCCAGTTGAGGATCACGCCCCAGCGCAGCCGACAGTTGCAGGCCCAAACGTTCTCCGATAGATTGGGGAAACTGGAGAACACCATCCAGTGCCGATACAACCCCAATGAAAGAACGGATCTTTGATCGCTTGGCACGCGACGCAGACCCAAAGAGGTTCATTAGGGCCTCTTTTTCGGTATTATAAACCCCCTGCTCCACCGCTTTTGCAGCGATGCGTGCACGCTCAAAGTAACTCAATCCTACGCGGATTTCGTTTTCCTCGACCATGGCAAGATAGGCATCGGATGCGTCATCTGGACGGCGTTTGATGGCCAGCACTGTGCCATCTCCAACCCCTTCGCTCTCAAGCAGCGACAATGCCGTGCAGCGCCGCCACCCCGAGATCAGCCCGTATCCGCCCTGCGCCAAGGCAACAACTTCGATCGGAGTTTGCTGCCCCCGTGCGCGCAGCGAGGCCAGCAGCGCGTCCATGTCTTCCCCCTGCTGCGGGATGCGGTCACGGACCAAATGATCCAAGCGGATGTCCGACAGGGGCAGCGACACAATCATGCGGCCTGCGGCTTGGGCGCTTTGCATTTCGCGGCTTAGTTCTTCCAGCGCGGCGGTGGCCGAGGCCTCGGAGGCGACATCAGCGATGGGCGCGCGCATCCCTCCCAAAGGCGCCATTGATTTTGTCTCTGGCGCCGCGCCGAGAAAATCCGGGTTGGCAGGGGTCAGACGTCTACGTTTGGCCATCATATCTCTCCTGTGATGCAGTCAAGGCAAGGATCAGGGCGCCGCATGAAGGGCGCATAAAGGCAGCGTGCGATCATGGTGCATCTTGCCCGTCAGACATTTCGTCACTCGCCTGATCGCGCGCCAGTTCGTCGCGACGCCATGCGCCGATCAGCAGTTGTTTAAAAGCCGCATAGGTCGCATCAAATGTTTCGCGCCCCCGCACATAGGTCTCGCGGTTGAAGTCACGGTAATCAGCCTCATAGATGCCTTGCACTTGTTCCCCCGCCTGTCCGATCAACGCGGTGAAATCCTGCCGGTGCGGCGATAGGGTCGTGCCCAGATAGCTTTGCATCAAAGCGGCCAATTCGGCCTGCTGCGCGCCGTCATAGCGCGTGACCACCGCACGCACCGCGTCCCACTCAAAATTCAACCCTTCACGCCCCAAGGCGCGCGCGGCCATATTCTCAGCCTCTTCGATGGAGCCGAAAGTGGCGTGCAACATGTCAAAGAAACGGCCCGTGCTGTCGAATTCAAGAAACGATGCCCCCAGCGGAACCAGCAAAATGTCTGCGGCCGCCAGACCGTTAATTGTGAGATAGCCAAGGGCAGGTGGGGTATCGAGGAAGATCACATCATATTCATCCAAGATACCATCGGCCTCGAACATATCCGTCAATGCATCCCACAGCTTCCAGCCACGGGCCTGCATGCGCCAGACGGGCACCTGAAATTCAGCCCAATACAGATTGAGCTGTGCACCGATCAGATCAATGTTGGGCCAATGCGTGCTTTGAACCAGCGATTGCGTCTTGACCTCCAAGGCATCCGTCAACGTGTCATCCAGCGGCACAGGTGCTTCGCCACGGTCCATGCGCCGCTGGTTCTCAATGCGCAACTGGCTGGCATAATGGCGCGCCATCAGTGGGAAAACTGTCTGCCATTCATCTTTGACCTTGCCGCCAAAAATCGAGGTCATAGACCCCTGACTGTCCAGATCAACCACCAGCACTTTGTATCCATCCAAAGCGGCAGACATGGCCAGATGGGCCGCTGTTGAAGTTTTACCGACACCGCCCTTAAAATTAGCCACGGCCACCATCTTGGCAGGCAACCCTTTGGGGCGGTAGGGCAGGTACTCTTTGGCTTTTGATCCTTCATGACCAAAGTGCGCCCGCAGGCGCTGGACCTCGTCCAAAGTGAACCATTTGGCCCCGCCTGTCGTTTCCGAGGTGCCTTGTGGTAAATCGGGATTTTGCTTGAGAACGCGGCGGAAATGGCCGGTTGCTACAGGGATCAGATAACGTGTGATTTCCCAAGTGGAAAAGCGGCGAAGCTTGCGCCCGTTTTCGCCCTGCAACCCACGGCTTTGTAAATCTTGCCGCCCCGTATCACAGGCGCGGGCGATGTCTTCGAATTGTGCGGTGGTGGTTGGATTCCCCAAAGATGCACGTGCCTGATCCGGGTCGATGTTGAAATATGGGGGCAGGTGTGCGGAGGTCTCGGGGGGCATGTGCGTTCCTGATGTTCTGTTTTTTTTACAATATACCAAAAAACAGCGAACATGGAAGGAAAGAGATTACATCACTCTATTTTCTAAGCAAATCAGAGGGTTTTTAAGGAGGGCATGGGGCCATATTTACAGCATTTTGAGATTTTTCTAGTTATTAATTAGTTATTAGATAGTTACGGGTCTCCGGTGATTTTGGTAAGTCTTTTTAAATAAAGAGATAAATCCCCTTTTTTTAAAGTCTCCTGACTCTGAAACCCCGATAAGGTGACTCTGATCCCCCGTTGAAGTGACTCTGATCCCACGCTGATGGTTCTGGACGAGGCCTGTGGATAACTCTAGGCTGAGTGTCACCGAAACCCCGAAAGAATCGGGGCGGTGAATTCGGGATGACATACGGGCAGTATATGACCTGTAGCGTCCCACGAGCAGAAATACGGATGCCCGCAAAGGGCACGGACAGGCGAGGCAATAGCCATGACAGATATAAACGCAGGCACTGCGCCTGCGACTCGTGGAGGCTTGTTGCCCGATCGTCATCCGACGGCTGATTTTTTCAGTTGTGATGTTTTTGATGCGGCGCCCAAAGGGGATCTGGGCTCTATGGAGCACCCGATATTCTCGCTTTCTACCCGCCCTGATCGCCGCATTTTATCTTATGCCCATAACGGGACGACCATCGAAGTGGTGCCTTCCGTCAAAGGGCGTGCAACGATCCATGACAAGGATATCCTGATTTTCTGCATCAGCCAGTTGATGGCTGCGGTGAATGCAGGACGTGCGATCTCGCGCAGGCTTACGCTCAAGGCGCATGATCTTTTGGTAGCGACAAATCGTGACACATCGGGGGATGCTTATACCCGTCTGAAGGACGCCTTCGAGCGGCTGGCAGGCACCCGCATTACCACCAATATGGCCACAGGTGGGGTCGAGACCACACAGGGATTTGGCCTGATTGATACGTGGGAGATCAAACGCCACACGCGGGGAGGGCGGATGATCTCGGTCAGTGTGACGCTGAGTGAGTGGTTGTTTCGTGCGGTGCAGACAAAATCCGTGTTGACCTTGAACCGTGATTATTTTCGCCTGCGCAAACCGCTGGAACGGCGCATTTATGAGTTGGCGCGCAAACATTGTGGCCGTCAGCGTGAATGGCGTGTCAGTGTGACGACCCTACATAAAAAATCAGGTTCGGCAGCCCCCGTGCGGGTGTTTCGTGCCGCATTGCGCAAGATGGCGGCTGCGGCACATTTGCCCGACTATGATATGGTTGAAGAAAGCGGAGACCTGATGACATTCTCGCGCCGCGCTGTGGTGCTGGAACATGGGCTTGCCCCCCAACTCAGCGCCGATGCGCTGGAAGCGGCACGTGTCTTGGTGCCCGGTGCGGATGTCTATGCGTTAGAAGCCGACTGGCGCAGCTATTGGGAGCGCAGCGGACAAGCCATTTTGCGCAACGCCGATTTGGCGTTTTTGGGCTGGGTGCGGGCACAAGCAGGGGACGCTGCCAGAGGCTAACGGCGGTCTATTGTGCAGACAGTCTTTTTATTTCCCCATGCTGGCCGCAATGTGAGCGTAATTCTCCCACAGTTTCTGAGACAGCTTTAAGGCCGGTCTATTTTCAGACGGGCCGTGTCACGGAGATGAATAAGAATGGTCTATGCCAGCACGCTCGAGATTTATATGTTAAACCTTATCAACGAGGTGCGTAGTTCATTTGGTCTGGATCCGCTCAAGCTTGAGACAAATCTCAATGAATCTGCAGAAGATCATTCGCAATGGATGATGAAAGAAAATGTCTTCTCTCATACGGGCGAAAACGGCACAACCTCGACACAGCGTATCACGTCTGCAGGTTTTGACCTTTTGGGCAGTTGGGGCACAGCCGAAAACCTTGCAGTGCAAACCGTGCGCGGCGCTGAAGGCTATCTGGATGATGTAAAAGATTTACATGAGTCCCTGATGAACAGCCCAGGCCACCGGGCGAATATCCTTAATCCTGATTTGAAGTATATCGGGATAGGGATCGAGTTAGGGACCTTCTCTTATAGCAACGGTGTTACAGCCACGTCGCTTATCGTGACCCAAAATTTTGGCCGCACGCAAGGCACTGTTGATCTGGATGACCTCAATCACGGAAAAGGTGAAATCGCTGAAACGGTTGTAGACGCCCCAGTCGAAAGCCCTGACGTAGAGGTGGCATCCAACGAGGCTGATGCTGAAGGCGGTCCTGATGCACCCTTGGATGATCGTATCGTGGAGCCCGTATGGGCGGGCAACGGACATAACTTTGTCAGAGGCGAGTCAGGCGATGATCGTATCTATGGTATGAACGGATTTGACACGCTCTGGGGCGGAGATGGGGATGACACGATCTCTGGTGGGGGCTGGGCCGATACCATTCGGGGTGACGCAGGTGATGATAGCCTTATGGGCGATAATGGTGACGACCTGATTTTTGGCGGCACAGGTAATGATACCATCAAAGGCGGTCTGCACGCGGATACGCTGAAGGGTGACGCAGGCGATGACGTTATCGATGGTGAACAAGGTAATGACGTCCTTTGGGGCGGTGACGGCAATGATTCCATCGACGGCGGTGCCGGATTTGACACCGTCTGGTCAGGCGCGGGGAATGATACGATCCGCGCAGGCGGCTGGGCCGATACAATTGGCGGCGGCGGCGGGAATGACTTCCTTTATGGCGATAACGGCGATGACCTGATCTGGGGCGGGGATGGTGATGATGTCATCGAGGGCGGCCTGCACAATGATCGGTTGAATGGCGGAGCTGGTGAGGATCATATCATTGGCGAACAGGGTGATGATGCGATCGATGGCGGCTGGGGAAATGATACAATCTACGGCGGTTCAGGGAAAGATGTTCTCAGCGGTGAACGTGGTGACGATGTGATCAGCGGCGGCTGGGGGAATGACCGTATCTTCGGTCAGGAAGGTCATGACACCTTGTCTGGTGATGAGGGGGATGACTTTATTTGGGCAGGCTGGGGTGATGATGACGTCACCGGCGGGAGTGGCGCGGATGTATTTGTCTTTGGCCACAAGGATGGCAATGACATCATCCGCGATTTTGATGCCACCGAAGGTGATGTGCTTCGCCTCAATGACTCGCTGTGGCGCGATAGCTATGGGGCGCTGAGCACCGATGAAGTTCTATCTACCTTTGGGGAAACGCAGGGCGACACGTTTACGCTGACCTTTGACGGAGGTGAAACCATTACATTTGATGGTAACCCCGTCCTTGAGGATGCGATTGTGATATTCTGATCAGCCGTCAATGACAGAAAAACGGCGGTGAGAAACCCGCCCGTTTTTGCAGACGCGTTGCCTTTTTAGGCATCAGCGCGTCTGCAAATATACGCTTATTCAAAGCGCGCTATGAGCTGTGGGAGCAGATCCAGTGCTTCGCGGATGGTCACATCCATATCCAGATAGCGATAGGTCCCCAGACGTCCGACAAAGCTGACGCCTTCTGTCTGCGCGGCCAGCGCCTCATATTCCCCCAGCATTGTTTTTTCCTCGACCATGCGGATCGGGTAATAAGGGATGTCATCAGGTCCACAGGCACGGGCATATTCACGGTAACACACGGTGCCCTCATGGCTTTCCCAAGGGGCAAAATGCTTGTGCTCGGTGATGCGTGTATAGGGGACTTCGCGGTTGCCATAGTTCATCACAGCGCAGCCTTGCCAATCGCCTGTATCGGTGAACCGTTCAAAATCCAGAGTGCGATATCCCAGACGCCCCAGCTTGTGATCAAAATAGGCATCCAGCGGGCCTGACCAAATGAGGTGGTCTGCGTTCTCTGCCATGGCAGGGGTATAGGGGGTTTCCAGATGCACATCGATGTTCGGGTGATCCAAGATGCTCTCGACCATGGCGGTATATCCCTGTTCGGGCATGCCTTGGAATTTATGGGCAAAATAATTGTCGTCATAGTTAAACCGCAAGGGCAGACGTTTGAGGATCGAGGCAGGCAGGGCGCTGGGGGCACAGCCCCATTGTTTTTCCGTATATCCCTGAAAAAACGCTTCATACAAATCCCGCCCGACAAAGCGCAGCGCCTGTTCCTCAAAACTTTGCGGATCGGTGATGCTGGTGTCGGCCTGTGTCTGTTCAATAAAGGCGCGTGCCTCGTCGGGGCGCAGGGTTTTGCCAAAAAACTGGTTGATGGTGTGCAGGTTTACAGGAAGCGAATAGACCGCACCATCTACTGTGCTTTTGACGCTATTTTTATAGGGTTTAAAATGCGCGTGGGCATTTACATAATCCCAGACCTGCACGTCATCGGTGTGGAAAATATGCGGCCCGTACACATGAACCAACACACCCGTGTCCGGGCAGCGCTCGGTGTGGCAGTTGCCTGCCACATGGGAGCGGCTGTCGATGACGGTGATTTTATGGCCCGCTTGCGCCAGGCCACGTCCCAGCACTGCGCCGCTCAGGCCTGCGCCCACAATCAAGATATTCATCATTTTGCCTTTCATCGCCCCGCACTGAGGTGGCTGCGTGCAGGGCTGATACGCAGCGCTGCTGAATGCTGATTAAACTATGCTGAAAAGGTGAGGTAAAACAGGGGTAAACGGCCTTTTTTTGCCTGAGTTTTGGCCGACCCCCTACGTTTTGCTCTGCCAGATACAGCCCAGCAATTGAACTGGGTGGGGCTGGATCGTGTATTTTGAATATGAACAACATCTGAGTGTGGGTGACATCGCCTTTGACGCAGACATTCGTGGGTTGAAGGTCGTGCATTTGGGGGTCGGGAGCTTTCTGCTCAGCGCGACAGGTCTGAACGGTGGTTTGGTATCTTATCAACTGGGGCCGGATGGTGCGGTTAGGGGGATAGCGGGCCAGCAAATCTTCTTGCAAGGGGAGGGAACATCCGCAGGGGGCATGATGGATGTTGTCGCCAGTGGCTCTGGGGCCTCCCTTGTTCTGGCGGGCGGCAGAAGCACAGGGCTGGTTCAGTATGAATTGACTGCACAGGGTGGTATTACGTCGGGCGCATCCACGGTTGGCAGCAGTGGCAGCAGCGGGGCCGTGGCATATGTCCTCTCGGAGGGGGAAGGCGCGGCCGTCTTTTACCGTGTGGAACGTGATAGCGGACAGGTGTTGCGCTATACCCAGAATGGGTCGGGCGATTTGCATGCGGATACTGGCCCAATGGACCCTGTTGTACTGGAGGGGGTTACGGCCCTTAAAACAGTGGTTGTAGGGGGCAATCCATTTCTGCTGGCGGCGCAGGCCGCCACTCAGGGGATCAGCAGTTACCGCATCAATGACACAACCGGGGTGCTGACCTATGCAGACGGCATTGGGGCCGAACAAGGCTTGGGAATCCATGCGCCTACCAGCTTTGAGACGCTGACGGTCTTTGGTAAAACATGGGTGGTGCTGGGCAGTGCAGGGACCTCTACGTTAAGTGTGATGTCCTTATCTGCGACGGGACAGCTTGAGGCAGTGGACCATGTCATGGACACGTTAGAAACGCGTTTCGGCGGGGTTCCGTCGGTGGCCATCACTCAGGTCGAGGATCGTGCGTTTATAATCGCCGGCGGGGCGGATGACGGATTGAGCTTGTTCACCCTGCTGCCCGACGGGCGTTTATTGCACCTTGAGAGCATTCCGCACAGGATCGGGACAGGTTTGATGAATGTGGGTCAGATTGAGACCGCAGTCATGGGCGACAAGGTGCAGATTTTTGTGAGCAGTAGCGTCGACCAAGGCATTAGCCGTTTTACGATTGATCTCTCGGAACTGGGCCAAACCTTGCGCGGAGATTTGGACGGCGCGGCGACAATACGCGGCGGGAATGCCGATGATCTCTTGGTCGCAGGGGCAAACGATACCCTATGGGGCGGGGCGGGAGATGATATCTTGCAAGGGGCGGCGGGCGCGCAGCTCAATGGGGGCGCAGGAGCTGACCTTTTTGTGGTGGGGGATATCGTTGGCACCGTCCATATTCAGGATTTTGATCCTGATACGGATCGTCTGGATTTGTCTTCTCTCTTTATGTTGCGGTCTGCGGCCCAACTTAACATTGCACTCAAGTGCCTCGGGCGCCTCCATTGAATATCGCGATACGGTGATTGAAATAAAATCAGCAAACGGCGCGCCGCTTGAACGGGAAGATTTGTTTGGAAGGGCTTTTGAATGGGCGGACCATATCCCCATTCTGGAGCGCAGCGTTGCGCCGCCTCCGCCTCCAACACCTCCTGTTATCGTGACACCACCGGTTGTCGTGACACCTCCAGTTGTGGTGACGCCGCCAGTTGAGATGACACCCCCTGTCGTCAGTCTTACTTTGAAGGGGGGCAATGGTGCCGACCTTCTGACCGGAGCGGGAAAAAATGATACACTTGCGGGCGGTGGCGGGAATGACACGATTTGGGGGCATGCAGGGAACGACAGCCTGCAAGGCGATGCAGGTAATGACACGATCTTTGGTGGTGACGGCAATGATCTGGCCTTCGGAGGTGACGGCAATGACAGCATGGAGGGAGGCAATGGTGTCGACACATTCTATGGCGATGACGGTGATGATATTATCTTTGGGGGCGCTGGAGATGATGGTCTCTGGGGCGATGTGGGGGATGACACTTTATACGGTGGCGCGGGGAATGACACATTAGGCGGGTATATCGGCGATGATGTTTTCTTTGGCGGGGATGGCAACGATGTCGTTTGGGGAAACAAAGGCGAGGACCGCGGTTGGGGCGGATGGGGCGATGATACGCTGGGCGGCGGAGAGGGGCGGGATATTATGTACGGGGAAGGGGGGAATGATCTGGTCTGGGGTGGGGGGGGCGATGATACCCTCTACGGCGGCATAGGCGACGACACGGTAGGCGGGTTTGTCGACAATGACGTTGCCTACGGCAATGAGGGCAATGATTCCGTCTGGGGCAATGTTGGCAACGATCGGCTGTATGGCAATGAGGGAAACGACCTATTGGGCGGGGGCTTGGGGCATGACACGCTGAATGGCGGTGCCGGCAGTGACACGTTGATGGGAGGTGAAGGCAATGATTATTTCTGGGGAGGCGATGGGGAGGATACGTTCCATTTCTTCTTCGGTCAGCAGGCCCGTGACATCATCGGAGATTTCAATATTTCAGAGGATCTGATCCGCATCCAAGGCGGGCCGTCTTCTTTTAAATCTTTAAAACTCTCCCAGAATGAGGGTGACGTGCATGTGCACCTGAAAAACGGAACCATTGTGATCAAAGACGTGGATGTCTCTGACCTTGGAAGCGAACATTTCTGGATGGGCTAAGCTTAATCGCTGCCGAACAGATCGCGGGTGAAGACCTTGTCTGTTACATCTGACAACTCGTCTGTCATGCGGTTGGCAATGATGATATCGGCCTCAGCCTTAAAGGCATCCAGATCGTGGATCACCCGTGAGTTAAAAAAACGATCTTGTGTCATCGCCGGTTCAAACACAATGACCTCAACACCTTTGGCCTTGATCCGTTTCATGATCCCTTGAATGGAGGACTGGCGGAAGTTGTCCGATCCGGCCTTCATCACCAGACGGTGTACGCCCACAATTTTGGGTTTGCGGGCAATAATCTGCTCGGCCAGAAAATCCTTGCGGGTGTGGTTGGCATCCACAATCGCGCGGATCAAGTTTTGCGGCACTTCGGAATAATTGGCCAACAGCTGTTTGGTATCTTTGGGCAGGCAGTATCCGCCATAGCCGAAAGACGGATTGTTATAATGATTGCCGATGCGTGGATCGAGGCTGATGCCCTCGATGATCTGGCGGCTATCCACGCCGCGCGTCATCGCATAGCTGTCCAGCTCGTTGAAAAACGCCACCCGCATGGCAAGGTAGGTATTGGCAAACAGCTTGATCGCTTCGGCCTCGGAGGCGTCGGTGAATTTCACTGGGATATCTGTGGCAACGGCACCTTGCACCAGCAGATCGGCAAACTGGTGGGCTGCCTGTGTGGTGGCGCCGACAATAATCCGGCTGGGGTGCAGGTTATCGTATAGCGCACGGCCTTCGCGCAAAAATTCGGGGCTGAATATGATATTGTCACTGTCCAGCTCGAACCGCATCCGTTCGGTAAAGCCGACGGGGATCGTAGATTTAATCACAATCTGCGCGTCTTCATTGGCCTCAAGCGCCCGCACCAAAACGGTCTCGACGCTGGAGGTGTCAAAATAGTTGGTATCTGAATCGTAATTTGTAGGGGTCGCGATAATGATGAAATCGGCATCGGAAAAAGCGGCGGCACTATCGGTGGTGGCGCTTAAATCCAATTTACGATTGGCAAGGTAATCCGAAATATCAGTGTCTACTATGGGGCTTTTGCCCGCGTTGATCATATCAACGCGGGATTTGTCGATGTCCACAGCAACAACAGTGTTGTGCTGTGCCAGTAAGACTGCGTTTGAAAGGCCCACATAGCCGAGGCCTGCGATCGCAATTTTCATGGGTACTCTTTCTTAGAGCGTTTGCTCATACTCGTTAAAAACTCTGGTCATACTCACCGACACCAGGTTCGGTACGGATGACATCATCCACAGCTTTAAAGATCGCACGCAGCTCTGCTTCGGATTCGGAACTTTCGCATACCACCACCAGATTTGGGGTGTTTGAGCTGGCGCGTACCAGCCCCCAGCTGCCGTTATCAAGGATCACCCGTGCGCCGTTGACTGTGACAACTTGCGCCACTTTGCGGCCTGCAAATTCGGTCAAATTTTCCATCTTGGAAACGATGCGCGCAAGGATATCGTATTTTTCCTCATCCGCCGCATAAGGCGACAGGGTGGGCATGGAATAGGTTAGCGGCAAGGCGCGGCGCAGGTCGGACATGGACATATCCGGGTTGCGGTCCATCAGCTTGCAGATTTCTACCGCAACACGCATGCCGCAATCGTATCCGCGGCCAATCGGCTCGGCCAGAAAATAGTGGCCGGATTTCTCGAAACCCGCCAGCGCGCCAATCTCTTTGACACGGCGCTTCATGTGGCTGTGGCCTGTTTTCCAATAATCCGCAGTGACGCCATTGGCGATCAACTCGGGGTCCGAGGCATAAAGCCCTGTTGATTTCACATCCGCCACAAAGGTGGAGTTGGGGTAAATCTTGGACAGGTCACGCGCCATGATCACGCCGACCTTATCGGCGAAAATTTCTTCGCCCTCATCATCTACCACGCCGCAGCGGTCGCCGTCGCCGTCAAATCCCAGCGCAAAATCAGCGCCCGAGGCTTTGACGCTGTCAGACATGTCATGCAGCATTTCCATGGCTTCGGGGTTCGGGTTGTAATGCGGGAAAGTGTAATCCAGCTCATTGTGGCTTTCGACCACCTCAACGCCCAGACGGCGGAACAGTTCGGGCGCAAAGGCCGCTGCCGTGCCGTTGCCCGTGGCGCAAACCACCTTGAGCTTGCGGGTCATTTTAAAGTCACCGACCAGATCATCCAGATAGGCTTCGCGCACACCTTCAACGAATTCGTATTTACCACCTTCACAGGCCACGGCTTTGCCGCTCAGCACGATATCGCGCAGCTCGTTCATCTCGTCCGGGCCGTGGGTCAACGGGCGCTCAAAGCCCATCTTTACACCGGTCCAGCCGTTGGGGTTATGCGAGGCCGTGACCATGGCCACCGCAGGAGCATCCAGATGGAATTGTGCAAAATACGCCATCGGTGACAGGGCCGGGCCGATGTCTTTGACGTGGATGCCCGCCTGCATGAGGCCCAGCATCAGTGCGTTTTTGATGGAAAGGGAATAGTCGCGATAGTCATTGCCCACTGCAATCACAGGTTCAATCCCGCGCAGGTGCATCTGCGTGCCAAGCCCCATGCCCAACGCCGTGATCCCCGGCAGGTTGATGGCTTCTGGATACTGCCAACGCGCATCATACTCGCGAAATCCGGTAGGGGCGATCATGGGGTCGCGCAAAAATTCCCAAGTGTTGGGGGTGACGGTCGGCAATGGCTTATTCATAATGCTCTGTATTCCATTATTATAATTTTATCAGTTTACTAAATAGTTTCAATTTATGGACGGTGGTGCAAGGTTAATGACCAAAACCGTCTAAAATATGTCGTGAAGCGTTTTTACTGTCAAAAACAGGTCATTATTCTATGTATTACAGCCCCGCGGCTTTGGTTAAATTCACGCGAAAACGGTCTCGGCTGCGTTGATAGCGGCGGGTCATTTCAACCGATGCATGGCCCAGTTGTTTTTGGATATAGCGTTCATCAACATGCGCACCCGACGCAAGGCCAGCCCGCAGACTATGCCCGGAAAACAGCGCCAGACGTTCTTTTTCGGGGAGATCATTGCGGATGTCCGAAGCCAGCACAGTTTGTTTGATCAATCGCGCAACATGCTTATCCGAAAGCCGCGCCTCAAGGATGCGGCTATTGTCGCGGCTGACACGGCGAAACAGAGGCCCAAAATCTATTTTGGCAAAGTGTAACCAGTGCTCCAAAGCATAAATAGGGCATGTGCGCTTTGATGAACCACGTCCGATTTCCACCTCTCGCCAGCCGGTTTTTCCCCGCACAAATACCACGGCGCCTTCTTTTCCGATCTCGATCCAACCGTCGCTGTCAGGGGTATCATCTTTGCAAAAATCGAGCCCGACAATTTCGGAGCGGCGGAACCCTCCGGCAAATCCAATCAATAAAATTGCGCGGTCTCGAAGCCCGCGTAGATCATGCGGCAAGGTTGCAATCATCGCGCTGATGTCTTCGGCCAGCACAGCTTCTTTTTGGAGGGGAGGGCGTCCATGTTTGCGGCGAATGCCTGCCAGAACAGTTGATATATGTGGATTTTTGCGGTCCAGCACAAAACCGCGGTGTCGGTAATGCCATGCAAGACCAGAGAGCCGGCGTTCTATCGTCGATACCGAAAGGGCAGGGGCCTTGGTGTCAGGGCTTGCGCAATTGGCAATGTAGAGACCGATCAAATCAGGTGAGGGGGGGAGTGGATCTGCACCGCGTCTGTGGCACCAGCCAAGGAAATGTTGCCAATCATGTTGGTAAGCCATGTTGGTATTTTCGGCCGTTGCATGGTGGGCATAATCGCGTGCGGTATCCACAAGACGGTCAAGCGATGTTGACCCGGCAACAGAGGAAGGCACCTGTATGGCTTGGGTGTCTTCCCCTGTTGATGAGCGATCATTTGAGGTCATATTAGTCTCTAGTCATAAGGTTAGAGTGTGCGAATTTTGTCTGCGATCCCCATCACAACCTCATTGAGAAGCGCCTCGTCTTCGCATTCGCCCATCACGCGGATCAAAGGCTCGGTGCCCGATTTGCGGATCAGCAGACGGCCATTTTTAGCCAGCCGTGTTTCGCCATCGGCGATAGCGTCCTGAATGGCAGGCATTTCCAGAGGGGCCATGCCTGCAACGAATTTCACATTTTCCAACAGTTGCGGCACGGGCTCAAAGCTGCGGGTCAGGACACTGGCGGGATCGCCGCTTTCCTTGAGGGCCGCCAGAAATTGCAGCCCCGCTACCAAGCCGTCACCTGTGGTGGCAAAATCGGTCATCACGATATGGCCCGATTGTTCGCCGCCCATGTTGAAGCCGCCTGCGCGCATTTCTTCGACCACATAGCGATCTCCAATGCCGGTGCGGCGCAGATCAATGCCTTGAGTGTTCAGATAGCGCTCTAGTCCAAGGTTGGACATATGTGTCGCCACCAGCGTGTTATGGTTCAGGCGGCCTGCACGGGCCCAATTGGTGGCTAGCACCGCCATGATCTGATCGCCGTCCACAATGGTGCCTGTTTCATCCAGCACGATAATCCGGTCGGCATCACCGTCCAGACAGATCCCCAGATCGGCGCCGTGTTCACGTACGGCTTTGCCGGCCATTTCAGGGTGGGTTGAGCCACAACCATCGTTGATGTTGTACCCGTTCGGGTTCACCCCCAGCGGGATGATCTGCGCGCCCAACTCCCACAGGGTTTCGGGGGCGGTTTTATAGGCCGCGCCATTGGCGCAATCGATCACAATTTTCATGCCGTCCAGCCGTACGCGCTGGGGCAGGGTGGTTTTGGCATATTCTACATAGCGACCTTGACCGCCGTTCAGCCGTGTGACCCGCCCGATCACATCTGAAGGTTCAGCAAAACCGCCAGTATCCAGAATAGCTTCAATCGCATATTCTGCCTCATCCGATAACTTAAAGCCGTCAGGGCCGAAAAATTTGATCCCGTTGTCATGAGCGGGATTGTGGCTGGCCGATATCATCACGCCCAGATCGCCGCGCATCGAATGGGTCAGGCGCCCGACAGCCGGTGTCGGGATCGGGCCCAGCACAAACACGTCCATGCCTGCCGCCGTAAACCCGGCTGTCAGCGCATTTTCCAACATATAGCCCGAACGGCGTGTGTCTTTGCCAATCACCACGCGGTGGCGGCCTTCGCCTTTGCTAAAATACCGGCCGACGGCCATTGCCAGACGCACGGCAAATTCTGCGGTCATCGGGTGGTGGCCTGCGCGGCCGCGAATGCCATCGGTTCCGAAATAAGTCTTGCTCATAATCGCGCTCCTCAAAAAAACTTGGTATAAAAACTTGGTATTTCGGGAGAGCTTATTCCACGGTCACAGATTTAGCGAGATTGCGCGGCTGGTCCACATCCGTACCTTTTTCAATTGCTGTATGATAAGATAGCAATTGCATCGGCACGGCATAGGTGATCGCGGCAAATGGGCCTTCGATGGTGGGCATTTCGATCGTTTTCCAAACGCCTTCACCGCCCTCGCTCAGACCCGCCTGATCGCTGACCATGATGATCTTGCCGCCGCGCGCCATGACTTCTTGCATGTTAGAGACTGATTTATCAAACAGCGCATCGCTGGGTGCAAGAACAACCACAGGCAGTTTGTCATCGACCAAAGCAATTGGTCCGTGCTTGAGCTCGCCGCTCGCGTAGCCTTCAGCGTGGATATATGAAATTTCTTTGAGCTTCAGCGCGCCTTCCAGCGCCAGTGGATACATTGCACCACGCCCCAAAAACAGCGCGTCGCTGACATGGCCCAAATGGCTGGCGATCTTCTTGACTTCTTCCTCACAGGTCAACGCCTGCCCCACCAGACGTGGCACCGCCATCAACTGCTCGCATAGCTTGGTCTCGGCGGCGGCGTCCAGATGGCCGCGCTGCCGTGCGGCTGTGATCGCCATAGTGGCCAGTACCGTCAACTGGCAGGTGAAAGCCTTGGTTGAGGCCACACCGATTTCAGTGCCTGCCAAAATGGGCAAGGCCACATCACTTTCGCGCGCAATGGAGGATGTCGCCACATTGACCACGGACACGATCTTACGGGCCTTGCCGGCACAATACCGCAAGGCAGCCAGCGTATCGGCGGTTTCGCCAGACTGGCTGACAAACAGCGCCACGGTGCGGTCTGACAATGGGGGTTCGCGGTAGCGGTATTCAGAGGCGATATCGACCTCAACGGGCAGGCGGGCGATTTGTTCAAACCAGTATTTGGCCGTGTGACAGGCCAGCGCGGCTGTGCCACAGGCCACCATCACCAGACGATCCACATTGCTGAAATCAATGCTCTCCAGCAATTCGCGGCCCATGCGATCGGCCGTGTCACGGCCCCCCAGATAATAATCTGCCGCCGCCGACAACACACGCGGCTGTTCCGCGATCTCTTTGGCCATAAAATGTTTATAGCCGCCTTTATCAACGCTGTTGATGTCAATCTCGACAGTTTTGCGCGCGCGCTCAACCGTCTCACCTTCGGCGGTGTAGAATGTGGCCCCTGCACGGGTCAGAACGGCGATATCGCCCTCTTCCAGATAGGTCACTTCGGAGGTCATCGAGGCCAGCGCCAGTGCATCGGAGCCGATGAACATCTCGCCGTCTCCCCAGCCTACGGCCAAAGGTGATCCTTTGCGCGCGGCAATCATCAGATCGACCTGGCCCTCAAACAGAAAGGCCAGCGCATAAGCGCCCTCTAGTTTGGCGATGGTCGCTTTGGCGGCCTCTTCGGCGCTGTGCCCCTGATCAAGGAACCAGTTACACAGCATTGCTACTGTTTCTGTATCGGTCTGGGTTTCGGGCACAATCTGATGTGCGGCCAGTTCTTCGCGCAGGCTGCGATAGTTCTCAATAATCCCGTTGTGCACCACAGCGACGCGCCCGCGCGCATGCGGGTGGGCGTTGACGGTGGTGGCGGCCCCATGTGTGGCCCAACGGGTGTGGCCGATGCCACTGGTTCCTGTCAGCGGCTCATGCACCAGAAGATCAGCCAGATTGACCAGTTTGCCCAAAGCGCGGCGGCGGTCCAACCTGCCAGCACCCGTGCTTGCGTCTACTGTGGCGATGCCCGCGCTGTCATATCCGCGGTATTCCAACCGCCGCAACCCATCGACAAGGATCGGAGCTGCCTGATGTTTTCCAACAATACCTACGATGCCGCACATAATACCCTGCCTCTTTGTAAAATAGAGTGTCCAGATACGCGTCTGGACCCACTTTAAATAAGAAAAGCATTTAACTTAATTGGAACACCTTGCCAAGACACCCGCCCCATCACCTGATGTTACACATTGTATTCCTGAGCGAATAGTCAGGGTTCATTTTAAACGCGGGGCTGATCTTGTTGATGTTTCTCATGTCATGCGTGGATATGTCTGTTTTTGGAGTGGTTTTTGCTGCCGTCCTTCCAGGAATATCATATGTCCGATAATGGAAACTTATTGGACATAATTGGATCGTGCAATGCGAGGCGGTTATGAACATATTTACTGGCGCTAAGCGCCGCAACGCGTTAGCCTTCAGACATGAAGCCAGCACGCTCAAATCCTGATCCTGATAAGATTACACTACCTCGAATGCCATCTTGGGTCACCGTTGACCGGAGTGAAACCCTTGAAGGTGTGACGTTTTTATTGGGTGCGGCGCTCGGCTACCTGCATCTTGTGTTGGGGAGCGGGGACGTCCCTCAGAGCTTGTTGAGAGAACGTCTGGCCTTGCGTGCAGCAGAGGCAAGTGTGGTCCTGTCCGGACGGCCAGAGCGGGCTGCAGACCTGCGCGATGCGGTCCATTTGCTGCGGCCCGGCGATCTGCCCGGGCCGGCGGGGGAGCTCTATCAGTACTGGCGGCAGGCAGCTGAACGGCCGGTTTCGCTCAAGGCGCTGCAGCGTGCCTTGCCATCCTATTCTGCGCCCGAGCTCGCGGTCTGGCTCGACCAGTGCCACCGGCCAGATAAGCACGATCTGCGGGGTGCGGGGCAAGGCAGCCCCGTGGTGCGGGCGCAGGCTGTGCTTGAGGCCGTGTTGTCGGATCATCCGCGCGCGGAGCATGTGGCGCTTATTCTGGCGGACACAGCGCTGGCGCAGGCTTTGGGGTGGAAGTATATGGTGCCGCTGCTGGGGGGCGGGCTGACCCGGCGCGATCTGCGCAAGACCGGTGATGATCTGCAGTTGGCCTGTCACCACGCGGTCGTGGCGTCGGCAATCGAGGCGACGCGGATGGCGAGCGATCTGGCTCGCCGCGCCGCGTGGCTTCACGCTGTGACCCCCGAGCTGCGCGCCAAGGGGGCCGGGGCGGCGGTGGAGATGTTTTTGACCCGTGATGCGGTGACCCCGTCGGCATTGCCTTTGCCGGATCGGGCGGCGCGGCGGCTCTGCTCCCGGCTGGTAAGCTTGGATGCGGTGCGAGAATTGACGGGGCGGGACAGTTTCCGCCTCTACGGGGTCTGACATGGCAAAACACCAACCCGCCGCCGATCTGGACCGCGCCCTCGCCGACCTGCCGCCCGAGCTGCGCTGGCGGGAGTGGATGCGGCGGATCGAGGCAGTGCTGTTCGCCAGCGCATCGCCTGTGCCGCGCGCGGATCTGGCGCGGGTTGTGGGGCAGGGGGTGTCCGTTGATCTGCTTATAGAGGATCTTATCTCCGATCTGGCTGACCGACCCTATGCGGTGGTCCATGTCGTCGATGGATGGATGCTGCAAACCCGGCCTGCCTATGCCCCTGCGATCCGGGCGGCGGCGGATGTGGGCGATCAGGGTCTCGACCTGAATGAATTCGAAACCGCGGTGCTGGCCGCCATTGCCTATCACCAACCGATTACCCGCGACGGGCTGAAAGACATCTTCGGCAAGGAAGTCAGCCGCAATCTGATCGGACGGCTCAACGCCCAAGACCTGATCGCCACTGGCCCCCGCAGCCCCCTTCGCGGCGCGCCCTATACGTTTGTCACAACCGAACGGTTTCTGGTGGCCTTCGCGTTGGAGAGCCTGCGGGACTTGCCGGATCGCGAGCAGTTGGAAGATGCGGGAATGGGTCACCCTATGAGTGAGTTTGACGGGGTAATTGCTGGGGCATCGCGCTGAAGATGCCATAGGCTGATAGGGCTTGTGATCCTTGAATTGAAACTGATCGGCGCCCAAACCCTGCATAAGGTTAGTTTCGGTGATCTTCGGATACGTAACCTCTTTAGCGGCTTCGCTTTGAACCGTCAGCACTTTCTGATCGTGATATAACGCGACCAACTCTGGCTTGGAGACAGAAGGGACAGCGACAGATTTCTTGCGGGTTTCGGTGAAATCGATTGCGTGGAAGATAGATTTGATCTGCTCAGGCGTCACATTTGTTGCGCGGATGTAGTAGTTTGAGGACGGCGCAAGGTCGCGTACGGTTTCCCTATCGTCCTGAATTCCGGTCACATCACCAGCGCGGGCGCCGATTCCTCGGGAGCCTGCCGATTGGGGCGGGGGAGGGTACATTGATGCTGCCTGCTGCCGAGCTTAAAAACCTACGGGCGGTCTATGTGTCCATCGATACCGAAACCGTCCGGATGCTGCAGCGCTACATTGCCGTCTACCGGCCGGTCTTTGGCTATATGAGCAAAGACAAGCTTTGCCTGAGGTTCCGCCAGCATATGTGGAAATACTGTCAGCTGCGGATAGACTTGCAAGTCATGCGCCATATCGCGGGCAAGGCCATTCTGGACATGGGTCCCAGTGCGATGGGGCTGGTGCAAGAGGTGCTCGGTCACAAGCGCATCGAGACGACAATGTCGTACTATGTGCAGGTCTGCAAAGTCGTTGCCCAGAAAAATTATCTGCAACTGTTCTATCAGTACGAGCGCCGGGTCATGACCCAAGTCAGCTTCCGGATCGATAGGCAGTTCTTAGAAACCCCGTTTTACGGTGTGCGTCAAATGACGTGACACCTGCGCAATGAACAGCATCTTGATGCCATATCGACCGTACTGGCGTGTCAACTCGATCATATCCGCGACCAAGCACTCTTCGTCAGTAAGCGGTGCGCCCACCCCACCTTCCTTGTGAGCCCCTGATCTGAGATTCAGCCCTGACAGATGGATTATAAGGGAGTTTCTCCATGGAGCGCT
>NZ_JACIEI010000020.1 GCF_014196805.1 Sulfitobacter undariae | reverse complement strand
TCACAGCCATCGTTGCAGGCCACAAACAAAGCCAGATCAACGATCTGCTACCGTGGAATTACGTCAAATAGGTGGGATCGACGCACCGCTTACTGTTATTGGCTCGCTGGGCGTCATTTTCCATGGCGGCCTCGGTCAAATCTCTGATCAGCCACCTACTCCTCGACATCCATCTAAACATTTCATCGAGTTGGTGCCAGGTCAGGAGACGTGTATCCTCCCCAAGCTGCACTTGAAGATGTGCTTCTGGGTTACCGCTGTGAAGTCGCGCGGAGATTCCAGTCAATCCGTGACATACGAAGTTCCTGATCACGAGCGCTTCCTTAAGCATTCTGACAAAGCGATCGCAAAGGTCCGCATGAAGTGTACTGGTGTTATCCGTTTGTTTGACCGCCAGTGACCACACATCAATAGACCTTGATATGCCATGAACCGATTTGGACATCTTCTCTGTGTGCAGATTTTCAATTGCTTCATTAAGGGACTGTTCGATACCCGACCAAAGCAACAAGAGTGAGCCGATAGTTCCCTTCATCTGCTCGATGGTGATGGGTTTGGTCGGTATTCCGCACTTCAGTTTCAATCCGAGGTTTTAAGATCCCAACGACTTGTAGACGGTGGCTCGCCCGATGCCAAGCTCCTTGGCAATCGCAGTCGCCCCCATACCTGAGTTGCGCAATTCTTTAACTTTAGCATCATCGACAACTTTCGGGCGGCCCTTATACAGCCCTTTTGCTTTTGCTTTGGCGATTCCCTCTGCTTGACGTTTCCGGATAATGTTTCGCTCAAATTCAGCGAAGGCTCCCATCATCTGAAGTTGGAGCGTGGCGAAAGCGTCATCCGACTTCGCCGAAAATATAAGTCCTTCAGTTTTGAATGTTATTGAGGCACCTTTGTCGTTCAGTCCTTGAATGATCGTCTGCAGGTCGCGGAGATCTCTGGCTAACCTATCTATGCTGTGCACGATAACAGTGTCTCCTTCTCGCACCCAATCCAGCATGGAATTGAGCGCTGGGCGATCTTTGGTACTTTTACCCGATAGCTTTTCTTCAAAGAGCTTATCAACCGGCCCCAAATCTTGCCTGTCGAAGTTTTGCTCAAGAGTACTGACGCGACGGTAGCCAACAATGGACATACTCGTCTCCTATGAAACTAGACCTTTTTTAGAATACTGTCTCTAAATCTGATTTCAACTCAAAATATACACTTCCGACGAAAAACCAGGCTGTCTATGTAGGGTAGACCTTTTTAGACAGAATAGGTGAGAGAACAAACCGGGTCAGGTTCACCTTATGTTGAGCTTTGGTGAACTCCTCAGGTATATCCTTAACTACTTATCAGTAGCATCGTCCAACGAACCTAGCATTTGATCAACCTCAAGCAAGGGGATGAACTGCCTGATCAGTTGCAGTTAAATTTCCAGAAATAGTCTCCTGCGCGTTTCACATCGATCTGGCTGAACATCCGGCCAGAAAATTTCCGATCACGCCCCCACACTTTTTTACCACTTTTGCCGGCCAGATAAAAAATGCTGTTATCGCTTCGCATCTGGACGATCCTTTGTTCCCCCTTGCCGACCCTGCCGGTCGTTTGACGAAACTTTCTACTTGAATCGTTCAGCGCGACATAGCGTAGGTAAAATTTGACTCCCGTACGGCAATTCGTGGTCAAAACCATAGAAATAAAGCTGGGTTCATTTTCATTAGAAACTTCGATAAAGTGCTTTGGCTTATATTTGGTCGCAATACGTTCAAGATCGGCGATCTCAGACGCACCAAAATAATACCCCATGCCCTCACTCAGATAGATGCCAACGATCCCGCTTGGGCTAAGCAAAGGGGCACCAGCGGCGGTATTCGACATTTTGCAGTTGAGGCGCATTCGCCCGTCGCCAAGGATCGACAGGATCGCACATCCCTCGCCATGCATTTGTGACAGATTGCCATCCGTGTAGGCAATCGTATGCAGGCGATCCGGATCAGGGTCTATTCCGGTGCGGTGAAACCGCGTGGGGGACGAACCCTTGGCGAATTCATGGTTTTCCTTGGTGTTTCTCCGGAGACGCACAATTGCAGGCTGATCTGCCAGTCTGGCTTTACCAAAGGGGCCATCAGGATCAGGGATATAATATCTGGACGGAAAAAAACGGCTGGTCGGCATAAATTCATCGTCCAGATCGATGCCTGCGATCACTTGCCGGTCCGGCAGTGGCTTGCCTGTCTTGAGATCGATCACACAGCGTGCAGCCGTCAAGACAGCGTTATCGCCAATGGCAATCCCGCTGCATTTGGCCTGATCGATGTCCCCTACAATCGCTGTCACCGACCGTGACACATCCTCACGCGCAACCGGGGTTAAACGCGCGTCAAGCGGTTGCATCTGCGCCTGCCCCACGCCGGGGATCAACAGTGCAACGGCAAACGTCGCTTGACGAAGAGACTGTAGAGGGTAACGCATATTATTTGCCTTATTGAGCGGGAGCAAAAACCATCAAGGTGCCTGTATCGCCGGTTTTCAGATTGTATTGCTGTGAACTCGGCCCTTTGGTCACTTTGGAATGAACCACGATCGTGCCAGTATTGGGGCCTGACGATCCTTCGTTCAGCGCCTCAATTGAAATCGAGATCGAGCCGGCGCGCACCGCTGGCGAAAATCCTGTCCCAGCATTGCGCAGCGTCTTGGATTCATCCATCACTTGTCCAGAGCTATCGCGTACACGAAGACGCACGCGGTCTCCATCTTCGCTACCATGATCGATCAATTCGAAACGCAGTGGCAATTGCACAAAGATCGGTTGAAGCCCGTCCTGTTCAAAAATCATCTCGGAACCTTGCGGCAAATCCTTTTGGCGTGGAGTTTTATCATCATAATTTCGGATATCCTCTTCCATCACCGCGACAATGTCCTCTGCGTTGTCTTTGGCCTGTTCATAGGCGGTGTCATCGCCTTGCTTGAGCTCTTCGGGCAAGTTTTGCAGCCGCTCAAGTTGGCGCAACAGCTTAAGGGGGACGCTCGCGAGGAATGGGGTGTTCTGGTACTTTAACTTTGAAGGGCGCTCGAAACGCGCATCGTACCCATAACTACGCTCAGCCCCATCCAGCAGCCTGTTGATGGCCTCAATCGTGGCCATAGTGCGGTCATACATGTTGTAGGTTCGCAGGTAATCAAACAGATCGGCGGTGGACCATTTGATTGAAACGATGCGCACGCTCAACAGTTCCAGTTCGGATTTCCAAGTGTTTTTAGCATCCACAGCGTTTAGCCAACTGCCCTTGTTCGGCTCGTCAAAGCCGATGAACGTTTTGTCCCAGTTAGGACTGCCCGGCACATTGAAGGACCAAGTTCCCGGCTTTCCAGGCGCACCGATATCTTGGATGACCTCGACAAACTGGCGGCTCTTTATGTCGCGGAATTTAAAACCGAGCTTCACTTCATAAGGCATCGCCCGAGGGGCATCAGCGGGTAAGCCGCCCACCCTCTGCAGGCCGGCCCCGGAACTAGGCGTCCATTGAATGTATTTTGTCGGCCCAAGGCTCGGAACCACATATCTCCAATCCTCGATCTCAAAGCGGAATTTTGTCGAGAACACCGGCTCACCGTACAGCAGGCCCATTTTGAGTTCGGCGTCCCACGCTATCTTGGTATAACTGTCCGTGAACAATCCTTTCGGCACGTGGGAATGCCGGAAAGTTCCGGTGTAAATCCTGTTTTCGACAGAGAAGCTGCGCTGGCCTTGGGCGAAGGCGGGTGCAAAAAGTGCCATCAACGTCATGATCGACAGACTCAGGACAAGAGCCGGGAAACTACGATAAAGGGTCATGAATTGATCCAGTCGTCGAATTTGTTTTGCAAATCTGGTGGCGCAGCCCGACTTTTGGCGCCGCCCAGCGGCTTGGCACCGATCCGCTCAAGGTAAAAATCATCGGCGGTGCCGCTGGATTTGCCTGACGATTCGGAATTTGTGCCCGAGGAGGCGGTTGTTGGGTTGCCTTCACTGAAGACACGACTGATGCTGCCTAAAATCTCAATAGGTATCTCTGCCGGATCAAACCCTGTTGCATAATAGATTTCGCGATCGGGTATGATACTTGCCCCACAGCCTAATATAGCAAGCCCAGCAAGTGGAAAAACAAGCCCGGGAGGCGACGGGCGATGTCGCCAGTGGCGCACAATGCGGACGGTCAGGAACGCGCTCAAGATGGCGATCCCCATGGCGGGAAGCAACAGTGCTTCTAGTTCCAGATCGGGTGTTATGGCGCGCAGCACAAGTTGGAAGCCCATTAACATGGCGGTAAAAAGCAGCGACATCTTGAAGATTGGCCCGAAACCGCCCCAACGCACATCCGGCGTCTCTGCCGTCCAGAAACTTCGCAGAAAGGCCGAAGGCGTGGTGTCGCGTTCCCGTTCGACCGCCTTTAGCACCCTTGGGTCAGTGGGGCGTTTTGGCGACTGTGTCGTTGTTTGTGGCTTGGATTTGCGCGTATGCCTGTCGTGCCGGGTTTTCTCTTGTGGCGGTGTGCTTTGCGTCTGTGCCCGAGGTTTATTGCTTGGGCCTGCCCCCCCCTTCGATTTGGTTCCGGTGCCAGCAGATTTGAATGACGGCTCGGGCTCTGCCTTTCCTGTGTCAACAGATATCTCGGCCAAAAGAGCCGGCGCATTAAACTGAAAACCCACCGGATAAGCTGGGGAGGCCAGCTGCCCTGCCTCTGGCGAAGGAATTCGAACCTCCCGCCCATTAGCGCAGCGCAGCTCATACAACGTGTCGCCTGCGCTGACTAATGTGCCCTGTTCAACACCAGCTGACGTAACTGTGAGCGGATAGAGATATATCGGCGCAGGCGTACGCAGCATGACCTTTCTGGGTTTTCCATTGGGCTTAGTGCCTCTTGCTTCGGCATGCGATTTCGGCTTTTTCTCTGCGGCTTGTGCGGTGGTTTTTGCGGTGATTTTTGCCTCCGCATGGGGCACATCCGAATCCAACTCAGCCAACACAACCTGTTCATGCAGCGTCATACCTTCTGGGTAGGGAGGAGATATGACGCATCCATCTTTTGACGCTTTGATACCCAAATTTCGACCTTGGGCGGTCTTTATCTCGTAAAGCACATCCCCGTGGCCGACCTTCGCGCCCTTGGCTGTATGACTACGGACAATAATCGCAGGATAATGCTCGTTACCCTTAGGGCTGCGTAACAAAATATGTGCCACCAAACGTAGCTCCGATGATTTTTCGCCATTAAAAAGTTATCACAGGCCTATGTGGAATTCAAGTTTGTGATGTCTATCATCACACAATAATGGAGGTTCAAAACGCCTTAACCATCGCAAGCTCTGGATCCCTTGTATCAGTGATAGGTTGCTTAGCTTAGATGCTTGAATTGGTACAAAAAGTCTGGACCGAATTCTAGGTGTTCAGTCCCGGCATCTGGTGGATCGGATTTAGAATGAATCGATCTGGCTCTGAAGTCCAGATTTTGCAGATGTATTCGTAGGGCGTGAGGCCGCTGAGCGTCTTGAGGCGGCGTGCAAAGTTGTAGGCCGCCATGAAGTCCGCGAGGTGCGTCCGCAGTTGGTCGTGGCTGTCGTAATGGTAGCGCTTCACCGTCGCCTCCTTGATCGTGCGGTTCATTCGCTCGACCTGGCCATTGGTCCAAGGGTGGTTTGGCTTGGTCAGCCGATGCTCGATCCCGTTGGCTTCGCATATCATGTCGAAGCGCATCTGCCGGGAATAAGGGGTGTTGCGATTGCGAGGCTGCTCGGCGAACTGGATGCCATTGTCGGTGAGGATCGTATGAATGTGATAAGGAACGACCTTGAGCAGATGTTCGAGGAACTCCCAGGCCGTCTTGCGATCTGCCTTGTCCACGAGCTGGGTGACGGCAAACTTGCTGGTTCGGTCAATGCCCACAAAGAGATAGAGCTTGCCCTCCGCCGTCTGCACCTCAGCGATGTCGATATGGAAGAAGCCGATCGGGTACCGCTTGAACTTCTGCCGTTTGGGCTTGTCGCCCTCAACGTCTGGCAGGCGTGAGATGCCATGTCTTTGCAGGCACCGATGCAATGCCGAGCGGGTCAAATGCGGGATCGAGGGCTGAAGAGCATAGAGACAGTCATCTAGCGGCAGCAGTGTGTGCCGTCGAAAGGCGACGATCATCGCCTCCTCCTCTTCGGTCAGAACCGTTGAGCGCGGCTTCTTAGGGCCGGTCTTCAAATCCTCCACCGTCGCACGCTTGCGCCACTTCGCGACGGTCTTGGGATTGATGCCGAGTTCCTCGCTCAGCGCCGAGAGCGAAGCTTGCGATCGCTGTATTGCTGCTCTGACAGCGTGCGTTGTCGTGGCGCTCCCGTGACGAACTTGTCCCATGTTGCTTCCTTCCATTCCTGAGAAAGGATCGCACCATCAAACCGTGGGATCAAACACCTAAGCTTCATTGATCTGGGAGAATGAACGCTAGATTGACAAGGTGACGGAACCTTTCAGCGACGATGGCGCTTGGATGCGCTGCATGATGACAAAATGGTTTAACCGATCGCAGACATGCATCATGGCACTCTTGCTGCCTGGTTTAATTTCATGCTCTCACTCAATGAAACCTGGCCCTGAGGTAGCACCTTAACTGGCCGCATATAAACTGTTGATAAAGCCTCATCCTTAGAATGGGCCATGATTGGAGCTATACAAATGCGTTCAGGACTTTTCTCACTGCCTTTGCGACTATGCTGCGCGCATTCGACCTCATTAATCTACCTGAGGTTAAATGGCCTGTATGTTTAGCGAATGCAGCTTTTGCATCTGGGCAACTGGCAAAATTAACAGCTAGTTTCACAAGACTTATGGTATAAGAATGATGCTTATCAGAAACCATGATGTGGTTTAAATCGTGGTATGCGACCCATCCAGTCTAATATTATAAATAAAAATCAATATGATAAAAGTTTTATTTTACGGACTGTTTCTCCGCCACCTCTCCCAATGTGTTCGTGTGTGACACCAACTGATGGCAGGTCTCATGGCTCACGAAAAAACGCCTATTGCCGCCTTCCTTGGGTTGCAACCAGTGACATAGTGGCAAAAGATATTCGCCTACAGTTGCGGAGGCACCCGCAGCACACAATAGGTGACCGGCACTGCATTCCCTTTTGGTTCCGAAATCGGAAATCCACTAAAGCATACCTCTTCAATACGCTTCAAAGCGCCAACCCCGATCGGTTAAGATATCCCCGCAATTAGAGTAGGCCGTCACTCCATCACATTCTGCATCTAAGTAAAGATGTGAACATCGCGACGAGTGTGAAGAACAAAGGCTCACCGTTTCAGCACCCAGATTGGCCCCTGAAATTGGTTTCATCGTTCCCTCAAAAAAGGGGCCCGCCATCGTCAATGAGGAGCGGGCATTATAAGAAACCGCTTCGCGTGAGGCCCGAACATGGGCGACAGAAACCCTTTGCACCGTGAAAGGCCGCGACTTTACAGGATCGTCCCCTGTGCCGACACGGAACAGATAAATAATATAACTGAGTGTTTAACTCGGGATTGTACCCTCTACCCGCTTTTGGTACCACGCAGTGAATCAAGCACGCTGAGGTAGATTTTCACCTTACCATGCCTGAACCAGCCAAAGGTGCGATGCACTTTAGCCAAAAAAATCAAAACTTTCGCGGCAAGGAATCTCATGTTCCGTTCAAATCAATGGGCGCAAGAGCTCACATTATCTGGGCATGCATGCTCCTGAGCCGATGCTTTGCACATCAGCCCATCCAACACGCAGGAATTGGTCTTTCGCCACTGGAGACCACTCAAAACGTACGAGACTGCACAACAAACTAGAATAGGACCCCTCATGCTACGTGTCTTAATGAATATCGGCTTCGTTTTCTGGGCAACCGCAAGCGCCGCGCAGGAATTTCCTGTCACAGTGGAGCACGCTTTTGGCCAGACTACTGTAGAAACCCGCCCAATACGTGTGGCCTCTGTAGGATGGGCCAACCACGAAGTTCCACTCGCCTTGGGCATTGTGCCTGTCGGCTTTGCACGGGCGTCATGGGGCGATGACGATGGTGACGGGATGCTGCCTTGGGTGACCGAAAAACTAGATGCCCTTGGTGCCGATGCTCCGGTGTTGTTTGATGAAGGCGATGGCATAGATTTTGAAGCCGTCGCATCGACTAATCCTGACGTAATACTCGCGGCTTATTCAGGTATCTCCAAATCCGATTATGAAACGCTCAGCCGGATCGCGCCCGTAATCGCCTATCCAGAAGCCGCTTGGACAACGACATGGCGTGAAATGATCCTCCAGAACGCTGCGGGCCTTGGCATGGCGGCTGAAGGCAAGGCGATGGTCGGTGACATCGAAAAGCGCATTGCAACAGCGGTAGCAAAGCATCCTGACATCAAAGGCAAAACAGGCATGTTTGTCACACACCTTGATCCACGCGACCTGAGCACAATCGGCTTTTACGCCGCAGCCGATCAACGCGTCAAATTTCTGGGTGATCTGGGCATGACCACACCGCAAGCGGTCAACGAGGCCAGCGAAGCAGGCAAGTATTCGGGCCGCGTCAGTGCAGAGCGGATTGATCTGTTCAACGACGTTGATGTTGTTGTGACCTATGGGGATCAAGCGCGGTTGGACGAATTGACCAAAAACCCGTTGATTGCTCGCTTCCCTGCAATCGCGCGCGGATCGGTCATTTTGCTGGCGAATGATCCAATGGGAACGGCCGCCAACCCAACCCCTCTTTCGATTGACTACGTGTTGGACGATTACTTGAACCGGCTGTCAGCAGCGGTGGCACGCAGCAAAGAATGAAAAAGGTCTTCCAACATAAGACATTTCGCATTTTCGGCTTTGTTGCACTGACGCTTTTCACGGTCGGCCTCTCGCTGGCTGTTGGGACGCGCAGTGTACCGTGGCACGAGATTTGGGCGGGCCTCAACGGGCGCATTGACAGCATCGGGGCCGCCGCGGTGGCGGTCCGTATGCCCAGAACGCTGCTGGCTGTTCTGGCAGGAGGGGCGTTGGGTATCGCGGGTGCGGTCATGCAGGGCATCACGCGTAATCCGCTTGCCGATCCCGGAATTCTGGGCGTCAACGCGGGTGCCGCCCTTTTTGTAGTAATTGGTATTGCATGGTTTGATATCAGCGGTGCCACAACATTCTTGTGGTTGGGCGTCGCGGGAGCAGGCTCTGCCGCTGTTTTCGTATATGCAATCGGGTCTACAGGGCAAGGCGGTGCTACCCCCCTCAAACTCACGTTAGCGGGAACCGCAACTTCCATTGCTGCATCTGCGTTCATCATCGCAGTTGTGCTACCACGCAATGACATCGCGGGCAGCATCCAGTCATGGCAAGTCGGTGGCATTGGCGGTGCGCGGTTTGACACGATCCTGCCCGCCTTCCCCTTTTTCATCGTAGGTCTGTTGCTCAGCCTCGCCTCTGCACGGGTTCTCAACGCACTTGCATTGGGCGAAGAATTGGCTGCGGGTTTAGGGCAAAATGTAGCAACAGGCCGCGCTATGGCAGCGGCGGGTGCCATTATCCTCTGTGGGACTGCTACCGCCTTATGCGGGCCTATTGGATTTGTCGGGCTGGTTGTGCCGCATATGTGCCGCATGATCGCGGGTATTGATTACAGAATACTCTTGCCACTCTCGGCCTTCGGCGGTGCGACCCTTCTGGGGCTGGCGGATGTGTTGGGCCGGATCATTGCGCGGCCAAATGAACTGGATGTGGGCATCGTCACGGCATTTGTCGGTGCACCCTTTTTCATCTGGACCGTACGCCGACAAAGGATGCGTGGGTTATGAGCATGCAAGCAACGGATCAAACTACACAGCTGCGCGGCGATATCCGGCAACACGCCAACCGGAGGAGCTTTATCGTCGTTGCCCTATTATCTGCGATGGTGCTGGCGCTTTTCGTCCTCAGCCTGTCTTGCGGGCGGGGGTGCATCGCACCGCCAGACGTGATCGCTGCCTTGTTTGGAAGTGAAGCATCCGGCGCCTCTTTTGTGGTGAATGACCTACGACTGCCGCGGGCGCTTTTGTCGATCCTCGCAGGGCTCAGTTTCGGCCTCGGCGGTGTCGCGTTCCAAGTGATGCTCCGTAATCCTCTGGCCAGCCCAGACATCATCGGCATCAGTTCAAGCGCAGGCGCTGCCGCAGTATTTGCGATTGTAATCCTATCCTTCGACGGCTGGCTTGTTTCCGTTGTTGCTGTCGTGTCTGGGCTATTGGTTGCCACCGTCATCTGGGGGCTATCCTCCAGCCGTGGGGCCGCTGGCGCACGGCTTATCTTGATCGGGATCGGTGTATCCGCCATGCTGGATAGCGTGACTGCCTACGTCCTATTGGAAGCACCTGCGTGGGATCGCGCCGAAGCATTACGCTGGCTGACAGGAAGCGTAAACGGCGCGCAACTGCCGAATGTTATTCCTGTACTGGCCGCACTGGTGGTGTTTGGCGGGCTGCTGCTGACAAGTGCGCGGGATCTGGACATCTTGCGATTGGGCGATGACGCCGCACGTGCGCTTGGCGTTCGCGCAGATGCCACGCGGTTGCGTGTCACATTGGCAGCCGTCGGGCTGGTTGCATTTGCCACATCTGCCGCTGGACCTATCGCTTTTGTCGCGTTCCTATCTGGTCCTATTGCTGCGCGTTTGCTGGGCGGCTCACGCGGAATTTTGGCTGCCGCTGCACTGGTAGGCGCAGTACTTGTACTGGCGGGGGACTTCACAGGCCAGTTTTTGTTGCCCACGCGATTGCCCGTAGGCGTTGTCACAGGGGCGGTCGGCGCGCCGTTCTTGCTGTATCTTATTGTGCGCACCAATAGAAATGGGGGCACGTTATGACCATGAACAGGACGCTTGAAGCCAAAACGCTTTCTGCGGGATACGACAAAAAGGTAATCCTGCAGGATGTGACGCTGGGCCTGCCTGCTGGCAAGATAACAGCAATTGTAGGCGGCAATGCCTCAGGTAAATCAACCTTGCTGCGCACATTGGCGCGTATTCTGCCCGTGAAATCTGGTTCCGTCCTGTTGGATGGAAAAGCTGTGCATCAGATGCCCTCTCGCGAGGTTGCCCAAATCATGGGACTGCTGCCGCAATCGCCAATTGCGCCTGAGGGTATTACTGTGGCCGATCTGGTTGGCCGTGGACGCCACCCGCACCACGGTCTTTTCTCCCGCTGGAGTAACGATGATGAACGCGCTGTTGCCATTGCCCTAAAGGCCACTGGAATTACCGAACTGGCCGAGCGTGAGCTGGACAGCCTGTCTGGCGGACAAAGGCAACGCGCGTGGATTGCTATGGCCTTGGCGCAAGAAACCGAGCTGTTGCTATTGGACGAGCCGACAACGTTTCTGGATGTTGCGCATCAGATAGAGGTGCTGGATTTATTGGTGGACATGAACACCAGCCGTAGCACAACCATCGTTATGGTTTTGCACGATCTAAACTTGGCTGCGCGCTATGCCGATCACCTGATCGCTGTCGCCAACAAGGGAATATACGCCAAGGGCCCCCCCGCCGAAATCCTCAACGAAACCTTGGTACGGGACGTATTCGGATTGGATTGCCGCATCGTCAATGATCCTGTTTCCCACACCCCTGCCATGGTGCCAATCGGCCGTCACAGAGTGGTTCGTGCTGAAAATACAGCGGCATAGCAAATAACTTACAATTTAAGTCGGATTCTACTGGCGCTTTCAAATCTGTCAGAATATTCGAATCCTTACTGATTCACTCAACTACTAGGAGAACATCTTGTCCCTTCCTGCTTTCACACCCCGGCGCATCGGGCGCGGCCCCCTCAAGTCACTTTTGCTTTGCTGCACTGCCATGATGCCTGCGGCTGCGATTGCGCAAGATGCTGCATACAGGCTCGATGATATCACCCTCCAAGCCGATGGTGGCGCATCTGATGCCCAAACGATTGTGGCAACGGGGATCAGCGCAGGCGGCAAGTTAACAGGTGATCTGCTGGACATTCCGGCAAGCGTTTCGGTTGTGACCAGCCAAGAAATCAAACAACGCAATGCAGATACGGTTGAAGAGGTGCTTAACTATACCGCAGGTGCCTCCACCGATAGCTACGGCGCCGATGACCGCTTTGACTATTTCACCCTTCGTGGATTTGAAGCTTACACGTATCGCGACGGCCTGACATTGGGTGCCAACTTTGGCGGTGTACGTGAAGAGCCGTTTGCGTTTGAGCGGGTCGAAGTGTTTAAAGGCGCGAACTCTGCCACCTTCGGTATTTCCGACCCGGGTGGATCGGTGAACTATGTCACGAAAACACCCCGTGATGAAAAGTTTGGCGAAGCCTATACACAGATTGGCACAAACAATACCAAAGAAGTTGGTGTCGACTTCGGTGACAAGCTTAACAAAGACGGCACTTTGACCTACCGCTTTACGGGCTTGGTGCGCGACGGAGAGCTGGAATATCCTTACTCTAAAAACGACGAAGTCTTTGCCATGGGCGGGCTTACATGGCGCCCTTCCGATGCTACAGAACTGACACTGGTCATTGACCATCTGAACCGTGACTACGTACCCGGCAGTGGTGGCTTCCCCGTAGGCGGCGATTATGATCGTTCCGATGTGTTCTACGGCGAACCCGACTATAACTTCCGCAGCACCGACCGGACCAACATCTCGCTCATGGCCAAGCATGACTATGGGAACGGCCTGAAATTCTCGGGCAACTTGCGCTACAGTGACGATGAGAATAAATTCGGCTATGCCTATGTAGCTGGCACCGATGGCGATACGGTCAACCGTGCGTTCTTTGCCAGTGAAGGTACAACTGAAAGCTTCATCGCCGATGTGCACCTCAGCTATGATGCTGTCATTGGGAATGTCGGCAGCACAACATTGGTCGGCCTTGAGTTCTCACACTCGAATGACGCGGATAAACGCTACTTTGGCGGCGCTCCCTCGGTCGATATTAGCAACCCAGTATATACCGGTGCGCCTGATTCCGTGCCGATGTACGCCAATCTGGAAACAGAAACAGATGGCAAAGCAATCTATCTGCAACAAGAGCTGAACTGGAGCGACAAAGTCATCGCATCCTTTGGCTTGCGCCATGACTGGATTGACGTGACTGAAACAAACAATCTCTCCGCCTCCGTTTCAGAGAGCGATATCAGCGCAACAACGGGTCGTTTCGGCCTGACCTATAAAATCAATCCTGATGTTTCGATATATGGTAGTTTTGCACAGTCAGTTGTACCTGCGGGGACTGGTGTGGAGCCCGAAGAAGGCGAGCAGTTTGAGATCGGCGCAAAATGGCGTCCTGCTGGCAGAAACGCGATGTTTGCGGCATCTGTCTATGACCTGTCCAAAACCAACATCACCCGTACCAACCCAGTTACCAACCTGAGCGAAGCCATTGGCGAAGTACGGGTGCGCGGTATCGATCTGGAAGCAAAGGCCGAGATCGGTGCCTATGACCTGACCGCTTCCTACAGCTATCTGGATGCCGAAATCGTAGAGAACGGGACATCAGGCAACGTGGGTAACACCCCTGCCCTCGTATCCTCTCAGCTTGCTTCGATTTGGGCCAGCCGCACCTGGGAGAACCTTGGGCGTGGTGATCTGACGGCAGGCGTTGGTGTTCGGTACAACGGTGGCTATTTCTTTGACGACTCCAACACTGCAGGCGAAACGGGTAGTTTCGTTGTGGTTGATGCCGCTGTTTCCTATGACTTGTCCGAGCAAACCACTTTGGCGGTTAGCGTAACCAACCTGTTTGATGAAAAGCATACATCCTATGGCGGTTTCTATGCTGATTTCTACAGCCCGGGCCGTGAAATTCAGGCCAAACTATCCCACAGTTGGTAACCTTAAAGGGCGGCGCATATCCCTGCGCTGCCCTTATTCCTCTCCCTGCCCAAACAGCTGAGCCATAGGTCCATTATGCAAAAAGCCACTGCTGAAACGACAATTTCCCTCACATCACCCCAAGCCTTGCTGGGCGCGTTTATTGACCATATGCGCGATGATCATGGCATGGTGTTTCATGTTGCCGAAGATGGTGCGCATAGCTTTGAAAACGATGGCTACAGGATCGAAATCCAACCCAAAGACCTCGCACTGCGCATTCTGCTGGAAGCCCCCAGCGAAAGCGACATGCGTTTTTCAAAAGAAGGCATTGTGCACCATGTCGGGGAATTTGACGCCATAGCAGCGCAAAGCATCCGTTGGAAAAACGAGCGCGCAGAGGTTGGCACAACACCCGAAAACTTCCGCCTTCTCACCGTGGTAAAAAGCGAATTATTGTTTGAGGGAATGCAGCGGGTAACGTTGCATTATCCAGACATCGCAGAGCTGCAAGAGCGAGGGATTCATCTTCGCCTGATCCTGCCCAATGATACGTCGCGTGCGCCCCTCTGGCCCTTAATGGGCGAAAACGGTGCGCCTGTCTGGCCCACTGGAGATGACACACTGCACGCACGCTATGTCACCTTGAAAAACATCCGGCCCGATTTGGAGGAAGTTGATATCGACATTGTCCACCATGACAATGGGCTGATTTCTCACTGGGCGCAGAACGCCTGCACGGGACAACTTGTTGGCGCGATGGGCCCTACAGGCAAGGACCACTTGCCCGTGGCCAAATCCTATTTCATCGCTGCGGACGGAACAGGTTTACCAGCCGTGGCACAACTGCTCTCGCAACTCCCAAAAGACGCGACGGGCCATGTTATCGTGGCGCTGCCTGACGCCGTGAAGTGCGCAGATTATTTACCGCAAAGTGGCCTGACCTACCACGCCCTCCGACCACATGAGTTTGAGGGCGAAATCCTTGAGTTAGCCAGACAGCTCACGCTGAAGGGTGAAACAGGATATGCCTTCTTTGCCGGCGAATTTACAAATGCCCAATCATTACGCGGGCATTTCAAAAAAGAACTGGGGCTTGATAAAACCACTCAGATCAGTGCCGCATATTGGCGCCGGGAAACGTGCAAATGACGTCATTTTTGAGCACTAAATTCCCCTTGCGTTGAAGTTGTGAGATAGCCTTGTAACCGTAGAAATACGGATTGGTATTTGCACCTACATCTGCAATGTAAACAAATGGCTGCCTTATTCTCAAACAAACTCTGGCGATATGCATTTTTATGGACGCTTACCGTCATACTCGCGCTGAGCGGGGTGGCTTTTTTTGAGCAGCAAAATCTGGTTCGCGAACTGACAGCTAAAAGTGCAACGTTGCATCGATTGGCGTCACAGCGTGCGGATCAGCATGATGCGCATTTAACGTCCTTGTCTGCCATTTTTGTGGCAGGTGGAATTGAGCGTCAGGATTTGTTGCTAGAAGTCGCCGCAACGATCACCCGTTTTTACCCCCGTATTACGTCGGTGAATCTGGTTCCATATGATCAATCCCAACCGATGATAGAAACGCAGCCCGGCCTGTCGCTTGCGGCAAGGGAACGCGTCGTTGATTTGGCGCGCAATTCAACTGGCGCTTTGCAAATACAACAGATGCCAGATCTGCTGGATCATTACCTGCTTGTGAAACGCAGTCCCAATTCTGATGCTGCGCAACATGGCTTAGCACTTGTCATCGACGCCCGCGCATTGATCGCGACGGATGATGTCTTCTGGCAACAGCCGTCCGTTGCGTTGCGCCTTTTGACGCCAGATGCTCAAACGGTGTTGGTAGGACAATTTTCACCGGGTGAAACAGGTTTTTCCAAACCTCTTGGCAGTGTGTCGCAACCTTTGATCTTTGAAACATCTCTGCGCATCGGGCTTGCCGATGTTTTACCAATGGGACGCGTTCTGGCTGTTTTTGCGCTGATCACGACACTCATTTTACTATTGGCCTTGGCCTCCAAACAACGGGCACGCACCAAAGATGCCGAAAGCCGCGCCAAGCTGAGCGCGCAAGAAACGCGGCTGGCCCATGCATCCCGCGTAAATGCAATGGGCGAGATGGCCAGCGGGATGGCGCATGAACTGGCGCAACCGCTGACCGCCATCCTGAGTCAAGCACAGGCGGGCCGTCATTTGGCGCGGCGCGGCGATGTTGAACGTCTCGGCAAGGTTTTTGAGGATACAGTATCACAGGCACAGCGGGCAGCGAATATTCTGGATCGGCTCAGACGATGGAGCAAACCGAACCGAGCGCCATCAGCGCGATGTGCCGTACATGACGCAGCCCACAACGTTCAAAACCTACTGGCACAGGAAGCGGCATCCAAAGGCGCAACTATCATCCTGTCTCTGCACGATGATCCTCTTTTTATTGACGCTGATCCCGTAGAATTGGAGCAGGTTGTGTTTAATCTGGTACGCAACGCGCTTGACGCCTCGGATGCGGCACAAGTAACGATTCACACGCATTTAGAGGAACAATCTGTCATTCTGGATGTGCGCGACAATGGGACTGGTGTACCCGAACACATCAAACCCCGCATCTTTGACCCCTTTGTGACAGGTAAGCCGGATGGCACAGGGTTGGGTCTCGCACTTTGTCAAAGACTGGTTGAGGAAATGGATGGAAACATCCTACTGCTGGATGACACCGACCAGACGACCTTCCGTTTGTCGCTGCCACTCTCTAACAAAACGGTGGCACCATGAATAATCACGTTTATCTCGTTGACGATGATGAAGCTGTCCGCAACGCCCTCAGCCTGCTGTTGGAGACAGTCGGGTTGAATGTCCGTAGCTTTGCATCCCCCGAGACATTCCTGATGCACGCCGCTGACCTCCTTCCCGGATGCCTGATCCTTGATATCAGGATGCCCGCGATTTCAGGTTTGAAATTACAAGAAAAACTGAATGATCAAGGTGTGACATGGCCCACGGTCATCATCAGCGGACATGGCGATATCGAGGCGTGTAGGCGAGCGTTTCGCAATGGTGCAATAGACTTCCTCAGCAAGCCCATTGATGAACAAGACCTGATTGACGCCATCCAAAAGGGCCATGCGGAGCTTGAAACCCGCCAACAAGTAACGGCAGAACGTGCCGAGGCTGTAGCTTTGCTCAGGCATCTATCCGCACGAGAGCAAGAAGTGCTTGAGATGATAGCCAAGGGGCTGACAACTAAACAAATCGCCGAAGCGCTGACCTTGTCACCCCGCACGGTTGAGAGCCACCGTGCGGCGATTGCTGCCAAAGCAGGTACATCTTCGGCGGCTGAACTGACGCGGTACTGGCTGGATGCACAAGCAGACTAACACGTGGATCAGTAAAACTACGGACACCTTTGTGGATGCTACGAATATCACGTTCAAACATGTTGGATTAAAACCGGAGCATCAGTTCAACAAAAGGAAATACACCATGATCCGTTCCATTGCTCTTGCGACCGCCCTTCTGGCCCCCATTGCGGCTGTCGCCCAAGACCTGCCAACAGCGCCATACCTGCCACTGGGTATGGCAACCACAGCGGGACAAGCTGCTGTCGCGGCATGTGCCGATGAAGGCTACAATGTCAGCGTCGCAATCGTTGCGCGCAGCGGCGAAACCAAAGTACTGCTGCGCGCTGACAATGCAGGTCCGCACACAGTCGGCTCCAGCACAGGGAAAGCGTTCACATCCGCCAGCTTGGGCCGTGACACGGCAGGTTTTGCCAACTTTATCGGCGGCAGCCCTGAAAACGGTGGTCTGCGCGATATGGACAGCCGCATGGTCATCCAAGCTGGTGGTCTACCGATCAAAATTGGTGAGGCATTGGTCGGCGGCATCGGTGTCGGTGGCGCACCATCTGGCGCGATTGACGAGACATGTGCACGCGCAGGCCTTGCCGCAATCGGTGCTGAATAAACTAATCTTGGCTCGTCCTTTTTTGGGCGGGCCACTCTCCGAATGCAAAACAAGGAATGTTCATGCAACCTCAGCTATGGTCACTGTCATAGGCAACGCGCGCCGCTTCCACTGCGTCCATATTGTTGTGAGCCCAACGATAAATCGCTTGAAACGGCGGTAACAGAGTCAGCCCCAACGGCGTCATCTCATACAGAACTGCAGGAGGCGTGGTTGCAACGACGGTTCGGGAAATAATGCCATTGCGCTCTAAACGTTTGAGAGTCACTGAGAGCGACTTTTGCGATACCCCCTCCAACCGCCGTTTCAAATCATTGAAACGCGTGCCGCCGCCGTTTAGAACGGTCATGATCATCATGGACCACTTGTCAGCGACCTGATCGAAAAGCAAACGTGACGGGCAATCGACTAAAAAACGCGACCCGTTGCATTGAGTGTCGTGCGGCATGGTTTCCTCCATGTTACTTAGTGCATCCAAAGTGCGCTCTAGACACTTGGTATCAAATGTATACCTAACTGTTCGACACTAAAAAAGCGAATTAGGATACGACATGAAAACCGACACACTCTTCCGCCCCTTCTCCCTCAAAGGAATGGAGTTGAGCAACCGTATTGTCATGGCCCCCATGACCCGCAGCATGGCACAAGACGGCATCCCCGGACAGCCACAAGTGGACTATTATGAACGCCGCGCAGCCGCCGACGTGGGTCTTATCCTGACCGAAGGCACCGTAGTAGACCGCCCCGCCTCGCGCAACTTGCCGGGTATTCCATTTTTCCATGGTGAAAAAGCAATGGCTGGCTGGGCGGATGTCGCTGACGCGGTGCACACAGCGGGCGGGAAAATCGCGCCGCAGATCTGGCACACGGGTTCGATTCGCGGCGGCAAGTGGCAGCCTGAGGCAGAAGCAGAAAGCCCCTCCGGCCTTGTCGGTCCAAACGACCCCAATGGCCAAGCGATGACCGAAGCTGACATTGCAGACACAATCGCAGCTTTTGCATCCGCGGCCAAGCAAGCCCGCGATGCAGGCTTTGATGCGGTTGAGGTGCACGGTGCACATGGCTATCTGATCGATCAATTCTTCTGGTCTGGCGCAAACCAGCGCGACGACACGTGGAACGGCCCGTCCATCAAGGAACGTTCGCGCTTTGCTGCAGAAATCATCAAGGCCATCCGCGACGCCGTTGGTCCTGATTTTCCATTGATCCTGCGCGTAAGCCAATGGAAACAGCAAGACTACAAAGCACGGCTGACGGGCAGTCCAGATGAAATGACAGACTGGCTTTTACCGCTGGTCGAAGCGGGCGTTGATATGCTGCATTGTTCTCAGCGTCGTTTCTGGGAGCCTGAATTCCCGGAACTGGACGGCGAGGAAGGTTTGAACTTTGCGGGTTGGGCGAAAAAACTAACCGGTGCTGCGACCATCAGCGTGGGATCCGTTGGCCTCAATTCCGATTTCGGTGGTGCTTTTGTCGGTCAAGGATCGCAGACTTCGCCGATCGACCAGTTGATCACACGCATGGAGCGTGATGAATTCGACCTGATCGCAGTTGGCCGCGCTCTGATTTCAGACGCCCAATGGGTGCAAAAGGTTAAAAACGGTCAGATGGACGAACTACGTGGCTTCGACATCGAAGACCTGAAGACACTCGCATAAATCCTAGGGAGGGTCAGCATCGTTGACCCGCCCCCTTAAACCGCTCTGTCACGGGTTGGCCGTGGTACATGTTTTGTGAAGCTGCTACATTCTCTCGTTAACTCGAATGCACAAAACTGGGATACCCAACCTTGAACACACGCTTTCTCGAAACGTTTATCCGCGTGGCATCATTGGGCAGCTTTCGCGCTGCAGCGTCCCAGTTGAACGTGTCTCAGGCGACAGTCTCCAGTCGCATATCCGCCTTGGAGACCGAGTTTGACACCCAATTGTTCGACCGTGAACATCATGAGATAAGATTGACCGCTGCCGGTTCGTTGATGCTGGAAAAAGCAGAACGGGTGCTTATTGCCGAAAAATCGCTGCGCGAAACCATGAATATCGTCACGGTTGGCGCGGGGCGGATACGTTTGGGTTTGGTCAGTTCGGTTGTTCATACGTGGCTGGGCGAATTGATTGCCGAAATCGCATCTGCCTTTCCCAAGCTAGAGCTGGAGTTGACGGTTGAACCCACAAGCAACCTTGCAAGCCAGTTTGAGCGCGGTGGCTTGGACATTTTGATCACCACCGATGAAATCAACGCCGAGCGCGTGTGCAGTATGCCTTTGGCCCCCCTAGAACTGGGGTGGTTCACCAGTGAAACCCTCGCCCGTAGCCTGCCCAAGCGGCCCTTGGAGATACATGATATTGCCCACTTGCCGTTGATCACCTTTACTAGGCGATCACGGCCCTACCTCTCTACGTTAGAGCTGTTCAACTCCCGCGATTTGCAACCACCTGTCTTGCACAGCGTTACCTCTTTGGCTGCCATTGTCCGCCTTACAGAACGAGGACTAGGCGTGGCGACATTACCCTGCGGGTTTGATATGGGTAAAGGCACTCTTGTACGGCTTGATCTGGATGCCAGATTGCCGGACCTGCCGCTCTATTGCCTCTGGCACAAGACATCAGATGCAGATTTATACGGTGCCATTTCTGCCCTTGCAGCCAGTTGCGCCGAAGCGCACCTCGTATTGCCCCCAGCCTGACATAACTATGGGAGTGATCAAGAAACCTGATCAGCCCCGTTTAATTTATTCCGTTTGCGGTTTGCGCGACCACATACAATGATCTGCTCAACACTCACAACCTCTGCCTGACGCTGGGTTGGGTCAGGCCGCAGGGCTGGCCAGTTCAGGGACGGTACGCAAAAGGAAAGAAATCAGATGACCGTGGAAAAACAACCCCTTGCAGCACAGCTTTATGTTTGGAGCGATATTGACCCCGACCATGAAGCCGACTTCAATCTTTGGTATGACCGCGAGCACATGGAAGAGCGCGTGCGCATTCCGGGGTTTAGCGGTGCACGCCGTTACCGTGCGGTGTCTGGCTCTGCGCGCCGCTATTTGGCCTTGTACCGTGCCGATAGTCTGGCGTGTTTCACAACCGATGAATACCGCAAGGCGTTCACCCAGCAGACAAATTGGTCAAACCTGAATTTCTCACGCATGTCCAACACCCGCCGCCGGGTCATGTCGGTAGAACAAGAAACCGGTTTTGGTGCAGGTGGCTATGTAGCCATGATTGTTCTGAACAAACCTGTCGGTGAAACGACGGTTGATGCGGATCAAATCGCACAGTTGTTAAGTGACATCGCGCAGATTGATGGTGTAATGCACAGTCAGTACCTCGTTCCTGATGAAACCCTCTCGACTCCGCTGCCCTCCGAGAACACGCAAGGACGCGTCCTTGCGCCCGCCATCGTCATTGATACAACAACCGAACCCGCCGCAGAAGCTGCCTTGCACCAGATGCGCGATACTCTTGGTGACGCTGTGGAAGATGCACAAACATTTTCGCTGCTCTGGTCACTGGACCAACGCGAATTGTCGGCCTGATAACAACCCGTGGCCAGCCGCATCAGACGGCTGCCATTTCCAACTCTCCAACCTAAAAGGGAAACCCAAATGAAACATGTCCTACTCTCCGCCCAAGCACTTGCGCTGATGTCCCTGCCGCTGGCTGCCTCTGCCGAAACATGGCAGATGTCGGCGCACGCGCCCGATGGCAATTATCTGACCCAAACCGCACGCAGCTTTGCCGAAGACGTCGCACGCCTGACCGATGGTGCCTTGACGATTGATGTCGTCTCTAACTCGGTTTTGCTGAAACGTGCCGACCTCAAGCGCGGCGTTCAACGCGGTATCGTTCCAATTGGTGAAGTTCTGGTCTCGGCGCTGGGCAACGAAGACGCGATCTTCTCAGCGGATGCTGTGCCATTGCTTGCGACAACCTTTGAAGACGCGAAAACCCTGTGGGAAGCAACCAAACCGATCTACGAAGAGAAATTCGCCGAAGACGGTCTGGTTATGCTGTACTCAGCACCTTGGCCACCACAGGGCATCTACATGCAAACCGAAGTCACGGATGCCTCCTCGTTTGAAGGTGTCAAGTTCCGCGCTTATAACCCCGCAACCGCACGTCTGGCCGAATTGTTGGGCGCGGTTCCAGCAACCATCGCAACTTCGGAAATCTCCCAAGCATTCTCAACAGGTGTTATTTCAGGGATGATCACATCACCGACAACGGGTGTGGACAGCCAGTCATGGGACTACGTGCCTTACTACTACGATGTAAAAGCATTCATCCCGAAAAACGTTATTCTGGTGAACAAAGACGCCTATGACGCCCTGTCGCCTGAAATTTCCACGGCACTGCAAGAAGCCTCTGATCTGGCCGAAGCACGTGGTTGGGAAGCTGCCGCAGCAGCGACGACATCAGCGACCGAAACACTGGCCGAAAACGGCATGCAGGTCATCTCAACACCTGAAGGTCTGAAAGCCGACTTTGCAGTCATCGCGAAAACGATGAGCGCGGAATGGGCCGAGCAAACAGGTGAGCAAGGCCAAGCGGTCATCGACGCGCTCGCCAAGTAACCTCTCGCACACCAAATCAAAGGTGCCGCCGATATTGCGGCACCTTTTTTGCACTCAGTTTCAGGAGTTTGTTCGATGGCTTTTTCAAGCTTGATCTACAAAACCTGTGGAGCCTTGGCCGCCGCCATGCTCTGCGGTATCGCCGCCCTCATTTTAACGCAGATTTTTTTGCGTGCCATCGGGCATCAAATTCCTTCCGCAGATGATTTCGCGGCTTGGGCACTTTGCGCCTCCATCTTTCTGGCGCTTCCTTCAACCTTGATGAGCGGCGGCCACATCCGTGTCACTTCCCTGCGCAACCTGATCAAAGGCCCGTTTGGCCGCGTCATGGACATCACGGCCAGTCTGATCGCCTTGGCGATGTTGGCTTGGGGCAGTGTCGCTTTGGCAAGCTTTGTCTGGGACAGCTACCGCTACAATGACGTAAGCCACGGCCTTGTAGCTGTGCCTTTGTGGATTCCACAAATTACGATGGTCATCGGCTCGGCGCTGTTCAGCCTTGCATTTGCCGAACGTGTCATCCGTCTGGTTTTGCACCTCCCTACAGAAACCTCAAACATTGCGCCTGAAAGCACGGAGGTCTAAATGGACAGTCTTCTTCAAGTTGTCGTTCTACTCTCGGTTCTATTTTTCCTTTTAGGCCTTGGCGTTTGGGTTGGCGTATCACTGCTGATTGCGGGCCTTGCCGTGTTTCTTCTATTCACCCCGACACCTGCTGACGCGATCTATGCCACCACGATGTGGGCCGCGTCCGCCAATTGGACCCTGACGGCCCTGCCCTTGTTTATCTGGATGGGTGAAATCCTCTACCGCACCCGTCTGGCCGAAGACCTGTTTTCTGGCCTTGCGCCGTGGTTGGGCCGTCTCCCTGGTGGGCTTGCGCATGTAAACGTTGTCGGTTGCGGCATCTTTGCGGCTGTGTCCGGTTCCTCTGCTGCGACCACGGCAACGATCGGTAAAATCTCGCTGCCTGAGCTGTCCAGCCGCGGGTATGATGACCGCCTGACAATCGGCTCACTTGCGGGTTCAGGCACTTTGGGCTTGTTGATCCCGCCTTCCGTTGTGATGATTGTTTACGGTGTTGCTGCACAGGTTTCGATCAACCGTCTGTTCATTGCCGGCATTGTCCCGGGCCTTATGCTGATGGCGATGTTTTCTACCTACATCATCGTATGGTCGCTGATGAACCCTGATAAAATGCCTGCCGCCGAGGCACGTGTGCCGATGATGGAACGCCTGAGCCGGATGAAGTTACTGATCCCTGTGGTCGGGCTGATTTTCTGCGTCATCGGTTCCATCTATGCAGGTATTGCCACCGCCACCGAAGCCGCCGCACTGGGTGTACTGGGGTCACTGGTGATCGCCGCCTTCGGTCGGTCCTTGACCAAAGCTGCCTTTATTGACGCCTTGATGGGCGCCACGCGCACATCTGCGATGATCGGCTTTATCCTTCTGGGTGCCGCCTTTCTCACCTCCGCAATGAGTTTCTCTGGCCTGCCCTCTGATCTGGCCGAAATCATCTCTGCCAGCGGTCTCAGCACTTATGGTTTGATCGCAGTCCTGACATTGTTCTTCATTCTGTTGGGTTGTTTTCTGGATGGTATTTCTATCGTGGTTTTGACCACCTCTGTGGTACTGCCCTCTGTGATCGCAGCGGGCATTGATCCGATTTGGTTTGGCATCTACCTGATTGTGGTCGTAGAGATGGCACAAATCACACCGCCACTTGGTTTTAACCTCTTCGTCATTCAAGGCCTTACAAACCGTAGCATTTTTGAAATCACACGAATGGTTGTGCCTTACTTCCTTTTGCTTGTGCTGGCGGTTGTGCTGCTCACCCTCTTTCCGGTTATCGCAACCGGATTAGTAGACCTAAGCTATTGATGGATCGCACTATGACCAAAGTAACCCTGCCCGACTTCACCCAATCCTTTGCACCAGCGCCTATCCCCCAAGGGCCCTTAAACGGGCTGCGCGCGGGGATCAAAGACCTTTTTGACGTAGCCGGTTATGTCACCAAGGCCGGCTCCAAAAGCCGCGCCACGCTGCCCGCTGCTACGCAAGACGCCCCAACCGTCGCCTTGCTGCGCGCGGCGGGTGCGGAATTGGTCGGGCATAATAACATGACCGAGTTCGCCTATTCCGGTTTGGGCCTGAACCCCCATTTCGGCACCCCCATGACGCCTTTGATTGAGGGCGCGATTGCAGGCGGCTCCACATCTGGCGGCGCTGCGGCCGTTGCCAAAGGGGACGTTGACTTTGCATTGGGTACCGACACAGGCGGATCGCTCCGCATTCCCGCCGCGTTTTGCGGGGTTGCGGGATTGAAACCAACGGCAGCCTCGGTTTCCTCTGAGGGGGCTGTGCCGTTATCAACAACGCTGGACAGTGTAGGTGCCATTGCCAAAGATGTAGAAACCCTGCGACGGGTCTATGCGGTACTTGCCGCCCAAGGCCCCCAAGACACTGCCGCTGTCAAACATCTAGTGGTCCCTGAAAATTTTGGTATGGACCAACTAGAAGAACCTGTTTTGGCCGCTTTTGAGAGTGCCCTTAGCGTGCTTGAGTCCTGTGGTTTCACAATTGAACGTCGTGCGTTTGATTTCCTTGAAACCTATAAAAAACTACCGATCTGGCACTTCTCTGCTGTTGAAAGCCGTGTTCACCATTCAGAGCAATATGCACAAGAGCCCAACCAAATCGATCCAAAGGTAAAGCTGCGCATGTTGCGGGCAGATACCGCCTCGGCTGTTGACTATGCCAAGAGTTTGGCCTTGCGTGCCGCCATTGTGAAGGATGCACAGCAAGAAATAGGTCAGGCTGCCATCGTGCTGCCAACTGTCGCGATACTGCCACCCCAACTGAGCACGCTGGACGATGATGAGAGTTTTGACCGCATCAACCTGCTGGCTCTGCGCAACACCACATTGGCAAACGTCATTGACGGCTGCTCGATATCGCTGCCCATCCCACAAACACCCGGTGCGGGCTTGATGATCACAGCCCCCGCATGGCGCGATCTGGCATTGCTGGACGCGGCGACATTGATTGAACCCGAATTGACGACAAGGTAGCACAGTTATGACCGATCAGATCGTATGTTTGGGACAGACATTTTACCATGTTTTACGATCTGGTCGTGGCTGGGCCGTCGGCAGTGACTTTGCCGGAATTTCTGATGTCACAGTCTTCAATCAGACTCTGGTTGTTCTATGTCGTAAGCAGCCCGAGCTTTTGGTTCTATCCCTATCTGGCCAACACTTACGCACTGTGAGCCTGACAAATGTTATCCTTGGGCATGGCATTCGCACGTTGGGTCCTGACATGCTGGCGGTGACAGATGTAGACGGGCATCAGGTCTTGCTGCTGGATAAAGACTTCAACGAAATACATCGTCTGCATTGCAACAACCGCCCTGCCCTTGGACGCCCGTTTAACCATCCTGCAGATTGCGCCAAAGACAGCGAAGGACGGTTCTGGATCACCGATGGGTATGGGAATTCACAAGTCCATGTTTTTTCAGCGAACTACGAGTTTTCCCATTCCATCGGCGGTGCGGGCGTTGAAAACGGGGAATTCACCACACCACATGCTGTTGCCCTATTGGCAAATGGAAACATCGCCATCGCAGACCGCGAGAATAACCGCATGCAGGTTTTGGACGCAGATGGCACCCAACAATTTAACATCCTCGGACTGCACAAGCCGATGGGCCTCGAAGTCGATGGAACAACCCTATACGTCACAGATCAAACACCGCGGCTTTCAGCCTATGATCTGCAAGGCAAGCTGATTGGCCGTTGTCGCACCTTTGCAACCTATGGCCATGGCGTGACATGTGATCATCTGGGCAACATCTACATCGCCGATATGTTGCCTGATGGCCTGACAAAGCTGCAACCTGTTGAGGATACCTGAATTTAGGCTGTTTATCTTCACGATCAGCCTCTGATCAGATTATGAACCGTGACACTTTCATTGATCCCGCGTTAGTGTATCAAACATTGAGCCTATACGTGATATGAATACCCGCCCCTTCAGAATGGAAGCCAAGATGACCAAGTCCTTTCAACGCATCACCGCAACAGAAAACGCCGAAGTTGAACGGCCTTCTGCAGACAAGCTTATCTCTGGTGATCCGGAGTTCACAACTTGGAACATCGAAGATGTCGATGGCCTTTATTGCGGGACATGGCGCTCCACGCCGGGCAAATGGAAAATCCAATACGACGAATGGGAATACTGCCATATCCTCGAGGGGCATTCGATCATTTCCGAAGATGGCGGCGATACCTCAGAAGTACGCGCGGGCGACAGCTTTGTCATTCGCCCCGGATTTAGCGGCACATGGGAAGTCGTGGAAACAACCACCAAGGAATACGTTATTCGGCTTTGATCCACAGACTTGGATCAAGACAAAGCAATCCATATTCCTACGAACATCGCGATTCCGCCAAAGTTCACCCACAGGTGCCAGATCGAATAGCGAAATGGCATGGTTCTGCGGGCGTAAAAAACTGTGCCAATGACATAACACACAGCGCCTGCGATGATGCACCACAGCGTTGTGACAGGAACTTCGGTCATGTCCGGCAGCGCACACAGCCCGATTGCCCCCAAACCAAGGTAGGATGCAGTAGACCAACGCGACTGGACAGTCGGGTTGGTGATCTTGTTCCAGACGGCCACAGCAGTCAGCGCCCAGCACACCCAAAGCAGGAACAGTGTCCAGCCGGTGTCGGCCAACACAAAGAATGGCGTGAAAGTACCTGTAATACTGGGATAAATGGCAGCATGATCAATGCGGCGCAACAGCACTCTCTGGCTGTGCCAAGGCCCGAAGTGATAGGCGATAGAAGCAAAGCTGGAGGCCAAAGCAGCCAGCACATAGATCACCACCGCAAGCAGTAGCTTGGGTTCAGCAGTAGCAGAAATCTTCAACAACAATGCCGAGCCGCCTAAAACGATCAACAACAGGCCGAAAATGTGAACCCCGAAATCGGCACGCCGATGGCTGTGCTTTACACTTGGAAAGGTTGTATCCGTCATCGCCATGAACCGCAGTTATTCTTGTTTGAACTCACGAGGGTCTTCGCTGTAGGTCCGACCAGCCTCTTCGTCAGCATCATCATCCAAACCAGCTTTAAACCCAGTCGCCACAACGAACTTTTCAGAGCTGTCCTGACGGCTTGAAGGCGGCTTGAAATTCGCCACTTTGCGAAAGCGCTTCTTGAGCAGTTGCTGCAATTGCCCCTCTGCGCCCCCCGCCAGAACTTTGGCAACAAATGTGCCGCCTTCTTCCAGCACATCAAAGGCGAAATAGGCAGCGGCCTCACACAAGGCGATAATGCGGTTGTGGTCGGTTTGTTTGTGCCCCGAAGATGCCGCAGCCATATCGGACATCACCACATCTGCATTGCCACCCAACCATCCCTTGACGATCAGATCAGCGTCATCTTCCATGAAATCAAGCTGGTGAATTTCACAGCCGGCAATCGGCTCCATTTCTTGCAAATCGATCGCAAGAATGGTCCCGACAGCCTTGCCGCTTTTTTCACCCAAAATGTTCGAGCGTTTTACCGCAACCTGACACCACCCGCCAGGAGCGGCCCCCAGATCGACGATCCGCGCACCGGGGACAAGGAAGCGGTATTTATCATCAAGCTCCATGATCTTGAACGCCGCACGCCCGCGATAGCCTTCGGCCTTGGCGCGTTTTACGTAAGGGTCGTTCAGCTGCCGCTGCAACCAACGGGTTGAGCTGGTTGTACGCCCTCGTGCTGATTTTACTTTTACCTTCAGATCGCGCTGACCGCGCCCTGATGTGTTCTTACCTGTTGGCGTCTTGCCCATCAGAATGTTCCTTCTTCGAGCACGCCGTCCGCGCTCATTTGTGCGTATAATAGACCTTCGCGTAAACCGCGATCAGCAACACTGAGGCGGTCCGTGGGCCAGCAGCGCATCAGCGCCTGTAAAATAGCCGCCCCCGACATGATCAACGCCGAACGGTCCTGCCCGATGCAAGGATCCGTGCGTCTGCCCTCTGGCCCCATTGACAGGTATTTGTGGATTACCTTGTCAATTTGAAGAGTTGTCATGCTCATTCCGTCCACTTTGGTGCGGTCATAGCGCCGCAACCCCAAATGGCTGGCAGCGACTGTGGTCACCGTACCCGAGGTGCCGACAATCTGAAACCGCTCTTGTGGTTGGGTTGATTGGTAAGGCGTGAAATCTGTCAGGTTTTCCTCAAAAAACCAGCTCATCAGGGCAAACCGCGCCGCGTCGTCTTCGACATCCGAAAATTGATCTCGCAAAGTCGCCACCCCAAGAGGTACGGAAATCCAATCCACCACCCGTGCCGCAGGAATATCCGTCACGGCCTGCACAAACCCATTATGCAGGCGCATGATGGACTGTGCACGATCACGCGGCGGCACACCAGATATGTCGATCCATACCAACTCGGTAGAGCCGCCACCGATGTCCACAACCAACAGGTTTTCCGTTTTCGGGCTGACCAGCGGCGCACAAGATATCACAGCAAGCTGCGCCTCGTGTTCTGGCGTAATGATTTCCAGCCGTAATCCTGTTTCGCGTGTCACACGGCGCATAAACTCTGCCCCGTTGGTTGCACGGCGGCAGGCTTCTGTTGCGACAAGGCGCATGCGTTTGACTTTGTTCCGGCGGAGTTTTTGCTGACAGATACGCAATGCCTGTATGGTGCGCGACATTGATCCGCGCGATAAACGCCCGGTTTTCTCAAGCCCTGCGCCCAGTTGGACGGACTTTGAGAAACTATCCACCACATGAAAACCACCGCCCTTGGGCTGGGCGATTAACATGCGACAGCTATTTGTGCCCAGATCAAGGGCCGCATATAGGTCGTTCGATCTGGACGAAACTGGCGCGGGGCTCAGAACCGTCGATTTACGTTGTTCGAGCGCACCCGCACCTTTGGAGCGCTTTGGCGCCATGGGATGCGCCTTTCATTACGAGTTACCCCACTGATACGTCTTGCGCGGCTCTGGCGCAAGGACCAGCAGACATCAATCACAGACCATTCCTATCAAACTCACCATCATCATGCAGCGAATGATGGTCCCGCGCCCTCGCTGTTCGTGCTGCAATCCGTTACCAAAGGTCGCGGATGGTGGCGTAATTGTCGAAAACAGCAGTCGGGCACTGCGGCGCATCCGCTAGGAAAGGTAAACGCACATGTGCGACGGAGGATACGTGAATGGCTGAGGTGGTTATTGTCTATTGGCGGGATATTCCTGCGCAAGTGATCGTCGGCAAAGGCCGCCGCGCAGAAAAACGCATTCTTCCAGAACGGTTTGAACAGGCCATTGACCGTGCAGCGATGAAAGTCGGTGCTGGCGATACTGATGCTTATCTGGCCGAATGGCGCAAGGCCGCACCTGTAACCGTTGAGGGTACAGATGCCGCCGCCGCCGATGCCGAAGCCGCCCGCATTGATGCAGAATATGACCGTGACCGCATTAAAGCGCTCATTGCTAATGACGGTTGGGCCTAACGCCCCCCTTTTTGCCCCCATAAGGAACATAACTATGGCGCTGCTGAACTTCCGGAAAAAGACAGATGTCCCTCCCGTTGAGGTGAACCCTGTTATTGAGAGTTTCTTACAAGATTTTTCCGTCGAAGTGATGCCGCGCACAGCCGAAAAAGTTGACGATTTCCGTGAGTTGCTGCCCAAAGGCACCCGCGTCTATGTCGCCCATATTGATGGCACGCCGATAGAAGACATGGTCGCAACAGCCGCGCGGCTGGCAGCAGACGGGTTTTGCGTTATGCCACATTTCCCCGCCCGCATCATTAAAGACCGCGCCACATTGGCCGATTGGATTGCCCGTTATCAAGGCGAAGCTGACGTGAAACACGCGTTGCTGCTGGCGGGCGGTGTTAAAGCACCTGTCGGCGATTTCAGCGATAGCATGCAACTGATGGAAACAGGCCTGTTTGACCAAGCAGGTTTCACGCGCCTCCATGTGGCTGGCCATCCCGAAGGCAACCGTGACATCGACGCGCAAGGCACTGAAAACGTGGATGCGGCCTTGCGTTGGAAAAACGACTTCCAAACCCGCACCGATGCCAAAATGGCCATAGCGACCCAATTCGCTTTTGATGCCAAACCGATCATCACATGGGCCGACAGCCTGCGTGATGCGGGCATCACGATCCCTGTGCACATCGGCATCGCCGGCCCTGCCAAGCTGCAAACTCTGATCAAATTCGCCATCGCTTGCGGTGTTGGCCCTTCGTTGAAAGTGCTGCAAAAAAGGGCTATGGATGTGACCAAGCTGCTGCTTCCGTATGAACCTACAGAGGTTGTGTCCGAACTGGCCGCGCACAAGGCCGCAAACCCCGATTTCAACATTACAAATGTTCATTTTTTCCCGCTTGGAGGGATCAAAACCAACGCGATATGGGCACAAACCAATGGCGGCGCATCCGCCGTGCCTGCAAAATCATCCTGAAGGATCACAAAACATGACCAGAACCATCGTCGAATCCAAAACCAAAACCGCGATCATCGGCTTTGACCAGCCGTTCTGCGTCATCGGTGAACGGATCAACCCCACTGGCCGCAAGATCCTTGCCGCCGAGCTGGAGCGCGGTGATTTTAGCCGTGTCGAAGCCGACGCCATCGCACAGGCCGCTGCGGGCGCCAATATCCTTGACGTGAACTCGGGTGCTGTTTTCTCAAATAAAATGGCCGAAGACCCGCGTTATGCCGACAATAACTTTGTCGAGCCGATGCTGATGCCCGAAATGATCAAACGTGTCCAAGCCGTCACCGATTGCCCCATTTGCATTGACAGCTCGGTTCCGGGTGCCTTGGAAAATGGTCTGGAAGCAGCCGAGGGCCGCCCGCTGTTGAACTCGGTCACAGGTGAGGAAGAACGGCTGGAACTGGTGCTGCCGCTGGTTAAGAAATACAATGTCCCGGTGGTTGCGATCTCTAACGACGATACAGGTATTTCCGAAGACCCCGACGTCCGCTTTGCTGTCGCCAAGAAAATTGTCGAGCGTGCAGCCGATTTTGGCATTCCTGCTTATGACATCGTGGTTGACCCACTGGTGATGCCAATTGGTGCGATGGCCACAGCAGGCCATCAGGTGTTTACACTGGTCCGCCGTCTGCGCGAAGAATTGGGTGTGAACACCACCTGCGGTGCCTCAAACATCAGCTTTGGTCTGCCCAACCGTCACGGCATCAACAATGCCTTCCTGCCCATGGCTATGGGTGCGGGTATGACATCGGCCATCATGAACCCGATCGCCCTGCCCGTCAGCGCCGCCAAAGTGGCTGAAAAACGGGCCGAACTGGCCGCGCTTGGGTTGGTATTACCCGAAGACATGGATGATGAAGCGCTGGTGAAATTGTTTGGCATGGGATCAACCTTGCCGCGTCCAGGTAAGGAAATGGAAGCAATCCGCGCTGCCAACTTCCTGTTTGACCGCGATCCGCATGGGGGTGACTGGATTAAATTTAACAAAGTTGCACCCAAAGCAGGGCAAGAAGGCCGTGGCCGCGCAGGACGCACCGGTGGCCGCCGCCGCGGCTAAGATTTCGCTTTCGCAAAAATGACAAAGGGCAGCGTATTACGTTGCCCTTTTTGCTGTGCAGCACATTTGACTTGAGAGGAGGGAATCCCCCATCGATTCAATTTAGTACACGCGGATGCGCATACCTAAGCCATGAGGTTCACTGTGCATCACATTGATTTAAATGGAAAATGGTGAACCCAGCTGGATTCGAACCAGCGACCTCTGCCTTCGGAGGGCAGCGCTCTATCCAGCTGAGCTATGGGTCCGTAAGGGCGGTATAGTATGCACAACCCGCCCCTGCAATTCAAAAAGCCGTCACGCGAAAAGATCATGCGCAAGTTCTAGCGCCTCGATCAACTTATCGACCTCATCTGTGGTGTTATACATCGCAAATGAAGCACGGCAGGTGGCGTTTAGGCCCAGATGGGCCATTAAAGGACCTGTACAATGTTGCCCCGCGCGCACGGCGACACCCTTTTTATCCAGAATCGTTGAAATATCATGGGGATGTGCCGCGCCGTCCATGGTGAAACTAAAAATCGCACCTTTGTTCGGCGTGGTGCCTTGCACCTGAATCCAGTTCAATCCCGCCAATCTTTCGGCAGCATAATCGCGCAAAGTAGCCTCATGCGCGGCGATATTTTCGATGCCAACCGAAGTCATGTAATCCAGCGCCACACCCAGACCGATGGTTTGCACGATACCGGGTGTGCCTGCTTCAAACTTCATCGGAGCGTCGTTATAGATCACACCCTCTTTGGTGACCTCACGGATCATATCCCCACCACCGATAAAGGGGCGCATTTCGGCCATCCGGTCTGCTTTGACGTAAATAGCGCCAGAGCCTGATGGCCCGTACAGCTTGTGGCCCGTCACACAGTAGAAATCACAGCCGATGTCTTGCACATCCACAGGCATATGTACCGCAGCCTGTGATCCATCAACCAACACGGGCACACCCTTCGCGTGGGCCGCAGACGTGATTGATTTCACATCAATAACAGACCCTAACACATTGGACATATGGGTAATTGCAATCAGTTTAGTACGCGGCGTGATCGCATCAATAACTGCCTGTGGGTCCAGTGCGCCAGTCTGATCTACATCAACCCATTTGATCACCACCCCCATACGTTCACGCAAGAAATGCCATGGCACGATGTTCGCGTGATGCTCCATCACACTCAGAATGATCTCGTCGCCTGCTTGCATACGCGGCATCGCCCAACTGTAGGCGACCATATTGATGGCTTCGGTGGTGCCGGAATTAAAGATAATTTCATCTTCTGATCCCGCATTCAAAAAGCGCGCGACCTTGCCGCGCACCGCCTCATATTTGTCAGTCGCAAGATTAGAAAGATAGTGTAACCCACGGTGAACATTTGCATATTCATGACCGTAGGCATTAGTTATCGCATCAATCACAACCTGTGGTTTTTGCGCCGACGCACCGTTATCGAGGTAAACCAGCGGCTTACCGTTTACTTCACGCGACAGGATTGGAAAATCGCTACGGATTGATTTAATATCATACACTTGCAGGTACTCCCAAAGCCGCAATGCCGATCAGGCCAATCAAAACAGCCAGACCAAAAACCATGCCGACAGCCGCTAGTACCAGCACACCAAACGCATGTAATAATCGTGGAAAACGAAGTGCTTCTGCAACAAAGTTCACCGTAATCCAAAGTCCTAAAACGCCAACCATCATCGAGAACAACTGTCCCAGCAGTGGCGAGATCAAAAGGAAAACAAACATGACCGCCTGCGCAACCGCACGCAACGCTTGTAGCCAAACCAACAGAGCTAGCAGATCACCAAAGCTGCCCTGACCACCCAATGCACGCCCAGTCCAGTAAAAGGCATGCACCGTCAAAACCAACAGACCTGTGATTAAAGCAAAGAACATCAAAGGGTTGCGGAACAAAGCTGGCAACATCGTTGTGTCGGTGGTGAGCAAAGACAGGCTAAAGATAATGCTATTAGCGACGCCCGAAAGGATCAGCCCGCTCCACAGCACATCACGGCTTAGGTTAAAAGACATGATCTTGCGTGCAGCACTGCGCGGATCTTGGACTGTCTCTAGCGCAAGATCTTTAAGAGCTTCCGTGTTGATCATGACTGTGTACCGTCCGCACGCAAAAGCCCCGACACCCAGAACCAGCCAAACACCGCCAACCAGATAAAACCGATTATTTGCAACTGGATACCAGCACCAACAAATGCTGCTGTGAGCCCCATCAACAATGTTACAGGCGTAGCGGCGAGCAGCGCCCATACAAGTGTAAAGCGAATTTCATATCCCGTTATCTGCCTGCGGGCGACACGTGCCAAACCCGTGACAAGTGCCGCAAATACATAAACCAGCAACGGCATCATAAAGATGAAGAAAAAAGCGCTCCAATACATGCGGGCCTGCAAAGGCACCGCATCAGGGTTTATCTGTGCCTCACGGGCCTGAAACGGCGCCCACGCGACGAACATCAACAGCCCTGCAATGAGGACAAACAGCAAGGTGCGTACTTCGTTGCGACCCTGCCCCAAAAAGCGCGCAAACACGCGCCCCGGCCCCTTGTAGGTGGCTAAAATATCCTGCGTGAGCGACATCTTAGCCTCGACGCCGCGTCAGCCAAGCGCCCAGCCTTGCTGTCATGTCTTCGCGCAGGTCTTCATGCGCAATTTCATCTACAGCTTCGGCCAAGAACGCCAGTGTCAGAAGGTTTGTCGCCTCAACTTCGGACACACCGCGCGAGCGCAGATAAAACAACGCGTCCTCATCAATCGCGCCAGATGTCGACCCGTGGCTACAGGCCACATCATCCGCATAGATTTCAAGCTCGGGCTTGGCAAGGAACTGGCTGTCACCGTCCAGCAGCAAAGACTGGCTGATTTGGTAACCATCCGTCTTTTGCGCGCCCGCTTTTACAAGGATTTTGCCTTGGAATACGCCAACAGCTCCGTTACGCAGCACCTTTTTGAACACCTGACGGCTGTTACAGTTCACAGCATCATGAGTGATGAAAATCGTGTCGTCGTGGTGAAAGTCACCATCACCGACACAGGCACCTGCCACATGGGCAATCGCGTCATCGCCTGTCAGTTCGATCACGCAATCATTGCGCGTCAATTGTCCGTTCATTGTCATCGTAAAGGAACGGAACGCAGATTCAGCCCCCAAACGGGTAAAAATATGCGTTGCCGCACGGCGTTCATGGTCGCGCCCTTGCGAACGGATGTGATGGAACGAGGCGCCATCAGCGATCTCAACTTCAAGCACATGATTGAACCGCGCCGCCGCAGCACCGTTCTCCAAAAGCGTCATCTCGGCGCCGGCATCCATCTTGATGCAGCTATGCAAGATCACATCGGAAGTATCTGATTTATGGATATAAATCACATTTACTGGCTTGCTTGGCTTGCCTGTAACATGGATCAAAACACCATCCGTAGCAAAGGCCGTGTTTAAGGCTGCCAAAGGTCGTGCCACTGGGGTTTGACCATTGGCTTCCAATACGCCGTAGACGCCTTTGGCCCAGTGAAGGTCACTATCCGCCGCGGCAAGACGTTCAATTGTAATGCCCTCCAGTCTCAGGTCATCGGACGCCTCTGCATCAAACACACCATCCACAAAGACAATGCGCAGACGGTCTACCCCGTCAAACATCGGTGCATCATCATCCGCCAGAGCAGTCGCTTTGGGAGCGGCGACTTGCGTCAGCGTATCCGGACGGGTGAATTTCCAGTATTCATCACGGCGCTCGGGCAAGCCCATGCTCCGCAAACGTGTCAAAGCATCTTCACGTGCGGGTTGCGCCCATGTCGCCGTAGGCATCGACAGAGATGCAATCATCGCCTCTGTCGTGTCGGTTTTTAATGCTGCATCCGCCATTATGCCACCTCGGCAAGGATGTCTGCGTAGCCGTTGTTTTCAACTTCCAGCGCCAGCTCTGGGCCGCCTGTTTTCACGATACGGCCATTCGCCATGATGTGCACGACATCGGGTTTAATGTGGTCCAACAGGCGTTGGTAGTGGGTGATCACAAGAAAGCCGCGGCCCTCTGTGCGCAGAGCGTTCACGCCTTCTGCAACCAGTTTCATCGCATCGACGTCCAAACCTGAATCCGTCTCGTCGAGGATACACATTTTTGGCTCAAGCATCGCCATTTGAAGGATCTCGTTACGCTTTTTCTCCCCACCGGAGAAGCCCATGTTGACGGGGCGCTTCAGCATTTCCGCATCAATCTTGAGGTCTTTTGCCTTGGCACGCACCACTTTGAGGAACTCTGCCGCAGACATCTCTTCTTCGCCGCGTGCTTTGCGCTGTGCGTTCACAGCCGTCCGCAGGAAGGTCATGTTGCCCACACCCGGGATTTCAACGGGGTATTGAAACGCAAGGAAAAGGCCCGCCGCAGCACGCTCTTCTGGCTCCATGTCCAGCAGATCAATATCACCCAAAGTAGCCGAACCGCCCGTTACTTCATAGCCGCCTTTACCGGACAGCACGTAGGACAGCGTGGACTTGCCAGAGCCGTTTGGCCCCATGATCGCATGCACTTTGCCTGCTTCTACTTCAAGGTCTACACCTTTGAGGATTTGCTTGTCTTCGTCTTCCAATTTCACTTGGAGGTTTTTGATGCTCAGCATTGTGTCTTCCTTTGTTCAATCTTTTGGTTTGCGCAGAGCGCAAAATTTATAAACGCGTTGCGCTTGTTTTCAGGTGTTCAGGGAAGGTGGCATGTAACGCTTCACGTGCAGCTGCGATCCCGTCTTGATAAGTGATGTCTTTGAATGCGGCCTTGGATGCCTCGTCGATTGTCAGAGGGAACGACATATCAACACGTCCAATAGAGGCCGCATAATCATGGTACTTGAGCCAGCCTTGTTTACCGGGATCAATCCAGCGGTTTGGCACACCGTAAGCATCTGCCATGATCAACCCATGGAGCGAAGACGACAGAATGCGCGCGCAAGACGCAATCTGATGGCAGACGGATTCTGGCGTATCACGTGGATCAATCAACATGAACGCGGGGTCCGACGTGGCAAAAGCCAGCATCGCGGGGTCATCCATCTGACTGTGGTGCGGCACAATTCCGATACGGTCACTCTGCGCGCCGTCAAACGGCAGAACGCTGTCAATCAACAGCCCCGGATCACCAAAGCGCCGCATCTTGATCTTTAACAGAGCGGCAGTAATCGGGCCGCGCAGCAAATGGATATCGACCTTTTGCAGAAAGTCGAGACCCGTTACAGGATGTAAAGTCCCCGTGCCCCAAACGCCAATCTGTGGTTGCCCCTCAGCCATGCCTTTGCGTGACCGCTTGACCACTTGCAGCATAGACCCGATGGCGAATAAATTCGCGGCTTGCGGCCCCGCAAATTCAACTTTCGTGCCGGAAACATGCCCAACAATCAAAGGGTTGATAGCGTCCCCAAAGTTAGGAACGCCACGCCACCAATGGAGTTTGATGGGCTCATTTGTAGCTGAACCTGTCATCTCATTCGTTCCCAATTTAACGCAGACCTTCGGCCAAATGCAGTGCAGTCACAATCATGACTTTCGCTTCTTGAACCAACGTAAAGCCAATCCCAAAATGAAATAGAGCACCGCAAACATGGCAGCCGCCATCGCGGCCTCCGGCCAGCTGTCACCTTCTTCGATCCCAAGACCGAAGGCCCAACTGAGCGCGAAATAGAGAACCGCCGCGATGCCTGTTTCTTTTAGAAGCTTTAACATCAGCCTACAGAACCCTCTAAGGAAATGGCCACAAGTGCCTGTGCTTCCATAGCAAATTCCATTGGCAGTGCCTGCAGGACGTCTTTACAGAACCCGTTCACCACCAATGCGACGGCCTCTTCTTCATCCATCCCACGTGAGCGGCAGTAAAACAGTTGCTCATCGTCGACCTTGGATGTGGTCGCTTCATGCTCTACCCGAGACGAGTTATTTTTCACCTCGATATATGGTACCGTGTGCGCGCCGCATTTATCACCGATCAGCAAGCTGTCGCATTGCGTGTAGTTACGGCTTTCTTTCGCTTTGGGGTGCATAGAGACCAAACCACGATAGGTGTTTTGCGCCTTGCCCGCGCTGATGCCTTTGGAAACGATGCGCGATTTTGTGCGTTTGCCCAAATGCACCATCTTGGTGCCTGTATCGGCCTGCTGCATGTTGTTGGCGATGGCGATGGAATAGAATTCGCCTTGGCTGTCATCACCACGCAAGATGCAGGACGGGTATTTCCACGTGACAGCAGACCCCGTTTCAACCTGTGTCCACATCACTTTGGCACGGTCACCACGACAATCGGCGCGTTTGGTTACAAAGTTATAGATCCCGCCTTTGCCGTTTTCATCACCCGGATACCAGTTTTGAACGGTGGAATACTTCACCTCGGCATCTTCTTCGATGATGATCTCAACAACAGCTGCGTGCAGCTGGCTTTCATCACGTTGCGGCGCGGTACAGCCTTCCAGATAGGAAACATAGCTGCCTTTGTCGGCAATGATCAGCGTGCGTTCAAACTGGCCCGTATTTTCGGCGTTGATACGGAAATAAGTGGACAGCTCCATCGGGCAGCGCACGCCTGGTGGCACATAGACAAATGACCCGTCAGAAAAGACAGCCGAGTTCAATGTCGCGTAGAAGTTATCTTGCACAGGCACAACGGAACCGAGGTACTTCTTGACCAGCTCAGGGTGTTCGCGGATCGCCTCAGAAATCGAGCAAAAGATCACGCCAGCCTTTTTCAGTTCGTCTTGGAAGGTTGTACCAACAGAAACGGAATCAAACACAGCATCCACAGCCACTTTGCGCGGCGCGTCAGACATTTCTTCGGCGCCTTCAACACCAGCCAGAATGGCTTGCTCTTTCAACGGGATACCCAGCTTTTTGTAGGTTTCCAGCAACTTGGGGTCCACATCGTCCAGAGACTTTGGCTTGACCGCCATGCTTTTAGGGCGCGCATAGTAATATTGGTTTTGAAAGTTGATTTCAGGGTAATCAACCATCGCCCAATCCGGCTCGCGCATTTTCTGCCAGCGGGCATAGGCGCCCAAGCGCCATTCGGTCATCCATTCTGGCTCTTCGTTCTTGGAAGAGATCAGTTTGACGATGTCCTCGTTCAGACCCAAAGGCGCATAATCCATCTCAATATCTGTGGACCAGCCGTGTTTATATGCACCACCAACTTCGCGTACCGCATCAACGGTTTCCTGATCCACACCGTCTTTGACGCCGCTATCTACCACTGTGTCCATCTCATCTTCCTCTCAGCTCGCAGGCGTTAGGCCGCCCGCTTCTGGTGTTTCTCGAATTTCGCTGTCCACGCTTCAACAAAGCGCAGCACATCATCATTTGTTGTCTCAAGGCCCAGCGATACACGTATCGCATTTGCGGCCTCAGTCTCGTCATATCCCATGGCGAGCAATACCTTGCTGGCCTTTACCTTGCCGCTAGAACAGGCCGACCCTGCCGAAATGGCAAAGCCCGCCAAATCCATTTGCATCACTTGCGTCTCGCCCTTCCAACCCGGGGTGAGGATGCAAGACGTGTTCGGCAAACGCGGCATTTCATTTCCGACAAAAATAGTCTGTTCTGACGCATCCGCAATAGCTGTTTCTAGAATATTTCTAAAGTAGGCCACTTCTTCCCACTTGCCTGCCGCAACGTCATCGCCAGCAGCCTGCGCAGCCGCGCCGAATCCAGCGATGCCAACGGTGTTTTCCGTACCGGATCGGCGGTTCATTTCTTGCCCACCGCCACGCAGCATCGGCGCTGGATCATCCGCGGTAAAGTTAATTAAGGCAGCTATGCCTTTGGGACCGCCCAATTTATGCGCAGACAGGATCGCGTAAGAAGGGGTAATATCCTCATAGATAATCGGCACTTTGCCCGCGACTTGGGTGATATCACAAATTGTGGAGTAACCCGCGCCACTGCCCGCTACTTTGGCGTTCGGGCGCATGATGCCAGTTTCGCTATTGGCGGCAGAGATGGCCACCAATCCCGACAATGCCGCAGAAGGCACAACAGCAGCACCATCGCGGTCTTGCTGGCCTGCAATCTCATGCTCGCTCCAGACGCCCAAACAATCGTGTTCTGTTGGAAGGGCAGCAAATGTACCGCCATGCCGCGCCTTTTGCGCGACGGCCAACGCTGCGGCCTCGGTCGCACTGGAGGTGAAGACCACTTGCTGGGGTTTACAGCCTACTAGCTCTGCAACTTGCGTACGGGCACGTTCAATCATCATCTTGGCGGCACGCCCTTCGGCATGCACAGACGACGGGTTCCCCATCACATCCATAGCAGCGATCATCGCTACGCGCGCCTGCGCCCTAAGGGGCGTTGTCGCGTTATGATCCAGATAGGTACGCGCCATTGGTTCACTCATCCACAATGGCAAAAAGGTTTGGCACAGCAGGACAAGGGGTCATCTGGTTTTCAACCACGTCAGACAGGCGTGTCTGGTGCAAGAACACATAAACATGCGCAGACAATCCCTGCCACAGACGATTGGTCAGCGATTGCGCGCGGCTGCCTGATGCCCCACCAGAGGCACCTGCCCCTTTGTGCATCGCATCCACAGATTCATCGACGGCAGACAGAATATCAACCACACGAATATCAGAGGCAGGCCGCGCCAAGCGATATCCACCACCCGGTCCGCGAACCGATGCCACCAATTCGGCGCGGCGCAGCTTGACGAACAATTGCTCCAAATAAGGCAAGGACACCTGCTGTCGTTCAGCGATATCGCCAAGCGATACAAGTTTGCCTTCGGGCTGTAGCGCAATATCGGCCAAAGCGACCATTGCGTAACGCCCTTTTGTGGATAGTTTCATAATACCCCCCTCACGAAGTCAGGCTTTTGTTTGACGTGGGCGGCTGAAATGCCTACATCCGTTGAACGCGGTCCGCATCTGTGGATTCAAATGTTAGAATTGTTCTAAAGTGCCCCAGCTATTTCGTCAAGAATACATCGGCACTTTTGAAACTGGAAGAGAGTACAGCCATGCCCGAGGTCATTTTTCCCGGACCCGAAGGTCGCCTAGAGGGCCGCTATCACCCGCAAAAAGAGCGCGACGCGCCAATTGCGATCGTGTTGCACCCGCACCCACAGTTTGGCGGCACAATGAATCACAAGGTTGTCTACAACCTGCATTACGCTTTCTACAAAATGGGCTTTACCGTTTTGCGGTTCAACTTCCGCGGCGTCGGTCGTTCGCAAGGCGAATATGATCAAGGCATCGGCGAATTGTCAGATGCGGCATCCGCCCTCGATTACCTGCAGTCGATGAACAACAACTCCAAGCATTGCTGGGTTGCAGGTTTCTCATTCGGCGCATGGATCGGCATGCAATTGTTGATGCGTCGTCCTGAAATCACTGGCTTCATCTCGGTCGCGCCTCCTGCAAATATGTATGATTTCAGCTTCTTAGCGCCCTGCCCTGCATCTGGTTTGGTGATCAACGGCACCGGTGACCGCGTGGCACCGCCTGCCGATACGGTAAATCTGGTCAACAAGCTGCATGAGCAAAAAGGCATCACGATCACTCATCAGGAAATTGATGGCGCTGGCCACTTCTTTGAAGAACCGCATATGGACACAATGATCAATTCCACCACTGATTATGTCCGCCGCCGCCTGACCGAGAACACACGCTAATGGCAGACGATGCAGTCATCCGCATGGCCAACGACTTGGCAGAAGAATGCCTTGCTGTTCAGGCCGAAACTGGCGAGGATCGGCTTTTTATGGAAGTTGGCGATGTTTTGGGAGCGTCCTCACAGACGCTTGAAGAAGCATTCCTGACAGCCATCAGAACCCGAATGTCTGAATTAAAAGGTCGCGCCTTCCTTGCGGCCAAACTTAAAAAGTTCAGAGAAGACAACACATGACAGACCGACTTGAGCAACAAATCGCCTTTTTAAACGAGGCGGATAAGCTCAAGTCAGTTGTCCGTGCGACGACACTTTGTGACAATTCACGTTATGAAAACTCTGCTGAGCATAGCTGGCATCTGACGCTTTATGCGCTGGTTCTTGCGGATCAGGCAGGCCCAGACGTAGACATCATGCGCGTTGTGAAGATGCTGATCCTACATGATCTTGTTGAGATAGACGCTGGCGATAATCCCATCTTTGGCAGCCATGATACGCAAGCCATGCAAACAGATGAGGCAGCGGCAGCGGATAGGATTTTTGGACTTCTACCCAATGACTTAAGGGACGACCTTCGCGAGGTATGGGAAGAGTTTGAGAGTGCTAAAACGCCAACAGCGCAATTCGCGAAATCGCTGGATCGCTTTCAGCCCCCCATGCAAAATCTGCAATCGGGCGGCGGTAGCTGGATTGATTATAACGTCACTCAGGAAATGATTGCCGAGCGCGTTGGTAGCAAAATCGCCATCGGCGCACCTACCCTATGGGAGTTTGCACGCAGTAAAATCTCGGCCTTCTTTACGGCGCGTGATAAATCCTAACCCTCAACGGTATGCAATCGTATACCGACTTCCTTTGTTAACGGATTCGCGCTATGATCCGCGCGAAACCCCTCCTCAAAGGAATCCCCATGTCCAAGATCAAGGTAGAAAACCCTGTTGTCGAACTCGACGGGGACGAAATGACCCGCATCATCTGGGACTTTATCAAGAAAAAGCTGATCCTGCCTTACCTTGATATCGATCTGAAGTATTATGATTTGGGCATTGAGGCCCGCGATGACACAAATGACCAAATTACAATCGATGCCGCAGAAGCGATCAAGAAATACGGCGTCGGCGTCAAATGTGCGACCATCACGCCCGATGAAGCGCGTGTCGAAGAGTTTGGCCTGAAAGAAATGTGGCGTTCGCCCAACGGGACAATCCGCAACATTTTGGGCGGTGTGATTTTTCGCCAGCCGATCATCTGCAAAAACGTTCCGCGCCTTGTGCCGGGGTGGACCAAGCCGATTGTAGTGGGCCGCCATGCCTATGGAGACCAATACCGCGCAACCGATTTCAAATTCCCAAGTGCGGGTAAGCTATCCCTCAAATTCGTCGGCGAAGACGGTACAGTGATTGAGCGTGAGGTGTTTGATGCACCTGATTCCGGCGTGGTTATGGCCATGTACAACCTTGACAAATCCATCATAGACTTCGCCCGCGCTTCGCTTAACTATGGCTTGAACATGGGATGGCCTGTATATCTTTCAACAAAAAACACCATCCTAAAACAATATGACGGTAGGTTCCTTGAACTTTTTCAACAAACGTTCGACGCCGAGTTTGCAGATAAGTTCAAAGAAGCGGGCATCACATATGAGCATCGCTTGATCGACGATATGGTTGCCTGCGCGATGAAATGGAACGGCGGCTATGTATGGGCCTGCAAAAACTATGACGGTGATGTACAGTCCGACACAGTGGCGCAGGGCTTTGGCTCACTTGGGTTGATGACTTCGGTTTTGATGACCCCCGATGGCCAGACGGTAGAGGCAGAAGCCGCGCACGGCACCGTAACGCGCCACTACCGCCAGCACCAAAAGAGCGAAGAGACGTCGACCAACTCCATCGCGTCCATCTACGCATGGACAGGCGGGCTCAAGCATCGCGGCAAACTAGATGGCAACGCCGCCCTCACCAGCTTTGCCGAGACGTTGGAGAAGGTTCTCGTGGATACGGTCGAAGCCGGGCACATGACCAAAGACCTCGCGTTGCTGGTTGGCCCTGACCAAGGTTGGTTGACCACAATGGGTTTCCTAGAAAAGGTTGACCAGAACTTGAGCAAAGCCTTGGAGGGTTAGCACTCAGTTCGCATGACCAAACAAGGGCTGCAAAATTTGCGGCCCTTGTCTATTTCCGCACCTACGATCAGAAGTAACGATCAACTGTTACGTTCTGCCGCTATGGTGCGCCCCATTGCCCCACTGAAAGCCCCTGCTCTATGCCTGTCTATCTGATCCTTGCGTTGGCCGTCTTGGCCGAAACCATCGGTACAACCGCATTGCAAGCCAGCCAACAATTCTCTCGGATTGGCCCGTCCATTGTGGTGGTGGTTGCCTATGCTGTGTCCTTCTATCTGCTGTCCATGACCTTGCGCACCTTACCTGTAGGTGTGGTTTACGCGTTATGGAGCGGGCTGGGCATCGTCCTGATTGCGACCATTGGCTGGGTTGTCTTTGGTCAAAAACTGGATTTTGCCGCCATTATTGGGCTGCTCCTGATTATCGGAGGGATCGCAGTCATTCACCTATTTTCGACATCCTCACCACACTAAAGCGGCGGAAACGCCCCAAACAGACATTATAGTGGTTTTTTTCTGGCCTTTGCTGCGGATGCACGGTAGAGGCGGCTCAATCCCCTGAGACAAGGTATTCCAAATGGATCTGCGCAACATCGCGATTATCGCACACGTTGACCACGGCAAGACGACGCTGGTGGACGAACTTCTGAAACAATCCGGCACCTACCGTGAGAACCAAGCGACAACCGAGCGCGCTATGGACAGCAACGATCTGGAGCGCGAGCGCGGCATCACGATTTTTGCCAAGCCAACATCGGTCGAGTGGAAAGGCACACGTATCAACATCGTTGACACGCCTGGTCACGCTGACTTTGGTGGCGAAGTTGAACGTATCCTGTCCATGGTTGACGGTGTTGTTCTGCTGGTAGATGCGGCCGAAGGTCCAATGCCACAGACCAAATTCGTAACGTCAAAAGCCCTTAAGCTGGGCCTGCGTCCTATCGTGGTTATCAACAAAGTTGATAAATCCGACGGCGAACCTGATCGTGCGCTGGATGAGTGCTTTGACCTATTCGCAAGCCTCGACGCCACCGACGAGCAACTTGATTTCCCGCACATGTACGCATCGGGCCGCTCTGGCTGGGCCGACATGGAACTGGACGGCCCACGCAAAGACCTGAGCGCTTTGTTTGAACTGGTTCTCAAGCACGTCCCTGCTCCAAAGCAAATCGCAGACAACGACAAGCCATTCACCATGCTGGCAACAACCTTGGGCGGCGATCCGTTCTTGGGCCGTCTGCTGACAGGCCGTGTCGAATCGGGCACATTGAAAGCAGGTCAGGCGATCAAAGCCATGTCACGTGACGGCACATTGATCGAAAACTTCCGCGCCACCAAAATTCTGGCATTCCGCGGCTTGGATCAAACAGCCATTGAACTAGCCGAAGCAGGCGACATCGTGTCAATTGCCGGTATGTCCAAAGCAACCGTTGCTGACACACTGTCAGATACATCAGTGGTCGACGCAATTCCGGCACAGCCAATCGATCCGCCAACGATCACCGTGACTTTCGGCATCAACGACAGCCCGCTTGCTGGCCGTGATGGTAAAAAAGTACAGTCGCGCGTTATTCGTGACCGTCTGATGAAAGAAGCAGAATCCAACGTTGCGATCAAAGTGACTGATAGCCCAACAGGCGATTCATTCGAAGTTGCTGGCCGTGGCGAATTGCAGATGGGTGTTCTGATTGAGAACATGCGCCGCGAAGGTTTTGAGCTTTCTATCTCGCGCCCACAGGTTCTGTTTCAGGACATCGACGGTGTGCGTCATGAACCCATCGAAGAAGCCACAATCGACGTGGATGACGAATACTCCGGCGCAGTGATCGAAAAGATCACAGGCGTGCGTAAAGGCGAACTTGTCGAAATGCGCCCTGCCGGTGCTGGCAAGACCCGCATCATCGCACATGTTCCTTCACGTGGCCTTATCGGTTATCACGGTGAATTCCTGACCGACACACGCGGCACAGGCGTTATCAACCGCGTATTCCACAGCTGGGCACCGCACAAAGGTAAGATCCCAGGCCGTCGCGCTGGCGTTCTGATCTCCATGGAAAACGGTGTTACTGTTTCCTTCGCTCTTTGGAAGCTGGAAGACCGTGGTAAGTTCTTCCTTGGCGCACAGACAGATGTGTATCAAGGTATGATCATTGGTGAACACAGCCGTGAGAACGATCTGGAAGTGAACCCGTTGAAAGGTAAACAGCTGACCAACGTACGTGCCTCTGGTACGGATGAAGCGGTTCGTTTGACCACGCCAATCACGCTGAGCCTTGAAGAAGCGATTGCTTACATCGACGACGATGAGCTGGTGGAAGTGACGCCAAACGCGATCCGTCTGCGCAAGCGTTACCTTGACCCGCATGAGCGTAAGCGGATGTCAAAATCTGCCTAACGGGCACATAGTTGAATTAAAAAGGGCGCTCCGAAACGGAGCGCCCTTTTTTGTCTGGAATATACGGGCTGCTAGAGCACCGCGTGAAAGCTATGGAGAGTAAGCGCTAGATGCGCTTACTCCGTGGTCTCAATGATCATCAACTCACGTTCAGATGCATCTTTTGCAAAGGCGAGCGCCGCTTGGTAAGCATCTGAGTAATAGCATTTTTCTGCTGTTTCCACGTCGGGGAAACGGGCAACCACATTGCGTGGCCGTTCCTTCCCCTCCAGCTGAACAAAACGGCCCCCACGGGCGATAAATTCGCCCCCGTTTTCCGCAATTGCGACAGTCGCACCTGCCGCATATTTTTTATAAGCTTCTTCGTCCGTTACGGTAACGTGGGCAATCCAAAGTGCAGGCATAAATTTTATCCTTTAATCACGGTTTCTGCGGCGGCAATGGCCGCTTGTGCGTTCTCGGCCGAGGCCCCACCACCCTGAGCCATATCAGGACGACCACCGCCGCCCTTACCCCCCAATTCGGCCACAGCGGCACGTAGGATATCAACAGCAGAGAGCGTGCCTTTGAGATCATCGGTGACACCTGCGGCAACAGCGGCCTTGTCACCCGTATCGGCAATAAGAAGCACAGCACCCGAGCCAATGCGGGCTTTGTGTTCATCCATCAAGGCAGGCAAGTCTTTACCTGTGATACCAGTCAGGACCTGAGAAACGAAGGATACCCCGTTGATTTCACGCACATCTTGATCGCTACTACCACCAGACATTGCCAATTCACGGCGCAATTGTGCAACCTCATTCGCAAGGCTGCGGCGTTCATCCATCAAGGCGCGGACCCGTTCTGGCACAGAAGATGATGGGCTTTTGAGTTCCAAGGCGGTTTGAGCCAACAGGCTGTCCTGATCGCGCAAATGCTTTAGAGCAGCTTCGCCTGTCAGCGCCTCTATCCGGCGAACGCCTGCACTGCTGGCACTGTCGCCCAACATCACAAAGGCACCAATATCGCCCGTACGGCGCACATGTGTGCCCCCGCAAAGCTCCAGCGAATAGGTGTTACCATCCGCCCCTTTCTTTGACCCATCTTGCAGGCCCATCGACACAACGCGCACTTCGTCGCCGTATTTTTCACCAAACAGCGCCTGCGCGCCAAGGGCACGTGCGTCATCCGGTGTCATGATACGGGTCTCAACGGGGGTGTTTTGGCGAATATACGCATTCACCTCTGTCTCTACCCGCGCAAGATCGTCAGAGCTGATCGCTTCGTTGTGACTGAAATCAAAACGCAGACGGTCTTGTGCATTCAACGATCCGCGCTGCGCGACATGATCACCCAAGGCGTGACGCAAGGCTTCGTGCAGCAAGTGGGTTGCGGAATGGTTTGCGCGGATCGCAGTGCGGCGCGTGTGATCCACATCAAGAACGGCTGATTGATCCTTGGAAATGCTACCCTTTTCAACTTTTGCAAAGTGAATAATTACACCCGCAGCCTTACGCGTGTCTGTAATACGCGCAGTGCCGGTTTGGGTTGTGATCAGCCCTGTATCGCCCAATTGGCCGCCGCTTTCGGCATAAAATGGCGTTTGGTTCAGCGCGATCTGCACCTCGTCGCCTGCATTCGCCTGTACGACGGCCTTGCCATCTTGGACCAATGCGGCAATTTTGCCTTCAGCGGTTTCAGTGTCATATCCCAAAAATTCGGTCAGGCCGGATTTGTCAGCAACGTCAAACCAGATCGCAGCATCTGCGGCCTCACCTGAACCAGACCAAGCGGCACGCGCTTTTGCCTTTTGCTCGGCCATTGCAGTATCAAACCCGTCCGTGTCGACCGCACGGCCTTTTTCGCGCAAGGCGTCTTGGGTCAGATCAAGCGGGAAACCGAATGTATCATAAAGCTTAAAAGCCGACGCGCCGGGCAGATTTGCGCCTTCTGGCAGCAAGACTAGCTCCTCATCCAGCAACTTGAGACCCCGATCAAGCGTTTGACGGAAACGCGTTTCCTCTTGGAGCAAAGTTTGCTCAATCATGCTTTGAGCTTGGCCCAGCTCTGGATAGGCTTGGCCCATCTGAGCGACCAAGGCGGGCACAAGACGGTGCATCAACGGGTCTTGGACACCCAGCAAATGCGCGTGACGCATGGCACGGCGCATAATACGCCGCAGAACATATCCCCGGCCATCGTTACTCGGCATGACGCCATCGGCCATCAAAAACGAAGTAGAACGCAGGTGATCCGCAATCACGCGGTGGTGGGTTTTGCCGGGGCCATCTGGATCGCTGCTGGTCGCATTTGCAGAGGCCTCGATCAGGCTACGCATCAAATCCGTTGCGTAGTTATCATTGGTCCCTTGAAGCAAGGCCGCAACCCGCTCGATCCCCATGCCCGTATCAATCGATTTGTTAGGCAGATCACGGCGTGTGCCATCCTCGAACTGTTCATATTGCATGAACACGAGGTTCCAAATTTCCACAAAACGGTCGCCATCTTCCTCAGGCGATCCCGGAGGTCCGCCCCAGATGTGATCGCCGTGATCATAGAAAATCTCGGTGCAAGGGCCACAGGGGCCTGTCGGACCAGCGGACCAGAAGTTATCATCTGTGGCGATACGAATGATGCGATCATCACTCAGACCTGCATGTTTCTTCCAAATTTCAACCGCTTCGTCATCCGTGTGGTAAACGGTCACCAACAGGCGCGAGGCATCAATGCCGAAAACCTTGGTTAACAGGTCCCAAGCCATTGGAATAGCGTCTTCTTTAAAGTAGTCGCCAAAGCTGAAGTTGCCCAGCATCTCAAAAAACGTGTGGTGGCGTGCCGTGTAACCCACATTGTCGAGATCATTATGCTTGCCGCCAGCGCGCACACATTTTTGTGCGCTTGTGGCACGGGAATAATCACGTGTTTCAACACCAGTGAACAGGTTTTTGAACTGTACCATTCCAGCGGCTGTGAACATGAGCGTAGGGTCGTTACGTGGCACCAAAGGGCTGGACGGCACGATTGCGTGGCCGTTATCCCCGAAATAGTTCAGAAAACTTGACCGGATTTCGTTAAGCGTTTGCATGATGTCCGTCCTTTTGGGCACGCGAAAATATGCATTCCAGATACCCTTGGCGCATGGCTCTGTCCACAGGTGCGCATTAAAAAAGGGCGTGGACCCCACGGCCCACACCCTTTTTCTGTTTTATGTCCTGCGTTACCGGATCAATCGTCCAAAATATCAGGATCATCCAAGTTTTCAGAACCGTTGAAGTCAAGACCATGCGAAGCGCGGATTTTGTCTTCGATATCCATTGCCATCTCTGGATGTTCACGCAGGTAGGTTTTGGCATTCTCACGCCCCTGCCCGATCCGCTCGTCCCCACAAGAGAACCAACTACCTGATTTGTCCACGATTCCGGCCTTCACGCCCATGTCCAGCAATTCGCCCATTTTGGAGATGCCTTCACCGTACATGATATCAAATTCGACCTGCTTAAACGGCGCTGCCACTTTGTTTTTCACAACCTTCACGCGGGTCTGGTTGCCCACCACTTCGTCGCGGTCCTTGAGAGAACCGATGCGGCGGATATCCAGACGTACAGAGGAATAGAATTTAAGCGCGTTGCCACCTGTTGTCGTTTCAGGAGAGCCAAACATAACACCAATTTTCATCCGGATTTGGTTGATAAAGATCACCATGCAGTTCGAACGTGAAATAGAGCTGGTCAGCTTGCGCATTGCTTTACTCATCAAACGCGCCTGAACACCAACAGAACTATCGCCCATTTCGCCTTCAAGTTCGGACTTTGGCGTCAGTGCCGCAACCGAATCGACCACAACCATGTTCACGGCGCCAGAACGTACCAGCGTGTCCACAATCTCGAGAGCCTGCTCGCCCGTGTCGGGCTGTGAGATCAGCAATTCGTCAATGTCGACGCCCAGCTTTTTAGCGTATTGCGGATCAAGCGCATGTTCTGCATCCACAAACGCGCAAACGCCGCCCATCTTTTGCTGTTCCGCAACGCAATGCAGCGTCAGCGTTGTTTTACCAGAAGATTCAGGCCCGTAAATTTCAATGATACGGCCCATTGGCAGGCCGCCGATGCCTAATGCGATATCAAGCCCCAAGGAACCGGTAGAGCACGCCGTGATATCTTGTATCGCGCCCGCTGTTCCCAGCTTCATGATTGAGCCTTTACCGAACTGCCGTTCGATTTGCGCCAGCGCGCTATCGAGCGCCTTTTGCTTGTCTGCCGATTTCTTATCCATATTCAAAAGATCTGCCGTTGCCATTTGGGTTCGTCCCTTACTGTCACAGGGGAACGGCGGCGGCAATCGCCACAGTTGCCCAGCGGTTATGTTCTGCTAATGTTCTTATGGATACAAAAGAAGAACATTTCAATCGATTTTTTCCTACTGCATCATGATCGGTTATTGGTTAAAAAGTTGTTTATGGCTCTGTCACCATGTATGTTAGAGCAAATGGAGGCCGTAGATGCTTGTTTTCTTTAAGGAACGCTTGGCGTTTCTATCCGTACCTAAAACGGGGACAACCGCCTATCAGACAGCGTTGGCGCCACGTGCTGATTTAGTGATCGCGAATCCGCCTCTCCTAAAACATGCTCCAGTTTATCGGTACAATCGTTTCATTCGCCCCATGTTCCAGAACGTTTGTAACGCTGAAATGGAACTTATGGCCGTAATGCGTGATCCCATAAGCTGGCTCAGCAGCTGGTATCGTTATCGCCAACGGCCATTTATGGTGGATAAACCAAACAATACCTTTGGAATCACCTTTGATGAATTTGTGCTTGCTTACATGCAAGGCAAACGTCCCGGATTTGCCGAAGTCGGCAGCCAGCTCAAGTTTCTGGAACGCCAGCCTAACGGCACTGGCGTGACACATCTTTTCAGCTATGAAGACCAACCGCGCCTCAAGGCCTTCCTAGAAGAAAGGCTGGAGGTTAAATTATCTCTGGAGCGCGAAAACGTGTCACCCGAATTGGAAATCACTCTTTCAGCAGATGTAGAGATGCGGTTTCGCCGTAAATTTGCCGAAGAGTTCGCCCTCTATGACAGCATCTCTCAAAGTTAGCCGAGTAGTTTATTCACCGCTTCCGTGAGATCACTTAACGAAAAAGGCTTGGGCAGGAAGGCCGAGTTCGGGATCTGTTTTTGGGCCTCACCAAGACTGTCTTCTGCGTAGCCGGATACAAAAATGACGCTCACTTCTGGTCGTGTTTTAAGCGCCTCACGCACCCAGCTAGGGCCATCCATACCAGGCATCACGACATCTGTGACAAACATATCCACCTTCAGGTCTCTATCTTCCAGTGTTGCCAAAGCGACTTCAGCGTTCTCAGCTTCCAGAACTGTATAGCCCTTCAAGCGCAATGCGCGGCTTGCAAAGGCCCTCACTGGCGCTTCATCTTCGACCAGAAGGATCACCCCCCCGTTTGGCGTGTTACCAGCTTTTGTGTCTGCCTCGGGCTGCCCTGACTTCTCAACTTCTTTTGATTGAACATATGCAGGTAAGTATAAGGTAAAGCAGGAGCCTTTTCCTTCTTTGCTATCCACAAAAATATAGCCGCCCGTTTGTTTGATGATCCCATATGCCGTGGATAATCCCAGCCCTGTGCCTTCCCCGATGCGTTTGGTTGTGAAAAATGGCTCAAAAATTTTGGGCAGCTTATCTGGCGCAATCCCTAGCCCGCTATCCTTTACTCTAATCGTGATATATTCGCCTGTTGGGACAATGACCTGATCACGCGACAAAGGCTCCAGCAACCTCTCGGTTTCCGTAATAATGCGAATTTCGCCGCCCGTCGGCATCGCATCACGTGCATTAACGACAAGGTTCATAAGCACCTGCTCCAATTGCCGTTTATCCGCACGGATGGGGTGCAGCGCAGGATCGCTTCTCAATGTTAAGGTCACTTTTTCGCCGACCAGACGGTTCAGCAGATGTGTAAGGTCGGCCAATGTGTCCCGCATATCCAGTATTTCTGGGCGTAACGTCTGCTTGCGCGAAAATGCCAAGAGCTGGCCTACCAAAGCAGCCGCCCGATTGGCGTTTTGGTTGATCTGAACCAGATCACTGTATTCGATATCGCCGGGATCATGCCGCAACAAAAGAAGATCGCAGTGACCAGAAATAGCAGTGAGCAAATTGTTGAAATCATGTGCTACCCCACCGGCCAACTGACCAATTGCCTGCATCTTTTGACTTTGAACAAACTGGGCTTCGAGTGATTTCAACTCCGTTGCATCGTGTAACACCGCGATCAGCGCAGGCACACCATCCTGAACGAACCGGCTGAGTGTCACCTGAACAAAAATTTCTCTATCGCCACGCGTTAAGCGCAGAAATTCGGATTTTTGCCCCAATCGGCCATCAACAGTATCTGCGAGCCAGTCAGAAATAGACCTTCCCAGCCCCTCCATCATGGTTGGAAGATATGCCCCTTCTTCAAGCACAACGCCAATAAGAGCCTGTGCACGTCTATTAAAGGACTGCACACACCCGTCTGGCGCAATCTTGATCATCGGAATCGGCAAATCCTGAAAGACCTTCCAGTTGGAATATCTTAGCCCTCCGTCATCCGCTGGCGAGGGCAAAAGGTAGAGCGCAATGCGTCCGGCCCCTGCATCCATTTGCGCGGCCAACGCGGGCTTTATGCCCTTGGATGTCCCAACTTGCACCACCGATCCAGTTGCCACCTCCTGATCGCCCAGAATGCTATGCAATGTCTCGCTGCTTCTCCCGATAAATGCCTTGGCAGTATGGTTCATCGACAATATCGCGCCGCCTTGCCCTACCATAATCATTGGCAATATGGGCGCATTTGCAAAACTGTCATCGTCTGCATGAAGCTCGGGCGGCTCAACCCGCCAGACAAACCCATCAACTTCGATCGTATGAACAGAAACCAAAATCTGCCCTCTTTGCGTGGTGATCATCTCGCGTGCGGCACCGTGCAGGACAGCCCGCGACTGCATCCGCGCAAACACTGATTGCCCATTTCCAATATGACCTTCGAGAACAGTCGAGATTCCCGTGCCGTTTCTCTCTCCGAAATGCTGTTGCGCCGACAAGTTCGTAAACTTGATTTCCCCAGACGATGTGGTGACAAAACTAGGCGCCCAGTCATTTTGAATACAAAGCCCAACAGCGTCATGGCTTTGCTCACGACGAAAGGAAAACCAGAGTTTCAGTAAAATGACAGCGAAAAACACACATAGAAAACTAATTCCGGCAGCCATTACAATGTGCCGAATATGCCCTGCAGGCAACAACCCAGCAACGACACCGTTCACCACAGCCAATGCCGCAAGGAGCAAAAGCCGTTTGACTGTAATCGTTGCGAGCCGTGGAGAGGACCCGCTGTCTATTATGTGCCGCATGACGTCCTCTCTGCCGTGCTCCCGAATATCCTATCCGAATCCTGCCCTCACTCTTTGCCTTTTCGGTTAATCGCAAGTTAACCCAAGGCCGCACTCACGCCGATTTCCCAGAATTTTGGTGCTATTATTTCGTTTCCATAAGATGGGCAGTATAAAATCCATCACCTGCTTCGGTTACGGCAAAGGTTTTCTCCCATGTGCATTCCCACCCCTCGTGGCGTTCCAAAAACGCTTGAACCCGTTCCTCGTTTTCTTCGCGCAGAATGGAACAGGTCGCATAGGCCAGTACCCCTCCTTGCGAAACGATCTGGATTGCAGCGTCAAGGATATCGTCTTGCAGTTGTTTGGTTTTTTCCAAATTCTCTGCCGTCAGATTCCATTTCGCCTCGGGCGCACGCCGCCATGAACCGCTGCCCGAACAAGGCGCATCAACAAGGACCAAATCATAGGGGCCCGAAGCGGCCAGATCGCCTGTTGCAAGTTCGGTAATCTCTGCCTCTGCGCGTGCAGAACGTAGGGGCAGATCACGCATACGGGCCGGATCTACGTCATGGGCAAATACAGCGTCCGCGCCCCGTGCGGCAATGGCCAGCGCCTTGCCACCACCACCCGCGCAATAATCCAACACACGGGAGGCTTGCGGCAAAGCATCTACAACGGCCTGACTGCTGGCATCCTGTAATTCTACAAACCCATCCATATAGGCAGGCGCATTCCGGATACGCCTATTTCCCTCAACCACAGTCAGAGCAGTCGGGCTAAGGGGGTTGGCTTCGACAGTAACACCCGCTTCAGTCAACATCTGCGTCACATCAGAAGCATTTGTTTTTGATGTATTTATACGAAGTGTAACCGGAGCACGCTCCTGTAGCATAAACGCGGTTGCCTCGGCTTGTTCACCCACCCCCTCAACCATGCGTTCCTTCAACCAGTCAGGCATGTTCCAAGCTTCAGAAGCAGGAATCTCGCCCTCAGGCGGTGTGAGTTCATAGTCTTGCAGTACCTGTGGTGCGTGACCCTCGCCCGTGAACATGGTCGCCGGATCAATGCCCTGCGCCCGCAGCAAGCCAATCATCAAGCCGCGCCCCGTTGCCGCGTTGCCCAACCATGCGGTGCTGCGTTTTGTGCGCAAAACATCAAACACATAATCACGGATCGCGGCACGGTCTTTGGACCCGGCAAAGCGGTTTCCACGCCCCCAGCGCGTCAGCACCTGTTCTGCGGGCAAGCCATCGCCAATCATATCAAGAATTTCGATGGCGGCGGCCACCCGTGCTGCTGGTGTCATGGGGCTTCCAATCCGTTAATTGCTTTATTTAATTCAATATCAGACAGATGAAGCCGACACCTCACCTACAACATTACCCTAAACGGGCTTTCGGCGCTCTCGAAAAACGGGAGCGCCGAAGAGTTTTAACCGATCCGATAGTTCGGAGACTCGCGCGTGATCTGAACGTCATGCACATGGCTCTCTTTCAGGCCAGCACCCGTAATTTTCACGAAGCTACAGTTCTTGCGCATTTCTTCAACCGTTGCACATCCAGTATAGCCCATCGCGGCGCGCAAGCCGCCGACCATTTGGTGCACAACCGTGGCAGCGCTGCCTTTGTAAGCAACCTGCCCCTCGATACCTTCTGGCACCAATTTATCACTGGCTGCATCCTTCTGGAAATACCGATCAGCCGAGCCGCTGGCCATCGCGCCCAGACTTCCCATGCCACGATAGCTTTTAAAGCTACGGCCTTGATAAAGAATAACCTCACCGGGGCTTTCGTCTGTGCCCGCAATCATGGAACCAACCATCGCACAGGACGCACCAGCGGCGATTGCCTTGGCAAAGTCGCCTGAGAACTTAATACCGCCATCCGCGATGACAGGGGTATCACCCGCCGCTTTGGCGCAATCCATGATCGCGGTCAGCTGTGGCACCCCCACACCTGCGACCATACGTGTGGTGCAGATAGATCCCGGACCGATGCCAACCTTAACCGCATCCGCACCCGCCCCAATCAAGGCGCGTGTTGCTTCGCCTGTGGCGACGTTACCGGCCACAACTTGCACGTCATTGCTCAGTTTTTTGGCACGTTCAACAGCTATCGCCACCCCTTCGGAGTGCCCATGTGCTGTGTCGATGACGATCATATCAACACCAGCATCGACCAAGGCTTGGCTACGCTCAAACCCTGCATCCCCTGTGGTGGTCGCGGCTGCAACCCGCAGGCGGCCCAATTCGTCTTTACACGCGGTCGGGTTCAGCACGGCTTGCTCTGTGTCTCTCAACGTCAAAAGCCCCGTCAGCTTGCCTTTGCCATCGGTCACCAACAGCTTTTCAATGCGGCGGGCTTTCATCAAGCTGATCGCCTCACCACGGTCAGCAGGTTCTTGCAAGATGGCAAGGTTGTCCGTGCTCATCATCAGATGCACAGGCGTATCGTCCTGATGGGCAAAGCGCATGTCGCGGTTTGTCACAATCCCCACAACGCGGCCAGCCTCGTCCACAACAGGAAAGCCAGTGACATTATAACGCGCTTGCAGAGCCTTGGCATCTGCCAGTGTCTGATTGGCTTTCAAGGTGATCGGGTTGTAAACAATCCCGCTCTCGAAACGTTTGACGCGGCGAACCTCGAGGGCCTGTTCCTCGGTTGTCAGGTTGCGGTGGATCACGCCCATCCCGCCCGCCTGTGCCATGGCAATCGCCATGCGTCCCTCAGTGACCGTATCCATAGCCGAGCTGAGCAGCGGAATGTTCAGCGCGATGGATTTTGTCACGTGGGTACGTGTGTCTGCAGTGGAAGGCAAAACCGAGGACGCGGCTGGAACCAGCAACACATCATCGAACGTTAGGGCCTCACGAATCTCCATATCAACCTCCAGAGGTAATGGCATCATTTGGCGGTTTGCTATTTCACGGATCGCCCAGATTGAAAAGACCTGCAAGTCGCAGATACTTGCATTTCTTCACAGCTTGCCCAAAGCTGCGCCAAAAGCGGAGTAAGACATGACAAAGCACGGATATGACGGCGGCCGATTGGACCTGCCATTTGTGGGGATCACAACATTTGGCAAACGTCCCTATGAACCCGATTGGGACAAGCTGGATGCAGATGTGGCGATCCTTGGCGCGCCTTATGATGCTGGCACGCAATACCGCGCGGGTGCCCGTTTTGGCCCACGTGCGGTGCGCGAGGCCTCCACCCTGTTCAGCTTTGGCCATTCTGGTGCTTATGATCATGAGGATGATGCAACCTATCTGCCTGGTGATGTAAATATCGTCGATATGGGCGATGCGGACATCATCCACACCGATACCGAAGCCAGCCATGACAACATAGAAGCAGGCGTGCGTGCCGCATTGGAGGCCGCCGCATTGCCTGTGGTGATCGGAGGCGACCATTCGGTTAATATCCCCTGTATCCGCGCCTTTGACGGCCAAGGCGACATCCATATCTTACAAATCGACGCGCATCTGGATTTTGTCGATGAACGCCACGGCGTCCGCAACGGCCACGGCAACCCGATGCGCCGCGCAGCCGAGCAGCCTTATGTCACGGGCCTGACCCAAGTGGGCATCCGCAATGTCAGCTCAACAGCCCGTGAGGGATATGAAGATGCACGTGCCATGGGATCAGACATCATCAGCGTGCGCCAAGCCCGAGACATTGGCACAAACGGCGTGTTGGCGCATATCCCAATGGGCGCACGCGTGTATGTAACGTTAGATATTGATGCCTTCTGTCCCTCTATCGCCCCCGGCACTGGCACCCCGTCCCATGGCGGGTTCCTCTATTATGAGGTGCTGGAGTTGTTGCAGGGCCTTGCTCAACGCCATGAAGTTGTCGGCATTGATCTGGTTGAAGTTGCGCCCGACTATGACACGTCAGGCTCGACCCAGATCCTTGCTGCACAGCTTTTGCTGAATTTCCTTGGCTTTATCTTTCACGCAAGACGAAGTACCTGAACCTAAATCGCTAAATGACGCCCTTGTGGTGATTTATGACGCTGGCGGGCTTTCCCTACCTGCGCACATCTCTATGTTGCCCCCAAACACTTTACAGGATGCCATCCCCATGAGCGACGATCCACTGGTCATCTTCACCCCTTCCGGCAAACGCGGACGTTTTCCCGTTGGAACCCCTGTTCTAACGGCTGCACGCAAGCTTGGCGTCGATCTGGATTCCGTCTGCGGGGGGCGCGGCATTTGCTCGAAATGCCAGATCACGCCCAGCTACGGCGAATTCTCGAAACATGGCGTTACCGTTGAGGCCGATGCATTGTCAGAGTGGAACAAGGTCGAAGCGCGCTATGATGACAAACGCGGGCTGAAACAGGGCCGCCGCTTGGGCTGTCAGGCCACTGTCCTGAAAGACGTGATTATCGACGTGCCCGCGGAATCGCAGGTCCATAAACAGGTTGTACGCAAACGCGCCGAGGTGCGTGACATCACGCTCAATCCCTCAACCCGCCTGTATTATGTCGATGTGCAAGAGCCCGATATGCATGATCCATCCGGCGATCTGGAGCGGTTGCACACCGCCTTATCGCAGCAATGGAAATTGGACGATGTGCAAGCCGATCTGCACATCTTGCAAATCATGCAGCCCATCCTGCGCAAAGGGAATTGGAAGGTCACAGTCGCCATCCACCTTGGCGATTCTGAAAACAAACCACGCATTATGCACATCTGGCCCGGTTTTTATGATGGCACAATCTACGGCGTGGCGGTTGACCTTGGCTCCACCACCATTGCCGCGCATCTATGTGACCTGCAAACAGGTGATGTTATTGCGTCTTCTGGCGTGATGAACCCGCAAATCCGCTTTGGCGAAGACCTGATGAGCCGCGTCAGCTATTCCATGATGAACGATCAAGGCGCCGAGGAAATGACGCTGGCGGTGCGCGAAGGCATGTGCGGATTATTCACGCAACTGGCCGCTGAGGCAGGCATCGACAAGCAATTGATCGTGGATGCGGTTTTTGTCTGTAACCCAGTGATGCACCACCTGTTTTTAGGGATTGATCCGTTTGAATTAGGCCAAGCGCCTTTTGCACTGGCCACCTCAAATGCCATGCGCCTGCGTGCCGATGATCTGGACCTCAATATCCACCAATCCGCCCGTGTTTATATCCTGCCCTGCATTGCAGGGCATGTGGGCGCTGATGCGGCCGCTGTGGCCCTCTCAGAGAGCCCGCAAACCTCAGATGATCTTGTCCTGATTGTCGATGTCGGCACCAACGCCGAGATCCTGCTGGGCAACCGCGAAAAAGTGCTTGCCTGTTCCTCCCCCACGGGTCCCGCCTTTGAGGGCGCACAGATCAGTTCGGGCCAGCGTGCTGCCCCCGGCGCGATTGAACGGGTTGAGATTGATCCCGTGACCAAACTGCCGCGCTTCAAAGTCATCGGGTCCGATCTTTGGTCTACCGAGGAAGGCTTTGACGCCGCCATCGCCCAAACAGGTGTCACGGGCATTTGTGGCTCAGGCATCATCGAGATGGTCGCTGAAATGCGCATGCACGGCATCGTTGACGCCCCGGGCCTGATTGGCACCGCCGAACAGACGGGCAGCACTGCTGTCTTCGCTGACGGGCGCACCAACAGCTATATGGTCTATGACGGCACGGAAAACGGCGGCCCGCTGATTACTGTGACAAACCGCGATATTCGCGAAATCCAAATGGCCAAAGCCGCGCTCTATTCGGGTGCTCGTCTGCTGATGGATAAATTCGGCGTTGATAAAGTGGACCGCGTTGTGCTTGCAGGTGCCTTTGGCGCGCATATCTCAACCAAACACGCGATGGTGTTGGGCATGATCCCCGACGCCCCATTGGACAAGGTCACTTCTGCTGGCAACGCTGCGGGCACGGGCGCACGGATTGCCCTTCTCAACAGTGATGCACGGGCCGAGATCGAAGAAATTGTGCGCAACATTCACAAGATTGAAACCGCTATTGAGCCGCGTTTCCAAGAGCATTTTGTGAACGCTTCGGCCATCCCCAACGCGGTTGAACCTTTCCCAATCCTGAATTCCATCGTGACCCTGCCCACACAGACGTTCAACACAGGCGGTGGCGGTGAAGGCGGCGGTGGCGGGCGACGCAGAAGGCGGGGCTAATCAGCGCCCTGCCCGTTTCGATCACGCTGTGCCCGTTTAAATCTACTTGACGGGTCAGCCTGCGAAGATTACCTAACCCGCATTGGCGCGCGGGTATGGTGAAAAGGTATCACGGCAGCTTCCCAAGCTTTAGTTACGAGTTCGATTCTCGTTACCCGCTCCAATGAAACCCCAAGATAAGTCTCTGTTTTAAAATAAAAAAATCCAAAGATCAGCACATATTTGTGTTCTTTAAAAAGGGTATTTCTGAGAAAAACAGGGAACGTCTGGGGCTTATTTGGAGCACGACCCCCAGACTTTCACCCAGACTATTTCCTCATCACTCTCTTCGTATCAACATACAAAACGTTTGTTGCCGCCCCTGACTGCTTGCATCCATGTGGATCATTGAACTTATTCTCTCAATCAGTTTGAGCAGAGGTTAATGCGCCGATGTTAAGTCTCGGAGCGTGTCTGGTAAGTTCTTTCTTTTTGCGAAAGGCCTCACATAGCCCCCGCGTTCTTGCCAGCCTTCGAACTTCTCAAGCTCGGGGAATAGCTTAAAAACCTCAGAACGATCCTCAGTATCTAAGGTCAGCATCGCCTGTCGCCCAGGGTAAAAGCTCTCGGCAGCCGCGTCATTCGCGAACACAATTTGGTGCCCATCCAAGAGAATGTGGTAATAGGAAACATCACGTTGGTTGATCACCACTCTCGCCTGACCACCATCCATCAATGCCAGATGTTTAGCCCTGACTAAGATTTCCTCGCCATCTTGCTTCACCAAAATGCCGTGCTGCGGAGATACGAGCAATGCTCCCTCTGTCCCCAGAAGACGTGGAGCAAGCCGAATTGACTTAAGCTCAGGCCTTTGTGCAAGTTCGTGCTGATCAACATGACGGCAACCAATCCACAAAATCGGTTTTAGGCCATTATCTTTTGTTTGGACGAAATCGCCAACCCTCAGCTCTTCGATTGGAAGGACACCAGAAATGGTCGTAATTCTTGTCCCCTGAGCGAAACAGACAACACCAGTGTTATCTGGAGCGAAGCTGGTGCGGTCAACATTTTCGAAGGTTAGGCTATCTGAAGCTCCAAATTGATCGTTGTCCGAAAAGTCTACAGTTCCGCCGTTGGCTGTTCCCGTCGACTGGTTGAGCACTCCATCATCGTCATAATCGGCACGAAGTTCACTCAGGTTGTCATAAAACCCAGATAGATCAATGAAGTCATTATTGGTAGTGTTTTCATCCCCAAGGTTGCCTGAGTTTCCTACATTAAAGTCGGCAATCGTATCATTACCATCACCGGCGCTGTAGACAAATACATCGTCGCCATCGCCGCCGAGCAAACGATCATCACCTGCTCCCCCCGAAAGGACATCATCGCCTGCCTGCCCGAGCAATGTATCATTGCCTTCATCTCCCCGAACGGTGTCATTTCCCTCGCCCGCCAGAACGTAGTCATTTCCGGCACCAGCAGCGATTTCATCATCGTTGGTTTCATCAAGATTGTCGTTATTATCAACCCGATCCCCGTCTTCATCGACAAAGGATGCATCAATTGTTTCGCCTGCGTCCGTACCTTCCACAACATAATCTCGGAAATCTGGCTCACCATCACGCACTCCGAAGCTCCAGATGCCGTTATCTTGGCCGACATCGAAATCATTTCCCTCGTAGTCAGTGAGTATGGCCCCGTTGCCGGACCCCTCCAGCTCAAAATCATTAGAACCACCGTCAGTCACCCCTACAGTGGCATCTCCAGTGTACCCGTTGGTCCACTGAATATCTTCGTAAATAAACTCGACATCGAAGTCGCCGTCGCCATTACTAGTCAACACCACCTGGAACGAGTTGGTACCTGCCGTGTTTGAGTTTTGGTAAGGCGCAACGTTCAACCATGTGAAAGTGATTTGGCCTGACGATGGGTCAACATCCCAATAAATTTCCCCACCTTTGTTGACGTCTACATCTGTCCAAAACGGAGCAATTGCTGGGTCGGAAATTCCAGAAATACCAGATGGTGTATATGATGTCTGCGGGCCATCGAACGTAATCAAGCCGTTCGAATTCAAGTAAACAGATGTGTAGTTTGTGCCGAAGAAATTTATCCCCTCCGAACCAAATACAGAGGTTACATCAATCCTAATACTACCGTCATCCACGTTCCCAGCCGTCTTGGGCGAACTGGAGTACACATTTTCACCATATCCAGCAGGCCCACCAAGCCCAGAGTTCATAGTTGGCATATTTAATGTCCCTTACAACGCAGTACTAGGTGTACCAATTTAACCACCTAGGACTGATAACATAAAGGAGCCAGCCCTAGGCCTAGACTACGACCTAGGGAAACAATTTGGCATAAATATGACGGATTGTAGCACTAAATCTTCGCATGGCATGATTACTGTGAATCAGGTGTACAAAGCCTAATTTTCAAAAAATTAACGTTACTTTAACTAAATTCATCTATCTAGGATATCGTTACTAAACGCAGGCTATATCATGAAGCACAAATCCAAAGGCGATAAAGTATCAACCCTTATAGAAGACGCCCTCATTGAATATATCGAAAAATACGGCCTTTCTGAAAAAGCAAAAATTGCTCTATCATTTCCAGACCAACGTCAACATGATCAGAGCAAATCAACCTAAACGGTTAGCAGCCTTCAAACGCAAGCAATTTATATGATAGGTATAGAGGTTTTTACCGCTGTGGTAGTGTACGCGCCAATCTCAATACTTGCCCTAGAAAATCTATGGATGCTATCATTTTATCAACGTCACTATTTTGTTTCTGCCCATCGATTTCAATCATTAAGTGTTCTTTAAGTTTGCAGTAGATGTCTGGATGATATTCCATAATCGTTTCCAACAACAGTTCGAACTTCGCATCCATCACATTCAACCTTGAATTGGGTTGATTATCTTGCTTTGCTAGAAGCTGATCATTTGAATTTTTACGTGACATTTTCTCATTGGTCCTTCTTATTTTACTAGGACAGTTCCGGACAAAATAACTTCACATCGATTTTAGAAAAACTGATAAATGCTAGGTTAGCCTCTAAACGGTAAACAAATGGTTAATAGCACTTAACAGCACATAACCGTAGTCACCTTTGATCAAAAGGAAGGGGCGAATTGCAAACTAATGTGGCTCAGTAGCGGCGCCGAAAGAGAAGGATACATTTTATCCCGTAGATCAGCCTGCTGATTTTTGTGTCTTGTGAATGCGAAGCGGCCAAGTCGATTTCAGTTTGAGATAAAAGTATAGGGAATATGTCACGCTTCGGATTGCGATCTATTTCTGCGATATTCGCTTTGATTTCCTTCTCGGCGCGATCTAACACAGAAACACCCTACTATTTTTTGATTATTTGGGCACAACTGCTGAATGAATGTGTTCGGAGTAAGGCAATTGTGGCAAGGTCATCGAGTAATCTGGAAACAGTCCTTTTCCAAACTATGACATTGCAGGGAGACCCATCTGATCTTGTGAGCCGCTCCATGCTGTATCGATCTGCAAATAGATCTAACACGCCCCACCCCGAAACCGGCTTCCGGACAAAGACAGTTGCTTCCCAAGGCCGGACAGCTCTTATCGTTTAAAAACAAGTACGTGACTGACTGGACCTGTCGCGGTTTGATGCCGCTCCTTTGATAGCATTTACTGTAACAAAGGAGATAAACTATGGGACTGAAACGGACGGACGAATTTCGC
>NZ_JACIEI010000019.1 GCF_014196805.1 Sulfitobacter undariae | reverse complement strand
TTTGAAGCGATACACAGTCGATCTTCCGATCCCCAGGTCCTTAGCGATCTCATCTGCCGACATGCCCGCCGCCAGCCGTTCCTTGATCGCGTTCATCCGTTCGACAGATCTTGCCATGGCGGTTGTGCTCCAGTGTGAAGGTGTTTCGATTGCAGGATATGCGAGATGTAAACCAAAAGTGGGACTTTTGGCCATGCGCTGTGTTTTGGTCGTTCAAGCGGCCTCGTGATCTGGTCCGAAACTGTGGCTTGAAACCCCTCTGGCTTGTTCATCCGTCACCAGCCAATCGAGCAGCATTGTGCCACCCTCAGCGTTATAAGCATTAACACAGACAAACACGTCGGTAAGATTGGCCACCTGGGCCGAGGCGTCTGTGAACATCTAGCAAACCTAAATTGCCTTCTTGTTCCATGATAAGTTGATCACATCCCAGACCTGCACCTGACGCGGGTGATCTGGGTCACCTTCAAACCAACATTCTTCTTCTTGATGATCGTATGGTTTGAAGTGTGCCGCAATTGTCTCTTGATCTTCGATGGCTATGCAGACTCACCAGCCGGTCGAGTTTATGTGGCGAGAGCATCAGTTTTCTTGCCTCATCATAGCGTCGAGGTAGGCGTTGTTGTTTTTCACCTGTCCTGTGCTGGCTCTCAAAATTAATTCGTCGAGTGCAATAAGGAGCTGCCCTGGACCTCGTTTTCTAAGGTGTTTCATGATCCTGCCTTGTTCTATTCTTAGCAATTTTCCGACATGGGCCAATATTTCGAGAACTGATTGATGATCTCTCGGTTCATGCGGGAAGAAGTCCGATACGTTTTTCAGGTCCGTCCAAGCCATAATTGTTGGATCTCGGCGTTCATGGAAACCAGAGGTGCTGTGCGCATCTGCTCTATCTTTTTTTATATTCAATCTTGTGGGTTCTACGTGCCGGACATTTTGTCCGTCGTCGCCGGACATTTGGTCGGGCATTGTTTCCTGAGCGTCATGGTTTCCGGCCGGAAACTCTCTGATCGTCGCTCCGGCCAACTCTGCTAGCCTCTTGATAAGCTCTATGATTTCGTCGGCTTTGAGAGTTGCACGGCGTAGGATGTTTCGTACGTTCTGGAGAAATGAGACAGTCTCAACATCCTTTGCTTGGCGCAAAGCCTCGACACGAAGAGCCAGTGCCTCCGCCTTGAGTGACCGTAGCTTTTCCTGATCGCCCACAAGCTGTTCTGCGTATTCGGTGAGCTCTCTTTCCCGATCATACATTGGCTGCAGATCGAAGCCAAAGGCATCTCTGATCAATCCACCGTAGCGAAGAGGGAACCGTTTGCGGGTTGCGCTATCCCTGCGCTGGATCAGCCCGGCATCCACGAGGTGTCCGATACACCGTCGAATCGTTCTCTCGTTCAGGCCGTTCGTTCTCTCAGACAATGATGCGTTTGAGGGAAAGACGATAGTCATTGGAGCTGTTTGTCCGGCCTTCTTCGGCATGAAGCTGATCAAGGCCTGCAGTGTTACTAGGTCATTTGGTGTCAGACCGAGTTCTTTGCGAAGCGCTCGGATCGGCTCGATGACCCTGTACGGGTTCGTACCGGGTACAGAAGATCGTTCCGCCAAGGCGGGTGTGTGAGAAATTACCTGTCTCATGATGATATCGGCTGAAAAAGCTTCCCCGTTCACCGCGAACGGTGTTGAAAACGATTCGGCTTCGGGGTATCAATCAGGTGTCTAAGCTAATCGAGGCCCTTCGGAAGCACTGCTTTCGGGGGGTCTTTCCTTTTCTGGCCTGTCCTCCTTTCTGCTCAGTTTTCGTTATCTTCTATGTCAGGACCATCAAGATCCTGATCCCTGCCGGAGACTGGGTTACCTATGGGTTCCATTTTCTCTGGGGTAATGATCTGCCCTGGACCAGCGGCCTTCGCGTTCGCCAACGCGAGAAGAGCGGCCTCTGGATTCTCAGAGATCCACTTATGAAGCCCGTCATCTCCGCTCTTGACGGTGATGATCACGTTTCTCTTGGTGACCTTCACCATCCCGAGTTTTGTCTTGATTGCCGATGGGGCAGGGGGCTTGTGCTGTTTCAGGAGCCCTTCGAAGATCGCAAAGCGTTCGTCGGAGGTCTTCCCTGAACCTCTGGATTCCATGAGAGCATCATGGAATTCTCGGTTTCCGGCCGGAAACCCTTCATCTCCTGAGAAGCCAAGGCTCTCATAAGACTTTGCGGCAGCATACCAACGATCCCGTCCAACCCCGGGTGCCGCCCCGATCTTTTGGATGAGTTCAGTCTGAATACAGGAAGTGACTTGTTTCATGCGAGCAAGTCCCGTGAGCTTGTCACCGGCTTTCCTGGCTTTCTGATCGATGTTGAGGGCGTCACAGACCAGTCCCTCATCCTTGCCGGACTCTATGAGAGAACGTGCAAACAGGGCTTTCTCGATCCAGCTGAGGTCTTTTCGGAAGCTGTTCTCTTGGCCTTGCGCAAGAATCGCTTGATCCTCATCCAAGCCTCTGATGAGAGCCTTTGCGGGCTTGCCAATAAGTCGAAGGGCCGCTAATCGCCTGCGCCCATAGATGATCCTGTACCGGCCCCCTTCGGGACTCAGAAGTATCGGGATAAGCTGTCCCTGCTTGTCAATGCTTTCAGCCAGTTCCCTGATGTCATCTTCGTCATCCAGGGCCAGACGATCCTGGAACTCGGAATCATCAATAAGGTCGGTACTGATTTCTTGAATTGAAGATTGTGCCGCATCCTGAAGAGAACGGGCCATTCCCGAAAGGGCAGGGGCTCGTGACTGGGTTCGAGTCGGAGAAATCGACGAGCTCTGCTGCTTTTCTTCATCCTCGGGAATGTCGAATGTGACTTTGCGGGCCATTACTTACGCCCCCATGCCGTTTTGATGAGCCCTTCGACCTCCGCCACAACCCCGTTGATGGACTCGATAGCCCGATCGTACGTCTGGCGATGAAAATCCGTTCTGGCGATCTCGAACAGTGTCTGTTGCGTGAGCCCAGCGTCAGAGACTGCAGAGGATTTCAGGAAAGGCTGAGTAAGAACGTCATCCGTGAACATGGTCCGCAGGAATGCCGCCATCTGGGTTTGGGGGCCGTCATTGGGCTCGAAACGAGTGATTAGAAATCTCATGAAGTCCCAGTCGGGCGATGCGCCCACATCAGCAATTGTTGCCATGAGGCTGGATGTGAGCTGCAGGAATTGGGCCATCGAGGCGACGTCAAGCATGCTTGGAATGACAGTGACGACTAGGGATGTCGACGCCACCAAAGCCGATAGTGTGGTAAACCCGAGTTGCGGTGGGCAGTCGATGACGACAATATCGTAGTCTGTCTCAACTTCATTAATGCAAAGGGCAAGCCGCTGATAGAACGGCGGCCTGATATTGTTTCGAAGGGCGTGTGCGGTTTCGGTCTCGAACTCAGAGAGCAACAAGCCGGCTGCGGCTAGATCGAGGTTGTGGAAATACGTTTTGCGCACAACGTCTCTAAATGGGATAGGGTCCTCGTACCGAAGGGCATCGTACACCGTTCCGGCCTCAGGGAAGTCGATTTCCGGCCGGAAACCGAACATGGTGGTCATTGAGGCTTGTGGGTCGAGATCGATTGCCAGAACTCGATAACCATCAAGGGCAAGCTTTTGGGCCAGATGGATCGCCGTTGTCGTCTTCCCAGCGCCCCCTTTGAAGTTGGCGATCGAAATGATCTGGATATGCTCCCCATCCCGACGACGAGGAACGATATGCTGGAACTTGGTGCTTGACCGGGCTATTTCGTGGCGCGCTATATCGATTTGCTCTGCAGTGTAGAACCTGCGGCCGCGGGCGTCTGTCTCGATATCACCGAGATCGAGCTTGTCCTCGAAAAACATCTTTCGCAAAAAATCTTGGCTTACACCGAGGATCTGGGCAACTTCCGTGGATGAGAAGCGTCTGAGAGCCTTTCGTTCATCAGGTAGAAACGACTTGCGCATATTCACATCAAGCGATTTGCTTAGACGTGTCGCCATCGTTTGGATCTTTTGATCCATTCTGATCCGCTGCTCGTTCATGCCCGTCCCGCCGCCCGTCTTCCGGGTCTATCTTGAGAAGGAACGCAAAACCGCCGGAAACTGATGGTTAGCGTTCTTCCGCAAAAATGTCAGGAAAGCGTTTGACAGGCAAGGATTTTTTCAAATGGTGGGTTGGTATCCCGTGAAATCATTTATTTACAATGACTTATCTTATTTTGCGGATCCAGCGCGTCAAGTGCTTGTGTCGCTGCCATCTCTTAAACGCAAGATGTACCCGATTCACATAGGCGGTTTTGCTTCCAAAGAACGAATCTGAGTCTCTTAAATCATTCCTAGACTCTCGGCTCGCTCCAACAGCATCTTGACCGATGAGGGCTGCCATCTCGTTCGGCCACGTGGTGTGCGTTCGCGCATAGATTCCAGCCGTTCACAGATCGCTTGAAGCGTGATGTCGGGATCTGCGCCCTTGATGCCAGCAATAATGGCGGGCAGGCGATCGTCCGTTTCGCGGCGCCCGGCGCGGGCCAGCACCTCGGCCGGCAGGAAGCCGTCGCGGACATAGGCCTTCACAGCGCGCAGCAGGCGGCTTTGGGTCCAGCGACGCGCCTCGGGCAAGGGGCCGTTGATGATGCGCACAACGTCTTCCCAAGCCAAGTCGGGGCGCAACCGACGGACATGAGGCACCCAGTCTTGTGCCGTCTCGTTCAGGCGCTCCATGTAGCCGTCCTGTCTTGCCAGCCGCACTTTGCGAAGAGCGGCAGGGTCTTTGGCCCGCAGCCCTGGGTTCCCGCCCACACGGCCCTTCGTGCGCGCGCTGGCGAGGCCGGCCTTGGTGCGTTCCCGGATCAGGGCGCGCTCGAACTCGGCCGCGGCGCCCAGAACCTGAAGCGTGAACTTGCCTTGCGGGGATCCGGTGTCGATCGGGTCCTGAATGGAACGAAAGAACGCCCCCTTGGCCTCCAGCCGCTCGATCACCTCCAGCAGATGCGACAGCGACCGCGCCAGTCGGTCGATCCGAACGACGACCAGCGTGTCGCCCTTGCTGATCCGTTCAAGCACCCGCGCCAGCACCGGCCGCGCACGATTGCCGCCCGAGGCCTGTTCTTCATGGATCTCGGCGCAGCCTGCGGATTTCAGGGCCTGCGACTGGGGCAGGGGGGTTTGATCCTCTGTTGAAACGCGCGCGTAGCCTATCAATGGCATCAAAACAGGCCTTTTGCAGTTTCGTATATTATTACTAAACGACCGTTTGTAAACGAATGCAACCGCTCTCTCTGTGGTGCTGCTCATCAAAAACCCCTTGGATTCCATACGCTGAGCGTGATCAGAGAGATCTCGCAGACCACCGCGCGCACGTGCTATATAAGGTGTGTGGGCGCACCCTGACAAAACACTTGGGTAAAATGCAAAAGTGCCGTATTTTGCACATATGAAGCCTCAAGTATCTACACATTATGATAGTTTTGACGATCCTCTAGTGGATTCGGAGGGGCTTGAAGAGACGTCTGAGGACGACCTGTGGTTCCTGCCCGGTCCGATGGAAGTGGAGCCGGATTATCTGCCGCCCGGACCGAGAGCAGAGCTGCGTGAAACCGCAGTCCTCGACGATTGGCGGAAGGCAGAGGCGGTTAATGCCGCGCGTCTCGCCCGTGTGGCTGGTCGGATCGGCGCGTTGGATGACCGGCTGCGCCGTGGCCCGAAAGGCTGGCGGCACAGGCTCGCGCTGATGGAGGCGGCAGACCTCAGCTGGTTTGTGGGTGACCGTATTGGCCCGGATCGGCTGGCGCTCTGGATATCCATGCGCCTGTCCGGCGTGCAGGACAACACTGCAGCGCTCGCGCGTGTCGGATGGGCAGTGCGGCGTCTAACAGGCGGTCCCGGCCCAGAGGTGGACCTGTCCGCCTTCCTCGATCGCCGTGACCCCGAAAACATAGCAGGTGAAGCCGAAACCTTTGCGGATCGCGCGGGCGGTTGGCTTGACCTGATGGCGCAAGCCGTCGACCTGCACCCGATCACACGCGCCTGCATGGGGCTTCACCTCTGGAGCCTTGCGGGCCTCGGGCAACAGGGCGACCGGATGGAAGCGGCGGTTACCGCCGCACGCATTGCCGCCAGCGAAGGCCCGAATTCGAATGGAGGGGCCATCTTTGCGCCTCTGGCTATGCGCGGGGCAGGGGGGCTGCGCGCCAGTGGCCCACCAGCTGAGCGCTTGGAGCGTTGGCTCGAGGGAATGGAAACAGCATGCCTGACCGCGATGCGGCACCTCGACGATATCCAGGCATGGTCAGCGCGGGCGGAAACCATGATGGCCCCGCTCTCTGGCAAGACACCACCAGCATTGCGCGCCGTGCTGGCCGAATGGCCCCTCGTCTCCGCCCCAATGGCCGAGACCCTGACCGGTGCCAGCCGCGCCGCCGTCCAGCGCAACCTCGTCTGGATGGAAGCGCGGGGTTTGATCTGCGAAGTGACCGGGCAGGGCCGGTTCCGGATGTGGCGCACCACGACCTAAGAGATGAGCGTCATCGCTCGGTATCCTGACGGGTGCGTGCCAGTCGGCCAAAGTTCCGGTAGGAGGAGGCAAAGCCCGCCGGAACCTTGGCAATCAAGGTGCTCGAATTTGGAGATACTCCTCGCCAGTGCGCAAGGCCGCTGTGGCCGGCGCTTCCGTGCGGTTGTGCCTTCACCATCTATGATGACTGGTGAAGGCGGCGAGCAAGACGCCCGGTATTTTGGACACTGCGCGGCCCTGTTTGTCGTTGCTGCTTTGCCTGCCCCCGTCACCGTGCAAGTCAAAGTTCACCACACTGCCGTTCGCTGCTCAGGCGAAGCGGGCGATATGGCCTTCCTCCATAGCCAGCTTCGACAGGATCTGACTCTGCAGCAACCGTGGTCTCGGGAACAGGCCGGGTCAGGCTGGGCGGCGCGCCGATCTTTTCGTAGTAGCGGATGGTAAATTGCGGATCACAAGGATCGTGTGTTTTCACGAAAATATGTCCTTGAACCTCTAGCCACTAGAAGTCCTATCTAATCAAAGTGAACAGATACCGTTCTTGCCATAGATTCTGGTGGGAACCGAAAGGGTAAGACATGCTGACAAGACGACACTTCATTCAAACAACAACGGCGCTATTCTCCGCGTCTGTTTCCAGCCCCCTGTTGGCCGATACCTGGCCCGCCGAGGCACAGAAGGCTGAATGGGACGCGCAAGTCACGCCGCCCGGATTCGATCCGGCCACGTCAAACCCTTGGGGCCTACACCCGCGCTTTTTGCCCCAGCGCGTGGTCGCGAAACCCGGACTCGTGCCAGGAGACATCCATGTCGATGCGGTCGCGCGGTATCTCTATCATATCGAGGAGAGCGGGACCGCAATGCGCTACGGTGTGGCCATTGCCCGGGGCAACCTATACGAGCCTGGGGTCTACACGATCAAACGCAAGGTGAGGTGGCCGCATTGGACACCGACCCAGAACATGATCGAGCGGGATCCGGAAAACGCACGATGGGCCGACGGGATGGAACCCGGCCCCGAAAACGCTTTGGGATCACGAGCCATCTATCTGTACGTCGGAGACCGCGACACTTATCTTCGAATACACGGCACGCCCTATCCGAGAAGTATCGGCGGTCGAGCCAGTTCGGGTTGCGTGCGGATGGTCATGGCTCACATTAACGAACTTTATCCCAACGTTGAGATCGAATCGACGGCACATTTGTACTCGGCGGAGGACAGTGTCACCGCGCGAAGTTGAGTGTGGTGCGTAGGTCTGAGGCGCGTTGATCCAACGTGTGGCGCGTCCTCAAGCTTCGCGTGCCACGCAGATCGGATTACCGTTCGCCGTGCGCAACGGCAGCAGCGTCGTTTCGACCGGCCCGCTGTGTTCGTACCAATAGCAGCCGTCTTCCGGCACGAGGCGCGCGGTTGCAACATCCTGATCCGGAGCAGCCATCGCAACCACGGCTTCGGGAACGTTGCCCGTCTGGTCTGCCGTGTCGTTCGGCCCTGTCGGCTGGATGGCGCATCCTGTCGTGAGCAAAAGCGCCACCGCAACCATCATTTTTTGCTTCAGCATCAAAACCTGCATCGAGTTTCCTTTCTTTTCTGTTTTCTTAGTATCGGCTTTTTATGCCTCACGCCGTGATTGAGGCTGTCGTCGGACCGTCTAGCAAGAAAACAAACGGAAATACCACCGAACTTTTCTCTTGAAGCTCTAGCTACTGTAGGGGCTATGTCATTACAAAGCACCCGAATCCAGAGGTCCGTTCATGCCGTCCGACACCCACCGCCACGATCACGATCACGCCGAAGATGCCCAGGCAAGCGGCGGCAGTTGCTGTGGTAGCGCCGGAACGTGCGGCGACATCGCACCGACGACGCCCGCCCCAACCGGCGGGCGCAGTTTTCAGGTGTCCGGCCTCGATTGCGCCGAGGAGGTCGCGATCTTGAATAAGGTAATCGGCCCGCAGATCGGCGGGGCCGAGCATCTCGCGTTCGATGTGATCAACGGGAGGATGACCATTCTCGACAGCGCAAAGAGTGTATCGGACGACGAAGTTGCGGAACTTGTCGCGAGCACCGGCATGACCGCGAAGCCGTGGAATGCCGAGAACGCGTCGGTCGACCAAGCGGCCCATCTTGCACGACAGCGGCTGTTTACGGCTCTCAGCGGCGGCTTCTGGGCGGCGGGTTTTCTCTGGCACATCGTCGAGACAGGTATGGGCGGGGCGCTCGGCCTCTTCGCGGGGCACGGCGAAGCGCCGATGCCGCTGGCCGAGGCAGGGCTTTTTGCAGTTGCTATCCTATTCGGCGTTTGGCTTGTGGCACCGAAGGCATGGTCGTCCGCACGTCGGCTGTCGCCCGACATGAACCTGCTGATGGTTGTCGCAGTCGCCGGAGCCATCGGGCTCGGTGAATTCTTCGAGGCAGCGACAGTGGCTTTTTTCTTTTCGCTGTCCCTCTTTCTCGAAAGCTGGAGCGTTGGGCGCGCGCGGAACGCGGTGTCGGCGCTCCTGGATCTTGCGCCACCCACCGCGCGCGTGATCCGCGATGACGGAAGCGAGACCGACATGCCGGCGGCGCAAGTCGCCGTAGGCTCAAGCTTTATTGTACGCGGTGGCGACCGTATCCCGCTCGACGGCCTGGTGACGGGTGGCGCGGGCGCGGTCGACCAGGCGCCGATCACAGGCGAAAGTGCTTTGATACCCAAAGAGGCCGGAGACGAGGTCTATGCGGGCACGATCAACGGCGAAGGTACACTAACGGTGCGCGCCACGAAGGCCGCCTCGGATACCGTCTTGGCCAAGATCATCCGCATGGTCGGCGACGCTCATGCCCGCCGCGCGCCCGTGGAACAGTGGGTGGCAAAGTTCGCCCGCATCTACACGCCTATCGTCATGGCTCTCGCCGTCGCAATTGCGCTACTGCCGCCGCTTATCTTCGGCGGAGCCTGGGATTACTGGTTCTACAATGCCCTCGTGCTGCTGGTGATCGCTTGCCCATGTGCTCTGGTCATCTCGACCCCTGTCTCCATCGTCGCAGCGCTCACCGCTTCGGCGCGGGCGGGCGTCCTCATCAAGGGCGGTGCCTATGTAGAGGCGCCGGGCAGGACGACGGCGCTGGCCATGGACAAGACCGGCACAATCACCATGGGCCAGCCGGAAGTGGCGGCGGTGCACCCGCTGGGCGGGGCTTCAGCGCAAGATCTGATGACCCTCGCCGCAGGACTGGAGGCACGTTCGTCGCACCCTTTGGCGCGTGCCATTCTCGCGCGGGCGGAGGCCGACGGCGTCAAGGTGTCCGCCGCAGAGGATACCCGCACCATTCCCGGCAGAGGACTTGAAGGACGCACTGACGGACGGTCGATCTGGCTGGGGTCGGACCGGTTTGCCGAGGAGAAGGGTTTCGGCGACGCCATTCCGAAGGATCTGCGGGAGCGGATCGAAGGCGCCGGCAGCACCCTTGTCGCTGTCGGCGATGAATCCGGTGTGACGGGCATTCTTGAACTGCGCGATCGCATCCGCCCTGATGCCAAGGGCATCGTGGCGCAACTTCACGCGCAGGGCGTGAAGACCATCGTCATGCTGACCGGTGACAACGAGCGAACAGCGCGCGCCGTTGCCGCCGAGGTCGGTATCGACGAGGTGCGCGCTGAGCTTCTGCCCGAAGACAAGGTGACAGCCATCGAAGAACTGGTCAAAACTCATGACATGGTTGCCATGATCGGCGACGGGGTGAACGATGCTCCCGCAATGGCGCGCGCGCATTATGCCATCGCGATGGGTGCGGTTGGTTCTGACGCGGCAATCGAGACGGCGGACATTGCCCTCATGACCGACGACCTCGGCAAGGTGCCTTGGCTGATCGGTCATTCGCGCCGGACAATGTCGATTATCCATCAGAACATCGGTATTTCCTTGGCGACCAAGGGAGTTTTCGTTGTCGCTACCGCGTTCGGAATGGCATCGATGTGGGGCGCTATTGCAGCCGACGTGGGTGTGTCATTGCTGGTGGTGGCGAACGCCCTGCGCCTGCTTAACAGCCAAGAGGCCAAGGCACCGCCGTCCGGTGGCGAGCAGGTTGGGCCACAGATGGCAAAGGCCGCGCTTGCCCACGGACATTGATCACGCAGCATTTGCAAGGTAACATAATGTCCATATCAGACCTCACGAAAGAGGCATCGAGCAGTGAAGGACCACCGGCTGACGCCGGAGGCATCATTTTGAGGAATGTAATTCCAGGTACTGCTTGATGACGTCGTCTGTCACATTGCCCGAGGTCGTGGAGAAATACCCACGTGCCCAAAAGCGTCTTCCCCAATAGCGCTTTCGCAGGTCGGGGAACTCCATCTGGATGCGACGCGATGAGCGACCTTTGATGCGTTGCATGACATCTGACAGGGATAGCTTGGGCGGGATCGACAGAAACATGTGGATATGATCGCGCGCCAAAACGCCTTTCACGATATGGACCCCCAGTTCTGCGCAAGTCTGGATGATGATTTCACGGATCCGCTCACGCATTGCGCCCTGCAGAACCTTGTACCTGTATTTCGTGGCCCACACGACGTGGTATCTGTGATAAAATCGCGTGTGCGCGGATGACGAGTAACGCATGATCTTCCTCCCCGGAATTTGAAGCCATACCCCTTCGGGGGCTTCAAATTCCGGGGAGGAAGATCAGAACAGATTCGCTGAAGCGGACCGGCTCGAAGCCGGTGGCTTCGAGCCATTAGGTGGAAAGTGAAAACCATCCGATTTCCCCGCCGCGCCGTCCTGTTGGGTGGCTTAGCGGCCTTTTTGTCGGGCTGTGCCGGCAAGTTCCGCAGCTATGACGGACCCGAAGTGACGCGACTTCGGCTCTACAAGGGACAGCGTTTGCTTTTTCTCGACGGATCCGATCGCGTGCTGCAAACCTATCCGATCGGGCTGGGCTTCGCTCCTCAGGGTCACAAGCAATTCGAGGGAGACGGTCGGACCCCGGAGGGCACCTACATAGTCGATAAGCGCAACCCTGAAAGTACGTATCATCTTTCAGTTGGCATCTCTTATCCAAATGAGGCCGACATCGCCTTTGCCGCAGCGCAGGGCCTTTCCCCCGGCGGCGACATCTTCATCCATGGTGGTCCACGCCCCGGCATCGACCCGACGGACATCCGCGACTGGACAGCTGGCTGCATCGCAGTCACAGATCGGCAGATCGAGGACATCTATGCAATGGTGAAGGACGGAACGCCTATCCACATCTTTGCATGACGGTCTTTCTCATGCGGCGGTAGTTAGCCGTCGCATTGGCCGCCAGAGCCCAGCTCCACGAAGCCAAGATGAGCGCCAGCAACATCCAGTCCCCGAAAAGCGCATATGGCGTAGGCGGCTGCGCTGAGGGAAGATCAGCGTCGATGATGCCCCTTTCCCCGGTATCGAGCCGCGCAATGATCTCTCCGTTCGCGTCGATGACCGCAGAGATGCCCGTATTCGCGGCTCGGATGACAGGAAGGCCTTCCTCTACGGCGCGCATACGTGCGGAAGCCAGATGCTGCTCGGGTCCGATGCTGGTTCCAAACCAGGAATCGTTCGTCGCGTTAAAAATCCAGTCGGGTCGGAACATGTCGTCGACCACATGGCCCGGGAAAATGATCTCATAGCAGATCGCCACGGCGACCAGGGGCATACCCGGAAGCGCAAGGGTGCGCGGACCCGGTCCGGGCGTAAAATCGCCCAGCCCCGCCGTCAGCCGCTCGATCGGCAACCAGCCGCGGAATGGCACGTATTCGCCAAAGGGCACGAGATGGTGTTTCGCGTATCCGGTCAGGATCTCATTGGTATCGTCAAAAGCCTGGACGGTGTTGAAATATCGGGTGTCATCCTCGCTCAGTACACGGTCCGGCACTCCGGTTAGCAGCACGCTGCCGTCCGGTAGCGCAGCGGCAATGCGGGATCGCGCCTGGGCATCCTCATCGAGGAACCCGGGAAAGGCGGTTTCCGGCCAGAGAAGAACGTCGAAATCGCCGGGCTGGGTTGAAAGCTCGAGATAGAGCGCGAAGGTCGCCTCGCGGTTCTCGGGCGCCCATTTCTCCTCTTGGGGAACGTTGCCCTGAACGATGCGCAGGTCGACATCCGGTGGCTGTGGTGCATCCGACTGGAGGCGAAGCGTGCCGACGGCCCACATCGTCACGATGCCGGCCAGCGGCATGAGCGAGATGATCAATCGTTGTCGCCCGACCGCCATGAGAGCCGCGCCGGGGAGTGCCGCTACGAACACGGTGAGAAAGCTTAGCCCATAACTTCCCACCCAGGCGGCGGGCTGGCGAAGGGCGGCGTAATCGACAAGAGCGTAGCCGGCGAGGTTCCACGGAAAACCTGTCAGAACGTGACCGCGCAACCACTCGGCCGCGGTCCAGGAGGTCGCGAACAGGAGACAGGCCAGGAGACTGCCCATGGCTCCGCGCCGCGCGATTTCGACGAAGAGCACGGCGGCAATGGCCGGGAAAATCGCGAGACCTGCGGACAATCCCGCGACGGCCGGGATCGCCAGCGCCCCGAAACGCTCGGGTTCGACGTAGAAACTTTCCGCGATCCACGAAATCCCGAAACCGAACTGGCCGAGACCAAACGCCCAGCCGACGAGAAAAGCACGCCCGAAGGAGAGGTCGCGAAGACCGACAAACAACGCAGAATAGGCAACGGGAACAAGAAGGAGAATCGAGAAAGGCGGGAAGGTTAGAACGGTCAGCGCCCCGGCGGCGAAACCAAGCGTCATCCGCGAGAGCAGACGTTTGCGCAGAGCGAAGCAGTTCAGAATTACCGGCTTCACGACTTGATCGGACGCCGCGCACTGACCCAGGGTGCGGCGAGCAAGAGCCCCACGCCACTGACGACAAACACATCGGCCATGTTGAAGGCAGGCCAATGCGTTGAGTTGATGTAGAAATCCAGGAAGTCCGTTACAGCCCGATACCGCACACGATCAATGACATTGCCCAAGGCTCCACCGATGATCGCTCCGTAAGCGAGCGTTTCAACCGCATTTTCGGCGCGAAACAGCATAACCCCCAGCCAGCCGCAGATGGCAAGAGCGAGAGCTATGAGGCTCCACCATGGTGCGCCGCCAAGTAATCCGAAAGTGACGCCATCATTGCGATAAAAGACAAGGTTAAAACCTGGAAACACGGCGATTCCAGTGCTTAAGGAGGCCGCATTCGCCACAACAATGGCTTTTGTGATCTGATCGATTACGAAAGCGGTAAGCGCCGCAAAAATGCCGATCACCGGAGATAGTTTATGCACTGGCATTGCGTCACCCCAACCAAACATCGAGAAAAAGCATCAAAACGAGCCCGACGGCCAAGCCGAGCGTTGCCTTGTTCTGATGGCCGCTTCGATGGGTTTCGGGGATGATTTCGTGGCTGATGACATAGAGCATGGCGCCTGCGGCAAAGGCCAAGCCCCATGGCAGCAGCGGTTCCGACAGTGTGATGATGCCCGCCCCGAGCAAACCGCCAATCGGCTCGACCATGCCCGTTAGCGCGGCGATGCCCCATGCGCGCAGCTTCGGATATCCTTCGCCCAACAGGGATACCGCGACGGCCAGCCCTTCAGGCGCATTCTGAAGCCCGATGCCGATAGCGAGTGGCAGACCGCCCTCCATACCTCCGGAACCGAAGCCAACTCCGACCGCGAGGCCTTCGGGGAAGTTGTGGATCGTGATCGCGATGATGAACAGCCAGACCCGCCGTAAGGACGCCGCTTCGGGCCCTTCGCGTCCCGTTCTGAAATGCTCGTGCGGCAGCCTTTCATTCATCAATGCAACGGCCCCCATGCCCAAAAGGATCGAGACGCAAACGATGACCGCAGGCATCGCGCCGTTTTCGAACATCGGCTCCGCCGCATCCAATGCCGGGATGATCAGAGAAAAGAACGAGGCTGAGAGCATGACGCCGGCAGCGAAGCCGAGCGACAGATCGCGCGTCGCCCGCGACGGGATGCGCCCGAACAGCACGGGAATTGCTCCGACTGCCGTGAGCGATCCGGCGGCAAGGCTTCCGAGAAAGCCGAGCATTATCGGAGACAGGTTTTCCATAAGCGGGCCAGATTATCCTTCGGCGTAGCTTGAAAAGACTTCGGTCGACCCGTCCTCGCGGATGAGGAAGACATCATAAGCTTCACGGTTTTCTTCCGGCCCCATGCCGGGCGAGCCATAGGGCATTCCCGGAACGGCGAGGCCGACGGCGTCCGGGCGTTCCTCAAGAAGGCGGCGGATATCAGCGGCCGGGACATGGCCTTCAATCACGTAGCCCTCTATGAGCGCGGTATGGCAGGAGACCATGCGCTGCGGCACGCCGTTGTCGAGCTTGAAACGAACCAGCGACCCGCCAAACATGTTCTCGCCCGTCGGCGCGAATCCGTTTTCCTCGAGATGGTTCATCCAGGACAGGCAGCAGCCGCATCCGTTGGTCTTGCGGACGTCTATCGCTGTTGCCTCTGCGAGGGCCTGGGCCGCCGGGAACAGGGCGAGCGCGATGGTCAGAGCTTGGGTCATGCGTTTCATGGGTCAGAGCCTTTCGGTTGTCGTCTGGGCAATTTCGCTGTCAAGGTTTTCAGTCAGAAGCGCGCGCGCCTCGGTCAGACGCAACAGCGCGGCGGTATCATCCACCTCTTTCTCTGCGGCTTCTGCGAGCCGGTCGTCAGAGAGAGGGTCAGTCGGACGCCCATCTACGAGGACTTCGTAGTGCAGGTTGGGACCTGTCGCTGTGCCGGTTGCGCCAACGCGGCCGATCACATCTCCCGCCGCCACGCGTTGGCCCTGTGATAGGCCCTCCGGCACGGCGCTGAGATGCGCGTAGCGCGTCATGGTCTCGGAGCCGTGGGAGATTTCGACCACGCGTCCATAGCCGCCTCGCCAGCCGATGAAGCTGACCCGGCCCGGTGCCGTCGTCCGTACCGGCGTCCCGCTTGCCGCGGCAAAATCGACGCCGGTGTGCATCCGGACGTTTCCGTAGACCGGATGTGTGCGGCGCCCGAACACCGAGCTGAGGCGCGCGCCCTCGACCGGCTGTGCAAAGACGCGAAGCACCTCGCCATCGACGTAGATCGTCGCCTGACCGCTGCCGTCGTCCGGCCAAACGATCTCGTAAAGCGAATCGCCGATTTCCAGTGCGGCGAAGGCGAGGTCCGGCTGTCCGATCTTGTCATCGCCGACGCGCGTCTCGCGCCAGAGAAGCCTTAGTGTCTCGCCTCCAGCCATCTCACGGCGGAAATCCACGGTTCCACCCAGCATTTGCGCAAGGTCCACGGCAAATCGGGCGGGGATGCCGGCATTGTCGAGTGCCGCGAAGATCGAGGTGTCGATCACGGCCTCCCCAGCAAGGGTTACGACCTCCGGATCCGGCGCCACGACCTGCGTGGACACCTGCTCGCCAAAAAGCACCTCGATCCGCACCCCGTCCTCGACGGCGAGCGAGACGGTGCGGGGGCTGCCATCCATAGTCGAAACAACAGTGACCGAATTCCCCGGCCGCAACCGTCGCAGATCGTATTCCGCGCCAAGCGCAAGGGCGACTTCCGCCCGGTCGGCTCCCGCAAGACCGGCTTCGGAAAGCAAGGAGTCGAGCGTTTCACCAGAAGATATGTCGCGAGACCAAGTCAACAGGGGCGGTTCGATCGCCTGCATCGGCCTGTCAACAACAGCGGCCTGCAGCAGGGGGAAGGGGCCGAGGCGGGGTGTATCTTCCGCCCACGCCGTAGCTGGCAGCGACAACGGAATGTCCAGGCTCCGGGGAGCTTCAGGACGCTGGGGCATCCAGCTACCTGCCTGGGCAAGTTCTGGCGGCACGGATTCTTTCGACAGAACATCGAAGAAGGCGATAGCCGCCCCCGAAACGGTCCCCGCAAGCGCGACACCTGCCGCAAAAGTTCTGAGCCTCATGTCGCCCCCTCCGTTTCTTCTTCCAACGCGCGGCGGATCTTCGGTACCGCGAATTCCCTCGGTTCATGATAGTCAATCATGGTGACGAACCGTCCAGCAGCACCGAACAGGAAGACGCTGGCCGTGTGGTTCATCGTGTAGTCGCCGCCTTCCGTGGGCACCCGCTCGTAGGCAGCGCGGAAGCCGTCCGCGATGCGCGCAATCTGCCCCTCCGGTCCCGTCCAGCCGCGGATCGCTGGGTGGAAATAACTGACATATTCTGCCATCGCCTCGACGGTATCGCGCTCGGGATCGACCGTGATGAAAACCACGTTCAGCTGTTTGGCTTCGTCTCCTAAATCGTCGAGCCAACCTGAAATGTCCGAGAGCGTGGTCGGGCAGACATCGGGGCAGTAAGTGAAACCGAAGAACGCCATCGTCGGTCGCCCGATCAGGGTTTCCGGCCCGACCTCGTTGCCTTCATGGTCAGTCAGGCGGAAATCCATCTCGGTCAGAGCCATAGGCCGCTGCCCGATAGGTTCGGGCGCACCGGGTCCGTCGACCCGCCACCAACCGACGAAGAGCGTCAAGGCAATTGCACCGGCACCGGCCGCGCCGTATCCTGCGATCGTCCTTCGTCGCATTAGTCTTCCGGTCCGCGTGCGGCGATGCCAAGGATCGGCACCTCGACCGTCACCTCGCCCCCGTCGACAAAAAGTAGGGTCAGCGGAAAGGTTTCCCCTTCCGTCATGGGTTGTTGTAGCCGCATCAACATCGCGTGGAGGCCGCCCGGCTCAAGCGCGACGCTCTCGCCCGGGGCGATCGCGATCTCACCTGCCGCGCTCATGGAACTCACACCTTCGGCATTGGTCTTCGTCTCGTGGATCTCGGGCATCATCGCGAGGGGTGTTGAAAGACCAATCAGCGTCACCGGCTCGTCGCCAGTGTTGCGGATCGTCATGTAGGCGGCCCCGGGGCGGTTCATCCCTATGGAGGCGCGAGACCACGCGCTTTCGACGACGGCATCCACGGGTCCGGCCAGTGCGGGCACTGAGAGCCCTCCAAAGGTCAAGAGCGCGGCCAGTGTGCCCGTCATAATAATCTTTTTCATCGTTTTGGTCCTGCCTTTTCCATTCAGCTTTGCACGGCGGCAACTTCCGCGGCCACTAATCGCCGCAGTTCTGCCTCCCCGAATGGATCGAGCGACTTGCCGTTTACAAAGAAAGTAGGAGTCTGGCGCACTCCCACGGTTTCGACGTCCGCACGATCCTGATTCAGGATCGCAACGACATCTGGTGCCAGCATTTGCGTGCGCGCGGCCTCTGCATCGAGTCCGGCAGTGGCGGCGATCTGGAGGATCAGACCGAGCTCAGGCGCGCCGTGCGACGCCCATCTCGGCTGATCCCGCAGAACGGCTTCGAGCACCGGCTCGTAAACGCCTTGCATGCGTGCTGCCTCGAGCACGCGGATCGCTTCCTCGGATGCCTCGCCATGAAACGCGGTGTAGCGGATAACGACGCGGACGGCATCTCCATGCTGTGCCATGATGTCCTTCACGATCGGATGGAAGGCGCGGCAAGCCTCGCAGGCCGGGTCAAAGAATTCGACAATCGTGACGGGCGCGTCGGCAGGTCCGAGGATGGGCGAGTAAGAGCGGATCATCGCGTCCGCGAGTTCCGGCGCAACGGTTTTTGCTTCGGCCGCGGGGCCGGGGCGAGTCGCGTACCAAGTGGCTCCGCCGAAACCGGCAACGCCGAGGGCGAGAACGGACAGGATTAAGCCGCGTCGATTCATGTTTGTGTTTCCTTCAATGAAAGGGCCGACAGGAACCCGATCAGCGCGAAGGCGGCCAGCGCCATCAGCGGGATCGGGATGCCGAAGACCAATTGGTTATCATCGGTGCACGAGGGGCCGGTGGCCGTGCAGGGCTGGATACGTTCGGGGATCAGGCCCGCGTAGAGGCCCATGTGCCACAGGGCGACCACGCCACCACCAAGCGCCAGAGCGATGCCATAGCGCCCGACGCTGCCGTCTCGCCACCAAAGGCCGAGGCCGAGAATGATCGCGAGCGGGAACATGAAGGCGCGCTGGAACCAGCACAACACGCAGGGTGTCTGCCCCATCACTTCGCCGATGAAAAGTACAGCAAGCGAGGCGACGAGGGCAACGATCCATGCCAGCCCGAGGGCGGTTTCTGCGGGTACGCGGTTCATGTCGGTCAGATCCTCTCTTCCAGATCGGCGAGAATCTCTTCAGCGGACGTGCCATAGGGCCATGAGTCTGCAAAGCCTGCCTCGGGGTCGAACAGAAACAGATGCGACGTGTGGCCCATTGTGTAGCCATCCGGCGCTGTGGCCTCTTCGATGCGTTCAAAGAAGATCGGAAACGTTTCGGATGTAGCGGCGATCTGTTCGGGCGTACCTGTCAGCCCGATGATGTTCGCATCGAACAGCGGAACGAATTCGGCGAGTGCCATGGGCGTGTCCCGTTCGGGGTCGATGGTTATGAAAATCGGCTGGACCCTCGCGGCATTGTCGCCCAGACCGTCCATCACCGCCGCGACCTCAGACAGTGTCGTCGGGCAGTGTCGTCGGGCAGACATCGGGGCAGTTGCTGAAGCCGAAAAATACCAACATCCAACGCCCCGAAAAGTCTTCTTCCGTTCGAACCACACCTTGGTGGTCCGTCAATTCGAATGCAGCGACAAACGCTGGATCGGTGTCGGTTCGGGCGCGGTCAGCGCGATAGTCCGACCAGAGCAAAAACCATACGAAGGCAAGCGACGCGACGCCTGCCAAAACCCAAAGAAATTTCTGTGCCGATGTGAGGGACAATCCTGTGCGCCTGATTTTGATTCTTGATTATTGCCGCGTTTACATCCTCTAGCTACTAGAGGTTCAAGCGCGAAATCACGTTGTGGCTTAAACTCACGCGTCTGTGAATCCGGCACTTGTCTATTGGGGCGGCAAAACCTACAAAGACTGTAACTTTTCATGGAGGCGAAGATGCTCACGATCGGCACTCTGTCAAAGAAGACCGGCACAAAGGTGCAGACCATTCGGTACTACGAGCAGATCGGGCTCATGCCCGAACCCGGCCGGACTGAAGGCGGACAGAGGCGCTATGACAATGCACAGCTCGACCGACTGTCCTTTATCCGCCATTCGCGACAACTCGGCTTCTCGCTTGATGCGATCCGCGAGCTGCTCGACCTCAGCGACCAGCCCAATCGGCCCTGCGAAGAAGCCGACGCGATTGCGCGTCGCCAGCTAAAGCAGGTGGAGCAGCGCATGGCCCGTCTGAAGGCGCTGCGCACCGAACTGAAACGCATGGTTCACGAATGCAGCGGTGGACGTACCGCCGATTGCAAGGTGCTTGAGGTGTTGCGGGATCATTCCGAATGTTTGACCGAACACGACGAGATCGGTGCCTGAGATGCCTGCCGCGCTTGCCTATCCGCTTGCGGCCTTGGCCGAGATCGCCGGGTGTTTCGCGATCTGGAGCTGGTGGCGCCTCGGCGCATCCGCGGCTTGGCTCGTACCCGGTATTGTAGCCTTGGTGGTATTCGGGTGGCTTCTGGCGCAAGTCGAAACGGTTGCTGCGGGCCGCGCCTTTGCCGCCTATGGCGGAGTCTACATTGCGGCTTCGGTACTGTGGATGTGGCTTGCAGAGGGTCACAGACCGGACAGGTGGGATACGCTTGGCACAGCCGTTTGCTTGCTCGGCGCAGCTATAATACTGGCCGCGCCACGAACCAATTGAACTTTATGGTTTGAACTTGAAACCGTCTCAAATCGCGATCTCATCGCCCCATAAAAAGGGCTATACTCTACTTTGGTTGAGACGCCTGACTGACAGCTCCCGGCGGTCGTACATGGAACTGACCATTATTAATCAATCCGGAACTCTGATCTGCCCGAGAGGTTGAAGGATCATAGTCGACCAAGCGGAATGGGAAGTATGACTGCAGGAAAAGGAGCAAGCGAAAGACGCACCCTTTGGATTGTTCTCGGTCTAAACGTGGGTCTTGCCATGGCCTTTTTTGCGACCGGGGCCTTCGGGGATTCCAGTGCCCTGATCGCAAACGGGCTCGACAACCTTTCAGACAGCTTGGTCTACGCAATCAGTCTGTTTGCATTGTCGCGGTCTGCGAAATGGAAACGTGGTGCGGCGAATGTCTCGGGCTGCTTGCTGATCGTGTTCGCCATCGGGATCCTTTATGATGCTTGGCGCCGCTATGTCGGTGGGTCGGATCCCCTTGGCACCGTTATGATCGTCATGGCGCTGAGCGCGGCGGCCATCAACTCAGTTTGTGTCTGGTTGCTCGCTCGGCTCAAAGATCCGGACGTCAACATCCGCGCGGCCAATACTTTCAGCTGGAACGACTTTGCGGCAAACCTCGGAATCGTGGTCGCAGGTGGCCTCGTTGCCTGGCTGGGAACGAACTGGCCCGACCTAGTCGTCGGTGTGATTATCGCCGGGATCGCGGCCTGGGGCGGTGTCAATATCCTACGCGACGCACACGGTGAACACCACAAAGCAGTTCACACGGACAAGTAGTTGCGAGAGATCGTTTCTAAAAGAAGGGGTTGAAGCTACAGTAACTATAGAGACTAGTCTGTTCCAAGACGATTCGAGGAGCGACTCCGTTGCAGATAACCAACCCCCTACTTGCACCCACCAAACTACTGGATTTTGATGCCGCGCCTCTTGCGCATCTAATAGAGAGCCGCAGCTGGCGCGACTTATCCGAATACGATCGGATCGGAGCTGCCTATGATTTCGTTCGAAATGAAATCTCGTTCGGATACAATCGAGCTGACGACATCCCCGCATCCGAGGTACTTTCCGACGGCTACGGGCAGTGCAATACGAAAGGCACGCTCTTAATGGCGCTGCTGCGTGGTGTTGGCGTTCGTTGCCGGTTGCATGGGTTTACGATCCACAAAGGCTTGCAGCGCGGTGTTGTCCCAGAGTTGGTGTATCCGCTTGCTCCAGAGGAAATTCTCCATTCGTGGGTAGAGATCGAATTTCAAGGGGCCTGGATCAACCTTGAAGGCTTCATCCTGGATGACGCTTTCTTCGAAGTCCTGCAAAGATCGTTCTCGGACACGGACAGTCTCTGCGGTTATGGCGCGGGCACGGATTGCCTTGGCGCGCCTCCCGTCGCCTGGAACGGAGAAGATACCTACATTCAGAAAACCGGCATCGTGCAAGATTTCGGCGTGTACGATACGCCCGACGCCTTCTATTTGTCCCATGAGCAATCCTTTGGAAGGCTGCGTGGTGCCCTTTACCGTCATATAATACGCCACTGGATGAATGCGCGCGTACGTGGTTTCCGCAGCGGCCGCCTGAAGACTGACCGACGCGCGACACACGCGCATGAGGAGCCTGCCAATGCCGCATGATCACGGGCACGCGAATATCGATCCGAATTCTGGGGATCGACGGGTTGCGATCGCGATCTGGGCGAATGGGCTACTTACTGCTGCGCAAATCGTCGGGGGCATATTGTCGGGCAGTCTAGCACTTATCGCCGATGCGCTGCACAACTTTTCCGATATGGCCTCGCTTGTCATTGCCTTCGCCGCGCGCAAGATCGCGCGCCGCCCGGCCGATGAGCGCATGACTTTCGGCTATGGCCGGGTCGAAATCGTCGCTGCCCTGATCAACTACACCACCCTGATCGTGATCGGCTTCTACCTGATCTACGAAGGTGGCATGCGCATGATTGATCCACCCGAAGTCATGGGGTGGACCGTCGTCATTCTCGGTGGAATTGCGCTTGTGGTCGACACGCTGACCGCAATGCTGACCTATTCGATGCAGAAGGGGAGCGTGAACATCCGCGCGCTGTTTCTCCACAACCTTTCGGACGCGTTGGCTTCAGTGGCCGTCATAGTCGGCGGGACGCTCATTATACTTTATGATATGCGTTGGGTGGATCCGGCCATCACCATCGGCATCGCGCTCTACATCCTGTATCTGTCCTTCACCGAAATAGGGGGCCCAATTCGAACCCTGATGCTTGGGAGCCCACCAGATATTGATGGAAATGACGTGGTCAGAGCGATCCAGAGTGTCGATGGCGTTGTGAACGTGCATCATGTCCACCTGTGGCAAATGCAGGAGAACACTGCGGCATTGGACTGCCATATTGTTGTCGAACGCGACCGGATGGGTGAGGCCGACAAAATTAAAGAAAACGTCAAATCGGTGCTGCATGAACGTTTCTCAATCGAGCATTCCACGCTTGAATTCGAAGCGACCGACAATGCGCATCAGGAGGCGCAGGTGTTCGGACACCGCTCATGACGATTGCCCAAGGCATACTAGTGGTCGTAGGCCTGCTGTCCGGTCTGGTTTTGATTGGTGCGCTCCTTTGGTCGATCGCCCGCCCGTCCAAGCGCATCCTCTGCAAGAAGACCGACACGCTGGTGGGCTACTTGTACCAATGGAACAATGGCGACCTGCAGCCTGCCTGGCTCAATGATGCCATGCCCGACGTGCGCTACGAACCGATGGTCGAGGCCGCCTGACAGGCGTGATCTGACTGCGGGCCAGGCGATCAAGGGCAGTGCGGAGTGCTGATCGCACATCAAGCCACGCAAAATTCTGCGTATCATGAGTTATAGAATGAAATTCTATAACTCATGCGTTGGAACCGGACCCAATCCGACCGGCCCAATTTCTTTTCTTTGAGCCCTCCGTCCAACCCACCGAGCCACAGTACTGCGGCTCCTTTGAAGGCCTGGCTTTTGCGGAAAGGGATCACAGAGGCAACGGATTGATCATCCGTGAACGCACGCGCACGGTTCTCGGAGCGGCAAGGGCAGACTGGAAGCCGGTAGCCTTCACATATTGTGGCGCCGCGCCCCTGCCAGCATTTATGGTGAAGACCTCTGCCCTGAACGGGCACTGCTTGCATCATCCCGAAGCCCCGCAACGAGCCTCTCGACAAGCTCGACGGCCTCGGTGACGCGTTCGGCGCGAAGTACAAGCCGCTGGCCGGGCCGATAGCGGGTGTCACCGCTCTTGGCAATATACTCCTCATCGACAAGCCCCTGCCGGTGGGCAAGCAGATGGCGTTGCTGGAACGCCCGCGCGAGGTGGTCGAGCGAAGGGGAGGGGAGTGGACAAAACATGGGGGTCATCTTCGTCGTTGCGGCCCGTGCTAAGGTGAGTTCTTTGCGTGTGGGGCTGCCATGGACGTACGGATTACAATCGAAACTACCTTCGACAACGGGGAGAAGCGCACTCATCAGCTTGACGGCATTTCACGACCCTACCGGGTGACCTGTCCAGACGGGATCGGGTTGCGCCTCGAGGATGGGAAGAGGGTTGTCGAACAGATTCAGCGGGCAATTCTTTGCGATCAGGTTGAGGAAATCATCCGAGAAAGCCGCGTATGCCCGGATTGCGCCTCGGTTCGTGCCATTCATGACTATCGCACGCGCGATCTCGACACGCTCTTTGGGCGGGTTCGGGTCAAAGCCGCGCGCTTGCGCCGCTGTTCGTGTGATGCCAGGTCAGCGGCGATGCCCGGCGGACCTATTTCTCCGCTGGCCTATTTCTTTCCTGACCGGGCTACCCCGGAGCTGCAGCGGCTCCATGCGGAACTCGGGTCCCGGCATTCCTTTCGCGAAGCCGCGCGGCTGATGAAAAGCTTCCTCCCCTGCCATCCGCCCCATCACACCACGGTGCGTGACCGGTTGGGAAGAGTAGCCGCGGGGCTCGAGAAAAGTCGAAGGGCATCAGGCGATCCCGCTGAAGCACTTCCCAAAGGGGGTTTGACGGTTTTTCTGGACGGTGCGCATATCCGCTGTCGACCGGAGTATCAGCAGCGACACCTGGATCTTGTGGTCGGTAAGATTGAAAGTCGCACTATGTGCCGACGATTTGGCTTGGTCGCCAATGCGACGGCATCGCCAGGCAGCCGGATGCGAGAAGAGCTGTCAGACTTTGGATGGAAGCCGGGCCGTCTGTTGACGGTAATCTCTGATGGCGAGCTTGCTCTCCCGAACCTCATACGGAATGCCATGGGTGGCGACGGCCAGGTGAAGCATATCCTCGACTGGTGGCACATCTCGATGCGTATTCGACATGTCGAGGCCGCCGTTCAGGGTCTGGTCCAGATACCGGGATTCACTGGAATTCCGGTGCTGTTCCAGCGCCCCGCGAAAAGCCTTCGCTGGTGGCTGTGGCATGGCAGAGCACGGGTCGCGGAAACTTATCTGAAAGGGCTCATGCACGATTGCACCCGCCTTGCGGAAGAACCTTTGGCTGTCCGCACCGCTGCCGCTCGTGTGCAGGCCCGATGCGGGACACTGTACACCTATCTCGCGAACAACATGGAATCCCTTGTCGACTATGGCCGACGGTACCGTAACGGGCTGCCCATCTCGTCATCTCGTGCCGAAGGATCAGTCGATGACATTGCCAATGCCCGCATGGGAAAGCGCAGAAGGATGCGGTGGTCGCCCAAAGGGGCTCACCGAGTAGCCGTCACAAGGGCCGCAGTTCTCGATGGTCGGCTGACCGTCGCAAACAGAAAACGCGCCGCATGACCCCCATGTTTTGTCCACTCCCAGCAGGCGGTGGTTGATTCGGGGGAAGGGTGAGGGCGGCGATGTGATTGGGGCGGTCGGTTGAGGCATCATAGCCGTGCATATCCACGGCCATCAGCAGGGAGTTTATGATCGCCTCTTCGGTTGCCTCGATCGCGGCGTTGAACAGGGGCGACATGGCGTCGTGTGACATTTCCGTGGCGTTTTGGCTGGTGGTAAACGCCAGCGCATAATCGCCCGATCCGTTGCTAAGGGCCGCGCCGGTGCGGGCAAGCCCGCCAAAACACCGCATCGCAAGACGCTCAAGATTGCGCGGCGAGACAGGGGCGTCCGTGGCGGCGATGATCACGATGGAGCCGTCGACATCGGCGTTCGCGGGGGTGTTCAGGGTGCGCCCGTCGATCCGCAAAGTGCCGCCAAAGTTGGATTGTACCAGCACGCCAAGGGTGTGATCGCCCACACTGCGCGAGGCGGTGCCGATGCCCCCTTTGAACCCGAAGGCAACGGTGCCGGTCCCCGCACCCACAGCGCCCTGAGCGACGGGGCCAGTGCGCGCACCGTCAAGCGCGCAGGTCATTTCGGCGACGGTGGGGCGGGGGGCGCGGATGTCGTTAAGGCGGCTGTCGTTGGTTTCCCCCACAACGGCGTTGATCGAAACGGTTTTTTCGTTGCCCGGCTGCGCCAGTGTATAGGCGATGAGCGCGTCGATTGCGCGACCGGTGGCAAGCGTGTTGGTCAGCAGGATCGGGGTTTCGATCTGGCCGAGTTCCTGAATTTGGGTGGCACCGGCGAATTTGCCAAAACCGTTCAGCACCGCCAGACCGGCGGGGGTTTTACGGGCGAAAATGTTGCCATCGTGCGGAATGATGGCGGTGGCGCCGGTGCGGGTTTTGTCCCCTTCGATCAGGGTGCAATGCCCCACCCGCACCCCCGCCACATCGGTGATCGCGTTCAGCGCTCCGGCGGGGTATTCGCCGATGCTTACGCCGTGCGCGCGCAGGGGGGTGCGGTTTTGCGTCATCGCGGTTTCCTTTAGCGGTAGATGAAGGTTTCGAACGCGCCGTCCTGGGTGACCCTGCCGCGGTACATGCCATCGCAGTTGAACGGCATTGTGATGTTGCCCTTGGCGTCCACCGCGATCACCCCGCCGGAACCGTCGTTTTCGGCCAGATCGTGCATCACCACATGCGCGGCGGCGTCCTCAAGCGATTGGCCCGCATGGCGCATCCGCGCGGCGATTTCGGACGCGGCGGTGTAGCGGATGAACACCTCGCCGTGGCCGGTGCCGGAAACGGCGCAGGTGGCGTTATCGGCAAATGTGCCGCTGCCGATGAGCGGGGTATCACCCACACGCCCCGGCAATTTGGCGGTCATGCCGCCGGTAGAGGTGGCGGCGGCAACGGTGCCGTGCGTGTCGCAGGCCACCGCGCCCACGGTGCCGTGACGCCGCGCGGGGTCATCGTCTTCGCAGCCTTCGGAACGCATTTCGAGGGTGGATTGCAGCGCGTCCCAGCGGGCTTGGGTGAAGAAATAATCAGGCTCTGCAAAGGGCAAATCCGCCGCGTGCGCCACGTTAAGCGCGTTGGGGCCGATCAGCATGACGTGATCGGTGTGCTCCATCACCGCGCGGGCGGCGCGGATCGGGTTGCGCGGGCCAAAGATGCCACCGACAGCGCCAGCGGCGCGGGTGGCACCGTCCATCACGGCGGCGTCCATTTCCTGTTTGCCATCGGAGGTGAAAACCGCCCCGCGCCCCGCGTTAAACAGCGGCTCGTCCTCAAGCGCACAAACAGCGGCGGTGACCGCATCAAGCGCGCTGCCACCTGCGGCAAGGATGGCGTGCCCCGCATCAAGGGCGGCGCGTAGGCCGGCGTGGTATCCGGTTTCAAGCTCGGGTGTCAGATTGGCCTTGAGGATTGTGCCGGCGCCGCCATGTACGGCAAGGGAAAATCGTTTCATTTCGGGCCTTTCGGGGTCATTCCTGCCTGCTCTGCGCAGTATTGCGCGATTTCGGCGTGGGTCGCGATCCAGCAATCGCCTTTGTCGGTGATCCGCTCCAGCAGTTCTTCGAGGATGAAAATCCGGCTGCGGTAGCCGGTGACATGCGGGTGCATGGTGAGCAGGAACAGCCCGTTTTCGGCATACGCCCCTTCGAATTCGCGGGTGAAGATATCGAGCACATCGGCGGGCGCGGTATAGGGGCGTTGCGCGCCGAAACGGTTCATCATGAAGTAAACCGCATCGTCGCGAATCCATTCGACGGGCAGTTCGACCATGCCTGTCGGCTCGCCGTTTTGCAAAATCTCGTAGGGGTCATCGTCGGAGAACAGCGAGCTGTCATAGATCAGACCCATTTCGCGCGCGAGGCTGAGGGTGTTGGGGCTGTAATCCCAGGACGGGGTGCGCATGCCGACGGGGCGGGTGCCTGCGATCTTTTCCAGCGTATCGGCGGCGCGCAGCATCAGGTCGCGTTCGGTCGCTTCGTCCAGCCCTGTGTTCAGTTCGTGAATCCAGCCGTGCAGGCCGATTTCATGGCCGTCATCTGCAAGGCTGCGTTGTTCTTCGGGGTGCAGCAGGGCGGAGACGGCAGGCACGAAAAAGCTGGCCTTTGCGCCGAAACGGTCCAGCACGCGGCGGATGCGCGGCACACCGCGGCGGGTGCCGTATTCGCCCCAGCTGAGTCGGGCGGTGGAGTTGCCGCCATCGCGCAATTCGTTGGTTTCATGGTCGCTGTCGAAGGACAGGGCCACGGCGCAGCGCGCGCCGTTCGGCCATTTTGCAGGGAGCAGATTGCGGCCTGCGCGCACGGCTTCGACCTTGCCGCGCCAGATTGCTTCGTCCCATGTGTGTGGATCGTTCATGCGTGTCCTCCATCGACTTGCAGGGTTTGTCCGGTGATCCAGTTCGCCTTGTCGGAACACAGGAAGGTAACGGCATCGGCAATGTCCTGTGCGCGGCCAAGGCGGCGCATGTGGATGTTGCCGATGATTTGTTTCTGCCGCTCGGTGCCGAACGCGTCCCATTGCCTTTCGGTGGCGGGGTTGGAGAGGATGAAACCGGGGGCGACGGAATTGACGGTGATGCCTGCGGGCCCCAGCTCAAGCGCGAGTTGTTTGGTGAGGCCGATCAGCGCGTGTTTGGCGGCGGCGTAGGCTTGGATGCCGGTCAGGCTTGCCTTGAGACCCGCGCCCGAAGAGATGGTGACGATGCGGCCCTGTCCGCGTTTTTTCATCGCCGGAGCAAAGGCCTGTGCGCACCACATCGCGGCATCGACGTTGGCGGCAAAGATCGTGTGCCAGTCGTCGGGGGTGATGTCCTCAAGCGGGCGGCCGGTCTGGCCGCGCACGCCACCAGCGGCAGTGACAAGGCCGTCGATGGTGCCGTGCTGTGCGATGACCTCGGCGCACAGGGCATGGGCGGTGGTTTGGGTGCCCAGATCGCCCGCGTGGGTGGTGACGCGGGGCAGGGGGGCGAGATGCGCCATGCCGCCTGCGTCAATGTCGATTGCCGCGACGGTGGCACCGGCGTCCGTAAGGCCGCGCACGATGGCCGCGCCGATGCCTTGGGCGGCACCCGTTACAGCAAAGATTTTTCCGTCAAGATTCAACTGCATACCGGCACCATCAGATCAAGGAGGTCGGTGGATTGTGCGCGTTTGCCGTCTTCGATGTCGTGGATCAGGTCGCACAACAGCGCCAGCGCGGGTGTGGCGACGCCGTGGCTGCGCCCGATGTCGACCAGCACCCCGATTTGCGCATCGACTTCGGTTTTGCGTTTGCGCACGGCAAGGTCGCGGTAGATACCGGAATGGGTTTTTGCGGTTTTGCGATTGTGGGCAACCATCGTGTCGATGGCGATGTTTATGCCTGCGGCGTCGTTGGTGCGAAAGGCGTCGGGATCAAAGCCGTTGAACCCCAGCGGGCGGATGCCTTCGGCTTGCGCCAGCTGCATCGCTTCGGTCCCGAGTTTGGCAAAGACGGGGCGGGTTTTGGCAGGCTCCATCGCGTCGGACATGGAGGCGGGGGTAAGGGCGGTGGCGAACAGCAGCGCGCCATAACCGCATTTGCCCCAGAGATAGCCCCAGATGTTATCGGTTTTGACAGCATCAGGCTCTACGATGCTGAATAGGGCATGCATTTCGCGCAAACGGGGGGTGTCGGAGCCGTCAAGTTCACCCAAGGCCACGGCGGCGCGGTTGCCATACAGGATGCGCCCCGGTTCAAGCCAGTCGGCACCGAAATTGACGAAACAGCCCAACGTGCGGTCCGCGCCGATCCGCGCGGCAATGGTGCGTTCGTTCAGGCCGTTCTGTGCGGAGACGACATAGCCGTCGTCGGCCAGATGCGGCAGCAGCATGTCGAGCGCCGCGTCGGTGTGGTGCGCCTTGACAGCGAGGATCACGCGGCGGAATTTGCCGGTGAGGGTGGCGGGGGTGTCGGCGGGCAGGATTTGGGTGAACTCTTCGACCGGCCCTTCGATGTGCAGGCCGGTGGTTTGCATGGCGGCGACGTGGTCCTCGACAATGTCGACCATGTGCACGGGATGCCCCGCGCGGGCGAAATATGCGCCAAGGATGCCGCCGATTGCGCCCGCACCCCAGATCAGGATTGCATCATCGCTCATGTCCAGTCGCCTGCCAGCTGCGCGCGGGTTTCTTCGACGGCGATGCCCCAGATGCGGTGCATGTCGGCGTCGGGTTTTTGGTAGTGGCCGCCGTAGTTGCCATCGCCGATCAGGTCGCGCACACCGGCGGCGTTGCGGTCGCGCAGGCGGTCGAAATCGACGTAGGGTTTTTGTTCGGGCGGTACGGGGCGACCGTCAAGGCGGGTCCACGGGAAATTTTCCATCCATGACGCGTGCGAGGCGATGGGATCGACGTCTTGCACGGCGGCCCATGTTTTCGGGGCGCGCCACCAGTCGTGGAAGCGGCAGCGCGCGCCCATCCGGTCTTGCATCCATTCGGCGCACACCGGCTGTACGGGGCTGTTGCCGCCGTGGCCGTTGACGATGAGAATCCGGCGGAAACCGGTATCATAGAGACTGTCGAGAATGTCGCGCACAAGGGCGGCGTAGGTTTGCAGGCGCAAGGAGACCGTGCCGGGGAAGCCCATGAAATAGGGGGTCAGGCCGTAGGGAACGGCGGGAAACACCGGAACGCCCAACGGCTCGGCGGCGTCGGCGGCCATCTTGTCCGACAGGATCGAATCGACCGAGAGGCTGAGGTGTGCGTGCTGTTCGGTGCTGCCCAGGGGCAAAACACAGCGGTCGTCGTTTTTAAGGTATTCTTCGACTTCGAACCAGTTGCTGTCACTTATTCTCATTTTGCGTGTCCTTTGTTTGGTTTTTGGCCCGCACAGCTTCGATTGCGGGCAGAACTTTGGAGCGGACGGCGTGGCTGTCCGGGGTGTGGCGGTATTCTATTGCGGTTTGATCCGCGCGCAGGGATTTGAGCAGATATTCGGCCCCTGTGGAGTAGATCAGCACATCGACGCGGGCGAGGAGATCGGGCAGCCCGTCAAAATCGCGCGGCACCGCCGTAATGCGACCCAAATGCGGGGCAAAACGGTCTATCCCGCTTTTGAGGGTGGGCAGGAAATCATCGAAATAAGAGACGACCCCGACGTTTGCTTCGGGGGGGATACCGGCGAGGGCGATGCGGGTTTGCTCGTTCGGGATCAGGGTCATGCCCAACACCGGCAGGTTGGAAAACAGGCGCTGTGCGTCGGCGGTCAGGGTGTGCGGGCAGATGACCAGATCCGCCGCAGGTTCCGCGCCGCGCCCGAGGTCTGCGACGCTTGCGGCGCTTATGGTGTCGATGTCGCTGAGGTAGGGTTCCAGATCGTTTGCGTAGGCTTTGGTTGCGTCCAGAAATGTGCCCAACACGAGGATGCGCAGCGGCAGGACGGCGGCGGGCGGTGCCATGGAAATGCGAAAGGCGATGTCCTGACGTGACAGGCCCAATTCGCGGCCCGCCTGCACAAGGGCGGCGATCTGGCGCTCGAAATCGGCGAGGCGCTGTGTCTGGCTGGGGGGGAGCGGCGCGCGGTCGGCGACAAACGTGCCCGAGCCGATGCGCCCCTCGATATGGCCACGCGCCTGAAGCGCGGTGTAAACGCTGCTGACGGTGACGGGAGACAGCTTGAGACGGGCGGCGAGGCGGCGCACGGAGGGCAGGCGCGCGTTCGCGGGAATGTCACCGGTGGCGATGCCGTATTCCAGCGCACCGCGCAGTTGCACCGACACAGGCACCGACGATTGCGGTTCAATTGCCGCCGCGATGCGCGCCAGTGCCGAGTCGATTCCATCTGTTTCAGTGCGCATCATGGTGTATCAATTAACTGTAACGGTTGCTGGTGCAAGAGTGGGTGCGGCGGGCTTCGTGCATCATTGTTGCGCGAAACATGGGCGTTATGCAAATTTAATTCCGCAAATGTGTTATATTTTCTTGACCTCAAATTTACCTGATGCGTAGTGTTACAGAACACCATAACGGATGGAGAGTGAAATGTTGAAAACTACACTAAGGTCTGGCGTTGCCTCGCTTGCGCTTCTTGTGGCCGCACCGGCGGTCATGGCGCAGGATTTGATGCTTGGTCTGCGGGCCGGACCCGATTCCATTGATCCGCATTGGTCCACTCTGGGCAGTCAGGCCGAGGCGCTGCGCCATGTTTTCGACACGCTTATTGATGTGGATGACAAGCTTCAGATGATGCCGGGTCTTGCCGTCAGCTGGGAAGCGATTGACGATACGACGTGGGAATTCAAAATGCGCGAAGGCGTGAAATTTCATGACGGCAGCGATTTTGACGCCGAAGATGTGAAATTCTCGATCGAGCGCATCCCGGAAGTGACCGGCCCGATGCCGATGACGCTGTATACAAAATACGTCGAGAGCGTTGAGGTGGTTGATCCGCTGACGCTGCGCGTGACGACAAAAGGCATGGCGCCTTCGCTGCCAAACGACTTCACCCGCCTGTTCGTTGTCCCCTCCGAAACCGGTATGGAAGCGCGCAACGAGGAATTCAATTCGGGCGAAAAGGCCATCGGCACGGGCCCGTATACCTTTGTAAGCTGGCAGCCCAAAGGTGATTTGGTTCTGAAGCGGAATGACGAGTATTGGGGCGGCGCGCCTGCGTGGGAGAATGTCACCCGCCGCGAGATTGCGGATGACGCCGCGCGTGTGGCCGCGTTGAAATCCGGTCAGGTCGATCTGATCAACTATGTTCCCGCGACCGATTATCTGTCGATGCAGAACGACAACAGCCTTGAAACATTTGTGTCGGATTCGATTTATATCCTGAACATCGCGCCATCGGTAAAGGACGAAGAGCCGCAGCCGATCAAGGTGAACGGCGTCGAGGTCGAGGGCAATCCATTGCAGGATCTGCGGGTGCGCAAGGCGCTTGATCTGGCGATCAACCGCGAAATTCTGGTGAAAGTGGTCCTTGAGGGGCTGGGCAAACCGGCGAACCAGCTGATGCCCGAAGGGTTCTTTGGCTATTCCAACGAACTGCCTGTGCGGGAGTATGACATCGAGCAGGCCAAGGCACTGTTGACCGAGGCGGGGTATCCCGACGGGTTCGAGATTGATTTCACCTGCACCAACAACCGTGTGCCCGGCGACGCCGTGGTGTGCGAGGCGCTGGCGCAGATGTGGTCGCGTCTGGGTCTGAAGGTGAACGCGCAGGCCTTGAACGGTACTGTCTATTTCCCCGCCGCTGCGCGTGAGGAATACACCATGACGATGTCCGCATGGGGCACGTTGACGGGCGAAGCCGCCTATACCTACGGCGCTTTGGCGCATACCAAGGACGCGGAAAAGGGCTTTGGCAACTTTAACCGTTCGGGGTATTCCAACCCTGAATTCGACAAGGTTTTCTTTGAGGGCAGCCAGACATTGGACCCCGAAGCGCGCAAGAAGCTGTACGAAGAGGCGTCTTTTATCGCGATGGAAGACCGCGCATTGATCCCCACAGTGATTTTGCAGACCGTTTGGGCGGCCAAGGCGGATACGCTTGATATGACGCCGCGCGTCGATCAGGAAACCCGCGCCTATGCGATCACGCCGGAATAAACCGGTTCAAGCGGTCGGGCGGCGCGCAGTTAGATAATTGCGCGCCGCTCCTTTTTCTACGACAAGCTGATCCAGTCATGCCCTTTGCGAAACAGGGGCGAAACGCGAGGTTGAAATGTTTGGTTATCTTGTCGGGCGATTATCGCAGGCGGTTGTTGTGGTCTTTGCCATGTCGGTCATCGTTTTTGTCGGGGTCTATGCCATCGGCAATCCGATTGATGTGATGATTGATCCCGGTGCCACGGCCGAGATCCGCGAAAACCTGATCCGCCAGTACGGGCTGGATCAACCGCTGTGGCGGCAATATTTCACCTTTGTCGGCAATCTGTTTCAGGGCGATCTGGGCCGGTCGATGGTGTATAACATCTCGGTTACGTCGCTGGTGTTCTCGCGCCTGCCTGCCACGCTTGAGCTGGTGTTGGTGTCGGTGACGATTGCGGCGGTGGTGGGGATTCCGGCAGGGCTTTATGCCGGGTATCGTCCGAACAGCATTGGTGCCAAGCTGATTATGGCGCTGTCGGTTTTGGGATTTTCGGTGCCTACGTTCTGGATCGGGATGCTGTTGATCATGGCGTTTGCGGTTGAATTGGGGTGGTTGCCATCGGGCGGGCGCGGCGAGGTGGCAGAGTTCTTGTGGTTCAAGACGTCGCTGGCCACATCGAACGGCTGGAGCCATGTGATTATGCCCGCGATCAACCTGTCGCTGTTCAAGATGGGTCTGCTGATCCGCCTGACCCGCGCAGGCATGGTCGAGGCGATGGGCGCGGAATATGTGCGCTTTGCGCGCGCCCAGGGATTGCCGGACCGCCAGATTGTATTCAGCCACATCCTGCGCAACATTTCGATTCCGGTGATCACGGTGTTCGGGCTCGAGCTTGGCTCGACCCTCGCGTTTGCGGTGGTGACGGAGACGGTGTTCAACTGGCCCGGTGTGGGCAAGCTGATTATTGATAGCATTTTGCAACTGGATCGGCCTGTGATGGTGTCCTACCTCGTGATGGTGGTGATCCTGTTTGTGCTGATCAACCTGATTGTTGATCTGATCTATGCAAGGCTGGACCCGCGTGTCCGTCTGAAAGGAGGCTCGTGATGCCCGATACCCTGACGCCTGAGAGCGGCGTGATCGCGGTCCCCTCTGCACCGCCAGCCGAAACGCGCGCGATGCGCCTGCGCAACTTCTGGTCGGATTACCGCCAGTCGTGGGTGGCGATTGCCGCGCTGATCGTGATTGTTGCCTTGTTGATGGGATCGTTTGGCGCGCCTTTTCTGGTGCCGCAAGATCCCTATGATCTGGCGAAACTGGATTGGATGGATGCGTTTTTGCCGCCCGGCACCGAGGGGTCGGGGGGGTATGTCCATCTGCTTGGTACCGACAACGCGGGGCGCGATATGCTGTCGGCGATCCTGTACGGGCTGCGCACCAGCTTTGTGATCGGGTTATCCGCCGGGGCGTTGGCGCTGGTGGTGGGGATCACTGTCGGGCTGACGGCGGCGTACTTCGGGGGCCGGATCGAGGCGCTGTTGATGCGGATCGTTGATTTGCAACTGTCGATGCCTGCGATCCTGTTGGCGCTGGTGATGGTGGCGATGCTGGGGCAGGGGATTCCGCAGATCATTTTCGCGCTGGTTGTGGCGCAATACGCCTATTTCGCGCGCACCACCCATGGCGCGGCCTCGGTCGAGCGGCGCAAGGATTACATCGAGGCGGCGCGCTCGACCCCGCTGCCGACATGGCGGATCATGTTCAAGCATTTGTTGCCCAACGTGCTGCCGCCGTTGATTGTGGTTGCAACGGTACAGGTGGCCAGCGCGATTTCGCTGGAAGCGACGCTGTCGTTTCTGGGGGTGGGCCTGCCGCTGACCGAACCGTCGTTGGGATCGTTGATCTCGAACGGATTCAAATACATTCATGCGGGGCGCTATTGGTTGTCGATCTATCCGGGGGTTTTCCTGATGATCACGGTTGTTGCGATCAACCTTGTGGGCGACCAGATCCGCACCGTAATTGACCCGAGGAACAGCCGATGACTGCCGCACTTGATGTTCAGGGCCTGACCACCCGTTTTGCCACCCGTGGCGATCCGGTAACGGCGGTAAATGACGTGAGCTTTTCCGTGCAAAAGGGCCGTATCCTTGGCCTTGTCGGAGAAAGCGGGTCGGGCAAAAGCGTGACAGGGTTCTCTGTCATGGGATTGATCGACGCGCCGGGAGAGATTTCGGCGGGCAAGGTTCTGGTGGATGGAAACGATTTGCGCGCGCTGTCGGACGAACACATGCGCAAGATGCGCGGCAACAAGGTTGCCATGGTGTTTCAAGACCCGATGATGACGCTGAACCCCGTGTTGCGCGTGGGCGACCAGATGGCGATGGCGGTGCGGGTGCATCGCAAGATGTCCAAAACCGCAGCGTTGGAGGAATCGCGTGCAGCCCTTGAGGCGGTGGGGATTCCGTCGCCCGAAGAGCGGTTGCAGGCCTATCCGCACCAGTTGTCGGGCGGGATGCGGCAACGGGTTGCCATCGCGATGGCGCTTTTGCACAGCCCGTCGGTGATTATCGCGGACGAGGCGACAACGGCGCTTGATGTTTCGATTCAGGGGCAGATTCTGGCGGAGGTGCGCGATCTGGCGGATACCACGGGCGCGGCGATTGTGTGGATCACGCATGACCTTGCCGTGGTCTCAAGCCTCGCGGATGATATTTGCGTGATGTACGCGGGCAAGATCGTGGAGCGCGGCACGGCGCAACAGGTGATCGACCATCCGCGCCATCCCTACACCAAGGGGCTGCTGGATTCGATTCCCGCGCTACACGAGCCGGGCAAGCATCTGCCGCAAATTCCCGGATCGACACCGCAGCTGTCACGGCTGCCGCAGGGGTGTCCGTTTCGCCCCCGTTGCCCGCGCGCGAGCGACATTTGCAAAACCGTACCGCCCGCCGATACCGTCGATGGGCAAACCGTCCTGTGCCACCACCCGTTGGAGCGAACATGACCGATCCCATTTTGAAAATCGAACACGTCTCCAAACGCTTTACCCGGATGCCGGGGCTGGCCGAGCGGCTGGTCGGCAAGGTAACCGGTGGGGGCAAGCCGGTGACGGTTCATGCGCTGACGGACGTGTCGCTTGAGGTGTCGCAGGGCGAGGTGTTGGGTATTGTGGGCGAATCCGGCTGTGGCAAATCCACGTTGGGCCGTGTTGTGGCGGGCATTTATGCGCCCAGCGATGGCAGCGTGACCCTGCACGACAAGCCGGTTGCGCGCACCCATGGCGGCAATATCGACAAGCTGACGACGCAGGTGCAGATGATCCATCAGGATCCGTTTGCCTCGCTTAACCCGCGCATGAAGGTGGGCGAGACATTGGCCGAAGGCCCGCGCTATCACAAGATTATTCCGGCCCGTGATGTGCAGGCGCGGATGCGCGAATTGTTGGAGAAAGTGGGCCTTGAGGGGGCGTATGCGGATCGTTTCCCGCATCAGTTTTCGGGGGGTCAGCGCCAGCGTGTCGCGATTGCCCGTGCGCTGGCGATGGAGCCGGAGGTTCTGGTGCTGGATGAGGCTGTTGCCTCATTGGATGTGTCGATTCAGGCGCAGGTGTTGAACCTGTTCATGGATCTGCGTCGCGATCTGGGTCTGACGGCGCTGTTTATCAGCCATGATTTGTCGGTGGTGCGTCATGTGTGTGACCGCGTGGCGATCATGTATCTGGGCCGGTTGGTCGAGCTTGCTCCGGCGGATGAATTATACGCCGATCCCAAGCACCCTTATACGACGGCTCTTTTTGCCTCGGTCCCGACTGTCGGGACGGGCAAGCGGCGGTTCGAGGCGATCAAGGGTGAAATCCCGTCGCCGATCAACCCGCCGTCGGGCTGTGCGTTTCATCCGCGTTGCCCGCTTGCCGGACCGCGCTGTCGGGTGGAGGTGCCGCGCCTGACGGATGCGGGGACGGCGCGCACGGTTGCCTGTCACCTCAACGATGGCGGGGTTGATGCCAAGTCGGAGGTGGCGGCATGAGCGATGATCTGAACGCGCGTGTCGGCCGGTTGAACGATGTGCTGTGCGCGGTGAATACGCTGAATTGGGATGCGCGCACGCAAATGCCGTCTGGCGGGGCGCAAACGCGCGGGCACCAGGTGGCGACGTTGATGGGAATCGCGCGCGAGATGATCCTTGATCGCGGGATGCAGGATGCTGTTGACGCGGCGGGGGACGATCCGGCCGCCGTGGCGGTGCAAGAGGCGATCAACCATCATACACGCCTGCCCGCCGAATTACTGCGCGCACAGGCCGAACATGCCACCGTTGCGGGGGCGGCGTGGGCGCAAGCACGCGAAACATCCGATTTTGCGCTGTTCCAGCCGCATCTGGAAAAGGTTGTTTCATTGGCGCGCGAAAGTGCGCAGGCTTTGGGATACGAGGGTCATCCTTATGACCCGATGGTGCAGATTTACGAGCCGGGTGAAACCGCCGCCAGCCTTGGGGCGTTTTTCGATACGCTGCGCGCGGGTATCCTGCCGGTGCTCGACGCTGCGCGCGGACGACCCGCTCCGCGCACCGATTTTCTGTACCGCGACTATCCGCCGGAATTGCAGCACCGCTTTGCCGCCGATACGGCGCGCGCGTTGGGGTATGATTTTGATCGCGGGCGGCTTGATACCGCTGTGCATCCGTTCGAGGTGAGCTTTACCCGCAACGATGTGCGCATCACCTCGCGCTGGCCGCGCAATTACCTGCCGATGTCGATTTTCGGCAGCATTCACGAGGTCGGTCATGCGCTGTATGAGCAAGGTGTTGATCCGGCCCATACGCGCGGCGCTTTTGCGACGGATATGATCGGGCTTTATGCGGTTGGCGGCACCAGTTTCGGGATGCACGAAAGCCAGTCGCGTCTGTTGGAAAACCACGTCGGGCGCAGCCCCGCGTTTTGGGCGGCGCATTTTGCCCGCCTGCGCGATACCTTCCCGCAGCAGCTTGCCGATGTGAGCGAGGCGGAATTTGTCGCGGCCATCAACCGGGTCGAGCCGGGACCGATCCGCGTGGAGGCGGACGAGTTGACGTATGATCTGCACATCATGCTGCGTGTGCGGATCGAGATGGCGTTGATGGACGGATCGTTGGCGGTGGCCGATGTTGCGCAGGTCTGGCGCGAGGCGATGCGCGATGATCTGGGTGTGGAGATCACCGATGATGCGCAGGGGTGTCTTCAGGATGTGCATTGGTCGTCGGGCTATATCGGGTCGTTCCCGACCTACACCATCGGCAATGCAACGGCGGCACAGCTGATGGCGCATTTCGATGCCACCAAACCCGACATCCGCGCAGCGCTTGAGCGGGCGGACACCGCACCGTTGCGCGCGGCGTTGTCGGATAGCGTCTGGCAGCACGGGCGTGCGCGCAGCCGTGCGCAGATGTTGGGGGCGCTGGGGGCCGAAGCAAATGATCCGCAGCCGTACCTGTCGTATCTGAAGGACAAATTCACCGCCGTCGCCTAGCGATCGGGCGGTGTCCAGTCTTTCTCCATGGTTGCGTTGTTGCGGCGTAACCGCAAGGCAAGGCCAAGCGCGACACCGACACCGATCGCGACGGTCAGGTCCGCAAACACCGTCAAAACCAGTGTGACGCCCAGCAGAACCCGGTCGGATGTGGGGGCTTGCATATAGCCGCGCCATTTGTGCGGCTCGCTCATGTTCCATGCGGTCAGGATGAGCAGCCCGGCGAGCGCGGGCATGGCAAGATACCCCGCTAGCGGCGCGGCCAGAAGCATCACCAGCAAGATCGTCAGCGCGTGAACGACGCCTGCAACGGGGGTTTTGCCGCCCGCGCGAACGTTCGTGGCGGTGCGCGCAATCGCCCCTGTTGCGGGCAGGCCGCCAAACAGGGCGGACCCGACATTTGCGAACCCCTGTGCGAGAACCTCGGCGTTTGGTCTGTGTTGGCCACCGATCATCCGGTCGGCAACCATCGCAGACAGAAGCGATTCAACGCTGGCGAGGAAGGCGATGATGACGGCGGAGGGGAGCAGCTCGATGATCCGCTCGACGGTGATAACGGGAAGGGAGGGCACCGGCAGTGTGCGTGGCAGATCGCCAAACCGCGAAAAGATGGTATCGACGGGCAGGGCGGCAAAGGCGACAATGGCGGAGGTCAGACCGACAGCGACCACCAGCCCCGGAAATTTGGGCGCAAGGCGGCGCAAACCAACGATCAATATCATTGTGACCGCCCCGATCCCCAGCGCAAACGGGCTTAGGCTATCGCGCGCGTTCCACAGCGTGTGCATCTTTTCGATGAATTCTGCGGGAACGTCTTTGATCGACAGGCCGAACAGGTCGTTGATCTGGCTTGTTGCGATGATGATGCCAATGCCGATGGTGGAGAGTACCGTAAAGTGTGGGGCAGTTGAATTTTGGGATTGATGCTGGCAAGGATTTTGGATGTCATCCGCTTCTCCAATCTATCAGCTAAAGGTACGCCTTCTTGGGTTGAGCCCGATGATCTGGCGGCGTGTTTTGGTATCGGATTCGACGACTCTGCGTGAACTGCACGGCATTCTTCAGGTTGCGATGGGCTGGGAGGGCATTCATCTGTTCCTCTTCGAGGTTCACGCGGTACAATACGGCTCGTTGGAGTTGCATGCTGGAAACCCGGATGTATCCTTGCAGCAGTTTGGGTTCCGCGAGAACGAACGATTTTCCTACGTTTACGATATGGGGAATAACTGGGAACACGAAATCCGTGTTGAAGCGATTAATCCGCCACCAAAGAAAACCTATTCGGCCTGCATAGGCGGTTCCGGAGCCTGCCCGCCTGAAGATTGCGGTGGCGTATATGGATATCTTGAACGGCGGGATGAGGCTGACGGTTATGATGCCTGGAATGACATGGGCGTCATGGTTGGTTTTCTCGAAGATGTTGTAGCAGTGAACGCCCCCAATCGGCCGGTATCCGATTTCATGTCTGACGATGTGGAAGCTGCGATGGAACGGATGGTTGCTCGCAAGCCGTTTGTGGCGGGGAAATTCTCACGGGGTGCTGTGAACAAGCGGTTTCGATCCGGAGATCATCGCGACCTGATGCGCCAGCAGATGTGGTAAGGGCCGTCCGAAATGGTTCGGTTCTGGACAGGGCGTAATGATCTGTCCAGAAATTATCTTGAACCTGTATCGAACAGGTGTATGATTTTGGACATCATTTCCGGACAGAATTGCAATGCTGTGACCAGAACATTCGCCTACGCCAGAGTATCGACCGTCGAACAGGACCCCGAAAACCAGATCCGGGAGATCGCTGTCGCAGGATTTGCGGCGGAGCCCCACCGGATCATTACCGAAACGGTTTCCGGCTCACAGGCCATCGCACAGCGGAAGGGATTTGCGCGTCTTCTGGACAAGATGGAGCGTGGCGATGTTCTTGTCGTGACCAAGCTGGACCGGCTGGGGCGCGATGCGATCGATGTCAGTACCACCGTCGCCAAGCTGGAAACCTTGGGCATCCGTGTGCATTGCCTCGCCTTGGGCGGCGTGGATCTGACCAGTTCTGCGGGCAAGCTGACGATGGGTGTGATCAACGCAGTTGCCCAGTTCGAGCGAGACCTTCTGATCGAACGCACGCAATCGGGGCTGGCGCGTGCGAAAGCGCAAGGCAAAACACTGGGGCGCCCATCAACCCTTTCGGCTGATCAGCAGGCGTTGGTCCGCGAAAAGATCGCCAATGGTGCGACAGTTTCCTCCATTGCACGCGAAATGGGCACCAGTCGGCAGACAATCATGCGGGCGAGAGATTCAGAACCAATGTAATCAAGCAGGCAGGACCCCGAAGATGGATATCGAAATCAGCGTCACAATAACTGCGCCAGATGGCACCGCTCACACGGATAGGATCGCCGCATTCTCCAAGGGCATTGAGGCTGCTGGTGACATCGGCTTGTCCATAGAGGAAGGCAAAGCCGTTCTTTTGGGCATCCAGCGGAAAGTTGTTGCCGCGCAATGCGAAGCGTTTTGTATCAAACATGCCCGCTGTACGTGCTGTGATCGAAAGCTTCGTGGCAAAGGGCGCCGGCAAATTCGATACCGGACGGTCTTCGGTGACATCGCCGTTGAAAGTCCGCGCTTCTATTCCTGCCAGTGCCACAATGGTCCAGCCAAAACTTTCAGCCCCCTGAACGAACTTTTGCCCGACCATATTGCCCCGGAGTTGCTCTGGCTTGAGACGAAATGGGCTTCGCTTGTATCTTTCGGGGTCACGACTAATCTGCTGAAAGATGTCCTGCCGATTGATATGAGGCTAAATCCAGATACCATCCGCAGACATCTGGGGCGTGTGGCCACGCGGATGGAGGCCGAACTTTCTGATGAGCGTTACAGTTTCATTGAAACCAGTCCCCACCAGCGGGCCCAGCTTCCCAACCCTGAGGGCCAAATCACCGTCGGTATCGACGGTGGCTATGTTCGATCTCGCGACGCTGGTCAGTCGCATTTCGAGGTCACCGTCGGCAAATCCATCCCCACAGATCGCCCGAGCCGCTACCTTGGGCTTGTCCAAAGTCATGATGACAGGCCCAAGCGGCGACTGCATGAAGTTCTGAAGGATCAGGGTTGGCAGGAAAACCAGCCAGTGACATTCATGACTGACGGTGGAGACACGGTCATCAACATGGCGCGACACATGGCACCTGCCTCTGAGCATATCCTAGATTGGTTCCACATCACCATGCGCATCACCGTCATGCAGCAATACGTCAAAGGGCTTGCGCATCACAATCCCGCAGAGGCCGAAGCCATTGCCCGCCTGCTGCGCCAGATCAAAGGGTTCCTTTGGAATGGCAACCTTCACGATGGTCAGGCAGCGATCGAAGACCTTGCCATCGATCTGGAAGTTGTCGAGACGGACTATGCCAGCATCACGGCACTTCGGACGGCGGCGTCCGAGTTCGAGACCTACATCGCCAACAACGCCTTGATGATCCCGAACTATGCGGAAAGACGACGGTACGGTGAACGCGTTTCAACCGGCTTTGTCGAAAGCACCGTCAACACCGTTGTTGGAAAGCGCTTCGGCAAGCGGCAGCAAATGCGCTGGTCAAAACGAGGCGCGCACCTCATGCTGCAAACCCGAACCAGGGCTCTCGATGGCACCCTGCGCGCCAAGTTCGAGCAATGGCATCCGGCGTTGAAGCCTTCGTCCGAAACCAAAATGGCTGCATGATTGCCCCACACTTTACGGTACTCTCTGGCAGTTGGGGTCGATTCCGGCTCAGTGCAAAATAGTACGGTAAGCTTGCTCTGACGCCCACAACCATATGATTGTTAAAGATTTAATCTGATTCGTGTTGTTGGCATATGTCTCAAACGCTGGTTTGTGATATCGCCCTAAAAATGCCTCACAGAGGCTCGAAACGGGCATCTTTACCCGTTTCTCAATGAAAATACCGCAAACGGTGGCTCCAAAACCAGTTGACAAATCCTTAGAGTGCTTTTTGACACTGAGCCGGAATCGACCCCAGATAGTCCGGGGGCACCGGAACGCTTCTGTAGACCACCTTGGAGCGCCCGGAGGCATCCTTGCGCTTCTTCAGGCTGCGGATGACGACGGACCCACCCCCGAGGTCGACCCTCGCCGGCGTGATCTCCAGAAGCTCGGATGGACGGCACCCAGTGAAGTGCAGCGTCTCGCAGAGCGTCCGGTCCCGAGCCGGCTGGCGCCTGGCCACGGCAAGGAAAGCGGCACGCTCTTCAGCGTTCAGATAGAGCCGGTTGCCGGCGGCATCGTAGAGGGTCATTTCGCTCATATTTAACACTATACATAAATAGTGTTAAATCGCGAAGCGCAAATGAGCCCCCTACCCTATCTGTCCACAGGATCGGAAGGCAGATCGCTTAACACTATTAACCATAGTGTTAAGTATAGACGTGTACGGCACCTTAGTTGTCAACCAGCAGACGTGAGGCTGGAGAAGCAAAGGGGCCGGATGACATGGTCCGGAAAAGTTTCCCCATAGTTCTCAAGTTCTGGAGCCGAGCAGATAACTGTCAGCGAGCTACCTTCCGGACTGCGCTTCAGGCGGGTCAGTCCAGCGTAGAGGAGGGCAAGATTTTCACGATGAGAAGCAGTGGTGATATATACGACCAAAAGGCGCGCCTCCCACCCCTTGAAACTGTGCAGTGTGGTCGCCTTTAGTTCAGCCCTCCCCATAAAAAAGGCCATCTTCTGACGCCTATCATCGGTGGCACTGAAAGTATTGACGGCTTGAATGCCCTTGCGAGAGAGTTTCTTGACGATGCCATCGCCAGATATCTTCCGATCGGTCAAGAGGGTGATATCCGCATTGGCCAGCCCACACTGTCCAGTTTTTAGCATCATAGAGATCACCTCATCAACGCAGGTGTCCTGAGAGCTTTCCGGATCACATTGAACCCAGCGCAACTGACAAGGGAAGAGATCGAGCGCTTCCTGATCCTGTTCCGGTAGGTCGACAAGCTTCCTCGGTAGAAATTGGCTCGCAAACCGTCTTGCGTGATCAAGAGCGTCCGGCGGCAATCTGTAGCTGACGCTCAGCTGGGCCCATTGACCACCAGGAAAACCAGCCCCTGTCATCACATCATCTGTCCATGACCCCGCCGTGCCATAGATGTCCTGAGTAGCATCCGCGACGAGAAGCATCTCGCCCTCTGGGTTGCATGCCTTGCGCAATATGTTCCACCAGAGTGGGCGGTAGTCCTGACCTTCATCGACCAGGATAGCGTCGTATTTCGTGGCCCCGGGTTGGTCGATGGCTGCGCTTGCAAGCCGTGGCAGGCCAATATTCAAGACGTCCTCTTCTCGGCCCGACTTCCAGAGAGCTTCGTAGCGCTTTTTCCAGCCTGCTTCGTGGCAGGCCAGCTTGCACCAATGGTGGAAGTTCGTGAAGCGGATGTTGCGAAGCTGCTCGGGGGCGTCGAGGTCACGCACGATCAGGTCCCGAAGGTAGTGCCAGAGCGTAATGTTGAACGTGGCGACAAGAACCGACTTACCTTCTTTCGCCAGCTTCGCGGCGCGCGTCGCAATGACCAGGGACTTCCCAGATCCCGCCGGCCCCTTGATCCGGCGATAGCCGGATTTCGTGCGGCTCTCGGCCAAGTTGCGCTGGTTTCGATCCAGCAAGAGGGGCGTTCTCTGAGTGGCTGCGAAATCTGGTTCGACCAGCCAGCCTCGTAGGTCCTTCGCATGGTCCTCCGACATGACGTAGGAACTGTCGCGTACGGATTCTGGGAATACCCGCCGAATATCACTGGAAGCAAGTTCCGCGGATCCACTTACCGGCTGATACTTCGCGTACCTGTCACCTGACTGGGACTGGAGGAACGGGGCCAGAAGGCGCCTCACCTGATCCGACGAAGCGAAAGGAAAGATCACGCCTGCGGTAATGGCGGCCCAACCATTTCCCTGCTGCAGTCTTGGGCAATAGAGGTTGAAGATCTCGTCGCGATAAAGGTTTACCTTTGTGACAGGGTTCTCCGTCTGAAGGCTGAATTCTTTGCCATCCTTTTGGGCCCAAAGCTCGGGTCCGCAGGTGTCGTTCCTGACGAAATACCGCATTGCACCGAGGTTCCAATCCTTGACCTCAAAGACCCCGATACCGCCCCTCGGGTTCATAACCACGAAGTCTGGTCGCAGGCCGTTCAGGTGAGGCTGGACGTAGATTTCCCAATCTTGCGGTAGATGGTGTGAAAACAGGTCGAGAACCCGTGTTTCCCCAGCAGTCAGAGGTTGCCGAAGTCGCGAGAGTTCAGCCATCGGTGGATAGATGAGGCGTTGTGTCATCATGATGAGCGTCCCTAAGATTGGAAAAGGCACACGGCATTCACCCACCCCCCGCGTTTGGTGGACGAGTCTCTGACATTGTGCCTGCGGAGTGGGTTGCGTGTGATCGGGCTGACGTGTTGCTGGATCCCGGTCCCGTAACCTGCTGCGAGGACACGGGACCGGGAGACATCAGTCGTTCCTGAAGCGGTCGAGTAATTCTTTTGCGTCTTGTGATCCGTTGCTTTCCGCCTTGAAAAGCCAACGGAAGCCCGATTCGGGATCCTTCTCGACCCTGTCGCCCAGCAAGAAGCACGTGCCAATCAAATATTGAGCGTCGACATCATTTTGCTCTGCCGCCCTCAATAACCATTGAGCGCCTGCGGCGGTGTCCTTGTCGACGCCGTCGCCATCCAGAAGCGCAATTCCAAGGTAAAATTGGGAGATTGCGTTGCCCTGTTCTGCTGACAGTTGAAACCAGTGGAGCGCTTCAGCCTGATCCTTTTCTGTGCCATCACCCCGCGCACTGGCGATCGCGAGGAAAAACTGAGAGTGCGCATGCCCTTGCTCCGCAGCCAATCGGAACCAGCGCAACGCTTCCTTGCGATCCCGTCCGATCCCGTCACCCGTATCGAGGCAGATGCCAAGGAAGTGCTGGGCCTCCATGTACCCTTGACGGGCGGCATCTTGCATCCATTTGATTGCACCGATTTTGTCTTCAGCCACATCCTGCCCGGACCAAAGCGCCAGGCCGACGAAGAACTGGGCAAAATGATCGCCTTGCTTTGCAAGTTGCGCCACTTGATCCAAAAGATCGAAACCACCGCCCGAACCAGCGAAACTGCCACCGGACACTTGAGCCGCAAGCACCTTGCCGAGCACATGCATGAGCATTTCAAGAGAGGATCGCGTCTCCCGCGTTCCCACAAACTTTCCCAAGGCGGTGGACGTGTCCACAGCTTTTGCAGCAAGGTCCAGCAGGCAATTGCCCTTTGAGACGTCGCGGTCGACACCTCGCCCCGTTGCATGCATCAGCCCGAGCAGAGCTTGCGCGTAGACCGAACCATCTTGCGTCGCAACCTCAAGCCAATCCGTCACAGGATAAGCGTCCCTGATGTCTCCTTGGTCGACGAACGCCAGCAGACCCGCAATCAAAACCGCCAGTTCATGGCCAACCGCGGCGGCAACCAGGAACCAGTGCTGTGCCTCAGCCCCTTTGCCCGCCTGCTGCTTCAATATCCCCAGCACAAAACATGCGTCCGCATCTCCCGCCTCAGCCAACATCGTGACGCCATGCAGGAGCTCTGCGTCGGCATCATTGTCGTTACAACTGGACAAGACTGTTCCCAGAACACGCAACATACCCAAGAAGAATGCCGCTAACTGCGGGACCATTCCAAGGGTTTTCCCATTTTTCAGACAATTTCTGGCAAAGCCGTCGCCCTGCTGCTCTGCCAGCGCAAGCAGCTGCATTGCATGTGGCAAATCTCGCTCGATACCGGATCCGGTGGCAAGCATCATACCAAGTAGAGACTGCGCCACTCCTCTACCTTGATCCGCGGCAAGTCGCAGCCAGCTCTCTGCCGCTTTGGGATCGGCATCGTGCCCCAGACCGAAAAGGCAAATGATGCCAAGTTGTTCCTGTGCCGGAGCATAACCTTTTTCGGCGGCTTCCCTAAGGAGAGGCTCGGCCTGTATGATCCCGCCGCTGTTTCGATGCGCCCCGAGATGAAGACCGGCAAGGTGGGTCATCGCTTCTACTTTGCCGTCGTCAAGCGCGTTCGAGAGCCAGTCTGGGACGATTACGTCCTGTCCGCGCCCGTTTTCCACGGTCACGTTCGCAAGCGAATTGAGCAACCCGTCGATCCCCAAGACACGGGCTCGTTGGGTCTCTTGGTCCTTCGTTTTTCTATAGCGCAGCATGATGATACTTTCTTATTCGTTTCCAAGTATTTCGCGGTACTGGGTGGGCAGATGTCAGCCCCTAATTTCGATGACACCCCGCCTGACCATAAGGTCCAGGGCACTCCCCTCCTGAAGCGCCTCTCCACGCTGCAGAATCTCTGAAATCTGCCTTGCGGCGAGTTCGAGCCCTTCCTCCGATGAGACGAGATAGAGAAATAGGCTCTCCGGAATGCCGTCGCTTGCATGCTCGGCCGGACTTTTCGACGTCAGCCGGGCAAGTATCTCCAGCAGCGCGGAAATCTTGTTCCCAGGCCGGATGCTGAGCGCGATGTGCATGTCATCGCCGGTCGTACCCCGAGAAGACGCCTTTGCCAGAATCTCGGAAGCCAGGTCCGACTTCTTTTTTTGCGCCATCTCAGGACTCCATCATGAGCTTTACCACGGCATGGAGGTGGCTGTTATTTCGCTGGTACTTCTCAATCATCTCCATGAACTGCGTGAGGTCCGCACCATCCGTTCCAGTCACCGCAGCGACGATCTCGTCGAGGTGCTGGGACATCATGTCGTAAAGCCACGGTGTCGACATGATGTCATAATCCGTTGCCGCGTCCGCTTTGGTGGCCATAAGGAGGATCGCATCCTCGTTGTCCTCACCCATGTCTGCCAGTTTACGCGCGATGTGGTCGTAGATCAGAAAAGACACAAAGTACGATGCTGACCGGCCTTTGGCGTCCGCAGCCGTTTTGATCACGTCGTAATCCTGGTGGAGCAGTTTGATATTGTACTTCCTCTCAACGCCGTTTCTTTGATTCAACTCGACTGCGGCTTGATATTTTGCGGCCTGATCCTTCTGAATGACTATCTCCGGCACTTCTGCGGCTGGCGCATTTACGCGATCTGAAGCAATGGGATCAGTCATGCCGCACCCGGGAGTCGCGCAGAGGCGATGTGTTATAGTAAGTTGTGATCTTCACCTCGCCGCCGTCCGCTACGACGAGGGTTGCTCCGCCCCTCTTCAGGACGCGCTCGAGCAGTTTTCTCTCTTCGACGCTAATCGATGTGAACATTGGTGGTTGCCTCCTGGCAGGGTGGATGATTGTGGGCTGGTAAAGGGCAGCGTGGATGTCGGGATCTGTATCAGCTGTCTTGCAGCAATTTCCGGATCATCCTCCTGGTGAGGATGATCTGGTCACCGCGAGCGTTGAATTCACCATACTTTTCGACCAGTGCGATGATGTCACCACCGATCTTCCGCTGCGTCATGCGCATTTCCATGTGCTTCGTTTTCATTGGTCACGTTCCTGTTCTTGGTTGCAGGATCAAAGTGTCATTTTATGACTTTTAATGCAAGTCATATTTTGACTTTTTATTAGGTATATGATATTACTATATAAATTATAATATCATACTTTTTCAGAGTGATTTGTAGTAATTCTGCGAATCACTTGGAATGGTAGCTTTAGGCCGGAAGCACCAACGACAGCGGCCCCGGAGCCCCGTTTGCGCAGGACCGCCCTGCCCCCGAGCAGCGCCACTTCGAAGCCGTTCGGAGCAAGGTGCAGGTTCAGGTGGTCGAGAACGGCCTGCGTCTTCTCCGGCTCTTGAGCGTGGTTCCTCAGGTTAGCGACTCTCTCGATCGCCCGGCCAATAAGTTCGTCGCCGTTCTCCTGACCAGCTGCCCATCTGAGGCAGCCCATCTCGTCAAGGATCACGAGATCGAGCTTTGTGAGGCTTTCGGCAAGCTGTCCGGCTTTGCCTTTGGCCTTCTCCTGTTCGAGCGTGTTGACGAGCTCGATGGTCGAGAAGAAGCAAACCTTGCGGCGGTGATGTTCGACAGCCTGCACACCAAGGGCTGTCGCGACATGGGTTTTGCCAGTCCCCGAGCCGCCGATCAGCACGACGTTCTGGGCAGCCAAGCATTAGCCCGATTCAAGCTCCAGAAGATGTCGCACTCCCCGCGCTGCGAAATCGGCGCGCGGAACATCAAGTGCAGCCGCCAGCGCGACCAAGGCGTCGACATCAGGAACAACCGAGAGGCCATCTATCAGCCCGGCATACCACTTCGGGTCTATCCCCGATCCGTTTGTGTCTGAGAGACCGGCAAGCTCTGCTGTTCGCTTTACGGCCGTTGACAGACATATTTCGCACAATGAACTGATGGTTGCGGAGGCGCGTGCAGCTGAGTGGAATCTCGTCCGTGTATGGAATTTCGCGCGGCAACTAAAGGCGTTCGAGATCAGGCCTCCGCTTGCATCTCATGTCTCGTTGATGCCGACGAGTTATCGGGCTGAGTTATTGGCGTAAGAGAGATGCCCGCTTAGCAAACCCAGCACACCACTGCCTATGATACCTAAAGGTATCCTACGGTATCATACTATAAGATATACATTCCAATCCGGGCCTACACATGTATACTGTAGAAAAACGAAGGAGGCATGCATGCCCGTCATTTCATTCGCCACATCCAAGGGCGGAGCTGGCAAGACAACATCGGCTATCGTGCTGGGTACGGAGCTGGCCGAAGGTACTCAGGTCATAATGATAGATGCTGACCCAGCAAAGCGGCTGACGCGTTGGTCGACACTGGCAGCGCTGCCTACTTCTCTGCGTGTTGTCACCAGCCAGGGTGAGCGCTTCATCCAGGATGAGATTTCTGACGCACGGAGCAAGGCGACGTTCGTATTGATTGACTTGGAGGGCTCTGCGAGCCGCCTCACATCCTTTGCGGTCGCAGAGTCTGACTTGGTCGTCATTCCATCTGGTGAAGAACAGCAAGATGCGGATGCCGCGATCGAAACACTGGCCGAGATCGAGATGGAGGGCAAGGCCCGCCGACGCGCAATCCCGGCAGCCATTGTTTTCGCCAGAACGTCAGCAGCCGTGAAAAGCAAACTTGAGAAACATATCCATGCAGAAATGACGAAGGTTGGCCGCGTTATGGACACTGAGCTTCACCGGCGGACGGCATTTTCATCTTTGCACAACGCTGGTGGTGGCTTGCGTCAGCTGGATCCATCTGATGTCAACGGGATCGACAAGGCTCTTCTCAATGCCCAGGCGTTTGCATCCGAAATCATCGACATTCTTGAGGAGGTCCGCCATGCCCAAACCGCTTGATTTTGACCGTTTGAAGCAATTCGAAGCGCGACCTGCAGCAAAGGTTGAACCTGAATCTGTTGTTGATAGGGCAGGGGCTCCGACAACGCGATGGCCGAGCCGTGGACCGATCATGGATGGTCAGATCAGTATTAAAGCGCCGCTTGAAGTTTTGGACCGCTTTAAGCGGATCTGCAAAGACGATCGGCGCACGTACGCTGATATGCTTGGCATTCTCATGGACCGTCTTGAGGGCAAGTAGCCATGTGATGGAGTTGGTGATGCAGTTATTTGAAGGGAGTGGTGTTTATATGTGTTTGATTCAGTGTTATGCCATAAATAATGTTCTGTAAGGCATTGAGATAGATGGGAAAAACCTTACCCTTGGTTCCTGATACCCCGAACTTGAGTTCCTGATACCCCGAATCCCGGTTCCTGATGTCCGCATTTGATAGAACGGCTGGAAAGGACCTGGTATGGTGCAAAAACCTGCAATGGGTTCCTGATACCCCGAATTCAAAGCTTGACGCCGGTTCCTGATACCCCGAATGTCCCCGCATGCCCGTTCCTGATACCCCGAATCTGCTGGATCAGCTGCTTCCTGATCGTCATCCGCAAGCGGACTTTTTCATCTGTGATGTTGCGGATGCCGTGCTCAAGGATCTCATGCCGAGTATGGAGCACCCATTCTACGCGCTGAGCAAGAAGCCTGATACGGCGATCCGTCGCTATGAGCATGAGGGAAAATGGTTGGAAGTCGTTCCCAGCGTAAAAGGACAGGCTACGATCTACGACAAGGACATCCTCATCTACGTCGTCTCGCAGATCATGCATCGGTTGAATCGTGGAGAAAAGGTCGAACGTCGGCTACGGTTCAATCCGCGCGATCTTCTGATTTTTGTGAACCGCGGAACCGGCGGCAAAGACTACGGAGCGTTCTGTGAGGCCATCGACCGCCTCATGGGCACGGTGATCAAGACTAACATCAGCACGGCGAGGTCCGATGATGCACTTCCTCTCGGCGATGAAGAGCGACTTGGGTGGTTCCATCTCATTGAAAAAGCACACATCCAGAGGAAAAACAACGCTGAGGATGGCCGCATCATGTGGGCTGAAATTGAGATCAGCGAGTGGATCTTCAACAGCATCCGCCGCAAGTCCGTCCTGACGCTTCATCGCGACTACTTTCGGTTGCGGAAACCCATCGAGCGGCGGGTCTATGAGATCGCGCGCAAGATGTGTGGATCGCAGACATCATTCGAGATCGGACTGAACAAGCTTTTGAAGCGGACTGGCGCCCGAACCGAGCTGAAGCGTTTCCGGCATACCCTTAAGGAAATCGCGACCCACAACCACCTACCTGACTACCTGGTCAGGTTCGACGAGGAGCGCGATGTGGTGGTGTTTCAGAGCCGCGGAACCGTGGTATCCGTCACAGGGAAAGATAGGCCCGAGATAGGTCCTCTGAAGTCCGACACCTATGACAAGGCACGGGCGGCGGCTCCCGGTTGGGATGTGCGTGTTCTTGAGCAGGAATGGCGTGCCTGGGCTGGTGAAGTACCGAAAAGTGCTGACGCGGCGTTCGTAGGGTTCTGCAAGAAGCGGTTTGCTGAGAAGGGGGTGCCGTGACTTCGGGGTATCAGGAACTTTCTGACAAAAATTCTAAGCGAAGCAATGGGTTTCCGGCAAACCCGGCTCAGTTCAGTAGGGTTCGCCCACGAGTCGTCAGTGGAGCATAAAACCCTTTTCGATGAATTCCTGCAGGACGTGGTCTATATCGATCAAGGCCGCTTGGATTTCCTCGATACAAGCATCACGGCTATCCAGAAATACCTTCTGGAGTTCAACTACGGCACAAGAATCCGCTTGTTCAGGAGGCTGTGCTTCGAGTCGGTTTAACAGAGTCGAGCCCTTGTGCGGTTTTTCTGTATGAAATTGGAGGCCAGCAAGCGCAAACCGGTCCAAGGTCTCTCATTGCGACCGGGGGCCGCTGTCTTTGCCTATAGGCCAGGAATTATTTATTCCTATATTTCCAATATCAGCTATTGATATTTATGTCATATCAATTTATATGTCTCCCATCGGCACAAGGAGAACGCTATGCGGATCACGGCACACGCTGACGCTCGGATGAACCAGCGCGGCATCAACAAGAAGCACCTCGGGCTCGTTATGGACCATGGAGAGCATACCGGAGACAAGATGGTCTTGTCGGCGAAGGCCGCTCGCCAAAGAATGGTCGCACTCAAGCAAGAGATCAAATCCCTTGAAGAAGTCGCGAAGAAAGGTGGCATTGCCTTCGTTCTTGACGGAGTGCATGTTATCACAGCCTACCGCGCGAATTCATTTTCTGCGGCCGCCGCAAAAAAAGTCAGAGGTTGATATTGAAATGAAGCATATTTGGAGAGAACTTGATGCTCTTCGTGGAAGCATCGACCCTCAGCGGTTAGCTGGTGTCCTCCTTCGCGAAGTCGCCGAAATTAGCGGTGAAGCGCCCGGAATTTATAGCGGTCTTGAAAGACATTGGCAGGAGTGCCGGGAAAATCCGAGCTACCCTCACCTTCAGTCAGCAGCACGGATGTTCCTTGAATTGAGTGAAGCAGAGCGGATTGCATCCCTGCCTCGGCTTGGAAATATCGACGGTAGCCGCCGTTTTGAATTTGGTCTTATCGAAGACATTCCGGCAAAGAAAATCGCCGAAATGGCTGGGCAGGTGGCATCCGTGCGCTGCTCTTTTGGACCTTCCGCGATGCCTGCTCTTCAGATTGCGCTGGAGGGAAAAATTGCCAAGCGCTTCCTCCATGTGCGCTTCGTTGATGCCGACATTGACCTCTGCGACTTGGTGAAGCTCGCGGCTGCCGCGATCGGCGTTTCAATCGACGTCATCGCGGGCCAGCCTTTTTCCCGGATCGACGGTGGGAGTTTTGAGGCCGAGATCTGCATGCCCCCATTTGGTGCAAACATCCGGGATCGTGAGGAACTGCCTCGCAAAACACTTGAGCGCATAGACGCCGCCGAGCGAGGGCGTCTGCATTTTGAGCCCGTCGCTATGGCGGATATGTTGGTCCACGCGCCGAACGCACGCGTGGTCTTCAGCTTCACGGCCGGCGCTCTATTTCGTACGGTAGGTTTCGAGGCTGTCGCGCGTAGTGAGATCATCGACTCGGGTCGCCTTGTCGCAGTCTTCGCTGTGCCGCCAAGCATGATCTATACCACAACCCAGATTGCGACCGGTATCGTCATCCTAAAGCCAAAGGGACATCATGAGGAGAGTATTCGTTTCGTAGATCTTGCGGACAAGCGGTTTGCGACCAAGGCGAACCGTGGACGATATAACATTGATCGGAAGACGTCATGGGCGGAAGCAATAGATTGTGAAATCTCAGACGATGTCCTTTGGGCCAGAGATGTGGCTGTCAGCGAAATCCATGATCAAAGTGATGTGCTCTCGGCGGAGCGGTATCTGAGAACACAGTCGGGCGAGGCTCTTTCTGTCTTTCTTGCTAACTATGAGACCAGACCTCTTGGCGATGTCGTAGAGGTAATACGGCCAGCCGCGATACCGAAGTCTGAGGATGGCGAATTCATCATTCATGAGGCATCTCCGGGAGACATCGGCGAGGAAGGTTTCCTCAACTGTCCACCGAAAGAAACAAGGGTTGCACGAGGCGCACTCCGCAAGGCGCGGAACCAACAGGTTCGCCCAGGAGACGTTCTCCTTTCCGTAAAGGGCACCATCGGCAAAACCGGTATGATCCCGAAAAACGTGCCTGGCTTAGACGAGGACAGCTTCTGGACTGCTGGACAATCGCTCGTGATCCTTCGATCAAAGGGAAGCATCTCACCAGAGGTCCTGTTTGAGTACCTCTCCAACGGTCTTGTTCAGGATTACATTGGCTCCCTTGCCGGTGGCGCAGCAATCCAGTCGATTACCGCCAAGGACCTGGCAGCACTTCAAATTCCGGTTCCCTCAAAAGAACAGCAGGCACAGGTTGGCGAGGAATTTCAGAAGCGCCAGCATGCTTTCGAAAAATTGCATGGGATTCGCCAAGCTATTGATCAGATAAAAAACCAGAGCTGGCCACATGCAGAACTGAAAATGACAGAGGTTAATCCATGAACATAATGGACATTCAAATCACGCTTCGAATGCAGCTAATCGGACCGGTATCCTTTCGGAACTTATCATACCCTTTCTAAGCAAAACATAACTCCAGAAACACGAGTCGACAGGCTTGAATGAAGAGTAAAACCACTCGTCCGGGCAGCATCGGTTGCTCTATGCGGGTGTCACATCTAAGCGCTGTATAGGGCAATATTTGCAGCGCAAAATATAGGCGGACACAATGAATCAAACCTCTCACAACGGCCTTGTATCTTTCATTTGGCGGATCGCCGATGAATGCCTCCGCGATGTTTATGTTCGCGGCAAATACCGCGACGTAATGTAACCGCTGATTAGCCCCCACCTTCCGATGCCGCGATTATTCTGCGAGTCCTTGCTTCGTGGATTTGAAGGAGTTTCTCCATGGATGGTACGATAGAGTTTCTCACGGATGCGGGCAAAGGTGGTCGTAGATGTCCTCGCTGGCCGCAGGATGTGAAGGCGCGGATTGTGGCGGAAACGCTGGTTGAGGGTGCTACGGTGAACGCGGTTGCCCGGCGCTATGGGTTGCGGCCCAATCATCTGTCGGAATGGCGTCGCATGGCACGTGAGGGCAAGTTGGTCCTGCCGAACCTGGATGGTGTTTCGTTTGTCCCTGTAGCCATTGAAGAGACCTCTGCCGATTTGCCGGACGTGCCCGAGACTGAGATGGGTGTGATTGATGTGTTGAAGGGTAACGTGACGATCCGACTGACAGCAGACACGCCAGCCGCGCGGATCGCCGAGATCGCGGCTGCGCTGTGATCCATCCGTCGCATGGCGTGCAGATATTTGTTGCGACCAAGCCTGTGGACTTCCGCAAGGGGCACGATGGTTTGGCCTCGCTGGTGCAGAGCCACCTCAAGAAGAAGCCCTTTGATGGTGCTGTCTATGTGTTCCGCGCCAAACGCGCCGATCGACTCAAGATGATCTGGTGGGATGGCACGGGTCTGGTGATGGCCTACAAGCGGCTTGAACAGAATGCGTTCAAATGGCCTGCAATCAAGGACGGTATTTTGCGGCTGGACGCTGCGCAATTTGAGGCCCTATTTGCGGGCCTCGACTGGCGTCGTGTGACCGCCTTGGAGACCCGCCCGCCGGCTGCGGCAGAATGACTCGGATCGTGTTTTGCACGGGCGGGTTACCTCTGATTTTGATAGTTCACAGGCATGACATCCGCCTTTGATCTTCCTGATGATATTGATGCGCTCAAGGCCATTGCTGTGTGCAACTTGCAGCTTGATGCGTTCACCACCAATCGTGGCCCAGTCTTCGCTCCAATCAAACTGGAACGCTTCTCCGGGTTGGAACACCAACGGTACAAATGTGCCGCGCCCCGTTGTTTGCTCTGCACGATGCCGATCAGCACGCCACGCGCGCGCAAAGGCTGCGACCCGCTCATAGGACCCATCGTAGCCCAGCTTAACTAAGTCCTCATACATCAGCTTAACATTGCGCCGCTCTTTGCGAGACTTCCGCGTCTGCGCCAAAAGCCATGCTGACAAACGATCCGCGTAAGGATCCAGCTTGCTCGGCCTACGTGGCGTATTAAACCGTGGCTCTACAGCATCCTCACGAAGATACTTTTTGATGGTGTTGCGAGACAGCCCGGTGCGGCGCGCAATCTCACGTATTGGCATTTTGTCACGCAATGCCCAGCGTCGTATGACACTCAAAAATCCCATGTCGATCACTCCAAATCTCCCTGAACAAAAACGTCAGGGCCATGTGTTCACATGGGTCAATTCTCAGTGACAATTTATGGGGCTACCGGGTCAGTTCTCAGTGACATTCAACAAGAAAACCATGAAATTAACAAATTGAGCAGAGCACGTTCCCTCGAGCGATGTTCCAAGAAGATTTGACCACCAATGGACAGATTTTTTGCTCCAGATATATGTCTCTCGCCCTCACTCACGACACGCAGGGGTAATCTGGGCCAAAGTTCGACGCTGACACTATAGCGGTCGATGCGGGGACAACTCGCCCCGTGTGCCTATCTTCATGTATTTTGCTTCTTTTGATCCACGGGCAGACGAAATTCACTGTTTTGTTTGAACCGGACTCGTATGCCTCGTAGAAGTTTGTGGGACCACGACGATGCGAGGTTGGGCGTAATACGGAGTCTTCTGTGGAAGCAAATTCAACTCCCGCCATGAGCGGACTGCGGCCGCTCGCTGCAGGCCTGCTGTGCAGCGGTCAGCCTTTTGCCCGCGAGCGCAGACGCGCAGGCGCTTCCTGCTCTGGCGACGGGATCTCAATATTGATCTCCAGGCTCGAAATGTCGTCGTTTCGCTCCATCCGGATGTCGACATCTTCCTGTTTGATCTGCACGTACTTACGGATCACAGCAAGAATATCGGATTGAAGCATGGGCAGGTAATCTGGCCCATCCGATCCATCGCGGCGCTCATGGGCCAGCAGTATCTGAAGCCTATCCTTAGCCGTCTGCGCGGATTTGGGGAGGCGCGGTCTGAGGGAAAATCCAAACAAGCTCATGCCGACGCTCCGAAAAGACGGCTGAATAAGCCGGGTTTTTTCTCTCGCTCCGCGCGTGGGTCGACTTCCTCGCCCAGCAAGCGGGACACGGCAGCCTCGTAACTTCTGCTCGCGGCAGAGGGCTCATCAAGTACGACCGGCATGCCGACGTTTGAGGCGCGCAAAATGGCCGTGCTTTCCGGAATGACCCCCAAGAGCGGCACAGCAAGGATTTCAAGAACATCCTCGACCGTCATCATTTCGCCCGCATCAATCCGGCGCTGGTCATGTCGGGTCAGGAGCACATGGGCCTCAACCTCGGTCCCCTCTTCTTCGGCGCGCTTTGTCTTGCTCGCCAAAAGGCCCAGAACCCGGTCACTGTCGCGCACCGAGGATACTTCTGGGTTGGTGACTACGACAGCCTCATCGGCAAAATACATCGCCAATTGCGCACCGCGCTCAATGCCTGCAGGGCTGTCGCAGATGATGTAGTCGAACTGCTCTTTCAACTCGTTCAGAACCTTCTCAACCCCTTCTTCGGTCAGCGCGTCCTTGTCGCGGGTCTGTGACGTGGGAAGTATCCAAAGCGTCTCCACCCGCTTGTCGTGGATCAGAGCCTGCTTGAGTCGCGCTTCGCCCTGAATGACATTGATAAAGTCGAAGACCACGCGGCGTTCGCAGCCCATGATCATATCCAGATTGCGCAGGCCCACATCGAAGTCGATCACGACCGTCTTATGGCCACGTTTTGCCAAGGCTGCGGCGATGGCGGCGGCAGAGGTTGTCTTGCCCACGCCCCCTTTGCCCGAAGTGATGACGATCACTTTCCCCAGCGGGGCTTTAGCTTTCAACTGTGTCATAGAAATCTCTCAATGCGGAGTGTTTCGTCTTCGAGAAAGACCTGAACGTTCCTGCTGCGCAGATCCGGGTCGATGGTCTCGCTTGTTTTGAAAAGGCCAGCGACGGCAAGCAGCTCGGCTTCGAGCTTGTTACAGAAAATCCGCGCGTTTTCGTCACCGTCGGCACCAGCTATCGCGCGGCCACGCAGGGTGCCGTAGATATGTATGTTCCCCGACGCCACAACTTCGGCACCAGAGGCCACAGAGCCAATGATCGTGAGATCACCGCGTTCAGCAACAACCATCTGACCAGAGCGTATATGGCGGCGTATGACTTTGTTCTCCAGCCGTTTCACGGAACGCATCGGGCCCGACGCTTCCGCTCGCACCTTATGCGTTGGTGCATCCCGCCCGATCAGAACGGGGATCAGCCCGGCTTTTTCAGCAACTGTGCGTTGCTCGGCACTGGCGTTCTGCACGCCGAAAAGCAACAGGCCCCGCGACCGGATGGCGTCAATTAAGTTCTGCAGAAGAGTCCCGTCAACGAATCCGGGCACTGCCTCTAGGTCGAGCACGATCGGCGCTCCGATCAAGAGGTTTGCGTTGGTTTTGATTTTTTCGTCAAGTGCCACAAAGAAGTTTGCATCTGGCCTTTCGGATTCGATCCTAATCGCAATCGCGGTCAGAAACCGACCGCGCACGTGAAAAGTCTCTCGCCATTTCGAACCGGTATCAGATCGAATTCCTGTATCATCCTTCTCCACCGAGAAACTGCTCTCCTGCTATTTTTGTGGCGTGTAGACCCGCCTTTTGCTTCCCCCAGTTCTATGGATATCGCGGTTGCAGGCCACTCGATTGTTGAGTAAAGGCAGTTGGCGGCAAACCATCGCCGTCAATAAGCGGAATTATTCCAGTGGCGAAAACCTGCGTATTTGCGTCGGAGTGCATGCGCCCGCAAAGTGAGTGGCTCTTTAGGGTGGAAAAATCCGTGAATGGGACGCTTAACGTACTATTCTGCACCCAGCCGGAATCTACCCCTGAAAAGGAAAATCCATGACGAAAAGCGATTACGAGAAGAACAGCATTACCCTCCCGGGTGCTGTGGCCATGGGAACCGGCGTGATGATCGGCGCGGGCATCTTCGCGCTGACCGGCCAGATCGCCGAGCTTGCCGGGCCGCTCTTCCCGCTCTCGTTCGTCGTGGGCGCCATCGTGACCGCGTTCAGCGCCCACACCTACATCAAGATGTCGAACGCGTATCCGTCAGCGGGCGGCATCGGGATGATCCTGAAGAAGGCCTACGGCCCGACGACGATCGCGGCGGGCGCCGCCCTGCTGATGGCGCTGTCGATGGTGATCAACGAAAGCCTCGTCGCGCGCACCTTCGGCACCTACACGCTGCGGGCGTTCGGCGGCGATCCGGACAGCATTCTCGTGCCTATTCTCGGTGTCGGGCTGATCGTCTTCGCCTATCTCGTGAACGCATCGGGCACCCGGTCGGTTGGGCTGTTCTCCATCATCATGGCCGTGCTCAAGGTGGGCGGCATCGCGCTGTTCGGCGCAGCGGGTCTTTGGGCAAGCGGCATCTCGTTCGAGGCGACGGGTGATGATTTTGCAGCCACAGGTTTCGTGGCGTCGGTTGCGCTGTCGATCCTGGCCTTCAAGGGCTTCACGACCATCACCAACAGCGGCGCAGAGGTCACCGACCCGCACCGCAACGTGGGCCGGGCCATCATCTGGTCCATCGCGCTCTGCGTCGTCGTCTATCTGTTGGTGGCCTTCGCGGTCGGCTCCAGCCTGCCGCTAGACCGTATCGTGGCGTCGAAGGACTACGCGCTGGCCGAGGCCGCCGAGCCCGCGCTCGGCAAGACTGGCTTCTACCTGACGGTGGCGCTGGCGCTGGTGGCCACCGCGTCGGGTCTGATCGCCAGCGTGTTCGCGGTCTCGCGGATGCTGGCGATGCTGACCGACATGAAAATGATCCCGCACAGCCATTTCGGGATGCAAGGCACGATCAAGGATCACACGCTCGTCTATACCGTCGTGATCGCGGGCTTCCTGACGGTCTTCTTCGATCTCAGCCGCATCGCCTCGCTTGGGGGGTTTTTCTACCTGGTGATGGACATGATCATCCATTTCGGCGTGTTTCGGCACCTGCGCGATGAGATCGCTGCGAAGGGATGGGTGTTGCTGACGGCCATCGCCCTTGACGCCGTGGTGCTGGCCGCCTTCGCTGCGATGAAGTGGCAGTCCGACCCGCTCATCGTCGTGGTCGGCGTCGTCGGTATGGCGCTGGTGTTTCTGTTCGTCCGGGTGTTCCTGGCGCGCAATCCGGTCCGGGAAGGCGCGCACGACCATCACTGAAAAAAGAGCTTGAGCTTCCAGTCTTTGGAAGGCGCAAGCTGAAACAAGGCAATGAGAGGCTGGCAGACCATGGAGCATGATCATCATCACGCAACGCACGACATCCCGACGGGGACCGAGACGGCAAAGGACCCGGTCTGCGGGATGACGGTCGCGGTCAATACGGACGGGCGTCACGCCGAGTTCGAGGGCGAGACCTTCCATTTCTGCTCGGAGAAGTGCCAGACGAAGTTCAAGGCGGATCCGTGGTTCTACGCCTCGGGCCGGGCTGCCGGGCAGAAGAAGGCGGCACCGGCCAATGTCCAGTACACCTGTCCGATGCATCCGGAGATCGTCCGCGATGCGCCGGGGGCCTGTCCGATCTGCGGCATGGCGCTGGAGCCAATGGTGCCGTCCGACGAGCCCAGCGAGGAATTGACTGACTTTACACGGAGGATGTGGATCTCGGCTGCCGCCGCAGTGCCACTCGTCATCCTGACAATGGGCGAGTTGGTGGCGCTGCCGGTGCGCGACTGGATCGGGCATCAGACAGCGAGCTATCTGGAGTTCCTGCTCGCGACACCGATCATCCTCTGGGCCGCCTTGCCGTTCTTCCGCCGCGGCTGGGACTCGATCGTGAACCGCAGCCCCAACATGTGGACGCTGATCAGCCTCGGCGTGGCGGCGGCTTACCTGTATTCGATCGTTGCCACCTTCCTACCCGGGATTTTCCCCGAACAGTACCGGATGGGACACGGCGTCGGCACCTATTTCGAGGCGGCCGTGGTCATCGTCACTTTGGTCTTCGTGGGCCAGGTACTGGAACTCCGCGCACGAGAGCGCACAGGCGACGCGATCCGCGCGCTGCTGGACCTCGCACCCAAGACGGCACGGCGCATCCTGCCCGATGGCACCGAATATGATGCGCCGCTCGAGAACATCATGGAGGGCGACCGGCTGCGCGTGCGCCCCGGCGACGCGGTCCCGGTCGACGGGACGGTGATCGAGGGCCGGTCTTCGCTGGACGAGAGCATGCTGACTGGTGAGTCGATGCCAGTGGAAAAAGGTCTGGGCGATGATGTGACCGGGGCCACGATCAACAAAAACGGCAGCCTGGTAATCGAGGCGGGCAAGGTTGGCGCGGATACGGTGCTCGCACAGATCGTGGCCATGGTGTCGAACGCGCGACGGTCCCGCGCTCCCATTCAGGGGTTGGCGGACCGGGTGTCGGCAGTCTTTGTGCCAACCGTTGTCGCCATCGCCATTGTCGCCTTTGTAGTCTGGCTGATCTTCGGCCCAGAGCCCGCGCTGGTCTTCGCCATCGCATCTGCCGTGTCAGTGTTGATCATCGCCTGCCCCTGCGCGCTCGGGCTGGCGACCCCAATCTCGATTACCACGGCGGCGGGGCGCGGCGCGCAGGCGGGCGTGCTGATCAAGGACGCCGAGGCGCTGGAGCGCATGGCGGGTGTCGATACGCTCATCGTCGACAAGACCGGCACCCTGACCATGGGCAAGCCCAAGCTCACGGATACGGTCGCGCTTGGGAATTTGACCGAGATGGAGCTGCTGTCGCTGGCTGCTGCGCTCGAGCGCGGCTCGGAACATCCGCTGGCCGAAGCCATCGTCGAGGGCGCCGAGGCACAGGGCTCCCCGCGTCAGGAGGCCACCGACTTCGAGGCTGTCACCGGCAAGGGGGTGCGCGGCAGAGTTGGCGGACGCGCCGTGGCGCTCGGCAACGCCGCGATGATGCGAGAGATGGAGCTGGACACGGGTGCGGCCGACGTGAAGGCTGACACCCTGCGCGCCGACGGCAAAACGGCGATGTTCATTTCCGTTGATGGCGCGCTTGTTGGCATCATAGCGGTAGCTGACCCGATCAAGGACAGCACCGCGCAAGCGATCAAGGAACTGCACGCCCAGGGCCTGCGCGTGATCATGGCCACGGGCGACAACGAACGCACGGCACAGGCGGTGGCAGGTAAGCTTGGCATTGACGAAGTCCGCGCGGGCGTCCTGCCCGAGGCCAAGAAGGACCTGATCGACCAGTTGCGCCGCGATGGCCACAAGATCGCGATGGCCGGTGACGGAGTGAACGACGCCCCGGCGCTCGCCGCAGCCGATGTCGGCATCGCCATGGGCACCGGCGCGGATGTGGCGATGGAAAGCGCAGGGATTACCCTGCTGGGCGGCGACCTGATGGGCATCGTCCGGGCGCGCAAGCTGGCGCGTGCGACTTTGCGCAACATCAAGCAGAACCTGTTCTTCGCCTTCGCCTACAATGCCCTTGGCGTGCCCATCGCGGCAGGACTGCTCTACCCGGTCACTGGTATGCTGCTGTCGCCAATGATCGCGGCGGCGGCCATGAGCTTGTCCTCGGTCTCGGTGATCACCAATGCGCTGCGGCTGAGGCGGGTCGATCTCTAACCTGCCCGCACACCACACCAATCATAAAGGAAAACCAGATGACCCATGAAACGATTTCTCGCCGCACGATCCTGGTCGGAGTGACGGCACTCGTGGCCACATCGCCCCTGAGGGCGTTGGCGCAAGGCGCCGGACCGGCGATTCACGTGATGAAGGACCCGAATTGTGGCTGCTGTTCAGCCTGGATCGATATCCTCGCGAATGACGGTTTCGCAGTCACGACCGAGGCGAGCGCCGGAACGCTTCTGATGCGCTACAAGCTGGACAACGGCATCCCGCAGGAGATGGTCTCCTGCCATACGGGTCGCGTGGACGGCTATATGATCGAGGGCCACGTCCCTGCTGCCGACATTCGCCGTTTGCTGGTGGAACGCCCCGACGCGGTCGGCCTGGCAGTTCCCGGCATGCCCTACGGCTCGCCCGGAATGGGGCCGGAAAGTGAGCGCGAGTCCTATGACGTGTTCCTGATCCAGCGCGACGGATCGGTCGAGGTGTTCAGTCGTTACACTGCCGCTTGATTGCAAGTGCTAGCGAATGCTCACTCTTCCGAATCTGTGAGATTGCTAGACTGAAATTGCTGCGCGATGCACGAGTGACTGGGACAGTTTCTTCTTCACAAGGCGGCAGATGCCGTTCTAACGCTCCCAGGCCGCCAGCTTTTTGGTAAAGCGCCCCGGTGGCTTGGGACTGCCGTCGGTGTAGCGAATGTGCGCCCTGAGGGGGCAGTGTCGATGATGGTTGTTGCAGACATAATTCCTCATTCCGAATGCGAGTAATCGCACTTATCTTTTTGATATTGTTACATTATCTTGTAATTTGGGGGCGAAATGTCCGCCCCCTACTGGATTTCGCTACTTGGCGGCCAGCATCGACGCGCTTCACGCAGCGCCAGCGTCCGGTGGGCCGTCAACTCCATGACCAGCCGCTCGGGCAGCGGCTTCAACGCTCCGACATCCTCATCGGGGTCGAGTGGGGCTGAGTGCAGAAAACCCCTTTAAGGTTTCTGTTGGGTTGTTTGCGCGTTGAGACTGACGCTCACGGTTCGTTCGCTCCGAGATACCGATAGATTGTCGCTTTTGAGAGGCTGTAGTGTGCCATCAGATCTTTGATCAGCATTCCAGCGGTACGCTTTTTGCGTAGCTCAACGATCTGATCTTCTGAAAGCGCGGGTCGTTTGCCGAACTGTACGCCGCGATCTTTGGCCTTCTTGATCCCATCCATCTGTCGCTCGGCGCGGATTTCGGTTTCGAACTGGCCAATGGCTCCGAGCATGTTGAACAGCAGCCGCCCGGTTGCGTCGGACGTGTCGATATTCTGATCGAGCACGACCAGATCGACACCTTTCTGTTTCAGTGTTTCAGCGATCTGGCAAAGGTGCAGTGTGGATCGCGCCAATCGGTCGATACGTGTGACAATCAGCTGGTCACCGTCGCGGACGTAATTCAGGCATTCTTTCAGCTGAGGGCGGGCGTCCGTCGTACCACTGCGCTTCTCTTCGAAAAGCTTGTCGCAGCCATCCAGCTTTTCGCGCTGCACGTCCAGAGATTGTCCGACTGAGCTGACGCGGGCGTATCCGACTTTGGCCATAGTGTCTCGAATAAATTCAGAGGTCTTGCGACTGTCATATTGAGACATTGAAAAAGACATGGCAAGCGAATGGTCTCAATTTCTACAGTTTTGAAGACCCTCTCCGTATAGAAAGACGACCCTCATGGCACACCGAGCGGTTCTGACCGCGCGACAGCGCGCGGCCCTTTTCCACCTTCCAACGGATGAGGCGTTGATCCTTCGGCATTACGCCCTGTCCGATGAAGACATCGATTTTATCCGCACCCGCCGCCGCCCTGAGAACCTGATCGGATTTGCGCTGCAGCTTTGTGCCCTTCGATATCCGGGACGGCTGCTGAGGCCCGGAGAGATCATCCCCAAAGAAATGTCTGACTTCATCGCCGCCCAGCTCGGCGTCAAACCCGATGACCTTCTACATTATGCCGAGCGAGAGAACACACGGCACGAGCACCTGGAAGTACTGCGCAAGATTTATAGGTACGAGATGTTCAAGGGCAAGCGGGTCAAACAGATGCGTGCGTGGCTTGATCAGAATGCCGAAGGTGCGCAATCGAGCGAAGGTCTGGTGAGGGCCTTTGTGCAAGAATGTCGT
>NZ_JACIEI010000018.1 GCF_014196805.1 Sulfitobacter undariae | reverse complement strand
CAAGAATCAAACCCAGAATCAGGAATCGCTGAACACCGGACCGCACAAAAAACTCTCAGCATTGAAGTTTAGAACGTGAAAGGAGGCGGGGGCTGGGTGCCCTTGGCACTACAGGCGGGCTCAGTCTGACCGCTTATACGTCATGCGATTTTCAGATCGTCAGGATTTGGCCTTATAAGGAACAAACCTGCGCGCTGTGGCTTATGTAGAAAAGGACAGACCATGTGTACCACGGCCTGCCCTATCTTGGGTTTGTTATTCTGCCGCCTCGACGTAATCGTCCATCGGTGGGCAGGTACAGTTCAAATTGCGGTCACCCCATACATTGTCCACGCGGTTTACAGGTGGCCAGTATTTGTCGACCCTGAACGATCCCGCAGGGAAGCAACCTGTTTCACGGCTATAGGGACGATCCCAATCGCGGACCAAATCTTCCATCGTGTGTGGCGCGTTTTTGAGAGGGTTGTTAGCCGCATCCATTGTGCCTTCTTCAATCGCACGAATTTCAGCGCGAATGCCCAGCATCGCATCACAGAAACGGTCTAACTCTGCTTTTGTCTCGGACTCAGTAGGCTCTACCATTAAGGTACCAGATACAGGCCAAGACATTGTCGGCGCATGGAAGCCGCAATCGCTGAGACGTTTGGCGATATCATCCACGGTTACATTTGCGCTTTCGGCAAAGGGGCGCGTGTCGATGATGCATTCATGTGCCACACGTCCACTTGGACCTTTATACAAGATCTCAAATGATCCCTCGAGCCGTTTGGCGATGTAGTTGGCGTTCAGGATCGCCACGCGGGTGGCTTGGGTCAGGCCGTCGCCGCCCATCATCAAGCAATAGGCCCATGAAATCGGTAACAAGGAAGGCGAACCGTAGGGTGCAGCGCTCACAGCGCCTTCGCCAGTGTTCGGATCACCGGGCAGATGTTTGATCAAGTGTTCCTTCACACCAATCGGCCCCATGCCGGGTCCGCCGCCGCCATGCGGAATGCAAAAAGTTTTATGCAAGTTCAGGTGGCTCACGTCGCCGCCCAAATCACCCGGACGGCTAAGACCCACCATCGCGTTCATGTTCGCACCGTCAATATAGACCTGACCGCCTGCTTCATGCACGATGTTACATACATCAATCACGGTTTCTTCAAACACACCGTGGGTCGAAGGGTAGGTGATCATGCAGCCCGCCAGATTGTCTTTGTGCAGCTCTACCTTGGCTTTGAAGTCTTCATAGTCGATATCACCATTGGCCGCAGACAGAACAGGCACAACCTTCCAGCCGACCATCTGCGCCGAAGCAGGGTTGGTGCCATGGGCGCTCATCGGGATCAGGCAAATGTTGCGCTGATCGTCGCCATTGGCGCGGTGATAGGCGGCAATGCTCAGCAGGCCCGCATATTCACCCTGTGCACCCGAATTGGGCTGCATCGAAATCGCGTCATAGCCCGTCACATCACAAAGCTTCGCGGATAAGTCCTCAATCATCTGGGCGTAACCTGCGGCTTGATCCTTGGGGCAGAAAGGATGCAACAGCGCAAACTCACGCCAGCTCACTGGCATCATTTCCGCAGCCGAGTTCAGCTTCATCGTACAGGACCCTAGCGGGATCATCGCACGGTCCAGCGCCAGATCGCGGTCCGCCAGACGGCGCATATAGCGCATCATTTCGGTTTCCGCCCTATTCATGTGGAACACAGGGTGGGTCAGATAATCAGAAGTACGCACCAAATCATCAGGCAATTGATACTCAGGCGCCTGATCCGCATCACGGTCTGTGATGCCGAAGGCACGCCAAACACTGACGATTTCTTCGGGACGAGTCCGTTCATCCAGCGTGATGCCGATTTTTGTCTCGCCCACAGCGCGCAGGTTGATGCCTTCATCCACTGCGGATTTCATCATCGCCGATTGCAACGGCCCGACTTCGACAGTGATCGTGTCAAAGAACGCTTCTGGCTCAATGCCAAAGCCCGCCTCTTGCAGGCCTTTTGCCAGCAGCACGGTTTTACTGTGAATGCTCTGCGCGATACCTTTCAGCCCGTCCGGACCGTGGAAAACCGCGTAGAAGCCAGCCATGACAGCCAACAGCGCTTGCGCGGTACACACATTTGACGTCGCTTTTTCGCGGCGGATGTGTTGCTCGCGGGTTTGCAGGCTGAGGCGGTAGGCGCGGTTGCCTTGGCTATCGATTGACACACCGACAATACGGCCCGGCATGTTGCGCGCATAGCTGGCTTTTGTCGCCATATAGGCCGCATGCGGACCACCATAGCCGACAGGAACGCCAAAGCGCTGTGTTGTGCCGACAGCAATATCCGCGCCCATCGCACCCGGCTCTTTCAACAAGGTCAGCGACAGCGGATCAGCGGAAATAATGCCAATTGCTTTATATTCATGCAGCTGATCAATCTGTGCGGTGAAATCGCGCAGATGACCGTATGTGCCAGGGTATTGGAAAATCGCACCAAAAACGGTGCTTGCGTCCAGATCATCGGGATTGCCGATGATAATATCGATGCCCAAAGGCTGCGCGCGGGTCTTCATCACCGAGATGTTCTGCGGGTGGCAGTTTTCATCAACAAAAAACGCCGTCGCTTTGGATTTGCCCACACGTTGCGCCATTGTCATCGCTTCGGCACAGGCTGTTGCCTCATCCAACAGCGAAGCATTCGCGATCTCCAAACCTGTCAAATCAGACACCATCGTCTGGAAGTTCAACAAAGCCTCAAGGCGGCCCTGAGAAATTTCAGGCTGATAAGGTGTATAGGCTGTGTACCAAGCGGGGTTTTCAAAGATGTTACGCTGAATCGCGGGAGGCGTGACCGTACCGTGATACCCCTGCCCGATCAGCGAGGTCAGCACTTTGTTCTTGCCGGCAGTCACACGCATGTGGTCCAGCAGCTCGCTCTCGGACATGGCTTTGCCAAATTCAAGCGGTGCCTTCTGGCGGATTTTTTGTGGCAGCGTGTCGTCTATCAACGCCTCAAGGTCTTTCGCCCCCACCACTTTGAGCATTTCCGCCATCTCAGTGGGGCTTGGGCCAATGTGGCGACGGTTTGCAAAGTCATACGGCAGGTATTCGGTGGGGGTGAAAGTCATGTTTTAAATCCCTTAAGAAATGAAGGTTTTGTAGGCTGCTTCATCCATGAAGCCGTCCATTTGGGAAGGGTCGCTTGGCTTGATCTTGAAAAACCAGCCCGCACCAGTGGCATCTGTGTTTGCCAATGCGGGATCATCCGCCAGCGCGGTGTTTACTTCGGTGATTTCCCCGTCAATCGGGGCCATAATATCAGAGGCGGCCTTGACGCTTTCAATCACAACGATCTCGTCGTCTTTGCTGACAGTTGTGCCCACTTCGGGCAGCTCAACAAAAACAATGTCGCCCAATTGCTCGGTTGCGTGGTCGGTGATGCCCACAACAAAAACGTCGCCTTCGGCGCGCAGCCATTCGTGTTCTTCAGTAAATTTCATGGATTTATCCCTGTGTTAGCGTTTGTAGTTATGTGGAGTAAACGGAGGTTTGACGCGGGTCATCGGAATGGATTTACCGCGCAGCAGTGCAAACATCGGCGCATCGGCATCTGCAACATTAACAAGGCCCAAGGCCATCGGGCCATCAATTGTCGGGCCAAAGCCACCAGAGGTGACAGTGCCGATCTCAACCGCATCGGCACTAACCAACGGCGTACCAGCTCGCACGGGACGACCATCGGCCAACAGGCCAATCCGCATCCGTTTGCGCCCCTCTTTGATCTTGGCTGCCAGCGCCTCGGCACCGATATAGGCACCGCCTTCGCGCAGGTCTTTGGGGATCGCCCAAATCAGGCCCGCTTCATGGGGGGTGATGTCTTCGGACAGGTCTTGGCCATACAGGGACAAACCCGCCTCCAGCCGCAATGAATCCCGCGCAGCAAGGCCGATCCATTCAACACGTGCATCAGACAACAGTTTGGCAGCAAGCGCTTCGATCTCGGCCACCGGTGCGGCGATTTCAAAACCGTCTTCGCCCGTATAGCCCGTACGTGAGACAAACCAATCGGCCTTCGGCTCTGTGCCAGACATAAATGTCATCTGCGCTACATCAAAACCCGCATCGGTCAGCGCCGCTTCGGCCTGCGGCCCCTGCACGGCTAGAAATCCACGCGCCAAAGGTAAAACCGCTGCTGTGAAATCTTTGGCCGTGTCTTGGATATGTGCCAGATCCTTGTCCGCACAACCCGCATTCGCCACGATCAAGAACCGCGCATCATCCAGCCGCGTGACGATCAGATCATCAATGATCCCCGCATCTTCTTTCAGCAAAAATGTATATTTCGCCTCACCCAGCTTTTGGGTTGAGGCATCATAGGGGCAGAGCCGCGAGATCAACTGTGCCGCGTCAATGCCCTCAACCTCGATGTGCAGCATGTGAGATATATCGAACAGCCCCACCTGTGCGCGCGTGTGCAAATGCTCTTGTTTGACGCCCAGCGGATAGAACAGCGGCATCTCATAGCCTGCATATTCACCCATTTTGGCGCCTGCATCGATGTGCGTTTGGAACAGTGGCGTTTTTTTCATCTGTATTTCCAGTCTCAAAGCATCGGGTTTGGCCGCACAAAATGCACGGCGTAAATCCCCTCTGTCTTTAGCCTGAGAGACTCGGTGCAAGCGACCTAGCTTGTTCCTTAACACCTTCGGCGCGGGTTAAACCCGACTTTCCAGAGTGCCATAACGTACACGGTCCTTTTGCCTGAGAGATTTCGGGTATTTCACCTTCGGCGGCAGCAAGGTTTAACTTGCTACGCTCTCCCGCGTACGGTCCAGCTTACGCTGGGCAGCAAGTGTGTTCTAGTTGAGTATTTTCGTTCCTACAAGATGTTTCGTACACTGGGAAAACTCATAAACCTGTGCTGTCTGCCCTCATCGGACACGCAAGTTTTCTCCATGCTATAACATGTTAAAAACTTGCGAGCCGAAGAACTGCTTTGCGTAAGTTAACGAGCAAGTCCCAGAGCGTTCAGATAGGCAACCGAAGGCAGAATGCCTGCCTTATCGCGCAATTCGAGGATAAGCCGTGGCTGGCTTGTCAGCTCCTCCAACGCGCGGAACACGGCTTGCCAGCGGATTGTGCCTTCTCCGATTGCCCAGTGGCGATCAGCATAGCCATCAGCATCTTGCAGGTGGATATGCTGCAAACGGTTTGCGGCACGGCGTACAAAATAGTCGACAGGTGCCGCGCCGTTGCTGCCGTGGGCATAATGGGCGTGGCCCGTATCAATGGACACCGCCATTGCCGTCGAATCGAAGCTGTCAGCCAGAGCGCAGCGGATGTCCGTATCGATGTCTTCAATGTTCTCAATTACCATGGTCACGCCACAATCCTCGGCACGTTTAACCACATCTTTCATTGTATCATGACAGTTCTCGATCAACTGCTGATAATTTTCACGGTCAGGTCCATTGTCCAGATTGTTATAGCTCCATGTCGTATAGGGGCTGTGGATAACCATCTGTGTTGCGCCAAGGTATTCGCACACCTCAATCCCTTGCAAATGTTTGCGTGTGTTGAGCGCCCGCATTTCTCGATCAGGGCTCGCGATGTTCAACCCCCAAAACGGACCGTGAATTCCCAACCGGCCCGTATATCCCGCCAACAGTTTGCGTGTTTGATCGGCTACAGTTTTCCAATCACCATTCAGCAGGTCACAGTTGCAAAAATCCTGAACCTCTAAATCGCGGTTTTCGGATAGAATAAAGTCCTGAAGCGTCTCGAGAGTGGCGGTGCTCATCGCGGCGCCCAAAAGTGGCAGGTCAGTCATAGCAATCTCCTTGGGAAGTTTTGAAAATGATACGTTGGTCAGTATGGTGTAAGGGTGGGTAATTTGTTGTCTTGAACGGCCATCGCTTCATTGCCCAAAGATTTCGCGGGTTACGATGGGCCATGATATTCCCTTCGCCTTTTCAACGGATTGTCGGATCAAGCATGTCGCGCAGCCAATCCCCAACAAGGGAGATAGAGAGGGTAGTCATCATGATGACAAAAGCTGGCCCCAGCATAATCCACGGCGCCCGCGTAAGATATTCACGCCCGAAACCGACCATATTGCCCAATGAACTCTCTGGCGGTTGCACCCCTAGCCCCAGAAACGACAGCCCGCTTTCCATCAAGATAATCTCGGGAAACGTAAGTGTCATAGAGACAATAAGCGTCGATGCCACATTGGGCAGAATGTGACGCAGATAGACCCGCGAGGGTTTGGCACCCAATTGCACAACAGCCGATGCATAGCCTTGCGCGCCCGCAGAAATCGCCAATCCCCGCGAAATACGGGCGTAGCGTTCCCAGCCGTAAAAGCCCATCAAACCAACCAGCAAAACCAAAGATGAGCCAAAAAATGCAAGAACAGCGAGGGACAAGATCAAGAATGGCAATGCAGCCTGAAAATCAGCCAACACAAGGATCACATGCTCGACCGTGCCGCGAAACTTTGCCGCCAGAAATCCCAGCGCAGTGCCGAACAAGGCCGACAGGATTGTGGCCCCAAAGGCAATGACCAGCGATATGCGAATTGACTGCATTAAACGTGAAAGAACATCACGCCCCAATTCATCGGTACCCAAAAGATGCCCCGGACTAAGAGGCCCGACAAGCCGTGCAGTCAGGTCCATCTGCGTGATCTCATACGGGCGGATCACATCTGCGAAAATCGCGGTGAACACCATCAACCCCAGCCATACAAATCCGAGAATAACAAGAAACGGTGCTTTTATACGGAGGCGTTGCAGCAAAGAAGGTGCCGAAGCTAGGGGGCGGGTGGCTTGAACAGACATGATGGTTTCCTCAATGCGCAGCAGTTTTGGCCCGCAGGCGCGGGTCCAGAAGGCCATAGGCGAAATCGACACATAAATTGGCGATGACCATGGTCGACGCGATGACCAGCAGCAGGCATTGCACAACCGCAAGGTCCCTGTTCGAGACCGAGACAATCAACAGCCGTCCGATGCCGGGCCATGAAAAGATGCTTTCAACAACGACGGCCCCCGCGATCAGTGACCCGACCATAAATCCAACAATTGTGACAATCGGGACCGAGGCATTCGGTAACGCGTGCTTCCACACAACATCACGCCAACTCAGCCCTTTTGCCATCGCCGTGCGGATGTAAGGCTGGCCCAATACCTCGATCATCGCCGAGCGCGAAAACCGTGCAAGGATGCCAATACCGCCAACCGACATCGTCAAAATAGGCAAAATTGCGTGGCGCCAGCTGTCTTGCCCTCCAGAAGGGAGCCAGCCCAACGTGACCGCGAAAATCAGCACAAACAAAAGCCCCAACACAAAGGAGGGGATGGTGAAGCCAAAGATCGACAACATAATAACACCGCGATCAGCTAATGTTTGACGGTGCAACGCGGCATAGACACCGGCAGGAATACCGATACCAAGCTGGATAATCATCGTCGGCACAGTCAGCGCCAAAGTGGCGGGCACCCGTTCAAGAACCAAAACAATCGCAGATGACCCATCCCGCATAGACACGCCAAAGTCCAAACCTGCGATGGATTTGAGATACGCAAAATACTGCTTCCAGATCGGATCATCCAACCCCCATTTTGCACGAAAGGCAGCGACGCTGTCCGTAGGCGCATCTGGCCCCAGCAGAATGGCCGCTGGATCACCAGACATGCGTAAAACGATGAAGGCGAAAGTCATCACCAGCAAAATAGTCAGGATCGCCCGCAAAAGGCGGGTCAACATATAGTTCAACATACTCAGATCTTCTTTTGACTAAGACAGCGGGGATTCACGCGGCAACTTCCATCGATTTTTTGCTGACCAAGTGGCAAGCAGCACAGCGGTTCGCAGCGATGTTTTCCAACAGTGGCACCGCCTGCGCGCAGGCAGGCTCTGCCACGCCACACCGCGGGTGAAACGCACAGCCTGTTGGCCGCTGCGACGGGCTGGGGGGCTCGCCTTTCAGCAATATGCGCCCTTCCAAACGTTTTCCGGGGATCGGCACCGAAGACACCAAAGCTTTGGTATAAGGATGTTGCGGGTTCGCGAATATCTCGTCTGATCCGGCTTCTTCAACGATCCGGCCAAGGTACATCACCGCAACGCGGTCACAGATGTTACGGACAACTTTCAGGTCGTGACTGATGAACACCATTGCGATGCCGTGGTCTTCTTGTAGATCACGTAACAGGTTGACGACCTGCGCCTGAATAGAAACATCCAGCGCTGAAACAGGTTCGTCGCACACCAATAATCGCGGCGAGGTCGCCAAGGCACGGGCGATGATCACACGTTGTCGTTGTCCGCCAGACAACTCATGGGGATAACGAGCGCCCTGATCCTGACGCAGCCCCACTTGTGCCATCAACGCTTCGACACGTTCTAGCCGTTCGGCACCTTTGGCGATGCCATGAATTTCCAACGGTTCGCCGATCTGATCTGCAATGGTCAGCCGCCTGTCCAGCGCCGCCAGCGGATCTTGGAACACCAACTGCATCTGCGCGCGCAGGGCGCGCCATTCAGGCGTGTGAATTGGCGGCATCGGCGTGCCATCAAACTGAACATGGCCTTCGGTCGCAGGATCGATACCCAACAACATCCGCCCCAGCGTCGATTTCCCCGATCCGCTCTCGCCAACGATACCCAGCGTTTCGCCCGGTGCCAGCGTCAGATCAACGCCATCAACAGCGCGCACAGAGGTTGCTTTCTTGAACAGGCTTTTTTGCCCTTCATAACAGCGCACCAACCCTTCGGCCTTGAGCAAAGGTGTCATGCGAATATCCGATCTTCGGTTGCGTTTCCTTGGGGGGCTACCGGCGCAACCGGATGGAAACATGCCAAATTCCGCGCATCCGGTTGCGGCTTTAGCTCTGGCGCATGTGCTTGACAAAAATCTGAAGCTTTGGTGCAGCGGGGGGCAAATGCGCAGCCCGACGGCAATGCGCTGGGATTTGGCACCGTGCCATTAATCGGGATCAACCGATCACGACCACCGTCCAGCCGTGGAATGGCATCAAACAACCCTCGCGTATAGGGGTGGCGCGGCGCGTCAAACATCGGGCCGATTTCGCCACTCTCGACGATCTTGCCAGCATACATCACATTGACGCGGTCACAGACAACGCCGACCGCGCCCAGATCATGGCTGATAAAGACCATTCCCATATCCATTTCACGCCGCAACATCGCCAGCAGATCAAGAATTTGCGCTTGAATGGTCGCATCTAACGCTGTGGTTGGTTCATCCGCGATTAACAGATCAGGTTCGCCAGCAAGCGCCATTGCGATCATCACACGCTGGCATTGTCCGCCAGAAAATTCATGCGGATATAGATCAGCGCGCTTCGCCGCATCCGGAATGCCAACCATATCCAACAAGCGGATGGTTTCCACCCGCCCCGCGCGGCGATCCAGCCCGCGATGCAAGGTCAGGCTTTCTCCGATTTGGTGGCCAACAGTGCGAACAGGGTTCAGAGAAGATGAAGGGTCTTGGAAAATCATCGCGATCCGACCACCGCGCACGGCTTCTACTTTCGGGCGCGGTGCGTTGATCAGTTCATGGCCCTCAACAATGACCGAACCCGAAACGCTCGCTTTACCCGGCAGCAGACCAAGTGCCGCCAACCATGTCACAGATTTTCCGCAACCAGATTCGCCGACAAGCCCCACAGCTTCACCGCGTGCGACATCCAGATCAACCCCGTGCAAAACCTGAACACCGTCAAATGACACTTTGAGGTCGCGAATGGATACATAACTCATAGTAAGTTCCTAACAAGCAGCAGCGCGGCAGGTGATCCGCCGCGCTGCATCGTTTCAGATCAAGCTTAGGAAGCGCGCCAGTTTTCAGCGCGGAAATCCATGGCAAAGGCGGGGGCCGCTTTCCATTTCAGTTCGGATTTCATGCCTGTGAACACGCAGTTCTGGTGCAGTACTTGGAAGGCCGGATCTTCGCGCTCGGAGATTTCCAACATACGGGCAAAGGCTTTTTTGCGCGCAGCACGGTCAACGGATTTTTGCATGAAGTTGGACAGCTCGTTCATCTCAACGTTGCTCCACTCGTCACGCTGCTGTTGCAGGCCGTTGGGACCATGCTGGGCAACAATTGAGGAAACCGGATCGTTGAAAGAGGCAGAGTTGGACCAGTCACGGATGCCGCGCGTTTCAGTGTCTTCCAGAACCTGACCCCAGTTTTCAACCATCTGGATTTCAACGTTCAGTCCCGCTTGCTTCCACATCTCAACCATGATCTGCGCATTGGAGACTTGGTTAATGTAGTAGTTGTTCAATACGCGGAACGGGATTGCATCGCCCTTATAGCTGGACTGCTTAACAAGATCGGATGCCAATTTCAGATCGAATTCCGGCGCTGTCCACCCTTTGATGAACATATCGTCATAGAATTCCCACTGAAGGCCCGCTGGCACGACAGTCTGACCATCCCAGAGCGCATCAACAATCAGTTGACGGTCAATCGAGTGTGTCATCGCGCGGCGGATCAGCGGATCTGCAATAAAGTCGTTGGTCTTGTCGAACACCTGAATGCGGTGGTTCAAAATGGTTGACCCCTGCACTTCCAGCCCGGCAGTGTTGCGCACTGTATCCAATTGATCTGGCGGCAAATCGCAAGCGAAATCATATTCGCCTGACAGCAAGCCATTCACGCGGCTGGCAACTTCTGGCACTTCAACAAAGCGGATTTGCTCAAGTGGCGGGCGGCCACCCCAATAATCATCATGCGCAACCAGTGTCAGGGAGACATCGGGGCGATATTCCAACACTTTGTAGGGGCCCGTTGTGACAGGCGCATTTGCCCATTCGGCATATGTCGCGGCTTCATCCCATGCGCGGCGGCTGGCAATCTGCGAACCAAAGGCAATCAAACGGCCCTCAAGCGTAACATCAGGCGAAGCGTTGTGAAAACGTACTGTGTATTTATCAACCGCCTCAACACCGCGCAACGCAGGCCACAAACGACGTCCAACACCCGGCACATTTGCAGGCAGTTCTTTGTCTGTCTTTGGTTTGAAATCATCCGCATAAAGTGTCGCGCCACCATCAGGTTGGGTGCCACCGAAAACGCGCTCATCGGAGAAAGAGAAAACCACATCGTCAGCGGTAACTTCGTCACCATTGTGGAATTTTACTCCCTGACGCAGTTTCAACTCGATTGTTTTGTCGTCCAGACGTTTCCATTCGGTTGCCAGCCCCGGCACACCACCTTGGTCACCCATCCAGTTACGGTTGATCAGGCCTTCCCAGAGATTCGGAAAAAAGACGCGTTCGCCGACGTTGGATTGCTCATTCCAAATATCCAGCGTGTTGTTATTGGTGATCTTCTGAACAGCAACCGTAATCGAGCGGCGTTTCGCTTGCGCGTATCCCCGCATAGGGAGAGCAAACGAGCCCGCAGCGGCCCCTAATGCGCCGAGCGCTTGACGTCTTTGAATGAGCATTGGCTTTACCTTCTGTGAAAAATTGCCCCCGAAAAGTCAGGGCCGTTCTCCAGCAGCTTCTGGGCAATAATCACGACAGCACTGCGACGTTTTCGTTAACCTTTTGTAAATGAGGACATTTCAGGCGACGAAGTAACAGAGCACATGGAAGAAACGCCAAATCAAGTTTGTGGGGCAACTCTGAAATCCTGCAAAATATGCACAATAAAAGTGCACCTTTCAGAAATGCTCGCAAAAGTTTCCACAACATTAACCTGCCTGACTTGACAAAATTACCCCAGCGAAACATTGCTTAATTGTTCCTTTTCCTTGGCTGCCATCACTCTCGCCAAGGCGCTGGAACACCACGCGCCTGAATATATCGGGAGCTGCGGGGATTTTTGGTTTTAGATCAAGGGTTTCCGCTTGCGTACGCTTCTTATATTCGCCCATCCCGTTCCTACCAGCTTTAATGCGGCCGTTTTTGAGGTCACCAAAAAGGCGCTGATTGATGCGGGGCATGATGTCCGCGTCACTGATCTATACGCGGAAGGTTTTGACCCTGTCCTGACCCGCGCCGATCACGAAGCTTATTTGTCCGACACCCAAAGCCTGATTAATAAGGTGCCACAGCACGTAGAAAATCTGCGTTGGGCCGAGGCATTGGTTTTTGTCTTTCCCACATGGTACTATGGCCCTCCCGCCATTCTAAAAGGCTGGTTCGAGCGCGTTTGGCTATCGGGTGTAACCTTTGAGGTTGCACAGAAAAAAGGCGATACCACTTCCTCAAAAATTAAAAACATCCGTCGGTTGATGGTTATCACGACATCAGGCTCTCCCGCATGGTGGATGTTCCTGATCGGCAATCCGTGCAAACGTTTGTTTACCCGCGCCTTGCGGGTGCTGTTCCACCCCACATGCAAAACCACGTGGATGCAGCTGTATGAAATGAACGTTATTGGCGATCCCGAGCGGAAAAAGTTTTTGGAAAAGGTCAAACGCAAAGTATCAAAGATGTGACTGCCATCACATCGATACATGTTTGGCGCACGGATCTGCGCCAAATTTGGCCGTTTCTGGACCCAAGCAAAATGAACTGATCACTTCTACAAAGACCAAATATAAAAGGGGACGTTACTATGACTTTCAAGAAATTCGGCCTTGGTGTCGTTGGCGCAATGTTGGCGGGTACAAGTGTACAAGCTGGCGAAGCCATTACTTTTGGCACGAACTGGGTACCTCAAGCCGAACATGGCGGGTTTTATCAAGCCGTTGCCGATGGCACCTACGCGGACTGCGGCCTTGACGTCACAATCGTTCCAGGTGGCCCAAACGTGAACAACCGTGCGTTGTTGCTGGCTGGTAAAATTGACTTCCTGATGGACGGCAACCTGTTGCAGCCCTTCAACTCTGCCGCCGAAGACATCCCGATGGTTGTCGTTTCCGCCATCTTCCAAAAAGAGCCGCAGATCATTATGACCCACCCCGGCCAAGGTTTGGACACATGGGAAAGCCTGAAAACGGCTGAAACCCTTTTGATCGGCAATGGCGGATACCAGTCATTTTATCGCTGGATGGTCAGCACAGGATTTCGCGATGAACAGCGCAAGCCTTATACCTATAACTCGGCCCCGTTCCTGTCAGATCTGAAAAGTGGCCAGCAAGGGTATGTAACCTCCGAGCCCTACGCGATCCAAACCAATGCCGGATTTGAACCTAACGTCTTTTTGTTGGCGGATAACGGGTTTGACACCTATTCAACCCTGATCGCCACCATGAAGAAAATGGTCGATGAAAAGCCAGAAGTTGTGCAGTGTTTTGTCGATGGGTCTGCCATCGGTTGGTACAATTATCTCTACGGTGACGCGACTGCCGCAAACGAGATGATCAAAGCAGGCAACGCCGAGTTGGGCGATGCCAATATCGAGTTTGCACGCGAGCAGATCGTAAAATACGGCATCGTTGATTCAGGCGAATCCGAAGCAAACGGCATTGGCGCAATGTCGATGGAACGCATTGCCAGCTTCTATGACAAGATGGTTGCCGCAGATGTGATTGAAGCAGGTTTAGATTATGAATCCGCTATTGATCTTAGCTTTGTGAACAAAGGTGTCGGTCTGGACGTCAAAGCCAAGCTGCTAGGCAACTAAACCGATAATCCATACGCCGTCCCATCCAGACGGCGACGAAGAGGCAGGGGTACGCCCCTGCCTTGCAATCCCGAGGGCCCCCATGACCACAAATACACTTCTGTCACTCAAGCAAGTTGGCAAAACCTTTTCAAACGGTACTGTCGCGCTGCAAGACATGTCGCTGGACGTGCAAGAAGGCTCTTTCGTCAGCCTACTTGGTCCCTCTGGCTGCGGGAAATCTACCGCGCTCAAGATCATCGCGGGGTTGGGGAACCTGACCACAGGTAACATGACATGGCCCACCGCAACGGTGGATCAATTGGGTCGGCCCGATCATGAGATATCGTTTGTTTTCCAAGAGCCAACATTGATGCTCTGGGCGACTGTGTTTGACAATGTCTGGCTGCCCCTCCGCCTGAAAGGCGTAAAGAAAAAAGCGGCCCGCGCCGCCGTAGAAGAAGCACTTGAGATGGTCGGTCTGCAAGACTTCGCTACCTCCTATCCACGTGAACTGTCTGGCGGGATGAAAATGCGGGTGTCCATCGCCCGTGCATTGGTAACCCGTCCCAAGCTGCTGCTGATGGATGAACCCTTTGCCGCGCTTGATGAAATCACGCGATCCAAACTAAACGACGATCTGTTGCGCCTGTGGCAAAAGATGAACTGGACGGTGATCTTTGTGACCCATTCGGTGTTCGAGAGTGCCTATCTATCTGACCGTATCGTTGTCATGGCTGCCCGTCCCGGACGTGTGGTGGCAGACATTGCTGTTGATGCGCCTTACCCGCGTGGTGGCGCAGAATTCCGCAGCTCACCAACTTATGCCGAGGCCAGCAACACCGCCTCCAAAGCGCTGCACGCCGCGATGCAATCGGGAGACCACCTGTAATGACAAAATCCGCCCCTAACACCCCCGAAATCCAACTGGACCCAGTTGAGCTCCGCAAAGCGCGAATTGCACGTAATGAACGTATTGGCCGCTGGCTTTTGCCGATCATTGTTATTGTGCTCACCATTGTCGGTTGGGACCTGTTTTGCGTCATCAACGAAGTTCCCCATTACGTCATCCCCAGACCGGGCCGCGTTCTGGAGGCCTTGATCGAAGACTGGTCTTTGCTGATCTCTTCACTTGGCGCGACGCTGGTTATCACCTTTTCCGCGCTGACCCTTGCGATTGTGGGCGGCGTTGGCCTTGCCATTCTCTTTGCGCAATCCAAATGGGTTGAAATGTCGTTCTTCCCCTATGCGATCATGTTGCAGGTCACACCGATCATCGTGATTGCACCGCTGATCTTTATCTATGTGGATTCCAAATTCGCGGGCTTGCTGATTTGCGCATGGATCGTAGCGTTTTTCCCGATCCTCTCTAACACCACCCTTGGCCTGAAATCCGCCGACCACAATTTGGTGGATATGATGAAGCTATACGGCGCATCACGGTGGCAGACTTTGCGCTTTTTGCGCCTGCCTTCTGCCCTGCCCTACTTCCTCGGCGGTCTGAAAATCGCTGGCGGTCTTTCCTTGATCGGCGCGATTGTGGCCGAGTTTGTGGCTGGTTCTGGTGGAGCAGGGTCGGGTCTGGCTTTCCGCATCCTTGAGGCAAGCTACCGCCTGAATATCCCTCGTATGTTTGCAGCAATCCTGTTGATTTCCTTTACGGGTATCCTGATCTTTATGGCGATGAGCTTTCTATCGTGGTTGTTCCTGCACAAATGGCACGAAAGCGCCATCAAGCGGGAAATCTAGACCCCATGTCGTCGACCCCGTTCATGACACCTGCGGAACACGGGGGGCTGCACCTATCCGAGGTCGCCCCCAATCCCGCTGGTCATATCGACCGCCTGTTTTTGCTACAGGGTGGTACAACGTCGCGTATTGTAAATGCTGATCTCCTGCCCGCTAGCAATGCAGCGGGGCGGTTGCGCATTTTTCATTTTAACGACCTGCATAATCACTTGTCTGATCTGTCCGGCCCCACGGCTGGCACACATCGTTTCGCGCAAATGGTCAAACGCGTTCGCGATGCCCGTGCTCAGGGGGATACGGTGCTTTTCTTGTCAATCGGGGATGATCACACTGGCACCATGCTGGATGAATTGATCGGCTGGAACACCGACAGCTTCACCCTTGATCCAAGCTACCGCGCCTATTCTGCAGCTGGGTTAGACGCCTCTGTTTTGGGAAATCATGAGTTTGATCGTGGTTCTGCCCTGCTCGCCAAAGGCATTCACCAAGACGCTGATTTTCCAATCCTCAGCGCAAACGTGCATGGGTCGCAACATTTGGAGATCGGGACGGACTATGCCCCAGCCGCGATTGCGATTGTCGGCGGGCTGCGCGTGGGGATGATCGGATTAACCACCCACGTAGAAACCCGTGTCGGCCAAGCAAGCGACCCCGATTTAGCCGTGGCACCGCCTGTCGCCTGCCTGAACACGGTCCTCCCCGCTATCGCGCCTTTGGTGGATGTGGTACTGATCATGTCCCACTGCGGCTATGGGGATGGTGCACATAAAAGCGGTAAAGCCGCCGAAGTCCGTGACATTGGCGAAGCCGATTTCTCCATTGCTCGGGCTGCGGCCCAACTGACGGATACCCCTGTGATGATCCTTGGAGCGCATACCCACACGCGCCTGAACGAACACGGGCTCACATCTGACAATGTATTTGACGGTGTGCCGATTTTCCAAACCGAATGTAACGGCAAATATCTAGGCGAGGTTGATATCAGCCTGAATACTGGCACGATGACCCTGAACGCCACACGCCTGCACCCGATAAAACCCAATCTACAAGCAACCTCATCGCAAGAGGCTGTTCAGCAGCCTGACGATTATGACGTGCCTTTCCAAGAAACCACAATTGATCCGATCTTGTCCCAAGTCACCCAAGCGTTACGTGCGGAACTGACCACCGTTACCACAAACCGCCTGTCATTCGATGACGCCGTTTTGTCGCGCTATGCAGCTGAATCCGCTTTGGGTAATTTCATCTGCGATACCATCCACCAACGGTTGGCCATTTTGGGACAGCAAGCAGATTTTGCCCTTTTGAATGGCGCGACCCTTCAGGCTGGAATCGAACATGGACCGCTCTCGGCTGGCGATCTGTTCAACGTGCTGCCCTACGCCGACGAAGTATTCATCGTCAAAGTCACAGGCGCACAACTGAACGATATTTTGCAATCAAACGCGCAGCGTCTCCTGCGCCATGATGAAATCGGCAAAATTGATCATACGGGTTTTCTGGCGCGGGGTTTTTTCCACAGCTCGGCCCAGCTCCGTTACTGCGTTGAGCAAGGCGCCTCTGCGGCCCATGCACGCGCCTTTGCTATCACTGTCTGCGGTCAACCGCTGGAAGACCAACTGCACCGCACATTCAACGTCATCATGTCCACATATCTGGCATTGGGTGGATTTGGGGAGCGTTGGAATGGTAAACCCATCAGCGGTGGCGTGCCCGGAGATTTGCAAGGCTATGATCTACGCCCTCTCCCTTCCACGCACACGGGGCTGGTTTTCCGCGACGAAATCGCCATGCAATTACGCAATACAGCCAGCCTAACCGATCAAACCGTTCCCGACGTTGACGGGCGTTTGACCATGACACACATTTAGCAACCGAGGCACCACATGAAACCGAATGATCCTTCCCGCCTCTATTGGGCCAATCACACCAGCGAAAGCCTTGGGCAGATGGTTGCCCGCGATCCTGTTGCCGTGCTGCCTATTGGCGCGATTGAACAACATGGCCCCCACCTACCTTTGGCCGTGGATACAGATATCAATCGGGGGCTGGTCAAAGCGACGGCGGATATTTTGGCCGCCCAAGATTTGCCCGTTTTGTTCCTGCCTACTATGCCCATCGGCAAAAGCACCGAACATCTGGATTTCCCCGGTTCGCTGTCGTTTTCCACCCAAACCCTGATCGCCATGTGGATGGAGATTGGCGAATGTGTTGCGAAAACCGGCATCAAACGGCTGGTGTTTTTCAACAGCCACGGCGGCCAAGTTGCTCCAATGGACATCGTCGCCCGTGACCTGCGTGTGAAACACGACTTGCTTACGTTTTCATGTAACTGGTTTGGGCTTGGTCTGCCCAATGGTCTGCTCACGGAGCATGAAAACACCTATGGAATTCATGCTGGTGAATTAGAAACATCGATGATGTTGGAGCTTCACCCTGATAAATGCCGCATGGAAAAGGCGCAAAATTTCCGCTCGCACATTGAAGACCTGAACGACACAACCCGCCATCTTGGCTTGGGCGCTGGAGGTAAAATCGGGTGGAAAGCCAACGACTTGAACCCGTTTGGCGCATGTGGCGATGCCACGGTGGCAACACCGGAGACTGGCGCAGCAGCAATCAACCATGTCGCAGCGGAGTTCGCCGCCATGCTGCACGAAGTTCATGCCTATGACCTGAGCCAAAGGCCGACAATATGACGCGCCACCTATTGGCAAATGTCGCCATTCCCCCTGCCCTGTCAGACCTTGCGCCAGCAACAGACGGATGGTGCCATGCGGATGTTGTGATTGAGGCAGATAAGATAGCCGCCGTGACACAGACGGGCGTAGAGGACTACGGTGACCTACCCTGCCATGACGCCAAAGGGTCAATCCTGACTTCGGCCTTTGTGGATTGTCACACCCATCTAGACAAAGCGCATGTCGCCGCATTTCATGAGTTTCCTGTGGGGGATTTATTGTCGGCGATCGATGCAATGGCGGTATATAAACAAAGCTGGACCAAGCAAAGCCTCGCCAATCGGGTCGAGTTTTCGCTGCGCTCAGCCTATGCTTACGGCGTGCGGGCCATGCGCAGCCATGTTGATTTCTCCTTAGAAAACGCTCCCTTTATCTGGGAGGTTATGACAGCCGCCCAAACCCAATGGCGCGGGCGGATTGACCTGCAATTCTCGCCGCTTGCTGGCATACCCAACTATGAAGACCCATCGTTTGTCGCTGCAGTTTCAGCAGCCGCAGCACAACAAGGCTGCCTTGGTGTGTTCCTACTCAATCAACCAAATATGGAAGACCTACTGCGTCCTGTGTTTGCATTGGCTTCGGCCAACGGCTGGGATTTGGACTTTCATGTGGATGAAGGGACAGACCCCAACTTGATCGGTCTTGCAGCCGTTGCCAACGTTACTCGCGAGACAGGTTTCAACGGAACCGTTTTATGTGGGCATTGTGTCTCGCTGAGCAGCTATCCAAACGCACAGCGCACCCAAACCATCGCCGCCGCAAAAGAAGCTGGTTTGCATTTTGTGTCCCTCCCCCTGAGCAATCTTTATCTGCAATCACGCGACCCTAACGCGCCGCCGGTATTGCGCGGCATGGCACCTGTTGCGCAACTGGCTCAGAATGGCCTCACCGTGTCGCTTGGCGCTGATAACGTACGCGATGCCTTTTGCGCCTTCGGTGATTTCGATCCGCTGGCGGTACTGGGCATTGGCGCCCAAGTCGCGCATCTAAACGAGCCGCCCCGTGACTGGATGCCACTGATCACCACAAACCCCGCAAAAACGATGAGCCTAGAGTGGGACGGTGTTCTGCGTACAGGCGCGCCTGCGGATCTGGTTTTGCTGGCCGCCCGCAACAGCGGCGAATTTAACATGCGCAACACCGCCCAACGGCGTGTGATGCGGCAAGGACGCTGGATTGATGCCGCGCCTCCTTCCTTTTCAGACCTCACCATCGATGGAGCCTATGATGCCAACTGAGACACTTAACTGGGCCGGTTTTCTTTCCGATATTGAGGGCATCGCATTTACCGATGCGCCGCAGACCGTAAAACTCAAGTCGCGGGATTACTTCTGGTATTCCCCCATCTTAAACCAGAAATTGCGCAAATGCTGGGCCCATATGGTTGTCAGCCCCAAAACCGAAGCCGAGGTGATCACCGTTGCCGCCGCCTGTGCCAAATGGCGCATCCCTGTGACCCCACGCGGCGGTGGTACTGGCAACTACGGTCAAGCCGTGCCGCTGGTAGGGGGTATCATTCTGGACATGACCCAAATGACACGCATCCTAGAGATCGGCACAGGTTTCATCCGTTGCGAAACGGGCATACTAATTGCCGATCTGGATGATGCGGTCCATGTCTCTGGCCAAGAACTGCTGATGTGGCCCTCCACCCGCTCGCAGGCCACAATTGGCGGGTTCATCTCGGGCGGGTCTGCGGGCATCGGATCAGTGCGCCACGGGGTTCTGCGCGATGACGGCAACGTGCGCAGTTTGCGCATTGTCACGCTAGAAGAAACGCCGCGCATCATCACGTTGGAGGGGCCGGACATCCAGAAAGCACACCATGCTTATGGCACTAATGGCATCATCACCGAATTGGAGCTGGCGCTGCAACCCGCAGTCGATTGGCATCACGGCATCGCCCTGTTCGATGAATACACGCAGGCTGTCCAGTTTGGCGAAGCTCTCTGCCGCGAAGATTACGACATCTATTTGATCTCGGTGGTCGATAAAGGCTTTGCGCAGTTTTACGATAAATTAACTGATGTTTTCCCAGAGGGGAAACACGCTGTCTTTTCTATGGTTGGCCCCGATACAATCGAGGCGTTCACCGCAGATGCCGCCACACATGGCGGCCACGTATCATTGATGATGAACGACACAGAGATTGAGCAGGCCAAACTGCCGCCAGCCTATGAATGCTCTTACAATCACACCACGCTTCAAGCCCTGAAAAAAGATCGAAGCTGGACTTACCTACAGGTCGCTTATCCGCAGCCTTATGACCCTGCGGCAGATACCACGATGCTGGCTGAATATGGCGATGATTTGTTGCGCCACCATGAGTTTGCACGTGAACGTGGTGAATATCAGTTGTTCGCGATTCCACTTCTCAAATTCACCACAGCAGAAAAACTCTATGAAATCACCGCACGGTATGAGGAACTTGGCTGCACCGTGTTCGACGCCCATGTGTACACAATTGCCGAAGGCGGCATGAAGCAAGTCGATCCCGTCCAGATGGCGTTTAAGGCTGAGGCCGATCCATATGGCCTGATGAACCCCGGCAAAACCAGCGAAGCCGAAGCCGTTGCCGTTTTGGGAGGTTCGGGAGACGCCCTACCTTAAGGTCAGGACCAATTAACTGGTTAAGCTACCGCATCGACTGGAAATCAGCCTGCCACTACGGATACCCGTAGACTGGAGATACTCATCGGACTGGGACATTTCATTTGAGAACGGGTTGTGATGTAACGCCATAGCTGTCAGGCCCGCAGTCAAAGGGAGACATTCTATGACCAGAAACCTCACGCGCACGACCCAAGACGCCAGAGTCTCAGAGCTTTTGGGATTGGGCGAGGAAATTGACAGCTCTGCGGCGCTTAATACCCAAGTCGCAGACGGCTTACCCGCGACATCCATGGATAGTATTTTGCAAACAATAGATGCGCAGGCGACGATCAAAATCATTCCAGAAAGAGCGCTCCGCCAAGCAAAGCTTAAAAATACCCCTCTCAGCCCGGCAAAAAGCCAAATACTCTACGACTTTGCGCGCGCTTATGTTGTTGCCGACAGGATTTACGACGGGAACAGCGCATTGATCATGCGTTTTTTGGAAAAGCCTCATAACGCGCTTGATGGCGCGGCCCCCTTAGCCATCGCAATTTCAAGCCCCGCTGGTGCGGACGCCGTTATAGACTTACTTGAGCAGTAACCTGTGCCTCTCCGCGCCCAGTTGTTGCAACACCGGCAGAACGCACTGATGATTAACTCAAAGCCGTCGTGGGTATTCTAAAGTACCTGTAGGCCAAGCTGGCTCAGAAGAGCGGCGGCTTGGCGCTTTGAGATTATAGCCCCCTTAAAAAGCCGAGCATCAGTGAGCTTGACGCCACCCAAATCAGCGCCGCGCAGATCAGCGCCCTCAAAACGGCATTCCGGAAGATGCGCATCACGGAGGGAACACTCCTCAAAGACAGCCCCCCTGAAATCACACCCCCTCAGGTCAGCTTCGCTAAAATCAACCTCCTTGAGTGTCATTTTACGAAATGAAAATCTGGGTAGAACGGCAAGGACCAACAACACCCCTTCGAACGACAGGTCCAATACACGTGCATCTGTAAAATCAGCGCCTATCATCTTGCAGTGAGCGATCTTAGTGTCCGTAAGCATAGCCCCCTTAAAGCTGGTGTTGCTGAAATCGCCGCCCTCTATCACTGTTTCCATTAGGCTGGAGCCAACAAAGCTACTGCTTGCGGCTCGGCAATTGATGAATCTAGCTTCGTCCAGCCTTGCGCCGTTAAGAGACGCGTGAGCCAGACTGCAACGCACGAATTGCCATCCGGACAGGTCGATATCCGAGAGGTTTAGTTCCGTAAGATCGCAATCTTCCAGCACCGCTGTGGTGCCTGACTTACTGATCGCTTCAAGCTCGGCCCGCTGGGGGGATTGACCCGTCAATGTGAGTTTTTCATCCATAGGGGCATTTTGCAAATGAAGCCCACATAAACAAGTCTTGTTCAGACGGGCCAACGCGAAATGGGATGTTATTCACCTGACACTCTTGAGACACGTCCAGCAGTTTAGGCGGATCAAATTGATCAACGCAGGGACCACGACAACCTACCTATAGCCCCAGTGATATCAGTGCTTGGCGCTGCAATATTGTATGGCTTGCATCCCGATTGCGACGGCTGGTCCAATCCCCAAGGCAAAGAAAACCGTGCCTAAGCCAAGCGTACCACCCAACATCCAACCGATTAAAACAACCGTGACCTCAAGAAACGTGCGCACCACAGCTATGGGAAGGTTTGTGACAGATTGAAGCCCCGTCATGAGACCATCTCTGGGGCCCGGTCCTAAGTTCGCGATCAGATATATCGCACCTCCAAACCCCGTGACCAAAACCCCGACCATCGCCAAAATGACATTCGCGATATAGCTCTCGAATGTCGGTAACAAGGGCAGTATGAATTCCAGTACCAAGGCGATAATGACCGCATTAAGAATGGTTCCAATACCCGGCACCCGCCTGAGGGGAATCCACAAGACCAAAACCATTACACTGATAACAAAGGTCGCAAAGCCAAGGCTCCACCCTGTTAAATAGGTCACGCCTTCCGCGAAAACGGTCCAAGGGCTAACCCCAACGCCCGCTGTGATAAGCAATGCTTCGCCAAGGCCAAATATCACCAATCCAATGACTAGGAATACGACAGATTTCAAAGGTGGCTTCAGGGTGAACGCTTTGGGCGAACTCCATCCCAGCTTTGGAACTGATGTGATCGAAAAAAAACTCAAAGTCAGCTCCACGCAAATGCACCAATCGTTTTCAAACCATGCCTGATGAGATAACATTCAACAAGGTCACCATTTTCAGAACGTGCCAGAAATCCGAATTGATTTTGATGGGATTTTGGATGGTCTTATGACGGTTCCATCCCGATCTCACGCAAGCAGTGTTTGCCATGACATTGACAGGCCCGAGTGACTTTCTTCAGGCGGGTCTACTCAGCCATTTCCGTTTCCTGATGATATGCAACCACCAGAAAGGCTTGGAAAATGCGCTACATCGGCACCATACGTTATTCGGTGAACACTTTAAGAACGCGTGGACATTAGACAGAGTAGACGCGTTGCGCAGTTCCTGCAAAAAGCATCCTTTTTTCATCCGCGCTATACCCCGAAGCGATCCGCTTAAATGCGTTCCACAACACGGGATAAGTGCAAGTCACCATGTCTACCGGAAAATTACTCTCAAACATGCAGCGTGACGGGCCAAAGGCATCAATGCAGGTTTCGATATACGGGCGCCACGCCTTGGCAAGTTCCTCTGAGGTTGGCGGCCTTTCTCGCGTCTCAAAACCGAAACCACCTAGTTTCATTCCCAAACCGCCAAGCTTACAGGACACATTCGTGGACGCAGCAAGCTCATAAATGTCTGCTTTCCAACCGGCAAAAACCTCGTCTCTCTTGCCCTCATATGCTCCTGAGCCGATGACCCCCCCTACATGATCAAGGATGATATTCGCGTCTGGAAATTCTCTGGCAAGGCTTGTGAGTTCCTTAAGCTGAGTGTGGTAAATCCAACTGTCAAACGACATACCGAGAGCGACTAGGCGCTCAAAGCCTTCGCGAAACTTTGGCTCCAGTAAAACACCCGCTGGTGGGGTGCGTGCAGTGGTGCGCACTGTACCCGTTATGTCATGGACGGTTGACTGCCGAATGCCACGCCATAGTCCTTGGCCCACCTCTTGGTGCATCAATAACACCTCTTCGACACTGGCCCCTTCCATCAGATCGGCTCTACCCACTATGCCTTTGCAAACACCCTTTTTTGAGGCGGGTCCATTTGCTGCTGCACGCGCGAAATCAGCCACAAATTCTGTTTCGCCAAGAGATCGCAACCTTTCGGGGCCGTCTTTTCGATAGGCCTCAGTACATTCCATGTAAACTGTCGCAATCACATTGTGGCCAGCACACAGATCAGCCGCCAGCTCATCCTGAAGGTATCGTGGCAATCGTGGGAGGTCCCACAAGTGGTGATGTGCATCCACTATTTGCAGGTCAGGCTCCAAGATTTCTTCACTATGTAATGAAAGCCATTTTGGATCTGCGGCGGGCAATATGGGGGAAGGCATAGGCGAGGTATCGGATGTCAAAGCGTGGTCCTCCAGATAATAAGGTAAACAAGTGGGCCTGTTTAAATCGCGAGACACTGCATTTGGAGCGTAGGCATCTCAAAAACAAGCGGGACCTCGTTTCTTTAACGCTGGCACAGGTAGTGAAACCGGTCAAGAATATTGAATTTGGTCCGCGAGAGGATTTTGAGGTTTGTCTATCCAGCTTGATCTGCCTTAACTATCGCACCGAATTTTCACGCTCCCTTCAAAACTTCCAGTGCGACATGGGCGGCAGGGCCTTTGTATATACGCGGTGACGCCACCCGTTGCTGCCGTCAGCCTCGCAATCAAAAAAGGGCGGGGTTGTTTCCAACCGCCGCCCCATTGCTACTTCAAAGCCCGTCGTCGCCTCAGCTTTGTTGAAGTTTGCTTTGGTCACGCGACTGCAACCAGTTCAACGTCAGCAACACGCCGATCAACACGGTTCCCACAACTTCGACAGTAAAGTCTGGCCAGAACAAGCAGATGACACCCGGCACCAAAAGAACCCGCATCCAGATCGGCATTGGTGCCCATAAAAAGCCCTCCAACGCAGCGGCAAAGGCCACCAGCCCCAGAATGGCAATGGCCCCGCTCCACAGGACAATCGGGATCGGCCCGCCCATGATGATCTCTTCGTTGAAAACCATAAACAGCGGGATCAGATACAGGCCTTTTGCGTATTTCCATGCCTGAAAACTGGTCTCCATCGGCTTTGATCCTGCGATCGCCGCACCTGCAAAACCCGCAAGCGCAACAGGGGGCGTCACGTTGCTGTCTTGAGAGTACCAGAACACAACCAAATGCGCTATCAATACAGGCACGCCAAACTGCTCGGTCAAGGCTGGACCCACAAGGATGATCAAAACGATATAGGCCGCGGTAACAGGTAATCCCATTCCAAGGATCAGGCTGGCCAGCAACACGAGGATCAATGCCAGCACGATATTGCCACCTGAAAACGCGATCATCATTGCCGAGAACTTGAGCCCAAGCCCTGTCAAGCCAACCACGCCAACCACGATACCCGCAACGGCGCAGGCCATGGAAACCGCAACGGCGTTGCGCGCGCCCAACTCAAGTGAATTGAGGACGATTTTGATCCCGCTTTTACACATGGCTGCAAATTTATCTGCGGTAGGGCCCGTCGTCGCAAAGCGCCACAACGCCCGTGCCGAAGCCGCCGCGAGGATTGACAAGATGGCGTAAAAGCCCACGCGCATCGGTGAATAGCCAGCCACAAGCAAGACAATCAGCGCCACCAACGGCAGAAGGAAATGCCAACCTTCGGCCAGCACATCCCGCACATTGGGCAGGTCTTTTATCTCTAGCCCCTTCATACCCTGTTTTACGGCAGCGATATGAACCAACAGATATACAGTCCCGAAATACAGCACAGCCGGAAAAATCGAGACAAGGACGATTTGTACATAGGGGACGCGGGTGAACTCGCTCATCAAGAAGGCGCCTGCCCCCATCAGTGGCGGCATAATCTGCCCCCCCGTTGAGGCCGCAGCCTCAATACCACCAGCTTGTGCGGGGCGGTAACCCAGCTTTTTCATCAGCGGAATGGTGAACGCACCTGTTGTGACCACGTTGGCGATGGCCGATCCCGAGATCGAGCCCATGCCCGCGCTTGCAATAACTGCCGCTTTAGCAGGGCCGCCCCGCTGCCGACCCGTGGCCGCATAGGCCAGATCGATAAAGAACTTGCCCGCGCCCGTCGCCTCAAGGAAGGCGCCAAAGAGCACAAAAATAAACACAAAAGTTGCAGCCACACCCAGCGGGATGCCAAAAATGCCTTCAGCCCCCAGTGTCATCTGGCTGGCCACCCGCTCAAGCGTATACCCACGGTGGTTCATAATACCGGGCATCCAATCCGCAAGGAACGGCAATTCTCCTCGACCGCCTGCAAAAGCATAAGCAATAAAAAATGCACCGATAAGCGTCATGCCAAGGCCCACGGCCCGCCGTGCGCCTTCCAAAACGACAAGAATCGTCAGGACACCCATAAAAACGTCGATGTTGCGCGGGAAAATCTGATTGGCGATGATATCGATGTTCATCGGCACCCATGCACCAGCAAGAATACCACAAATGATCAAAGCACCATCAATAAGCCAGCCAAACACTCCGCGCCGCTTGTTCGGGCCAAAAACCGGATAGATCAAAAAACACAGAACAAGAATGAACCCCAGATGAATGGGACGCTGGAAAAACAGCCCCAAGGGTTGCACTCCGGCCGCGTAAAGCTGGAACAGCGATAGCGCGATGCCGATGACCGCAATTGCGCGCAGCACAATCCATGGCTGCTGCGCCTCATTTGAGGGAAGTTCAGTGTCAGTTACCATTATTCGGTATTCCTTATCAGTGCGATCCGCACACGTTCGCGGGGTGCCACGGCAGAGAGCGATACAACCGTATCCCCCACTTGCAGGCGATGATCAACGGGGCCCAATCCCGGACGCAACACATAGGCATCCCCCGGAACGGGCTCGTCGATGTCGAGAATAAAATAACCGCCCTGTCCATCCGAAACCTGACGGCCTCGACCGGGGATATGCCCTAGCCCTGCGGCAAAATCAGGGAGATGCGACTTCACCAAAACCATATGCCCTGCCCGGTTTTCGTAGCAATCCGAAACCTCAAAACCTTTGACAGAATGACGCCACAAAACACACCATCCGGTGCCTTGCGGCACTGACAGGCGGGTGATCTCGCTCCCGTCTTCACGGCTGGCAACCAGTTGGTCAGCTTGGCTCATTCCCGCGCAAAGCGCGAAAAGGAGGGCCAGAAGCCCTCCCCTCACTAGTCGTCTCACTCGCGTAGATCGTCCGGTACTTCGGCACCGATTTCGTCGTAATAACGAAGCGCACCCGCATGCAGCGGGATTGGTGTCGCGGAGAGTGTGAATTCGACAGTTGTCTCATTCGTCGCAGGATGAATGGCCTGCAATTCTTTGATGTTCTCAAAGATTGTTTTTGTCAGCGAATACGCCAGATCGTCAGACATCTCGGAAGACACGGTCAGAACGTTTGGAATACCCAATACGGTGACATCTGCGGTCACACCATTATAGCTGTTGCCTGGAAGTGTCGTTTTAGCAAAGGTCGCATTGGCTTCCATCGCTGCTGTCAACTCCGCTTCGGTCAACGAAATGACGACAATATCTTGAGTAGTCGCAAGGTTCAGAATGGAGGACGTAGGTGCGCCAACGGACCAAAAACCAACGTCAATATCGCCATTCGCAAGCGCATCAGCCGTCTCGTTAAAGTTGAGCCGCTGCTCGTCGATATCATCATAAGAGATACCATTTGCCTCAAGGATTGCTTGCGTATTCACCTCAGTGCCTGAACCAGGTGCCCCAACAGAGACGCGTTTACCTTTGATATCTGCCAGCGATGTAATGCCGCTGCTTTCAAGCGCCACGATGTGCACCATGTTGGCATAAAGCGACGTCAGACCACGAACCATCGACAGTTGCTGGCCCTCAAATTTGCCTGTCCCAGTATATGCCTGTGCAACAGTATCCGCCAAAGCAATCGCAAGATCCGCATCGCCCGTCGCGATCAAACCCATGTTCTCGACGGATGCGCCTGTTACTTCTGCAGTCGCGGAATAGCCCTCGATGTGTTTGTTCACAACTTCAGCCAAGCCACCGCCAACAGGATAATAGGTCCCGCCTGTGCCGCCTGTTGCGATTGACAATTGTGTCTGCGCCACCGACGGCGTAGCAAAGCTCATTGCGACCAGCGTCGTAGCACCGAGCAAGCCAACAAATTTGGTGTTCAAGTGATGTAACATAAAAAGTCTCCCTTAAGGGCATCAAGCCCATTACGTTCTGTGTTTCCTCCAGAACTCAAAAAAGCATAAACATAGACGCAGGTGAAATACATAAGTTTACACTAAAATCATCAATTTAGTTCGTGAAAGCTCGCCAAGAGCAATGCTGAACCCATCTCACCGCTTCCAAACGGCGAGGCATCACAGTGTAAGCCGCATATCATGTGAAGAAACATCAGTCGAATCTACCACTGCAGGGATTCGGCGAAACAATGCTGCGCAGTTCGGCCAAGCAAATCTAGTGCTCTGCTAGCGGCAGTATTTACGCCTTTACACGTGCTTTGCGCCATCCGTCGATTGTATAGGTGTCATACTCACGCAGTAAGAACAGCGCAATCGCCGCTCCCAAGGCGGGAACTGCGGCCCACATCAAGTTATTGGGGTATTGAGTAAAATTGATGAGGTTCGGAATTGATGCCAACACACCGGCGGCCTGCATCAAAGCCAATACTGCATAGCTCAGGCTGCGCATAAATCCGAGAACAAAGGCCACAACGATCACCACTTGGACGATGCCCACCGCCGTCCCCATGTGACTCGTGACGAATTCAAGACCGTAAGCGTTTTTAAAAACGTTTTCAAACCATTCAGGGCGATAGAATTTAAGCGAGCTCCACACCCCGAAAAAAGCACCTATACTGAGGCGGAGTATCAGGAGGGAGAGCGATATCTTCTTGTCGTGCATGACTGCGCCAGCCTTCTATTCTATGGATTACGGTGTGACGCCCCTATCCCGATTACATTGCGGAAGCGGCACACAGCACCCAACCATAGAATTTGGGAAATTACGAAACACAGTCTTGTTATACCCTGCGCGACTAATGTTACTGGCTTGAGGAGCGCAGGCTCCCAACGATGCTAAGCGCGGCAAAGATCAGGGCCGCGACACAGACAATTGACGGCCCCGCAGGAGTATCCAACACATAAGCAGCCCGCAACCCGACCAAAGCCGAGACACTGCCAATACCTGCCGCAACCATGGCCATGCCTTCGGGTGTACGGCTCAGCGGTCTTGCAGCGGCGGCAGGAATAATCAGCATCGCAGCGATCAGCAAAACGCCGACAACTTTGATCGCAACAGCGACAGTAATGGCCAGCGCCAGCGTCAGGACAAGTTGCTCGCGCTTGGGGTTAATCCCGCTGGCATAGGCCAGATCCTCGTTCAGCGTTGCAGTTAATAAATCCGACCAGCGCCACCCAATCAGCGCCACAACAAGCGCCGCTCCGCCCCAGATCACTGACAGATCAACGCGCGACACAGCCAGAATGTCACCAAATAGATACGCCATAAGATCAATGCGAATACCCGACAGGAACGACACCGCCACCAGCCCAAAAGCCAGCGCCGAATGCGCCATTACGCCCAAAAGCGTGTCCATGGCATAGCCACGTCCCGTGAGCATGTTCACCGTGAGCGCCATGATCAACGCAACAAGCATCGTCCCCGCAAAAACCGAGATCGACAAGGCCAGCGACAGGGCGATGCCCAAAATCGAAGCATGCGCCGTGGCGTCGCCAAAATAGGCCATGCGCCGCCAAACAACAAAGCACCCCAAAGGGGCCGCTGCAAACGCCACGCCAACACCAGCAAGCGTGGCACGCACCATAAAATCGTCCAGCATTATTCGACAGCCTCTGTGGGGGAGTGGGAGCATGCGCCCAGCGCATCATGATTGTGATCGTGGTCATGGTCGTGATCGTGGCGATAAAGAGCCAACGCGCCCAGTGTGCCAGAACCGAATAATGCGCGATACTCTGGCGCGGAGGCCACGACCTCGGGCGTGCCTTCGCAACAGACATGACCGTTCAGACAGATCACCCGATCCGAGGCGCTCATCACCACGTGCAATTCGTGGCTGATCATCAAAACGGCGCAGCCCGTCTGGCGACGCACTGTATCGATTTGCTGGTAAAACGCGGCAGAACCGGGTTGATCAAGCCCCTGCGTTGCCTCATCGAGCAGCAATATTTGCGGCTTGCCGATCAATGCACGTGCCAACAAAACCCGCTGGAACTGCCCACCCGACAGGCGCGCCATCTGTGCCTTGGCAAGATCAGGCACACCCGCTTGCTTCAATGCCGCATCTATTGCTGCAGGTGCCACACCATTTGGCAGCGCCAAAAACCGCGCAACGCTCATCGGCAATGTCGGGTCGATATGCAGTTTTTGCGGCACATAACCCAATTTAACATCAGCCCCCTGTGTGACCCGCCCCTTTGACGGCTTCACAGCCCCAATGATCGCCCGCAAAAGGCTGGTTTTACCCGAACCATTCGGCCCGACGATTGTAACGATTTCCCCTGCATCCACATGCAGGGATACATTGGACAGCACAGTGTGGCCGCCGTAGCGGATGCTGAGGTTATGAACTTCAATCAGGCTCATGCGGGGGCCTTTTCAACACAAGCGGGGCAGACACCCTCGGCCTCAACCACGGTGCGCTCAATCTGGAAACCGGTGGCTTTTGCTGCAAATGCCAAAGCACCGCGCGTGATTTCAGACTGTGCTTCCGCGACGGAATCACACAGGCGACAAATCATAAAAGCAGGCGCGTGGATCGCATCGGGATGTGCGCAGGCGATAAACGCATTGAGCCGTTCGATTTTATGCGCAAGCCCGTGGGTGACCAGAAAATCAAGTGCGCGGTAAGCAACGGGGGGTTGCGAGCCGAAACCGTCATCGCGCAATTTATCGAGAATAACATAAGCCCCCAAGGCCCTGTGTTCTTGCAGCAAAATTTCCAGCACCTTGCGGCGCACAGGCGTAAACCGCAGCCCTTCCTCGGCGCAGCGTGCTTCAGCCGCGGACAAGCCACCCACCACACAAGCTGTATGATCGTGATGTGCAAAGCCCAGAGGGCCATCGGTTGAAGCACCCGAAGATTTACTTGTCATGTTATTACATTTCCCGTACTGAAACCGTAATGTTATACAATCACACGGAATCAACAATGTCCAGAACACTCCTGCCCCTTTCCTTCGCCGCGGCCCTGCTTGGCAACACTGTTTTGGCTGACGCACCAAGCGTTGCTGTCGATATCGCCCCCGTGCATTCGCTAGTTGCGCGGGTGATGGAAGGGGTCGCGACCCCGAATTTGATCATTCAATCCGGTGCCAGCCCCCACGAATACTCCTTACGCCCCTCCGAAGCGCGTGCTTTGCAAGAGGCAGATGTGGTGTTTTGGGTTAGTGAGGGCATCACGCCGTGGCTGCAAAGCGCGCTGGAGACTCTGGCCGCTGATGCAGCGGTAACCGAGCTTTTGGAGACCGATGGCACAATTGAATTGGAATTCCGCCAAGGTGCGTTGTTTGAAAAGCATGAGCACGGTGAAGAGGCGGAACACGATGGGCATGAAGAGCACGACGCACACGCAGATCATGAAGGCGATGATAACCACGATGACCATGCAGGCCACGGCCATGGAGAACATGATCCGCACGCATGGCTGTCACCCCAAAACGCATCAAACTGGCTGAACATCATCGCGGGACAACTCTCTGCCACAGATCCTGACAATGCGGGCGCATACTTTGCAAATGCTGCAGCAGGCCGCGCCGAGATTGTTGCCCTGACCGCCGAAATCAATGGGATGCTAGAGCCGCTGCGCGGTGGCAAGTTTATCGCTTTTCATGATGCCTACCAGTATTTTGAAAACGACTTTAACTTCCCTGCCTCGGGCGCGATTTCGGTCAGTGATGCATCTGATCCCAGCCCCGCCCGCATCGCCGAAATCCGCGACAGAATTGCCTCTGAAGGGATCGATTGCGTTCTGGCAGAACCCCAGTTTAATCCCGGCCTCATTGCGACGACCCTAGAGGGATCGGACGCGAAAACAGCGGTGATTGACCCCTTGGGTTCCGATCTGGAAATCGGCGCAGGTCTTTACCCTCAGGTCATCCGCAACCTTGCGGCATCCCTTGCAGATTGCCTCTAATCCGCAGCTTCGGTTATTTTCACGCAAAAAGTCTCCGCCCTTTCATGGAATGGCGGAGATCAAACCCACGTCAGAAACGGGTTTATCCAACATCGCCAATTTGGCCTTGAAATCCACGAGTGATCAGACGAAGACATCAGTGAATGTCGCAATTCAATGCGATAACGTCGCAACCGATTGCTGATAGGGTGGCTGTTACTTTGACTGAATTTTTAGATATCCCCAGCCAAATTGCACAGGCGCTGCAATATCACTCAGACAAGCCCGCCTTAGCCGACAGAGCGGCAGCGCTCAGCTATGGCCAATTAGCGGATTTTATCAGCAAGCTTCAGCCTCTTATGCCCAGCGATGCGCCTGTTGCTGTATTTGGCAAACCCTCACTGGCTTTTGGCGCTGCCGTGACAGCCTGCATCGTCTCGGGCCGCCCGTTTGTACATCTGGACCCTGCGATGCCCAACGAGGTTTTGGGTAATATTCTGGAAGAACTGGCAATCAATACCGTTTTTCTGGCCGAGCCCCCTACCGCAGGCCAATTACCCCAGAGCTGCACCCGCATTGAAGTGGCTGCGCAGCTTGATGATCTCAGCCCCACACCACCACGTCCTGTCATCGCCCCAAAGGTGGCTGCCGATGACATCATTTATATTGTTGCGACATCAGGCACGACAGGCAAACCCAAGTGCATTCCTGTGACCCAAATCTCTGCCGCGCTGTCCTATGCATGGCGCGATACCTACACCCCATATGGCCCCGATGATCGGGTGGGTGCCTATATTTTTGCCATCTGGGAGATGTTTCGCCCGCTGCGCAACGGCGCCAGCGTACATTTCGCGCAGTTCAACGAGCTGATGAGCCCGACGGCGCTGGTCCGTTTCTGGCAACGCACCGGCGTGACAGAGATGTTGTTCACGCCGTCCGCACTGGAGAAAAGCCTGCTGGCTTTACCCAACACGGCACTGCCCGATTTGTCGTTGCAGCGCATCATCCTGAACGGCGAAGTGGTGAGCGATGATCTGATCGCCGCTGTGCGCCACAAACTGCCTGATGTAACGCTGTTGAACCTCTATAGTATTTGCGAAACCCATGACATTTGCATCACCGATGTTACCGCACGAGAGGCGCAGAGCGGTCCCGTCTCAGTAGGTGTGCCGATGGCGCATCTGCGGGCCGTGGTACTGGATGACAACGATCAGCCTTGCCCCGCTGGCCAGCCCGGCTTGCTGCATTTTGAAGGCCCCGACATGTTGGGGCCCGGTTACATCAACCGCCCCGAGGAAACGGCGCTGCGGTTTCGCACCCTGAAGCTGGACGGACGCGATGCACGTTTGTACGACACTGGCGATCAAGGCTATGTGGACAGAAATAGCGCGGTGTTTGTGATTGGGCGCATCGCCCATATGCTCAAGCTGCGCGGCCACAGCATCCAGACCCGCGAATTGACGGAGTCATTGCACGACTACATCGGCTTTCAACAAGGGGTGCCGTGGATCAAACCCATCGCGGGCCAAGACAACGCGCTGGTGCTGTATTACACTTGCGACGCGGATCAGGCAGCACAGAATGCGAAGAACTGGGGCTTGGATAAGACCCAAATGCGCATTCCCGCCGCCCTATCCAAGGCCCTGCGCAAAGACCTGCCCGCCTATTGCATCCCCAGCTATCTTATCCGTCTTGATGATATCCCGATCAACGCTGTGTCAGGCAAATACGACTACAAACGCCTGCCAGATATAGATGTGCAAGATGCGCAGGTCGATGACGGCACGGCGTTGCCAACCCTCGCGCAGGCCGCCAAGGTCATGGGGTGTGATGTGGACGCCCTCGATCTCGGCCTGTCGTTCGGCGATCAGGGCGGTGATTCACTGATGGCGGTGACGTTTCTTTTGTCGCTTGAGGAGATTTACAACTGCCCTGTGGATTTCGACTTTGCCCTGAACGTGCCTTTAGGGCGGCTGCATGATCTGCTGTCCGAGGCCACACGCGACAGTGTTCAGGCAGAGTTCACCCGCACGGGAATTTTGCTGACAGGCGCCACCGGTTTTCTAGGCAGTAGCGTTCTGAAAGCCGCCGCTGCTGCCTTGCCTGAGGATCAGGTGATTTACTGTGTGATCCGCGAAAAACGTAATGCCTCCGCCGACCGCCTCCAGCGCATTGCCGCCACCCATGGGGTCGACCCCGATAGATTGGTGCTGATCTCCGCCTCGCTTGAGGACACGCGCTTTGGGTTGGATCAGCAAAGCTATCTCCAACTGGCTGCTTGTGTCCGCAGCGTCATCCACTGCGCGGCGATGGTGAATCTAGCGGTTGACCGCAGCCATTCGCAAAAGTGGTCGCAAACGGGCATCAGCAATATCTTGGCGTTTTGCGCGGAGGCGCAGGCCGATCTGCGTTACACATCTTCCACGGCAGTGTTCCCCGATGCTGGCGGTCCCTTCCCCGAAGCCGCGACCAAAGTGTTTGAAGGGTGTTCGGGCTATGGCGCGGCCAAAATCGACGCCGAGGCGCAGATCATCGCGTCTGGAGTCCCCGCTGCGATTTTTCGCCTGCCGTCGCTGTATGATCTAGCCGCGCCTAATCCTCATGACATCTACGAGATCATCATGACCGCCTGTAATCACCTACAGGCCGTGCCGGAGGGGATCACGTTTCGCATGGTTGACGTGCACAAGGTGGCGGCGGTTCTGGTTGGCATGACGCCAGTTAATGTTGGCGCGCAATATTACAACTACGGGTCAGACATCTTTGTGACACCCGTTCTGATCCCAGATCATTTTACCGTTTGTGCGCCGCAAGACTGGCTGCGTGACGCGCCGTTATCCGATGCCCAGCGGGCTTTGATCGCGTCGGATATGTTGGTGCTGCGGGCAACCTCACGGTTTGAACATACAAACGCCAAAGCCGCATGGGGGCAGGTTATGGATGGCGATTTCGCAACTGCCGCAGACCCCGCTGCCCTTGTACAGGCAAGGTTTACCAATTCGTCGCCGCGTTAACCTTGATATCTTCCATGGTAATCGCACGCCCTGCGTCACTGGCCAGAAACGCCACCAGATCAGCAATCTCGGAAGGCTGCACCAAGGCCCCTTGCGGGTTTGACGCATTGTATTTCGCCTGAATTTCGGCCCGTGACAGGCCCGTTTCCGCAGTTTCCGCGTCCACAAAGGATTTCAGCATTTCGGTTTCAACCCATGTGGGGCTGATGCTGATACAGGTGATCCCATGCGCGGCCCCTTCAAGGCTGACAACGCGCCCCAAGCCCAACAGCCCTGCCTTAGACGTGCAATAGGCCACGTTGTTTTCCAGCCCCTCATGGGCGGCGGTCGAGGCAAGATTGATGATCCGCCCCCAACCCTGCGCTTTCATAATAGGCATCACAGCGCGGATCATTTTGAATGTGCCAGTCAGATTGGTATCAATATGGGCGTCCCACATATCATCTGGATGGTCGATCACCGGAGATTCTTCATAGACACCCGCCGTATTGAGCAAGATATCCACGCGGCCATGCGCCGCAATCACACGCGCGACAAAGGCGGCCACACTGTCACTGTTGCGCACATCCAGGGCAGCCACCAGTACAGGCCGGCCCAGTTTTTCATGTAATTCAGCCACCGACGCAGGATCATCCCCGCGCCGCGCACCAATGCACACTGTAATGCCATCCGCGATAAACCGTTTAGCCGTCGCCAAACCCATACCCGACAGCCCGCCTGTAATAATCGCCACTTTCGCCATGTTATCCCCACCTTTTGTAATCCGATAGGTGCGTTGTGCACGCAAGACACCTTGGTGTTCAACTTATTGTTTTCAGACCTGCGACTTCGTGCCTCCCAACCGATCATTCCAAATTCAACACCCTATTAATTTTACTATTTGCACATGAAGGTTTAAGAGCAATGAGCGGTTTGGATCGTGATCTCTACCAACTTTAAGGACAGCTATCCCATGGCCACCAAAACGATGCTGCACCCTCGCAATCAACATAGAGAAGGTTACGATTTCGAGCGTTTAGTGGCGCAGTCACCCGAGCTTGAGGCGTTTACAACTCGCAATCCTGTCGGTCGGACGACCATCGACTTCCAAGACGTGGGCGCGGTGCGAATGCTTAACCGAGCGCTGCTAAAGACATATTATGACATAGATTTCTGGGATATTCCTGCCGATTATCTATGCCCACCGATCCCCGGCCGTGTCGATTACATCCATTATCTGGCGGACTTGCTGGCCGACAACAATGATCAAGAAATCCCCCGCGGGCCCAATATCAAGGTGTTAGACATCGGTACTGGCGCGAGCTTGGTCTATCCCCTAATCGGCCAGAGTGAATACGGCTGGGACTTCACTGGCGTCGATGTAGACGCAGGCGCGATCAAATCGGCACAACGGATTTGCGAAACCAACAAGCTGAACATCGCCCTCAGACGGCAAGATATACCTGAAAACACCCTTAGAGGCGTGATCAAGCCAGATGATGTGTTTCACGTCACCCTGTGCAACCCACCTTTCCATGCCTCTATGGAGCAAGCCAATAGAGGCACCCAACGCAAGTGGAGTAACCTTGGTAAGGGAAAGTCACAAAAACTCAATTTTGGCGGTCAAAATGCTGAACTTTGGTATCCGGGTGGAGAGATAAAATTTATCGCCAACATGGTCGAACAAAGCAGGGATTTTGCCGACCAATGCCTATGGTTTAGTTCTTTAGTGTCGAAAAAAGACAACCTCCAGCCGCTCTACAAAATCTTGAGAAAAGCTAAAGTTGCGGATTTTAAGGTCGTCGAAATGGCACAGGGGCAAAAAATAAGCCGTTTTATTGCATGGACTTACATAAGAAGAAATCAGCGCTCTCAGTTCCTTAGCGACCTTGCCAAATGAATTGACTGGCAAGCGCACTCCCCGAGGCGTTTGACCCCTCCCTTGGTGCAAGACTGGTGGAAGCCTACTTCGATTATAAAGAAAGACGTTGAGGCCTTGAGGTACGTCGGCTTTGTTACTGCTGAGGATGACTGGGGCCAAAAGTCTAGTGATATTATTTTATATCAAGCTGACATTTTCCTCAGGGGTGATGATTGGGAAACAAAGTTTAACGAAAAATCATACAGCTTAACGGAATCTGGCAGGATACACTTTGATCGGAGAGTTTCAGATATGAAACAGAGTCGTGATCCTAAAAAATGACTCTTTTCAGGTAGTCAGCCCCCTGACACAAATTTTCAAAATTTAAATATATATATTTAATACAATATGTTAAATTAACTATGAGCCCCGCCACCACAGAGAGATGGAAATTCGAATATCGCCTATCAGGCAAAGAAACCTTTCACTCACTGGCGCTTCGCCGCCTATCCTGCACCGTCGTAATCAGGCACTTCTTGTCAGTACAATTGACGACAGCTATCTGGTTTATGTAGGCCCGCGCTCGGCTGGCCCAGTCAAAACAAGGTAAATAAAAATGAAAACAGTAGGCATCACAGCAGTCCTCGCAAGCATGGCTCTTTTGCAAGCCTGTTCCACTAGCCCACAGCAGCAACGGCAAGTTGGCTGTGTCGGCGCAGCCGTAACAGGCGCGGCACTTGGTGCAGCAGTCGGCAACCAGCTCGGCGGCGGATCTGGCAAAGACATCCTGACGGCCTCCGGTGCTGTTGCAGGCGGCTTGGCCGGAAACAACGCAGCAGGCTGCTAAGCGCGCCCGCATTGCTATAAATACGATATGCGGGGACAAGGCACAGCCTTGGCACCCCGCATATATACCGGAGCGTGCGCCCTACTCGACAGCTCAAGCTGCTGCATTGGCCCCCCATCTAAAATCGGTTCTTTCAGAATGCTGTCAATCATGTGGTTGCGCCGCAGCAGCTTTTGAATGCTGCAAGTCACAATGACTATTCGCAGCCAGATTTACCGTGCCCGTATCCAACCACCTTGTCGATCCCGCGACAGTAAGCGCATGCCAAAGCGCCATTTTTCCTCGCCAGCCTCATCTGTGAACTAAATATCAACACCCTTCGCGCAGTTTATCCTGCATGAAACAGATTCAGTGTTCAATTGGTTGGGATAGCGGATGTTAAATGGACGGACACAGCGCTTGGCGCTACTTGCAATGACCCTCTTCGCGGTAATCATCACCTTATTTGCGGGCCCTGCACTCGCCCAGGTGCGGGCGACGAACCGTTTGATCATTAAACACGATTATGGAGGGTCAATCGGACAGCGGCAACACGAGCTTCGTAGCCTAAGACGTGAAAGAAAAAGAGTGGAAATTCATGGCACATGTAATTCAGCGTGCACCATGTACCTTGGCTTACCTACTGTATGCGTCAGCCCCTCAGCATCGTTTGGATTTCACGGGCCGAAAGGCGTGAATGGCCCCCTACCGCCTGACGCATTTGAACATTGGTCGCGTGTAATGTCGCAAGGTTTACCCCCCTCGCTAGAGAGGTGGTTTATGCAACAGGCACGTTATGTTCGCTCGGGGTTTCTCCGTATTTCAGGCAAGCAGTTAATCAATATGGGATACGCACGCTGCTGACCTCGTGAAAGCTAAGTCAGGCTTCAGCAAAGCAAAACGCGGCCCCGATTGGAGCCGCGTTCTTTTTAAGTCCGGTTGGATTACTTCAGGTCGAAGCGATCAAGTTCCATCACTTTCACCCAAGCAGCAATGAACTGCTTTACAAACAGGGCCTCACCGTCTCCTGCGGCATAAACTTCTGCCAATGCGCGCAACTGACTGTTGGAACCGAACACCAAATCAACACGTGTGCCCGTGCGTTTGACCTCGCCAGTTGCGACATCGCGTGCCTCAAAGACTTCCTGCTCACCTGCGACTGGCTTCCAGACAACACCCATTTCCATGAGGGCCGTAAAGAAACCATTGCTCAACGTCCCGGGTTTATCCGTCCACACACCATGCGATGCGGCGCCAAAATTGGCCCCCAACACACGCAAACCGCCAACCAGAACAGTCATTTCAGGCGCTGTAAGTGTCAAAAGCTGTGCACGGTCCACCAGCAGTTCTTCTGCGGAGATGGTAAAGTTGCGGCTCTGATAGTTGCGGAAACCATCAACCAAAGGCTTGAGCACATCGATGCTCTCCACATCGGTTTGCTTTTGGCTTGCGTCGCCACGGCCCGGCGTGAAGGGAACAGTCACATCATGACCGCCCGCTTTGGCTGCGGCTTCAACTGCTGCGGTCCCCGCCAGAACAATCATATCCGCCATCGAAACAGGCTTGCCGAAATCTGCGCGGATCGCTTCCAATACCTCCAGAACTTTGGCTAGTTGTGCCGGCTCATTGACTTCCCAATCTTTCATCGGTGCCAAACGAATGCGTGCACCATTGGCACCGCCGCGTTTGTCAGAACCACGGAAGGTTGAGGCAGATGCCCAAGCCGTTGAGACGAGTTCACCTGTGCTCAGACCCGATGCGAGGATTTTCGCTTTCAATTCAGCCACGTCCGCATCCCCGATCAATGCGTGATCCGGTGTTGGGATCGGGTCTTGCCAGATCAGTTCCTCGGTGGGGACTTCTTTACCCAGATACAGCGAAACAGGGCCCATATCGCGGTGGATCAATTTGAACCAAGCACGTGCAAAAGCGTCTGCAAATTTGTCTGGGTTGGCATGGAAATCTTTGGAGATTGCGAGGTAAATAGGGTCTTCACGCAGCGCCATATCCGCTGTGGTCATCATGGGCGGGTGTTTTGCGTCACTATGCGCATCAGGCACAGCTTTTGCCAGCTTGCCCGCCGCTGGTTTCCATTGATGTGCACCGGCAGGTGATTTGGTCAACTCCCACTCGTTGTCCAGCAACATGTCAAAGAATGTCATGTCCCAAGTGATCGGCGTCGGGGTCCATGCGCCTTCAATGCCAGAAGTGATCGCGTGCACGCCTTTGCCGCTCTCGAAGGTTGAAAGCCAGCCAAGGCCCTGCGCTTCAATCGGTGCGCCTTCTGGTTCTGGCCCAAGCAACGCGGCATCCCCTGCCCCATGCGCCTTACCAAAGGTGTGGCCCCCTGCAACAAGGGCGACAGTTTCTTCGTCGTTCATGCCCATGCGGCCAAAAGTATCGCGAATATCACGGCCAGAGGCGACAGGATCAGGATTGCCGTCGGGGCCTTCGGGGTTCACATAGATCAGACCCATCTGTACAGCGGCCAGTGGATTTTCCAGATCGCGATCACCGGAATAGCGGCTGTTTTCGCCACCGGATTCTTCCAGCCAAATTTCCTCAGAGCCCCAATAGATATCATCTTCGGGTTCCCAGATGTCCACACGGCCACCACCAAAGCCAAAGGTTTTAAAACCCATGTCTTCCAAGGCGCAGTTCCCCGTCAGAACCAGCAAATCGGCCCAAGAGATTTTATTGCCGTATTTTTGCTTGATCGGCCACAAAAGGCGGCGCGCTTTATCAAGGTTGCCGTTGTCAGGCCAAGAGTTCAGCGGCGCGAAACGCTGTGTTCCTGAAGTGGAGCCGCCACGGCCATCCGCCGTGCGATATGTCCCCGCCGAGTGCCACGCCATGCGGATAAAGAACGGGCCATAGTGGCCGTAATCCGCAGGCCACCAGTCTTGGCTGTCTTTCATCAAGGCAATAATGTCGGCTTTCAACGCATCCAGATCAAGCTGCTTGAATGCCTCGGCATAATCAAAATCGCCGCCCATCGGGTCTGATGCAGGCTGGTTCTGGTGCAGCATCTTGAGGTTCAATTGGTTTGGCCACCAATCATGGTTCGCGCGACCGCTGTTATTGGCTTGTTTATTTGCGCCAAAACCCATTGGGCAGCCGCCCTTTTCGCCGTTATCCGATCCGTCCATGCTTACTCTCCGATGCATAAAATTCCTGCGGGGATTCGCACCCCCCTATAGAATGGTTCTAACAAGTTTACCTCATATCTATAAGTTTGTTTTTCCGATAACCGTGATAAGCTAAGCCTATGATCAATTTTACGCTTAAACAGCTCCGATATTTTGAGGCCCTTGCCCGTCACGGCCATTTTGGCAATGCCGCCGATATCTGCGCCATATCGCAACCCGCCCTCTCCGCGCAGATTGCAGCGCTTGAGGCCGCTTTAGGCCAGCAATTGTTTGAACGCGGTGCACGGCAGATACGCCTCACGGCTTTTGGAGAGAAATTCGGCCTACGCGCCAGTATCATTCTACGCGAAGCAGAGGCGCTGGCAGATATGGCGCGCGGAGCTGGCAACACCGCCCTTGACCGCCTGCGTATTGGCGTAATCCCAACAATTGCGCCCTATCTGCTGCCTTCTATCATTGGCCACATCACCGCCGCCAACCCTGAAATTGATCTGATGGTACGCGAAACCATGACCCAAAAGCTAATCGAGGAATTGAGCGAAGGAAAACTGGATTGCGCCATTGTTGCCTTGCCTGTCTCGGAGCCATCTTTAACCGAAGTTGCACTGTTTGAAGAAGCCATGGTTCTGGTGCGCCCACCACAAGACGCTGACCGCCCTGTGCCTGATATGGATACGCTCAGCCAGATGAAGCTGTTGTTGCTGGAGGAAGGCCATTGTTTCCGTGATCAGGCACTGTCTTTTTGCTCCATGCGCAATGCGTTGCCACGCGAAGGCCTGGATGGATCATCGCTGTCAACGCTGGTGCAGATGGTGGGCGCAGGCATCGGTGTAACCCTGATCCCCGAAATGGCCATTCCGGTTGAAACGCGTTCGGCCACCGTCAGCATCGCTGCGCTGGGTGCGCCACATCCCAAACGCACCGTCGGAATGATCTGGCGCAAGACTTCCGCGCTCACCCCCCAGCTAGAAGAGATCGCCGATCTGGTGCGCGAAGCCGCTGCAGCACACCCCGCGTTTTCAAAACCTTAAAGGTCAGCAGCTTAAAGAGTCGTCTTTACTATCCCCTCCGTGATCCAAGCATCCAGAACAGCCAGTGCCGCATCTGCGAAGGCTTGGTCATTGATGTGACAGTCCAGCAGGCTCAGCCCGACAGGCGCTTGCACGGCTTTGGTCATTTCATCCACCATAGCGGCCAAAGCCTCGGGATCATGGGCAGGGCCGCCTTCTTTGTCCCACTCCTCAATCCCCTGTATGGGCATCAACACATGCGCAGGGCCTTTGCCTCCCGCCAGACGCTGCGCCATTTCGCGGGCAACGCCGCGCCGTTCCTCTCCCGAGAGGGCCGCCGATTTGATCAAACGGTTATGAGCATGAAACGGGCGGTCCGCATAGGCGGCGGGAATCTTTTGCCAGCCTGCAAAGTCGATCAAATCTGCGCAACCCGGTGCCACAATCTGCGGAATGCCCATGGCCCCTGCCCCTGTCAGGCGGTCCGCGCCAGAATGGACCACCGATCCGCCGATCAAATTGCTCAACTCTTGTTGCGAGAAGTCCATCACAGCGGCAAAATACCCCTGCCGTGCCAGCGCTTCAAACGCCATGCCACCCATGCCCGTGGCATGAAACACTGCCACTTCAAAACCGCGCTCTAGCAGCGGGTCGCGCAGCAGCTTCATGTATTTCAGGCACGAAGACCCCAGTGAGGTCATCCCGATGACCGGGCGTTTCTTTTCGAGTTTCTCCACTGCCATAGCAGCCCCCAGCACCGCCCCCGCCGCCTGTGACAGCGACGATTTGCAGACCGAGTTCAGGCCAAACAGCCCCCCTGCCCAGAGGATCATCTGGATATCAGGGCTCAGCCGCTCTGTCGGGATGATGGGTGAAAAGCTGACTGTTGAGACAACATATTTCGGCACACCCATCGGCAAGGCCTGTGCACAATCCAGAGCCAGATCCGTGCCCATGGTGCCACCCAGCACAATCATGCCATCCATCCGACCCTCGGCATGCATTTGCGCTGTCAGCTTGGCCGCGCCCTGCGCCATGATCTGCATGGCGATGTTTTCCTCGCGGCTGTCAATTGCCGCCTGAATAGAAGAACCACCCGCCTGCGCCACCTGATGTTTCGACACATCCGTTGGTTTTGAAGGGTCCCCCAAAACGCTCACATCCATCGACACTGTCTTGCCGCCCATCGCCTCAATGCGATCAGCCACATAATGCAGCTCTTCGTCTTTGGTGTCATATGTCCCGATCACCAGAATGGTTTTTGTCATCACAGGCCCTCCCGAGGCTTATAGCTGTATCCATGCCGTTTTGAGATCACGGAATTTGTCCATCCCATGCGGCGATTTATCATGACCATTGCCCGACTGCCCGACACCGCCCAAAGGCACAGTGTTATCCGCCCCTCCATAGGTGTTCACATGCACCACACCTGCGCGCAGGCTCTCCACCATGCGGTGCGCGCGGCTGATATCACGGGTAAAGACACCTGCCGACAACCCGTAATCCGTGCCATTGGCCAAGGCCACCGCCTCCTCCTCGGTGTCAAAAGGCTGAACCGTGACAACGGGGCCAAAGACCTCCTTTTGCACCACTGCGCTGACCTGTGCGGCGTTATCAAACACGGTTGGCGCAATGTAGAATCCGCCCGTATCGGCATGGAGACGCGTGCCGCCTGTGCGCAAATCAGCGCCTTCGGATTTGGCCAGATCAATCGCGCTCAGGATGTTATCCATTTGAGTTTGCGAGGCAATCGCCCCCGCTGCCGTGCCAAGGTCCAGCGGATCACCCACCGCCATCTTCTCGGCATAGGCGACAACACGGCCGGTGAATTCGGCATGTACATTGCGTGCCACAATGATCCGCGATGCCGCAATGCAGACCTGTCCCGAGTTACGGAAGATCGCGCCCACAGCCGTCTTGGCCGCTGCATCCAGATCAGCAGTATCATCAAACACAACCAGCGGGGATTTACCGCCCAGCTCTAGGTAGACCCGTTTGAGATTGCTCGCCGCCGCATATTCCATCAAGCGCCGCCCGACCCCGCCAGAACCTGTGAACGTCAGCACATCCACATCCATGTGCCGGCCCAGCGCAGCGCCCGCACCAATCCCCGTGCCTGTCACCACGTTTAACACGCCGTCGGGCAGCCCTGCTTCATGACAAATCTCAACGAGTCGCAGCAGGCTCAGCGAGGCGATTTCAGAAGGTTTCACCACCACGCTATTACCTGCCGCCAATGCAGGCGCGATCTTCCATGCACCGATCATCAACGGGAAATTCCACGGCACAATCGCACCGACCACACCCACTGGCGCATGCAGCACCATACCCAGCGTGCCGGGCGCTGTGGGGGCGACTTCGCCATATTGTTTATCGCACAATTCACCGTAATAACGGAAAGTACCTGCCGCTGACATCGGCTCGGCTTTGATCGCCATAGAAATTTCTGTGCCGTTATCCCGCACCCCCAGCACGGCCAAGGCTTGCGCCTCGGCGGCGATCGCATCGCCAATCCGCTGCAAGATACGCCCCCGCGCTGCAGGGGCCATGCGCGACCAACGGCCATCGTCAAAGGCACGGCGTGCCGCAATAACAGCGCGGTCAATATCCTCACCCCCCCCCGCAGCAATGGTGCTCAGCACTGTACCGTCAATCGGGGAAATCACATCCAGCGCCGCCCCCGTGGCCGACGAAACAGCAATGCCGTCGATGATGTTTTGCCCTGCCTCTACAGGTGTGTTGCGCAACGTGTTAATCTGGTCTTGGGTGATCATAAGTCCCCCTCCTGTGTCAGGTGAATATCTGTATCAACATCGCGCGGCGGATTGCGCCAATCGCGGATTAGGGTGCGGATGTGGAGGCCAATCACCAATAGGATCATTACAAAAATGATCATCGAAATCGGGCGATCGATCATGTCCCATGGGGTCTTGACCCGTGGCATCGCAGACCGCAGTTTCGTTTCCATGATCCCGCCCAGCACCATGCCCAGAATGATCGGCACAATCGGCAAGTTCAGCCGTTTCAGGATCACGCCAAACACCCCGAACCCCGCCGCCAAAGCACAATCTGTCAGGGAATTGCGCAGACTATAAACCCCCACAAATCCCAGCAGCAGGATCGTCACCCCGATCAAGCGCGTGGGCAGTTCAATAATCCGCGTCAAAACGTTGGTGGAAAAGATCAGGAACACCAGCACAATCACATTCAACACCAACAGCGCGAGATAAAGCGCCATGACAAAATCCATCTGACCTTGGAACAACTGCGGCCCCGGAATGACGTTGTGCACGTAAAAAACGGTCAACATCATCGCCGTCAGCGCTTCGCCCGGGATACCCAGCGCCAACAGCGGGATCATCGCCGCCGCAGGTACCGCGTTATTCGCCGCCTCAGAAGCAATCAGCCCTTCGGGTGCGCCTTTACCAAACAGTTCAGGCGTTTTGGAGGTTTTCTGTGCATAGGTGTAGGACATGAATTGCGCGGTGAATTCGCCCACCCCCGGTATCATACCCATCAACACGCCAAAGCCGGACGAAACCGTCGCCACACGTTTGTAGAGCCATAACTCTTTTAGCCCTGACAAAAGCGAGCCGCTGACTGATTTGATCTTAGGCGTCTCATCAGGCTGAACCAGCAGCAAAAAGGCTTGGCTCAGCGCGAATAATCCCAAAACCACAACAATCAGATCAACGCCAGACGTCAGCCACGTTTGCCCAAAGGTGAACTGGCGTGAATAGGTAATCGGTTCCAGCCCAATGGTTTGCAAAAAGATACCGAAAGACGCCAACATACCCGCTGCGAACACCTGACCACGGTGGGCAAGCACCACAAGGATGATCCCCAAAAGCGCGGCCAGAAAAATCTCGCGCGATCCGAAATGCGGTGCGACTTTGGCCAATAGCGGGGCCAGCAGCATCAGGCAGATGATGGAAAAAACACCGCCAAAGAAAGACGCCGAATAGGCCAGTGCCACAGCGCGGCGGGCCTCGCCATTTTGGGTCATCGGGTAGCCGTCATATGTGGTCAATGCATTCACTGCCGTACCGGGTGTGTTGATCAACACCGCAGGCAGCGCACCACCATACATGCTGGACCCGTAAATGCCCAACAACATCACCAGCCCCACCAATGGCGGCATGGCGAATGTCGCAGGCAACAGGATCGCAATCGCCACCGCCGCGCCGACGCCCGGAATAGCGCCAATAATCACGCCCCCGATAGAGCCAACCAGCAGTGCCAAAAGCACCTGCCAATCCATTAACAACGTCACGGCAGAAGTCAGTACATCCATCTCGGCTACCTTCAGAAATATGTGAGCATGAAGGCGCGCAATCCGCTCGGGAGAAGCTCATAAACGGCCCCTCCGGGGATTTTCACCTGTAGGAAAGATTTGAACAAAACCACGATTACAATCGCCATACCCGACATACTGAACAGCACCCGCCAATTGCGGTATCCCGCACGCAGGCTCAGCAAAACGGCGAACAGCATCGTTGTTCCCAAATAGCCCAATTGTAGCACAACCAAGACATAAGCCATGAACCAGCCTGCATATTCCAGTGCACGCACCCATTGGAACACCTCGCTCCAACGGCCCAAAATGCGCGGCGACAACGCCGAGGACAGCAAATGCAAGGCTGCAAAAAACACCATCAGCATCACTGAGATACTGGGCCAGAAGGCGGGCTGGGTGAATGTCTTGCCCCCTGTCTTCCACGGTGCTTGCGTGCCAAGCTGGCTGAGCAGAAACAACGATAGAGCCAGAAACATCCACGCAAAGACAATATCACCCGGGCGCCGATAGCGTTTGAACAGCTCTTGCAAGCCTTTGAGACGGGTCATGGCGGACCTTTCTTGAATGTAGATCAGATCGCAAAAAGGCACCGCCGCTCTGGATCAGAACAGCGGTGCAGGCATCGCTATTTAAGCAACCCGTCAATGACGCCCATTGTCTTGATGTCTTGGCTGATGCGGGCTTTGCTGGCCTCGGCATCCTGCCAGTAAACCAATGCGCCTGTCTCAGCGGCAAGCGCCTGCGCGCGTTCGGATTTCATCGTTTCCGCCGCAACTGCGATGATTTTCTCACGCACATCGGCGGGTGTATCCTTGTGCACAAACAATCCGTTCCACAGCGACACGTTCAAATCCGGCTCCAGCTCGGCCACAGTCGGCGAATCTGATGTCAGGCTGATCCGTTCCTCGCCAATAGAGGCCAGAACTTTGACCTCATCCAGACAGGGCAGAACCAGTTGCAGCGTGGTGTTTATCACATCCACATCGCCCGAGGCCAATGTATTGCAATCCAGCGCATCAAATGCCGCGTCAGACGCGTATGAGAAATCCATTTTCGCGGCCAGCGCCTTGGTCACCTGCGTCGGCACCAGCGGCGCGCCAAAGTGGCCCAACAACACGTCGTTTTCTTGTGCATAGGCTGCAAGCCCCGCCATATCGTCATAAGGCGCATCTTTGCCCGCAACGATCACAAACGGATATGTGAGGAAAGTGCCGAGCGGTTCAAACGGATCAGGGTTCAATTCGGGAATGCCGATGTTCGGACCAACCACGGGCACCGCGATCAAGAACGATCCGATCGTATACCCATCCGCAGGGGCATTTGCGACCTCTACTGCACCGGGGAACGGGCCGCCGCCGCCGCCGGGCTTGTTCACAACAGCCGCTGGCACGCCGTATTTGGCCTGAAAATCATCCGCAATCATCCGCGTCAGCACGTCCTCCAAATCACCCGGAGGCCATGGCACCACAAATGACACAGGTTTTTCCGGATAATCGGCAACCGCTGCGATGGGCGCGGCCAGCATTACCAGCGCGGTGCCGGATGCCAGAATGGCTTTGGTAAGGTTCTTCATTTTCATCTCCCTGATGCGGGCTCTGCGGCCCCTCATTTCCGCCTTGACGTTATTGGTACGTTATTGTTACCAGCGGTACATATAGTTTGCACAGCGCATTTGTATCTGTCAACATTCCATCCAACGGGCACCCGAATTCGCCCGCCACACCGGAGCAAAACCCAATGGCGAAACCTGTAATGAGCACTGTAGACAAGGCATTATCACTGCTGCGCCATTTTTCTGTGCAACAGCCCGAAATGGGTCTGAGCGAGCTGGCAAGGATGGCAGGATACGACAAAACAACGGTTTTGCGCTGCATGACCGCCTTGGAAAACAACGGATTTATTGAGCAAGACTCGGTCTCGAAACGCTACCGCCTTGGGCTGGCACCGATCAACCTTGCCCGTATCCGCGAGCGCAGCTTTCCATTGCTCGCCGTTCTGCAACCCCATGTGGACCGTCTGCGCGAGCGCACAAACGAAACATCACATGCAACGGTTTATTCCTCAGGCAAATTGGTCAACGCCTTTGTCAGCGACCCTGATCGCGCCATTCGCGTATCCATGGACCCTTATGCAAATCTGCCGTTTCACGCTACGGCGTCGGGCATTGTTGTTGCCGCCCACCTACCGCCAAGCGAACGCGCCAAAATAGTCGGGAAATGGGATTTCGAGAAATTCACCGACAAAACCCCCACGTCGCCCGAAGCAATGGAGCCGCTGTTTGCACAAGCCCGAAAACAGGGATTTGCCCGCTCGGATCAATCCTATGATATTGACGTCATCGGCACCGCAGTTGCGTTTTTCGGCCCTACGGGATTGCCTGCTGGCGCCATAGCTGTCGCGGCTGTGGCATCGCGTTTTGACGCGGAACTGGCCCAGACCATCCAACAAGAACTGCTGACCACGGGCCGTGAACTCACCATGGCATTGGGCGGCATTCTTCCCACCCCTTAATTTTCCACATCCTTCAAACTGGAGCTATTCATATGAAAGACGAAAACTTCCTCAAGGCCAATAACGCCCAACATATGTGGCATCCGATGACCAGCCCCGCAGATTCGCTGGCTAACCCACCGCGCATCATCACCAAAGGCAGCGGCGTGCGGATTACCGATATTGACGGGCATGAAACGATTGACGCCGTTGGCGGGCTTTGGAACGTCAATCTTGGCTTCTCGAATACCGCCGTGAAAGAAGCCATTTCAAACCAGTTGGATGAACTCCCCTACTATTCAACCTTCCGTGGTACGTCGAACGATCAGGTGATCGAACTGAGCTATATGCTGGGCGAGTTTTTCAAACCCGACGGGCTGACGCGGTCCTTCTTTACGTCTGGCGGGTCCGACAGCGTAGAAGTGATGCTGCGTTTGGCGCGGCAGTACCACAAGATCAAAGGCGAAAGCGGCCGGACAAAATTTCTGTCGCTGAAAAAAGGCTATCATGGCACGCATATGGGCGGTGCCTCGATCAACGGGAACGCCAATTTCCGCACCCAATATGAACCCCTGATGGCAGGCTGCTATCACATCCCTGCCCCCTATACATACCGTAACCCCTTCAATGAAACCGACCCAGAAAAACTGGCCCAGCTTTGCTTGCAAGCACTGGAGGACGAGATCGCCTTCCAAGGGGCAAACACCATTGCGGCCTTTATCATGGAACCCGTGCTGGGCGCAGGCGGTGTGATCCCACCGCATCCAGGCTTCCTGCCTGCTGTGCGTGAAATCTGTTCGCGCAACGGCATCTTGTTATTGCTGGACGAGGTCATCACCGCTTATGGCCGTTTGGGCAGTTGGTCTGGTGCGCGGCATTTCGGCGTAAAACCTGATATGATCGCCACCGCCAAGGCCATCACCAACGGCTATTATCCCTTTGGCGCGACGATGATTTCCGACACTGTTGCCGAAGTTTTTGAAAGCGACCAAACCGCCGCTGCCAACATCGCCTCGGGGTATACCTATTCCGGTCACCCTGTCGGTGCGGCGGCTGCTGTTGCTTGCCTCAAGGAGACCCTGCGTCTGAATGTAAAAGACAACGCCGCCGCGCGTGGGACGCAGATGTTTGAAGGGGTGCAGGCATTGATGGCCAAACACGACATCATTGGCGACATCCGTGGGGGTGTGGGCCTGATGACAGCGATGGAATTGATCGGTGACAAAGACAAAAAAGCGCCGCTAGACAAGGCGCGGATCGCAAAATTCTATGAAGCAACCTATGCGGCAGGTACCATGGTGCGTGTCTCTGGCCCAAATGTCATCATCTCGCCCTCGCTTGTCATTGAGCAAGCAGATGTGACCAAAATTCTGGCAGATCTGGATCACGGCTTGTCACAAGCCTGATCACCCTATGCGCATCTGATCCGTCAGGTGCGCATATTTTTATAAGTTTCAGCAACAATCCAATGTCGACTGGGAAACCTTGGCTTCTCTTGGATTTGGCAGCAGGAAATGCCCCCTATCCAGCAGATCGTCGATTGAAGAGAAATCCAGATTGAGCACTGCCAAAGTCTCGGCCTCAGTGCGGCAAACTGTGACTTTCACACCGCCTTCATATTCAGCAAGCGATTGATACATACGCGCCGATCCATAGGCTATTTCGCTAGGCGCATAGATCACTGTATGTGTCTTATCTTTTTTCTTACCTTCAACGGCATTTACCATGTTGAGGGCAGACCAAATCTGATTGAAATCTGCGTCTAGCACCTCCAATCCCGAAAAATCACAAAGATCGGGACGTCCTAAAACATAGTTTTCGTCATTTAGATACATTTCAAACATTGCACGAAATTGATCCAATGCCACGGCTCCCGACCAACGCGCATACACAACATCCAGTTCATTCGATATTAAATAGTTCATGGGCACGGACATAGACCTTCTGAAGCTGGACATATCAACCATAGAGATTTTTCAACAAGACAAGGCCCCACCGCCAATAAAAATTTAATATAAACAAACAGCTATAAATACTTACGTCGCGCCGAAACCAAATTTTAATCGTGATAAGGAAACTATTTTTCTTTTATCATTAACATAGATCAAACCAGAAATAGTTAACGCGTTCCACAAACTAGAAAAATAAAATCGTGAACCGTGAACAGACTCGACCTCAAAAGAGGGAGGATAGAGCGCCGCATCTTGCTGCGCGGCGCTCTGGCTTCATATTAGTTATCGTTCAACAGTACATTACCAAACTCTTCACGCAATTTGTTTTTCTGGACTTTTCCAGTCGAGCCGATTGGCAGTTCGTCCACAAATATCGCACGATCAGGAATCTGCCAGCTCTCTACTTTTCCTTTGTAGAAGTTCAACAGCTCTTCCTCGGTCACCTCACCAGCTTTGATCACAACCAAAACGGGCCGTTCGTCCCATTTGGGGTGCAGCGCAGCAATTGCAGCGGCGTTGGCAACGGCAGGATGCGCGATGGCGATGTTTTCCAAGGTCACGGTCGAAATCCACTCGCCGCCTGACTTGATAATATCCTTAGAGCGGTCACGGATGATCATAAAACCTTCGCCGTCAATCGTCGCAACATCACCTGTGTCAAACCAACCGTCCGCCGTCAGTGCAGGGGCATCTTTGCCAAAATAGGTATCAACAATCCACGGGCCGCGCACTTGCAGATCGCCTTGTGCTTTGCCGTCATTCACCAAGGTGGTGCCATCTTCATCGACCACGCGCAGATCAACCCCATATGGCGGACGCCCCTGCCCCAGACGGATTTCCGCCTGTTCTTGTGCTGACAGTTTGGTGTGGCGTTGCAGCAATTGGTTCATCGATCCCAAAGGCGAAGTTTCCGTCATGCCCCATGCGTGCACAAGATCAACACCGTATTCCGCAAATTTAGGGATCATTGACGGCGGCAGCGCAGAGCCGCCCACAACCGTACGTGTCAGGCTTGGAACTTTGGAGCCCGTTTCCTTCAGTGCTGCAAGTAGCCCCATCCAGATGGTCGGCACACCCAGAGCCAGCGTGGTTTCGGTTTCATCGATCAGTTTCACAAGGCTTTTGCCATCAAGGTTTGGACCGGGCAGTACCAGTTTGCAGCCTGTGGCCGCTGCGATATAGGGTACACCCCAAGCGTTCACATGGAACATCGGCACAACCGGCATGACCGTATCCATCGCCGAAATCGCGATGCCATCAGGCTGGTTACCCGCCAGTGTGTGCAACACAGTAGAACGGTGGGAGTAAAGCACACCTTTGGGATCACCCGTGGTGCCAGATGTATAACACAGGCTGGAAGCAGAGTTTTCATCCAGATCAGGCCATGGTTCGGACGCATCACCAGTCTCCAACAGCTCATCAAAGAACTTAAGGCCCGGGATCATCTCGGCGGCGGCTTCATCACGCGGGCCCATCAGGACGATATGTTTGCAATGCTTCAGCGCGGGTGCCAGTTTGGCAGCGGCGGGCACAAAGGTGGCATCAACGAACAACACCTGATCTTCTGCATGGTTGATGACATAAACCATCTGCTCTGCGCCCATGCGCGGGTTGATCGTGTGGCAGACAAAGCCGCCGCTGGACACACCATAATAGATTTCCAGATGGCGGCGGTTGTTCCAAGCAATTGTGCCACAGCGCGCGCCCTGTTCCAGACCCAGACCGCGCAGCGCGCTGGCCAGACGGTGTGCATTGGCGCCAATTTGACCCCAAGTCGTGTATTCAATGCCGCCTGTTGTCTCTACCGATACGACCTCGCCTTGGCTGTGAAATCGTGTGCTGTGATCGATCATGCTACCGATTGTCAGCGGCATGTGCATCATTTGTCCAAGCATTATGTAGTACTCCTGTGTTCTATTAACTTTATCCCGCAGCCACAGCGCGTGCTGCCTCTGCTTTGATGAATTCTGCTGCCCGTTCAGCAATCATAACCGTGGGCGCATTTGTGTTGCCGCTGGTCACCGTCGGCATAACCGAGGCATCTACAACGCGTAAGGCCTGCATGCCGTGCACACGCAATTCCAGATCAACAACGGCCATATCGTCTACACCCATTTTGCATGTACCAACGGGGTGATAGATTGTATCGGCGCGGGCGCGGATGATCTGCTCCCAATCAGCATCGGTCATCCCGTCGCGCACGCCAAACATTTCTGAATGCTCAAAAGCCGCCATAGGCGGGGTTTTCATAATCTCCCGCGACATTTTTGCACCTTTGATAAGTGTGCTTAGGTCTGCGTCTTTGGTTAGAAAATTAGGATCAATCGCAGGAGCGGCCATTGGATCGGCGCTGGCCAATGACACAGTGCCGCGCGATTCAGGGCGCAGCACGCAGACATGACAGCTATAGCCATAACCCAAATGCAGTTTGCGGGCGTGATCATCGACCACCGAGACCACAAAATGCAATTGGATGTCCGGCCGCTCCAGCGCCGCATCGGTTTTGAAAAACGCCGCCCCTTCTGCAAAAGGCGTGGCCAGCAAACCTTTGCCCGTCTTACGCCAGTCCCAGATATGTTTGAGCAGGTTAAACGACCCGCGCAGCCCGATTCCAAAGTTATCGGTGTCTTTGGATTTATAGCCGAGCGTGAAATCCAGATGGTCTTGTAGGTTCTGCCCGACGCCCGCCAGTTCATGCACCATTTTGATGCCATGCGGCGCGATATCTTCGGTGCGGCCAATGCCCGACAGTTGCAATAATTGCGGCGAGTTAAACGCCCCGCCGCACAAGATCACTTCGCGCGTGGCAGACACATGGGCGTCATCTTTGCCCTTGCGGTAATGAACACCCGTCGCGCGTTTGCCTTCTAGTGACAGGCGTGTGGCATGGGCCCCCGTGATCACCGTCAGATTGCTACGTGACATGACCGGATGCAAATAACCCGCCGCGACGGAACAGCGTTCGCCCACATGAGGGCCGTCGTGAAACTGGGTCACCTGATACAGGCCGACACCTTCATTGTCGCCGCTGTTAAAATCCGTAACTTCACGGTGTTGCAGCCGCGTGGCCGCTTCAATGAAGGCGCGGGTAACGGGGCGTGGTGATTTCTGATGTGCAACATGCAAAGGGCCACTGCCGCCGTGCATATCCGTGATGCCGTCTTCGTGGTTTTCCGAGCGCAGGAAATACGGAAACACCGTATCCCAATCCCACCCCGTGCAGCCATTTTCGGCCCAACCGTCATAATCCTGACGTTGGCCGCGCACATACAGCATCGCATTGATCGCACTGGAGCCGCCCAATGCTTTGCCACGCGGTTGATACCCCTGCCGCCCATTCAAGCCTTTTTGAGGAACGGTTTTGAAAGCCCAATTGGAAATCTTGCCCCACCCCGGCAACATCGCCACAACACCGGCGGGCATCCGTATCAAAAGGTGATCCCCAGCGCCGCCCGCCTCCAGCAAACAAACGTTAACAGTCGGATCTTCGCTTAACCTAGCGGCAAGCGTCGCCCCGCCAGAGCCACCGCCAACAATCACATAATCAAAAGACATCGACGCACCTCCCAGCAGGCAACAGGCCTCCCGTGCCTGTCTGCATGGAAATAAGCCAAATATTGCAGTGAGAGTCTATCGGTATTCAGCGCCAAAACGTACTCGCTCACGTAGCGTCACCACCTGCACACCCTTTATACGAGTAATTTCACTTAGGTAGCGGAGGTTTCAAAGGGCTGCGCAGGTACTCTTCAGCTGCCCAGCAGTGCCTTTTGAACATCTTCACCCCAGCCCAAGTAATAGCTGTCGTTATGCTGGATCACCGGACGCGCCATTACTTTGGGTTTGGCCGCGATCTGCACCTCAGCTTCGGAGTTCTTGAGCCAGCTATTCAAGGCACGGTAATCATTGGTGGTTTGATCCACCAAACGGTCCCCGAACTCAACAATCAATGCGGCCAACTCGCCTTCGCTCAGAGGGTCTGCGCGCACATCACGGAACGTAACTTTCTCGCCTGCGGCCTCCAATGCCTTATGTGCCTTTTGGCAAACGCTGCAGGTGCTTATCCCGTATACAATCATCTTTTTGCTCCAGTGAATGTCTGATGCAGAGTGTTGCATCAGCCTGCCAAAGGCAACCTTTTTGGTGCCTTTGGCACAGCACCTATGCGGCCAAGGGTGCTGCCTGATTGCTTCCGATGCGGCTAAACACAGCCGCGCCGACGGTGATGCTGCCCAGCGCCAAAAGCGCAGCAATGCTCAGCGCCGAACTCCCGCTAAGCCCTGCCCCGACGGTACAGCCGCCTGCCAGAACGCCGCCAAAACCCATTAGTGCCGCACCGCTGAAGTAACGCAGCATTTGCGGCCCGCCTTCAAAACCTTCCAGTTTCAACTCTCCACGCACGATTGCGCTAAAGAAACTGCCCAGCAGAACACCGCCGATAAATCCGGTGCCAAAACCTGCAGGAATGGCACTGGAGGCAATGGTCCAGAACAGGGTCTCGGTCCATGGCAAGGTAAACGCCACGGATTGCACATCCAGCGGCTCAAACTCATCCATCAACAAAACGCTTGTGGTAGCCCAACCAAGTACCGGCACAAGACCGATCACAATCGCCAGTGCAACATGCGCAACAGACGGCTGATATTTCCGAACCAAATAAAGCGCTGCCAATAAAACCAACGCGCCTGCGACGGACGGTGCGAAAGGGATCGCGTAGAGTGATCCAAACGGCAAATCGACGGTCAATGCGCCCAGTGTTGTGCGCACAGGGGCCAACACACCTTTTAAGGTCGCATGAGCGATCACAGCAAACACCACCAGCACGGCAGCAGCGCGCAGATTTCCCGTTGCTGCCAGCACCGTCAACCGCGATGCACAGCCCCGCGTCAGGACCATCCCTGCCCCAAAGGCCAGCCCCCCCAACACAATCGCAACCACAGGGATTGAACTGTCGAGATAGCGATGCCCTTGCAGATCAATGAAGCCCGCAGATGCAGCCACCTGAAAGCTGATGATTGCAACCGCCAACGCAGTCAGCCAGATCGCCCCCGCAGGCCCGCGGTCGGCGGCCTCCGGCACAATAGCACGGCGCAGACAGAACCGTGTGATCTGTGCGGCACCGCCCAGCAGGAGACCCAGCCCAAGAGCAAACAAAACCTGTAATGTGCGGGCGTCGATACCCCAATCATATTGCTCCAGCAGCATAGCAATCCCCTTTTCAAACCTGTCGAATGTACGAACTGTCTGCGACATCATCGCTTGTCACCGCTGAGTCAACCGCCCCATCAAGAACAAAATCAACATTTTGCGCGTCATGTCGGAACAAGATACCCGTGTAGACGCTTGCGGTTGACGTACATCCAGATTTTCGACCCTGATCAGATCGTTTTCCTTATCTGCTAGCCTCGGCGAAAACCGCCTAAACTCTGCCCCTACATCACGGCAGACCTTGCCCCTTGACACCCACGCGCACACCGCCCTACTAATCACGCATAACCAGGGGTGCTCTAACCAGAGCTGAGATGCGCAATACCGCGCGAACCCTTCACAGCTGATCCGGATAATGCCGGCGGAGCGAGGGACTATGTTTATAGGCGCACAAGTGTCACTTTATCCGATGACGTCCGATTTTGTGACTGTCATCACGTCGGGGCTCAAGGCACTGGCCCCCTACCACGACAAACTGCGGATCGAGACAGATGATATGTCGACCTTGATGGTCGGCGCACCTGATCCTTTGATCGATGCCATTCGTGATCTGTTTGCCGCTTCGGCGCGCCTGCCTGATCACGTTACCATGCATGTTACCCTATCACGTGGCTGCCCCGGTGAACCAGATGATCCGACCTGCCGCTGCGAGACGCTGACGCGGGCGCAGGATCAATCGCTGGATGAGCGCAAGGCGCTGGCGCTACAAGCGGTCACAGCTGCCCCTGATCTTGGGGTGCAAATTGATGTGCAATTCTCGCTTTATGTGCTGGGCCATGACCGCCACATGGATGAGATTTACGGTTGCATTGATTTTCTCAAGGCATCGGGGACCTTCCTGAAGTCCAAGAATTTCTGCACCCGTCTGCGCGGAGATGCAGGGGCTGTGTTTGAAACCCTGCGCCAAGCATTCTTGCGTTTCGGTCCGGCGGAAGGGCATGTCACGATTGACATGACAGCCTCCGCCAACAGTCCCAGCCTTAGCTGATCTGCCCTTCTCGCAACCCTGTTGCGTCCGGAGACATCATGCAGTCATTTCGACATTTTCTGCCAACCCTCGTGTTGGCCACCGCCCTGCTGCTTGCGTGGCAAATCTATTGCACCTTGGCACAGGTATCACCGCTGGTGTTGCCTGCGCCCACGCAAGTCCTGCGCGCCCTTTTCATTGAGCGGGCGCGCATCGGGCCACATGCACTCAGCACAATCTGGGTCGCGACACTGGGCTTTTCCACCTCTGTGACATTCGCCTTTGCCGCCTCTGTCGCCTTGCATTTCAGCCCATGGCTGCAACGCGGACTGATGCCGCTGCTGGTGGCCAGCCAGACGATCCCGCTGGTGGCGTTGGCGCCTTTAATGATCTTGTGGTTCGGCTTTGGCCTGCTGCCCAAAGTGCTCTTGGTCATTCTGGTCACCTTCTTTCCCATACTTGTCAGCCTGCTGTCAGGGTACGGACAAGTCCCCCAAGCCTATCTGGATCTGCTCAGCTCTATGAGGGCGGGAAAAATGGCGATCTTTCGGCGGGCGACATTGCCCATGGCGCGTGCGTCCTTCTTTGCGGGGCTGAGGATTTCGGCCACCTATGCCATCGTCGCTACGATTTTCGCGGAATATGCAGGGTCTCGGCAGGGTTTGGGCATCTACATCCTCACCGCCAAAAACAGCTTTCGCGCTGACCTTGTGCTTGCTGCGGTTGTTGTATCTGCCGTTTTGACCCTGTTGTTGCTGGCCGTTATCCGCCTGACTGAAAAGCTGACCTCAAAAGGCCCCGCAGGAGGGAAACGCCATGCTGCACATTGAAGGGCTTTCCATCAGCATCGAGAACCGCAAACTGGTGTCGGATTTCTCCTGCGCGTTAAGCGAAAACGAAGTCACCTGTTTGATCGGGCCATCGGGGTGCGGGAAAACATCTGTATTAAAATGGCTGGCTGGCATCCTATCCCCGACCCTAGGCGCAACAGGTGCCCTCACCTTGGACGACACAGGCATCACGCCGCCACATGCCAGCACCACCTACCAACCGCAAAGCGATGCTCTGTTCCCATGGCTGACCATCGCGCAAAACGCAGCGCTTGGGCTGGAAGTGGCAGGCATACCCACCAAAACAGCCCGCGCCGATGTCTTGATGCATTTCAAGACATTCGGCCTTGCGGGGTGTGAAAACCTCTACCCCGAACAAATTTCGGGGGGGATGCGGCAAAGGGCGGCGTTTTTACGTACACTCGTACAAAATAGCCGCTTCATCCTGCTGGATGAGCCTTTCTCGGCCCTTGACGCGGTAACGCGGCTGAGGATGCAGGCGTGGCTGTGTGACCAGTTGGCACATACCCCGCGCGGCGTGTTGATGGTCACACATGATCTGCACGAAGCAACCCAGATCGCCGACCGCATCCTTGTGATGCCCGCAGCCGGTGGGCCATTGGCCGCCAATATTTCCGTCACCACACCACGCCACGCACGCACAGAAACTGCGATGGCGCAAATTCGCACCACTTTGAAATCCTTGTTACTGGAGAGTTAACCCCATGATCCGCACTCTATTACTTGCCGCCTGCATCGCCCTGCCTGCCACCGCGCAAGCGCAGGAAAAAGTCACCATCGCCCTTGATTGGGTTCTCAATACCAATCACGTTGGGCTGATCGCCGCACGTGAACGCGGGTTGTATAGCGATGCGGGGCTTGAGGTGGAAATTCTGCCCTATTCCGACACCAGTTCAACCGCGCTACTGGCCGCAGGGGCAGCGGATTTTGCCTATATGACCTCACTAGGTTTCATGAGCGCCCGTGGCATAGGGGCCGACATCACGGCGCTATGGGCCACGATGCAGCATGAAAACGGACGTCTGGTGTATAACACCGCCAATACAGAAATCACCCGCCCTGCCGACTTGGCGGGCAAGACCTACGCCGGATTTGGCAGCGCATGGGAGGAAGCCCTGATCGGCACGATGATCCGCCATGACGGCGGCGATCCCACCTATGACACAGTCACGCTGGGCACAGGCGCTTATGAAGCGCTGGCGGCGGGCCAAGTTGACTTCACGCTGGAAGTGGCGACATGGGAAGGCGTGAACGGCGTCCTGTTGGGGCGGCAACAATCCTCCTTTGCCTATGCCGATTACGGCGTACCCGATCAGCAAAACGGCTATATTGGCACCCGTAACGCAGTGTTGCAGGATCAATCGCCCATGGTGGTGGCCTTTATGAAAGCTACGCAAGCGGGATATGAGTGGGCCGCAGATCACCCACAAGAGGCAGCCGAAATGCTGATCGAAGTTGGTGAATTCCCCAATCCCGAATTGGTGCGTGGATCAATGCAGGCGATAGCCGAGGGCGGATTTCTGCGCGATGGCGACACACCCGTTGGCAAGATTGACGTCACGCGCTTTACGCAAATGGCCCAGTTCCTCTTCAAAAGCGGCGTCTTGCGCGGCGCGGATGGAAAGCCGCTTGCTTCACAATCAGATGTCTCGGATTGGTTCAATCAAAGCTGGATGGCAGATAACAACTGACCAACGTCTTGTTCACCAAAACAGCCAAGCCGCTCCTTTATTCGGGGCGGCTTTTTTGCATCTAGCCAGATCAAGCTGCACCTTGGACAGATACCCAATGCCCAGCCAATGCCAAAGCCCCCCAACACCCTCAGGCTAGCCTGCACTTTTGCAAGGCAAAGGCATTGAGAAACAACCGGTTTTTGATCCTGTCATGAAACTGAAACGTCATGGGCGTAGCCAGCCCTCACAACAGGCGAATCTTTTCAATTGTTTTCGTAACCGAATTCCACATTTCAGGAGAAACTGATGTCACGTACCCTTTTGGCGGCCACCCTTGCGCTGGCGCTTCCGACATTTGCAGCAGCAGAAACGCTCACCCTTTATACATCGCAACCCAATGCCGATGCACAAAAAACGGTTGATGCATTTGAAGCCGCTAACCCTGACATTGACGTAGAGTGGGTGCGCGATGGCACCACCAAATTGATGGCCCGTGTTGCAGCCGAAATGGAGGCGGGCCAGCCACAAGCCGACGTCTTGCTGATTGCCGATACGGTCACACTGGAAGGTCTGGCGCAAGAAGGTAAGCTGGCAGCACATAAATCACCTGAGGCCGCCGCCTATGACGCCTCCCTCTACAGCGCCGATGGCTACTACTACTCAACCAAACTGATCACGACGGGCATCGTTTATAACACAGGTGCCGAAATGGTGCCGACGTCTTGGGCCGATCTGGCCAAGCCTGAAATGGCAAACCTCGTTGCCATGCCTTCACCGCTGTATTCTGGTGCTGCGTTGATCCATCTGGCGACACTGACAGGCACTGAAGGTCTGGGCTGGGAATATTACGAAGCGCTGGCCGCGAATAACACCCGTGCCGAAGGCGGCAATGGCGGCACGTTCAAGGCGGTTGCAGCGGGCGAAAAGCCATACGGTGTGTTGGTCGATTTCCTTGCCATCCGCGCCAAGGCTGACGGTTCTCCGGTTGATTTTGTGATCCCGTCAGAAGGTGTATCATATGTGACCGAGCCTGTAGCGATCATGGCGGGCACCAAAAACATGGATGCAGCGACAAAGTTCGTTGATTTTCTACTGAGCGAAGCAGGCCAAAATCTGGTTGTGGACATGGGTTACATCCCAGCGCGCAACGGTGTGGATAGCCCCGAAGGTTTCCCCGCCCGTGCAGACATCAATCTGATGGCATTTGATCCCGCATCAGCACTGGCCAACGCCGATGCCAACAAAGAGCGTTTTGCAAAGGTATTCGGCATCCAATGAAGGCCCTCCCCAAGTCACGTGGAAGCAGCCGGTCATTAGACCGGCTGTTGCCTATTATTCTGCTGCCCATCGCGCTGATCGCGCTTGGTCCTGTGGCGCGTTTGTTGTTGGAGGGTGTCGGTTTCGGTGACGGGTTCACCACCGAACATCTGACCACAGTGTTAACGCGTCCCTCAACAGGCACCGCCCTGCAACATTCGCTTATCACAGCGGGTGGCGGCACGATCCTGTCTATTTTAATCGGTGCGACCTTTGCCTATCTGGTGGCCCTCACGGATATTCGCGGTAAAGGCGCATTGGTATTTTGCCTGATGATCCCCATGATGATCCCCCCGCAAATCACTGCATTGGCGTGGATGCAGATGGCTGGTCCTTCATCAACAATCCTCAAGATGTTTGGACTGGCACCGCCATTAGGCAGCCCCCAGCCGCTGCATTCGCCCGCTGGCATCATCCTATTGCTGGGTATTCAACATGCCTCTTTGGTGTTTCTGACACTGCGTGCTGGTCTGCGGATGATCCCCGCCGATCTGGTTGAGGCGGCGCGCATGTCTGGTGCGAGTTCTTTTCGCGTCTGGACCCAAACCGTTCTGCCCCTTTCCATGCCCTCGCTTATCGCAGGTGGCGCGATGGCGTTTGTCACCGCGTTGGGTAATTTCGGCATCCCCGCCATGCTGGGTATTCCTGCGGGCTATGCGACCCTGCCCACACTGATCTATCAACGTCTGGTAGGCATGGGCCCTTCTGTCCTGCCCGAAGTTGCGGTCTTGTCATTGCTGATTGGCACCGTTGCGATCCTCGGCGTATTGCTCAGCCGTTATGTGCTGTCGCAGCGGGGCTTTGGCCTTGTGGGTCTGTCGGGCAATCCCCTTGCGCTCAACCTCGGTACCGCACGGCGGCCTGTCGAAATCGGGCTGTGGTTGTTCATCTTTGTGATCCTAGCCCTCCCCCTACTGGCGCTGGCCGCGACGTCACTGATCCCTGCTTATGGTGTCACACTTACCTTCACCAACGCCACCTTTGACGCTTGGAAAGAAGTATTGTTCACCCAGCCCGTCACCCGCCGCGCCTATGCCAATTCGCTTATGCTTGCCACAGGTGCTGCGGCGGTACTGCTCATGATCAGCCTGCCGCTGGCATGGTTGATGGAGCGACGCTCCAGCCCGTTGACCCGCCTGCTGGACGGGTTGATTGACCTGCCCTACGCCCTGCCGGGTGTAGTTCTGTCCATCGCTTGCATTCTCACATTCCTGAACCTGCCTTTCACTGATCTGACCCTCTACGGCACCATCTGGATCATCCTGCTGGCCTATCTGGCACGGTTCTTTGTGGTGATGTTGCGCCCGATTCAGGCCAGCATTGCCCAACTGGACCCCGCCATGGAAGAAGCCGCCGCAAGTGTCGGCGCGCATCTAGGACGGCGGTTGCGCGATATCGTGCTGCCGCTTGCCGCCCCGTCCGCAGCCGCGGGGGCGATCCTTGTCTTTCTCACGGCAGTGAATGAATTGACTGTCTCTGCCCTGCTCTGGTCGTCGGGCACCGAAACCTTGGGCGTTGTCATCTACAATCTAGAAGACAGCGGCGAAACAGTGATGGCATCGGCGCTCGCCATGTCCATCGTTCTGCTGATTGTGGTGTTGATGGGCATCGTACAGGCAGGCGCAAACAGATTTCCAAAAGGAGTAATCCCATGGCAGAGCTAGAGTTTTCAAACCTCTCCAAGTCGTTCGACGGGCTCCCTGCCCTGCAAGACATCAACGCCCAGATCGCCTCTGGCGAATTTGTGGCGCTGCTGGGGCCATCGGGCTGCGGCAAGACCACGCTGTTGCGCCTGACAGCAGGATTTGAACAGCCCACATCGGGCCAGATCAATCTGGGCGGTAATACCGTGGCGGGCCCGAATAGTTTTGTTCCGCCAGAAGAACGCGAGATCGGGATTGTGTTTCAATCCTACGCCCTCTGGCCGCACAAAAGCGTCTTTGGCAATGTCGCCTACCCGCTGGAAGTGCGCCGTGTCCCCCGCGCTGAACGTGAAGCGCGGGTGAAAGAGGCACTGGCGCTTACAGGCCTAAGCGCCTTTGGTGACAGAATGCCGTCGCAACTTTCTGGCGGTCAGCGCCAGCGCGTGGCACTTGCCCGCTGTCTGGTGTTTGATCCCCGTGCCGTGCTGCTGGATGAGCCATTGGCGAACCTTGATCTGGCCTTGCGTGCCTCCATGCATGAGGTGTTTTCCATGTTCCACCGCCGCACGCAGGCGACGATGCTCTATGTCACCCACGATCAAAGCGAAGCCTTGGCGCTGGCTGACCGCGTAGCTGTGATGGAGGCTGGTAAAATCCGCCAATTCGCCGCGCCCGAAGTGCTCTACCGCGAACCTGTGGATTGCTTTGTCGCTGGGTTTGTTGGCGACGGGGCGGTTGTTTCAGCCGAAATCACAGGACGATCCGAGAATAAAAACCTGATCCTGAAGGTGTTGGGCCAAGAGGTGCAATCGCGCAGCGCCACAGCCGAGCCAAGCCACGTGAGCATTCGCCCAGAGGCCATCACGTTAAGCAGTGATGCGCCTCTGCGTGCTAAAGTCATCAGCTGCACCTATCTGGGCGGACGATTCCGCCTGACGCTGGATGTGGCGGGAGAAACGCTCATTGCCTTCTCCGAACACCGCGCAAGCATTGGGGAGAGTGTTGGCGTCACCCTGCATGATCTCTGGGCCTTCCGCGATCCTGACGCTGATGTTGTTATAGCAAAGAGCCTTGCCCATGCGTGATGATACACTCCTAGACACCGCATGGGTCGAAGTCCTGTCGGGATTGGGCGAAAAAGGGCCCGCATGTATCCGCCTTTGGACGGGCCGCGCCCTATGGGTGCTGGATGTCGGTGTCGGGCCAGAGGCCACATCGCCATTCAATCCGCACTGGTTAGAGGGCGCAGAGCGCGTTTTCATCACCCATGACCACATCGATCACATCGGCGGCGCAGCCCATGCAGTGGCTGCAGGACTGCCGATCCATTGCACTGCGCAGACCGCCCATGCCCTGCCCCCCAGTGCAGATGTTCACCTGCTGCCCAACACAGGACAAACAGTGGTTGAGGGCATTACCCTGACGACTGGCCGAAATGGCCATGCCTTGGGCGGTGTCTGGTTCCACTTTGATCTAGGGGATGGCCTGTTCTTTTCTGGCGATTGGTCCGAAGAAAGCGACTGGTTTGCCTTTGACACACCACCGCAGGCCCTCACCGCATTGATTGACGCTTCTTATCATCTGGATGACATCCCCCAGACCCAGCGCAAAGAGGCACTGGACAAGATGCTAGCGCAAAACAAGGGCCGCCAAATCCTGTTTCCTGTCCCCCCGTCTGGCCGCGCAGGCGAGCTGGCTTTACACCTCATGGGTAAAGGCGATGTGTCACTGGACGATATGTGTCGACAAACCATTGCTCGCGCCTTGCAAACAGGCACGCTCAGCGATGCTGCCGCACAACTGACCCCGTTGATCGAGCGTGAATTTGACCCAAGCGCCGAGTTCCTGATCTGCGACACGCCAAATGCTGATGCGGGCATGGCGTGGCAAATCGTACAGGACTGGCGTGACATTGGCCGCTTGGGGCATGAGGCGCTGGTGCTGTTTACCGGCCATATGACAGCCCATGCCCGCGCAATTGCGGCGCAAGGCGGGATGTTTGTGCGCTGGAACGTGCATCCACCGCTCACAGATCAAATCAACATGATCGCCACCCTTGGCGCACAGAACTATACGCCATTGTTTTGCTCACAACCAGAAGACTACCTGCTAGAACCACGCATACGCGCAGCCATGCTGATGCATGAAAGATCAAGGCTATGAACATTCTCCAAAAGCGCTTTGTCATTATCCGCCATGGCCAAACTGACGCCAACCGCGATGGTACAATTGCGGGCCGGATCGAAGCGCAACTGACACAAGAAGGCCGCGATGGTGCAGCCAAGCTGGGCAGCTGGCACTGGCCAAAGCAAATTGCCCTTTTTGTAAGCCCGCAGCAACGGGCGCAAGAGACTGCCAGTCTTGCTTTTCCCACCCAGACTATCATCACCCTGGAAGGGCTGCGCGAAAGAGACTGGGGCGTATTTGAGGGCCGCCCTGTATCCGAGGCTCCCCCTCGCGAAAAGACACCAGATGACGGCGAAGCCTGGGCAGATGTGATTGCACGCGTTGCAGCAGAAATATCCCGTGCCCAAAGCCAAAGCTCCGATGTATTGCCCGTATTTGTCGCTCATTCTGGTGTGATCCGTGCGGTTCGCGCATTGACTGGCGGCACCGCGCACGGCCCCTCCCCCGCAAATACGACACCCTATCTGTTCACCCCCACGCAATGCAGCTGGACGGAAACACGCCTTGATAAAAACGCTACACAGAAGCTTGCTCAGCACGATATGCAAAACGCCGATTTGCACCTTGGGTGAGCGCACAGGAAGTGGATCGAGTTGTCTAAGGCATCCACGCCCCAATTGATTTTGACGAAGTGATTGCTTGCTCGATTGGATGCGGGTTCCGCAGTGCAGCGTGTTGCCCCGATCAAAGGATCTGGCCCCTACGGCGCCCCGCAAACGATGCACATGAATGCGGCGATGCACCGCGTATCGCAGCTTACAGGATAGAATTGCAGCGTCTATGTCTGCCTGAATAGCCCTTCCTTATAACCGGAAAAGTCACTGGACCCATTTTTTAATCAAAGGCCTAACACGCGCGCAGATTACATCAGAGATCACTGGTCAGTATGCTCGGTCAATGAGCAGGCTTACTGACGCACATTTATCGTGCATAGAGACATGCACTGCTGAGTTTCTGATGAGCGAAAGGTAACACGGCAAAATCTATGCCGCAGCTTCTCTCACCTCAAAGCAAGTAGACAATTTGTTCAGGGTAACGGGTTTTGAAACAAACCAGTTCATGCCCGCGTCAAGGCACGCTTTGCGATCAGTTTCAAAAGCATTTGCGGTCAACCCTATGATATACGTCCGGCTTCCAGCTTCGCGAACCTGTCGGGTTGCCGCCAGCCCATCCATCAGCGGCATACGCATGTCCATGAAAACGAGGTCAAAATCCATTGACATGATCCGCTCAACCGCTTCCTCCCCATTTTGTGCGCAAGTCGCTGTCACTCCCAGTTTTTTCAACAATGCAGTCACAACACTCCGGTTTGCTTTACTGTCATCGACCACAAGAATCCGAAGCCCTGGGTCTAACTTCCTAGTTGGTTTCTCTGGGGTTGCTATCTTCGCAAACACTTCGTCACGAGGGTCACAGTCAGGTAAGACAAACCAAAAGCAGCTGCCAACGCCCAGCTTAGAACGCGCTCCGATCGTACCTTTCATGGCCTCCACGAGTCTTTTACATATGGCGAGCCCTAAGCCGGTTCCCCCTGTGCGCCGTGTGTTTGACGTATCAACTTGAACAAATTCACCAAACAGCTTCGCGATACTTTCTTCAGAAATCCCGATCCCCGTGTCCTCAACTTCAAAATATACGCCTGTGCCATGATCTACCCAAATACGTAGAAATACGTCTCCCTTGTCCGTAAACTTCATGGCATTGCCCACCAAATTTACCAGAACCTGCCGCAACCGTGCAGGGTCCCCGCAAAGGCTGATATTGGGAGCGTCTATTTCAAGCGTAATGTTTCGCTCCGAAGCACTCGTATCCATCAATTTTCGAATGGGTTCAGTAACATCTTGAAGGTGAAACCGTTCCTCCCGAAGTTCGTTCTCTCCGGTTTCAAGGTGCGAAATTTCGAGTATGTCGTTAATTACGTCCAGAAGTAGATTGCCAGACTCACGTATTATATCGACGCTACGCACTTGATCGCCACTCAGATCACTATGCGAAAGCACTTCAGACATACCGATGATCCCGTTCAGCGGTGTGCGGATTTCATGGCTCATAGTTGCAAGAAAGCGCGACTTGGCACGGTTTGCCGCCTGTGCGGTGTCTGCGGCTTGGCTGTTTTCTTCGCTCAGCTGCTGCAAATTACGCTGCGACTGCGCATCTTGCCGTGCCTGCGCCAACAGCAATCCAACCAACCCGCATAAAGTTAAGGTCAACATAAATACCGATATTGCGATTTGCTGATGTCTCGCGCTCATGAAAACCCGCGTGTCCACGAGCCAATCGTTTTTCGCGCGCCCAGTAAGGCCTACGAGCTGTACTGTCATTTCGCGCAATGCGCGGGCCTCAACCAAAAGCGCAGGAATTTCGGCTACCAACTGCTCCCGATTTTCTGTCAATGAGTCAAACTGGTCTGCAAACTCCAAAATCTTGTCCCGAGTTTTGAAACCTGCTTCGCGCACTTCTTCGTTGCCACCAAAGCCCCTCGAAAAATGCGGTGTAGAGACGTCAAACGCGCGGCTATAAACCACATCCACGCGCAGCCCTAGCGAAACCATCGCTTCAGCCGTTCCCTTTATCTGCGTTTCCAGCAGCGCCTCAATCAAACGGCCCGCTTCGCGATCTGTCGAATAGGCTGCCCAACTTGAATCTTGTCGTACGCCCATTTCTACCGACTGCTCACGCTCAACCAGCGTACGAAACAACAGGGCAATCCCTACTAGAAAAAAGATACACAGTAACACAAGTAAGGAAATCGCGATGGTCCGCAAACTGTCACGTTTTTGCGAACTGAACTCTCTAGCCACAAAAGTTACTTAATTTCTATTGAAACAACCTGCCAAGCCGAACGGCTAAACGTCATCTCGTTGTAAAGTTCCGGCATATCCGAAAACGGATAGATCACGATCAGCGGCCCCTTATTGCGCACAGTAATACGCGCACCATTGACACGGGTGGCAAGAATAAGCGGGTATTTGTGAATTTCCTCCACCGGAATTGTCGAAACGTAGTCATTCAACGCCTTGAACTGCATTACATCACCCTCGCCTTTAACCGCATCCATTAAGGTCGCCAGCAAAGGGCCCGAAAAAGCAGACTCCCCCTCGTGCCAAGGTGTTTCTGTGCGTGTCTCATGCTGTGGGAATGCTTCAAGCATATCGACATCAAATTGTGCTGTTGCATTGACGTTAGTAACGCCTATCTGGCCTGATATCGAAAGTACCACCGGCCCGCTTGGTGCTGGCATTTCTGCACTTGTCATTGTCGCGCAAAGCACAAAGTACATAGCAAACAAAAAGAAAGCACATTTGGATATCATCTTCTAAATCCTTCTTTTATTCACAAAGCATGCACGTACGTCTCGGCCCCATAGATGAACGCAAGAAGTAAATAAATCCTTATGCAAGGGTTATATATCCTTCGCTGCATGAGCCGTTGTTCTTGAAAAACGAGTATCCGTCTTGGTCAAGCGCCTCTCTTCACCCAATATCGATCTGCTTTGATAAGGGCGTTTGCGAGTTCGATGAGCTTTCTCATAAGTGCAGTGACGGCGACTTTTGGTGGCTTTCCTGCTTTGATCAAGTCCTGATATTTGACCTTGAAGTCTGGGTTGTGTCGCATCGCGACCAAGGCCGGCATGTAGAGGGCGTCCCTCACTATTTTACGGCCACCTTGAATGAACGATTTCCCGCGCCACTGTCCAGATTGGCGTGTCATTGACGCCAGACCAGTCAAACTGGCCACCTGTTTTCGATCCAACCTCCCGATTTCGGGCATCTCTATCAAAATGGTGGCAGCACAGACTGCACCAATGCCATGAATTGAGCGGAGAAATTTCATCGAATGCGCCAGCGTATCGCTGGAGCTTATCAGGCGTTCAACTTCAGCATTAATGTCTGCGATTTGCTTATCTACTTGAGCCAAGCGTGCTTTACTTTGGCGGCGCGTGATGGATAGCGTTTCGGTCTTCAGACGGATGCTGGTTCTATCCTTGATCAACCCTGCACGAAATGAGCGCAGCTCTTTAAGATCATGCTGTATTTTTATGGCTGTCTCATCTGGCTTCAATGCGAAAGCATCCCCCATGATGGCCAGCATTTTGGCATCAACGGCGGCCGTTTTTGCGCGCACGCCTTGGGCTTGTGCAAACCGTCTGGCCTGCAAAGGCTTCACCTTTACCAAAGGCAGATGTGCTCCCAAAGCACGCTCAAGCCCACTATGATAAGCCCCAGCTGCTTCATAAATAACGCGCGCCACTGCAGTCTTTGCACTGGTTGGACCTGTCGCGGTTTGATGCCGCTCCTTTGATAGCATTTACTGTAACAAAGGAGATAAACTATGGGACTGAAACGGACGGACGAATTTCGCC
>NZ_JACIEI010000017.1 GCF_014196805.1 Sulfitobacter undariae | reverse complement strand
CTCACAGCCATCGTTGCAGGCCACAAACAAAGCCAGATCAACGATCTGCTACCGTGGAATTACGTCAAATAGGTGGGATCGACGCACCGCTTACATTTAATGGTGAGATCCTATCTTAGGCTTGGAAGGAAGCACTATGGGACAAGTTCGTCACGGGAGAGGCGGGCTTCGCTATCTGCGCCCCAAATTTTCCACCCTATGTCCAGATGGTTTCATAGCTTACACTGACACCGCGCTCGGCAAGGAGCCCCCTAACGTCCCGCAAGCTGAGCGAAAACGATGATATGCCCAAACAGTGTAGGAAATGATGGACCGCGGGAAGCGGTACCATTTAAGCGGGGTTCGGAGGTTTGCCGGATCATCCGCACTTGCTACAATCAGTCAGCTGGCTGGGCAACAACTTGATGATCCCATCCAAAGTATTGAGCAATTCCGTCGTGCGCCGAAGTTTGCTACAGAACCATGAGAGAAACCTATGGCGCTTCGTCCTTTTGTAATCGCATCAATGACCATTACAATGGCATATTGAGATGCTGTCGAAGGGCTTTATACACCATTGACTGAGGCTTCAGCCGGTCAGCTCATTTGTTCCTTGGTTGAATAGAATTTCAGCATAAATTGATGCGCCAATGGCGAAAATCTGAGGATCGAAACGGAATTCAGGGTGATGGCAGTAAGGTCCATCCTGTCCGACAAAGAAATAAGTGGCAGGGACTTTTTCCGCAAAATAGGAAAAATCCTCTGCGGCCATTGGCGGAGTGACACCTCGAAAGACCTTGTCCTCGCCGATCACTTTGCCTGCTGCCCGTGCAACACGTTCGGCACAGACCCCGTCATTCAACGTAACCGGGACCAGAAGCTGACAATCTAGGTCAATCTTGACACCATACGTCAACTCGACAGACTTGGCGACACGTGCAATCTGGTCAAGCGCAATCTGACGTGCGTCGGCGGAATGGCTGCGGAGCGATCCTTCAATGGTGACCTCCCCCGGCAGAATGTTGTTAACCCGGCCTCCTTCGATCTTGCCGAACGACACCACCACATTCTCGCGGCAGTCGATCACCCTTGTAATACTTTGTTGAAGCCCGGTCAGGAAGACTGCAGATGCCATGATCGCGTCCTGTCCCGTCTGGGGCGCGGAGCCGTGCGTGCCATCTGCTGTGATTGTAACGCGAAGCACGTCAGAGGACGCCAATGCCCCGCCTTTGCAAATCGCGACAGTCCCGCGCTCTATGCCGGGAATGTTATGCAGGGCATATATCTGATCAACAGGGAACCTGTCGAACAGCCCATCCTCCAGCATTGCAACCGCACCGCCCAGAGTTTCCTCGGCCGGTTGGAAAATGAAAACGGCACGCCCCGGAAAGTCACGGTGGCTGGCAAGAAAGGCAGCAAAGGTCAGAAGCGTCACACTGTGACCATCATGGCCGCATCCATGGAACTTTCCGGGCGTCTCTGACGGTATATCCCCCGGCGCACGACCATCCATTTCTAAGGCATCAAGTTCGGCGCGAAACCCAACGCTTGGTCCCGGGCGGCTTCCTTCGAGCACGCCAACCACGCCAGTTTTACCGATATCTTCGTGTACCTCGATGCCAAATTCGCGGAGACGGCTGGCGACGAAATGTGCTGTCTGGTGTTCTTCAAAGGCCGTTTCAGGGAAACGGTGAAGAGTCTGAAACCACTCCACCGAAGTGCTTTCTTGGCCTTTGTACCATTCCATAAATTCTGCGCTTTGCATAAATCGCTCCAATATTCATCCGCACTTTTAAAGTGTATCATTTAGATGATAGTTTAAGATGACCTTATTGCAATGTGCATTCGCTGGCCGATGCTGGGCTGAATGCAGCCGTGTTGCACAGATCAGCCTGAGTGCGTGACGCGCCTTACCCGAGACGGATTTCATGCGGCCCGTTCGAATGTAGGGCGATCAATGCCGAGAATTTCACCATCCAGCGGTTCAGCGTGGCATGGTCAATTTCAACGCCGCGTTCGGCCGTGATTTCTTCCAGGTCCAGATAGGAAACGCCCTAGCGAACGTTGAAAAATACAGCGAAAAGGATCACAGACATGGGTAATGGATGCCTTTGAAATTGGCCGTCATTTGGGATGCCCTGCCTGTCGCCTTTTTGCGCAGCTTATGACAAGATTTCATTAAATGGGAAACTCAGGCTTCAAACTTTGCGACAGACCGGATTTCCAGAAGGGTCATTCTTATTGAATGGATTCGATGACATAACTTAAAACTTGTAAATGAAATCAAACTTCAGACCAAAAGGATTGCGCATCAAATCCCGTCATTTTTGCATCTGACATCGCCTGAAACAGGGCATCCGAAATGAAGTAATCCATTGTGGCATGAAAGCGAAAGTCGATCCAAGCGTTGAGCCCGCCAACAATCAATTTCCTGACCTTCAGACGGGCCGGGCTAAGCTCCCCGAATTCCTGCCACAGATGATTACCATCAATCGGACCGCCAACCGACTTTATCCCCTCGGAAGTCTCGTCGATCCCATCCAAAGTGGTCGTGACGCACCACACATAATAGGTCGCATATAAAGTGCCATCTTTGTGCAAGATATCGACCGGATAGAATTCCCAGTCATCCTCTTCACTGCGGTGGTGTTCGATCAGCTCTTTTAATCGGCTACTGACTAATTTTGAGCTGGTAAATATGTTGTTGCAGCCCGGAAAACTAGTCATAAAATCCGGCAGCTTTTTGCCCTTTTCGAATTGCAGCTTTTGCGGGAGATGTTCTGGGCTCCGCTTACGATCAGCCGCACTCACAAGGAGCCTACCCTTCCTGCCTCCATGGGCTAAAAGTCTAACTTGACCTTGTCCATCGCCGCTCTACCAGCGTCAATGCGCGCCTGATCTACGGGATCGCACACCTCAAGGTAGAACTTACCCCAGAACGGACCGCCATACATTTTCCCCAACACCACCGTCATTATTTAGTTCCTTTATTCGAGTGGTCTTGTCTCGTTTACGTTCCGGTCTCTCAGTTCATTTAGGCAGCCTTTCGTTCGAAGGCCAAGGGGCTTTTACCTCCTAACGATGAGTGCCGGCGTCGTGGATTGTAGAACCCATTGATATACTGAAATATCGCCCCTTCGGCTTGACGTCTGGTTTCCCAACGGTTGCGCCAGATCAGCTCAGCCTTGAGGGATTTGAAGAACGTTTCAACCATGCATTGCCTGACAGGCGATTTGTGCAACAAATCTGCCGAGAAGGGAATTGTCGTAACAATTGCCTTTTTCGCTCATCCGCTGCCCGGCAGCGTATGTTTACATGCGCGAGAGGGGATACTTCGAAGCCATGTTTGTTCAGGCGCTTCTGATAGTCGCCTGAACAATATTACGACCCGCGATCCGTATGATGAATGCAGCCCTTAGGCGGCTGTCGCAGCGGCGAGGCCTTGTCCGCCATTGGTCCGAGGACAATGGACGAGCGCCATATCCAATGCCCGGATCGCCAGGTCCCGCTTCATACGATTGCTGCACCACTGCCCGGCAGTGCATTGCGTAGCAATGTCACGAGAGGGGGCCCAACCGATGACGCGTCGGGAGTATAGGTCGAGAATGACCGCCAGATACAGCCAGCCTTCACTGGTCCAGATATATGAAATGCCGCCTGCCCATTTCTGGTTTGGGGCATCAGCAGAAAAATCCTGATCCAACAGATTGGGGGCGATGTTAAAGGTATGATTGCTGTCGGTTGTAGCCTTGAATTTACGAGTTCTGACAATCTTTATGCTGTTGTCTCGCATCAAGCGCCCCACACGCCGGTGACCTACCGCCAACCCCAGTTCCTGTAGCTCTTCAGTCATCCGGGGGCGGCCGTAGCTTTGCAGGCTGAGACGATGTTGGTCACGAATATGAGCCAAGATCACCATATCATCCATTGCCCGGCAGGCGATTTGTGAAACAAATCTGCCGAGAGGGACGCTGTCGCTGACACATTGGGCGGACCCGCCACGCACGATACCCACGTGATGCGACCTGCATAACCCAGCACAAAAACTCAACCGGCCATTCTTCTCCCCATGCGTCAATGAAGGCAAACCTCACCGACTTTGGCCTGCAAAGAAACCTCTCGGGATCATACTTCGCATAACCCTGCCGGTCAGTGGATCGCCGCTTTTTTTAACACTTCCCTCTCCTCTCGCAGCAGGCGGACTTCCTTGCGAAGGCGTTCGTTCTCCCGTTCCACATCTTCATGAGGACCCGACATCAAATCATCATGCTGGTGTTTCTGAACCCATTTGTTCAGGGTCGAAAGCCCAACACCCAAATCAGATGAAACCTGAGGACGTGTTAAGCCGCTGGTTGTTGCGATGCGCACTGCATCACGCCGAAACTCGTCTGTGTATCTCGTTGCCATTCTCAATCTCCTTCATAGAAGACATTGCTCGAAAGAGACCGGAACTAAACCGGGACAAGACCACTCTTCAAGAAGCGTAACCTCTGTACGGTGCAAATGCACCTCTTCTGAATCAGTGAAAGGTGCGGGGCCTTACGACTGGGGCGAGCATGTGGGTAGCCGCAGCAGTAGGGGTCGCTTGCGGCCTTGGAGAGTGGATAATTGCGGGTATGACCGTCTTGTTAGCGCTGATTATCATCGGTCTCGTGCGCAAACTTGAAAAGAAAGCCGGCACCTACGACGCAAGCGAAAATCTCGAGATCAATGATTGAAACACACATAGTTCGCAAAGTAATTCGCTGTCACACCCTCACGAGTACACGAATAGGTAGAGTTGGCTGTAAAGGTAGCATATTATAATGATTCTGGAAGGTTAGCGCCAAGCCGAGGACCTTTACAGGATGTATTAAATCTACCCACGTCAGGCATTGGCGTTGGTAATGAGCTGCGGAAATACTGATGATAAGAGTCGACCTTGATGCGCTATTTGCGGCTGCGCCCTCTCCGTATTTACTTGTCGATCCAGACCTACGGATCGTCTGGGTTAATGATGCATATGTCGGAACAGTCGGGCGCGAACGCGGTGCGCTGATCGGGCGACTTTTGCTCGAGGAATTTCCGGCTCCTGCCAATTCAGCGCCCGACCAACTTCTTCGGACATCGTTTCGCAGGGTTCTCGAAACCGGAAAGGCCGATCACCTTCCGCTGATCCCCTACCCTATTGAATCAGCAGAGGGTCAGATTGAGGACCGTTTCTGGAGCGCCACTCACACGCCGATCATCGATGCCGATGGCAAGGTAGAGTTCATTTTACAAAACACCATGGACGTAACTGAGCTATATCGCGGCACGCAGGCGGTGGGCACCGACTCCATTCCAACACAAGCCGCTCTGTTGCAGCGTGCTGAAACAATTTCAGCCGAGAATCTTGCCCTTGGTCAGATGAGCGATTTCTTTCGCTCCGCCTTTGATCAAGCGCCAAGCTTTATGGCCGTGATTAACGGGCCAGAGCATGTTTTCCAGATCGTCAACCAATCGTACACAGATCTTGTCGGCGACAGAAAGCTGTTGGGCCAGACAGTGCGGGACGCATTGCCAGAGCTCGAAGGACAGGGTTTTTTCGAGCTGCTTGACCAAGTTTATACATCTGGCGAACCTGTCTCGATTAAAGGGATGGCTGCGCAACTAAAATCCGTCAGGACTGGCAAACCTGAGCAACATTACATTGATTTCATTTACCATCCGCTAAAAGACGAAACAGGTGCGACCACCGGCATATTCGCGCAAGGGCATGATGTGACGGGTCAAAAAATCGCCGAAGCCCAGCTGACCGCCACCCGCGAGAAATTTAGGGCAATGGCGCAGACCATGCCGAACCACGTTTGGACGGCCGACACCAGCGGCGGGCTTAACTGGCTCAATAACAGGCTGTACGAGTTCACCGGTTTCAGCGAAGGCCAGCTATACGGCACCGATTGGGCGCGTGTAGTTCATCCCGACGATCTTGATGCCTCTGCAGCAAAATGGGAACATGCCATCGCGCATGGCATTGGATATGAAACGGAATTTCGTATTCGAAAATCAGATGGAACCTACCGTTGGCATCTAGTTCGTGCGTCTGCATTGCATTCGGATTCAGGTGAGCTCACAGGATGGGTCGGCACCAATACCGACATCGAAGACCGTAAAAATGTCGAAGACAAAATAGCAAAGATGAATGCCACACTTGAGACGCGGGTCGCGGAACGCAATCAGGAGCTGGAGGAGCTGTACGCCACCCTGCGACAAAGCCAGAAAATGGAAGCCATCGGCGGGCTGGCTGGCGGTATTGCACATGATTTCAACAATCTGCTGCAAGTTATCACCGGAAACCTGCAATTGGCGGGCCGTGACATTGCACAGGCATCCCCTGCGCAAGAACGCATTGAACAGGCGATGAAGGCCGTTATGCGCGGTGCAACACTGGCGTCGCAGCTTCTATCTTTTGCGCGCAAACAGCCACTGGCCCCCATCGTGATCAATCTTGAAAGATTGCTGTCCGATACAACAGAAATTTTACAAAGCGCCATTGGTGAAGGGGTCGAGTTCGAAACCCGCATTGACGACCAACTTTGGAACACTAACGTCGATCCGAATAACCTAGAGAATGCGCTGCTTAATCTGGCGATCAACGCGCGCGATGCAATGGACCGGCAGGGCAAACTGACGATCAGTATTGAAAACGTCGATCTGGCCGCCGCTGATGTCCGGTCTTCGCCGGGATTAGAGGCGGGGCAGTACGTCATGCTGGCTGTGACAGACACGGGATCAGGTATTCCTGCGGATGTGATTGAGCGTATTTTCGATCCATTTTTCACCACCAAAGAAGACGGTCACGGAACAGGTCTGGGTCTGTCCATGGTTTATGGATTTGCCAAACAATCCGGCGGACATATTTTGATAGACAGCACCGTCGGGACAGGCACAACTGTGAAACTGTACCTACCGCGTTGCTTGCAAGAAGAAGCGGCTGCGCGGCCTATAAACGCAATTGGCATGGCTGGCGGTACCGAGACGATACTTCTGGTCGAAGATGATAACGAAGTGCGCGAAACGGCTGCCGGTATGTTGTCCGATTTAGGATATACGGTGCTGGAAGCCCCCGACGCCAAAAACGCGCAGGCCATTTTGGAAACGGAGATCGCCGTTGATCTGTTGTTCACCGATGTCGTTATGCCCGGCGGCTCCACAGGTCATGATCTGGCCAAAATCGCACGCAATCTAAGGCCCGATTTACCTGTGCTGTTCTCATCTGGGTATGTTCAGGACGCCATTGTGCATGACGGGCGACTAGATGAAGGCGTGGAGCTACTGGGTAAACCCTATACGCAACTGACAATGGCACAAAAAATTCGCGGCATGCTCTCTACGCAAGGCACGATCGTTTATCCACAGCAAACGCCTTCTGACGCCTCAGTTCCGATTGCAAAAGTATCGGCCGAACCTGCGAACATGCGCGTACTCATCTGTGAAGACGATGCATTGATCCGCATGGACATTGCCCTGTGTCTGGGAGACTCGGGATATGACGTATTGGAAGCAGCTACTGCACAGCACGCGATCGAGATACTGCACAAAGGCGGCGTTGACCTTTTGATCACGGACATCGGGCTGCCTGATCGATCTGGGGAAGAGCTCGCTAATGACGCGAGAAGTATCAACGCGGCCCTCCCGATTGTTTTTGCCACCGGAGGCGCCGATGTCCCTGCTGCGATCACTTTGGGGAACTGCAATATGGTTAAAAAACCGTTCCGCGACACAGAATTATTGGAAGCCATAAGCGAACTGGTTAACACGACATCGTCAAGTTGTTGACGTCGCATCTTGCGATGCCGTAGCGCTAGCAAGATGATCAGGCAAATCTCCTTGCCTGCGGTTAAAAAAGGGGCGAGGGCGCCTGATGGGGCCGACTAAAGCGTTTCGCGTTCAACTTTGATCAGCCGTCATCACCTAATGCGTTGAAATCTATGATCACAGACACCAGCGGCTGACTGGCTCTTGGGAGATCGAGGCTATGACGCCGACTGGTTCCGAGAGGCCCTTGTAGACAAAGGCACAAAGCCCTGCATTTCTGGCCGCAAGTCGCGCAAGAAAACCGTAAAGTATCCCCTTAATGACATTGCTGCTCAATCCACTGTCGGGCAGCGGACAAGTGCCGCTACAAACGACGTAACGGTATTGAGAGAATGTTCGGAAGGCTCAAGGATAGGCGCCGCATCGCAACGCGTTACGACAGACCACCGACCGTATTCCTTTCCGCCATCGCTGCAGCAATCATATTCTGGATATGAGTCCAGATCTTAGTGATGAGGTGTATCTGTGATAGACAATCTGTCGGTTTACGGTGCGCGCAAGTTGTGGCACGCAATGAAACGAGAGAAGTTAAGCGTGGTCCGCTGCACCGTTGAGCGACTGATGCGAGACATCGGTTTCGAAGGTGTCCGTGCGGCAAGAAAATCAAGACAACGTGGCCGGACAAAGCTCTGCCATACCCGATAGATGAACCGCCCCCAGTTTGCCGGAGGCTCCAAAGTAAGTATGGATGGAGCCCATGGAAAAAAGTAACAGAGCCAACAGATTTTCGACTGAGGTGCGTGCCCGCGCGGTTCGGATGATTTTGGAACACGAGCATGAATACGCCAATCAATCTGCTGCGATCATGGCAATCGCACCAAAGATCGGATGTGGCAGGGACACGTTGCGGCGTTGGGTCAAACAATCCGACATCGATAACGGCCGCAAAGACGGGCAGACCTCTGATGAGCGCGCCCAGATCAAGGCGATGGAACGCGAGATCCGAGAGCTGCGCCAAGCCAATGAGATCCTGAGAAAGGCCTCAGCGTATTTTGCACAGGCGGAGCTCGCCCGCCCGTTCAAACGATGATTGCCTTCATAGAGGAGCACCGCAATGACCTGGGTGTCGAGCCGATTTGCAAGGTTTTGCCAATCGCCCAGTCCACATTTTATGCGCATGCAGCGATCATCAAAAACCCAGACTTGGCCTCGGATCGTGCCAAGCGGGACGCCGATCTTAGCCCTGAGATTAAACGTGTTTGGGAAGAGAACAATGAAGTCTACCACTGCCCGGCAGGCGATGTTTACATCGCTGAGAGGGGGCATCCGGAAGGTCTGGCATCAACTACAGCGTGAGAAGTTCACTATCGCACGCTGTACTGTGGCCAGGCTGATGAAACGGCTTGATATTCAGGGTCTTATTCGCGGAAAGGTGCAAAAGACAACCGTACCGGATAAGAGCCAACCATGTCCAAAAGACAAGGTGAACCGCAAGTTCCGAGCCCCGGCACCAAACATGCTTTGGGTAAGCAATTTCACTTACGTCTCAACGTGGCAGGGCTTCGTCTATGTCGCTTTTATCATCGATACCTTCGCCGATAAGATCGTGGGCTGGCGTGTTTCCAGCTCACCAAAAACAGATTTTGTACTCGATGCGCTGGAGCAGGCGCTGCATGATCGCCGCCCCGTTCACAAAGGTGGTCTCATTCATCATTCGGACCGCCCCTCTCGGGACATTGCTGCCCAATGCCCTGCCGGGCAGTGGGCCGGCAATATTTGTCCATTCGCTATACCGAGCGATTGGCCATGGCAGGGATCGAACCCTCTGTTGGCAGCGTTGGCGATTCCTATGACAATGCCTTGGCCGAAACGGTAAACGGTCTCTACAAAGCTGAGGTCATTCACCGGCTTGGTCCATGGAAAACCATGGCTGCCGTCGAATGGGAAACGCTCAAATGGGTCGACTGGTTTAACAATCGCCGCCTACTTGAGCCTATCGGATATATCCCGCCCGCAGAAGCAGAAGAGAGGTACTATGCACAGTTCAACACGTTAGATATGGTCGCATGAGATGAAGTAATCTGCCTCCGGCAAACAAGGGGCGGTTCAGGATCGTATGAACAGATAGTTCCGCGCAATGATGCCCACCCAATTCTGGGTGTCAGACTTCACCTACGTCTCGACCTGGCAGGGGATTGTGTACGTCGCTTTTGTGATAGACACTTTTGCCAACAAGATCGTCGGTTGGCGCGCCTCCAGATCGCAGCAAACACAGTTCGTTATTCCCTCTCGGCAGCATGCTTTGTAGAAAGCGCTTTATGAAAAAAGGCCGGCAGATGGCTTGTCCCCCCACAGCGACAGGGGCAGCCAATACCTGTCGATCAAATACACAGAACGGCTGGCTGGCACAGGCGCGGAACCCAGTGTTGGACCGTCGAAATCCGCAGAGGCTGTTGAATGTCCTGAGCCTAAGCCAATCGTGGAAATCGCTGCGTTTGGCGCAAAAACTCCAGTCGAATTTTCTGAAACCAAGCGAATGGCCCCATCTCTGAGCCTTAACTCACAGCATGACACGCCACCTGACACTCTTGAGACAAATCTTGTAACTTGGGCCTTTCTTGGCGGCAAATATCCATCGCCAAAGGACAGCGCGGATGGAACGCGCAACCGCTGGGAGGGTTCAGCGGACTAGGGGGTTCGCCTGCTTGCGCTTCGACACGGCGTGCGGGATTCTCAATGTCGGGGATAGTTGCGAGCAAAAGCTTAGAGTATGGGTGTTGAGGGGCTGTAAAAAGGACTTCAACAGCAGATTTTTCAACGATTTTGCCCAGATACATCACTGCAATATTGTCCGACATATGCCGCACAACGCTCAGGTCGTGGCTAATAAACAGGTAGGTCAAGCCCAGTTCTTTTTGCAATCGTCGCATCAAGTTGAGGATCTGCGCCTGCACCGAGACATCAAGCGCCGAAGTAGGTTCATCACAAACAAGCAGCTCCGGCTCAGACGCCAATGCCCGCGCGATGGAAATACGTTGGCGTTGACCACCAGAAAACTCGTGCGGGAATTTAAGCGCATCATCCGCACTCAACCCTACCGTTTCCAACAGTTCTCGCACGCGGTCTTGGGTCTCTGTTTCTTTGTCTCGCAACTTCATTTCTCGGATCGGCTCGGCGATGATATCTCCCACACGCCAACGCGGATTCAAACTTGAATGCGGATCTTGAAAGATCATTTGCACACGGATCGGACGCCCACCTGCCCCCTTGCCAAAGCTGATATCGCCACTGGTCGTCTCATAAAGCCCCGTTACAAGGCGCGCCACAGTGGATTTTCCACAACCGGATTCCCCGACGATGCTAAAGCAGGTTCCCTTTTCCACGGTAAATGAGATATCGGAAACAGCCTCAACAAACAGCTTTGGGCGCCGCTCGATCATACGGTTAAGCCATGGCGCAGAGACATCAAACGTTTTGGTCAACTTATTCACGGACAACGCCGGTATCTGCGTGTTCATTGTGTGCCTCCTTGTTGTAGCCAGCAGGCTGCGCTTGCGGTGCTTGTAGAAACCAACGGTGGGTTCTCGGCCACACACTTGGGTCCGGCCTGCGGGCAGCGCGGATGAAAGGCGCAACCAGAGGGGCGCGCATTCAAGCGCGGCATGGAACCGTCAATCTGCGTTAATGTTTCTACCCTATCATGGAGACTGGGAATCGCCCGCATCAAGCCAGCTGTATAAGGGTGCTGTGGATTGTGAATCACATCTGCAACTGGCCCGCTTTCTACAACTCTACCAGAGTACATGACACACACGCGATCAGCCGTTTCCGCAATAACGCCCATATCGTGGGTAACCAACATGATGCCCACACCTGTTTCGTCGCACAGTTTGCGTAATAATGCCGTAATTTGCGCCTGAATAGATACATCCAGAGCAGTAGTAGGTTCATCGGCGATGATCAGACGTGGCCCAGCAGCCAATGCCAAAGCGATCACAACTCTCTGTCGCATCCCGCCAGAAAACTGATGGGGGTACTGACGCAACCGCTCTTCAGGGGCGGGAATACCCACGTCTTGCAAAAGCTCTACCGCTCTTGCTTCCGCATTAACCTTCGTCATTCCAGTATGAAGGCGGATGGTTTCAATCAATTGCTTACCCACTGTGAACAGCGGGTTAAGCGCAGTTAGCGGGTCTTGGAAAATCGCGCCCATCTCTTTACCGCGTACTTTGGTTAGTTCTTTTTCAGTCAAAGTATCAACGCGGCGCCCGCCAACATGGATAGCGCCACCTGCAATGCGCCCGGGGTGTTCCAAAAGCCCCAGCACGGCCAATCCGGTTATAGACTTACCTGCACCGGATTCACCGACAACGCCCAGTATCTCACCGGGTGCAATTGCCATAGAAACTTGGTCAATGGCCAGCAATGTCCCCCGACGGCTTGGGAACTCGACACTAAGCTCCGAGACATCCAACGCTGGCTCTACTATATCTTGGGCCTGCAATTCATCTGTTGGTCGGACCATCATCTAAGCTCCGTTCATCAAGGGAAAACTCGGTGGAAACATCTCGCTGAGCGCGGGATGACCCAACGTACGTTCGGGGTATCTGGTTAGTAGTCGATCGAATTGCGCCTGTGCCTGCACACGCGCAGCTTTCATATCAATGCCCGCTACTTCTCCGTCGCGCATGGATAGACGCCCATCAACAATTGTCGCGCGCGTGACACGGCCAGTCGCGCCGAGGATCAGGGTTTGGATTGGATCAATACGCGGTGCCATCCCTGTGTCCGCCATATCAAAAACGGCAAGATCAGCCTTGCCACCAACGCGCAGTACACCGATGTCATTACGACCAAGCGCCTGCGCGCCCTGCACTGTTGCAGCGTCGTACATCTCACTTGATTGCACCGACGTATGGCCGTCGACCAAGCGGCAGGCCATCATCCCAACAGCCATATTCAAAACCATGTCAGGGGGCGCTGTATCTGTGCCCATCGCAATGTTGATACCCATCGCTTTCAGTTTGGAAAAAGACCGAAGGGCGCCGCCATGGCGGGCCGAGACCAACGGGCAGTGAACAACATTAACCCCCATATCCGCGTAACGCTGAAGGTCGGCATCGGTGGCCACGGTGGCATGTGGGGCCAGCAACCGCGGCGAGAGACACCCTATCTCAGATAGCCATTCCGGTGCAGTTTTCCCGTGCAAGCCTTGAACCGTCTGAAGCTCCATCTGCCCTTGCGCCATGTGCAATCGCACAGGGCAATCCAAATCATCGGCGGCAGCCATTGTTCGTTTCAGAAGGGTTTCAGTGCAAGTTTCGACACGGTCAGGTGCCAGTATAGGCGACACCAACTCCCTGCCCTGAATTTTTTCGGCAAAGGTGATTGCCTCCTGCAATCCCTGCATCCCACGCGCCTCGTCAAAGGTCGCACGCATCTTGCCGTCATCATCAACAACCATACCGCCGGAACGATAAGCAGGGCCAAGCCATACCCGTAAACCCAAGTCTTCAGCGGCATCCGCAGCCGCAGTAAACTCGGCCTGCGTTTCACCCCATGCACGGTAAAACAACGAGGCAATAGGCGCTGCTGATGTTATGCCGTTCAACAGCAACTGTCCAAATGCAAACCGCTTTTGGAACGCCAGTTCTTCGGCATCATACATCTCATATGGACCGCGATCTATATAGCTTTGCGGCCAGACACGGCCTTTGCGCTCACTGGGCCAGTTGTCATGCGCCAACAACGTCGTATCCAAATCAGAAAGCGCATCCAGATCGACAAAGCCCGGTGCAATCAACGACGCGCCCATATCAAACCGAGCAGACACGGCCCCTTCAAATCGCTGACCTACAAAAAGCACACGGTCGTTTTCAATAACAACCTCACCCTTATGGACAAGACGCCGACCTTGATCCGTGTCTGTGACAATCCAATCGGCGCTCAGTGCCCAGCGCCCTTTTGGACGCTCTCCAAGGGGGAGATCAGTGAAATGCATCATGGCATGTCCATCAACGTGGCGCCGTCGCGTGCAACCACCTTACCAGATTTCACAACCAACTTGCGCGGCGCATGAAGGGTAATAGCGTGGGCCACTGCAACCCCTTCAACGATCACCAGATCACCGGGGCTGCCTACTTTCAATTCACGGCGTTCCATACCCATGGCTTCGGCCCCGCCACCTGCGCAAACATCAAGTGCCATATACATCTCAGCGTCAGACCGCAGATTACTGCGCAACCCGACAAACTTGGCCCGTTCCAGCATATCACCGTTGCCATACGGCCCCCATGTATCCTGAATACCGTCGTTACCAGCACCAAAATGGATACCATATTCCTTCATCTGCTTGACCAACGGCGCAGGACTGGAGGCCGGTGCGGTGGTCATGATACTTGCCTCCAACGCGCCCAGACGTTCCAGCAGCGGATTGACTCGTGCAGGGTCAGGCATTCCAAGACAGAATGCGTGGCTAATGGTCAGCATCCCTTTCATCCCGCGCGCTTCGGCACGGTCCAGTATCTGCTCCATTGAAAACGCGCCCAATTCGCCGCGTTCATGTAGGTGAATATCAAGGCCCTTACCGTGTTTGTCAGCCAGCGCAAAAATCGCATCCAAATGCCCTTTAGGATCATGATCGACACCGCACGGATCAAGGCCACCCATCAGGTCAGCACCCATCTTCATCGCCTCATCCAGCAATTCGACAGTGCCGGGGCTGATCATTAGACCTGATTGCGGGAAGGCGACGGTCTGGATATCGACGACATCGGCCAGTTTCTCCGCTGTCTCCATCACACCTTCCAATGCGCGCAACCCGCCGGTTGTGTCGATATCTACATGGCTACGGATCATCGTTGCGCCAAAGGCGGCAGTCTGGAGGGCATGGCGCATTGATTGAACATGCGGATCAAGGTCCAAGCGTTCTTTCATCTGCCTCTCGTTGTCGATCATCGCCATCAGATTTCCGCCGCCCACATCATTGTGATACCAGGGGTATCCCAACAAGGATTTATCCAGATGAGTATGCGCTTCTGCGAGACCAGGGATCGCAATGCGCCCCCCTGCGTCTTCAACAACCGCCCCAGCCCCGTCTAAATCAGTGCCGATGGCGACAATGCGGCCTTGGCGGATCAGGATTTCAGTTGGATCGCCATCAAGCACACGGACATTTTTGACCAGTAAATCGCTCATGATATTTTCCTTTAACGGAGTTTAGGGTTCAGGGCGTCGCGCAACCAATCGCCAAGCATATTCACGGCCACAACCAGAATGCAGAGCTGGATCGACGGGAAAAGTACAATCCACCATGAACCCGAGAACAGATATTGGTTGCCCACACGGATCAAGGTTCCCAAAGATGGTTGATTAGGCGGCATTCCAACGCCCAGAAAAGACAGAGTTGCCTCGATGAGGATCGCCAAACCGAAATTTAACGTTGCCGCCACAAATATTGGGGTCAGCGTGTTGGGCAAAATATGATTGAACATCATGCGCCGCGCAGGGGTACCGACAAGGCGTGATGCCATCACATATTCTTTGCGACGCTCTACCATCGTCTGGGCACGCACCACACGCGCATATTGAACCCACGAATACATCGCGATCGCAAATACCAACACCGCTGCCAAGCCTGCTTCGCGAAAGGCCGGAGGCAGAAATTGCTGCACCACGGAACTGACGAGGATCGCGACCAACACGGTGGGGATAGACAGCAGGACATCCCCGATCCGCATTAAAACGTTATCGATCCATCCCCCATAATAGCCTGCAATAAGGCCAAGCCCGATACCCACAAACAAAGATACGGCGACCGAAGCGATGCCAATAATGATTGAAATCCGCGTCCCGTATAAAATGCCGGACAGAATATCGCGCCCCTGTACATCCGTTCCGAGTAGAAACGGCATCTGCCCCCCTTCGATCCAGATTGGGGGCAGCTCTGCGTTCCACAGCTCAAGCGCGGCCAAATCATATGGGTTTTGTGGAGATAAAACAGGCGCAAGAAAAGCCGTGATAATCACAAGAGCCAAAACGATGGCCGCACCAACGGCGGATTTATGCGACTTGAAGGACCACCATACATCGCTGTCCCAAAACCGCTGCATGCGTGTCTGCACTTTTGCTGGTTCTAAATTACTGCTCATTTGTCTGCTCCCCGTAGTCGTGGGTCAATGACGGCATATGCCATGTCCACAATGGTATTCAGCACCACGAATATCAGCGCTACGATGCACAGATATGCGGCCATGATTGGCACATCGACAAAGGTGACTGCTTGGATGAACAACAGCCCCATACCAGGCCACTGGAAAACGGTTTCCGTCACCAGCGCAAATGCAATCAAGCCACCGATTTGCATCGCCGTCATGGTCACCACAGGCATGAGGCAATTGCGCAATGCGTGGCGGAAGTGGATAGACCGCGCTGGCACGCCACGTGCACGTGCGAATTTTATAAAGTCGGACCGTAATACCTCAAGCATCTCGGCACGTACCAATCGCATCACCAATGTCACCTGAAACAGCGACAGCGAGAGTGCGGGTAGTACAATCGACATCTGCCCCGAACGTGTCAGCAAGCCAGTTGTCCACCACCCTAAGTCAACAGTATCGCCGCGCCCGAAGGAGGGAAACCAGCCCAGCCAAACAGAGAACACAAGTATCAAACCAATCCCCACCACAAAGCTGGGTAAGGATATGCCAATGATAGAGGTGAACTGCATCGCCTCGGCATACCAGCTCTTGCGTTTGATCGCAGTAATCACCCCCATCGGCACGCCCACAACAAGCGAAATAAAGGTGGCAACCAAAACCAATTCAAATGTCGCTGGGAACCGCTCAGAGATCATGTCCAATACATCGCGTTGGTTGCGAAAGGAGATACCAAAATCACCCTGCGCAGCACGTACAACAAAGGTGCCAAACTGCATCAAAAAGGGCTTATCCAACCCCAGTTTTTCGCGCAGGTCATCGCGTTGTTGCTGGGTCGCTTGCTCGTTCAACATTTGATCTACAGGATCGCCAACTGCTGAAAAAATAACAAAGGCAAGAAATGTAACGGAGATCATGACAAAGACGGCGTTCGACAGTCGTTTGATGATAAAGGCCAACATTGTAATAGTCTCCAATGGTGATGAAAAAAACGGGGCGACGCCAGCGCCGCCCCAGTTGCAGGGAGGTTACTTGGTTACGTACCACATGCGCGGTTTGTTATCGGGGAACTGCGGGAAGTCACTGAATTCTTTAGACACGGCCCACGCCATTGGCTGCTGGTGTAACGGCATCATGATGACTTCATCGCGTGCAATTTTCAGAGCATCCGTTTCCATCTGAAGACGGGTGTCACGGTCCAGTTCAACAGCCGCAGATTGCGTCAGCTTGTCCAGTTCAGGATAAGACCAGTCGCCCCAGTTAAAGACGCCCGAATTGCCATCCTTCGAGTGAAGCACCTGTACGAGAATGGAATAAGTGTCCAACATCGGGAGCGTTGCCCAACCCAAAGTGTAGACATCTGCCTTACCATTTGCACGCTTTGGCGTCTGTTTGGCTGTCGGGCCGATATCCAGCTTGGGTGACAATCCGACACGCGACCACATAGAAGCGATGGCTTGGCAAAATTGCTCTTCGTTCACATAGCTTTCGTTCGTGCAAACAAAGTCGAACTCGAAACCATCAGGATAACCGGCTTCAACTAACAAAGCCTTGGCTTTTTCAGGATCATAAGCGACCGGCTGGTCGAGTTCTGCGGAGTAGCCCGGGATTGATGGCGCAACCAAAGTACCTGCGTTACGCGATTTTCCACGCATCACCTTGTCACGGATCAACTCCATATCGACCGCCATTTGCATCGCCTGACGCACCTTCAGATCGTTCATAGGGTTCGTACCACCGGCAACCAGTTCGTCACGACGGTTAAACCCCAACATTACGGTACGTAAATCGGCGCGCTCAAGAATTTCGAGATTATCTGCCTGCTCTAACCGCGGGAGATCCTGAACAGGTGCGCTGTCGACAAAATCGACCTCACCAGACAGCAATGCAGCAACACGTGTGGCCGCCGATGAAATAGGCTGAAACTCAATACGAGTCAGGTTATGTGACGGCTCATCCCACCATGCTTCGTTTACTGTTAGAATTGTCTGCGCCTCAGGGGTGCGGGATTCCAACATGAACGGCCCGGTGCCATTTGTGTTAAATGTCGCGTAACCCTCGACACCTGCGCTGACATCCGTTGGCTTCTCGGCGTTATTTGCAACCAACCAGCCTTTGTCAAAAATATGGATGTTGGTCAGATCGTTCAATAACAGCGGGTAAGCACCGTTCAGCTCAACATCGATTGTATAGTCATCGACAACCGTCGCACTTTTATAGGCTGGAAGGTTACCCTTTAGCGGCGACGCTTCATCACTTACACGCAAAAGCGACGCGAGCACGTCTTCCGCAGTGAAGTCAGCGCCATCATGAAACTTGACGCCCTCACGCAGGGTAAAGCGCCATGTCGTAGGAGACACAAGCTCCCAGCTTGTTGCCAATGCTGGCTCAATTTCCAAATCACGGTTGTAGCGGACCAATCCCTCATAAACGTGATTCAAGAAGTTAATCGTATAGCTGTCGCCATATGAATAAGGGTCCAAAGATACGATATCACGCGGCGCACCCCAACGAACGGTCTCAGCATGGGCAGCCGTTGCCAAAAGAGTCGCAGTAACCCCTCCGATCACTCCATGACGTAGTGTCTTTAACATTTCCATTTTAGTCTCCCTGTTGATGCGCACGAAACATGAGGTGAATCGTATACAAATTTCCCTTTAGCGCCTGAAACGATACTTGAATCGGCATATTATTATGCGAAATGCCCAGCAAGAGGGCATCATCATTAACTAAGGTTAGGCATGAAAAACAATTTGGTCTACAAAAATAATTAAAAATTGTATTCAATCAGTGCATACAATAAGATCAACCCAGTTACTGCCTAATTTTGCATCAACTTCATTTAGGTCCCACATGTACAAATCTTCGACACGCAGTTTTCCCGTCTACGATTCGCTCAGACAGGCAATCATCGAACAAGCGCTCAAACCTGGCGTGAAGCTTCCAGAGGACTCCATAGGAGAGACTTTTGGTGTCAGCAGAACGACCGTCCGCAATGCCCTTGTGCGCCTAGACGCAGAGGGTTTGGTCGACCTGCAGCCAAACAGAGGCGCCTCTGTTGCAGTACCCACCATCGAAGAAGCATATGATATTTTCGAGATGCGGCAGTGTCTTGAGCGCGAAGTCATGCAGCGCCTTTGCAAGATGGACACAAAACCCATCATCAAGTCACTGAAGGCTCATCTGGCACAAGAGAGGAAGTACCTCGACGTGGATACAACCCGATCCATTCGTCTTGCTGGTGAGTTTCACATCCTGCTCGCAGAGCTTACCGGCTCGAAAATCCTCGCCAACTACGTGAATGAAATCGTCTCGCGTTGCTCCTTGATCCTTGCACGATTTGCACAGGCCCATTCAGCAAAATGTGGCCTTGATGAACACACCGAGATCATCGCCGCGATTGAGGCTGGCGATGCCGAAAGGGCCGTTTCGCACATGCACCACCACCTGCACGGCGTGCAAGACCGCGCCCTGCTTAACCCTGACGAAGAAGGAAAGAACGACATTAGCGAGATACTTGCCCGCTACGTCACGCCTTCCACATAACGCTCTCCCCAACCGATAGATGGAGCCCCCGCATGGACAGCCAACCAACAAACTCGGACCGTTTTGACTTTTCTAAACTATCTGCCCGTGACCGCTATAAGCTCCTGATCGGGGCAGTTGTACCGCGCCCTATCGCTTGGGTGACCACGGTTGACGAAAACGGCGTGCCCAACGCCGCACCCTTCAGCTTTTTCAACTGCCTATCTTCTGACCCAGCCATTCTTGCCTTGGGCGTTGAGAACTATGCCGACATGCGCTTCAAAGATACCGGCCACAACATACGTGTAACCGAAGAATTCACCGTGAATATTGTTGGCTTTGACAATCTACACGCCATGAATGTTACAGCCGTGCCCTTCGCCCCCGAGGTGAACGAATTCGAAGCGGCGGGCCTAACGATGATCCCGGGCGAGTTCGTTTCTTGTCCTCAAATTGCGCAAGCGCCTGTTAGGTTTGAGTGCAAGCGGCACACTACTCTAAACATTGGGAAATCACGTGAAATCATTCTGGGCGAAGTGCTGGCAATGCACAGTCGGCCCGGAATCGTAAACGACCGCCTGCATGTAGATGCCCAAGCGCTGGACGCATTAGGCCGCATGGGAGGACACGGATATTGCCGCTCAAACGAAACGTTCGATCTGCCAACACCGTCCGAGGCGGAATGGCGGGCAAATAATGCAGGGACAAATTAACCTATATGCGCTTACTCATCGTCAACCCTAATTCGACCCAAGACATGACGGACCGCATCGGAGCAGAAGCCCGCGGCTATCTTCCGGAAGGTATTGAATTGATTTTGCGCACCAACCTATCTGGCCCTCCCTCGATACAAGGGGCGATAGACGGTGACATGGCATTACCCGGCACCCTAAGCCTGCTTCTCGAAACCCAATTTGACGCAGCGATTGTCGGTTGTTTTGATGATACAGGATTGGCGGAAGCCGCCGCATCGCTATCCAAGCCGGTTATCGGCCTCGGAGAGGCGGCCGCCCGTGCAGCAAACGAAGCCGCTGGCCAGTTTGCCATTCTCACGACCTCAGAGCTGTCTGTCCCCGTCATAGCAAAGAACATGGAAACTTATGGCCTGCTGACCAAATTAAACTGTGTTAGAGCAAGCCAAATCGACGTTCTGGATTTTGAAACCGACCGCGCGGCGGCGTCCAATAATTTGACCCAAGCGGCCAAGAATTTACTAATCGAAGCTCCAGATATCCGAACCATTGTTTTAGGTTGCGCAGGCATGGGCGGGTTGGCAGAAGAAATGGCTTCGGCGCTAAATATTGACGTCATCGACCCGATCAAAGCTTCAGTTAATATGGCGATAAAACGGTGTGAAGCCCGCACACCATCCAAAGCTTCATCATCATAAGATAGCCCCTCAAAGGCAGCTCCGAATGTAGAGCTGCGCCCCCTACCATCACCTCTAGTAGTGTGTTTTGGGGGCGCACATCATTTAGATATTGCTGTTGCAGCAATCCGGTCAGAGCACGACCAACACCCTCTAATTCTCCGCACTTTGTCGCCGTTGCAGCGGCAGAAATAATTCCTTGGCCTACTAAATATCCAAACTTTCCAAGTTCGCCCGCCAATTAGGCGATGCGGCCACTCGCAGCTTATAATTTAATCACCCCCAAGGTGAGTAAAGTTATTTTCGGTCCAACAACTGCCGTTGGCTCAAACGATGTGATGCAGATGAGCGCAAGCAACAAAGCAGTCGGAGCCGTCGCATTACCCTTAACATTCCAATAGATGTGCCAACGGCGAGCACCCTACAGCCGCGTGCTATCGGGTCCGCACGATTATCAGTCTATGGCGACGCGGCGGGCAAAACACGGCTGCGGGACCTGCGTCAATCGGGATCGCTTAAGCTGGTCTTTCCTCAGACCCATAGCAAAGACGCCGAGGTGATTTTGGTCAATACGGCTGGCGGGATAACCGGCGGTGACTGCTTTGACTTGGACATCGAGGTGCAGAACGGTGCAAAGCTGTCTCTTACCACACAAGCCGCCGAGCGGGCGTATCGCGCGCAAGTCGGCGAAACAGGCAGCGTTACATCGCGGCTCAGCGTCCATGATGGCGGCTGTTTGCACTGGCTCCCGCAAGAGTTGATCCTGTATGACCGCTGCGCATTGCGCCGCCGCCTTGATGTAACGCTGGAACCTCAGGCGCGATTTTTGATGGTAGAGCCTGTGGTTTTTGGACGCGCCGCGATGCCAGAGACGTTGGACGACGTCATCTTCAGGGATCGCATCAAGATCACCCAAAACGGCAAACACGTTTACATTGACGGCATGGATCTGCGGGGGGACGCAACCCGCCAACTTACCCGCCCGGCCATCGCCGACGGTGCAGGTGCGATGGCGAACGTCATTATGGTCGCATCTAATGCGGAAACGTTTCTATCCCCTTTGCGCGCCCTTTTGCCAGCAACCGCAGGTGCCAGCATGCTGAGCGATGGCGTGTTGGTAATCCGTCATCTCGCCACAGATAGCTTTGAGTTGCGCCGCACGCTGGTGCCCGCTCTTGAGCATCTTTCAAACAACTCCTTACCCACGTCCTGGAGACTGTAGCCCATGCAACTGACCCCCCGTGAAAAAGATAAACTACTGATCGCTATGGCCGCCGAAGTCGCCCGCAAGCGCCTTGCCCGCGGCGTCAAGCTTAACCACCCCGAAGCGATTGCGCTCATCACAGAAGCGGTGGTCGAGGGCGCGCGGGATGGCCGCTCTGTCGCGGATATGATGGAGGCTGGCGGCCATGTCGTTACCCGCGATCAGTGCATGCAAGGCATCGCAGAGATGATCACTGATGTTCAAGTCGAAGCCACATTTCCCGATGGGACCAAACTGGTCACTGTCCATAATCCAATCCGTTGAAAACCCAAGGAGCTCCAAATGAACCATATTCTGCGCAGTCTACCTTTTGTCCTTATTGCCAGCGCGTCAGCGGCACATGAGGCACCGCATTCGCACCATCACCTGACCGATTCAAACTGGATGCCGCTGGCTGCTGGTTTGCTGGTCATCGTCAGCGCTGCAATCTTGGCATGGAGCCGGAAGTGATCCCCGGTGAAGTGTTTCCCGCAGACGGTCTACTGACCCTCAACGAAGGGGCCGAGACCCTTACACTGAGGGTTGCCAACACGGGCGACCGCCCAGTGCAAGTAGGAAGCCACTATCATTTTGCAGAGACCAATCCCGCGCTCGAGTTTGACCGCAGCGCGGCGCGTGGCCTGCGCCTCGACATTGCCTCTGGTACCGCCGTGCGGTTCGAGCCGGGTCAGCGCCGCGAAGTAAAGCTGATACCCATTGGCGGGGCGCGACGTATCTTCGGCTTTAACGGTCAAGTAATGGGAGACCTCTAAATGCCGACCCAAATCCCTCGCGCCCAATATGCTGCGATGTTTGGCCCGACCACTGGTGACCGCTTGCGCCTTGCCGATACCGATCTCATCATCGAGGTTGAGCGTGATCTGACCACATACGGAGAAGAAGTGAAATTCGGCGGCGGTAAGACCATCCGTGACGGGATGGGGCAATCGCAAGTCACCCGTGCTGGAGGCGCGGTAGATACCGTAATCACCAATGCGCTGATCGTTGATCACTCTGGCATCTACAAAGCGGATGTGGCGCTCAAAGATGGATTGATCCATGCCATTGGCAAGGCAGGCAACCCCGACACGCAATCAGGCGTCGATATCATCGTTGGCCCTGGCACCGAAGTAATCGCGGGTGAAGGGCGCATCCTTACTGCTGGAGGTATGGACAGTCATATCCACTTTATTTGTCCCCAGCAGATGGAGGATTCCCTCCACTCTGGAGTGACCACCTGTTTCGGCGGCGGCACCGGCCCTGCCCATGGGACGCTTGCCACCACATGTACACCGGGGCCATGGCACATCGGTCGGATGCTGCAATCCTTTGACGGCATTCCGATGAACATCGGTCTGTCGGGCAAGGGCAACGCCAGTCAACCTGCCGCTTTGGTCGAAATGATCCAAGGCGGAGCCTGTGCACTGAAGCTGCATGAGGATTGGGGGACGACACCTGCTGCGATTGATTGCTGCCTGTCCGTGGCCGACGACATGGACGTACAAGTGATGATCCACACTGATACACTCAACGAGAGTGGTTTTGTCGAGCATACTGTTGCCGCTATGAAAGGCCGTACGATTCATGCGTTTCATACGGAAGGCGCTGGCGGGGGCCATGCCCCAGACATCATCAAAATTTGTGGCGATGCAAACGTCCTGCCCTCTTCGACCAATCCGACACGCCCTTTTACGGTGAACACGCTCGAAGAGCATCTGGACATGCTGATGGTCTGTCACCACCTGGATAAATCCATCCCCGAAGACGTCGCCTTTGCCGAGAGCCGCATCCGCCGCGAAACAATTGCCGCCGAAGATATTTTGCACGATATGGGTGCGTTCTCGATCATTGCTTCGGATAGTCAGGCCATGGGCCGTGTGGGCGAAGTTTTGATACGCACATGGCAAACCGCTGACAAGATGAAGAAACAGCGCGGACCGCTGGCGGAAGAAACTGGTGACAACGACAATATGCGCGTGCGCCGTTACATCGCGAAATATACGATCAATCCTGCGATTGCCCAAGGGGTGAGCCATGTCATCGGTGATATTAGCGTTGGCAAACGCGCAGATCTGGTACTCTGGAACCCCGCATTCTTTGGTGTGAAGCCCGAAATGGTTTTGATGGCCGGTACGATTGTTGTGGCCCAAATGGGGGATCCAAATGCCTCCATCCCCACGCCCCAGCCCGTTTATAGCCGTCCGATGTTTGGCGCCTACGGAAGTGCGCTGCGCCACAGTTCGGTCAGCTTTGTTTCGGGTGCGGCGCATGATGCGGGCATCGGAGTTACACTTGGTCTCGCCAAGCAAACGGTTGCCGTGAAAAACACCCGCACCATCGGCAAAGCGGACATGATCCTCAATGACGCATTGCCGATGATCGAAGTTCATCCCGAAACCTATGAGGTGCGCGCGGACGGTGTCCTGCTGACGTGCCAACCTGCCGAAGTGCTGCCCATGGCACAGCGCTATTTCATGTTCTGAGAGGACGCTATGACAACAACACCCATCGCTCAAGCAGTGCACCGCAAAGGGGACTGGAGCGGCCCCGCAGCCTGCTGTGAACTCGACTACACCGAGCGCTTCTTGCGGCGCAAGCGTCTGACCACGACGACCGGCGAGACGTTTATCGTTGATCTGGCACAGACTACTTCGCTGGATGACGGCGATGCACTTGTGCTTGATAATGGTGCGCTGGTCCAGATCACGGCAGGCGTTGAGGCCTTGTACAAAGTGTCGGGACCGCATCTTGTGCGGCTGGCGTGGCATATTGGTAACCGCCATACGCCCTGTCAAATCGGAGAGGACCACCTGCTAATTCAAGCAGATCCCGTCATAGGCCACATGCTTGAACATTTAGGCGCTGTGGTTGAGCCGATCACTGCAGCGTTTACACCCGAGGGTGGCGCATACGGCCACGGACGCACCCATTCACACGAACATGTCGCAACGGCACATGACCACTAACGGCGATATCGTCAACCTTGCGCAATGGCTCTCTCCTGCATTTCCTGTGGGCGGGTTTGCCTATTCGCATGGGCTGGAAACAGCCATCCAAGGCGGAACAATCAGCCGCGTTGGCGACTTACAAGACTGGCTATGTGATGTGCTGGAATACGGTAGCGGGCGCAACGATAGCATCTTGCTGCGTGCCGCTTATGCCTGCACATCACCTGCACAGATCGAAGAGGTCAACCAAACAGCCATTGCGGTTTCGGCCTCCCGCGAGCGGGTTTTCGAAACCCAGCAGCAAGGAACCGCGTTTGCACAAACCGTCGCTTCGATCTGGGGCGGAGGTGAGATGCAGGACGCAAATTCAGCCGCCCTTTGCTACCCTGTTGCGGTCGGATATGCCGCCACACGCGCGCAGTTCGACGTTGATCTCACCGCTACAATGTATCTTCACGCTTTCGCCAGTAATCTCGTCTCAGCCGCTGTGCGCGCCGTGCCTTTGGGGCAAACCGAAGGCCAGCGTGTCCTTGCCGCTCTTATCCCAGTTTGCGAACAGATTGTTCAGCGCACCGTCGGCACCACGCTGGACGATTTAAGCAGCACGGCTTTCCTCTCGGACATTGCCGCCATGCAACACGAAACACTACAACCAAGGATATTCCGCTCATGACATCTCTCAATGGACCTCTGCGCATTGGCATCGGTGGCCCTGTAGGCGCGGGTAAAACTACACTGACCGCCTGCCTTGCCCGTGTTTTGCAGCAGAACTTCTCAATCGGCGTAATAACTAACGACATCTATACACAAGAGGACGCAGAAGCCCTGATGCGGATGCAAATCTTGCCCCAAGACCGCATTATTGGTGTTGAGACCGGAGGATGTCCGCATACTGCAATCCGCGAGGACGCCTCGATCAATCTGGCCGCTATCGCGCAGATGCGCGCACGCCATAATGATCTTGATATTGTGATGATTGAAAGTGGTGGCGACAATCTCTCCGCGACATTCAGCCCCGAGTTAGCAGATGTGACGATCTACGTGATCGACGTCGCGGCAGGCGAGGATATCCCGCGCAAAGGCGGGCCTGCACTCACAAAGTCAGACGTTCTGGTCATAAACAAAACGGACTTGGCGCCCCATGTGGGTGTATCGTTGGATGTGATGAAACGGGATTGCGAAAAAATGCGGGATGGTCGGCCATATGTATTCTGCACACTGCGGCGGAATGACGGAACTGACGAGGTGCTGCGTCATATTCTCGAAATCGGCGGCTTTTAAAGCTCGGTGACAGCTAGATCGACTTGTGCTCTCATTCTTTCGTCTGGCAATCAGCGGCTATCGCCTATTGCGGGGCAGTCGCGAAAGGGCGACTGCCAATGCCGAATAGACAACCACAAGAACTAATTGGGTTTCAATCGCGCTGGCCACATCCCGCGCCGAAGCGCCCATTTGATCGACCGCGACAAAAGCGGAAATGGCCGTCGATGATGGAACAAGCAGCGATAAGCTCCGCAGATGGTCAGGTATCATTTCGACTGGCCAAGAGATGCCCGAAAGAAAGAACAGTGGCATCCCGATCACCACAAGTAAAAACACAACCCCTTCGCGCCAAGGAATGGCCATCGCGATGGCAAATCCCATTGCGATACAGGCACAGATAAACGGCACGGAGATCAACAGCAGCGTTGCCAGATCACCCGTGCGCGGAATACCGTAGAGATAAGGGATCAACATCTGCGTGAAGGCAACCCAGACCATATAAAGGGTAAAGTAGGCAGTAATCGTGGCCCACAAACGCTGGCCTGTTGGTGGCCTGCGCCCCGCATGCAGCAGTCCGATCCCCATCAATAACGTCTGCTGTAAGATCAAGACAAAGGCGGCGGGTATCACATAGCTAGCATAGCCGCCTTGTGGATTGAAAACAGCCACATTGGTTACAGCCACAGGCGATAGCATCGTACGCGCGACGCCATCGTCGACGCCCAATGCGGTGAGACGCGCATAATTGACCTGTGCGCCCATTGTCCCTGCAACCGTGGCAACGGCCCGCATTACATTCGAGTAGATCAATAAATAGCTACCGTCACTATAGGCGGCCACGGGCGCGGGACGACTGGCAAGAATGTCAGCCTCGAAGCCCGCCGGAATAACGAAGATCCCGTAAACATCGCGCCGGTAAAAGGCATCCCTTGCGGTTTCCATATCAGGGGCTGACATGGTCACATCGACCAAGTCCGTCACGTCAATTTCACGCACGAGGGTCCGACTGGCGGTCGAGTTGTCTTGATCAATGACCACCACAGGCACATCGCGCAGCACCTCGCCCACATAAGGTTGCGGGTAAAGAACGCTGTAAATCAGAATGCCCACAATCATCGTAGACTTGGCACTGTCATCGGCAAAGAGACGACCAATGACCCCGAGTATCTCGGCAATGAATTGGCGCAGCTTTTTCATGACGTGCTCTCTTGCGTGTCGGAGATCGTGTTTTCAGAAACCGGTGTTTGCGCCATTGTCTTGCGCGTCATGACCCACAGCAGGGCTGAGAAAATCAAAAGTTGGGCGAAAAGCCAGCCCATTGTCGGCAGAGAATACTCTAAGGGCGCCCCACGCAGCGTTTGATCTGTCCGCAATTGCAGGTATGGCGTCAGCGGTATGATCGCACCCCAAATCTGCGAAAAGAGCGTCATCCCGAAACGGGGAAAGCTAACACCAGCAAACCCGAAAGACGGTGCCACGATTAGCCCCATCATTCCAAGAGCACCCGTGGTGTCCTTGGCAATCAGCGCGATAAGCGCCCCCATGGCCTGACACGTCAGGATAAACACGAGCCCATTGAGGAAAAACACAAAAACGTTGCCACGAAAGCTGGCATCGAAGACGTTAAACAACAACACATCCCCAAGCAGCAAAACGAAGGTGCCCACAAGGGTGTAGGGTAGCAGTTTTCCTAATATCGCGCGGGTTGGCGATAACGCAATGCGTTGAAGGCGTGGCATGCCGTTTGGGGAATGGTGTTCGCGTGAAAACGACAGAACCGCAGTGGCACAGATGAATATCTGCATGACGGTCGGCATGATCGCCGAAAGCAGAAACTGGATGTAATCGAGTGAGGGGTTGAACAACGGGCTTTGCTGTACGGGAATTGGCGTGATCAAATCCAGCGCCCGATCGGAACCGACTCCTTGGGCCTCAAGCAGACGCAACGAAACACCCGATGAAAAGGTAGAAACTGTCGTACTTAGGCTACGCCCGACAATACCACCCGCCGTCAAGAACTGGCTGTTGGAAAACACCACAACTTCTGGCCTTTGCCCCAACAAGATATCATGCTCCAGACCAGCAGGGATCATCAGAACCGCATAGGCACGTTGCGCCACAAGCGCCTGCCGCGCCTCGCTAAGCGATGCAAGCTGCTCGACAACCTCAACATCAGCTGCCGCGTCAGCCATACGCACGATCTGGCGCGACATCGTCGACCCATCCAGATCAACAACAGCCACGGGAAGATCGCGCGGCAAACCCGGTGCAAAAATCACAGCCAGCATAAGAAACAGGATCAGTGGCAGCGGCACCAACGTAAAGGCAAGCGAAGGCCGCGTCGCAATCTGGCGCAACTCGCGACGCCAAATCCGTCGAAAACCGGGGGGAAGATGCGAGGGAGTCACAGGATTATCGACCGTTACGCACTGTAGCGGGCCAATCCACCAAAACGCTCATCCCGGGGCGTATTCCCGCAACTGCCGCCACAGGGTCAGCTCGCAAAGAAAAAGTCCGCAGATCAAAATCCCCCGTCGCTTTGGTGGCGCGCCAATTGGCATAACTACCTTGGACATTTATCGATGTGATCGTCGCATCGATCAGGGCAGCATCATCGCCCAAAGCAGGAATACGGACTTGCAGGGGTTGGCCAATCTCCAGTCCCTCCAAAAAGTCTTCGCGCAAGTTAAATGTAAACCATGCGTGGTCCACATCGACGATGGAAATCAAGGGTGCACCTGCACTAAACAGCTTGCCCAATTCTGCAGTACGTGTCGTCACCTCGCCGTCGATGGGGGATGCCACGATCATTTCATCCACGCTGGCTGTGGTCTGTAAAACAGATGCTTCAGCTTGCCTTACCTGGGCATCAGCCACAGCTCTTTGTTCTGGGCTCGCGCCATTACGCGCCTGATCAAGGCTGGCCTGCGCGGCTGCTTGAGCTTGAATTGCCGCCGTCAAATTATTGGCCGCCTGATCAAGTGATGCTTGCGACACAACCGAGTCGCCTTGCAGTTGGTTGACCCGATCAAAGTTGCTTTGCGCCAGCGTAACGCTTGAACGCGCCGATTCTAACTGGGCTTCAGCGGCGGCAATCGTTTCCGGGCGGGTGGAGTAAGTAAGGTCGCGGTTAGCCCGTGCAACGTCAAGCGCCGCGCGTGCTGCGGCAAGCTGCGCATCCAGTATCGCACTTTCCATCCGCACAACAACATCTTCGGCGACGACACGGTCCCCGATATTGACGGGCGTTTCAGAAACACGCGCCGAAATCATCGCTGACAAGTCTATGCGTGTCGCTTCTACTTCGCCTTGCACAAGGTAGGTCGCGGCTTGGCTCAATGTCCAAACCAGATAGCCTGCCGCCGCTGCAACAGCGATCACTGAGACCGCCACGGTTTTGTTCAGTTTCATCGGGAATCCTTGGCGTGAAGGTTATTAGGAAAATCACGGTTTTCTAAAATTATTGACAGCCCAATGTCAATCGCGAAATCTACGGCTCAAAAACCCGTGATGCACGTACAGAGGAAACACAATGTTTCGCCCTTGATTTATGAAAATTTCCGTTTTTATAAAGAGAAAGAGGAGAAGCGATGACAGAACAAATAAACGCCAAAGTGAAACGGCCCCGCGGCCGTCCCTCTGTGCGTACGGAGCAAGAAACGCGTGTGCTCTTGATTCAGGCGGCGACCGAAGTGTTCCTTAGCGAAGGATATGCAGGAACCAGTATTGAAGCCGTCGCCCGTAAGGCGGGCATGTCGACCAGAACGATCTACAAAACAGTTTCAAACAAGGCGAACTTGTTTCGATTGGTCGCAGACGACGCTATCGAGACAGGAATTGCGCATCTCGATACGCCGTCTGATGTGAAAACAGTTGAAGGCGCTGTTTTGGCGCTGGCACGTGCTTATGCCCACCTCGTTCTCGGTAACAGGGGCGTTTTGAATGCGCGAGCCGTGCTTGCAGAACAATCGCAATTCCCGGAGTTCCGCGATAACTACCTGTCTTCGATCGACACAGTGGCCGAGGCATTTGACCGCCGTTTCATTGCGATCCTTACTGACTGCACGTTTCCGGATGATGTTAATCTTTACGAGGCAGCAACCCTGCTGCGCAGCATGATTAACGGCGCGCAAAGAGAAGCCGTGCTCAACCCCAGTTATGATGGCACGGCCTCTGCCATAACTGCTTGGTCCGACAAATGTACGAACTTCGCTATAAAGGCGCTGCGACCTGCGAAAGCAGCCGGCGGTTAGGTTTCCAACGGAAAAAATCTGGTGGCAGTCGAGATTAAGCATACGCGTCTTTCGTCGCGATCTGGTCCCTTCTTACACTGCAATTGACAAGTGGCTTACCCTTTCGAACTCGTATTCTTCGCCTAACTTTAATCGTCCGAGTGTCGACCAGACTGAGAGCGCTACGCGTTCTGTAGCTTCTTGCCTGCTCCGCACTGGTCAGGCCTAGACGTTTGCCAGCATCACGCTGGGCCTGCCCGATCCAAACGCGAAGGCTGTGAGGCAACGGGTGAATACAGCTTCGAGGTCTTCTAGCTGTGTGTCTGCTCTAAAATGGGCAATTCACTGAGAGTTTTGCTCTCCGGTAAACCTAGGGCGGTTCAATCTGTTATGCTTGGCTATGCTGGGAGAGACCCGTCAATTTCTTTGGCTTACTTGGTCGAGGCAAGTTGGCAGATTGCTGCGTGCTGGCTTAGGAAGACCTCGCCGGTCAACTCATCCAAGAAGTGGCTGCGCTTCAACCTATCCATCACCGGACCTTTCACCTCACTCAAGTGCAGGCGGATGTAGGCATCCTTCAATCGGGAGTTGATCGCTTCCAGTGACTCCAGAGCCGAGAGGTCGATCTCATTTACCGCCGAGAACATCAGCACCACATCGGTCAGTTCGGGCTTGTCGGCGGCATAAGCGGCCAGTTGATCTTCGAGATAGCGGGCGTTGGGAAAATACAGACTCTCATCCACCCGTAGCGACAGCACATGCGGCTGGGTCTCGACCTCATGGCGCAGCACATTGCGGAAATGCTCGGTCCCCGGGACCCGGCCCACCACAGCCATATGCGGCTGCGAAGTCTTGTAAAGATGCACGAGAATAGAAGTGAAGACGCCTGCCCCAACCCCAATTTCTACACCGAAGATCAGCGTCATAAAGATCGTCACGCTGACCGCTGCGAAATCTGCATGACTGAAAACCCATGCGCGTTTGAGTATTGAAAAGTCGACCAGGCTCAGCACCGCGACGATGATCGTGGCGGCCAGCGTAGCTTTGGGTAGGAAATAGATCAGCGGCGTTAGGAATAGTCCGGCTAGGGCCAGCCCGACGGCAGTATAGGCCCCTGCGGCAGGTGTCTCGGCGCCCGCGTCGAAATTCACGACCGAGCGCGAGAAGCCCCCCGTGACTGGAAAGCCGCCAGTAAAGGCCGCACCGAGGTTGGCGCTGCCCAGCCCGATCAACTCCTGATCCGGGTCGATACGCTGGCGCTTCTTGGCAGCCAGAGTCTGCGCGACAGAGATGCTTTCAACGAAACCAATGATGGAGATCAGTAGCGCAGGCACGAAAAGCTGCGACATCAGGTCAATCGAAAAGGACGGCAAGGTGAGCGACGGCAGGCTCTGCGGCACCTCGCCGACAACCGCCACGCCTTTCGCGCCCAGATCAAAGGCCCAGACCGCCAGCGTGGTCCCGACAATGGCCAGCACCGGTCCCATCTTCGCCCCGATGTCCGCCATGCGTGGCCCGACTCCCATGCGCCTGAGCATCGGCTTCAGACCACCCCGCACCCAGAACAAGAAGGCAGTTGTGGCAACACCAAGCACAACGGTTGCGAAATTAACTTCCCCCAGATGCGCCCAGAGGCTGCCAAGGATATCTACAAGCGTATGACCTCCGCCCCCGATCCCCAGAATATGCCGCAACTGGCTCGCCGCAATCAGGATGCCAGAGGCGGTAATGAACCCCGCGATCACCGGATGCGACAGGAAATTGGCCAGAAATCCCAACCGGAACAGCCCGAGTGCCAACAACATGGCCCCCGACAAGAAAGCCAGCGTCAGCGCCGCCGTCACATAGTCTGCCGTGCCGCCTTCAACGATATTGCCCACCGCCGCCGCTGTCATCAACGACACCACTGCCACAGGCCCCACCGCCAGCGCCCGACTGGTACCGAAGATCGCATAAAGCACGATGGGCGCGATGGAGGCATAGATCCCCGCCTCAGGCGGCATGCCAGCCAGCAGCGCATAGGCCAGCGACTGCGGGATAAGCATGATCGTAACGATCACGGCGGCCACCATGTCACCAGTGAGCTGATCACGGTCGTAGCGTCGGCCCCAGTCGAGGATCGGCAGGTATCGCGCAAACGGGGGAAGGGTCATGTAAGTTGTCCATCAAGAGAAAGCGACGGCCCCGAAGAACCGCCTGGTCAGGCTCAGTCGAAGCGGTTGACTGGCAGCTTGAGATAATGGTTGCCATCATCCTCAGCCGAAGGAATCCGTCCGCCGCGCAAGTTGATCTGCAGAGCGGCAAGGATGCGATCTGGCAACGACAATGTCGCGTCGCGGGTCTGACGGCGCTCGATGTAGTCCTGTCGCTTGGTGCCATCTTTGACGTGGATATTATTGGCCTTGTGGTCTTCGACGGTGGCTTCCCACATCGGCTCTTTGCGCTCTTTCGTGCCATAGTCATGACCAACATAAAGCCGCGTACTGCCAGGCAGTGCGAGGATATCCTGGATCGAGTCCCAGAGTTCCATTGTATTGCCACCTGGGAAATCCGAGCGCGAGGTGCCAACATCCGGCTGCATCAGCGTGTCATGCACAAAAGCCGCATCGCCACAGACGTAGCTTATCGACCCCAGCGTGTGACCGGGCGACAGCATTACTTTCGCGTCCAGCCCGCCGATCTTGAAAGTTTCACCCTCTTCGAACAAGTGGTCGAAATCGCGTTTCGGATCAAAGGCGTCGGGCAAGTTGTAGAGGACGGCCCAAATCTTGGCGATCTCAGGTACCAGCACCCCGATGGCATTAGGTGCGCCTGTGCGTTCCTTCAGATGCGCCGATGCCATAACGTGATCAGCATGTGGGTGCGTATCGAGCACCCATTCCACGCTCAATCCTTCCTCCTTCACGATACCCAGCACCTGATCCATGCTTTCATTCGAGAAGCGATAGTTCTTGGGGTTAAGATTCCAGACCACATCAATAAGCGCGGCCTTTTTAGTTGCTGGATCAGCGCAGATGTATTGGATCGAACCGGTGTCAGGTTCATAGATGCCCCAGACATCCGGGCTCCCGGCGCCGTTCGATGGGGAATGGCGTACAAGGGAGGTGTTAAGTGGGGCGCTCATCACGCGGCTCCTTCTGTGCGTTTTGATGAAAGATCAGGAGTGTGTCGGGCGATCCACATGCCGATCAGCATAAAGGGGACAAATATCAGCGTTCCGGCGGCTGCAATGGGCAATGCGGTCAACGCGGGGCCAGGGCAGAAGCCGCCCATCCCCCAACCGACGCCAAATATCGCTGCACCGATCAGCAATTTTGGCTCCAGATCATTGCGTGTGGGCACATGAAAGGTGCTCCCGAAATAGGGGGTCCGCCAATTGCGAAACATTAAAGCGAAACCCAGCGCGGTCACAGCGATGGCACCGCCCATCACAAAGGCAAGGCTTGGGTCCCAGATGCCAAAGACATCAAGGAAGTTCAACACCTTGGCGGGGTTTGCCATGCCGGAGATGATCAACCCGAAGCCAAAGACAAGGCCGGAAAGAAGTGCAAAAATCTGTTTCATATCACGCTCCGATCAGATGACGCATGACGAAAACGGTAGCAAAGGCCGTCGCCATGAAGGTAAGCGTCGCAACAATTGAGCGCGTGGAGCCCCGGCTGATGCCGCAGACCCCATGGCCCGAGGTGCAGCCATTGCCGTAGGTCGCGCCAAAACCGACCAGCAGACCGGCGAAGGCCATGAGAACCGGACTCGACGGCACCCATTGTTGCGGCCAATCCCCCGAGATCAGCTGCCACAGCGGTGCAGCCAAAAGCAAGCCCAGCACGAAGAGCGCTGAGACGCCCCGCGCCTCAGCGTCACTGCTGCGCGCAAACACCCTCGAGGTCAGACCACTGATGCCCGCAATGCGCCCGTTAGTGGCCATCAGCAGAACCGCTGAAGCCCCAATCATCATGCCGCCTCCAAGCGACAACCATGGGGTAAATTCGGTTTCCATATTTCATCTCCGTAATGCGCCAGCGGTTGCAGTCGGACGGGCCTTGCATCCATCCCTTCACCAAGGTATATTACAAATACCTAATATTCAATAGGCGTAATATGAAAACCGCGGACAACTTTCTCGAAGGCGACATTGCGGGGGCTGCAGCACTGATGACAATGCTGGCGTCCGAGGCCAGACTGCAGATCCTCTGCCGTCTGCTGGACGGCGAAAGATCGGTTGGCGATCTCGCCCATGTATGCGGGGTCTCGCAATCCACCATGTCGCAGCAGCTCAAGAAGCTGAAAGAAGCCGGGCTGGTTGAGGGGCGGCGCGTCGGACAAACGATTTTTTACAGCGTTAAGGGGCATGAGGCTGCCTCCGTACTGGAAACTCTGCACGCCCTCTACTGCGCGCGCAAAGATTAGGTGTTTTATCTCACAGTTTGATGGTGCGATCCTTTCTCAGAAATAGAAGGAGGCATTAAGGGACAAGTTCATCACGGAAGCGGCACGCACTATTCCCTGTCGGCAGATTTGTCCCATCCGAAGTAGACGTCGCCGGATAGGTAGTAATATTCTAGCAGAGCACAATTTTTCACCTCAGGCGACGTTGCCGGACGTGCCGCGTCGTCCGATACTCGGCGTTTGCAGCTTCAAGGAATTCCTTTGACCAACTGCAATAGAGACTTTCAGTAATGCTATCCTCGCCGCGCAGGCCCACCAAAACTATGCGGATGTTCTTGACCACCTTGTCGGCAGAATCTTTCGGTGTCTGGGGTTTCTTCGTCACCTCGAACTCCTGATCCATCAGATGAACCAGAAATCCTCCCTTATTCAAATCCTCAAATCTGTCCCGCAGGTGCTGAGGTCAGACAGGTCTAATCAGGTCTCTGCACTAAATTTGGCTGGCGAAATGTCGATACAAGGCCCAAACAACATTCAATCATGTCTTTGCCGTTGAAACAAATGGCTAGTCCAACCGCATCAGCAGCCCTGCCATCAACTGAGCGCGCTCCACCAGACTGGACACTTCGATATGTTCGGTCAATGTATGCAACCCATTGCCGCGCACCCCCAGTGAGTCCAGCGTCGGAATTCCCATATAGCCCGTGAAGTTCCCGTCAGACCCCCCGCCCTGACTGCGGCCTTTCATGTCAAAGCCGATCTCTTTAGCGATGCTGCGCGCAACGTCGAATATTGCCATTGTGCCCGATTGGTTCGGCTCCCACACGGGGCGGGTCACGCCACGGGTGACTTGGAATTCCACACCATTCGCCACACCTTGCAACGCCATCATGCGCGCCACACCCCTGTCCAGATCTTCTTGGGTCTTGGCCATTGTCAATGCTTCTGCATCGCAGGTGGACGACACGCAATTCACCCATTGCCCCGCATGGATCACCCCAACGCTAAAGGTGCAATCAGGGCCGGTCATGTCTTCGATTTCGATGATTTTGCGCGCCATGGCAGCAATGGCGGATTTACCATCCGCAAGCCGCGCACCTGCATGACTGGGTTGACCAACAGTGCGCAAGTCGAACCGCGCAATCGCATAGCGCCCAATAACTGCACCGCCATCCTGATCTGCGGGTTCGGGGACCAACACATATTTATTACGGGCGGCTTCTGCCTCGATCAAGCTGCGGGTGGACGGGGTACCGACCTCTTCATCAGGTGTAAACAGCACCGTCACGGGCAGCGGTGTCTGAAGCCCTGCGCGGATCAACTGGCGGATCGCCTCGACGCTAACATAATTGCCGCCCTTCATGTCCATGATGCCGGGGCCATAACATATGTCCCCCTCCCGCTTGAAAGGCAGAACGTCCAATGTGCCAATCGGATGCACTGTGTCCATATGTCCAACAATCAGGATACCCGGTTTTTTGCCCATATCAGGATGAGGGAAACGTGCACGTACGCTGCCCCCAAACCCCATACGTCCCGGAATACGTTCAACCGTAGCTCCTTCGGCCAGCGCAAAGGCCGCCATATCCATCATCCGATCCACAGCCGCCGCATCATGTGTCGGGCTTTCGCATTCAATCCACGGCTTTAACCCTGCAAGCATTTCATCCGTGTCAAAAGGTAAAGCAAGAGGGTTCATGGGAAGCTCCGTTATGATGAAAGGTGGCTGTTATGAAGGATGGCCGTTATGACAGGCGGCGCTCGACGATACGCGCCATGATGGAGGCCCCGACGGGCAGAATTTCTGGATCAAGGAAAAAGCTGGGATTGTGCAAACCTGTCGTGCCAGAGTGGCCAACCCGACAATAAGCCCCGGGAACAACCTTAAGCATATCTGCGAAATCTTCCGAACCCGTTGCGGGCTGATCCGTGCCAGAGATGTTCTCCTTGCCCACGATGTCAGCGGCAGCTTCCATATAGGCGTCCGACAAATCGCCATCGTTCATCAGCACATCAAACACATTGCGCAGATCTACATTGATAGTCACGCCATAGGACAACTCAAACCCTGCGCAGAGTTCTCTCATCCGCCGCTCGGCCAGCTCGATCACTTCATCTTTGAAGTAACGAATAGTGCCTGCCAGCGCTGCGGTGTCGGGAACCACATTATAGGCAGAGCCCGCATGAATCTGTGTGACAGACAAAACGCAGGTCTCTAGCGGTGGCAAGTTACGTGACAGGATCGTTTGCAAACTGCCTACCAGTGCCGAAGCGATGACAAGAGGGTCACGTGATTGATGCGGCATGGCTGCGTGACTGCCTTTGCCCTGCACTGTGATATCGAAAAACGATGCCCCCGCCATGGCTGCACCTTTACAGATGCCCACAGAACCTTGTTCGCCATTGGGTGAGTTATGCATACCGTAAACTTCGTCACAGGGGAAACGACCAAACAAGTCATCCTTGAGCATCTCACGCGCACCGCCCAAACCTTCTTCGGCGGGTTGGAAAATCAGTACGGCGGTGCCTGCAAAATCGCGCGTCTGGGCCAGATGTTTTGCTGCGCCCAACAACATTGTTGTGTGGCTGTCATGCCCGCAGGCATGCATCACGCCCGGCGTTTTAGAAGCATAGGAAAGGTTGGTTTCTTCGTTGATCGGCAGGGCATCCATATCGGCCCGCAGACCAATACGGCGTGCGCCCTCGCGGTTGCCTTTAATGATCCCTACGACACCCGTTTTCCCAATGCCCGTGTGGATTTCATCAACACCGTATTCCTTTAGCTTTTCAGCGACGATCCCAGATGTCCGCACCTCCTCAAAGCCCAACTCGGGGTGGGTGTGCAAGTCTTTGAAAATCGCGGTGAGTTCGTCTGTACTATTTTCGATAATGGGTAATACGGCCATGGGGTGTCTCCTAGGTTGGGTCGTGGCGTGGTCAGGGCGCTTCGGAAAAGGGGCGGAAATTTGCAAAATCCCAGTGTTTTCCGGGCGCCGCAGCAATCAGTGCTTTGGTATAATCTTGTTGCGGTTCCCCCAACACTTGGGCTGCAGGCCCATACTCAACAATCTGGCCGCGCTGCATCACGATGACTTCATCACAAATTTGCGCCGCCACACCTAGGTCATGGGTAATGAATAAAATGCCCAGCCCCAAGCGTTCTTGCAATTCTGCCAGCAGCTCTAGCACCTGCGCCTGCACCGACACATCCAAGGCCGAGACAGCCTCATCCGCGACCAAGACATCAGGGTCCATGGCCAATGCACGCGCAATCGCGATCCGCTGGCGTTGCCCACCAGAGAACTGATGCGGAAAACGGTCTACCGCACTGCCGGGAAGGCCGACCAGTTCCAGCAACTCACGCGCACGGTCCATGGCTTCATTGTACGGCACACCAAAGTTCAATGGGCCCTCAATGATGGATTGCCCCACTTCAATGCGCGGGTTGAGCGAGCGCATGGGGTCTTGAAACACAATCTGAAAGTTCTTGCGCTCGGGCTTAAGTTCTTTTTGGCTCAGATTGGCAATATCCTTGCCACCAATCGTAATACTGCCCGACGTGGGATCAACCAGACGCATAATGCAGCGTGCCACAGTTGATTTGCCCGATCCACTTTCACCCACAATGCCCAGCGTGCGCCCTTTCATCAGCTTGATGCTGATGTCCTGCGCTGCTTTCACTTCACGTGATTTTTTGATGAACCCTTTACCGCCATAGGTCTTGCACAGATTATCTGTGCCCAGCACGATTTCTTGTGACCCTAATTCACGCGCCATACGCGGCACCTGACTGGGGACCGAACGCAGCAAGCCACGGGTATATTCAGTTTGAGGATTGCGCAGCAGCGCCTCGACCTTTTGGGTTTCCATCACCTCGCCCAGCTTCAGAACCGTCACATCATCAGCGATCTCGGAAACTACGCCCATATCATGGGTGATGAACAATACCGCGGCCCCCTGCTCTTCGCGCAATTCGCGGATCAGCTTGAGAATTTGCGCCTGCGTGGTGACGTCCAGCGCGGTGGTGGGTTCGTCAGCGATCAACAGTTGTGGGCGCATGACCAGCGCCATCGCGATCATGATCCGCTGGCGTTGGCCCCCTGACAGTTGATGCGGGAAGCTGCGGTACATCTTTTCAATATCGGGCAGATGCACGTGCTCCATCATCTCCAACACCCGCTTGCGGCGTTCGGACTTTGACAGGTTGGAGTGAAATTCCAACACTTCTTCAATCTGCTGACCCACACGCACAACGGGGTTAAGCGCGGTCATCGGCTCTTGGAAAATCATCGACACGCCAGTTGCCCGCAAAGCGCGCATCCGCGCAGGGGCTGCCCCCAGCAACTCTTCGCCCTTCAATTCGATTGAACCCGCAATGGGCGACAAGACCGAAGGCAACAGCCCCATCGTTGCCAAAGCACTCAGGGATTTCCCCGAACCACTTTCACCGACCAGACACATCGTCTGGCCAACCTCAATCGACAGATTCAGCCCTTTGACAACCTGTTTGTCTTCATCCCCGTTCAGCGCGATGCGAAGATTATTGATGTCCAGAATATTGTTGCTCATCTCTCAATACCTCGTTTTGCCATGCGCGGATCAAGTGCGTCACGCACCGCGTCTCCCAATAGGTTGATCGACAGAATTGTGACCGACACAACCAATCCGGGCCACATCACAATGCCGGGGTTGATCTGGAAATAGACACGGCCTTCGGCCATGATATTCCCCCATGTCGGTGTCTCCGGGTTAATGCCTGCACCCAGAAACGACAGGATCGCTTCGGTCAGGATTGCAGAGGCACAGATGTATGTGCCTTGGATGATCAAAGGTGCGATGGTGTTTGGCACGAGGTGGCGGCGCATAATCCGCGCCGTAGATGTACCTGCCGCAATCGCCGCCTCCACATAGGGTTCTTCACGCGCTGACAAAACCAGCGACCGTACAAGACGCACCACACGTGGTACTTCAGGGATTGTGATGGCAACCAGAACTGTCCACAGGCTGGCCCCCCAAAGCGACACAATCGCAATCGCCAGAAGGATACTGGGAATTGCCATCAGCCCATCCACCATGCGCATCAGCACGGCATCAAGCCAACGGATATAGCCCGCCAGCAACCCCAAGCCCAGTCCCACAGCCACCGCAAAGATCGCAGACGCGACGCCCACCACCAGCGAAACACGTCCACCCAAGATGATACGCGACAAAAGATCACGGCCATACGCATCAGTGCCAAGCCAATAAACATCCGACGGCGGCTTGAGACGGACAGCAGGCGACAGACGGATGGGATCATGCGGCACAATCCACGGCGCGAAAATCGCACTTAAAACCACCAGCATAAGGATGATGCTCGCAACAAAAACCACAGGGCTGGAGGTAGCGATCATACGGGCGCGTTTGAAAGCCGAGATATGATCACGGGGCGCGACGGTTGGTGTGGGTTGGGTCATGACAAACGGATCCTCGGGTCTAGCAGCACATAAGCAATGTCGATAAGCAGGTTGATCACCACGTAAACCAAAGACGCCAACAGGATTACCGCCTGAATAACAGGGTAATCACGGGCCAGCACCGCATCCACGGTCAGACGCCCCAATCCGGGTAGGTTGAACACGCTTTCAGTCACCACCACGCCAGAAATGATGAGGGCAAGGCCAATACCGATCACCGTAATGATAGGCACAGAGCAGTTGCGCAGTGCGTGGCGCATCAGCACATAGCGTTCTGGCAATCCTTTGGCGCGGGCCGTCCGCACATAATCATCGCCCAGAATTTCAAGCATTGAAGTACGCGTGATCCGCGCAATCAACGCGATATATAGCAAGGTCAATGTAAACGTCGGCAAGGCAATGCGGTGTAGGAACGGCCCAATGCCATCACCAATCGGCTTGAAACCCTGAACAGGGAACCACCCTAATTTCATCGAAAACAGTGAGATCATCATATAGCCGATCACAAAGACAGGCACCGAAAAGCCCAGCACAGAAATCAGCATAACGATACGGTCAATCAGCGTGTCATGTTTCCATGCAGCGATGACACCCAAAGGCACGGCAATCACAACAGACAGTGTGATGGTGGTGAGGGCCAAACTGATTGTCGGCTCCATCCGCGCTGCAATCAATTCGATCACAGGCTTGCCAGACAAGATGGACGTCCCAAAGTCGCCTTGGAACATATTACCAATCCAGCTAAAGAACTGCGTCAACAATGGATCATTCAGGCCCAGCGATGTGCGAATGGCTTCCAGCTGTTCCGGCGTGGCGCTATCGCCTGCAATGATCGCCGCAGGGTCACCCGGGGTCAGGCGCAGCAGCAAGAAAACGAACAATGCGACAAAGAGCATCACGGGAATGGCGGAAAGAATGCGTTGCAAGATATAGCCAAGCATCAGGCGGGCCTCTCGGAATTGCGTGCAGCCAAACGTGGCCGCAGCGGGAAAAAGATTGATCCAGCCCCACGCAGTGCTGCGTGAGGCTGGTTTGGTCTTAGTTCTTGGTGATGTTCCAGAAGAACGGCACAGGGCCCTCTAAGACACCGTCCAGATTGGAGGCCCAAGCCGTAGGTACAAAGTACTGACCAATAGGTGCATAGACGCCTTCTTCGTAAGCAACCTTCTGGATTTCAGCGGCCAAGCCCTGCTGTTCTTCCAAAGACTGTGCAGTGGCATATGACATCCGCAGCTCTTCCAGCTTTGGCACATCAGGCCAGCCAAACCAGCCGCCATTGGCGCCTTTGCCGTTTACCATGTTGTTGACCAACGGGTTAAACACATCTGCGCCCACCCAGTTGGTCACAAACAAGTGCCACCCACCGTCAGCAATGGCACCTTGGTTGGCTCTGCGGCCAACAAGTGTCTGCCAATCCATCGCTTGCAGATCGACAACAAAGCCTGCGTCACGCATGGCCTGTGCAACAACAATCGGCTGTGGTGCCAGAATGCTCACGTCCGTCGGCTGCATGATCACAATAGGCGTGCCGTCGTATCCAGCTTCGGCCAGCAAGGCTTTGGCTTGCTCCATGCCGTTGCCTTTGATCAAGGTTTCGGAGCCGACATCAGTGGCTAGCGGCGTGCCGCAAACAAACATCGCACCACAGAGCGCATAATATTCGGGGTTGCCTACCAGCGCGTCCAGAACGTTTTGCTGATTGACCGCCGCAATTGCCGCACGCCGAATGCGTGGATCATCCATGGGCGGCACCAACGCGTTAGGACGCAAGATCGTTTGCATACCCATCGCATTCAGGTTCTTGACCACCAGATCAGGGTTCGCTTGCAAGATCGGCAACAGATCGGAGGGAGGGCTTTCCCAATAATCAATCTCGCCGGATTGCATTGCGTTCATTGTGGTCAAAGCATCGGGCATAACCACCCATTCAACACGGTCCACATTGACAACTTTACCACCCGAAGCCGAGCTTGGCGGCTCGTCACGCGGCACATAGTCTTCGTTTTTGGCGTAGACGGCTTTCACACCCGGCTGGAACTCATCAGCAACCCATGTGAAGGGGCCAGACCCGATTTGCTCTGGAATAGGATCTGTTGAAGGGGTTTCGGCCAGACGCTTGGGCATGATGAACGCCACGTTCGAAGACGGTTTGGCAAGGCTGTCAATCACAAGGCCATACGGCTCTTTCAGAGTCATGACAAAAACGTTGTCGCCTTCTGCAGACAAGCTCTCCACAAAAGTCATCAAAACCTGACCCATCGCGTCACGTTCACCCCAGCGGGCGATGGATGCGGCGACGTCTTCGCCTGTGACAGCCGCGCCATCGTGGAATTTCAACCCGTCGCGCAGGGTGAATTTATACGTCAGCTTATCCTCGGAAACTGTCCAAGTGTCGACCATCTGCGGCTGTGGCTTTAGATCGGCATCCAGCGCGAACAGCGTGTCAAAAATCATGTAGCCGTGGTTACGGCTCATGTAAGCTGTCGTCATGATTGGATCGAGAACACGCAAGGACGAATGCATGACGCTGGTGACTGTTTGTGCGAATCCCGGACCGGCGATCAGAGCCATACCCGCGATTGTAGCACTCAAAAGGGTACTTTTCAGCGCGCCGCGCTTGCCAGCCGGTTTGGATTTCAGGGGGGTAGTAAAGTTCATATATATCTCCCTTAGTTGGTTATTTACACGTCCTCTTGTCGTGACGCGGGTTGTCATTGGTGCGCAGCCAACATCACAGCTGCACAATCCCTTCGCTTAAGTGTCTTGTCGTTCTGGTCGCACAAACGCCTGTCCCATCGGTTCCAGACGGATACCGGGTGCCAGATTACGGAACGGCAGGCTGGCGGGGCTGACAGGCATTGGACCCGGTGCTGTGCAGGTCAGGATTGTTTCGGCAATCGGGTCAAAATCTGCGCGGAAATGGACCGAGCTTTTGTTCACCAGAATTTTCTGTTCAGTTGGTTCAATTCCCACAAAGCGGTACATCTCTTGATCCGCCATATGAGTTTTGTGACTGGTCACAACAACCCGCACATCGCCGATGCGCAAGCAGGCAGAAGGCCCCAGATCAATCGAGGCACCGCCATAGTAACCGCCGTTTGCCACCAGCTGGCCATCGCTCAGAGCCTCTACGGTAAATTGCCCCTCAAACGGGCTGTCCCCAACCACATTGGAGTAGCCCCCGAGTGCAATATCAATCACTGCGCCCACCCCAGCTACATGCGCCGCCAAAGCTGCCTTTGGATCACACATATTGCCAAAAGCCGCAGCCTGCGCGTTCTGCCGTACAAGTGCGCGTAGCATGCCCGTGGTGTTGGAATCGCCCCCGGCCCCGGGGTTATCTTGGGTATCCGCAATCACAACGGGACGGCTAGCAGTCTGCGCCAAACGCATCGCCTCAATGACGCCCTCATCAGGATCATAGGTTTTGCCCGCAAGGGCTGGCTCCGCCTCCAGCACCGCTTGTTCGATACGGTCAGCGGCAGCATCTGCCGCCACTTGCGTATCGCCATAGCAAATCACAGTGGGTCCACAGCCCAGAAAATCAGCGGCAGGAAAGCCGAAGAAAAACGATGTGCTTGCCACATCCCCTCCGTCTACCTCAGCGACCAATTCATATAGACCCTTTGCGGGAACCTCTTGTGTGCATTGCCACGCAATCGGCACCAGAAAAGGCAACCGCCGAAAGGCTTTCGCCAATGGTTTGCCTTGCGCAATCAATCTGTCCAACTGCACCGCCGCACGACGGCCTGTTTCGGCCATATCCACATGCGGATAGGTACGAAAACCGACCATCACATCCGCCGCATCAACCATTGTCTGCGTGATATTGCCATGCAGGTCCAACGCCACAGCGATGGGCACATCAGGACCAACAGCCGCACGCAGCCGCGCCAGAAGCTGGCCTTCGCCATCCTCCACCTGTTCGGCCACCATAGCCCCGTGCAAATCCAAAAAAATTCCGTCCAGCGGCCCTGCGGCAACGATACCAGTGATGATCTCATCTGCGATCTGATCGTAAGCACTTTGCACGACATGCGCGGAAGGAATAGCGCCCGTCCAGAGCACTGGCACCATATCCCACCCCGTGGCCTCACCATGGCCGACGGCACCGCTGATCCCCAAGTTGATTCCACGGCTACGCTTAATCAACTCAGCACCGCGCACCATCGGCATATAGCCGCCGCCATGCTGAAAATCGCACAGCGCCGCCTTGGTCGGAGCGAATGTATTTGTCTCGTGCAGAAAGCCGGCGAGTGCGATTCGTACTGACATAACGTGCTGATCCCTCCCTAAGCCCCACCAGAGGCATGATATTAGCTTTATATTAGCTTTCACCCTCGGCGTATTGCATTACAATACACTTGCATTACAATACACTAAAGGTGATGCTGCAATTCATGTCAAGAGGTACACATGCTAAGAACAACAACTCGGGCGGAGTCAGGATTACGTGAGGTAACGGATGCCCAAAAATCCGACACATTGTTTGTAAGATCCGTCGAAAAGGCCATGTCGGTGCTTGCCGCGTTCCATCATGCTGATGGTCCGCTTTCTTTGGGCGAAATCGCGCAACGCACAGGTACTGATCGCAGCGCGGCGCAGCGGATGGTACATACCCTGCGCACCTTAGGGTATATCGAGCGCGACCCACAGGGAAACGGCTTTCTCCCCGGTATACGCATCCTTGACCACACGCTTGACGCGCTCCGGCTGAACCCACTGGTACGCTTTGCGACGCCTGTGTTGCTTGAACTTCGCAAATCTGTGCGTGAACGTGTTGACCTGTCTTTGTTTGACGATTTGCGGGTCCTGTATGCCCTGCGCCTGCAAACCAAACGCGAGAATTTTTACGCTACTCTTGTCGGCCACAGCGTTCCCACCTTTTGCAGTTCAGGTGGCTGGGCGATCATGTCCAAGCTCCCTGATGAGCAGGTCCGCGATATCCTTGAGCGATCAGATCGCGCGCCTTTTACGCCCCATACCATGACAGACATCGACGAGATTTTACAAAACGTCGAAGAAACACGAGAGAAAGGATATTCGCTTGTGCTGGGCCAGATTCTATCAGGTGAGATCGTTGCAGGCTTTCCGGTTCTAAATGCGCAGGGCGAGCCCGTGGGCGCAATTCACATCGCGGGATCAATGTCCGAATGGAGTTCGGATGACTACATAAACCATGTGGTGCCACTGGGCCTCGAAGCCGCCCGCGCCATCAGCTATTATTAAGGAAAATCAAATGGCTACATTCACTCTTTCCGGCCTCAAACATCCTGCCAGCATCTCTGTCGACACATGGGGCATGGCCCATATTCGCGCTGAGACAACCCAAGACGCCTTCTTTGTGCAGGGGTTTAACGCTGCCCGTGACCGCCTTTGGCAGATCGACCTTTGGCGCAAACGGGGTTTGGGGCTTTTGGCGGCGGATTTTGGTCCGGGGTATTTGATGCAAGACCGCGCCGCGCGGCTGTTTTTGTACCGTGGAGCGATGGATGTAGAATGGGCCGCTTATGGCGAAGATGCCCAAGAGATTTGCACAGCTTTTGCAGCAGGTATCAACGCTGGCATTGATCAAGTTCTTGCAGGCAATATGCCGCTGCCGCCCGAGTTCTCAGAGCTGGGCAATAGCCCTTCCCATTGGCACCCAGAAGACGTTGTCCGCATCCGTACACATTGCCTGTCACGCAACGCCGCGTCCGAGCTTGTGCGCACCAAGGTGCAAAACCTATCAGACCCCGAAGTTGATCTGCTGCGCTGGCCGTTGACGCCTGCCGTTCCAGACAGCGAATGGGATGTGACCAGCCCCGTTGATCTGCCTGAATCCGCGCTTGCCGTTTATGAGCTGGCCACCGCGCCCGTCACGTTTTCACCCGAACGTCTGGCGGCCACATTGGACGAAGCGCCTTTGTGGACAGGCATAGACGCCGCAAAAACTGTGCGCCGTGTCGAAGAAGCCATGGAAGGGTCGAACAACTGGGTTATCGCCCCTGCCCTGACCAAATCAGGGCGTGCTATCATGGCCAGCGATCCCCACCGCGCCCATGCTGCGCCCTCATTACGCTATATGGTACATCTAACCGCCCCCGATTTAGACCTGATCGGCGCAGGCGAGCCGAGTTCGCCCGGTGTGATGGCAGGCCATAACGGCCATGCTGCTTTCAGCCTGACGATCTTTTGCGCGGACCAAGAAGACCTGATGGTTCATGAAACCGCGCCTGATGATGCCGCCGCCTACCGTCACGGCGACGCCTTTGTCCCGATGATGCAAATTGACGAAACTTTTGCCGTGAAAGGTGAATCTGATCAGACATTGCCGTTACTGTTTACGCAATACGGCCCCGTCATCTACCGCGACAAGGCAAGTAACATCGCCCTATCCGTGCGTACCGTCTTCACCGATGCAGGTTCGGCCCCCTATATGGGGACGCTCAAAACCATGCGCACCAATAGTGTCTCCACCTTCCGCAAAGCGGCTGAAACATGGGGGGCACCTTCGGTTAACCTAAACTATGCGGACGTGAACGGTGATATCTGCTGGCAATCGGCAGCTTATGTGCCGCGCAGAACAGGCTGGCGCGGTTTAACCCCCGTGAACGGCGATGGACATTTTGAATGGGACGGGTATTTGACAGCGGCTGACCTTCCTTATCTTGAAAATCCGGCTCAAGGCTTTGTGCATTCTGCCAATGAAATGAACCTCCCCGACACATGGGACCATGACAAATCTCCAGTGGGTTATGAATGGTTTGTGGACGGACGGGCGGACCGCGTGGCCCAAGTGATCGCCGCAGGAGATGCGGGTGACATCGCAGCAAGCTGCGCCTTGCAGACCGACAGTTTCTCTGCGCTGGCCCTCAGGCTGATCGCCTTGCTGCCAGATGATGGCTCGACGCCTGCGGTCTCTCTGCTGCGCAACTGGGACGGATATGCGGAAACAGGGTCAAGCGCCGCGTTGCTGTTTGAACTATGGCTATCCAGCCATCTTCGCCCCGCGCTGCTGAACAAAATCGCGCCTGATCCTGAGTTGCGCAAATATCTGGTTCCCGGAAACATCACCACCGTAGTACGCCTGCTGGAGGGCGAGCACGCGGGCCTTTCTGCACGTGCGGGCCTTGCGGAAGATGCCGCGAGGGATATGTTTTTGATCCAGACATTGACCCAAGCATGGGATGCCACACGCGCGCAATATGGCGACGCCCCCGATAACTGGCGTTGGGGTGATTTGCACAAAGGCTGGTTTGACCATGCAATGACCCCCGTCAAAGCAGGGTTTGACGTAGGCCCGTTGGACAAAGGCGGCAGCAACTCTTCGGTGATGCTGGCCTATTATGACGCCAGCGATTACCGCGTCCGCATCGGTGCCTCCGTTCGCATGGTGGTGGATGTGGGTGCATGGGACAACAGCGTCTGGATCAATGCGCCGGGCCAGTCAGGTATTCCCACTGATCCCCACTATCAGGACCTAGCCGCCCTTTGGGCCGAGGGACAGTATGTACCAATGCTCTATAGCACTGAGGCCGTTGACGCCGCCACGCAGCAAACATTTGATCTACTTCCAGCAGGCACAACCAAAGAAACCACAAAATGAGCGAGGTTTTTAACTGGTCCGCAAAACAAACAGCTGAAAACATCGCAGATCGTAAAATCAGCGTCGTTGAAGTGACTGAGATACATCTGGCGCGCGCTGCTGCGGTGAACCCTAAGATCAATGCGCTTACTGAAACCTTGTCGGAAGAAGCATTGGCGACGGCAAAACAGTTAGATGCCCAGCGCCCAGATATCTTGCCGCCTTTGTTTGGCGTCCCCATGACAACAAAGATCAATGTCGATCAAAAGGGATTCGTCAATTCAAACGGCATACCTGCATTCAAAGATAATATCTGCGATCAAGACAGCCCTGTTGTTGCCAATATGAAAGCGGCTGGAGGCGTCATCATTGCCCGTACCAACACGCCGGAATTTTCTATGCGTTGGTGTACCTCAAATCCCTTGCACGGTGTCACGTTGAACCCTTGGGATAATGCCGTGACCCCCGGTGGCTCCTCAGGCGGTGCTGCTGCTGCGATTGCGGCTGGCATCGGGGCGATAGCCCATGGCAATGATCTGGGCGGTTCGCTGCGCTATCCTGCTGCGTGTTGTGGCGTTGTTTCCATTCGCCCTTCGCTAGGCCGCGTCCCCGCGTTCAACCCCAGCGCCACAGCCGAGCGGCCGATGATTTCGGGCCTTATGTCTGTCCAAGGCCCCATCGCCCGCAGTGTCGAAGATGTGCGGCTGGGCCTTCACGCCATGGCACGCGGTGATAACCGCGATCCTTTGTGGGTGCCTGCCCCCGCCCAGAAACCGCTGGGCGATGCTGCACTACGGATTGGCTATTGCATTGATATGTTCGGCGATGGTGTCGATCAGGCCGTCGAAGACGGAATGAACATAGCGATACAGGCGCTAAAAGACGCGGGCTGTACATTGGTTGAGGTAACGCCACCTCATGCCAATAGAACCGGAGAGCTCTGGGGCGACCTGCTTCACACGGAAGTGAGCCACACATCCCTATCAACGATACGCGACTTAGGCTCAAAAGAAATGAATGTGCTGTTAGACGCAAATCTATCCATATACCAAGATCTTGGCGTGAGCGGGCTGCTCAACGGCCTTGCCGAACGTCGCACGATTCAACGCGCATGGGCGGTAATGTTCGCAGATGTGGATATTTTGCTTTTGCCCACCTCTGGCAAACGCCCCTTTGCTAACGACCTCGACTTCAACACGCCCGAGAGTATTCCAGAAATCCTCAATGCCCAAAAATTTCTTTGTGCGGTAAACCTCTTGGGATTACCTGCCGTCGCGGTGCCCACGCATCTGGATCACGGCGTACCTATCGGCGTTCAACTTGTCGCCCCCCTGCACCAAGATTATTTTGCATTGGATGTCGCAGCGATGTTCGAAAGGGAAGTCGGCACGATTGTGCAACAGCTTGCCCTATGAGGCGCTTGTCCGCGACACAGTGCCCCCAGATAAGCTAGTTCTGAATGACGGCGTTTTCCCATTCCAAAAGGAAGCGCCGCCGTTTCAGTGTATCCAAAAAGGTCATGAGAGCAGGCCCCATTGTGATCGTTGCCCGATCTCGAGTACTCCCCTGCCCGTTCAAAGGCGGCAAAGGATAATCACTTTGTTGCGGGTCTGATTGAACCTTCACCAAATGGCGAATAAACGTCGCCGCCGCTTCGGGATTGGGCGCATCAATAGATACCATTGCCGTGCGCATTATTGTGGTTGGAAAATCCGAAGGCAGGATGATTTCTATGGCGTCTTTCACCTCAACCTGCGCGGCCGCGTAACTTGCCAGTACATTGTAGGCGACAGCAATCGTGCCATCGGACAGATCATCAATCATCTCTCCTGAACAGCAATACAATTGCACATCCAACGCCCCCATAACCTCCATCAAACGCCAATAGGTTTCAGAGGCACGGGCGTCTTGTGTGGCAAACAAATACCCCACGCCGGACTGACGCACGTCATAGGTGCCTATCCGGCCCTGAAAAACTTCGGGGCGGGCGCGCAATGCTTCTATCAATTCCTGACGGGTTTGCGGGCTAGAAACTCCTGCAAATGCCTTTCGATTGATCAAAATAGCCGCAGGTTCTGCCGTAAAAGCAAAAAGGCTTTGCCGCCACTGTGCCCACGGTGGGATGGCCACATTTGCAACAGGTTGCGCCAGCCCGTCGTTAACGATCTTGAGCTGTAAGTCCATCGCGCTGGAAATAACGATGTCAAAAACACCGGGGTCATTCCTGAATATGTGATCAATGTCAGCGGTCTCAGAAACCAGATATTCAACCGAGATCTCGGGGTATCGAGAAACAAAGCTCTCGACAAAAGGCGCGAACAAAAACGTATCCGTGCTAGAAATGATCCTCAGCTTTTGTTGCGTTTCAGGCGCACCAAAAACTTGCTGCTCCTGCCATTCTTGCGCAACCAAGACCTGCGGCAACAACCACAAAACTAAAGCAACAATAATGCGCATGCCCCGCCCTCCGGTCTATTTGATAGCACCAGATCACCACCATGTGCCTTGGCCACGTCAATTGCGATGGTCAGGCCAAGGCCCGACCCAACTGTTCCGTCAGCATTTGTACCACGTTTGAAACGCACCGCCAGCGTGTCAACTTCGGCACTGGGGAACCCGTGACCACTGTCACAAACGCTAATTCCGATGCGGGGGCTGGCAGAGATCGCTATGTCCACGCGGCCCTCGCTGGGCGCGTATTTTATGGCGTTATCTATAAGGTTGCGTACTGCATTTTGAATAAGTACCGGATCACCGGAATAAGCGACATTGCTATCGCCATGCAGGCAAAGTTCTAGGTCTTTCATTTCTGCAATCGGCGTGAGGCGGAGCACTATTTCATGAACCAATGTGACAAGATCGATGTCTTGTCGTTCAAGATGGTCTGAACGAAGCGTGATCATCGCGTGATCCAAAAGCTGCCCCGCTGCGCGGGAGCTCTCATCAATGGCGCGGATCATGGCCCTCAGAGATTGTCGGTTTTCCTCCTTGTCTACGCGCTGCAATGTCACCTCGGCATAGGACCTGACAGTGGCAAGCGGCGTGCGGACACGGTGTGCTGCTTCGGCAATGAAATCCTCTGACTGGCTCAAGGAATGATCCAAACGCCCCATCAGTGAATTCAACGAAGTGACCAACGGCGCCATTTCAGTTGGCACCGGCTTCACAAAAGGTCTCAGGTCTTGGGGCCCACGTCGGGTGACAGATGTGGTCAGCCGTTTCAATTGCCCAATGGTAGTCGATGTGGCCCAGTAAGACAAAGCCACCAGAAGCGCAAAAAAGGCTGCGCCAAAAAGGGCAGCGGTACGCGAAATCTGTCGAAGCGTATCAGCCAGTTCCCCTTGGCTCTGCGCAAGGACCACACGAATTTGGGTGCGTTTTTGCGTCCCGATCAAGACACGGCCTGCCGTCACCAACCGAACGGTTTCACCTCGATACAGGGCCGTTTGGAAAATGCTCGCGCGTCCAGTAACGTTTGTCAAAGGCAGCTCAGGGTAGCCCGACAAAAACGTGTCGTCCTGATAAATGGCGTAGAAAACCAGATCATCCGATTGCGTGCTGAGCATTGAAAACGAAGCGTAAGGGATATCCACTTCGATGATGTTATCTCTTATGCTCGCCGCATCCAGTATCGAGGTCACAGCCGCGTTCAAGATGCTGTCTTGTCCCTGTTGTGCGATCTGCGTAGTGTAGTTTCGGATTGCAAAGAAGAGCACAAGCGCAAGAACTGCGGCCCCTCCCGTCAACGTCAGCACCAACCGGTTTCTAAGCGATCCCGAGATGGACAAGCTATGCGTCATGATCAAGCCGATATCCCAGCCCACGCAGCGTTGTGATGCTTAGGTCTGATGGCTCAAGATGTTTGCGCAACCGCCCGATGTAAACCTCAATGGCATTTTCAGACACATCCTCATCGTACGAGAACAGGCGATCAGACAGCTTTTGTTTGGAGAATACCTGGCCCCTCGCATTGAGCAAAAGTTCCAGAAGGCGCAGTTCACGGTTGCGCAAAGTCACGGGTTTCCCCCGCACCGCCATTTTACCCGCAACCGCGTCAAACACGATACCTCCGACTTCAATAACGGATTGGGAGGTACCCGCCTTTCGCCGCAAAACCGCCCTACAGCGTGCGCCAAGTTCCGCGTGATCAAAGGGTTTCGTGATATAGTCATCGGCCCCTAAATCAAGAGAACCGATTCGGTCTGATACCTGACTACGCGCGGTCAAAATGATCACCGGAGTATCCAATCGGCTGGCACGATGCTCTTTCAAAAAGGTGCGTCCATCGCCATCGGGCAACATAATATCAAGCAAGATCAGGTCAAATTCACTGGTCAGTGTGAAGGCCGTCGCATCCGCTAAATTTTCAGCATGTTCAACGACATGCCCATCCAGCCGCATCCGCGACGTAATCGCATTCGCCAGCTCCAGATTGTCTTCGACGAGTAAGAATTTCATGATCCGCAAAAGCCATTTTGACCGGTGTCAGGTCGGTGTCAGGTTGCCGTGCTTAAGTGCGCCCAACTGAGCCGTAGAACGGACAGTTGTCAAATGGGAGGATACTATGACGACTTTTAAACTGGGCCGCAGGGCCCTGATTGCAGCAGCTATGGCAGCAGCGAGTTTTGGCTCCGCTGCGCAAGCGCAAGAAACCCAAATTCTGGACAGCATCCACTTTCTGATCCCCGGCGGCGCTGGTGGCGGCTGGGATGGCACGGCACGTGGCACAGGCGAAGCGCTGACCAAATCGGGCATCGTCGGCAAGGCGTCTTATGAAAACATGTCAGGCGGCGGCAGCGGCAAAGCCATCGGATATCTAATTGAAAATGCCGAGAGCAACTATGGCACATTGCTGGTGAACTCCACGCCCATCGTCATCCGATCCTTAACGGGTCTTTTCCCGCACAGTTTCCGCGATCTGACATTGGTTGCAGGCACTGTGGGTGACTATGCGGCAATCGTCGTTGGCAAGGACAGCCCCGTCAACAACATGACCGATCTACTTGCTGCTTATGATGCGAACCCGTCAGGCACCGCGATCGGTGGCGGGTCTGTGCCGGGTGGTATGGACCACTTGGTCGCGGCCTTGGTGATGGAAGCGGCGGGCAAAGACGCGCTTGAGGTGAAATACATCCCATATGACGCAGGCGGCAAGGCAATGGCAGCATTGCTGTCTGGTGAAATTGCGGCCCTGTCCACCGGCCTATCCGAAGCCATCGATCTGGCCGAAGCAGGCGAAGTGAAGATCATCGGCGTGACCTCTGACGCGCGGGTGCCAGCGGCGCCTGATGCAATGACCATGAAAGAGCAAGGCATCGACGCAGGCTTTGTGAACTGGCGTGGCTTTTTCGGTGCACCCGGCATGCCAGCCGAACAAACAGCAAAGTACCAAGAAGCAATTGCCAAAATGTACGACACGCCCGAGTGGGAAGAAGTACGCGCGCGCAATGGTTGGGTGAACATCCACAACTCTGGCGATGATTTCAAAGCCTTCCTTGAAGACCAAGAAAAAACCATCGGCGATTTGATGAAAAAGATGGGCTTCCTCTAAGGAAATCCAATCTGGCAGGGCGGCACCCCCGCTCTGCCCATGAACCACAGGGAGATGACCATGGCGCTTGATCGCTGGATTGCACTGATATTACTCGGCATTTGTTTAGCTTACGGCTACACGGCTTGGTTCACGATGGATGCGGGCCTTGCCCCCTTCATGAAGCGAAACCCGATCTGGCCAAGCACCTTTCCCAAGGGGCTGTCTGTTCTTGCCATCACCGCCTGCCTCGTGATCCTTTTTGGACTTGAGAAATCAGAAATCAAGCCAGCGGAAATCGATTACCGCCGCCTGCATGAATACAAGCTGGGCCAAGCCATCATGCTGCTGTGTTTGATGGTCACTTATGCGCTGTGCTTGCGTCCAGCAGGCTTTCTTTTTTCCACAACCGCGTTTCTATTCCTCGGCTCTTTCATATTGGGCGAGCGGAAATGGATTTTGATGATCAGCGTTGCCGTCATAGCGACGGTTGTCGTTTGGTTTCTGGTTCAAGAGGTTTTGGGCATCTATATGCGCCCATTGCCCGGCATGTTGGGAGGTTGATATGCTAGAGGGTCTTCTCATCGGTCTTCAGACCGCCATGTCCTTACAAAACCTGCTGATGGTTATCGCAGGCTGTCTGATCGGCACATTTATCGGCATGCTTCCGGGCCTCGGGCCAATGTCGATCATCGCAATCATGATCCCCATCGCCATCTCGATGGGTGATCCATCCGCCGCCCTGATCCTGCTTGCGGGTGTCTATTATGGGGCCATTTTTGGCGGCTCTACCTCTTCAATATTGCTCAACGCGCCGGGCGTGGCGGGTACTGTTGCCTCCAGCTTTGATGGTTATCCCATGGCCCAGCAAGGCAAAGCAGGCAAAGCGCTGACCATTGCTGCGGTTTGCAGTTTTGCGGGCGGTACAATTGGTGCGATCTTGTTGATGATCTTTGCGCCGATGCTGTCCTCGGTGGCATTGCTGTTCCATTCGTCCGAGTATTTCGCGCTTATGGTTGTGGGCCTATCCGCCATTGCCGCCTTTGCAGGTACAGGGCAGGTCGCCAAAGCGATGCTTATGACGGTCCTTGGCCTGATCATGGCAACCGTTGGCGAGGGATCGTTGTTCAGCCTACCCCGTTTCACGGGCGGTTATATGGATTTGCAAACCGGCTTTGGCTTTATCACACTGGCCATGGCGATGTTTGCCCTTCCAGAGGCCTTGTTTCTTGTCCTCAAACCCAAAGAAGCACAAAGCGCTGATGGTGAAATCAAAGACTTGCGTATCACGCGGGCTGAGGCACGTGCCATTGCGCCCGTGATCGGGCGTCAATCCATACAGGGTTTTTTCATTGGCGTTCTTCCCGGTGCAGGTGCAACAATCGCCAGTTTTCTGGGCTATGCCGTTGAACGCAGCCTCGCCAGCAAAGAAGAGCAGGCAGAATTTGGCAAAGGGTCAATCAAAGGGCTGGCCGCACCTGAAACAGCCAATAACGCAGCTTGCACAGGCTCCTTTGTACCGCTGCTGACACTGGGTATTCCCGGTTCGGGAACCACCGCGATCTTGCTTGGTGCATTGCTTGCTCTGAACGTCTCGCCCGGGCCGCGCTTGATGATTGATGAGCCTCAGATTTTCTGGGCTGTGATCATGTCCATGTTCATTGGCAACTTGGTGCTTCTGATCCTGAATTTACCCTTGATCCCCTACATCGCCAAAGTTCTGTCGATCCCGCGCAATTTCTTGATCCCGTTCATCTTCTTCTTTACGTTGATGGGCGCCTACATCGGCCAGAATAACGCGACCGAGCTTCTTATTCTTGTTGCCTTTGGTGTCTGCGCGACGGCCTTGAAATTTGCCGACTATCCTTTGGCCCCGCTGCTGATCGGATTCATCTTAGGCGGGATTTTGGAGAACAACTTTGCGCGTTCCATGCAGCTATATGATGGCGTGTCCTTCATTTGGGAACGCCCCATGACACTTGGGCTGTTGATCATCGCTGCAACCTTGATTGTGCTGCCCAGCTACCGTGCACGGCGCGCGCGGCTTCGCATGAAAGGTGTCGCAGACGGAGATTGAGACGACTATCTAAAACAAGAATCATCGCCCCGGTTAACTGGGGCGATGTGCCAGTTTGGGTCGCACAATGCCCCGATGTTTTAAAGAAGCCTAAACCAGCCTTCAAAGTTCCGCCTTGCCTATAGTTGCGAGTATCGGCGCAACATAGTTGCTCAGATTTTGAACATTTCGTTGGTTCTCTTGCCTCAAAGAAATGTAAAAGCCCAAGTACGGAACATACATATGAGGACGCATCATGAAATCGCTCAACCCTGAAACCATTGCAGCCCCTTTTGGCGGCTATTCCCACGGCTTGGCAGGCGGCGAAATAGTTGTGACATCTGGCCAACTGGGGCTATCTGCGGACGGAACAGTGCCTAATACCGTCAAAGAGCAAGCCGAGATTTGTTTTGAGAACATCCGCGCAATCCTCGCCTGTGAGGGCTTGGATTTTTCACATGTCCTTCGCTTTAACGCCTATGTCACGTCACGCGAACATATGGCGGATTATATGAAAGTCCGCGATGCCATGGTCGCAGATTTGGATGTTAAGCCAGCCTCGACATTAATGATTGTATCGGGCTTTACACGCGAAGAGTTTCTGGTCGAAGTCGAGGCGACAGCCCTGCGATCTACCTGATATCATTGCGCTAAGGCCGGCGGGGGCGAGATGGAAATCTAACGCCCCCTTCACCATTACTCAGGGCTGTGGCCACGCAATATGATTTCGGCGGTGATGGAGACCGCCGCGTCCCCCTTCTCAATTCTGCCCGTGAATATGTCTTGCTGGACGTCCACCGCAGATAGGGTGATGCTGGCTTTGCCATCGGTCAACGTGCCAGTCGTGATAATAAACTCGGTAATGGCGCTGTTCATCGGCGCCGCATCGCGGAACAATGCGCCATTCACACTGCCAAGCCCGAAAATCTCTCCGTTAGATATGCCATAAGACGCAGCCACTTCTTCAATTGATCCGCATAGATCCGTGTTCGGGCGTAACGTCATGATAACAGCGTCGGGCGCATCTACCTCTGTTTCCGTAGGGCATGCTCGAAACAACTCAAAACAGGTTTCAGGATCGGGAAGCCTTTCAAAACGTCCGCCATTAAACCCTGTTGCTTTGACAGATACGGCGCGCGAAACAGTGCAGACCGGTGCCAGCATATGACCCAATGTTGTCCCGCTTTGCGAAGTCCAAAGCCCGTGGCAATGTGTGAAACTGCCCCCGTTGTAATGTCCGACAGTGATACCGCCCGCATCAACATGGGTTTCGCCCTCAGGCGCATAGGTATCGCTGTACCATGCAACCCGTGTGCCATCCGGCGAGGCCGCAGGCATCACAAAAGCGAACGGGTCTGCGTGCAGTCCCGACACATCCACCCATGCCCCATCATACCCTGCAGCAGCCACCGCCGCACAAAGAGTTGCTTCCACCTCCTGCCCCGGCTCCAGCGTGATAACGAGATCGGATGCCATAACCCCCACCGCATCGACCCGGCGGGCGGCAACAGGTCCGGGATGAACCATCGGTTGGTTGGGCGTTCGAGAAGATGCCAACGTCGTCACGAGGTGACTTCCTGCTCCAGCAACCCGCGTTCTTCCAATGTTTCGCGGATAATCTTTTTGGTGATTTTACCGTAGGCAGATTTGGGCATCTCATCCAGAATGATAAACCGTTTGGGCATTTTATAGCTGGAAATCTTTGGTTTAAGCCATGTTTGCAAAGTCTCGGCCGAGACACCAGCATTGTCGCGCAGAACACAGACGGCGATGCCAACCTCCCCCCAGACTGGATCAGGCACGCCCAGAACGGCGGTTTCACTGACATCATCGTGGGTCAGGATTTTTTCTTCTATCTCACGCGGATAAATGTTGGACCCACCAGAAATATACATGTCGGATTCCCGACCCGTGATGAACAGATAGCCTTGCTCATCCACATATCCCAAATCACCCGTGCGGAACCATCCATCGCGGAAGGATTTAGTGTTAGCTTCTGGATTGTTGTAATAGCCAGCAAATACCGCAGGACCGATGACGCAGATCTCGCCTTGTTGTCCTGTTGGCATTTCCGTCCCATCATTTCCTTGGATTGAAATTTCAATCCCCGTGCGAGGGTGCCCACAGCTGCCAATGCGCATTTCGTCATCGTCTTCAAAATGCTCATTCGGGGGCAGCACAGTGATGTTGCCCGTAACTTCGCCAAGACCGAAATACTGCACCAGTACCTTGCCTAGAACAGACAACGCATATTTCTGGTCTGCACGGTACATCGGTGCGCCCGCGTAAATCATGTGCTTGAGCGAAGATGTATCATATTGGCCTACGCTCTCATGCTCGACCAGCATCTTTACGATTGTCGGAACTGTAAACATGTTGCTGATTTTGTGATCCTGCACAATTTTCCATGCAACCGCAGGATCAAACCGCCCAGAGGGAAACAGCACCGTTGCCGCGCCTGCTGCAACTTGGGTCATTTGATGCACACCCGCCCCATGGCTGAGCGGCGCAAGGCAAAGCGAGCGTGCGGTATGTGTCGTGCCGGGCATCAGGTCATTCAGGTGGTTCAACAAGACAAAAGCCATTTGACCATGTGTCAAAACAGATGCTTTGGGCCGTCCCGTAGTGCCAGACGTAAAGAAAAACCAGCAAGGGTCATCGCGGTCTACCGGAGCATTTGGGACAGTTTGACCCATATGGGCCTGCACCAGCGTGTCAAAATCATTGTCGTCACCCGCTGTGCCGCCAATCACCAAGGTAAAATTACGCTCTGGCGTGTCACAGGCCGCAGCGTGGTCAGGAAATTCAGCACCCCAGATCATACCCGACGCCCCCGACGATTGCGCCAGCCACGCAACCTCTTCAGGCGTTTGGCGGAAGTTGGCAGGCACCCAGACAGCCCCCAGACGGAAACACGCCAACATGGATTCAAACATCTGATTGCAGTTTTGGGACTGGATCAGAATACGATCACCTTTGGCAACGCCGAAGCGATCACGCATACCCGCAGCAAGAGCATTCACACGGGCATCCATTTGCGACCATGTCCACTGTGCGTCACCCCAGATCAACGCAGGCTCATCCCCCAGTTGCCGCGCGTTGCGCGTGAGATGGTTAGCAAGGTTCGAAACACGTGTGGTGGAGGGCGCAACGCCCCCCTTTGGATCAGCCAAAGAAGACGCCCAACTGCTCATTTTACGCGCTCCAGAACAGACATGTAATTGGCGACCGCAGCACCACCCATGTTGAAAACACCTGCCAGTTGCGCATTACTTGCCTGCATGCCTTCAGGCGCTTCACCCGCCAATTGCATCGCCGCCATGATGTGCATGGAAACACCTGTTGCGCCAATCGGGTGGCCTTTTGATTTAAGACCACCTGATAGATTTACAGGAAGACGCCCGTCTTTGTGTGTGATCCCCTCACGGATCACATCCGCGCCTTTGCCCGGCTCGGCAAGGCCCATCGCCTCATATTCCAACAGCTCGGCTACGGTGAAACAATCATGCGTTTCAACCAAATCCAGATCATAAAGACCAAGGTTTGCGGCCTCAAGCGAGGCTGCCCACGCACGCCGCGCCCCGTCAAATTGCGTGATATCGCGCTGCGATAGGGCCAGAATATCGTTGGTATGCGTGCGTGCGCGAAACGCAATGGCACGCTGTAGACCAGCGGCCACTTCGGGTGCTGCAACAATCATGGCAGCCGCACCATCCGAAACAAGCGAACAATCCGTACGGCGCAGTGGTGGCGCGACATAGGGATTGCGGTCACTTACATCGTTACATTGTTCAAAGGTGAACGCCTTTTGCATGTGGGCATATGGGTTGTGTACACCGTTCTGGTGGTTCTTGGACGCGATCATCGCAAGCGCATCAGAGCATTCGCCATATTTGTCAAAATATTGCTGGGCAATTTGCCCGAACAGGCCCGCAAACCCCCCCGTCACCTGCGCCTCTTCACTACGATAGCTGGCACCTAAAAGGATATCACCCACCTCAGCGGTAGGCAGGGCTGACATTTTCTCTGCACCGACAACCAGAGCAATTTTTCCGCGCCCAGATTCAATGAAATCAAGCGCCGAATAGAGCGCAGCAGACCCTGTTGCGCAGGCGTTCTCCATACGCACGGCAGGTGTTTTACCCAGTTCAGGCATGGCCATGCCAACCAAAGCACCTTGGAAATCTTGCTTAGAAAAGCCGTTGTTCATAACGCCCACAAAAATGCCGTCGATGTCTGCTGCTCCAACACCTGCATGTTCCAAGGCTGGGGCGACGACTTCTGCCATCAAGGTTTCTGTATCAGGAGCAGAGGATTTCCCAAACTTGCTATGCGCCCATCCAACGATCTGTGCTTTTGTCATGTTCTAAATCCTTCTCTATTTCTCATTATCTGATGGGCCTTTGCCCGTCTTACGACGGCGGCCTTGGGCCAGACCTGCTGATGCAGGCAAGGCAAAGGTCTGCTCTATTCGTTTTTCGATTTTTTCCATCTCAAGGCGAAGTGCCGCGCCCAATTCCAATTGTCGATCTGGTCCCATGCGGCTGTCAATCGCGGCGATACTAATGGCCCCTGCGACGTTTCCATCCGGCGTCCGAAATGCAGCCCCTACCGCCCAAGAATTCGTGAGAACCAATCCAGGGTTCAACGCGTATCCCCGCACGGCAGCCTCATCAATATGAGGGGCCAGCGCCTCGGGGGTACAATCAGGAAACCCGTCGCCCAGCACATCGGCATTGCGGCCCAAAACCTCTGCACGCTCAGCCGCCGGCAAGGCGGCGAGCATCGCAAGAGAGCCTGCACCGACCCCCAAAGGATGCCGATGCCCCACTTGCAATGCATTGGTACGGATCGGAAATGTGCCTTCTTCTTTATGCAAGCATACGGAATATGCATCTCGGCGCACGGATAGGAATACCGTATCACCGCTCAACTCTGCCAATCTCAGCAAACTGTCGCGGGTCAAGTCCATCAAATCAAAACGCTGCGCCGCCAAGACACCCAGCACATAGGTTTCCTGACCCAAAAAATAACGCCTATTTTTCGCATCCTGCTCAACCATCCGCGCCCGCATCAAGGCCAGTAACAAGCGGCGCGCTGTTGGACGGCTAAGCCCCGTATCCGCGACAATCACAGATAGGTTCACACCTTCGCTAGCATTGCGCCCAATCAGCGACAACAGACCAAGAGCGCGGTCAACGCTTTGCGCGCCAATACTCTCTACAGGGGGGGTATCAACATTCACTTGGTCAAGGCGTCCTATATGTCCACAATATGGACTTGATGCAAAGCGGGAATCTAGCGCGGATATCACGCAACCACGCCATTTCCCCAAGTGTTGAGCAATATATCATATGTTTCAAGGGCAATTTTGAAATAATATGAAACTAGGTTCGACTTTTAACTTGCAACGACATCCAAAATATGGACCCTTGGCGCAGGGAGGCCTTCTGACAGGAGGTTCGAAAATTGGAGGAATTAATATGTCTAAAATGAAATTCGTTTTTGCTGCGGCAATTTCGGCGGCCACGGCATTCGGCACGGCTGCAGTTGCTGAAACATTGCGCCTTTCGCATAATACCAGCGATACAACGTCCTGGCATCAGGGCTCCGAAAAATTCTCGGAGCTGTTGAAAGAATCAACTGGCGGTGATCTGAGCGTTCGTGTTTTTGCAAACGCGCAACTGGCTGGTGGTGACCAAATGAAACAAGCCGAAATGGTTGGCCGTGGCGCGTTAGATTTTGTTGTGACTTCCGCGATCAACGTGACGCCAATTGTTCCTGAAATGGCTGTTTTTTCACTGCCCTATCTTTATTCCAGCTATGAAGCCGTAGACGCAACAACATCCGGCGCCCCAGGTGCAAAGATGGCCGAAATCATGGCCGAGCACGGCATTATCGTGCTTGCATGGGGTGAAAACGGTTTCCGCGAAGTCACCAACAACGTTCACCCGATCAAGTCACCTGATGATTTGAAAGGCCTGAAAATGCGCGTTGCGGGCCCGATGTATATTGATGTGATGACTGCATTGGGCGCAAACCCGCAGCAAATGCAGTGGGCGGAAACATTCAGCGCACTTCAGCAAGGTGTTGTCGACGGGCAGGAAAACCCTATCGGTGCGGTTATTGTACCCCAGCGCGTTTACGAAGTTCAAAAGTACATCACGCCATGGCACTATTCATACGACCCCATTTTCCTTGGCGTAAGCAAAGAGAAATGGGAAGGCTGGGATGCTGACACCCAAGCCAAGGTTCAAGCCGCCGCAACAGAAGCAATGGCATTCCAAATCAAAGTAACCCGTGAAGGTACTGCCGCGGGTCTGGATAAATTGAGAGCCGAAGGCATGGAAGTCTATGAACCAACTGCCGAAGAACTACAGGCCTTCCGTGACGCCACCAAAGAGCCGTTTGACAAGTGGGCCGCCAAGGTTAGCCCCGAATTGGTTGCTCTGTTCCAGACGTCTATCGATTCTGTAAATTAAACCACTCTAAACCAGCGTATCCCGCACAGGCGGGGTACGCTACGCCCCCGCCCTATGACGATTGTGCAAGGTTGGTGTGGCGATTTTTCTAACAAAGGTATGCCCCGTGAAAAATCCGATACTTAAAGTAGCCGACAGGCTGGAAGAGTATATTTGCAGCGTCATCTTCTTAGTGATGACGCTTATCGGTTTTGCAAACGTGTTGGTCCGTTACCTTTCTAACTATTCTTTTGCAGCAACCCAAGAAATTCTGTTGAACGGTTTCTTGTTGCTGACTGTTTTTGGTGGTGCAATTGCAGCGCGCAGAGGCCAGCATCTCGCCGTATCGCTTTTCACCGACCTACTACCCGCAGCCATACGGCCCTTCGTATGTTGGCTCGCCGTAGTGCTTAGCGTCGTGCTATTACTGCTATCCGCATGGTTTTGTATTGAAATGGTGATGAACCAGAGAGCCAGCGGCATTGTTTCTGCCGGACTTCAGATACCCTCGTGGTATTATTCACTGGCATTGCCTTTGGGATTTTTTCTAATCGCCCTGCGTCTTGTTCAAGCTGCAGTCGCCGCACAAAAGGCGGGTAGCTATGTTTGATCTTGATACAGGCACACAGATGTTGCTCTTGTTTGCGGCCCTTTTGATCATTCGCGTTCCCGTGGCGTTTTCACTGGGACTGTCGTCCATGTTTGCCATGTGGCAGATGGGCTTTGGTCTGGATTTAGTGGGCGATCTGCTTGCCAGCGGCATTACAAAGTTCTCGCTTCTCGCGATCCCGTTTTTCATTCTTGCAGGCATCTTGATGGGCACCGCAGGCATGGCAGATAGAATGATCCGCTTTTTCCGCGTTCTCATGGGCAGCCTACCCGGTGGCATGGGCCTTGTGGGTGTTGTGGTAAGCCTGTTCTGGGGCGCGGTTTCAGGGTCTGGCCCTGCCTCGGTTGCTGCGATTGGCCCGATGGTGATCCGCGGCATGGTCGAAGACGGGTACCCAAAGGCATTTGCCGCAGCGATGGTCTGTACTGGTGCGGCCTTGTCTATTGTCATCCCGCCCTCCATCGGACTTGTGATCTATGGCGTGATTGCAGAAGTCTCTATCGGTGATCTGTTCATCGCTGCGATTTTACCCGGTGCCGTGATGGGCGCATTGATGCTGGCCGCATTGCCGTTTGTGAGCCGCCAACGCGCAGATGCTAAAGCATCCAAGATCGCCGAGCTTGCTCCGATGCCATATAGCGAATTTGCATTCCCGAAACGAGTGTTTCTCAGCTTCACAGATGCCATTTGGGGGCTCATGACACCCGTTGTCATCCTTGGCGGTATTTATACTGGCATCTTCACCCCTACAGAGGCCGCAATCGTGGCAGTGGTTTACGCTCTTTTCGTGGGTTTCTTTATCTACCGTACACTTACGCTCTCTACCCTTTTTGATGCACTCGGTGATGCATCCTCATCTTCGGCAGTGGTCATGTTGGTCGTTACCTTCGCCAGCCTGTTTGGGTGGGTTGTTACGGTTGATGACGTCGTCGGGCGCTACTCCGAAGGATTACTTGCGCTGAGCGAGTCCGAATGGACCATTATGGTCGTCATGGCCGTAATCTTGCTGATTACTGGCATGTTTATGGATGCCGTAACGATTATGTTTATATCGTTGCCCATCTTCTTGCCCGTCGTGCGCGCCCTTGAATGGGATCCTGTGTGGTTCGGTGTATTTTTGATGATCAACCTCGCGATCGGTCTTTTCACACCACCCGTGGGCATCAATCTTTTTGTTGCGGCAAACGTGGCGAAAATATCGCTAGAGAAAATTGCGGTTGCCGCTGTGCCTTTCCTGATCACCAGCACCATCGGCCTTGCCATTATCGCCCTCTGGCCCGAGCTGACGACATATTTACTGATATGGATGAAGTAACCCTTTTGTAGCGCAATATGACGGATCAGGAGTGAAGATGATGACGGACAAAGTAGCATTAGTGACAGGCGCAGCGCGGGGAATTGGACTGGCGACAGCGAAGCTATTCATCGAACAAGGCTGGCAGGTTGCCATGGTGGACCGTGATACAGACGAATTGAATGCAGCCGCCAAACAGTTCAACGAGGCACGTGCATTTTCTTGTGACGTGTCGCGCAGCGATGATGTCATCGAAATGGTTTCAGAGGTTTTGGCGTCCTTCGGGCGTATTGATGCCGTTGTAAACAATGCTGGCGTTGCTGATTTCCGCCCTCTTGAGGAAACCACCTTTGCCGATTGGCGGCGCGTCATGGACACCAATTTGGACGGCGTGTTTTTGGTGTCGCTAGCGACAATACCAGCATTGAAAAAAACGAAAGGCGCTTTCGTCAACATCGCGTCTATCAGTGGTCTGCGGGCGTCAACTTTGCGGGTGGCCTATGGCACATCCAAGGCTGCGGTTATCCACCTCACTAAACAACAGGCCGCCGAACTGGGCGAATACGGCATACGTGCAAATTGCGTTTGCCCTGGGCCCGTGCGGACCAAACTGGCAATGGCGGTTCATTCACCCGAGATCATAGCAGCCTACCACGATTCAATTCCGCTGAACCGCTATGGGACCGAAAATGAACTGGCCGAGGTCATTACATTTCTATGCTCTGACAAAGCCAGCTATGTGACAGGCCAAGTCATCGCAGCTGATGGCGGTTTTGAAAGCACCGGCGTGGGCCTGCCTGCCCTACGGGATTAAACTGTGCACCCCGCTAGAGGCTGGCTATCAAGCCGCCAAAAGCAATTTTGCCTCATAGGTATGCAGTGAAACCCGCGCGGTCCCCCCGTAGGACGCAGTTGTAGATTGCAATTCGGGGAACAGTTCCAGAATTTCATCGCGGGTTTCGTTCGAAAGCGCACCCAGCCCGACCTGTCCGGGATGGAAGCTTTCTGTCCATGTCCCCTCAGAGCGAATGATCTCATGCTGCTCAAACAAGATGTGAAAATACGAGACCGATCCTCCTTCAACCTGCCGTACACCCGAGGTGCCCAGCAGTGTTTTGGCCGAATGCAGCACTTCGGTTTCACCAAACATCAACTCCGCCTGCCAGTTTACATGCAAAATGCGGTGGTTCGGCGAAAGCCAAAGCGCACGGTCATTCTGTAAAAGACCTTTTTCAATCCGGATCGGTGCCAGCTTGCCCGTTGCGGCGGCTTTCTTGGAGCCAACCCAAACGATTTTGCGAAAGCCGTTATCGCGGGTTTGAACGCGGTCACCTGCCTGCAATTCTTCCACAGGTACAAGGCCACGCGCCGTGGTGATCAATGTACCAGACACGAAACAAGGCACACCAGTGTTATCAAAGGTCAGATCATCCCCTACAACAGCCGATCCAGCAGATAGCAACGTCAGATCGATGTCACCAATGCTGGCGCTGTGATCTACACCATCAATGATCCCGTCAATCGCACCGTCCGCCGCATCCGCACGCAGCATATGCAGTGCCGTTTTGATGTCATTGCTTGGATCAGAATCTGATCCGTTTACAGCGGCAAGGGTAGTTGTGTTATAAAACCCCGAGAGGTCGACAAAATCGTTGTTCGAATTGTCGCCATCGTTGATGGAACCACTGTCATCCGTTCCAAAATCGGTAATCGTATCCGCGCCATCACCGGCAGAATAGACAAACGTATCGTTGCCGTCACCGCCTGAAATGGTGTCATTACCAGTGCCGCCCTTGATGACGTCATCGCCAGCATCGCCGTATATTTCATCATCACCAGCACCACCGTAAACGGTATCAGCACCTGCACCAGTCAAAACCTTATCACCGCCACTTGATCCGATGACCACATCGTCGCCGCTGCCGAGGATCACTTCCTCGATTTCGGTAAACTCACTGGTTGTTTGGCCCCCTGTAAAGCTACTATATCGAAAGTCAGCAATTGCGTTCTCGTAGCCAGTGCTCGTGCTCGTGCCAACCGGGGCTCCGCCAGCTGACGTGTCAGTAACGATTAAGAAGGTACCATTGGGTACTGTGGTTGTTCCCCCACTACCATAAGATTGGAGCCACCCGACTTCAAACCTGTCACCATTTGCATCGACAAAGGTCGATTTCCCCGGAGACCCGACATTAAATCCTGATATATCAAGCCCACCAAGATCCCTTGCAGCCGCTTGCGTATGGTCTACTATCCGCGATCCGCCTTGAGTGTCGCCAAGCATAGTGTCGTTGTCTTCGACCAACAACATGTGGAAAACGCCATCATTAAAATCGATATTCCCTTTAGGGTATACACCTCTCGAGTCGATTATACTCGGATCATTCGGCTCAAATACCCGAATGTAGTGGAAACCTGCAGGCGCACCCTCATAAGAGATTGTCCCGGATTCAGGGTCATTCGCACCGTTGGCACTTAGATCGACTATAAGATTACCGGTCACATCGCCTGCGTCCAGAATGTCATAATCGATGCCGCCTTCGCCGCCGTTGATGGTATCTTCGCCGAATCCGTTTTTCAGAACGATCTCATCTTGATCGTCACCACCATCAATACTGTCATTGCCAGCACCGCTGATGATAGTATCGTCACCAGCGCCTGCTTCGATAACGTCATTATTATCTTCAGGCATATTATCAAAAGCATCAACCATGTCGCCATCAGGGTCGCCTGTATAGGCGACATCTATCGTGTCATCGCCATTGGTCCCGCTTACGATAAAATCCGAGCCCGGAATACCCATAGCGATCAGCATTTCGTGGCTGTCCACATCCGCTTGACTGATACCTACAAGGGTGATGCTTTCTCCATTCGGGAACCCCAGAACAGCATTGCCATCAGCATTTTCGCTGACAGTGACATCATGGACGTTAACCGGATCGCCATTTGTATCTGTCAGGTCTGATACATCAATCTGGTCGTGGCTTGTGATGTCACCCGTCGCGCCGTCAATGGTAGGGATTTCGAATTCGTGAACAAGGTCCTCACCATCCCCATCAGAGAAGATAACAGTATCAACCGCCCCGTCTGTGGCCCCAAGGAAAAGAACATCATCCCCTGCGCCGCCTTCTATGACGTCGCTGCCTTCTTCTGAAGAAATGAAATCTGCACCAGCGCCGCCAGTGATGGTATCGTCGCCCGCGCCCGTTTGAACATGAATGCCCTTGTCGGTTGCAGAGGCATTTACAATATCTGCCCCATCGCCAAGTTCTACCTCATCGATGCCAGTAAACGTAACGGTATCCGCACCGTTGCTCAGTGTCCCCGCCCCGTTAGTCGTGAAAGTCAGCGTTTGGTCATCATCTTCACCCGAAGCATCAAGATAGTCGGCACCGCCATCGCTGGTCGAAAGCGGAGCGCTGTAGGGGATTTCATTCACAGTCGCGGCGGTGAAATCTTCGGTGCCAGCTTCATTATAGCCGATGCCTTGTGGTGCATCAGAGCCCAGCGGGTCAAGGGTGGTAAACTCAAAACCCAGAATTTCGGCACCAGCCGGAATATCATTGCCTGTCTGTGCAATCATCTGTGCATAAATTGTGTCTGAGCCATTCGACAAGGTGAAGATGGACACCATGCCATACTCATCTACAATCGGCCCATTGCCCGCATCAAAGGTGACCTTTGCCCAGCTTCCCGCTTGGGCGGTAACAGTAAATGGTTGGCCGTTCACGTAAACTTCATTGCCGACCTGCAGCACACCTATGACGCCTGGCAGACTTGAAAATTCGACGCCGGCCTTTCCCGGAACGTTGGCCAGATCGGTGTCCAATTCAGCAAAAACATTGCCGGTCATGTAGTCCAGCGCGCCGTTGGCAAAGCTATAATCTGTTTCCAGACCGTTGTTCAGCTGATCAGAAATGATGATGCCAGACAGCTGCACGTAATCAGACGGAATTGTTGAGCCATCAACGGTCTCGCGTTCATCGCCGCCATTAATAACATCATTGCCATAACCGTCGCCGAGGACAAAGCGATCGTCGCCCACACCACCGTCTAAAGTATCGTCACCAGTGCCCCCATAAAGGGTGTCGTTGCCTGCACCTGCATCAATATCGGTGCCAAGAGTGGTAGCCGCAGCATTAGCGGTGTCATCCCCATCACCCAACGTGAATTTTTCCATGTTAGTAAAGTCGATGGTATCATTGACATTGGATAGTGTGCCTGCTTCATCTCCCGAGAAAACAAGTTCCTGATCGGCATCCTCTTCGCTAGCGTCAAGAATGTCGCCGCCATATCCAGCCACGGCTTCGTCCATGTTGACCGCAGTGAATTCTTCAGTCCCTGCTTCATTGTAGCCAATGCCCAAGACAGCGGGACCGCCGTCAAAAGTTTCGGTGAACTCAAAACTTTCAATTTCTGCACCGGTTGGAACATCATCACCCATCTGGCTGATGAGCTGTGCATAGATCGTGTTGGTACCGTTAGACAGCGTAAAGACAGATATGCTCGCACCAGTTGCGACCTGTGAAGAACCTCCGGTATTGTAGCTTACGTCAGCATAGGAGCCTGTTTCGTCGGTAACAGTGTAGCGGACACCGTTCACATAGACTTCGTTACCAACCTCCAGAATACCTACCGTTTGCTGCCCCAAACCATTGCTATCCGGAACAAGCGTTTGACCATTAACATCTGACAACTCGGCGTACACATTACTGGTCATATAACCCAGTTCGCCCGTTGCAAAGCTGTTCACAACGCCCATACTATTGTTGAGTTGATCAGATATGATAACGCCACTTAACTGCGCATAGTCAGACGGGATATCAGAGCCATCAACCGTCTCACGGCCTTCGCCACCATCAACAGTATCGTCGCCATAGTCATTACCGGTGATGATCGTGTCCGCATCCGCGCCGCCAACAATTATGTCGTCGCCGCTGCCTCCAGTTAGAGTGTCATTACCATCATCCCCGTGTAAAACGTCATTACCGCTACCGCCCGAAACGATGTCATCTCCTTCGCCGCCCCGAAGGACATCGTTGTCGGCTCCCCCATTTAGGGTGTCGCGACCTGCGCGCCCATAAATGGTATCGTTACCCTCATTACCCAGCAGAAGGTCGTTTCCAGCACCCCCATCTATCAGATCGTCTTCCGATCCGCCGTAAACGGTGTCTGCACCTTCGCCTGCGGAAACCGTATCTTTACCGCCTTCGCCATAAAGCAAGTCATCGCCAGAACCGCCAAGGACACTGTCATTGCCGGTCGCGCCGTATATCGTGTCATTTCCCGTGTTCCCCAGAAGCGTATCGTGCCCCAAGTCACCCGTGATCAAATCGTTGCCCGCGCCGCCGTCGACAAAATCGTCGCCGTCATTGCCATGTAGCTCGTCGCTGCCATAGCTACCAAGCAGAGTATCCTGACCAATGCCGCCATAAAGTGTGTCGTCACCAAAACCGCCATCGATGTAATCATCACCACCATATCCAGCGGCCCAATCACTGCCCGCACCAGCATCAATTGTGTCGTTACCCTCAAAGCTGTGGATTGTGTCGTCACCATCTCCGGCGCGAACCGAGTCATCATTAGTACCGGCCGCATTGTCTGCATTGTCGATTTGATCGTTTTCCGGATCGACATAGCCAAGGGTGATATTGTCCCCTCCCGCGGTCCCATCAACGATCTCACTCGCAACATCCAGCACGAGGTTATCCACAACAACCATATAGGGCTGGCCTGTTGACGGGTCCAAAACGCCATCTGTCCCGATGCTAAAGGTATTTGTTGTTTCTTTAGCAACAAAGTCAAAACTGATGCTTTGCCAATACGGGGCTTCAACACCAGTACTGTCGAGCGGCACAGAAATTTGTTGCGACCCGATTGTGACAATCAACTCAGTCGACGATGGCTGGGGTTCTGTCCCATCAACGTTGCTGTTCACAAAGAAATCGAATGTGAACGTATAGGTTTCACCCGCTTGAATCTGCGTGTTCAACGTTGTTTTTGCTGCCTCAGAGTACGGGGCTCCACTGCCTTCTTCGCCACTACTTAATGCAAAATAGCCTCTGCCAGACGCGGCATCCAAATCCGTAGGTAAGTAACGCTCTAAGTATGAAGACCATTCAAAGGTATCATCATTCTGATGGTCGGGAGAACCTGAAGTGACGGACCAACCCTGTGGAATCTGTCCGGTGCTTCCGGGTGTGTTGATTTCAAATGTGCCGTTTTTGATGAAATTAGCCATTTGTCGGTACTCACACCATTCAAGTTACGTAGGTCATTGCCAGAGAGAAAGTTCTACAAATTCAGCAATCATTTAGTGAGTATAGAATCTAAATCAGTACCATCGAATGACGTAATATTGACCAAATGGGGGCACGTTTAAGGAAGCATTGACCTGGGATTGGATTACATAATCCCTGCGCGGCCATGGGACTCATTCAACATTGGTTGGGCTAATTCCCCCTACCTTGCTGGAAAGTAAGGTGGCCCATGCTGAGTTCGATTGCCGCATAGCGCAGGCGATTGAAGTTATGTTTCGTGTCTATGGATCTGAGATCTGCACAGATGGAGCCGTTGCCGCGGTTCGCATTTGGATACAATTTGCGCCTATTTTTTGTTTTTTTGTTGATGTTATTTTGTTGTTTGAACGAATAAACGCCGCGCAGGATGAGCTGCGCGGC
>NZ_JACIEI010000016.1 GCF_014196805.1 Sulfitobacter undariae | reverse complement strand
CGCTCCATGGAGAAACTCCCTTATAATCCATCTGTCAGGGCTGAATCTCAGATCAGGGGCTCACAAGGAAGGTGGGGTGGGCGCACCGCTTACAGCCGGTCGGTCCCAACACCATAAGCACACAGACGCTCTGTATCAGGGAAGGCATCTTGCAACGCGTTCAGGATTTCATAATCCAGAACAAAGCCTTCCAGCTCTATCCATTGCCCCTCAAAGAACACCTCAGCCCAGCCATGGAGCAGGTTTTTGGAAACAACCGGATAGACCACATCAGGGATGATCCCGCGTTGCACGCGGTGGGCAATTGTAAAGCCATGGAAGCGGCAAGGCACATCAACGGCTCTCAGCAGCGCCATCAATAATGTAGTTTTGGTATTACAGTGCCCATACCCTTCTTCCAGTACTTGAGATGCCGTCAATGTGTCACGTGCATTGAACCCGAACAGGATTTCGTTACGGACAAAATCATAAACGGCACCTATCCTGAGGTCCGTGGACAGCGTCGCCCACCCGTTCTCTTTAACAAGCGCTTGGATGGCTGGGTTACTGAAGTCGAGAAGCGGTGTTGTGGATAGATATTGTCTAAACATATTTCATTCTAACTATTATTGATTCTCATATTTTAGGACCTTCAGGAACTAGAGCTCCAAGCCATTTTTTTACCCACTCATCAACATGTTAATACTTAACCCGACAAATATTAACCTTTAGACTACTATACATGTTAATATTTATTTCATAACCCTTTGTAACTTAACCATAATTTCAGAAACCCAATAAGGAAATTAATTAATTATTAACGTATTAGGTCGAGACACTGCCTTTTGTAAGTAATTATTTGATAATATTCAGACATCTGCCCAGATACAGCTTCGTCGAATGGCACACTGTGTCATCTGCCGGCCTAGATTGACCTTGCCGCAGCAGAAAATCCCCTCATATTAACGTTATGATAAAAGTAATCCCCATCCTGCTGGCCATTGCTTATGGGCTCATCATGTACCGCTTTTCTGTTTGGCGTACGGGCCGCGAACTGGACGAAAAATCAACCGTATTGGCCGATCCGAAGTTGGTTGAGATGAGCAAGCAGATGGCGCGCGCGCTGGATTTGCCCCGCATCAATGTTCATATTTATGAGATAGAGCCCGTGAACGGCCTTGCCGCACCGGACGGGCGCATTTTCATCACACGCGGGTTCTACAACAAGTTCCGTGCAGGTGAAGTGAGCGCCGAAGAATTGGCAAGCGTCATAGCCCATGAATTGGGGCATGTGGCCTTGGGGCACTCCCGCCGCCGGATGATTGATTTCTCGGGCCAAAACGCAATGCGGGCTGCCTTGGGTATGGTGCTCAGCCGTTTCATCCCCGGTATCGGCATATGGATTGCCAATATGTTAACCCGCCTGCTGGCTGCCAAACTGTCACGCAGCGACGAGTTCGAGGCTGACGCCTATGCCGCCGCTTTGCTGACCAAAGCAGGCATCGGTATCGGCCCGCAAATATCCTTGTTTGAAAAGCTGGATGCGCTGACAAAATCGGGCGGCGGCCGTCCCCCCGCGTGGCTACTCACCCATCCCCACAGCAACGACAGGATTGCGGCGCTGAAGAAAATGCAAATCAGGTGGGACAAATAGGCTTGTGCCCTCAGGCAACCAGCGCTTTTCCCAATCGCGGCAAACGCGCTTTTTTCATCAACGATCGCATATTCCAGTCCTCCCCTGACAAACGCCGTGCTTCTTGCACGACAGCTTGGGCAACCTGCGTCACAGCGTCAGGTTCCGCATGGAAGTGCCCAAGCAAGAATGCATCAGGGTCATTCCGGCTCAGGCCTTCTTCGGCCAGAATACCGCGTGGGAAATCTTTGGCGTTCATGGTGACGATGCCATCGGCATTCCCGTGCACTGCCGCCGCCAGAACATGGATGTCATTTGCGTCAGGTAACCATAGCCGCGCTTCCAAGCCGCCATGGGCAGGCACGCAGGCTTTGGGAAACTTGGCTTGGATCATCGCCACTTCACCACGGGCAACGGCCTCGCCTTGCGGGCCAAGTTTGCGCGCGGCCAGCGCCCATTCCTCAAGAATACGCGCCGACCAGAGGGGCGTATAAGCGCCCGTGGCTGCGACGCCCAGCAACATCTCCCGCATAACAGTAGGATAGATCACACAGGCGTCGAGCAGCATTTTCATAGGATTACAGGTGGAAAAACAGGGATTTCAGATACCCTGTTTCTGCAAGCTGCGGCAGTTGTGGGTGGTCTGCACCTGCAAATCCGGTGTGAATCAGGCTTGGCCTGCGCCCTGCCCGTCCGATGCCACGTACACTTGCAGCGCGGAACGCCGCAAGGTCAGCCGCATGGGAACATGAACACAGCCCAATAATGCCGCCCTCAGCCACCAGTGGTGCTGCAAGACGTGCAATCCGCTCATAAGCCCGCAATCCCGCTTCGAGAGCAGGTTTCGCAGGGGCAAACGCAGGGGGATCACAAATGATCACGTCAAATTCCGCACCCTCGGCACGAAGGGCCGTCAGCACATCAAACGCATCGCCTTGGCGTGTGGTGACACGGTCTGACACACCCATCGCCGCTGCACCCTCGGACGCCAGCGCCAAAGCAGGCGCAGACCCGTCGATGCACAAGGCCGATGCCGCGCCATTGGCAACAGCCGCAAGGCCAAAGCCACCCACATGGGAAAACACATCCAGCACCCGCGCCCCGCGCGACAGCGATGCTGCAAAGGCGTGATTGGGCCGCTGGTCATAGAAAATACCGGTTTTCTGGCCGCCAGTCAGGTCCGCCATATAGGTGGCCCCATTCATCAACACAGGCACAGCTGCATCAGGCGCAGTACCGGCAAGAACACCGCTCACGTCATCCAAACCTTCGAGGCTGCGGGTACGTCCAGAGGCGTTTTTCAACACGTTCTTCACGCCTGTCACTTCGATCAGCGCAGCGGTCAGCGGCTCAATCAACGCATCAGACCATGCCGCGTTCGGCTGGATCACACATGTATCGCCAAAACGGTCAATGATCACCCCTGGCAGGCCGTCGGCCTCGGCATGGACCAAACGGTAATAGGGCGCATCGTACATGCGTTCGCGCAAGGCCAAGGCACGGCGCAAATGCGCGGCCATCCATGCCTGATCAATCGAGGCTTCTGGATCAGCATCCAGCATGCGACAGATGATTTTGGAATTAGGGTTCACAGTGACCACGCCCATAGGCTGGCGCAGGCTGTCCTCCAAAACCGCAATCGTACCGGGCGCAAGCGCCTTTGTACGGCGGTCTGTGACCAATTCGTTTTCATAAACCCAGGGGGCGCCATGCCGGATGGCACGCGCGTTCGCCTTTGGAATAAGGCGTACAACGGGAAGTGGGGCGGATGTGGGGAATGGCGTTGTCATAGCGTCCTTCACTAGTCGGTTCCCCTGCGAAGGGAAAGCGCTATTCGCGTGGCCCGTCACAGGATTGAAAATAAGACGGGGCCTAGTCTCGCTTGCGGCTGCGCCAGCCCCCGCGCCGCTGCGGCGTGGCGATCGAGTATAACCCTTCCGAGATCACCTCGGACATGGGATGGTCCGCATCCTGCCCGTGTGCCTCCAACAAGCGGCGCATCGCACTGTGCGTCTCACGCCCGACCCCAAGGCTCAACGCCCACTCCAGAAAAATCGTGCGGCATTCGGATTTGGTGATGCCTTCAATACGGAAGGCCTCATAAATCAGGCCTTTGGGATCATCTGGGGTTATTTTTTCCATCAGCTTTCTCCGCTGCTATGGGCCGCAAGTGCCGCGGTGATGATTTGATCCGCCCCTGCATAGGTCTGGATCAATTGCGCCTCTAGGTCATCTGCGGTGTCGCATTTCAGGGCCTCACCGACCGCCTTGAGCAGGAATCGCAACGTCTCGGCGCGCACAACGTCAAAATTCAGTGCTTTGGAGGACAGCAGCCGTGTGGCCGATTGTAACGCCCAAAGTGTCTCATAAGCGGCACTCAACTCTGCCGCCCCTTGCGCATCCAAAAGCCCCACGTGCTGTGCCGCCGCTAGCCCCGCAGGAATATCGCGCGCCAACGCATGCCCCGCCAAAGCTCCCGCTTGGGCAAACAGCTCGATGTCTTGTAAACGTCCCGCGCCGATCTTGGCATCCAACACGCCTTCAGGCTTTTTCGCCGCTGCGATCCGCGCCCGCATCTCGATGGTCTGTTGGCAGACATGGCCCATATCACGGCTGCGCTTCAATATCTCAAGACGCAGTTCCTCAACCGTTTGCGCCAATCCGTCAGGCCCCGCGATCACCTCTGCACGGGTCAGTGCCAGATGCTCCCAAACCCATGCTTCATTGCGCTGATAGTTGGTGTAGGACTCAATCGATGTGGCAACTGGCCCTTTGTTACCCGAAGGCCGCAACCGCAGATCCAGCTCATATAAGCGGCCTTGCGCCATGGGGGCGCTCATTGCGGTGATCATCGCTTGGGTTAGACGCGCATAATACTGCCGTGACGCCAGCGGGCGTTTGCCCTCCGATGCCTCAACGCCGTCAGCGTCATAAATCATGATCATATCCAGATCAGATTGCGCCGTCAGCCGTCCAGCCCCCAGTGACCCCATCCCAACGATCACCGCGCCCTTGCCGGGTGGCTGCCCATGACGGCGAGAGAATTCAGCAATCACCACAGGCCAAAGTGCCCGCAAAACCGCCCGCGCCAGATCACTATATTGCTCGGCTGCGCGGACACCGTTCGTGAGACCGCGCAAATGATGCACACCAATGCGAAAATGCCATTCCCGCGCCCACGCACGTGTGCCATCCAATTGAGACTCGTAATCCTCCAGCGCCGCCAAACGGTCACTTAGATCAGAAAACAGCACCTCTTGGCCCGGCCATTTCGCAAAGAAATCACCACCGATCACCGCATCCAGCACCGCCGCATTGCGCGACAAATGCGCGGCCAACATGGGTGATACGGATACGATTGTAATAAGTAAATCAGCCAGTTGCGGGTTCGACTTCAACAAAGAGAACAACTGAACGCCTGCGGGCAACCCTTTGAGAAACCCGTCAAAAGCCAAAATCGCCTCATCAGGTTTATCCGCTTGCCCCAGCCGCGACAAAAGCTCGGGCTTGAGCCGTTCAAACAGCTCCGCACCGCGTGCAGACCGCAGCGCAGGATAGCTCCGCCATCCTTCAATAACAGACTTGTCAAAGACATGAGTGGCCTCTGGCAGAGGTTTTGGGCCACGGGCTTCGGTGAAAAACCCCTCGGTGATTTCATGCACCGCGCTCAGGCGGTCACGCAGAGTGGCCTCCAGATCCGACTGATCCATATCCATCATTGCCGCAATCCGCGCCATGCCTTCGGGCGTTTGCGGCAGAGTATGGGTTTGGGCGTCCTGTACCATTTGCAAACGGTGCTCAACCGTGCGGTGGAACGTATAGTGATCCGCCAGATTATCCGCCGCGTCCTGTGGTATCCAGTCTTTCTGCGCCAGTATGTCCAAACCGTCTTTGGTGCCGCGCACCCGTAATTCCTCATCCCGCCCGCCAGCGATCAACTGCCGCGTCTGGGTGAAAAACTCAATCTCGCGTATCCCGCCACGGCCCAGCTTCATGTTGTGACCGGGCAATGTGATCGGCCCGCCCAGCCCTTTATGTTCACGGATCGCCAGACGCATATCATGGGCGTCCTGAATGGCCGCAAAATCCAGATGCCTGCGCCATACAAAGGGCCGCAGCGTGCGCAAAAACGCATCGCCCATGCCAATATCCCCCGCACAGGGGCGCGCTTTGATGTAAGCGGCCCGCTCCCACGTGCGGCCCAAGCTCTCGTAATACCGCTCAGCCGCCATAAGGCCCACGCAAACGGGCGTGACCGAAGGATCAGGCCGCAACCGCAGATCGGTGCGGAAAACATAGCCGTCGCCCGTGATATCATTCAGGCTGGCCGCCATGGCGCGGGTGGCTTTGATCAGCCCTGCACGCGCCTCTTGGAAATCATCGGGGGCATAGCGGCTTTCATCAAATAGGCAGATCAGGTCGATGTCAGAGGAGTAGTTCAACTCTCCCGCGCCCATCTTGCCCATCGCCAACACGGTCATGCCGCCGCCGGTTTCCGCATCTTCGGCGGTAAGCCCCGGTAATTTCCCCCGTTTGATTTGCGCAGCCACAGCCACCCGCAAAGCAGCATGGGCCGCCGCCCCCGCGTAATCCGTCAACGCGCCTGTCACCTCTTCCAGCGACCACGCACCGCCCAAATCCGCCAACGCCGACAGCAACGCCACACGGCGCTTGCCTTGCCGCAAACCTGCGTTCAGTGTGGCATCGTCCAATGTGGCTGGCGCGGCAAGGATACCTGCCAAAGCCGTTTCAGGTGCCTCAACCGCTTCCACCAGCCAATCCGCTTCTTTTGCGATCAATGTGGCCAGATAAGGCGCCAGCGATGCCGTCCCCGCAATCAATGGCCGCAAATCAGCGTCAAAACGTTCAAGCGGAAGACCCGTATCTGAAGAAACAGTGCCGCGCGGGCAACGGACAAGCCGTTTGGAGAGTGCAATATCATTCATACCGCCACATTTACGCGTCAGCGCAATGCCGTCAATGCTTAAGCTGACATACTCCCCCAAACGCAACCAACTGAAAATAAACTACAAATCAATTAAATGTAAATAACATTCACATTTGGCCTTGTAAAAATCCTCACCATAGCCAAATTGAGTGATGTGAAGGGCATTTACATTAAACCCCTTTCACCGGTGAAGCGCCCCAAATCGGAGGCCGCACACCGCAACACTGAGGGATTACTATGACCATGATGACTGATACAAATACCTACACATCATCCAGCACCTCCCGTGAGGGCTGGTTCAAGCGCACTGAAAGCTGGCTTGATGAGCGCGGCAAAGGCGCATGGATTGCGGCGATGGTCGTCGGTTTCATCTTTTTTTGGCCTGTTGGTCTTGCCCTACTGGGCTATATGATCTGGAGTAAACGCATGTTCTCGAAGTCTTCACGCGGATGTAGCCGCAGCACTTTCCGCTCTACAATGGATATCCACCGCCCCACAGGCAACGCCGCCTTTGACGCCTACAAGGCCGACACGCTGAAACGCCTGGAAGAAGAGCAAGGAAACTTTGAAACTTTCCTTGAGCGTCTGCGCGAAGCCAAGGACAAATCCGAATTTGACGCCTTCATGGACGAACGCGCCAACCGCAAAGACGACAAGCCATCGGCATAATCGTCTTGAAACCTCCCTCGCGCCTTCCCACATCACAGGGAAGGCGCAGAATGCATAAATGAAAGACTGACATGACCCCTGATCCCGATATGCAACCACAGTTCTATGATGGCGTGCCCAGCAAACGGTTGTTGGCTTGGGTTGTCGATGTGCTGGTGATCTCGGCGCTTACCGTCGTGATATTGCCGTTCACCGCCTTTACTGGATTATTTTTTCTGCCCTTCCTCTACGCGGTTCTCGGTTTTTCTTACCGCGTCATCACCCTATCCAACGGCTCTGCGACATTAGGCATGCGGTTGATGGCGATTGAGCTGCGCACCAGCGCGGATCGTCCCTTTGACCTGCCGATCGCCTTTGCCCACACGCTTGGCTACACGCTCTCTCTAGGTGTCCCGCTCATCCAATTGGCCTCCGTTGTGATGATGCTCAGCTCCGAACGCGGTCAAGGCCTGAGCGACTTTGTACTCGGCACTGTCGCCCTGAACCGCCGCGCGTAACCCCACCGCTTAACCACCACCGCAGTTTAGGGATTGCCCCTTTTGGTAGTCACGCTATCATTTTAGGTAAATCAGCTTCTTCTCGCCTCCCTGCACGTTACATCAGATGACCGGACACGCCCCACCATGCGCCACTCGCTTCCTATTGCCCCGCAGTTTTATGTAACGGCACCGCAACCTTGCCCCTATCTGGAAGGGCGCATGGAACGAAAGCTGTTCACGGCATTGCAGGGCGAGAACGCGCAGGATCTCAACAACAGCCTATCCTCCCAAGGCTTTCGCCGTAGTCAGAATGTGCTGTACCGCCCGTCCTGCGCCGATTGCGCTTCGTGCCTCTCGGCGCGCATAGATGTGTCGCGTTTCAAGCCCAGCAAAAGCCAGCGCCGCACGATGAACCGCAACACCGAGCTAACGCGCCGCGCCACATCACCTTGGGCCACCGAAGAACAATACGACCTTTTCCGCCATTATCTGGAAAGCCGCCATGCAGATGGCGGCATGGCCGATATGGATGTGTTCGAATTCGCAGCGATGATCGAGGAAACCCCGATCCGCACCCGCGTGATTGAATATACCGATCAAACCACCTCCGAGCTGGTCGGCGTTTGCCTCACCGATGTCCTCGGCGATGGGGTGAGCATGGTTTACTCTTTCTATACGCCAGACCGCCCGCGCAACGGCTTGGGCACGCATATCATCCTTGATCACATTGAAATCGCCCGCAGCGCAGGTCTGCCCTATGTCTATCTAGGCTATTGGGTGCCCGGCAGTCCCAAGATGGGCTACAAAGCCAAGTTTTCAGGGCTAGAAGTCTTTATGGGCGGCAAATGGCAGCCCATGCGCGATCCAGAGTCTTTTGCGCTTGATCCTCACCCGCTCAGCAATGATCCGATCTCTGAACAGGTTGCCAATATCTCGCTGCCCACTCCAAAGCCAAATCGCGGCTAGAGCCAAGACGCCCCTATTGGCCCGATAAAACAAGCGCGCGGATTTTCACGGCTTTTTCAAAGTGATCCAATTCGTGGGTCTCGATCCACCATGTCGCCGCCTCCATCAAAAGCGCGGGGTCGTCATTGCGGTTGGCAAAAAACGCATAAAACGACAGGCCGACCCCTTCCCCCTTTTTTGCGATTTTATCGTCACAAACCGCCACAGCTTTCTCTCTCAAAGTCGCGCGCATGGCTCCATCTCCCCGCCCCTTATTCTCTCCGCCCTTCATTCCCGCTTTGGCGCGTGAACTCAATCCTGTTTCGTGCTGGAAGCGCTGTAAAAACAGCCGCGCGCACGACCTCATATTTCACAAAATTACAACCGCCACGCAGCATTCGACATTTTATTTCACAAAATCACCCTCCAGCGACACAAATTCACACCAATTGACGGTTGACGCCCCCAAAAACCGCCCATAATGTCTCCTGACAAACCAACGGAGTATGAGGCCAATGTTTAGCCTAGTCGTCATTGTGGATCGAACGCGCATGGGCCGGTAACGGCAGACCATATTTGTCACCATGCGCCCCCGACACTCTCGGGGGCTTTTTTATGGGCAATAACTGTTTTATGCGTAACCCCGACAGACTAGAAGTAAGCCAGACCCTGACCTAACGCCAAGATCGCCCAGCACGGGCACAACAAAAAGACGCCAAGATAAAGGACCAAGATAATGACACGCCAGATGACCGGAGCGAAAATGATCGTTCAAGCCCTGATTGATCAGGGCGTCGATACTATATTCGGGTATCCTGGCGGCGCTGTCTTGCCGATCTACGACGAGATTTTTCAACAAAACCAGATCAAACACGTGCTGGCCCGCCACGAACAAGCCGCCGTTCATGCCGCCGAAGGTTATGCGCGTTCAACTGGTAAACCGGGTGTGGCGCTTGTCACCTCTGGGCCAGGTGCGACAAACGCTGTGACGGGTCTGACAGACGCGCTTCTCGACAGTATCCCGATCATTGTTTTGTCGGGTCAGGTTCCGACATTCATGATCGGCTCGGATGCCTTCCAAGAAGCCGACACCGTGGGCATCACCCGCGCCTGCACCAAACATAACCGTCTGGTAAAAGAGACAGACAAACTCTCTGCTGCACTGCACGAGGCATTTCACATCGCCACATCGGGCCGCCCCGGTCCCGTTCTGGTGGACATCCCCAAAGACGTTCAATTTGCCACGGGCGACTACACCCAAAAAACCGCCGTTAAATCGCACTATCAGCCCCAGCTTAAAGGCGACATGACCGCGATCACGGAATTGGTTGAAGCACTGGAAACGGCAAAACGCCCTGTGTTCTACACAGGCGGCGGCGTCATCAACTCTGGCCCTGCCGCATCGCAATTGCTGCGCGAGCTGGTCGAAGCCACGGGTTTCCCGATCACCTCAACCCTGATGGGTCTGGGCTGCTATCCTGCCTCGGGCGAGAAATGGCTGGGCATGTTGGGCATGCACGGGCTGTATGAGGCCAATATGGCCATGCACGGCTGTGACCTGATGATCAACATCGGCGCCCGCTTTGATGACCGCATCACAGGCGTTGTTGAAAAATTCAGCCCGAACTCCAAAAAAGCCCATATCGACATCGACCCCTCTTCGATCAACAAAGTCATCCGCGTTGATATCCCGATCATGGGCGATGTGGGCCATGTTCTTGAGGATCTGTTGAAGGTCTGGAAATCACGCGGTCGCAAAACCAATTCCGAAGCTGTGGCCAAGTGGTGGAAACAGATCGACGAATGGCGCGCGGTGGATTGCCTCAAATTCACCCAAAAGGGCAAGATCATCAAACCGCAATATGCGCTGCAACGCCTTCAGGCGCTGACCAAAGATCACGACCGCTATATCACCACCGAAGTTGGCCAGCACCAAATGTGGGCCGCGCAATATCTGGACTTTGAAGACCCGAACCGCTGGATGACGTCAGGTGGCCTTGGCACTATGGGCTATGGCTTCCCTGCCTCCATCGGCGTGCAAATGGCGCACCCTGAATCATTGGTCATCAATGTTGCGGGTGAAGCATCTTGGTTGATGAACATGCAAGAACTGGGTACGGCGATGCAGTATAAACTGCCCGTCAAACAGTTCATCCTGAACAACGAGCGCCTTGGCATGGTCCGCCAGTGGCAGGAATTGCTCCACGGCGAGCGTTACTCCTCCAGCTGGTCAGAGAGCCTGCCAGATTTCGTAAAATTGGCCGAAGCCTTTGGCGCCAAAGGCATCATCTGCTCCGATCCCGATGATCTGGACGATGCGATCATGGAAATGCTGAATTATGACGGCCCTGTCCTGTTTGATTGTCTGGTGGAAAAGCACGAAAACTGCTTCCCGATGATCCCGTCAGGCAAGGCCCATAACGAGATGATCATGGGCGAGGTTGATACCTCAACCGCAATTGACGCAAAGGGTAAAGTATTGGTGTGACACGTTTTCTTCAAAGGAAACGAGCGGAGTTTGCAAAAAACTCCGCCCCCGTACGGATCAAAAGGATATAAGATATGTCAGCTCTAAAAATCAAAAAAGGCGCGCAAAGCCATTCCGCCTATAACCTGCGTCCTAACTTTTCGGACGTCGAAGAACGCCACACCCTTGCTCTGCTGGTCGAGAACGAACCGGGCGTTCTGGCCCGCGTCATCGGTCTGTATGCTGGGCGCGGATATAACATCGACAGTCTGACCGTCGCCGAAGTGGACCATACAGGCCACCTGAGCCGCATCACCATCGTCACCCGTGGCACGCCGCAGGTGATTGAACAGATCAAGGCGCAAACCGGACGGATTATTTCCGTGCGCGAGGTCCATGACCTGACCGTAGAAGGCCCCTGTGTTGAGCGGGAATTGGCGATGTTCAAAGTCACGGGCACAGGCGACAAACGTGTCGAAGCTCTGCGCCTTGCCGATATTTTCCGCGCCAATGTGGTGGATAGCACCCTCACCAGCTTTGTCTTTGAAATCACAGGCGCCCCCGAGAAAATCGACGCATTCGCCGATCTGATGCGCCCGCTCGGCCTTGCCGATGTGGCGCGTACGGGCGTCGCGGCCTTGTCGCGCGGCGAATAAGGATACTGCGGCTCCAATCGGGGCCGCAGCTTTTGCCAACCGGAGGTGCCATAGGTGACAGTAGCAGGAACATCCCCCGATTGGCTGGTCCCTCTGCCTCCCTCACCGCCCCCGCTTGCACAGGCTCTTGAAGCCCTGCATGCGACATATCTTAGCTATGATCACTCCATCCCGACGCATCTGTGCAGCCGATGCTTTGATCCGCCGATGGCCAACCGAATTATCGCCGCCGCGCGGCTGGTCAAACAGGGCCGCTCTCCCCAACCCGAAGATTTTGCACAAATCCATTTTGAGCACGCGCATTGCGCCGGAGGCGAAGACACACTCAAGTTGTTTTTGCCTATGGGCGTTGAAAAATTGCTTTATGGCCCCCCACCAAACGGCTTTGGCAATTCCTATCCCGAAGTACTCGAGACCGCGCAGCAAGCCGCCTTTTGGTTCTGGCCCACCCCGTTGCAGGACTGTTTACGCGATCTGGCCATCGCATTATTCTATGACTGGTTCGGCAAAGGCCAATTTACCCTGTCAGACTGGCGTCACAGCCAACCCGCAGAGCCTGATCTGGACGGCCCCGCAGACGATATACTAGACCTGTGCCTTCTAACCCTGATCAGCCCGGCAGACATGGTGCAATCGCTCAGCCAAATGCACACCCCTTGGGCCGATAATGCTTTGGCCCACCCCATTGCCAACAGCCTGACTGCGCCATTTTACTGCTCACCTGACACCTCTGCAGAGAACACCCTGTACCAAGATGCATCAGCACAGATAGCTGAAACCCTTACAGCGGTATTCAGGCAAGCGCAGTTGGCATATGTCACACCTGACTGGCTCCAAAACGCGTTTTTCAGGAACATCAGTTCACACCCAGAACTGGCCGCGCAGCTGTCTGACTATGAAAACTATTACGATGTAAAAACCGTCAAATTACGCGGCAGCCCCAAGGGCGAAATCCTATTGGACTGGCCTGATCTCGCACAGGTTTAATCCAATAGGTCGCCCTTGGCTTAGAGTTGTGGCAGGCGCTTTTGCGGCCATTCCGTCGCGCCGTGCCATTGCTGCGCCAGTTGCAACAACGCCCCATCGCTGCCGCGTGGCCCAATCAACTGCACCCCCGCAGGCAGGCCATCCGCACTGAACCCAACAGGCACATTGACCACAGGCAGACCAATCAGCCCCGCAGGTACAACCACCTGCATCCAGCGGTGATAGGTGTCCATCGCCTGCCCTGCGATCTCTTCTGGGTGAACCCACTCCACATCAAACGGCCAAAGCTGCGCCGACGGCAGCACCAACACATCCATGCTCTCAAACAGGCGCGTCACACGGCGGAACCAATCCGAGCGGATCGCGCTGGCCCGCTGCACATCCATCGCCGACATCGCCAAACCGCGCTCGATTTCCCAGATACAGGCGGGTTTGAGATACTCGTTTTTGGTCGGGTCAGCATAAAGTGGCCCCAGTTTGCCAGCCATCGCAAAGGAGCGCAGATCATTCCACGACTGCCACATGGCATAGGCATCAAACGGCGCGTTCAACGTTTCAACCTTATGGCCCAGCCCTTCCATCTGCACCATCGCAGCCTGAGAGATATCCATGATCCCATCCGCATAGGGAAATGCGCCGTCCCAATCGCCCAGCCACCCAATGCGCAGGTTTTTCGGAGCACGGTTGATGCCAGCAAAGGTCTTGACAGCTTCGGTGCTCAACGGCAGACGCGGATCAGCGCCCGTCATCACATCCAGCAAACCCGCAAGGTCCGCAGGGCTGCGCGCCATCGGGCCAGAGGTGGAGAGCTGATGCAAAAACATATCACCCTCAGGTTCATTCGGGATCGTCCCCCATGTCGGGCGCATGCCATAGACATTGTTCCACCCCGCAGGATTGCGCAGACTGCCCATCATGTCAGACCCGTCTGCCACGCTGAGCATTCCCGCAGCCAAAGCTGCCGCTGCACCGCCCGAGGAGCCACCCGCAGATTTGCTCAGGTCATAGGGGTTGCGCGTGGCACCGTGCACAGGATTAAACGTGTGGCTGCCAAGACCAAATTCCGGCGTATTGGTTTTCCCAATGATGATCGCACCCGCAGCTTTCAACCGTGCGACCATCGTGTCATCCGTTTCAGCCACTTGGCCCGCAAACAACGGTGATCCCATAGAGGTCGGCAAACCTGCTGCATTGGCCAAGTCTTTGATCGCAATCGGCATCCCATGCAGCCACCCCGAGCGCGGAGCATTATCGGCGGCACGTGCTTCCTCCATCAGGCGTTCACCGTCGCGCAGGCTGACGATTGCATTTACGGCGGGGTTTACGGCCTCAATACGGGCCAACGTGGCTTCCATCAGCTCGGCGGCAGACAGATCACCATTCTCAAGCGCGGCAGATTGGGCGCACGCATCCATGTTCAAAATATCCATGCGCTAATAGTGCTGCGAAACATCTTGCCGCGCAATAGGCTTAGGGTTCGATCAATCCGTCAAAAGAGCAAACAGGCGGGCGTGGCATGCCTTTGTCTTTCATATCCGTCCAAGTCACCCAATCCGATCCATGAAGTGCAAATGATACTTCATATGCCTGCCATGCATTGATAATCGGGCCCTGCCCCAAGGTTTCATAGAACTCATGCCATGGGGAATAATCAAAGTGCCCGCCCGTTTCGCAAGGTAGATACTGTGCATTTTTACGAATAAACCCGTCAAAACTTGCGATCATATCACTATGGCTTTTGGCTATTTTTTGGGCATCGGGCACTTGCGCACAGGCCCCTGTCATCAGTTGAAACCCCATGGGCGTCGCCAAAGGGGACAGACCGAAAAATCGCCATTCCCCGCTGAAAATCCCTGCGCTAATCATTCGGACATATTCACGGTGAGCACGTGTCTCGCTCCAGCCGCGCGAGACCTCCAGCTTCTGCTTCATGGCTTCCGCATCCAGAAAACAACCTGGCGCATCTGGATAGGCATCCACTGCCGAGATGAAAGGTGCCACATCCGCATCCGTGGCGCTTAACACAGGATCAATCACAGGCGGCGCAATTTTACACAGCGCAGGCCCGATTAACACCCAATCGCCTTGCACAGTGGCATGCCCCGCATCCAAGGCTTGCTGCACCTCAGGCGCACGTATAACACCCGGTGCAATGACACAGCCCTGTGCTGAATAGTCGGGAAATGTATCCGCTGCAGCTGCCCCCGCCGATGCGATCAGCGCAAAGGCAGCAACGCGCATCATTCGCCCTGTGCCTGTGCGCGGCTTTTGCCCGACACGGCCAGCGCCAGCGTTGCCCCCATCAGACCGTCCAGATCGCCGTCCAAGACGCCTTTGGTATCCGATGTCTCATAGCTGGTGCGCAGGTCTTTTACCATTTGGTAAGGCTGCAAAACATAGGATCTAATCTGGTTTCCCCAGCCCGCATCCCCTGCGTTTTCATGCACCTCATTCACCAAAGCCGAACGCTTATCCAACTCAATCTGATACAGCCGCGATTTCAGCGCCTTCATGGCGATGTCACGGTTCTGGTGCTGTGATTTCTCTGACGAGGTCACAACAATGCCCGTAGGATGGTGGGTGATACGCACAGCCGAATCCGTGGTGTTCACGTGCTGGCCACCCGCCCCGGAGGAACGGTAAGTATCAATCCGAATATCGGACTGGTTCACTTCGATCTCGATGTTGTCATCTACCACAGGATAAACTTTGACCGAGGTAAAAGACGTGTGGCGTTTGGCAGCGCTGTCAAACGGTGAGATGCGCACCAAACGGTGCACCCCTGATTCCGATTTCAGCCAGCCATAGGCATTATGGCCGCTGATCTTATAAGACGCAGATTTGATCCCCGCCTCTTCTCCTGCACTCTCGGCCTGAAGCTCAACCGTATAGCCTTTTTTCTCGGCCCACCGCACATACATCCGCGCCAGCATGCTGGCCCAGTCACATGATTCTGTGCCACCCGCACCCGAGTTGATTTCAAGGAAGGTGTCATTTGCATCCGCCTCGCCATCCAGCAACGCTTCCAGCTCTTTCTGGGCGGCGGTGACGGATAAGGCCGCAAGCGCGGTTTCGGCTTCGGTGACAACTTCGGCGTCGTCTTCCATTTCACCCAATTCAATCAGGTCTATGTTGTCTTGTAGATCGTTTTTGATGCCCTCATAGGTGCCGATGGAATCCACCAGTGCCTGACGGTCACGCATCAGTTTTTGCGCTGCATCGGGATCATCCCACAGTGTGGGGTCCTCAACACGGGCATTGAATTCTTCCAGCCGGTAAGGCGCAGTTTCCACGTTCAGCCGCTGCCCCAGAAGGTCCAACGATTTGCGGATTTTATCGACGGTGCTTTGTACTTCTGCGCGCATGATCAGTCCTAAATTATAGAGCGGCCCCCGAAGATACGGGAGCCGCTCATGTGATAGACCAGCACGTGCGCCGCTACAAGGTCGCCTAGTACAAACCACCCGAGCTAAGCGTACCAAATCCCGCTTTTGGCCCGACGACTGCTTTTTTCCCCGACGAGGTTGTGACTTCTCTACCTCTGTTTCCGCCAACCTCTTCAACCAGTGGCAAATCTGCCCCCATGGCAAAACCGCCGTCAAAAGTGATACCGAAGTTGATGATTTCGCCTTCGCGGAAACATTCAGACACAACATTTGCGCCGCTTGCGCCTGCCCCCAAACGTGCGCCTGTAAAGCGGTCAATTTTGATGAATTCACACCCCTGCGGCACAGCGAATTTACCGCCACCGTATTTTTTCACTGCTTTTGACATAAAGCGTTGGAAAACAGGGCCACACATCCCCCCACCTGATGCACCACGTCCCAAGCTGCGCGGCTGATCATAGCCGATATAGCAACCTGCTACGATGTTAGAGGTGAAGCCAACAAACCAAACGTCTTTTGCATCGTTGGTTGTGCCCGTTTTACCCGCAGTTGGCACAGGCAAGTTCACCGTGCGGCGTGCGGTCCCGCGCTCAACAACACCTTTCATCATCGACGTCAGCTGATAGGCCGTCACAGGGTCCATCACCCGCTCACGGTTTGAAATCACCCGTGGCGATGTGCCAGCAGGCAGAGTTGTCAGACTACAATCTTCGCAAACACGTTTGTCGTGTTTATAGACCGTCCGGCCATAGCGGTCTTGCACGCGGTCCACCAACGTAGGTTCAACCCGTTCGCCGCCATTGGCAAACATCGCATAGGCCGCAACCATTTGGTACAATGTGGTTTCTTGCGACCCCAATGCGTTTGCCAAAACGGGCGACAGATTGTCATAAACCCCGAACCTTTCAGCATAATCGCCGACAGTACGCATCCCGACTTCTTGTGCAAGCCGGATGGTCATCAAGTTGCGTGATTGCTCGATCCCTGTGCGCAGCGGCGTCGGGCCGTAATAGCGGTTGGAGGAGTTCTGCGGACGCCACACCCCTTGCGGTGTGTTGATCTCGATCGGGGCATCCACAATGATCGTTGCAGGCGTATATCCACTGTCCAATGCAGCCGCAAAAACAAAGGGTTTAAAGCTGGAACCGGGCTGGCGTTTCGCCTGTGTAGCGCGGTTGAACACCGAGGATTGATAGCTGAACCCGCCCTGCATGGCTATCACACGGCCAGTGTTCACGTCCATCGCAACAAAGCCGCCCTGCACCTCTGGAACCTGCCGCAACGTCCAGCGGATAAATGACCCGTCGGCATCCGTCACCATGCGGCGCACCAGCACCACATCACCGACGTCTACCAGATCACCACGGCCGCCCAGCTTGCCGTTTTCCTGACGCGCACGCGCCCACTCCATATCATTGCGCGGCACCCAATTGCCGCCTTCGTCATTTTCAACAGATTCGATACCCAAACGCGCACCGCCTGTCCCCACCTCTAGAACAACCGCAGGAAACCACTGTGTCTCCAGCGTGATGTCACGCGGCACACGCACGTTGGACAACGCAGCGCGCCACGTTTCCTCATCGACCAAAGCTTCGGCGGGCAATGTCTCTCCCGTGCCGCGCCAAACACCGCGCCCACGGTCGAAACTCTCCAACTCGCGACGTAGGGCGTCCGCAGCAATCGGCTGCATTTCATTATCGATGGTTGCGCGCACGGTCAGGCCGCCTGTGAAAAACTCGCCCTCGCCGAAATGTTCGGACAATTGGCGGCGGATTTCATCGGTGAAATAATCACGTGGTGGCAATTCGGCCTTAAAGCTTTCAAAGTCACCATTCTGAACCGACCGCAGAGGCTCTTGGCGTTCTTTTTGATAAACCGCTTCGGTGATGTAACCGTTCTGCTGCATCTCGCGCAAAACATAGTTGCGGCGTGCGGTCAGGCGATCCTTGCGGCGCACCGGATGGTAATCAGAAGGCGCTTTGGGAAGGCTCGCCAGAAACGCCGCTTCATGGGGGGCAAGCTCGCTCAGGGTTTTGTTGAAATAGGTTTGGCTGGCCGCTGCTACACCATAGCTGTTCTGACCCAAGAAAATTTCGTTCAAATACAGTTCAAGAATCTTCTCTTTGGGCAAAGCCTCTTCAACGCGCGCAGCAAGGATGATTTCCTTGATCTTGCGTTCGGCACGGCGGTCGCCCGACAACAAAAAGTTCTTCATGACCTGCTGTGTGATGGTCGAGGCGCCGCGCACGTCTTGCCCACGTGATTTAACCGCGTCCACAGCAGCCGAGCCGATGCCGCGCAGGTCATACCCATCGTGGTCGTAGAAATTCTTGTCTTCTGCGGAAATAAACGCCTGCTTGACCAAATCGGGGATGGTATCCGCAGGTGCAAACAAACGGCGCTCTTGCGCAAATTCGTCAATCAACCGCCCTTGGCCGGAATAAATCCGGCTGATCGTGGGCGGCGTATAAGAGGCCAGAGATTCGTGACTGGGCAAATCACGCCCGTACATCCAGAAGACCGCCCCAATAGTGAGCGCCACCATGCCAATAGACATGGTCAGGGTGGTAAAAATACCCCCAAAAAATGACAGGATCATCCGAAACACGCGTGACAGCTCCTATATAGCTGTTTGAATAGCCTTCCCTATACGCGCAAAGGTTACGATGGTCAAAAGGCAAGCATGGAGAAAGAGGGCGAAACATCGCCTAATTTTCAGGCCTGTTCGTTTTATATTGCCGCCTCTATTGGCGCACCAGTGGCGCACGCGCCGCATCCGCATCACGCCATGCCAGCACCGATTTAGCAATCCCCTGCGCCATCTCTTGCCGCCAGACCGGATCACCCAGATTAGCCAGATCGCGGTCCGAGCTAAGAAACCCGATTTCAATCAAAACCGAAGGAATATCCGCCGATTTCAAAACCGAAAAACCGGCACTGCGTAACGGGCGGCGGTTCATCGGGCCCCCTGCGTCTGCCATCCCCCCAGCCAAGGCTTTGGCCAAGGCTTCTGATCGTGGCTCGGTTTCTTTGCGGGCGTAATCCAGCATGATTTGCGCAACTTGGTCATCCACGCCAGTTAAGTCCGATCCCGCAAGGATGCTGGATTTTTCATGACGCGCCACAAGCAGCGATGTCGCTTCTTCGCTGGCTTCATCCGACAAGGTATAAATCGTCGCCCCCCGCGCCCCGCCTTGGCTCAGAATATCTGCATGCAGCGAAATAAACAGATCGCCGCCAACTTGATGGGCAATCGCAACACGGCTTTCAAGCGCGACAAAGACATCATCATCACGGGTTAATACCACTTCAACACCTTCACGCCGTAGTGCATCCGCCAAGGTACGCGCAAAGCTGAGCATCAATGTCTTTTCATCCAACCCGTCGCGCTCAGCCCCCGGATCGACACCCCCATGACCCGGATCTAACACAACCGTAAATCGGTTCTCTTGTGGTTGCTTCGCCGCAGGCACCGCTTTTAAAAACGCAGGCGTCCAATTGGGGTCATTTGGCGCGCCCGACGCCGCCGCAAACACCTCTTCACTGACGGCCTTGAGCGATATTTCCAAAGCTGCGCGGCCACTGTTCACATCCACAGGCATGCCAATTTCGTCGGGCAACATCGGCTCTGCCAGATCAGCAACCAACCGCGACCAGCCATGGTGATAGGCCCCAAAGCGCGCCGCGCTGATGTATTTGCTGTCCCCGATGAAATCACTGGCCAGCAACCCCGAAAAATCGACTTCCCGAAAATCCACAACCAAACGCGCAGGCTCGGCCAGCGTAAAGACGCGAAAGGGCACCCCTTGGCTCAACCGCAGGGTAATATCCGTGCGCCCGAACCAGCCATCCTCGATCCCGCTGCCCTGCACGTCCACACGCGCAAGCGCGGTAAGGTCCTGCGCATACCCCGCGCCAGAAACGCCCAAGGCACAGATAAGGCTGAGTAAAAGTCGTTTCATCACTGCTCCGGCCATCCGTTCTTATGTGGCGCTTTGCGCGGTGTATACCACTCAATCGCCCCTTCGGTCCAGCGCCTCAGCGGGTCTTCATATAGGCGCTTAACCGTTCCAACCCGTCGCGGATATCTGCCGTGCTACGCGCATAGGAAAAACGCAGCGTGGTATGGCCGCGCAGCGGATCAAAATCCAATCCAGGCGTCACAGCCACCCCCGCTTTTTCCAAAATATCCGCAGCCAAAGCACGGCTATCCTGCGTAATCTCACTCACATCCGCATAGACGTAAAACGCCCCGTCTGGGGGGGCGATGCGGTCAAACCCTGCTTTGGGCAGACCGTCCAACATCAAGGCACGGTTGGCGCGGTAGACATCCATATTGGCCTGCAGTTCATCGTCACAGTCCATCGCGGCCAGCGCCGCCACCTGCGAGGCATGAGGCGCACAAATAAACATGTTCTGCGCAATCCGCTCCACCACTCGCACCTGATCCTCTGGCACCACCATCCAGCCCACTCGCCAGCCTGTCATGCTGAAATACTTGGAGAAGCTGTTGATCACATAACATTCATCTGTGACCTCAAGCGCCGTTACCGCCTTCTTCTCATATTCTACACCGTGATAAATCTCGTCCGAGATAAAGGACGCGCCTGTCTCATGGCACGCCCCAATCAGCGCCGACAATGCGGGACGGTCCAGCATCGTGCCTGTCGGGTTCGCAGGCGACGCCACCATCAACCCGCGTAAATCCATATTTGCAAAATCTGCTGGCACGGGCTGATAGCGGTTTTCGGCAGCCGTGGGCAGATCAACAGGCACCATTCCCAAAGCACCCAAAATCTGGCGATAGCTGGGATATCCCGGTGCGCCGATGCCCACACGGTCGCCGCTGTCAAACAGCGCGGTAAACGCCAGAATAAACGCGCCGGATGATCCCGATGTGATCACCACGCGGTTCGGGTCCAGATCGACGTTATACCATTCACCATACATCCGTGCGACACGTGCGCGCAGCTCAGGGATACCCAACGCCACTGTATACCCCAATGACCCCTGATCCATCGCAGTGGTCAATGCAGCCGCGGCCCCCTTTGGCGCACCGGTTCCGGGCTGTCCCACCTCCATATGGATAATGTGACGGCCAGCAGCTTCGGCACGCGCCGCCGCCTGCATGACATCCATCACAATAAAGGGATCAACTTCGGATCTGCTTGAATTCCGCATGCTTGCTCTCCTAGAGTAGTGTTTATGCGCTTTCACCTGATCCGTCTGATGACGTCAATAGCCGCCCTGTTTGTAATTGCCCTGCTGGCCTCGCCTGCGCAGGCTATAGGATTGCTGCGCGATGCGGATATGGAGCACGCGCTAAAGCAAATCAGCGCACCTATATTGCGGGCCGCAGGCCTCAGCCCCGCACGAGTAAAAATTCTGGTCGTGAATGACAGTACTCTCAATGCCTTTGTCGTCAGCAATGATGCCATTTATGTGCATTACGGCCTGATCAACAAACTTGATAATGCCGCGATGCTGCAAGGGATTATCGCCCATGAGGCCGCGCATATCGCAAACGGCCATATCGTGCGCCGCATGGGGAACATAGGCAACGCCCGCACCATCAGCGGTTTGGGGATCGCGCTTGCCGCTGCGGCAGCAGCTTCGGGCAACGGATCGGCAGCGGCGGGTATCGCATTAGGGACAACATCATCGGCACAACGTGCCTTTCTGGGACACACCAGAGCCGAGGAAGCCTCAGCCGATCAATCCGCCATCCGTTTTATGAAATCCGCTGGCGTCTCCCCCAAGGGCATGCAGGACGCGCTTGAGATTTTTGCCGGACAAGAAGTCCTCAGCGTTGGCCGCCAAGACCCCTACGCCCGCTCCCATCCACTTAGCCGTGACCGTGTGCGGGCTGTGGCGGGTTATGCGGCCAGCTATGGCACCCTCCCCGCTGATCCCACAGCGGACTACTGGTTCGCCCGCCTGCAAGGGAAACTGACCGCCTATACCCGCGCGCCCAGTTGGACCCTGCGCCGCCTGAAATCAGAACGCTACGCCGATGTGCGCGGCCTGCGCCAAGCCGTCGCCGAACATCGCAACTCGCGCACGAAAAAGGCGCTGTCCGCCATAGACGCAGCAATATCGGCACGCCCCAATGATCCGTTTCTGCGCGATCAAAAAGGCCAAATCCTGCTGGAAACCCGCAACTTCCAAGCCGCCGCAGCAACCTACGCCAGCGCCGTCAAACGCGCCCCCAATGATCCGCTGATCCTGTCGGGCTATGGCCGTGCGCTGCTGGCCTCTGGTCAGGTGAAACAAGCCCTCTCAGTGCTCGAAAAGTCCCGCCACCAGGATTACCGCGACGGCTCTATGCTGCGCGATCTGGCCACCGCCTATGCCAAATCCGGTCAAACCGGCATGGCTGCCCTTGTCACCTCCGAGCGTTACGCCCTGAACGGGCGGTTAAAAGACGCTGGAATCCATGCCAAACGCGCATCCCACCTTCTCTCCGAGGGCTCCGGCCCTTGGCAGCGGGCGCAAGATGTGTTGATTGCGTCTGAACGCGCTGCAAAACGAAAGTAAATCTCCTATGAAACGACTTCTCGCCACCTCCGCCCTTTTGGGCGCACTTGCCACCACGGCCTTTGCTGCCGATCTCAAGGAAATGACCGACGAAGAACGCGCCCTCTTTCGCGCCGAAGTCCGTTCCTACCTTCTGGAAAACCCCGAAGTGATCATGCAGGCCGTCGAGGTCCTGCAACAGCGCGAGCAGCAGCAGCAAGTACAAGCTGACGTTGATCTGGTCGCTGACAACGCCGCCGCCATCTTTGACGATGGCTACTCATGGCAGGGCGGCAACCTCAACGGCGACATCGTCTTGGTTGAATTTCTGGACTACCGCTGCGGCTATTGCAAAAAAGCCCACAGCGAAGTGGCCGAATTGCTGGAAACAGATGGCAACATCAAAATGATCGTAAAAGAATTCCCCATTCTGGGAGAAGCCTCTGTGCTTGCCTCGCGCTTTGCCATTGCGGTCAAACAGATTTCCGGCGGCGATGATTACAAAACCGTCTCTGACGCCTTGATGAGCTTTAATGGCGACATCACATTGGCCAGCCTGCGCCGCTTGGGCACGACCTTCGGTTTGGACATGACAGCCATTGAGGCGCATATGGACAGCGACGACGTCACCGCCGAAATCGCCAAAACACGCGCCTTGGCCGACACGCTGGCCATCACGGGCACCCCCACATTTGTCCTGAAAGACGAAATGCTGCGGGGCTATCTGCCTTTGCAACAAATGCAGGCGATTGTGGCTGACAAACGCGGCTAAATCACACCCTTTCCAGCAGCGTGGCACCCGCGCTGCTGGCCCCCCTCCCGATCCTCATAAATCAGACGCCCAAAAACAATCAGATGCCCAAAACCAAAAAAGGCCTCCCGAAGGAGACCTTTTTAAAAGCAGCAGTGGCGCGGTTGACGGGACTCGAACCCGCGACCCTCGGCGTGACAGGCCGATACTCTAACCAACTGAGCTACAACCGCTTGCTGCGTCTCTTTGGGCGAACCCTCAGAGCGTTCGTGCGGAATAGGCCAAGGCGGCGCATGCGTCAAGAGATTACTTCACGGCTTGTGTGATTAATTTTCAGCAGGCAGGATAGACGGCAAAGCAGGCAGAGAAACGGCGAGGCAGAGCAATGGAACTGACAGCACAAGAAGCATACGCCGAAGCAGAGCAGCGGGTTGAAGAAGCGCGGGCTGAGGGGGCTACAATCCTCGACTTTAGCTATCTGCCCAACCTCAAAGACGTGCCGCCGCTTAATGATCTACCGATAGTTATCCATGTCGACCTTGATAACACACAGATTTCCGACCTCACCCCCATAGCAGCGCTGCCGCACCTTATGGTGCTGTCCCTTGCCGATACTCAAGTCTCTAGCCTCGAACCCCTTCAACATTGCAAAAATCTTGAACTAATCAACTGCAACAACACACATGTAAACAATCTCACCCCAATTTCCGCGCTAAGGGCACTGAAGCATCTGGGCTTAGGCCAGACGCCTATTGCGGATATTTCCCCACTCCAGAACATCACAACGCTCAGAAGTTTATCGCTTTGGGCTACTTCAGTAGCAGATATTTCCGCTTTACAGGTCCTTTCTCACCTCATTTGGCTGACTTTGAACGACACAGAAGTGCGCGATTTACGCCCCATCGCACAGCTTGAGTTCAATGAAGAAGTAGAAGACCTAGCGTCCGGCCTGAGTTTCCGCAACACACCAGCCGCGGCCTCCTCACCAGAACTCACCGAACTATCCGAAATCGAAGACGACACCGAAAGAACCCAAAAAACCCTCGCCTATCTGCGCAGCATCCCGCCCTACCCCGATCCGCTGCCGTGGGATGTGAAAAAATCCCCCAAAGCCCCCGAACCAGACACAGGCCCAAGGGTTCAGATCACTGATGATGGCAAGCTGGACCTCGAACACGTCCCGCTGGATCAAAGCGATCATGATGATCCCCTCAAAGCACGCATGTTCGAACGCCTTCGCGCAGCGGTCTCTGACCTCGCCCGCCTTGGCAATCGATATCCCGAGCTGTCAGCCCCCGCCAATGCCCTGAATGACATATTCAGCGGCAGCTTCGAGGACGCAGACCTGCTCGACATCCACATCGAAATCGCAACACTGACCGATCTGGTTGCAGGCAACGCCCAGCGACATGATCCGCTGGATCAAGACTGTCTGGATACCCTGCGTAAAGTCACCCGTCTGGGTCCGCCACTCACCCTCGGAAATCCTGACGTAGAGCTGTTTGAGGCAAGAAACCTGCAATACGCCCAGCAGAAGCGTGATGAGGCGGTAGTAAATAGCGAACGCACGATGGCTCAAGCCTTAATTGACAGTCCGTTGCTCACTGAACGCGCGGCACATTTTGGCCAGACCGCTGTGAACGCACCCGATGAAGGGCGGACAGCAGGCTATCGTATATCTTATGTCAAAAATATGCTTCTTGTTGGGATATCAAAACTCTCAAAAGCAGTAGCAATGTCTCTCTTGACTGAGGAAGCCGTGACCGCCCTAAAATTCATTTCCGCCAACCGCGAGGCTATCATGATCGTCGCCAGCAGTTGGAGTGAACAAGGCCACATCTGGGCCGCAGACCTGATCGCACGCTCAATGGAAATGTTGCGCAAGTACAAACGCTAACGCAACAACACCGCACGCCCTGTTACCGGCCAAATCGGTGCACAGGGGGTGTACGCGTTGTGCACGGGAAATGTACGCAGAGCACCGCCCCAAAACGCCCAGATTTCAGCACGTTAACCCGCTGCACGGCGACGATTCTCGGGAAATCCAAAATCCCCCGCCGCGCAACACTTTGTCAGGGTCAGATTACCCCATCCGTTCCGATGCATATGATCCGGGCGACGCGGGGAAAACGACGGTCTTATTGCCGTTCAAAAACACCCGGCGATGGATATGCGCGTGGATGGCGCGGGCCAGGACTTGGCTCTCTACATCGCGGCCTAAGGACACGTAATCATTGGCAGATTGCGCATGTGTCACCCGCACGGTGTCTTGTTCAATGATCGGGCCTTCATCCAGATCAGCCGTCACATAATGCGACGTCGCCCCGATCAGCTTCACACCGCGTTGAAACGCCTGTTTATAAGGGTTTGCCCCCTTAAAGCTGGGCAAGAACGAGTGGTGGATGTTGATGATGCGCCCTGACATCTTCTGGCACATCTCATCCGACAAAATCTGCATATACCGCGCCAGCACAATCAGGTCCGCCCCCGCCTCTTCGACCACCGCCATAATGCGTGCTTCGGCCTCTGGTTTGTTCTCTGGGGTGACCTTGATGCAATGGAACGGGATGTCGTTATTGACCACAACCTTTTGATAATCCATGTGATTTGAAACCACCCCGACGATATCAATCGGCAGCGCCCCGATGCGCCAGCGGTACAGCAGATCGTTCAGGCAATGCCCGAACCGCGACACCATGATCACCACTTTCATCTTCTGCGCTTCGTCGTGGAATTCATATTCCATCCCAAAGGCCCCCGCCACATCGGCAAAGCCTTTTTCCACATCCGCCAGCTCCGCATCCCCTTCGCTTTCAAAGCTGACCCGCATAAAGAAATTAGCGGTCTCTTTGTCGTCGAACTGGGCGCTGTCCGTGATGTTGCAATCCGTATCCGCAAGGTAGTTCGCAATCGCAGCCACGATCCCGCGCTTTGAAGGACAAGTAACTGTAAGGGCATATTTTTTCATAACAATAGTCCAGTCGGGACGCTAACAAGCGTTCAGTTGCAAAGGCGGCGATTGCCGGTTGGATATGTGTTTATCAGGGGCACTGCCCCGTCAAGACACCAGACCTGCCAACACGCGCGTTGTCACAGTGAACAAGGACCCTATTGGAGATTAGGTTTCCGATCATGCACAAAGGGGACCACAACGAGGCAGCAGCAAAACCACCCTGCATCAGACACCTGCGCCGCACATGCCTATAATCGGCACGTCATGCATCGAATACGGCTCATGTTGGGCTGGTTAGACAACTGGATTTAAATCGTCTCAAGTCACCCAGTGGCATCATGAATTTGATATCTGGGGACTAAATGAGAAAGTGGCGCGGTTGACGGGACTCGAACCCGCGACCCTCGGCGTGACAGGCCGATACTCTAACCAACTGAGCTACAACCGCGCATATATTTCTCTCTCCCTAAGGAGAAATGGTGGGTCGTGAGAGACTCGAACTCCCGACATCTTCGGTGTAAACGAAGCGCTCTACCAACTGAGCTAACGACCCGATAAGTTGGGGTTTAGACAATGTAATTAGGGAGCGCAACCTCAATCTAAACGTTTTTGTACGGTTTTTTTCAAATGAAAGACGACCCCCTGTCCGCCCCCAATATTTACAAGGTTTTCGCCCTTATTTCCCGTAGCAAGAACACGGAACATACGGGATGTTATGCCATGAGTGACCAAGACTGATGGGCGTGTAAGTGATTCCAAAAATTCAGCACAGCGCAGTTCCAGCGCGGCAAAGCCTTCACCTTCTGGTGCGTGCTCATAAAGTTCAAGCGCGCCGTCTGGCCCCTCAACAACATCCCTGCCCTCAGCTAAGTCTCGGCGTAGTTTGCCGGCCCAAGTTCCCACACCGATTTCGCGTAAACGTGTGTCCGTATGCAAATGATCCACCTGCCGCGCCAAAGCGATCGCGGCTGTCTCAAACGCCCGTCCTTGGGGGCTGGTAATGATGTCAAATCCCGTCAAGTCTATGCCCGACAGGATTTCGCCCTGCCGCATCGCCTGCTCCCTGCCTTTTTGTGTCAACGGAGAGTTCAACGCTCCCTGCATACGGCCTTGGGCGTTCCATTCCGTCTCACCATGGCGCAGGATGTAAAGCTCTGGGTAATGAGGCATAGGAAGGTTTTCACTTTCAAAACTGACACTTGCATAGACAAGCAGAGGTTCAATCAACCTAGGGCATCATTCAGAAAGGCGGAAGTGGGCAGAGGTAATAGATTTAAATGCATGACATCCGCAACGAGATTGATCTGCGCTGCCCGCGCCATTGGTATAGCGATTACGCCCGGCCATTTATTGGGAGGCGTAATGCAATAATTCAGGTTTCAGCCGCCGGGATTATAGCTCTGGATCAATCGGATTTGACAAACCGGTATCAATGGCCGCGTTCATACGTGCTGTTTTCTGACGCAATTTCAGGATGGTCATCTGCCCGTCAGCAAGTTCTTTGCTACGTTGAATTTTCAATTTACCCAGCGGTTGCAGGTCCATCTCGCGCTGTTCAGCAAACGCATCCCCCAAGACGGCGAGCATTGCTTCAACAATGGGCTTCACGTCTTTCTTTTTCATACCTGACCGGTCCACAACCAGATCGAACAGTTCTTTTTTGCGCAATTCATTGCCCAAAATCGGATCAATCGCACTGGCAACTGTCGGCGTGGTAATGGCGGCAGTCGGAAGCTTGGCGGTCGGCGCCGAAGCTGTAGGTTTGATGGCAGCCTCTGTGCTGCTGACTATGGTGGTTGTTTTAGGTGTCGCTTTGGCAGGTGCTTTTGCCGCCACTTTGATTGGAGTTTTTGCTGCCGCCTTGGCAGGCGCTTTTGCTGGTGTTTTTACTGCTGTAGTCATGACCTATTCCCGCTCTGATGCTCAGTTAGTTTATTATATGGTGTAATCTATACCAGAACAGCGCAGAAAATTCCAGTTATGCCAATAATAAAAGGGATAAACCGTAACATATCACGGCATTTTCTACCTTCCCGCGAAACGCCACGAGAACAGACACCTTACAAACGTAAAGCGCCCCGCAAATTGTGCAGGGCGCTGATAGGTTTTAAGGGGTCAGCCCGTTAATGCGTCGTTGCAGCATCACGGGAACCAGTTCTGGCAGCCAGCGCAGCTGCGGCGGCGGCTTCCTCTGCGGCTTCGTCCCACTCAACGGCAACCGGTTTTGAAACCAGTGCATGTTCCAACACTTCTGACACATGGCTTACAGGAATAATGGTCAGACCTTCTTTGACGTTGTCAGGGATGTCAGGCAGGTCTTTTTCATTATCCTGCGGGATCAGCACCGTTTTGATCCCCCCACGCAAGGCCGCCAACAGCTTTTCCTTCAACCCACCGATGGGCATGGCGTTACCGCGCAGCGAAACCTCACCCGTCATGGCGATGTCTTTGCGGACCGGAATCTTGGTCAGCACAGACACGATGGATGTCACCATAGCCAAACCGGCAGACGGGCCATCTTTGGGCGTTGCGCCATCGGGAACGTGCACGTGGATGTCGATGGTATCGAACACCGGTGGCTTCACCCCGATAGACGGGCTGATCGAGCGCACATAGGAGCTGGCCGCGTCGATGGATTCTTTCATCACATCACCCAGCTTACCTGTCGTTTTCATGCGGCCCTTGCCCGGCAAACGCAGCGCCTCGATGTGCAGCAACTCACCCCCAACCGAGGTATAAGCCAGCCCTGTCACAACACCAATCTGGTCTTCTTTTTCGGCCAGACCATAGCGGTGTTTTTGCACGCCAAGGAACTCGTCAAGGTTATCCCCCGTGACGGTAACGCTATCCACTTCCTTGCGCACGATCTTGGTCAGTGACTTACGTGCCACTTTGGCGATCTCGCGCTCAAGGTTCCGCACCCCCGCTTCACGTGTGTAATAGCGGATCATGCCAGTCAGCGCGGAATCCTCAATCGAGAATTCTTTGGCTTTCAGACCGTGGTTTTTAATCTGCTTGGCCACCAGATGCTGTTTAGCGATCTCGCGCTTTTCGTCCTCGGTATAACCCGAAAGCGGAATGATCTCCATCCGGTCCAGTAAGGGGCCGGGCATATTATAGCTGTTCGATGTGGTCAAGAACATCACGTTACTCAAGTCATATTCGACCTCGAGGTAGTGATCGACAAATGTGCCGTTTTGTTCCGGATCAAGCACCTCAAGCATTGCAGATGCAGGATCGCCACGGAAATCCTGACCCATCTTGTCGATTTCATCAAGCAAGATCAGCGGATTGGTGGTTTTCGCCTTTTTCAGCGCTTGAATAATCTTACCGGGCATAGAGCCAATGTAAGTCCGACGGTGGCCACGGATCTCGGACTCGTCACGTACCCCCCCAAGGGAGATGCGGATGAATTCGCGGCCCGTTGCTTTGGCCACAGATTTACCAAGCGATGTTTTACCCACACCGGGAGGGCCAACCAAACACATGATCGGGCCTTTCAGCTTGGAGGACCGCTGCTGCACCGCGAGGTATTCAACAATGCGCTCTTTGACCTTTTCGAGGCCATAGTGATCCGCATCTAAAACAGCCTCGGCTTTTGCCAGATCCTTCTTCACACGCGACTTCACACCCCACGGGATGGACAACATCCAGTCAAGGTAGTTACGCACAACCGTCGCCTCAGCAGACATCGGGCTCATGTTCTTGAGCTTTTTGATCTCCGCATCCGCTTTTTCGCGCGCTTCCTTGCTCAGCTTGGTGGCGGCGACGCGCTCTTCCAGCTCAACAACTTCGTTTTTACCGTCTTCGCCATCACCCAATTCGTTCTGAATGGCTTTCATTTGCTCATTCAGATAATATTCGCGCTGAGTTTTCTCCATCTGCGATTTCACACGGGTTTTGATCTTTTTCTCAACCTGCAACACAGACAGTTCGCCCTGCATCAGGCCATAGATTTTCTCAAGACGGTCAGAGACAACCAGCGTTTCCAGCAGGTCTTGCTTTTGCTCAACTTCGATACCCAAATGGCCCGCGATCAAATCCGCGATGCGGGCAGGATCAGACGCGTCGCTAACAGCTGTCAGCGCTTCTTCGGGAACGTTCTTCTTAACCTTTGCATAACGTGCAAATTCATCACCAACATTGCGCAGCAATGCTTCGGTGGTGGCAACATCGCCTGCTGTTTCTGTCAGATACTCGGCACGCGCTTCAAAGAAGCTGTCGTTCTCAAGGTATTCAGTGATGCGCACCCGCGCCTGTCCCTCGACCAGTACTTTAACAGTGCCGTCTGGAAGTTTCAGCAGTTGCAGGACATTCGCCAACACACCCGATTTAAAGATGCCATCGCTGTCAGGATCATCAACGCCCGGGTCTACTTGGCTGGACAGCAGGATTTGCTTGTCGTCGGCCATAACTTCTTCGAGGGCGCGCACGGATTTGTCACGACCGACAAAAAGCGGCACAATCATGTGGGGGAAGACGACGATATCGCGCAACGGCAATACCGGATAGCTCGCGTTCAGAGGCTCTTGCATGCTCTTTTCCTTATCTTGGCAAACCAGCTTTAGTCCCTCAATGAGGCAACGTTTGGGCCGGCTCCTTATGGATAGGTTACTTGTGCACCCTACCCGCCTGTTTCAATGGGCTGCCCCCATTTGCGAGGGCGTTTTCCCTAACATGGCTGGATCGCAAGGCCGCGGCAACTATAGAATGCGGTGTTTGTAACAGATTTTTGACCTGTGATGCCATCAATGCGTTACACCAAACTAATACTTGACTTGATTTGTGTAACGCGTAACTTGATCACAGGGTTTGTGCAGCATACTCTATGGAATGTATGATCAGGGAGAAAATCACACATGGCCAATGCTTTTATTTGCGACGCAATCCGTACACCAATCGGGCGCTACGGCGGCGCTCTATCCTCTGTCCGCACGGACGACCTTGCTGCTGCCCCACTGGCCGCCCTTATGGCCCGCAACCCCAATGTAGACTGGACCGCCATTGACGACGTCGTCATGGGCTGCGCCAACCAAGCAGGCGAAGACAACCGCAATGTCGCACGTATGGCTGCGCTGCTGGCGGGTCTGCCTGTGGATGTTCCCGGAATCACCGTGAACCGCCTGTGTGCCTCGGGTTTGGACGCAGTGGGCCAAGCGGCCCGTGCCATTCGCGCAGGCGACATGGATCTGGCCATCGCAGGCGGTGTCGAGAGCATGAGCCGCGCACCTTTTGTGATGCCGAAATCTGAAACCGCCTTTGGCCGCAATAACGCTGTCTATGACACAACCATTGGCTGGCGTTTCGTAAACCCCAAGATGAAAGCGCAATACGGCGTTGATTCGATGCCAGAGACCGCCGATAACGTGGCCGAAGATCACGGCGTCAGCCGTGAAGACCAAGACGCATTCGCCCTGCGCTCGCAGCAGCGGTGGGCAGCAGCAGATGCCGCCGGTGTCTTTGCACAAGAGATCGTGCCAGTTACCATTCCACAGCGCAAAGGCGACGCGTTGGTTGTGGACCGTGATGAGCACCCGCGCCCCCAGACCGAAGCGGCCCAATTGGCCAAACTGCGCGGCATCAATGGCACGGATAAAACGGTCACGGCGGGCAACGCATCAGGCGTCAACGACGGCGCTGCCGCGATGCTGATCGCCTCCGAGGAAGCTGCCGCAAAACATGGGTTGAAACCAATGGCGCGTGTTGTGGCCATGTCTGCGGCAGGTGTTGCGCCCCGTGTGATGGGCATTGGCCCTATTCCTGCCGCCGAAAAAGTGCTGGCGCGGGCGGGTTTGACCATCGACCAGATGGATGTGATCGAACTTAACGAAGCTTTCGCCTCCCAAGGTATCGCGACCCTGCGTGCATTGGGCGTCGCCGATGACGCGCCGCATGTGAACGCAAATGGCGGTGCCATTGCCATCGGTCACCCGCTGGGCATGTCCGGTTCACGTTTGGTGCTGACTGCAGCCTATCAGTTGCAGCGCACTGGCGGGCGTTATGCGCTGTGCACCATGTGTGTCGGCGTGGGCCAAGGCGTGGCCCTGATCCTCGAACGCGTCTAAAGCGCGCCCAACCTCACCTCCTGAAAGGATTTTAAACATGTATGCACAGATGATCCAATCCACAGGCAAGGGCGTCAAATCCCTTGATGAAATGGACCCCACTGAGCGGGCCTTTCAGGAGCGTATCGACGCCGGCGGCAAGATCGAGCCGAAAGACTGGATGCCCGCCGGCTACCGCAAAAACCTGATCCGCCAGATCGGCCAGCACGCCCACTCCGAAATCATAGGCCAACTGCCCGAAGGCAATTGGATCACCCGCGCGCCCACGCTGGAACGCAAGGCGATCCTGCTGGCCAAAGTGCAAGATGAAGCAGGTCATGGCCTCTACCTCTATTGCGCCGCAGAAACACTGGGCATCACCCGCGATGAAATGTTTGAGGCGCTGAATGAAGGGCGGATGAAATACTCCTCCATCTTCAACTATCCCACACTAACATGGGCCGATATGGGCGCTGTTGGCTGGCTGGTCGATGGCGCTGCCATCATGAACCAAGTACCGCTACAGCGCACGTCTTATGGCCCATATGCCCGCGCTATGGTGCGGATTTGCAAAGAGGAATCCTTTCACCAGCGCCAAGGCTTCGACATCATGATGAAGATGTGCGCCGGATCAGAGGCACAAAAACGCATGGCGCAGGATGCGTTGAACCGTTTCTGGTATCCCTCTTTGATGATGTTCGGCCCTTCGGATGCCGAAAGCGTGCATTCCGCGCAAAGCATGGCGTGGAAAATCAAGATGAACACCAATGACGAACTGCGCCAGAAATTCGTGGACCAGACCGTTCCACAGGCTGAATACCTCGGGCTGACCGTTCCAGATGAAACCATCAAATGGAACGACGAAAAAGGTGGTTATGATTTCGCCGAACCGGACTGGACCGAATTCTATGACGTCTTGGCAGGCAACGGCCCGTGTAACCACGACCGTTTGGAAACCCGCAAACAAGCCTGGGATGATGGTGCGTGGGTTCGCGAAGGCATGTTGGCCCACGCCGCCAAGAAACGCACAGCAAAGGTAGCCGCAGAATGAACACTCCTGAAAAAGCCGCCCCTAAACGTACCGGCGAATGGCCGCTGTTCGAGGTCTTCATTCGGGGCCAGCACGGCCTTTCGCACCGCCATGTTGGATCACTGCATGCGCCAGACGCTGAAATGGCAATCAAAAACGCACGTGATGTCTACACCCGCCGTAATGAAGGCGTGAGCATCTGGGTCGTTGAAGCCGAAGCCATTCACGCCTCTGCCCCCGGCGAAAAAGAAGCGCTGTATGATCCGTCCAATGACAAGGTCTACCGCCACCCGACATTCTTTGATGTCCCCGAAGAAGTAGGCCACATGTGATGGACAATGCTTCCCTGTTTCAATGCCTCCTGCGTTTTGGGGATAACACGCTGGTCTTGGGCCACCGTATATCCGAGTGGTGCGGCAAAGCCCCTGCGCTGGAAGAAGACATCGCACTTGCCAATACCGCGCTGGACCTGATCGGCCAGACGCAAATGTGGCTGGGCTACGCCGCCGAGGTTGAGGGCGCTGACCGCAGTGCCGATGATCTGGCCATGCTGCGTGACGTTTGGGATTTCCGCAACATCCTGATGGTGGAACGCCCTAATATCGACTTCGGCCATACGATAATGCGTCAGTTCCTGTTTGACGCTTATCACCATGCCCAACTGACCGCGCTCAGCCGGTCCAGTGATCCGCGTATCGCCGAGATCGCAGCAAAGTCTGTTAAGGAAGCCACCTATCATCTTGACCGCTCGGCCGAGACGGTTATTGCCTTGGGCGATGGCACCGACGTGAGCCATGCCAAAATGCAAAACGCACTGGACCTACTATGGCCCTATGCAGGCGAAATGTTCGAGAGCGATGATGTGGATGCGCAGATGGCTGCCAGTGGTATCGCCCCTGATCCCGCCACCTTGCGGGATGCATGGGACCTCCGCGTGCGCGATACTTTGTCCCTCGCTACCTTAAACATCCCTGAGGATAACTTCGCCCATAAAGGCGGTCGCACAGGCGCACGTCACACCGAACATTTGGGCCATATGCTCACGCAGATGCAGTGGCTTCAACGCGCCTACCCCGGTGCGGTCTGGTGAAACCCGACCTCGCGACCATATGGGAGTGGCTGGGCGAGGTGCCCGACCCCGAAATTCCCGTTATTTCGGTGGTCGATTTGGGGATCATCCGCGATGTAGTTTGGGATGGTGACGTGCTGGAAGTGGCGATTACCCCAACCTATTCTGGCTGTCCTGCCACCAGCATCATCAATCTGGATGTGGAAACGGCCCTGCGCGCACACGGCTTGGACAACATCCGCTTGAAGCGGCAACTTTCCCCCCCGTGGACTACCGATTGGCTCAGTGCCAAAGGCGCGTCCAAGCTTGAGGCTTACGGTATATCACCGCCCTCGCCCGCTGGCGGCCCGTCCCGTTGTCCGCGTTGCGCCTCCACCGATTTGCAACGCGTGAGCCAGTTCGGCTCAACCCCCTGCAAGGCCCATTGGCGCTGTCTGAGCTGCCTTGAGCCTTTCGACTATTTCAAATGTATCTGAGGTTGCTATGGCCCGTTTTCACCCCCTGACCGTCACTCATATCCACAAGACCATCCGCGATGCTGTGGTGCTGAGCCTTGCCGCCCCAGAGGGCGAGGATTTCGCCTTTCAGCAGGGGCAATATCTAACCCTGCGCCATGAATTCGACGGTGAAGAACTGCGCCGCAGCTATTCCATCTGTGCGGGGCTGGACGATGGTATCTTACAGGTGGGCATCAAACGCGTGGACGGCGGCACGTTTTCAACTTGGGCGAATGAGAGTTTGCAAGTCGGCGACACGGTTGAGGCCATGCCCCCCCAAGGCCGTTTCCACACAGCGTTGAATGCAGAGGCACAGCGCCATTATCTGGGCTTTGCGGGGGGATCGGGTATCACGCCTGTGCTGTCGATCCTACGCTCGGTCCTAACGCGTGAACCACAGTCGCGTTTCACCCTTGTCTATGCCAACCGCGCCGTAAGCACGATCATGTTCCGCGATGAATTGGAGGACCTGAAAAACACCTACATGGGCCGCGTTAACGTGATCCATGTGCTGGAAGCCGATGCACAGGACATTGATCTATTCACTGGCCGTGTGGATGAGGAGAAATGCGCGCAGTTGTTCAGCCGCTGGATTGATATTGCCTCGGTGGACACCGCGTTCATCTGTGGACCAGAACCGATGATGCTGGGCATTGCTGCCGCACTGCGCGCCCATGGGCTTAGCGATGAACAGATCAAATTCGAACTGTTTGCTTCGGCCCAAACGGGGCGTGCGAAAAAGCCTGCGGTATCCACCGCTGCCGCACAAACAGGCGGCACCACATCAGCAACCGTGACCATGGACGGTGCCACCCGCAGTTTTGTCATGCCGCGCGATCAAAGCCTGTTAGAAGCCGCCTTGGCCAATTCAATGGATGCGCCTTATGCGTGCAAAGCGGGCGTCTGCTCGACCTGTCGTGCCAAAGTGACTGAGGGCGAAGTGGAAATGCGCACCAACCACGCGATTGAAGATTACGAAGTTGCAGCAGGCTATGTTCTGACCTGTCAATGTTATCCTCTCAGTGACAAGGTGGTTTTTGACTATGACCAATGATGACACCCCGATGCCCATCGAGGATTACCTTGCCTCTGGTGGTAAGCTGACCTCACCTGACAATGTACCGCCGCGCTACCGTGCCGAAGTGCTGCGCATGATGGCGATTTTTGTGGACAGTGAATTGGCGGGGGCTGCCGGGTTTGCGGGTCTGATCAATGCAGCACCTGGGGTGACGCAACGCATTGCCTCGGCGCGGATCGTGTTGGAGAAAAATCAAACCGCTGAACGTATTTTGCGGGTAATGGCCGATTTTGGCACTGATACCGACCGGTATGCCAACAGCCACCCTTGGGCAGACCGCCTGCCCCGCGATGCCTTGCTTAACGCCAAGCGCAGCTATGAGGACATGCGCCTGCCAGTGTTCAATGCGCCTTTTGACGGTTGGGAAGATGCGGTGGTGATGAACCTTCTGATGGGGCTGGCGGTGGGTGTTTTGCTCCAAGACTATCGCAATTTGTCTTATCTACCTCTGGCCGAAACCTTCCGCGAGGTAGAACCCGTCGAGCAAACCCACACAGATCTGGCACGCGAAGGTTTGGCCACGTTGGTAGAGAACGGCGCATCGCTTCAGTCCAGTGTGGATTACTGGTGGCCACGTGTTGCCGCCAGCTTTGGCACAGGCACACAGGATCGCGATACACGGCTGCGCAAGTTCGGGCTGCGTAACAGCAGCAATGACGCCCTGCGCAATCAATGGGTGCAATCCGCCAGCGATGTGCTCTGTGCACTCAACCTTCACGCCCCCAAACTATAGGAAACCCCCGATGACCAAACTGGATATCTCTTCTTTCGCTGCGGGTTCTTGGGTGGCCCCTGACAGTTCCGCCCGCCCTATCGCCTGTGCCATCTCTGGCGACATCATCGCACAGGCGGGCAATGCCAATCTGGATGTGGGCAGCATGCACGCCTATGCCCGTGATGTGGGTGGCCCGAACCTGCGCAAGCTGACCTTCCATGACCGCGCCCGTATGCTCAAGGCGCTGGCGCTGCATCTGACCAAGCACAAACAGCAATTGTATGATCTGTCTTTCCACACGGGTGCCACGCAATCCGACCACGCCTTTGACATCGACGGCGGGATCGGCACGATGTTTGTCTATGCTGCCAAAGGCCGTCGCGAAATGCCTGACGCACAGATTTATCTGGACGGTGAATTGGAGCAATTGGGCCGCACAGGCAGCTTTCAAGGACAGCATGTTTGTGTGCCGCGCCAAGGGGTCGGCATCCATATCAATGCCTACAACTTCCCTGTCTGGGGCATGCTCGAGAAATTCGCACCGACCTTCCTTGCGGGGGTGCCCAGCATCGTGAAACCCGCCACTGCCAGTTGCTATGTCACCCATCTATGTGTGAAGCTGATGCTGGACAGCGGCATTCTGCCTGAGGGTGCATTGCAACTCATCTCTGGCGGTGTGGGTGATTTATTGCTGCACACCGACGCGCAAGATGTGGTTAGTTTTACAGGATCAGCGAAAACCGCCCTGATGCTGCGCGCCACACCGCATCTGCTGGAAAATGCCGTGCACTTCGTGGCTGAGCAAGACAGCCTGAACGCCTCGGTACTAGGTGCCGATGCCAGTCCCGGCACGGCAGAGTTTGATCTGTTTATCAAAGAAGCCCACCGCGAGATGACCACCAAAGCGGGCCAGAAATGCACCGCCATCCGCCGCATCATCGCCCCTGCGGCGCATGTGGATGCAGTGATTGCGGCGCTTTCGGCCAAACTGGCGAAAACCACCATCGGCGATCCGCGTGACAAAGACACGCGCATGGGCGCGCTGGTCAGCCAGTCGCAACGTGATGATGTGCTTGAGAAAGCCGCCCTGCTGGCCACTCAGGCAGAGCCTGTTTACGGCGACCCTGATAACTTCGAGGTGCAAGGTGCAGATGCGACCAAAGGCGCGTTCCTGCCGCCCATGCTGTTCCATTGCGCCGATCCTGATACGGCCACCCATGTGCATGACACCGAGGCCTTTGGCCCCGTCAGCACCGTCATGCCTTACCGCGATACGGATCATGCAATTGCGCTGTTGAACCGTGGCAAAGGATCATTGGTGGCCTCTGTCATCACCCGCGACGGTGATCTGGCGCGGCAAATGGTGCTGGGCGCTGCGGCGTGGCACGGGCGGCTGTATTTCAACAACGCCGATAGCATGGCCGAATCCACGGGCCACGGCGCACCGATACCGCATATGATCCACGGCGGTCCGGGCCGTGCGGGCGGCGGCGAAGAACTGGGCGGTGTGCGCGGTGTCATGCATTATATGCAGCGGACTGCCGTGCAAGGCAGCCCCGACATCCTTACCGCGATTGGCGAGCAATGGGTCCCCGGTGCGGCAGAGCATACAGGTGGCCCGCACCCGTTCACAAAAACATATCACGAGTTGGTTCTGGGTGAGACCCTGTACACAGCTTCGCGCAAGGTCACGCTGCAAGACATTGAAACATTTGCGCATTTCACAGGTGATACTTTCTATGGCCACATGGATGAGGAAGCCGCCAAGGCCAACCCTTTCTTCCCCGGCCGTGTGGCGCATGGCTATCTGCTGCTCAGCTTTGCAGCGGGTCTGTTTGTGCAGCCTGATCCAGGTCCGGTGCTGGCCAATACCGGCCTTGGCAGCCTGAGCTTCATGAAACCTGTCTCGCCCGATGATGAGATCAAGGTCCGCCTTACGGTCAAGAAAAAGACCCCCCGTACGGATGAGTATGGTCAAGTGCGCTGGCATGTCACTGTGACCAATCAGGGTGACGAGATTGTAGCAGAGTATGAGCTCTTGACGATGAACGCCTATGAACAAACATAGGCTTCAGACCTGAGTCGGCCAAGAAAGGGAACGCCATGACGTCGAGCCAGATAGAATTACGCAGTAACGCGCTGTCCCTTGCGGTGGCCCCGCTGGGCGCTGAAATGCAATATCTGCGCACCAATGCTGGTGATGATCTGTTGTGGCATGGGGATGGCACTTATTGGACGGGACGTGCGCCTGTACTGTTCCCGATTGTCGGACGTGCAGTGGATGACACGGTGGCAGTGGGCGCTCATAGCAGCACCATGGCGCAACACGGGTTTGCGCGGCGCAGTGTTTTCACGCCAGAAGAACACACTGACACGATGTGTCGCCACGTTCTGAAAGACACCGCCGAGAGCCGCGACGCCTATCCTTTTGCATTTGCCCTACGCATCACCCACCGTCTGGATGGCGCGACCCTACATGTCACCGCTGAGGTGACCAACGAAGACAGCCAGCCCATGCCCTTTGGTTTCGGCTTTCACCCCGCGTTCTGCTGGCCTTTATCCCATACACAAGGCGCAGCCCATCACGTGACGCTTGCAGCTGGTGGCAGCCCTGACATGCGCGGCTTGGACGATGGGCTGTTGCGCCCTGATCCCGTTTCTGGCCCCTTTGTGGAGGGTGATCTGGAAATCAAAGAGGATTTGTTCACCAAAGGCGCATTGGTATTCCCCAATGCCACAGATGCTCTACGCTATGGGCCACGCAACGGCCCTGCCTTGGCGTTTGAATTCCACAACCTGCCTGATCTGGCGCTTTGGCGTCCAACGGGTGCGCCGTTTTTATGCGTTGAGCCATGGCATGGCACCGCGTCTTATGTCGGCGACGGCCCACAAATCGCGCAGCGCCCCAACAGCATCACACTGGCCCCGAAGGCCAGCGTGCAGTTCGGCTATTCAGTCACCTATCAGACCTAAAGCGGATCAATATCGCCCTGTTCGCGGTTTGAATGGAAATCGGACTGCCACGCAGTAAACCTCCCCGCTGCAATCGCCTCGCGCATGCCTGCCATGATGTCCTGATAGTAACGCAGATTATGCCACGTAAGCAGCATGGAACTGATCATCTCTTGCGAGCGGAACACATGGTGCAGATAGGCACGCGAATAGTTCTGGCAGGCTGGGCAACCGCAATCTTCGTCCAGCGGGCGCGGATCATCAGCGTGGCGGGCGTTTTTGATGTTCAGCACACCTTTGCGCGTGAACACCTGCCCCGTGCGGCCCGAACGCGAAGGCAACACGCAATCCATCATATCAATGCCACGCGCCACGGCGCCAACAATGTCATCAGGTTTGCCCACGCCCATCAGATAACGTGGTTTATCCTGTGGCAATTGTTCAGGCGCGTAATCTAGGCAGTCGAACATCGCCTGTTGCCCCTCGCCCACAGCCAGACCGCCAACAGCATAACCGTCAAACCCGATCTCGCGCAGCGCCTCGGCGCTTTGCTGGCGCAGATCTTGCTCAAGCCCGCCTTGCTGGATGCCAAACAGCGCATGACCGGGCCGATCCCCGAAGGCGTCTTTGGAGCGTTTGGCCCACCGCATCGACATCTCCATACTGGAGGCGATCCTGTCTCGATCAGCGGGCAACGCGGGACATTCATCAAAACACATGACGATGTCCGAGCCGAGGAGCTTTTGAATCTCCATCGACCGCTCTGGCGTGATCTCGTGTTTGCTGCCGTCGATGTGGCTTTTGAAGGTCACACCGCGCTCGGTCAGCTTGCGCAGATTGGCAAGGCTCATCACTTGGAACCCACCTGAGTCCGTCAGGATTGGGCGGTCCCAGTTCATGAATTTGTGCAGGCCGCCCAAACTGGCTATGCGCTCGGCTGTGGGGCGCAGCATCAGGTGATATGTATTCCCCAACAAAATATCCGCCCCTGTTTCGCGTACGGAAGACGGCATCATCGCCTTGACGGTGGCGGCGGTGCCAACTGGCATAAAGGCAGGTGTACGGATTTCGCCACGCGGGGTGTTGATCTGTCCGGTGCGCGCGCGCCCGTCTGTCGCGTCAATCTGATATGAAATTCCGGTCATCGCTTGCCTCATCCGCTGCTGTTGCGCTGGCCTACCCCAGCTTGCGCTATCTTGCAATCAGCGCAAATTATCCCCACATATAGTGTATATTATTAATGAGGAATGTTGCGTTGAACATCGAAGATAAGCTGCTGGGACTGTTTCAGGAAAACCTTGGCTGGGTTTTATTAGCCGTTGTACTGATTGTTGTTATTTTCAAAGGGGTCAAAATTGTCCCGCAATCCGAACAGCATGTTGTTGAACGCTTTGGCCGTCTGCGTGCGGTACTGGGGCCGGGCATCAACCTGATTGTCCCGTTCTTTGACAAAGTTGCCCATGAGATTTCCATTCTGGAGCGCCAACTGCCCATCGCATCGCAAGACGCGATCACCCGCGACAACGTGTTGGTGCAGGTCGATACATCGGTATTCTACCGTATCATCGAGCCGGAAAAGACAGTTTACCGTATCCGCAATGTAGACAGCGCTATTGCCACTACCGTAGCGGGGATTGTCCGTGCCGAGATCGGCAAAATGGATTTGGACGAAGTACAGGCCAACCGCTCGGCGTTGATTGCGACCATCAAAAGCTTTGTTGAAGATGCTGTTGATAACTGGGGCATCGAAGTGACCCGCGCTGAAATTCTGGATGTGAACCTAGATGCCGCCACCCGCGCTGCGATGATGCAGCAGTTGAACGCAGAACGTGCCCGCCGTGCGCAAGTGACCGAAGCAGAAGGTAAAAAGCGTGCTGTTGAGCTTGCTGCCGACGCCGAGCTTTATGCCTCCGAGCAAACCGCCAAAGCACGCCGCATTCTGGCCGATGCCGAAGCCTATGCAACGCAGGCCGTCGCCATCGCGATCAATGAAAACGGTATGGAAGCTGCCCAGTACCAGATCGCGCTGAAACAAGTCGAAGCCATGGGTGTAATGAGCAGCGGCCAAGGCAACCAGACCATTGTAGTGCCTGCCGACGCATTAGCCGCCTTTGGAGATGCCTTCAAACTGCTTAAAGGGCGTGGCTGATGGACAGTTTGTTACACATCTGGTGGGTTTGGCTTTGTGCCGCGCTGGTGCTTGCGCTGGTTGAATTGATGGTCCCTGCTTCGGTGTTTCTCGGCTTTGCCTTGGGTGCTGCGGTCATGGCGGTGCTGGTGGCATTAGGGATCATCTCCAACACATCCGTGCTGCTCGCTCTGTTTGCGGGCCTGTCCCTGATTGCATGGATTGGCCTGAAACTGCTGTTCAAAAGCCAATCCAGTGGCGCACGGATTGTGACCCGCGACATTAACGAAAACTAACGCCAGTGTTCCCTGCCTCTGCCCCCTTACGCCCACCTGAGGGGAGCAGAGGCGCTTTTCTCCCTTGGTACCTGCCATTTTCTACGCCCAGACTAAACAGGTGGCGAATCGTCTAATGCCAAAAGCATGTGACGCCCGCCATAGTTAACGAGTATATCTCTGGGAGAGAATTAATGCGTAAGTATATAGCCGAGGCTTTCGGTACCTTTGTCCTTGTCTTCTTTGGTGTTGGATCAGCCGTATTGGCGGGTGGCGGTATTGGCATCGCCGATTCAATTTCAATCACCGGCATCAGCCTTGCCTTTGGCATCTCGGTGATCGCCATGGCCTATTCCATAGGACAGATATCTGGCGCGCACCTGAACCCCGCCGTCTCTATGGGCGCATTGGTTGCGGGCCGCATGACATTTGTAGATTTTATGGGCTACGCCTTGTTTCAAACCATCGGTGCCATCATCGCTGCTGGTGCAATCTTCATTCTCGCCAGTAATTCCGCAGGGGGCTATGACATCGCGTCCAACGGTATGGGGCAAAACGGCTATGGTGCAGATTATGGTGGCGAATTCTTCCTGATTTCCGCGTTTTTATTTGAAGTCATCGCAACAGCGGTCTTCATCGTGGTGATCCTTGGTGTAACCGCAGGAAAAGGCACACCTATGGTGGCAGGTCTGGTCATCGGCTTTACGCTAACCATGATCCATCTTGTGGGCATCACCGTCACAGGCACCTCGGTCAACCCTGCGCGCTCTATCGGGCCAGCCTTGTTTGTGGGCGGCACAGCCCTGTCGCAACTATGGGTGTTCATTGTGGCCCCGCTGATCGGCGGCGCAATTGGCGGCATTTTACACCGTACAGGTATCACCGGTACTGACAGCGACGCGTAATCCCCACGCTCTTTTGCGGCGGCCCCGCGAAAGAGCACATAGACCAAGATGCAGATTGATTGCATCCGCCCTCTGGACCTCTGCGCCCCCAATCCATATATAAAAGCTCAAGTATAAGGATGAGGCGCAGATGACCAATTCGATCCCCCCTATGGAAGGCACACCGCTGATTGCCCCTTCCAGCACCGACCATCCCCTCTATGAGCAAATCGTAGAGGCCTGCCGCTCGGTTTATGATCCGGAAATCCCCGTGAACATTTACGAGCTGGGCCTGATCTATACCATTGACATCAACGAAGCGAATGAAGTGGCGATCAAGATGTCACTGACAGCGCCGGGTTGTCCCGTGGCAGGCGAAATGCCCGGCTGGGTTGCTGACGCGGTTGAACCGATTGCAGGTGTTAAACAGGTCGACGTTGATCTGGTTTGGGAGCCGCCTTGGGGCATGGATATGATGTCTGATGAAGCACGGTTGGAACTGGGCTTTATGTAAGCCCCTACCCTTGGTTGAATTTTACGGGCCGTCCTGAATACAGGGCGGCCCGTTTGCTTTTGCAGGAATAGCGTAGACGGACTAACCACTCCGAACAAAAGAGATAATTTCCCCTGATGCGATCCCGAGCGCATGATCTGAATGCATTGTACAAAACAACCAGCCACAACCCTAGGTGGGATTTATTTTGCAAGACAATCGATCAACTATTAAGCACAGCCAGTCATCAAATGGCCCTGACAAGACCCGTCGGCAAATTTTCGCTTTACGACAAGGCGTTAATGATAGATGTATGGCCCCAGTCGTTGCAAGTAATTGCCCCCATGGTAATGAACCGCCGCTATTGATCGAGCGCCTTTGAGCCTCAGCATCGTAGCACTGGAATGCACTTACGGACTGCGTTAACGCGTGACCGTTTCACACGACTTAAATCGATTGCTGGCATATAAAGCATCGCCTTTGGCATTGCTTTGTCACGCCTCACGTCGCCCTTTCTCACGAAAGGGAACAAAAGCCGTGCGCGCTTTTACAGCGCGGGGCTCACAAACCAATCCGGCGCCCCCTACTGGGGCCTGAAAACTCTGGCAACAGAGTGAATAGATAGGAATTGACTATGAAGACTATGACTACAGCGTTAACCGCAGGTATTTTGACACTTGCGCCTCTGGCAGCTTTTGCTGACACAAACACCGACAGCAGCGACCCGATTGTTATTCCAATTCACAATTGGTCCAGCCAAATTGTCATGTCTAACGTTGTAGGCCAGATCCTTGAAACGCAGGGTGCCAATGTTGAGTACGTCACAACAGACAGCCAAGCGGTTTATGAATCCGTACGTCTCGGCGATGTCACCATGGAGCTTGAAGTCTGGGAAGGTGCGTTTGGCGCGTCTTACCGTGCAGCTATGGAAAAAGGCGGCATCGTTGATGCGGGTAACCATGACGCTGTAACACGCGAAGACTGGTGGTACCCGATGTGGACAAAAGACGCTTGCCCCGGCCTGCCATCTTGGGAAGCATTAAATGAATGCGCCGCACTTTTCGCAACGCCCGAGACCGGTGAAAAAGGCCGTTATCTGGATGGGCCTGTGGATTGGCTCAAGCATGGTCAAGAACGTGTTGAAGCCCTTGATATGAATTTTGCCGTTGTAAACGCCGGATCTGCCGCTGCTTTATGGGCCGAAATTGGCGCTGCCGAAGCGGATAAAAAGCCAATCGTCGTGTTTAACTGGACACCCAATTTTGCCGAAGCCGTCTGGCCCGGAGAATTTGTTGAATTCCCCGAGTGGGAAGAAGGCTGTGACACCGATCCAGCGGTTGGTCCAAACCCTGACGCATTGTATGACTGCGGTAACCCCGCAACTGGCTACCTGAAAAAAGCAGCGTGGGAGGGCATGGAAGAAAAATGGCCAGCGGCCTTTGCAACCTTGCAAGCTGTGTCTTTCACCAACCCCCAGATCGCCGAAATGGCCAAGCTGGTTGATGTAGACGAGTTGGAACCAGAAGAAGCAGCAGAAGTCTGGTTGGAAGCGAACCCTGATGTTTGGGCTTCTTGGGTAAAATAACCCCTCCAAATTAAATCGACTTTCCCTCGTCCGGCCCTGCGCCGGGCGGGGTCTTTTATACTGAGGAATACCATGTCATCTGAAATCCCTGTCATCTCGTGCAAAAATGTTTGGAAAGTTTTCGGGGCCGATCCCAAAGCATATCTGGCCAAAACGCCACCTGACAGGTCCTTTGATGACATGCGCGAAGACGGCTATATCGCGGGGGTCAAAGACGTCTCCCTTGATGTGCACCAAGGCGAGATGCTGGTGATCATGGGCCTATCTGGGTCTGGCAAATCCACGCTGGTCCGCTGTTTTTCGCGTCTACATGAGATCACGGCAGGCACAATTGAAGTCGAGGGTCAGGATATCATGTCTCTCGCTGAAAAAGACCTGATTGATTTGCGCCGCTCGAAGATGGGGATGGTATTTCAATCTTTTGGCTTACTGCCGCACCGCTCGGTTCTGGATAACGTCGCCTTTCCGCTTGAAATGCGCGGCCAAGACAAACACACGCGCCGTGAACGCGCGTTAGAGGTGATCAAGCTGGTTGGCCTTGAAGGCCGCGAAGATTTCTTTCCGCGTGAGCTGTCTGGTGGCCAGCAACAACGTGTGGGCATTGCGCGGTCTTTGGCGATTGAGCCAGATATTTGGTTCTTGGATGAACCTTTCTCGGCGCTTGATCCGCTGATCCGCAAAGAAATGCAGGATGAATTCCTGCGCCTTCAGCAGATGCTGAATAAAACTATTGTGTTCATCACCCATGACTTTGACGAGGCGCTGCGCCTTGCTGACCGTATCGCCATCATGAAAGACGGCGCGATTGAACAATGTGACACTCCCGACAAAATCGTCCTGAGACCTGCCACCGAATATGTACGCAAATTCACCGAGGACGTGGACAAGTCGCGTGTTGTACGGGCGGGCGGTTTGGCCGAGGTGAGCCAAACAGGCGAAGGTGATCCTGTCGATGCAGGGCTAAGCGTTCAGAAAATGGCGCGCATGTTGATCGAAGACACCCGCGAATTTATCCCGGTCATCCGCAAAGGAAAGCCCATTGGCGCCTTTTCGCGGGCGGAAGCCTTGGACATTCTATTGGGGGATCAGTAATGGCTGACGCGCCCTACGTGACCGCCAACCCCTTCAACCGCAGCCGTGCCGCACTGCTGTTTCTGGGCTGTGCCGTGGTCCTGACTATGTTACAATATGCTGCGCTTTTGCCTTCGTGGTTGCACCGTCTACCCGAAACAATGATCCCTCCCTTCGCCGCATGGCTGGATGTGGTGTTCAACTTTATCAAAGATGATCTGGGGTTGCTCAAACTCACACGTTTCCTGACGTCGGGATTGGAAAACGTGCTGGATGCGTCAGGTAACATCTTCTTTGGCAAACGCCGCTGGCCCAACCTTGGCCCGATGCCGTGGACGGCTGTGGCGGGTGTTGCTGCCGTGATCGGTTACTACCTTGGCGGATGGCGTTTGGCCGCGCTTGCGGGAGGGACATTTGTTTGGACCGCTTTGATTGGCCAGTGGAAAATCGCAATGGAGACAGTGTCGGTTCTGGTTGTGGCGGCTCCTTTGGCATTTATCATCGGCCTATCTTGGGGGATTGCCGCATGGAAATATGAGTGGATCAACAAAGCTATCAAACCCGTCCTTTCCGTTCTGCAAACCTTGCCATTTTTTACCTACCTCTTGCCTGCCGTGATCTTTTTTAAGGTTGGACCAACAGCAGGTGCCATGGCGACAATCGTCTATGCGATCCCACCGATGATCCTGATGACAACACTGGGCTTACAAAAAGTATCACCCGAAGTTGTGGAAGCTGGAAAGATGTCCGGTTGTTCACGGTTTCAGATGCTGCGCCACGTGTATCTTCCCTCAGCACGCAGTGACATTCTGGTAGGTGTAAATCAGGTCATCATGCTCTGTCTGGCGATGGTCGTTTTGACTGCCTTTATCGGCATGCCGGGCCTTGGCGCCAAACTCCTTGCCATGATGGGTAGCTTCAAACTGGGCCGCTCGTTTGAGATCGGCATCACAATCGTTCTGCTGGCTGTGACGCTTGATCGTATGTCCAAAGCATGGGTCATCAAACAACCTGTGCATTTTGAAAAAGGCACATCTTGGCTTAACCGTCACAAGACATTGGTTTTGGCCGTGTGTCTCTTTGTCGGGTTTACGCTGCTCTCCAAGGTTATCCCCCTTGTGGGCAGCATCGGACGAGGACAGGATTTCAGCCAAGGCCGTGAACTGGACCGCGCCATCAAAGGTTTCCTTGCCATTGATGGGGTGCAAAGCGTCACATACGGCATTCGCTATGTCCTGAATGTCTGGGTGCTGAACCCGTTTCGCGACTTTATGTTGTCTATTCCAACACCTGCGGTGATCCTGATCATTGTGGCATTTGCAATCTCGCTGGGGGGCCGCCGCGAAGGCATCATCGCTGGGGTTTTCTTTGGCTTGGTCGCCCTGTCCGGTTGGTGGGACCGCTCAATCATCACATTGTATTCGGTGCTTGCCGCAGTATCAATCGCCATGCTGATAGGCATCCCGCTTGGCGTTTGGGCATCACGGTCGGAAAAGTGGTCGCGCAGAATACTAATCGCCTGTGACACAGCTCAGACCTTTCCCAGCTTTATCTATCTGATCCCAGCCATCATGCTGTTCGGCATCACGGCGACTGCGGTCGTGGGATCAATCACCATCTTTGCGATGGTGCCGCTAACCCGCTATACAATCGAGGGCCTGCGCACCGTCCCGCTTGAGATGACCGAGGCCGCAGATATGGCGGGGGCCACCCGCATGCAAAAGCTGATGAATGTAGAACTGCCGCTGGCCCTGCCTACAATGGCGGTCGGGTTTAACCAAGCGATCATGTTTGCCTTCTTTATGGTGATCATCGCAGCGTTTATTGGCACCCAAGATCTGGGTCAGGAACTGCAGCGTACTTTGGCAGGGACCGATTTGGGCAAGAACTTTGTGCTGGGGATTTGTGTGTCACTCATGGCGTTGACCTTTGATGTGGTCATCATGAAATGGGCCACCCAAAAGAAACAAGCACTGGGCCTAACATAACCAGACCCAGCACCACATACCCGCGTATGGGGTGCTGGGTGTCACAGGAATGCGCGCTATCCGTTAACGGCTGCTTCCCCTCACCGCGCAATCACAATATCTGCACGTAAACCGCCCAAACGCTCGGACACACCTAACCTCAATATCCCGCCATGGCTCCGCGCAATGTCGACAGCGATCGCCAGCCCAAGGCCGACGCCGCCACCTTTGTCCTGATTGCGCGACGGATCAAGACGCGTGAAGGGCCGTGTAGCTTCTTCGCGCTGCGCCTCGGGGATGCCCGGGCCATCGTCTTCGACACGAATACGAAGGGTTTTCTCAGTTAACAACACCGAGACCTCTGCGCGCGCACCATAGCGCACCCCATTCGAGATCAGGTTATCAACCGCACGGCGCATCGCGACTTCACGCAGTTGCACAGTGCCCCGCCCTTCTCCCTCGCGCGGCATCAAAGTTACGTCCTGCCCTGCCCTGCAAGCTCCCGTTACGATGTCTTCGACCATGGCGAGTGGATCAACGTCAACAGGGTCACCCTCTGCAGCCCCTTTGGCGAAGTCCAAAAACTCATCCAGCATACCCTGCATGTCCGCCACGTCCCCCAACAAAGGCTCGGCCTCTGGATCATCCAGCATGGCCAATCCTAACCGCAGACGTGTAAGCGGTGTCCGCAGATCATGACTGACACCAGACAACATCAAGGTGCGTTGCTCTATGTGGCGTTCAAGCCGATGGCGCATGTCAACAAAGGCATTGCCCGCCGCACGCATCTCAATCGCACCTGAGGGGGTGTAGGGCATATGCCGCCCCCTGCCAAAGGCTTCGGCGGCACGGGCCAGCCGTTTGATCGGGCGTAGTTGGTTGCGCAAGTAGATGCTGGCGATCAATGTCATTATGATACCAAAGGCTATTGTATAGACAAACATCTGATGCGGGTTCGCGGCTGATATCCGTCGCCTGTCAAAGTCGATCGCCAGCAGGCCATGACGGCTTTGCGCATAAATCCGTACCTCGCCATTTGTCACCAAATCCGCGGCAACATATCCATCCAACTGCTCGGACAGACGGCGCATCATCACGCTTCCCGAATAATCATACCAGACACGATCATTTGGCGGCTCTGCGACCTCTGAAGGCGTTGTGATAATGTCCAACACGCCAAGCTGTTGCTGAACAGCGCGTTGCCCTTCCAGGGCCGTGGGAGCCGCGTCGGTTACGTCTAGTACCAACCTGAGTTCACGCACAAGAACATCCGTCATCTGGTAAGTGACGCCCTCAAAATGGCGTTGAGCAAAGATGACAGTGACCACCAACTGTAAAAACACGACGGGCAAAAGCAGGATCAGGGCAGCGCGCCCGTAAATACCGCGTGGCATATAGTGTTTGAGCAAATCAAATGACATAGTCTAGACTTAAGACCTGTCTGATCCAAACGAAAGCCCAAACCATGCTGCCACCTGACGCATTCGATCCCCCTATTGGTATTGCTGAGACTCTGGAGCCAAGCCTACGCCGGATTGTAGCGCCGAACCCCTCGCCCATGACATACCGTGGCACCAACACATATATGCTGGGCGACACAGCACTGGCAGTTATTGACCCAGGCCCCGAAAGCACGGCGCACCTTGAGGCCATTCTGGCCGCAGTCGGCCCAACGCAGCACATCAGCCATATCATCGTGACACATACCCACCTTGACCATTCGCCACTGGCCCGCAGATTATCCGACCAGACAGGCGCGCCCATTCTGGCATTGGGCACGGCCGATGCAGGACGATCGCCAGTCATGCAGCAACTCGCAGCCGCTGGTACTGTCGGGGGTGGTGAGGGAATCGATACCGACTTCACGCCCGATGTCATACTGAAGGACGGCCAGATCATAGAACACGCAGGCTGGAAACTAGAAGTCCTGCACACCCCCGGCCATATCGGCAACCACATCAGCCTGCGCTGGGGCGATGCATGCTTTACTGCGGATCACGTCATGGGATGGGCCTCTTCGCTTGTCTCGCCTCCAGACGGCGACCTCACCGATTTCATGGCCTCATGCAAACGCCTACAGCAACGCAACTGGCGAATCTTCTACCCCGGACATGGGGCGGCCATTGACGATACAGCAGATCGCCTTGAGTGGCTGATCAATCACCGCCTTTCACGCGAAGCATCCATTCTGGAGCTTCTCAGAACAGCCCCGTCCAGTGCCCCCGAACTTGCCCGCGAAATATACGCTACAACACCGCCTGCCCTACTCGGCGCGGCCACCCGCAACGTGCTGGCACATCTGATTGACCTGCGTGGACGCGGGCTGGTCAAGCACGAGGGCCCCCTACAAGAATCCGCAACTTTTACGATTTTGAAAAAAGATGAAATTTTTTCGTAAAATCATGCCGTCCCCCCCTAGACGTCTGAATTTCTCGACGCTATACGATGCAGACCGTTCCGACGTAGCTCAGCGGTAGAGCAGTTGACTGTTAATCAATTGGTCGTAGGTTCGATCCCTACCGTCGGAGCCATTAACACCGCAAGGCGTTGATATTTAAGGAAAAAGGCACCCAATAGGGTGCCTTTTCTCGTTTCAGGTCACAACTATTGCACTCCAAAAGACACATCAGGTGCACGCCAAATGCACGGAGTCCGACCGGAGTCAGAGAATGCCTAAGTCCAGCCTTCCTCTCTACCTCGAAAAACGAGCCGACAACTTCTGCTTTCGACGAAGAATGCCCAAACTGTCAAAAATGGGATCAAACCCATTTTTATTTTTTTCCTTACGAACCGACATCCCTTCTGACGCAAGAGAGATCACCGCACGCCTCACGGCGATGACCTCTCTTGCCTTCGATTATGCACGGGGGTGTCCAAATATGGACCAAGACACATTAAGAGGGCTTCTCACCGAACTGGTTCGGTTTGAAATAGCCGCCTTTGAAAAAACGCGCCTGACCACAGGTCCGCGATCCCTTGCTGCTGCTGAATTTGCGTCAGAACGCGAGCAGGCGATACAAGAAGCCCTCCGTCAGGCTATCTTTCTGAGGGACTGGGAAGCTGTAAGGGCCCCATTAGAATGCGTTGCCAAACGCCTCAATATTGCATTGCCGGATGTTAAACTCACCTATGCCACTCTCGCTCTTGAGGCCTTAAAGGTTTCAATCGACATCAGTCGTGAACGTGAAAGTAGAGATCGCGGTGAATACAGTGAACAAACCCCAATTTTCCGCCATGCCATCAGATCGGATCTGGGGATTCCTACTCCCAAGCCATCTATTCCAAAAGCAAGTGAAGCGCTGGAAACAGCTTTCGCAGTCACTTTTACAGACGATCAAGCCCCCTCTGCTGCTCCGCAAGCCCCTCAACTGAAACCAAAAAATATAATCCAGCATGCAATCGTTCCGACGGCATCGCATAGCGAACCTTTGACAGCCGATAAAACCAACACATCGAATATTCGAGAAATTCTGCGCTCCAAGAATTTGCTAAGGGCATGCTCTGAAGAGACGATTGCTTTGCTTGAAAAAGGTGATGATGTCTCCCTCAGTGAAGGCTTCGATATCTACATCGATTTCAAGCGAAACGGCTGCGTGGATGACTGGGAGAGAAAGCAAAAGCCTGACACCATTTCTGGCAAAAAGTGGGTAAGCAGCTCTCTTCCAAGCCTAAAAGTTGCCAAAGCCATTTGGGTTGATTTACTAAAAAATCAAAGCATCTGCGCAATAGAAGAAGATGAAGTTGACGACGCGATTGCGATTATCCGCAATATTCCAAAAAATCACGGCAAATGGACAGGTATCAGAGCTGACCACGGTTACCTAAAATTAATCGAACAGGTGCAAAATGACGAGACCAGAGCGATGAACCTCGCAGAGCGCCAATTACATAAGGCTGGTTGCACCAATGAAGAAGAAATCAGAGATGCACGCCTCGCTCAGATAGTCCCAAGAATGAGAGTTGAAACCTATCAGCGTCATGTCCGTTGTGCGAAGCGGATAGGGACGATGCTCCATAGTCTCGGCATCACTGAAACCAATATTTTCAAGGATTGCGGCTTCAGCAATGATGAAACAAAACGCCTGAAAGCTACTGAGGACAAAATTCAGCGGGAAAAATGGGACGATCGTGAACAACAGTTGTTTAGCAGTCCTGTTTTCCAAGGCGGAGCGAAAAGCGAGGACGATCCGATCTTTTGGATGACCTTACTTGCTCGGTGTCATGGGCTACGCAGTGAAGAAGGTGCGCAGCTCGGCCCTAACGATATTTCAACCGATAAAAATATCGCATATCTGCGCATCCGCCAGCAAGTGGGAGACTCTGTGAAATCTGACGCGGGTTTCAGAAAAATCCCTATCCACCCAGCTCTTATCGAACTTAACTTCATGGAACTGGTTAAGCGAGCTCGGATCAAAGGCAGCAAAAGACTGTTCCCAACAATGACGCGTGGCAAAAGCAAAGACAATTTTACAGAAAACTTCACAAAGTCTTTTAACCACTACCGTAAAAAGAATGGCGTCTATTGGCATGGTCTGGATTTCCACGCGCTTCGAACAACATTTCACCATGACCTGATGGATGGCAGCGTTCCCGGATATATCAAACGCAATCTGATGGGGCACGAGCCTCTTGATGAGGGGGAAAAATCTTACGCACAAAATGGGATTTCAATTAATACCCTTCATGACCATATCTGCAAAATTCCGTTTGACGCCAAATCGGTTAGAAGCCCGATCCATTGCTCAAAGCCTACACTGCTCAGCGCCAGAGCTGAGAAACACGGCCTGAAAATCGTCGGTCGCTAAGTACCTTTTGAGGAAAAATAGGTCATTTATTGTTATTGCCTGTCATTGCCTGATGCAAAGTCCTTACTCTTACAGCGGATATCAATACCGTGCCGAGCACACTGAGCCGCATATTTTTCCAGAAGCGATTTGATCTGTGTAGGGTTTTCTAGCCGGCGTGATTATCAATTTTCTGTTGCCTGATTTGTCAGGTAACTCGTATTGTCGAGCTGGGCACCATCCGGACAACTTCAATCCCAATTCGGAATGTTCTGTACCCGCCTCACACCTGCACATCGCAGGAAACCGAGTAAATTCGGCTTCCTGCTTCACTAAATTTAGGCATCGCCGACTTCGGCGAGCAGCCTCCGAGCCGCCATTCGGGCACGCACCTGGCCTCTTACCAAGCTAAAGCTCTGCCAACACAGGATGAACCACCTCAGGTCTTCAAGCTCTGTGCTGATCAAGAAATCCTCATACGTACAGACATTGAGAACTCGGTTTCCATAACCTGGTTGAAGATTGTTAGCGGCACTGACCAGTGCTGCACCCATGGCGCAGACGCACTCATCATCCCGCACATCAAACACTTCGCCACACGCCAGGCGTGCCAATGTGTCTTGCAGCATTCGTTTGTGATAGGTGCTCAACTCTGGACCGAAGAACGCATAGTTTTCACCAAAGCTCAGGCCTTCATTGATTGCTCTTGCCGCCATAGATTCCAGGCTTTCTTCACGCCTAATATAGCTCATACCACAACCTCACCGTCTTGCTCGACAGCAATGGTTGTGAGCGCATGACAACCCTCGATACAGTCAGCTGGATAGATCATTGCAACATCAGCAGCTCCATAAGACCTAATTTCCCTGACAGTCTCAAAGTTGGGCCAGCCATACAGCCGGTTCAGCACACGACGCACCCTTAGGTATCTATTACAAGGCAGTGCGATAGATGGTCTCTCATCCTGAAGTCGCATAAGAGCTGGCGCACTACCAATCAGTCGAACTGCGTTTTGCAGATCCATATTGTTTTGCGTGATGAATAATTGCACCCACGCATAAAATTGTTTCCGGTTCATGCGGAAATCCTTCTTCTTAAGCGCCGCCCCTTTGACGGCCAAGCACGCAGTTCGGGTTCTCCTCTCAGCTGCACGGTGTTTCGTTTGGTCTTATAATGATGGATTCAGTTTTTGTTTTTCTTGCTGCTCACAAAGGGGTAGCACGAAAAACAGAAACTGAATCCAACACTCTTTATTCTAAGTTTGTGAATGCAGTTCCCTTGTCCGCATACAAACACCTTATGAAAGCGCATAACTTTAAGCGCCACATTGCAAAACGCGATGTCCACGATGATCCAAAGAACCCGACCTTGATGCATTACGCAGCTAACGGCGGCTTAGAGCCCAGTTCGACCGATACTGCGCGATCCATGGATGTCCGCTGTTGCGAGACAGCTCAAAACGTTCAACAACTTATTGAGTTTTGAACGAGGTCTTTGGCAGTTGAAAGTTGACTGCTTCTCATACGTGCAAATAATGAGGGCTTTTGGACTACATTTTTTGCTATGATTGAGGGGAAGCCGCGCGATATCTGTCTCGTGCGACTCGCCGTTAGCTTATGGTAAACACAAACTATTTTTTGATTTTGGTATCCACATTTGCTTTGCCGACACCTTGAGCTGCATTTGGTTCTTCACTCTGCACCACGATATTACTTTTCTTTTCTGATTGAGTATCAGGAAGAGCTATAATTCCGCAAGCACCGCCTATATGACAGGCGTAACCACCACTGCGACCTGTTGCGCAGGCCGAGTCTCCAACTATTTCACATGAGGCGACACCAACGCATGCTCCTTGGGCATTGCAAAGGGTTGCCTCCGCAAGGGCCGGCGAGGTTGATGCCATAGACCCGCATAATGCTGCGGCTAACCTAAAGTTGATTTTGTAAGGTGTCATGTTAATCTCCATCTAATTATATTCAAAATCCATTTCCATAGGGGATGATGTATATAAATGTTATGCAATAACACGACTCGTCTGAAGCACTTTCCCTTCCAAAAACCGCCGTTTGTTGAACAGTTCGCTGAACTGACATTGGCGCACTTGCCGCGAAGGTCTGAAAGGTCCGCATAACAGCGATCTGCTCCCCAAATTTGCGCTGTGACGCGAAAAATATCTTCTTCAAGCCCAAAGTGTCGCTCGCGCTACGAGACATGTTGACGTTGCAACTTCGCGGTTTTTTCGCTGAGTACCCCCCACATCGGAAGGTGTGGCTGTACACAGCCAGATCATACCCTCCTTCTAGTTATTGGATAAGTGGGTTGCACCCTGCTATCAGATAACAGATAGTTGAAATTGCATATCTTCAGGGGTTTGGGCTTATTCAAAAGGCCAGATACTTTGGCTCCACTTACATAGTTCTTAGAGGAAATATTATGCTTCGCACCCTTCGCAACACAGCAATCATGTTCTGTGCAATCACTACGACATCAGCTTCAGCAGAGCCAGCTGGTACTTCGGCACCCGGCTTGGGTGCAATCATTGCTGTCGGGGCTGTCCATTCCGGCGCGCCAGAATCATCGCCCGAAGCCCCCGAGCGCGCTACGATTGACGTTACGCATTCGCAAACTGAAGAGAAGAAAGCTCAGGCCAAGGGTAAGGGCTTCACGCCGGTCGCAGGTGCCGCTCTCGGGATTGCAGCTCGACCTGAAGACTAAACACCTCAGATCACAGGCCCGGGATCCGCACCGGTCGCAGGCGTAGCATTCATTAAGAATGAAAAATGAGAAGTTGACGGCATAAGATGCGAGAAATCTTCTATAGCTATCGCCTGTTGAACAATCGAATTTCTAGCAGCAACCGTTCGCCCCATGCGTACGAATGGTTGCTTCGTCCGCACACCAGACCTCCGACACCGTGTCACAAACGAGCGCTTTGAAAGAACACCCTGAAGCTTAGCTGTGCGGTTTTGATGTTGTTTACTATGCAAGTTAGCCGGTTAAGGCATTTGTGACGAAAATGATGGATACCTCAGCTCTTCGTCACATCATCATAATCATCCAGCCGCAAATAACCAATTTCACGATAGAGCTTGATAGTGGGTCTTATCCCAAAGAGTATTGAACCAATAACAAACAACCAGGTTGCAAAGTACGTTGTCGCAGTACTGAAGAACAAGATGCTGCCTATTACGAAAAATACAGCGGCAGAAACATCGACGATTGTGTAGGCAAGCTCGCACATCGCATAGAGCCGTTTATGGTCTTCCGACTTCGTGTGGTTATCCGGGTTAAAAAAATTCATCCTCGTCAATTCCTCACGCCAGCCCGGGAAGAACAGTTTTTGCGCCTGCTACAATCATTTCGACTGAGATAGCCAACAGGATCATTCCCATAAGTCGGATCATAATGACCCTTATCGTGTCAGTAAACACCTTACCGAAGAAAGAGGCAATAAACAGGACGCCAAACAGGATTGCCAAAATAACATCAACAACGCCACCAATCGCCATCATCCCGACAACACCGCTTGCGTTGCTCGCGTAAATGATCAACGTTGCGATCGTGGCTGGACCCACGATCATCGGAAATGTGATCGGATAAAACGCGAGACCTGACAAATCCTGCATCTGCTCCTGCTCCTTGTCTGACCCGTGATGGGAAACGATCTCGTTGCCGTTCAGCATCGACCACGCAATATGGCCAAGTTCACAAAGGGGTTCATTATTGCGAAAAAAGCTCCGAAAGCTTTTGCTAACTCATCATAGTCCATTTTACCCTCCTACCAGAATTGCATCTAAACTATCTTGGGGGCCCTCACTTTGAAAGCGCGTTCTAACGGCGGATTACCCTAATTTAGGCATAGCAATTGAATATGATGGCCGGCTGTCTGCGCACAATCGGCGCCCCCTCTTTCAATCCCTTACAGGCTATTTAGCCTCGCTATGGAAACCTTCCACATCTCGATCAACTGCTGTGGGTTGAGCAACCTCGGCCTCCAAACCTTTGGCAATGTCAGTCATAGATGCCACACCTTGAAGCCGTCTGTAACGATCAGCCTCGATTTCATAGAACTTCCTGCTTGTAATATTTCCATGCCCGCAAAGCGCCTGTGCGACCACCGCATCAAGGCTCGGGTCGGCTGCGACAGCATCGTAGATGAGGGTCCTCACGATGTGGGGGCCGTGATTTAGGCATTCTCTCATATTGACCCACAGCCAATTCTTCGCGAAGGGCCGCCACCCCTGCGCCGGATTTCCAAACAATGATGTGCCGGTCCTTTGCTTATAAACCGTCCAAAGGTGCATTTCTGAGACATCCATCAACAACACGGCATCAAGATAACGCGTCAGTTCAGACGCCAGGCGTCCTTGAATTGGCACGCCCTTTTTAGAGGTCTTTAAATCAACACGCCAACCCTCACTGTCTCGCTTAAACTCACGACCGACAACGCCTTGCCTCAGATCAAGGCTGCGCAGCTGTAATTTGCTGAGCAAAGCTATTGCGCCAGCAAGAACATAGTCCCGCCGCCGATTTCTGATGTCATCCTGATCGCACGCCTGTTCAAGCAGTCGATACGCATTCTGCGCAACATCGACCAAATCTACCGGATGCTTTGCAAGGCTGTGGGCCTTTCGTGCAAGGTCATGCTTCGCATCATATTTGACGGCATTATGTACCTCCATAAGTGCATCAAATATCTCTCGTGAATACCCTGCCCTTTTGGCAAAGCAGGCCAGAAATTCGCAATACGAAGCAACACTTCGCAAGGCCAGTTTAGACGCAAATAGACCATCAACATACAGCCTCGCCGTTTCCATAGTAAGTGCGCCTGGCACTCCCTCCTTGTCACAGGCTTTCCAAAGCCGCCGCACAGCCACACACAGGGATTTCAGCCGTGAAGGCGACAATCCAGAATTTCCGATGAATAGCGATTTCATCTCGCTGTATAATGGCTCCGGAAGGCCGTAATACGGGTCCTTTGGCATCTTCTTGCTGTATCCTGCCAGTGCCTGTCGGCGCTGCCTTTGGACCTGCTGAAGTATTAAGTTTTCTGGGCTATCAGGTTCTATTGCAGTCATAGTTGCAGCCAGCCTGTAAAAGGTCCATCCATCGGGCTCAAACCTTTGAGCCATCTCCTCATCCACTCGGATGTGTGTTTTTCGATAACGCATCCATCGATCCGCCATCCGTATTTCAGGTGCTGTAAAGCTCGCCTCGATATCCGAGATCAATGACCGGAATGGGGCCCAGTGAGACGCGCGAAACACCAAAGCAAGGGGACGCCGGTCAGTGCTGCCGCTTGCAAGCGCCCACTCAACCCCTTCGTTAGTTTCATAAGCATAGTGTCGCAGTAGGGTTTTCAGTCCCACAAGGCTCGCCTGCTGCCACCCCTCCTCCACAAGTCGTTCAATGAAGACTTTGGCCGTCGCGTTATCCAGCTTTTCTGGCAAGTTTCGAGCCCGTGCCGTTTCAATAAGCCCCCTCAGAGCCGAGCCCACAGCTTCACGATTATTTTGCAGTACTTTGGCCCTAAAAACCTTTCCTGCATCAATGTCTGCCAAGAATTTCTTCATACGGTTTGGCAACTCAGCCTCAGTGATTTGATACCTCATCCCCGAAACCCCTTCTCTAACGCCGCATTAACGGCTTTGAGCCCTGCCATCCCAACTTGAATGCTCTTTTCTCTGTCGAAGAAGGCATAAGTTTTCAGCACTGTGGTAGGTGTATTGTTGAGGACCGCGGCAATATCATCGACGTTAACCCCGGGATGGTTAATCAAAATAGATGCGATCCCATGACGGACTTGGTGCAAAGTCATGTAGATGTCTTGCCCAGCCGTTGCCAACCGCCACCCAGCTGCAAGATAGTGATAGCGTGCGCCGCCGAAGAGCATAGTTGGATCAGGCGTCTGAATCTGCTCCATTACCAGCGGTCTTGCTTCGCGCATCCACCAATTCAGAATTTTTGCCGGATTCACTTTGCCACGCCGGCCATAATTGGCGACCATCGACTTTTTGTTTTTCATCATCGACGCTTCAATGCTCAAACGAACATCTTTTGACTCGTCCAAAAAGAAGATGTTGGCGTCTTCCCCAGTCACCTTGAGATTGATCAATGTATCAGCACGCAACGGTATGAACATCAGTATGGCAGACGCAGCAGCTGCAACTGCCAGCCTGAGCGCATTTGCCTTTTGCCCTTCGGACAAGCTGTCAAAGCGCGCAATCTGCTCAACAGCATCTTCAAATAAATGCTTTGGCAGGTTCATAAACTTAAGGCTTCTCCTCGGCGATTGAACAAGCCGGCGACAGAAGTCCTGATTTTCTTTTGTCATCGTATCCCAGTCAACAAAGTAGCTCCCCTTGAAAAACTCCTGCTGAACATCAAAAAATTCCGGGTGAAACCGCCGCGCGAACCGAAAGACTGCGCCCATATTTTTCTTGTTTGTCGTTTTCGCCAGTGGCTTCCAGTAAAATTCCCCGGCCGTCTCTGCGTCAAATGCAGCCAGAATATTCTCCAAGGACATGAGCTTCCGGATATCCACTTCCCCCTCGGGGTCGAGATGTCCTAACTCTATCAGACAGGTGAAATACCACGCCAGTTGTTCACGAACAGACTTGATCGTTCTCGGAGAGAGCGGTTTACGGCTGTGATTGGCTGCAAGCCCTTTGTATTTCTCACCGACGCTCAACTCATGCAGGTAGGTATCAATTGCATCCGCAACAGAGTGCGGAAATGCGGGCGTCTGCCGGGTCTTCGTCACCTTTGGTAACGCTCCGATAATTGAAGGCAACAGGCTTGAAGAAAGGTGACCTGAAAAATGGTGCAGCTTGTCGAGGAGGCATGCAGACTTACGCAAAGCGTTACGGCGACCAGCATCAGCCATATTATGCATCCAAAGCTTCAAATTCTCCTTCGTGAGCGACGCTGGTTGAACCCCGTGCTCACGGGCAACCGATTGTAGAACCGTCAGAGAGATCAAGTCAGTGGCTTGAACACCAGATTTTTCATGGTTTTCGATGATAGATGAGACCCCGTCCCTCAATCGCTTCCAATCGTCTTCTTGTTTTCGCTGCATCAACGCCTCTGCGTGTCGCCCCGACGCGTGGTTCATCAACGTCTTGACGTTGCTGTGCCAAACCTTGAACTGCCTAAAGTTGTCGAAACCTTCAGGTGTGTCCTTATTCTTGAGCTTCTTTGACCATTTGCCTTCAAACGCATCGAGATCAACTGGGACCATTTCGACCGGGCAGTTGTATGCTGGAAGGCGCGCGCATTTATTGGCAGACCCGATTATTTTTTTACCGTTAGCTTCAGAAAAAGGGTATGCGCCAGCTTTGAGGTTTTGGATGGCGTCAGCAAGTGTCATCATAGTTGTACTCTTCTATTGATTTGGGATGTGTGAATCAGCAGATGGGTCCACACTGTTGTTTGCCAAAAGAACAAAACTCAAAAATACGGATTGAGGTGTTTTTTTCGTATTTCGGCGTTTTCAAAACGAAATGAGAAAAAGGGGCTTCAAACGTATTCAAATGACATTCAGCAGGCGTTTAGCTCACCTTTTCGCCGTTCGGCTATCATTTCCCGCTTCCGTCAAAGCAGGCTCAAACGCCGTCAGGAACCTGCCTCACGTCAGACCAACGGAAGCGAATACTGCCCCCAAGACGGATTGATTTAAGATGGTTTTCGCGAACGTAATTGCGGATCGTTGCAGGGACACAACCAAACTCATCAGCAAGATCAGATGCCGTCAACAATGGCTCAAAAAGAGCCTCATGCTTTGTTTGGTCACTCAGATCTACCGCACTAACCCCTTCGATCCGCCATATCTCTAAAATGGAATAACGGCTTCTTTTCCACGGGCCTGGAACAGCAGGTACCGAACACTTACGGAGTATCTTTCGGACAGTATCTGGATCAAGTTGCCAACGGCGGGCTATCTGACTTTGCGTGAGGACAGGCAAGCTTGCATTTGCCCTCGCGGATTTTCTCAATTTGGATAAGCAGTTGTTCATAGTGAGCAAATGGGTCCAAACGCCGAATAAGAAAAACTCTTTGGACCAGAAAGTGAATTTTGCTTCGCAGTCGCACTTACCGGCAACCAGCTATGGCAAGACTGGCATTCGGGTCAATCTTAACCAATCAGCTAAATTTATATAGTTGGCATAAAGCCGAGCACGGGGTGTCTCTTGTCTCCTTTAAGACCGCATTCGAATTGCGCATCTGTGAAACACTGTGCATGGTTCATAAGATGATGAATACAGTTATGGAGGCCAACCTGTGGATCGTGAACCAAACCTAATAACCTCAAGTGCATCACAGCAGGTTATTGTGGAGGGCATTCGCTTCAAAATCGACATCTGTAAGCTGGAAGGTGAAGATGGATGGTCGATAGAGGTCGTCACCGAGGATGGTACATCTATTGTATGGGATGATCTCTTCGATGATGACCAAGCCGCATTTCAGGACGCTTTGACGACCATTCAACAAGAAGGTCCCAAAGCCTTTGTTAGAGGCGATTCAAACATCATCCCGTTCAAACGATAGGCAGCAACTACCGGCCCAAACCGGACCTTGAAGCATTCCGCAGCTAACGGCAGGTTCGAGCCCAGAGTCACAGATGCTGCGCGTTGATCGAATGTCCGCAATTGCGGTAGATATTGCCATTAGTTAGTGAAATGATGGAATATATAGTCGATGCTATATCTACAGGAATCGCCAATGGCTGCCCTTTCGAGAAATTTACTTTGTCATTGTTGGAAGTTGGCCCCGATGCGGAGAGCAAGATGACACAAGATCCCTACGCTGCGCTTGGCCTGACCAGGAACGCCACGGCTGACGAGATAAAAAAGGCTTATCGCAAGATTGCGCGCGCTAACCATCCTGATTTGAATCCGGATGATCCGGCGGCCGAAGCACGGTTTAAGGATGCGGGTCGAGCCCATGATTTGCTCAAAGACCCCGAGCAGCGCCGCAGATTTGACGCGGGAGAGATTGACGCCACTGGTGCCGAACAAGCCCCACGCGGCTACTACCGAGACGAGGCGCGCAGACCGGAAAACCCTTATTCTCAAAAGCGCCCCGCATCAGGCGGCGATCCGTTTGGACAAGGTTTCGACGCGGATGATTTCTTCGCTAATTTTGCCCGAAACCGCGCTTCGGGGCATGGTGATAATTTTGGCCACGCAGCACCCAGCGACAGGCCAGGTCAAGACGCGCAATACCGCCTTGCCGTACCATTTCTGGATGCCGCAATAGGCGCTAAGACACGGATCACAATGCCAGATGGCAATGCATTGGAGGTGTCGATCCCCGAGGGGGCGCGTGACGGACAGACGTTGCGATTGCGCGGCAAAGGTCAACCGGGTTTTGGCGCAGGCCCACCCGGAGACGCGTTTATCGTTCTTGACGTTATCCCAAACCCTGATTTCCAACGCGAAGGCGACGATATTGTAGTTTCCTTACCCATCTCGATCGACGAAGCCATCCTTGGTGGCAAGGTTCCGGTAAACACCATTACAGGTGCTGTGAACGTGACTGTGCCTGCTGGCGCAAGTTCCGGGCAGGTGCTGCGTCTTAAGGGGCGTGGTGTTAAGGGACGCTCCGGCAAAGGAGATCAACGGGTTACACTGCGCATTGTTAGCCCACCGAAAATCGATGATGAACTGAAACACTTCATGGAAAGCTGGCGGGAAGATCATGCCTATGATCCCCGCGCTAAAAAGGAGACGTCATGACCAATGGTTACGGCCCGGAGCAGGTGATCGAAAAGGTCGCGTCCTTAACGGCAGAGCGCTTAAGCTATTTCGAGCGATTGCGGATCGTAACGCCGGTGAGCACACCGCAGGGCTTACGGTATCGGACGCTTGATGTGCGCAGAATTACACTGCTGTGTGAGTTGACGGACGATTTTGAGGTGAACGAGGATGCACTGGTCATCATCATGTCACTTTTGGATCAGCTGCATGGTGCGCAGATCAAGCTGGATCAGGTGGTTCAGGCAATCAGTGCAGAACCCTCGGAGACGAGGGTACGGTTATCGCAGCGATTGCAAGAGGCGGACGGGGCCGGCTGATCCACTTTGAAACACCAAAAATGAATGAGACAAGTTTAGCGTCGCAACCGAATGGCTGATACTTGCTCCACGGCATCGCCATGAATGGCGATCGCGCATCCTAAAGCGCCAATACCGCAATGATAGCTTGAAAGCTGTCATTGGCGCACTTGTCACGAAGGTCCGAAAGGTCCCGCTGACCCTCACTTCACCAAGGTAGCTCTCAACAGCAACTAACACCGTACGGGGTAACGCCGGCGTCTGCCGGGTCTTCGATAGAGGCCAGACGGTTTCATTTCTTTTTCAATGCCGCGTGAAAACACCAAGACGAAGTCCTTTCAACGATCGGTTCAAACCAATTTCAGAATTCCGAAAAAAACAAAATTTCCTTTTTCAGAAGCCGACTGGGCACTGATCATCAGTGCACTTTGCAGCTCGTAAACAAGACAAAGGAAAAACACATGACGCATCGAAAAAACATGGGCCTCCGTGCCATTGCCGCGGCAGAGCGCGCACCAAGCGAAAAGTTGGCAGCTGCCAACTTTTCAGAAACAGTGATAGAGCTTCCTCCGAGTGACATCGATCACAACGCTGGCATCAGAGATCGGTTTTCAGAATTTCCTGAGGGTTTTGATACCTTGATGGCAAGCATTCGCGAGAATGGCCAGCAACAGCCCATTCTCGTTGGCCTTCGCGACCCGCAAACAGGCAAGTATCCCATCATTGCCGGACGCACTCGACTACGTATTGCGTCACAATTGGGGATAAAACTTAAAGCGATTGTACGTCCTATCGAAGGAGAGGCACGATTGGTGGCTCAGTTGCAGGAAAACCTTGCCAGGGCAGATTACACTGTGGGTGACAAAATCGGTATCATGATTGAGTTGAAAAACCTATCATTCAAACAAACTCGCATCGCTGAAACAATGAGTATTTCCCCAACTGACGTCTCAAAATTGCTTGGGATTTTTGCGAATTTAACCGATCTTGCAAAAACAGAAGAATTTCCGAAGGCATTACTGTCATCAAAGGCGGGCCGCCCCAAGTGGGAAAGTCTGGTTAAGGCACTGCAAGAGTTACCGGATAACTCACAAAATAAAAACTGCCAGAAAATTATTGATCAATTACAGCGTGAGTGTGACGCAGACCCCATTTCTTTGGCATTGATATCCACAAAAAAAGCAATAAGAGACCATCTTTCCACAACGACCTATAGGCCGCACAAAATATCATACGAAAGCGCAATAGATGCACTATTAAATGCGACGTTCAATACACGTAATCTTTGCAAATTGAGATACGACGGTGACCCCAACGTAAAAGCGATGCTTCAAGAAGCTGCTCACCTTAACCACGAAATCCTGAGAGCGATGATCATTGAACGTTTCGAAGTGCTGAGGACAGAGGTACTCAACAGCGAGAAAACAAGTGATCGGGGGATACAATGACCAAGATTATTAGTTTTATTGGTCAAAAAGGCGGGAGTGGAAAATCCACAATCGCAGTTCATTTCGCGATGGAAGCCCTCTTGTCCCAGGAGGGCTGTCAGGTGGCAATCATCGACATGGATCCGCAGGGCTCGGTATTAGAATGGTCACGAATGCGGAAAGATGCCAACCCTGTTGTCGTTTCCGCCACCGCGAAGACACTGGAACAAACCTTGAAACAAGCACAGGAAGAGGGTTTCGACTATGTTGTCGTTGATACGCCTGGTAGGCAAGATACGACATTGATTGAGCTCGTTTCTGCAATGTCTGATCTTATACTACTGCCGCTGCGTCCATCACTTTTTGACGTACGCGCTGTCGCGGGTACAATAACCCTTCTGAACGCTAAAGCCTGCAAAATGCGATTTCTGCTATCGCAGACCCCGGCGCGAGGAAACCAGGTTGCAGACGCAGAAGCATATTGCGCCCGCGCACATTCGGAAGTGGCGATTACTCGTTCCAAAATCGGGTACCGGACAGCGTTTCAGAAGGCCATGATTGATGGCCAAGGGGTCCAAGAGGTGGGTAGAGACGGCAAGAAGGGGCAGCTGGAAATTGCGGGCCTTTTCGAAGAGATTTTAGATCTTCTGGGCAATTAGCGAGGCTGGTGAAACCTGGGGGGTGGCACTGGCGTTTCTATCCACCTATGCGCGGTTGACGAGGTCTGTGTGCCCCAGCAGTTCAAACTTCGCGAATGCCCTGCCAACTTCGATCAATAGAGGTGGGCTTGGGAGGTCTGGGAATATCTCTGCAAGCAAGTGCCCTATGGCCTCAGATGAGAGGACAAAAATCATCATGATCAGAGTTGTCGCTTAATCCAGATCCCTTGCAAGAGAGCCCGCTGCTGGGCTGTCCGAAAATAGGAGGGTCGAATGATAACTGCCGTGCACGATCTCTGATGAAGTCGCATGACCTGCTTGCTCAACCGATTCAAAAAGTATGCCCGCTTTACTACTTTTTTCCAATGATCTTGCATCTGGCATGCCTATCGAGCTCACACTCGAGTTTTGAGTTCTTTTGTTTCTCAAAATAGTCGATCGCTTCGGCCACTATATTAGAATTGCGTGAAATTCGAAATCCTGCTGAAATCATCTCGAGATAATTCCCGACCGAGTAGTGATTTTTTTTGTTTTTAAAGGCACTATATACAGAATATAGGATCGCGCGCTTAGCGGCCTCCCCTTTGTCCGACAGCACGTATGCTGCTGACAGCAGCCGCTGATAACACATTCTTGCTATCGGGAACGCATAAGGTAGGCGAATTGACTTTTCCTCGATTAGCTCAGGAAGGAGCGTTCCGACAGCGCACGCAGAATGGACGAGGCTTCCAGAAACTTTAAATTGATTTTCACTGAGAACCCTATTGCGCTGTGATTCTACGGTGAGTTCAACACCTTTTCTGTTGAGCAAAACGAGTAGCAAGCTTGCCAGTTCTGAAAATTGCGCCGACTCTTCAGTCGGGTTCGCATCGAAATGAACTTTCTTCATGCATCAAAATCCATCAAGGGCACTGAATTCCTTCAAGTATATCGAAATAGGTTACTTCAATCTCCGGAATACATGCCACAATTATTTCTACTTACCGGAAATGATTACAACTTTGCGAAGTTCACTTCCTGCGCATAGTTGCCGTTGGTGCGGATCGCAGCTAATGTCGGCGTCCGCCCCCCTGTGTTGAGCGCCGCTTCCGGCCCAAACCGGACATTGAAGCGCAATCTGATTTCTGCAATGCAGAGAGCCGCGCAAAAAAGTGTGAACCCTTGCATGTAGAACACAAAGCTCCTGAAAATTGAGATTACACGCGTTGAACAGAATGGGTGGAAAAACCGTTTTCGGCTATTTTTTGAAATAGGATTTTGTGAAGTTATCGGAGAAACTCTCTGTTCGAATAAAGTCCCGCACCTGCTCTCGAGTCTTTGCACCCGAGGCTGCAATCAATTTATCAATATGGCTTGAAACGTTCTCGATATGCGCTGTGTATTCGTCGTTATCGAGTATGATGGCCATAACAGATTTGTGTACTTTGGCGCGCTGCTTTGGATGCGCCTCTAAAATGTTCGCTGTGCCCCAATACTGACGGACTAAGGCATACAGGACAAAGAATTTATTGATGACGTAGGAACGAGGAATTTTGGTTGTGCGAACAAGGTAGTCGAACTTGTATAAAGAGAGCGCCGCCATATGATAGAGTTCGACACTATGGTCTTGCAAAAATATCTTATCGGCAAACTCTTTGCGAATTCCTCTATGATCGCGTGCCGCGCGATTCGGTTGAAAAAAGAATGCGGCGGCGGCAACTTTCATTAGGTCAGACGGCTTCATAATTCGAGTTCGCTCTATTGCGACATCCCTGTACTGATTGTCCCTTCGCTCGATAAGAATTCTTGCATCTCCATCTTGACCAGAGCAATATATCTCAAGGTCCTTCATGAAAGGCAGCAAGGCCCAAAATTGATCTTCTCGAACCTCATTTTGCTTGTTCGTACCTACTATGATTTTGGCTATAAAATCCGGATCAGAGCTTCCGATCAATCTCAGCGGCACACTAATACTGGCTGCACTTTCGGGAACTTGAGCAAGGATGTTGGTGGTTTGGCAGCCGTTGACAATTTGGTAGTCTTCAATAGTAAATGTATCTCCTTTTCGCGAAATACTCTTTGAAACCACTGTAATGCCATTGTTTTTGAATACAAAAGACGAAAGGTCGCCCCCCTCCAGTTCAGAAAGTATTGACTTATTAATTTCTGAATTTGGATTAAAATCTCTAACGTTGTCATAAAATATTGCACGGTTTATATGACGTTTGCCCTGGCTATCTTCATCCCCTAGAGCCATCTCTAAAACTTGGTCTGCGGTTACATAGCCGATATAGGCCTCTTCGATGTTATCGTGATCTGGAAGAGTCATGTTTTTTGGAAAACTAATTGATGCTAACGATGAGTTTGTCGCAGCTCTGAACGCTTCCTGAATGTCGCGGGCACCTAGACATAGAATGTCGATTGAGCCGAACACATTAAGGGCCTCCAGTCTAGATCGGTTGCTTTCAATCAGGGAACAGATTGCATCCGACACATCCCCAGAACCTGTTGTGCAGAAATAGCACTTTAAGTCAGGGTTTGATCTCGTTGCTGCTGCAAATACCCGATCGCGCGCACCGACCAAATCTTCAATCTGATCACCCTTTAAGAGCTTTAAGTCGGTGAAAAAGTCAAAAACACCGTCAAGAAATTTCGAAATCTGACCGTAGTCAAGGCTGTCAGAGGTTTTTGATTGATACATATGGAAAGACCCGACGTGGTTCCTCCCAACTGCAAGAATTGACTCGGCTTCGTCAGCGTCAACACACAATGTGCCTTGAATACTAATTGCGATCCCATCAATGCCGAACTCTTCGCCCTTCAGATGAGCACGAAACGGATCAATATTTTCGCCCAAAATCCCATTTTCTACAGCAAAAATGGACATTACCTCAAAAAAGTCACTGTCATCACCTTCTTCGTGCGCATTAGCATTCTTGAAATCGGTTAATTGAGCGCGGACAATAGGGTTCATGGCCATTAAAAAATATCCTTATTAAATTAGTTCTTCAACTCTAAGCGGAAAATAGGTTGATCAGCAACTCGTTCATGACTGGTCTGCGAGATCGGCTCTAAGAAAAAATACCACCCTGAGTATGTAAGGCTGAAGTGGTCGCACGTGCAGCGAACGGCAGCTCTCCGCCCATATTGTTGCTTCAAGACAAGACGACTTCTCACGGCCCTTTTCCCCCTGTACTAACACACCACTGACTATGGCTTCCGAATTTCGCCCGACCTGATCAGAAAAACGAAGATGCTTGCGACAATAATAACAAGAATAAACATTGTCGAAATAAGTAAAATCAGGCCGCCCCCAGACGCGCTTTCAATGCTCGCAAAAAGTACGGGTACAACTTCTGACAAGAACAACCATGTAGCAAGCCACACAGATGCACCTGACCGGCAGATAAGAGAACAAGCTAATAAAAACAGAAGGATGGGGGTGGTCAAAGAAGACCAAAGGGCAGTCACCCAGACCGCGTTAGTTCCGCCTGCATCTAAGATACCGACACCAACCTCGGAGAACATTTCATACATATATTGAGCGCTTTTATACGACGCAAAAAGAACAACCGCTATGCAAGCTCTGTAAATCCAGAATGACAATTGGGAACGCACAACAAAGCCCTTTTTAGACGAATTACCTACTTAGTCTTAACGTCAACTTCTTAAAAACAAAAGGTCGCTAAGTCTCTAGAACAGGTCATAGCCAGTGAAGTATGACGCCGCAATATTCCAGATTTCGCCGTTTTGTTCCTGCAAGTAAATTTATGAACTTAAAATTCACTCATCAAAACATCCGTTTCAGATCGCACAGCAGGCTTTTCCTCGGGCCGAACCACCATTAACTTATCTCGGGGATGTTGTTTGCCCAATTGGTCGTCGTTCCACATTGTGTCAGAGTGTCTGATCCTAATATTTATGCCAGTGCATCCTGGCCGGCTACCTTCTTGTTGAAACACCACAAAAAAGCTGTAGCCCTTTACTTTCGCCCACTTTTCCAGTGCCTTTTTGAGTTTCGCCTTGTATCTGCGCGTGTCTGGAACCTCTACATTTGAGCAGCCAACCGCCGCCAACAAGCCAGGGTGAGCCTCCTGAAGAAACATCGGGTCTGGATGTAGCAGCTGGAACTGCGGCCATTTCATTTTATGCGTCAGATAGATCTGCACCAGCAAAGGGACATCCAGTTCAGCCGAGCAAGCATCAATATCCTCAGGATGCATTAAGGCGTAGCGTTCCCTGTCTGACATTATTACCGCAGCTTTACCGCTGAATTTCCATGTAAGGCACCGCCGTTCCCCTCCGTGCCACTTAAGTTCATCGAACAAGCCTGTTTGAGTTATCAATGCTTCTACCGGCACATTGAGGAACCGGCTGTTTTTAGATGATGGGGCAAATCCGAGGTCATAGAACATGTCCAGGGTCGCAAAATGTGTTTGCAAACCTGGGCCCTCATATCGCCAACACCACTCGCCATTATAGACCTCTGCTGTAGGCCACGCCTCACGTTCATTTTCTTGAAAATATATCAATGCCAGCAACAGCTTTTTTGCCGCGCCGGGCAGTGGTGACAGTTTCAGGTACTCCGCCATTGCCCATGATATTACAAAATTTCTATTGCCTTGAACCATAGTTTTTCCTTTCCAGTTTCTGGAAGGGAAATTTGGTCAACCGCATCGAAAGGAACCTAAGTTTGACTCACAGTAGATTTGGTTTCCCGTATTCGTGCCATCGTTCGCGGTATCTGTGATAAAACGCCTGTTTTTAAGCGCGACTGCCTGTATTTTTGAGGCAATGCCCCTTCTAAGACGCTGTATCAAATACATAATGCCCTATGCGAACCTTAGAACCTTAAGAAACCCAGAACCTTAGAAAGACCTTTCGGTCCATAAAGAGGGGTAAATTTTGTTGCAAAAAACAACACGTGCGGCTGCCCAAGCGAGTAATTTCCTGTTCAATATCAATTATTAATGAAGACCGCTTCTGTAATCGGTCACCACGGCATCAAGTAGCACGCCAGTTCTGGTATCTTTGCCAAAATGTTTGCTAGATTGTGCTCACACCCCCAGTTCCGAGAGATGAGCATGAGAAACGACATTTCAAATTTACTGACCTTCATCGGCAAAGATAGCATTTGGCGCGAAAGGCTGCACGATGTCGTCGCCGAACACCTTATGCCAGCCCTGACCGAGTTCGAAATCAATGATGATGACATGTCAGATATTCTGGGCGAACCTTGGCCGGGTGTACTCTGGGGATGCGGGTTTGAAGATTTTCTGGGACGACACTATGGAAAAGACAATATCGTAGACCTCTACCTGAAGAGGCGCGGATGGAACGAGACCAGCCCCAACCGTGATTACTTCACTGCTCTGCGTGATACCCCCGTCAGCCTCTACGAGATCACCAATGTTAAACCAGGTGCCTCAATGGTGCTAAAAGACCTACTGGGCGGCCGCGAAGCCATCACTGTTGTGGAAAAATCTGCCACACAATCCCTAAACAAGTGGGATAAGATCGTAGTCAGGGTGATAGCTGACGGAGATCAGCATATCATATCTGGCGCATTGCTGGCCTTCTCTCCCGATGCGGTCGAAATACTGTTTGACGGCCTGCGCCACACTCTCGGACTTGATGAGAGCGCAGTCATAGCTCTTAGCAAAGAACAGCTGCATAAATGCGCGCCCATTTTCACAAGCGCCTGGCTTTTTGATACCCTGCCCCGGGCAATGTACCCGCAGCAGCAAACATTCCTCAACTCAGACGGCGACGAGGTGATGTTCCACGACCTCCGCTTCCAACTCGCGCCTCGCGTCCTGCAAAAAGACATAAGGGAACGACTAAAAGACATCAAAAACCTCATACCCGATGGAGCGCGATACTGGAATTGGGTTGCTCCAATCCGAAAGCGCACAACAAATGAAGCAGAAGGCTTAATGCTGGATACCCAGATAGATGGAAAAACGATCCTTGGGACACTTGAGCTGAAAGGGAAGGCACTTCTGATTGGGGTGAATTCAAGCAACCGAGCAGCCAAGATCGAAGCCCTTGTGACCAAGGCCACTGGCGACCTCTTAAAGACGCCGCTGACGACAATCCGCACCGTCGAACAGATGATGGAAGAAGAACACCCAGACGATTACGAGGAAGATGACCTTCCTCCGGAAATCGCACAACAAATTGCACATGAATATATGGACAACCACTATCGCGAGACACTGGACACTCCCGTCCCAGCCTTAGGTAACAAAACGCCACGTAAGGCAGTCAAGAGTGCTGCGGGTCGCGCGCAGGTGGTTGAATGGCTTAAGCAGATAGAAAACCGAAGCGCGAAACGCGACGACAGTACAATCGGGGAATATGACTTCGGGTGGATGTGGCAAGAGCTCGGGCTTCAAAGGGATCCATAGCGAAATGGCAAAGCCAAAAATTCGCAATATCCCCGATCTTTCCGACCTGGCCTGCCCGCAAGCAGAGATCAAAGTGCAAGTGACACCAGGGGCGCGGCAAAGTGCCATCAGCTTTACTGATGGCGTTATCTTAATCTCAGTAACAACGGCCCCAGAAGGTGGAAAAGCGAATGATGCTGTGCGCAAGGTCCTCGCGCGTGCGATGAAGGTTGCCCCGTCCCACCTCAGCTTGCATCGCGGCCAGACATCTCGCACCAAGACATTTGTCTATCACGGGGCTTAATAAGCCAGCTCAGGCAGGCCCCGCCGGTAATCGGTGTGAGGTCATTCCGTCGATGCTGAGCCAAATGAGTTTCCAATCAAGCACATATTACTACCATACGTCTCTTACTTTCACTTGTTCAGTTGCCGCGCTTCCAAGTATTCGAGATACTGGCCAACGGGGTCAGCTAAGTCAGCTGCATCGGCTATATCGATGTCGCGCGACGCGTCAAAGAACTCGAGGTCGATTTCGGGCGACACTTTGCCTCTTGCCTTGCGGAAGGCCTCGCTGAACGTGTCATCATCTTTGTCTCTCATTCTGCGATCCTGCCCGATTTTGTATCCGACAACCAGTCTTATAGGACATAATTTTTGTCTTGATTATCAGTTCTTCCTCGCGAGAGTTGGGAAGGTATCCTTTTCGATCCGATAGAGCGCAGCGATTTGTTTCAATCCGTCTTCGGCGATAGGGTGGTCCAAGATTGTGCAACCTCAAGATTTATGTTCATTATTCCACAACATTGCCATTTATTTATCACCCGTCAATTGGAGCGAATACTGCCAATGCTCAGCTTCCTATCAAGAAGCCAATTAAACAACTCTGAATTCAACCATCGTTTCTAAAGCCTACCACAGAATCAGGTAAATTTTGCGCCTTATCGGTTGCTTTGGGAAAGCGAACCTTTACGCCATCGACGACCTGCTGCCCTGACCAAGGCTTATCCCAATCTAAGTAACAACAGCCCCGAAGGGTGGAAAGCGACTGATGCTGTTCGCAAGGTCCTCGCAAGTGCGATGCGGGTTGCCGATCGATAATTTCCTTGTGATTGATTGATAGCACGCGTAGTAGGTCTAAGTGAATTGGCGCGGGATGGAGCAGCCCGGTAGCTCGTCAGGCTCATAACCTGAAGGTCGTAGGTTCAAATCCTACTCCCGCAACCAATTTAGGCGAAATTTCGCATTCAGCAAGGCCCGCAACACTGGCGGGCCTTGCTGCGTTTAGCATCACAGTTAATCATTCGATGTCATTGAATTTTCGCAAAATCCTAATTTATTTTGATCTGACTCGGCAATGATATGTAAGCGGTGCGCCCACCCCACCTTCCTTGTGAGCCCCTGATCTGAGATTCAGCCCTGACAGATGGATTATAAGGGAGTTTCTCCATGGAGCGC
>NZ_JACIEI010000015.1 GCF_014196805.1 Sulfitobacter undariae | reverse complement strand
TCATGGTCGTTCTCCTCACGGCTTGTTTCCATGAGGCCAATGTAACAGGACCTCGTTCGCCACTGGAGAGCGGCCGCCGCAATCACACCATGTCGTTTACTTTCCCGTCATTAATGCGGACCCCGTGCGTAACGGCCAATTGACACTTAAGATCAACCACGGCGCAACCAACGGTGTTGAGCGGTTTTTACAGATAAAAGTCGGAGATAGGATAGCAGCCTCGCAAGGCTTGGCTGTTGAGGGCGGGCAAGCTTCGGTGAATGTTGATATCAAGCCCGACGATATCCGTGCGGGCTTTATTGCCATTGGATTGAGCTATTCAGGCGCGTTTTCCGAGTTTGTCTGTGTTGATGAACGCGCCTCTGGTGACTTCATCCAAATCTTACCGGAGTCGATGCTGTCTCTGACACTTGATGCCTCGCAGATCGATACCCCCGTGGATTTCAACGGGTTTCGCCCTGCGCAAGTCTATGTGCAAATGCCCGAAGGCGACGAAATGTCAGGCCTCGCAGCTGCAATTCGTGCCGCGGCTTTGTTCGGCGCAGAGCAAGGAACAGTTGATTTCGGCACCGACGCCTTGGTGCCCGATGGCAATCTGTGGTCGACCAGCGTGATTGAGCTGGATGTTGCTACTTCTGGTTCCGAGAGTGAAATGGATGTGTCTCATGGGCAGCAGCGCCCAAGCCTGCATGTGCGCGGCACCAATCCTCAGCTGGGTTTGTGGCAATTGTCATCGGAGTGGGCTGGCGTCGCGGATGCGTCTTCCAGCGTGACACATAACGTGGATTCAGGCGTCACAAATACACAATCATTGCTGCTGTCAGATTTCAACGCCGACCTGCGTGAAATACAAGTTGTGTCCTCCGGGCAATTTCAAATTCCCATTCAATCGTCAGATATTCCTGAAGGAAAGACCGTTTCTGAAGTGGACCTTGTGCTAGCGGCGGGGCTGGACCCTACTGGCATGGGGGCAAGTGCAACAGTCTATTTAAACGATACACTTCTGGGGGCCAGATCCTTGGATAGTGGCATGCCAGAACGCGTTAAATTTGCTGTTCCAGAAGGATTGCTGAGCCGCGATAATCTACTTCGCGTGTTGTTTCAGCGCCAAGCGCTGGGTGGTCAATGTCGGATCAAGCCACAAGGATACGGCGCGCAGGTGTTACTTGGCAGCAAGCTGAACCTACAAGATGCGTCAGATGATGCGGAGCATTTTTACCAACTGCGCCAAGCATTTGGGGGCGGCGCTCAGATATTTGTCGATCCAGATGTAGGGTTGCCGCACGCTGAATTGATGCCGTGGCTGGGTAGTGTAGCCGGCACAATGGTGCCCGACCGTGCGCCCATTATTCCGCGGAATGCGCTGAACGAAATCGAAAATAGCATCCCGTTTATAGCCGTTTCCAAAACCAACCCCGGCGATACCGATCCATTGATCAAAGTCGACGGCGGGCGCATAGAAGTGCGTGATCGCAGCGGCAATATCATGTTCGATGGCGAAGCATTGGAACGTCTTGGGATCGTTCAGATTGTCACCCGCAATGGTGTAAAAGGATTATGGCTGCGTCCAGGCACCGGCCCGGCGCCTGATGTCTCCATCGACACCCCGTTTGTATTAGACCGTGGCGATCTGGCTTTAATTGCGCAGCAGGGTGTGGTGGTTGCAACCTCAACCAGCGGCAAGCCCCTGATTGACGTGGTATATCCTGATCGCACGAACATGATGCAAATATTAGATAGATACCGTCCTTGGATCGTTGGGGGCCTGTGGCTTGCCTTGACGTTGATCGTTTTGGCCGTCTTTCAGAAAATTTATCGCAACCGCCGCAACACACCGTCACCGGACGCATAGTAGGTATGGCGCTCGACGCAGAAAGCGAAGCGATTGGCACCTTGCTGCTGGATCGGGGATTTTTAACTCCCGACCAGCTATTTGCAGCAGAAGACCTTGCTGAGGACTGGGGAGTGTCGCTGGTCAAGGTGCTATTGGCACGACGGTGGATCACCTCGGACGAATTGTATCAACAGCTAGCCTATCACTATGATCTGCCGCTTGTGAACTTGATGGCGGACCGGCCAGATGATGTATTGATCCGTAAATACGACCCGCGCATGATGAATGACTTCATGACGGTCCCTGTCGGGGAAAAGGAGGGTGTGCTGGTTGTCGCCACAGCGCGCCCCGGTCCGGCCACATTGCTGCATGTTCGCGAGCATTATGGCACAGAGGTCAACCTTGTGATTGCCTCTCATTTTGACCTCTCTTGGTCGCTGCAACGCGCCTTTCGCGAACAACATTCTCATGAGGCCGTATTTGCTTTGGCCGAGATCGACCCCGAGATGTCAGCGCAACAGGTCATCACGCCGCCACAGGTTCTGGTGATCTATCTGCTCGTTTCTGCATTCTTGTTGGGGATCGCCTTTGCGCCCATCGGCACGTTGATCACCATCAATGTTTTGCTAACCGTATTTTACACAGGAAATTTCCTGTTCAAAGCGATCCTTGTCTGGGTCGGCGGTGCCGCGCAAGAATCTTCCTCGCGGTCGATTGCAGCCGAAGCTGCTTTGCTGCGCGATGACGATTTGCCGACCTATACCGTGTTGGTTCCGATGTTTCGCGAACCTGAAGTGCTGCCAATCTTGACCCAAGCTTTGCGCAATTTGGATTATCCTTTGGCCAAGCTGGATATCAAAATTGTTCTTGAGGAAGGCGATCATGAGACAATTGACGCCGCGCGCAAGCTGAACCTTGAGGGCGTTTTTGAGATCATCCGCGTCCCCGCATCACACCCGCAGACCAAACCGAAAGCCTGCAATTTTGCGCTGCGGTACTCACAAGGTGACTTTCTGGTCATATTCGATGCCGAAGATAAGCCCGAGCCGGATCAATTGAAAAAAGTTGTCGCTGCCTTCAACCAATCACCAGATAATACGGCCTGCATTCAATGCCGGCTGAACTATTATAACGCCCGCGAAAATTGGCTGACGCGAATGTTTACGTTGGATTATTCTTTGTGGTTCGACCTAATGTTGCCGGGTCTTGAAAGGCTCAAAGTCCCGATCCCGTTGGGCGGCACATCAAACCATTTTCGCATGGACGTTTTACGCGAATTGAACGCATGGGACCCGTTCAACGTGACCGAAGACGCCGATCTGGGTATTCGCCTCACGCAAAAAGGCTATCGTGTGGGGGTCATCGATTCCACTACATTTGAAGAAGCCAACGTCTCGATCCCCAACTGGATCAGGCAGCGCTCGCGCTGGATCAAAGGGTATATGCAGACTTTCTTGGTCCACAGCCGTCGTCCCGTGCATCTGTGGCGCTCGATCGGTCCAGCGGGTGTGTTCGGCTTTATATTTTTCATAGGTGGAACTTTTTTATCGGGCCTGCTCAACCCCGTATTTTGGACAATCTTCGGAATCTGGATGATCTTTGGCGAAGATGTTATCTCGCCTTACTTCCCCCTACCCGTACTATACCTGTCTTTGTTGAATCTATTGGCAGGCAATGGATTGCTCATTTACCTGACGATGGTTGCGCCGTTTAGACGCCGCTGGACCGATCTAGCGCCATGGGGAATTACGGTTGTTGGTTATTGGGTGTTGATGACAATTGCCTCTTACAAGGCTTTATCGCAATTGGTGTTTAACCCGTTTTATTGGGAAAAAACCCAACACGGATTATCCAAACACACGGCGAATGAACTGGCTGAAGCCAACCTTGAAGCTGAGGAGGTCAAAGGATGATGAGAGTCTCCGCTCGCCTCCCTGCCTTCATTTTGTTGTTCTTGACGCTGCTGGTCCCTCTTGCGTGGGCGCAAGCAAACGGCTTCGTATCTGAGCGTGTGATCATCCTTTGGTCCAAGGCGATAATGCAAGTTGACGGCCCAGCTGGCTACACTTCAACGGATGCGTTTTTCCCTCCCCTGCCCTTTGTTCTCTCTATTGCGTTGCAATGGGTTAGCGGTGGCACAGCAGTCCCTATTCCATTTTTGCTGTCGGCGGCGATTGGGGCGATGATGCTGATGATGTGGTACAGCAATCTGCGCGTGAACGGCGGCATTTCAACCCTGACCAGTTGCTTGGCGGTTGCGTTGCTGGCGCTAAACCCGTTTTTCCTAAGGGTTCTTGCCGAGGGGCCAGAGTCTGTTCTGACCCTGATGGGCACTTGGCTGTTTGCACGCGGGATCGTAAATTTGCGGCTGACCGGGAATGCACCTGATATGATGAAAGTGGCAGTTGGCCTGTTGGTAGTTGCGCTGTCCAACGCCTATGGTTTGCTTCTGTGCCTTGGTGCCTTGCCCTTCATGATTGTCGCCGCACGGCCCAGCATGTTGGTGGCCTCCTCGGTAGGCTATCTGATCGCGATGTTCTATCCTGTGGTCGCCGCCGTATTGTCATTGCTGTTTATCAGCAAGATTTTCGACAGTGCACTGATACCACTGCTGACAGAAGCCCCCGTTGAAATACCGTTGCAAAGCCATTTGGTAATTCTTGCTGGCTTGGTGCCGATGGCTTTCGTTGCAGTCATGCGCAATATGCTTATCCCTCACTATATGATGCCGCTACTGGCCGCCTTCGGAACCGTCTGCGGTGCATATTGGCTGAACTCTATGCTGCATGTCGAATCTGATCCCACATTGGCGATCGCACCGATGCTGGCAGTGCTCGCTGTCTCGATACGGTTTTGGCCTCAGCTTGCCTTGAGAGAACCGATAATCCTTGCACTATTGGCGCTGGGTTTGGTGCTGTCACTGTCTTCTTTGCGTGCAAACCCCATAGCCGAGACGCGTAATTGGTTCTACGCGCTGGCGGGCAGCAAAGTTGAAGGGCATGAGTTAACACAAGATGTTGTCAGCTTTCTGGATGGAAAAGATGGCATTATGGTTGATGTTGAGAGAAATCCAGAGATCGTGTCGCAGATTGGGGAGATACAAAACCTGATTGTGGCAGGCGACACGGTATATGATTGGGCGTTGGAGGGAGGAATCCTGCGTGCGGAATATGTGTTGGTACAAAACACATCTGATCAGACTATAGAAACAGACCGCATTTTGCGGCGCTACCCAGCACTTTCAGAAAATCGGATGCCGTCTTATTCGCAGGTGTTCTCGAATGTTCGGTGGCGGGTTTTTAAGCGAGTTGAATCATGAGGGGATGGAAATGAGCCAACGTATTATGGCGGTCGATGATTCTGATATTGCGCAGGAGTTTATCCGCAACAATTTGGCCGAATTGGGATTTGACGATGTTGTCAGCTTCCTAGACCCGCGCGTTGCCTTGGATGCCATAGAGACAGGTGCCGAGAAAGCGGATCTAATTTTGATGGATATTATGATGCCCGGCATCGACGGGATCGAGCTATGTGCAAGGATCAGAGGATTTGATGCGTGGCGGGATGTGCCGATCATCATGCTAACCAGCCGCAAAGATATGGAATCTTTGTCACGTGCCTTTGTTGCGGGGGCAAATGACTATGTGACCAAACCATTTAACCGGATTGAGCTACAAGCACGGATGCGTAGTTGCTTGCGCCTGAAGTCCGAATTGGACCGCCGCCGTGCCAGCGAACATCGGGGGGCCAGCCGCAAGCGACTGGGCGTAGATAGCACACCAGAGCCAGTGGCATTACAAGCTTTGCTGGGCAATCAGTTAGGCATGCGTGCAGACCTGATGAGTCTTTCAGCCAAGACACAATCGACTGTAGGTTTGATCGCCCTGAAAATTGATGGCTTAACCGCCGAACATGATATTTCAACATCTCAGCGAACCGAAATAATCCAAGCCGTTGCCAAAGTCCTCGCCAGAGAACGTATTTGTGCGGGGGATAGTTTTGCCCATTGGGAAGATGATCTGTTTTGCTTTGCAGGGCTGCATAAAAATGAGGCGCAGCTGGTCGAGTGTGCCAAGGGATTCATCCAATCTGTAAATGCCGCCAAAATTGCTCTCAATGGCGGGTGGAAAAACACACCTGTCTCTATAAGTGCGGCGGTTTCCCCTACAGGCAAGGCCACGATCGGGTCGCGCCTTGGGCAACTGATAAAACTGGTCGAAGCGAATGACAACGGTACTACCTCCGAGACAGTGACAATGCTGCAATAAGAATATGAGATCGCCAAACAGATGACGCATATACTCCAGACGCCAGACACAGATGTCCCCTTAGCAGAGGGGGGAAGACGCGTTGTCGTCTCAATCTTCGTTTTGATTGTGGTTTTCATATTGGGCATCACGCAATTGGTGCGCTTTGACTACAATCGCACTGTACGCGAAGCAGAAGACCAATTGGCCTTTTCCGCAGAGCTATACGAACAAACCGTCGAAGCCAGTTTTGCCATAGCCAACATGCAAATGTGGAACATGATTGACCGCCTTGCGATCACGCCATTTGAGAAGAATGACGTGATCGAAAACCGCTATGGAAGTCGCATGCGCGACACTCTGCGCGATATCGAACAAGTTGACAGTTTGGTGCTAATAAACCCTGAAGGAAATGTAGCGTGGTCCTCTATCGAAGCGTTAATGGGTCAGCACCTTGGCGACCGTGCGTACTTCCAAGCTGCTCTAAAGCTGGGCAGGAACCAGTATGCCGTTGGGGTCCCACTCATTGCACGTGGCAGCGGGCGGCGGTTGACGCCGATTGCTTGGCCCGTGGTGTCGCCCAATGGCAGAGCGCGTGGCGTTATCGTGTCCTCATTGGGAGAGGATTATTTCTCGGACTTACTAAATCTCACGGATATCCCTACCGATATGCACGTCAGGATACAGGCTGCAGATGGTGAAGTCGCTTTCCAATCCAATGATATGACACGCGACGCGGAAGACGTTATCATCAGTGCGTCTCGAAACCTTCCGACACTAGGTTTGGTTATAGAGGTCAGTCGCAGTAGAACCGCTGTTATGACAGGCCTCTATCAGCGCACCGCCATTTTTTTACTGATTGCTACTATCTTGTTTGCAACCACGATCGGCATGGCGCTCCGACTAAATGCCAAATCCATTCAGTTGGCTAAGGGACTACATAGGTCAAAGCAGGACAATGTTAGAATTGTCGCAGCGCAACGTGAATTTAATACAATTTTTGAGAATGTTGGCGATGGTATCATCATCTTTACCCAAGATGGGAAGTTCCGACGCACCAACAAAATGGCCCGCGAAATTATGGGTCAAGTTGACAATGCAGCTACTGTTACGTTGCTTCAAACATTGCTCCCCGAATTTTCAGAAATGAACACTGATTTTGCAGCCGTTAGAATTAAGACAACAGATGATCAGGTTGTGCAGTGCCGCGTTATGAAACTGACGCTCTATGATCAGGAGGTCGCCTATTGCGTACTCACGGATGTCACTGCAGAAGAACGTCTATTGACCGCCCGTGATCATTTCATCACGTCGATCAACCATGAATTGAGGACACCTCTTACGTCACTCGCAGGATCGCTTGAGCTGTTAGAAGATCGGTTTTCCGCTGATTTTTCTGGCCCTGCTGAACGGCTTGTCAAAATGGCGGCACGCAATGCCGACAGGTTATTGGTCTTGGTGAATGACATCTTAACTTTGCAGGCGATTGATCAGGGCCAGTTTCACTTGCGCGCCAAGCCTGTGTCAGTCAGTGCAGCCTTAGAGGAAGCCGTCTCGATCAACTCGGGCTATGGGTTGGCCGCAAAGGTTGGCGTAGTGAGTGAGCACTCCGAACCCGGACAGGTCTTTGTTGATCCTGATCGACTACAGCAGATCTTTTCAAACCTGATATCTAATGCAGTCAAATATTCCCCAAAAGGTGGTGCTGTAAAAATAGGTGCGCGTGAGACGGATCAGGAGATCACATTTTACGTGCGTGATGCTGGTCCTGGGATTCCGATTTCTGGCCGTGCCCGCCTGTTTGATCGCTTTACCGCACCTGTTCACAATAAAGGTGTACAGGCAGGCGGCACTGGTCTGGGACTTGCAATCACCAAGCAGTTGGTTGAACGGCAAGGCGGAAGCATTTGGTTCGAAACGCAATCCACTGACGGAGAAGCTGCGGAAACTGGGACCACATTTTTTGTCAAATTTAAGTTACACACGCCACCCGAAACGATGCTGGAGACTGCTAAATGAAAGTTCTATTTGTAGATGATGAAGCAGATATCCGTGAGATGATCGAAATCGCCCTGATGATCGAAGACGATATTGACGCGACATATGCAGCCAGCGGTGCTGAGGCCATTGCCCTCCTCAAAACGGAAGACTTTGACGTGATCCTCCTCGACGTGATGATGGTGCCACCAGACGGACAAGAAGTGCTGCGCGTTGCACGCACACTTGAACGCCACAAAAACACGAAAATTATCATGTGCACTGCAAAAACGTTGAAGGAAGCTGAAACGGAACTAATGGAAATGGGCGCTGATCAAGTTTTACATAAGCCCTTCAAACCCGTTAAATTAGCTGAATACTTGCGAAACAATTGACCGATCCAAACTTTTGGGAACGGCGAATAGTTTAAAAAAGACAACATTGTTCGTTGCTCAGCCGGAATTTACGGCAAGTAGTGAACAACAATTCGGGCGTCGAAGCGCCCCTTCACGAGATTGGATATCCAACGTGTTCAGATCCGGACTTTCGACTTTGTCATGTGCATCCATACTATGGGTGCTCGCGTATTCTGGTGCTGCAACAGCAGGTGCATGGCCACGCGGCGAAGGAAAGTCATTTCTTTCTTTTTCAATCGATCAAGGATTATCCAGTGATGGCTCTCCTTATGCTTCATTATTTTACGAGTATGGGGTTAACGAACGGTTAACACTGGGGATCGATGCAGGGCGTAATCTCACATCAGGAAATCAATTTTCAATTGCATTTGCGCGATCCTCTTTTTCAAAAGGCCCCAACCAATTTGCCTATGAATTAGGCGTCGGCACAGATAAAAATGGGGGTGAAACCAAAGCAGCGCTCCGCCCCGGCCTGTCGTGGGGGCGGGGCTATACAGCATCATGGGGCGACGGCTGGCTTGGCGTTGAAAGCACGTATATGTTTTTGGAAGATGGCAGCGGCTTGGGAAAGTTAGACAGTACCTTTGGCGTGAACAACGCAAACGGGGCGCTGACAATCATCCAGCTACAATATTCGAAAAGGTCAGATCAAGATAGCTCCATCGCAATCGCTCCATCTTACGTGTTCGAAGCGCGCCCGAATGTCTACATTGAGACTGGAATAGCATACCAGTTTTCCAGCAGCACGGCATCTGTAAAGCTGGGGATTTGGTCTCAATTTTAAACCGCTTCTGAAGCGTCCATCAAAGGGCAGGTGAACCAGAAAACGGTTTCTTGGTCCGGCTCACTCTCAAATCCGATCGTGCCACCCATCAAGTCAATCAAGGTGCGCGAGATGCTCAGCCCCAATCCGGTGCCGCCTCGCTGACGCGCATCGGAGCTGTCAGCCTGTGAAAAGGGTTGGAATATTTTGTTGCGAAATTCTTCGGGTATACTCGGCCCTGAATTGATCACTGAAATTTTTATGTGGGTTGGTAGGGCTTCGACAGTAAGCCGAACAGTTGTCTCTGAATGCGCAAACTTACATGCGTTCGACAGCAGGTTTGTCAACACCTGAATAACACGTTTTTTGTCTGTTGAGATCATCTGTTCGACTTCAAGCCTCTGCACTTCGACCCGGACATTCCACTGCGAAGCGTAAGTTTCGATTTGTTGGGAGGCGTCATTCAAAATCTCGTTTAGATCAAACGAATTCACTTCGACGTTTAAATTTCCAGAATTCATTTTTTCCATGTCCAAAATATCGTTGATAAGACTTGCGAGGCGATCTGAATTTGATAAAGCAATCTCTATCAATCGATCGGAGCCTTTAGGTTTTCCGGCTTGCGACTGAGCTTGTAACAGTCCGAGCGCGCCTTTGATTGAAGTTAAAGGCGTACGAAGTTCATGGCTGACAGTGGCGATAAAATCACGCTTCATTCGCTCCAATTTTAAAGTTTCTGTGACATCCATCTGTATTCCGAGCATCCTGATTGCGGTCCCATCTGGGGCACGCTCCACCACGACAGCATCTGACTTGATCCAGAGCCATTCATCATTTCCGCCCTTCACGCGAAAGCGAACTTCGGCTCGATCTGTGCGACCTTCAATACAGTCCATCTCTGCTTTTTTGAAAAAGGCAAGATCATCCGAATGCATGCGAACCATCTGCTCTTGATAGGGGTTTTTGCATTTCGCAAGAGGTTCAGAGCCCATGTTCTTGCGCCAAGTATCTGAAACAACTGAAGTTCCGTGTTTCAAGTCAATATCAAAAACGCCAATTTGGACGCTCATCAGAGCTAGGCTCCACCGATGCTCCGCCTCAACAATCTCCTTTGCATGCCGTTCGATGGTGGTGATATCACGCATTAAGAATGTAATCCGCTCTTCACCCTCCGCAGTGAACCACGTCTTCTTTTCGACTTCGAAAATCAACGGTTCAGCCTTCCCGGTGGTCGAAGATACTTGAAGTTTTGACCACCCATCGACACTTTGCAGATCCAAGTCGGGCAGTAATTCATTGAGGGGAATTTTAAGCAGACACATCTCGCTCGTGAGCGGCAACAGAAGTTTCAGCGCGGCCTCGTTAACATGGAGGATTTCCCATGACTTATTTACAGAGAGGATCGCGAGCATCGCATTTTCGAGAATAGAGCGTTTCTCTTTGTCTTGCGTTTCAAGGTCCCGGGTTTTTTGCGCTACCGTGACAGCGATTGTCTGGTTTTTCTTGATCAACACACGCAAGACTGTGCTAATTAATGCCGTAATCAAAAGTCCCAATGTTAAAACAATCCACCTTACTCGGAATGGCTGAAGGGCATCAAACTTTGGTGTACTTCTCAATGACATGGAGAAGACTTGTCCGAACTTCTCAAACGATTGACGGCTGCTATATTCTGGTGCATCAATGCCCGTCGCGGGTATAGTTTTGGTATTATAAATAGCTGTCCCGGTATTAAATTCGGCTTGTATTCCTATCATTTCCCTTTGCGTAGTTGTTAAGTCTGTGAAAATGTTTTCAACATTCAACACCGCGAAGGCAAAGCCAATAAAATCTCTTTTCTGCGGATTTAAAGGATATGTAATTTGCAACGGTTTGTAGATTGGTTTCAGTAACAATAGGCGAGAGTCACCAATTTTAGGAACGAGATTTGGAAAGTTACCGGCTAAAAGAGTTTGACCCGTATCACGAGCTTTTCTTGCGATAGCAAGGAGATCAGGATTGTTTGCAAGGTCCAGCCCCAGAAACATTTGGTGGCTGGCGAGCGGCTCGATATATTGCACAATAAAACGATCGACCTGAAGCGTGGTGGGCGAAGTTTTGAACTGACTAGGGTTATCAGTGAGCGCGAATAAATTACCTCGCACGCTATTTTCTTCTGGGACCGCCGAGGCAAGACCGATCGCATCAGGAACGAACAAGTTATCATTCGTATTCAGTGCTTTAGTAAAATTTGACATCTCTAACCCGGTTACGTTGTCAGATGCCATCACTAAACCATTAAGCCCATCAAGAACCCGACTGTAGCCTTCGAAACGTCTGTCGAGAGACGTGAGACTTTGCTCCACCATAACTTGAAAGGCTTCTTGCGATCTGCTTTGTGCAATTTTATGCACCAGTGAAAATGAGAAAAAGGATAGCCCAAGAAAAAAGCCCAAAGTGATCCCTTGGAACCATCGCGCACTGCGATCTGAATGCATCTCTCACCTATTGAATGTATGAGTTTCGAACACAATAGAAAACACGTAGCGCACTGATATGGTGCCACTGTAGTTTGAGTTATAGTTGTCCCGCAAGAGGGGCCACAATATGATGAGCTACCCCCTGAAGTTGGGACACTGACGTAAGCTGCAATTTGTTGTCTGTTGATCTTCAACACCAAGGAGATCGACGATGTCGAAAGGGAAGTAACATCATCCAGAATTCAAAGCCAAGGTGGCGTTGGAAGCGCTGAAAGACGAAGAGCTGGCCAGCAGGTTCGGGGTTCACCTATTACTGGCAGCACATGCATTGCATGTGTGAGAGACGACGATGATCCATCAATGGAAACGGGCTTTGCTGGAGGGCGCGTCGGGTGTTTTTGAGCGGCGATATCCGGAAAGCCTCGGAGATTGACGAAGAGACGGCGTAAAAACCGCTCAGCGACATAGCCCTTAAAAACATTCAGGGTGTATTTTGTGATGCCGTTCAGACTTATCGCCAAAAGGTAGAGACCAGATAACATCATCAAAAGAGTAACTTGGCTGAAGCTGTATCCAAGCATCTCAATCGGAAAACGGCCATCGTCCAGCGCATTATTCACAATTTGCTTGGGCAATTCCAATGTCAGATATAGAATTGGCAAGGTTAACAGGCTCAAGAGGATCATCTGTCCTTGCTGTTTTCTGGAGTATTTCAACACTGTTTTGAAAAGACTGGCCTCCAACCCGCGCAAAGGTTCTGGATGCCTGTGAAACAGACGGTCAAAACTCCAAACCTTCAGGGTGCCAACAATCAAGTAAAACACCGTGACGGCCATGAACATGACAGGCACCAACGCACAGATCAGATGGATAAACGGGTGAATCTAATCTGGTGCCTTATCATCATAGGCATATCCAAAAATCGCCGCCAAACGGTGCACCAGGATGTGATATTGGCCAACTACGTTCACTGGCGGTTTTCACTCTTCCGATCCGATGTCAGGTGGTCGTGAACCAATATCACTCCCCACATACCAGCCTCGCGATGACCGGGAACAAGACATACAAACTCAAGATTTGTTGTAGATGAAAACGTCCAGACCAGCTCTGATTGCCCGCCACTTGGCACAGTGACAGAATTGGCCTCGTCATGCGCCATGTCGGGGTATTTGCGCATCCATTGTTGGTGCTTTGCGACCTCATCGAAGGATCCCAAATAAAACTCGTGATCCAACGCCCCATCGTTGCGGATGACAAACCGCACAACTGAACCTGTTTTGATCGCGATGACGTCCGGTTGAAACAGCATATAGCCGCTCTTCGTTTCTTTGATCGTGACGTCGATGACCTCCGTTGCGGAGGTTCCGTTCGCGGGTTCCCCGATCGGCTGGTGATCTAGCGCTTCATAAGCACGATAGTGCGGTCTTCCGACCTGATCCGCATTTGCATGCGCAGCAGTTGCCAGCATAGCTGCGCATGTCATCGCAAGACAGATGAATTTGAATGACATTTCGGCCACTTTCTTTGAAATTGGGTTGGAGACAGAACAGGGGAAAGCCTCTCTGGGACCGCACAGTGACGGTAGGCAGGGGTACCAGTTGCACCGATACCCCTGACAGAAGCTTATTTCACCTGAACCACCGTCAGTTTGCCCTTCACTGGCTCAGCTACGAATTCAATCGCTTGACCCGCAGACATTTTGGCAAGAAGAGCCTCATCCGCGCGGAACACCATTGTCATTGCTGGCATGTCGAGGTTCAACAAAGGCCCGTGGTTGATTGTGACTTTACCGCTTTTGGCATCCACCTTTTTGATGGTCCCACTGGTATAGACGATGTCTGCTTGCGCGACTTGTTCGCCAACTACGACCTCGCGGTGCATACCGGATTCGTAGTGGCCTGGGATCAGGCAGGCCGCTTCAAATGTGCCGTCATTTGAAAAGGTCCATACCACTTCTCCCGTAGCGCCCGCATCAAGGCGGATGCTGTTTGGATCGTCGTGTTCCATGTCAATCTTGGACATCTGGATTTTATGGGCCGCATTGCCTTCAACAGTATCCAGTACAAATTCGTGCTCCAACTCACCTTTGTTCTGGAAGGCAAAGCGGATGGTTTCGCCCTTCTTAAAGGTCAGTTCCTCGCCCTGAAGCAGCATTTCGCCGCCTTCAGTTTCCACCATGGTGATGGCGATTGTGCGGTCCACTTTGGTCGCATCTCCTGCCATGCCAATCGGGGAGGTTTTGGCGTCTGCATGGCCCCCTCCATGGGTACCCGCCGCATAAGCTGGTAGGGTGAGGGTAAGGGCAAAGGCCGTGGTCAAAAGTAGTTTGTTCATCTTGTTTTCCTTGGGTTTAAAGTGAGTAAATGGTCGAGAAGGGCTTCAACCTTCTCTTGTCGATTTCGGTGTGAGGATGGTTTTGGGGCTGTTGTTTGAGGCAAACTCTGGCAGCTCGCCTGTCCATTCATAGGCTTGCTCACCGGGAGGGTTTTTGTACCAACCGGGATCTTCGTAATCGTCGGCCTCAATCCCCTCGCGGACCTTGACCACCGAGAACATGCCGCCCATTTCAATCGGGCCATGTGGCCCCCAGCCGTTCATCATCGGTATGGTGTTCTCGGGCAATTCCATCGTCATCTTGCCCATATCGCCCATCCCTGCCGTACCCATCGGCATATACTCGGGTTGGAACTTGCGCATTTTCTGGGTCAGTTGGGTTTTATTGACGCCGATGAACGTCGGCACATCATGCCCCATCGCATTCATCGTATGGTGCGATTTGTGGCAATGGATCGCCCAATCCCCCAGATGATCCGCCGTGAACTCATAGGCCCGCATCGCACCAACTGGGATGTCGATGCTCACCTCAGGCCATTGCGCACTTTCGGGCACCCAACCACCATCAGTGCAGGTTACCTTAAAGTCATAGCCGTGCATGTGGATCGGGTGATTGGTCATTGTCAGGTTGCCAACCCGCACACGCACCTTATCGCCTTTGTTCACAACCAACGGATCAATGTCGGGGAAAATTCGGCTGTTCCACGTCCACAGGTTGAAATCGTTCATCGTCATGATCTTTGGCACATAGGTACCCGGATCAATGTCGAACGCGTTCAACATGATCAGGAAATCGCGATCCACCGGCATAAATGTCGGGTCTTTGGGGTGGACCACAAACATGCCCATCATGCCCATAGCCATTTGCACCATCTCATCGGCATGCGGGTGGTACATGAAGGTACCGGACTTGGTCAGATCGAACTCATAGACAAAGGTCTTGCCAGGCTTGATCCCCGGGTGGCTCAGCCCCACCACACCGTCCATACCTGAAGGCAAGATTAACCCATGCCAATGCACCGAGGTGTTTTCTGGCAATTTATTGGTGACATAGATACGCACCCTGTCGCCTTCGACTGCCTCAATCGTAGGACCAGTAGATTGACCATTATAGCCCCACAAATGTGCAATCATGCCATCCGCCAGTTCCCGCTCGACCGGCTCGGCAACCAGATGGAATTCTTTCACCCCGTTGTTCATACGATAGGGCAAAGTCCAACCATTCAGGGTCACGACGGGATTGTAATCCACGCCCGAGGACGGGCGCGGTGTAACGGCCGTGGCGGCACTATCCATCAGGGCTGCTTCTGGCAAGCCCATGTTGGAAGTTTGGCTCCACGCTTGTGAGGAAACAAGGGCCGCACCTGCGGTACCTGCTCCGAGTAGTTGACGTCTGTTCATCATTTCAATCTTCCTTTTAATGTCCCGCGCCGCCGCCAGCGGCCAATGTTGCACCACCGCCGCCTGCACCACCGCTGCCAGAGCCGCCGCCATAAATCGCAGCGGTCAGATCAGCCTGGGCCATGAAAAATTCACGTTTCGCGTTTGCAGCTTCCAACGACGCACTCAGCTTTTCGCGCACGTCAGTCAGCAATTCGAATGTGTTGGTGATCATGCCGTTGTACGACAGCAGCCCCTCGGCCTCGACGGTCTTGCGGAGTGGGACCAATACATCGCGGTAGTGGCGCGCGATTTTGTAAGACGCGAGGTAGGTCTTCTCGGCCCCCCGTGCCTCGGAGCGTACGTTTACCGCACGTTCTGCCAACACATTGGCGGCTTGTAGATAGGACAGCTCAGCCTTACGCATCCGCGCTTTGCCCGTGTCATAAATCGGGATCGCAAATTCCAGCTCCAACTGGGGTGTGAATGAACTCTCCTTTTCTCCATCTTCTATTTCGCGCTCCAGCTCGCCTCCGGCGATGATTTCCAGATCCGTTACCATCCGCGTTTGATCTGTCAGGCCAAATGCCGCAGCTTGTGCCTCTAGGCCCAGTTTAGCGACCCGCAAATCCACACGGTTACGCAGTGCCTTTGCTTCGACATTGCGGACATTCCCTGCTGACTTGGGCAAGGCGGGCAAAGCATCAGGCACATAGTATTCGGCCGATGGCCCCCACAGGCCCATCAACTGGGTCAACGTCTCTTTGGCACTACTTGCACTCATGCGTGCCTGCGCCAGTTGACCTGCCAATTCTGCGTTGAAAGCTTGTTCGCGGGCCTGTGCTGCTTTGTTCAACGCACCTGTCTCGCCCAGCTTGCGCGCCAGTTCAGATCCCGCATCAGATGTGGCTTTGGCCCGCTTAAGATAGCTGACCGTTTCAAACGCCGCGACGGCGTTAATCCACGCCTGACGTGTCTGGTTTGCCAAGGTCAGTGTATCATTCACCGCCTCTAATTGCGCTGCACGAAAGTTCACATCCGCCAAGGCGCGGCGTTGTTTACGGGTTTGCGCGTCTAAAATATTAACCGCGATCATGCTCTCGATGGCACGATAAAGCCCCAGTTCAGCCGCCCCAATCCCGAGAACACCAACAGAGACAACGGGGTTCTCGGGAGTTGATTGCTGCCATGCCTCAGCTGCGGACAAACCTACATTTGCGTAGGAGGCCTGTAATCCCTTGTTATTGAGCAGGGCCACCTGAACGGCCGTGTCCGCCGATATTGTCTTGCCTTGAACCATGCCCTGAACTTCACGTTTCAACGCTTCGTTTTCAGCTTGGGTTTGTGCAAAGACTGTCCGCTTGCCAATGGCAGGCGTGACCTGACTGGCAACATTGGCAAAGCCAGCTTTTGGCTCAGTATAAGCGCTGGGGATTACAGTGGCGCAGGCCCCCAATGCCAATGGAAGCCCTACGATAAGGGACAATTTTGAGAGGCGCATCAATTTCCCTCCGACTGTTCTTGATTAACAGTGCGCCAGTCACGTGGACCGGTCGGGCTGCGATAGCTGTAGCCAGCCAGCGGGTCTTGGTGCTGAACTGGTGTGACAATCGTCTTATTTGCAATCTCTTGCTGCGCTGTGACGACAGGCAAAGGAGTTGGCGTATATTTCAAAGGTCTGAAATCTTGGGCACATGCGCCAAGAGTGAGAGCGGAAGCCCCCAAAAGAAGATAAATTTTCATGAGTAGTACCTGATTGAAGGTCTTCGGGTTTACACACGACAAGCGTACGCAAAACGAAGGCTCAGCTATGAGCCTTAGATCAAATCAGGAATTGGGGAGGGCGTAAAAATCCAGATGCAATAACCGACCGGGATTGAGCAGTGGGCATCAAATATTTCCCCGACAAAGCAGGCATAAAGCCGTCTACACTATTGTCAGTCAACACCACCGAGGTGCAAATCCCGTTGCAGCATTTTCCTGCAACCTGTTCATCGGTATCCGTGTCTGATGCGGCTGTATCACCGTGCTGTTGGGTCATATCCGAATGGGCGACATGCGGATTTACATCGGAAATCTTAACGTCAACCGAAGCACCGTGGGTGCTGCCATGCATACCAGACGCCGCATGAGTGGCTGACGGCGGCGCAAGCACCAAAGCAAAAGCAACCGCGAAGCACGCGATTGATTTCAGCCAAGAAGAGAGGGTTTTGCTCATGTTCATACCCGACACTTGATTGACAGCACAGCCGCTGTCAATCGGTCCAGCGCTGGAAGGTTGCCAAGTTTTTTTCAAAGAAATCCAAAGCGCCCCAAATGCATTCTGCATTTCATCAATCACAGCATGCCAAACAGCATCCAAAGCCCCATAACCAACATCATCAAGTTTTCAGTGAGCGAAATAAACCCCAAAGGTACGTTGCTATCGCCGCCAACGCAGGCACATTTCAGCTCGCGTTTATCGAAATACACTGCCTTGATCACAGAGATCGCCCCGACGCTACCAATGACAATGGCCACAGGGGCCGCGATCCAGATCAGCGCACCCGCTGTCATCAAAACGCCTGCCAAAGCCTCCCCGAACGGGTAAACTTTGCCATAAGGCACCCACCGCTTTGCCAGCAAATCGTAATTCAGGAACATTGTGGAGAAACTCTCGATGTCTTGAAGCTTTTGGACCGCCAGAATGCACATCGACAGGGATATGAACCATTCGAAAGCGCGCATCGTGAAGAAGTTGCCAAAACTATACCACGAAAGGCCAAGCGCCATAAAAAGCGCCATCGCAAAAATGGCAATAACAGGCTGGTAAGAGACGCCTGACTGCTCTGCCTCGGGTTTATCGAGACCGAAATAGATTCTCAGATCATCATATCCACCGACCCGCTCATCCCCAATAAAGGTCTGAGGCGTGGTTTCGACACCGTGGCTTTCCTTAAACGCATCCGTCTGCGCCCGTGTCGTGAGGGGGTTGTCGTCTACCTCAAACCCCTGACGTTTTAGGAGATCCAGAGTTTTCAGGCCATATGGGCAAGTGTGATCCGGCATCACCATCCGGTAGACTGTCGCTCTTTTGGCTTTGTGATCATGTTGCATATAAGTTTTCCTCATTTACCATCAAGTTCCGCGGTGGCGGCTGGTCCGCCCTCAAGATCAATGATCAGCGCTTTCATCTCATCAATCTCCAGACGCTGAGCCTTAATGATATCATCAGCCAGCTTGCGAACCCGTGGGTCAGTGATGTTGGCGCGTTCACTGGTCAAAATCGCAATCGAATGGTGCGGGATCATAGCCCGCATCCACGAAGTGTCATCAACCGTGGTCTGACTACGCACCAGAAAGAGCGAGCCTGCAAAAATGACGGCACTGCCTACAAAAATTGCGAAATTAGCCGTTCGGTTTGTGTACATGCCAAACATGAATGCCAACATGATAACAGCCATCACAGCCCCCATATAGATCGCCATATAGGTCCGTGTTTCGCTGAAAAAGATGTGATCAAGCGCATAGGTATTCAGATACATCAATCCCAGCATGACAACTGTGGACGTAATGATCATTGCAAAAAATCGCCAATAGGACACGGGGATACCTCCTGTATTTATGCTCTATAGGGGTAAAACAAGTATCCAGCGCTGGAGGGTTCCGAGATTTCACGAAGATTCTATATCGCTTAAGTCCCCATTTAACTTTCACGAGGGCTGTTGATCGCCAAACCTGCCATTCGTCCATCGTGCCGCATCTTCAATGGTCGGGAAGACGGTAATCCGGTACAAAGCGCCAATTCAATGCGGAGGGTAATGCCACATGAGCTACAAACTGTACTACGCGCCAGCAAGTGCATCATTGGGTGTCAGGGTCATTCTTGAAGAGATTGGAGCCGATTATGAGCTCCTTCCAACCAGCACAGAAACGGGCAAACCCCGGCCGCAAGCTCATCTGGCATTAAATCCGAACGGCTGGGTACCGGTTCTCATTTGGGATGAGAACGCGATGTACGAATGCGCAGCGATAGCGATTTTTCTTTGCGATCGTCATCCTGAAGCCAAACTTGCACCTACGGTTAATGAACCCGAGCGCGGATTATTTCTTCAAACGTTGGTTTATTTTTCCAATGCTGTGCAAAATGCGTTCCAGCTTGATTACTACCCAGATCGTTTTGCTGACACGCCTGCGACAGAACCGAGTGCGCAACGCCGTGGACTTCGACGATTACGCGAGACTTGGAAGGTCATTGACGATCAGATTGGGAACAATAAATGGGTGATTGGTGATCGTTTCAGCGCTGCGGACATCTATTTATTCATGTTGACTACTTGGCTCAAGCCATCGCGGGGGCAGCCATCGACACAGGAGTTTCCAAACGTAAAGCGTATCTCCGACGCTGTGGCGCAAAGACCTAGCGTACAGATTGTGTATGAAAAATGGATATCGGAGCAGCCAATTCCCAGTTGAGTTTAAAATGAGGACCGAACGGCCCAGACCAGACCTTGACCGGCCATCGCATGCCGCGCTGCAGCTTCCCGGAAGCAGACATTAATTGATCTTCAAATTTTTCCATCCACAGGCGGCTCTCTATGCGCAGTTGCACGACCCGCACACTGCATGTTAGTCGGGCCATAGCCATTCTTGGGTATGCTGCTCAGGTGTCGGTTAGGGCTGGCTCGGTGATTGCACACCTTGCCAGCCTGAATAGGTACGGCCCAAAGCTGCCGTTTACGTATTGCGTAACAAACGGCAGCTTTGAGACGGTAAAGTCAGATGCTGTAATCTACACGACCCAACGAGCTTCGGGCGGTTAATACAAATAGACGGCTGTCAAAAGTGCAACAATGTCATTGGCCTCATTGTAGAGCGCCAACGTTTCACCATTGATGCGGTAGCTTTGAGTGGCTTCAAGGGCCAGTGCGAGTCTTTGCTCCATTGCACCCAATGGTGGCGGGCATGCCATGAGTGTCGCGGCTGAGCGGCCAAAGCTCAATGTTCCGTCTTGCTGCGCGAAGTCGCCCATCATCCCATTGCACCCCACTGTTGCTGAAAAGCGACCCTCATTTTCGCGTAGGATCACGTGTGCTTCGTGGCCGCCTGATGGCAGGCCCACAACATCCTCACCTGCCAGAGTATCAATCTTCCAGTAGATATTTGTCAGTGAAGCATCTGCGCGCTGGCGTTCACAGATAACGTCGGGGCGGGTGCGAACAAACCGATCCACAACAAGACTACGCTGCTCTGGCCCCTCCATCGCGGGGCGCATCAGCAAGGAACCTTCGACATTCACGTAAAGCGGAGCGCCAGCGGCCGATTGATCGGCAAGATATGCCTGCTCCATCGCAAGGTAATCACCGTCCATGACCACGGGATAGCTGCGCCCTGTGCGACACTCCTGAAACACCGCAGCATCCGCCATATAGGTCATCATGCCGCCGAGAAAGACATCCTCGACATCGGATTCATCCAGCGTGCCGTTTCCGGTCAGTTCATAGGGAAGGTCGGACATGATTACATTCCCGTTCACGTCTAACTGCCTGATTTTGTTTGGTGCCTTAACTTCCCACTGGTTGGGTGTGTCGGTCAGACCGGGCAGGACAATCGTCTTGCTTTGTGCATCCGAATACCAAAATCCGATATCGTCTTGAATGTTGTCGCCAGTATCACTAGCGCGGCCCAACCATTCCCGGCGCAGATGATAGCCTTGGTCAGCCCACAGATCGAGGTGATACTTAATGCCCTCACAGTCCGCGCAAGGAAGCGTGCCTGTGAACGTTGCAGGCAGTTGTAGACCGTGCGCGCCGATTTGTGGTTGGTCGGTAATTGCATTGCTCCGCGCCTCTGAGGCAACCCGCACCATGATAAGATTAACCTCATCCGGTGCTCCGCGCGTGATAACGGGCGCAACCGTGTCGGTCGTAAACATCATACGATCACCGGTCCAGAGCGTCGCGCGAACCGCATAGCTGTGGTTTTGCTCAATCTCGCTCGCGTCATACTCGATCTCAAACGCGTAAGGTGGGCCACCTGCATTTTCGATTTCGATGCGCCCCAGCTCATCCGCTTGAGCGTCTGCACGAGAAACATCGGCGAGGGTCACAACAAGGCGTGCATCTGCTGGCGGCATGATCCGCTCACGGAAGGTCGCCGTGCCTGTAACTGTATCAGCCGACGCAACTCCTCCGAAGGAGAATACAATCGCCAGAACCATGGTCGTAAAGCGGGAGTAAAACATTGGAATTTCTTTCTATGTCGAAAAGTTCGTTCAAAAATATAGAGTTATAGCTTTGATATTAAAGCATTACAAAACTCTCACTCGGGGCGCAAAGGCTTCCTGTTCCAGTCGATATCACCACCTGCCAAGCTTGGATTACCTGCCGCCAAGTCCGAAGGCGTTTCTCCGCTATCATTCAGCACGGCCCCATCTGCGCCAACCTTGAGCAGCATCTCAACATTCTCTGGCGTCCCAAACTGAGCTGCGACGTGAAGTGGCGTCCCGCCGTTGTTGTCGCGCGCTTCAATTTCAGCGCCGACATCAACCAGTGCGGCAATGCCTTCAGGCCGTCCATATCGCGCGGAGGCATGCAAGGGCGTTCCGCCCTCTTCATCACGGGCGTCCAGTTCAGCACCCGCATTGGCCAGAACAACAATGTTTTCTGAAGGGCCAAATGAGGCCGCAATATGAAGCGCACCTCCAGCACCTTCCCTGATCGGGCCAAGATCCCCCCCGAGATTTACCAACGTGGCGACATTCTCGGGTGGTCCGAACATTGTTGCGATACTCAACGGCATGAAGCCGATATTATTCTGCGCATTGATGTCATACCCGGCTGCAACCAGCGCGGCGATAGCATCGGGAGTCCCAGCAATTGCCGCGATGTGTAGTGCCGTTGCCCCACTCTCATCGCGTGCGTCGATATCTGCAGCCTCAATCGCGTTCATAACACCAACAGTTGTTGCTGTTTCCCACCAGGCGCCGTCACAAAGCTCCTTACAATCTTCGGCAAAGGCGTTTGAGGCCATCAAAAAGCCAGCAGTTATTATAATTACAGGTATTTTCATCAGCTTTCCTTAAAGGTTCTCGCAATGGCAATGATGGCCAGCCCGCCGACCCAGAACGCAAAGAAAAACACGAGCGCATTTTTGAAGAGTTGGCCATAGCTCAGAGCGTTCAAGTCAATGAACGGATAAGGGTAGATGCCTGTGAAGGCTCCCCTGATGAGCGCATAAATGACATAGATTAGAGGCCATAACAGGCTCAGGACCGCATTGCGCCACGGCATGGGTCGTTTCGGGGCGTAGGCTATCCACCACAGTAAAGTGGCCAGTGGCGTCGCGGTGTGAAGTGCTTGATCCGCCCACCATGCAAGCCCGGCAGGGGTGCCGAATTGCGTGAGTATCACATGGTAAACAATACCTACGATCAAAATCCACAGCGTGAGCGACGCAAGCCAGAAAGCCGACTGCATGCGTCCGGTTGCAACCATGCGCGCAAAGGTGATGAAGACCATGAAATTGGTCAGGATGGTAAAAAATATGGCCATAAGCCAAATTGCCGGGCCCAGTGCGCCGGTCAGCTTGTAGGACACGACCAAGTGCGTTCCGAGTGCGGTGAGTGCAATCGCGGCGACAAGAGCGGCTGTAGGGCGAGAATAATTATTCATGACGGCATGTTTACCGCGTTTCCATGCGTGAACAAGGCCTTGCGGTGCATTTGAGTTTTTCTGAAAATGGCAACATAAGACACCAACAGCACGCAGTAGGAAACTTTGTACGACATAGCCTGAGGCTCTTTCCCAATCAAATAATACTGATTTGGTCTGGGAGAGCGGCCCTTGGCGCAGAGCGCAGCGAAAGTCCGCTCTCCGCCCTCGGTGTCGATCAACAATAGGCCCCAAAACTCCTACGACTAGCCAAAATCGTCAAACGACCTTACAATAATATTACGCATATGCAGACACGCTTCGTGACTGCTGTAATTCGGAGCGAAGGACATGGTTGAGCCAGAGACATTTACGTTCCTTGCAGATCTTACAATGAACAACCGCAAGGTTTGGATGGATGCACACCGCGAGGAACGTGACGACGCTCTGCGCAATTTTACGGGCATCGCGACGACACTCCATGATTATGCTGATCGTTTTGACCATAACGTGGCCGAGGCAAGGTTCAAACCAAAGCAAAGTTATTCGAAGTTCTTTCAGGAAGCGCGTGAACGTGTCGGGCCCGGCTTATACCGCACGGATGTTGACGTGTTCGCCAACGCGGGTAACCCAACTGAGAGCGTCGGATATTACCTTCATATCGAGCCCGGGAATTGCCACGCAGGGGCTGGGCTTTTCCATCCCTCGAAGGCAGCACTTGCAAGCCTGCGCAGATGCATGGTTGACGACCCGCAAGGAATTAAGGAGCTCGTGAACGAGCCGGAGTTCAAAGAGATGTTCGCAGATGGAATTGTCACACGCAAAGTGCTGAATACTGTTCCAGACGGTTTCGATAAGAACGATCCGGCCGCAAAATATTTGAAAATGGTCGGTTTAGGATGCCACAGGGATCTGCCAGATGCGCTTTTGCTGGAAGACGACGTGATTGAGCAATTGATTGACATCTTTCGCTTAGCCAGCCCGCTGGTCAGGTATTTCGAGTGATTGGACGGAAGCTCTGCGGACGAAGCTGCTATTGGATAAGCGTCTGAGACGCTTGTTTCAGATCGGTCCGAACGGCCACGAATTCTCTCAAACCACGATCGTTATTTTTTTGTCTGGTAAGGTCATCAGGATCAGACACAAGGCATTTTTCCTGGGGGCAGCCCTCGATCAAGGTCATTTTGAGCGTGGAGATTTTGGCGGCATTCCTAATCGCGCAAGTTGTGTTGCACTCTGCGAACATGGCGTAAAGTGTCGGTCAACATGGCGGTCATGACACCAAACATCAAGAAACCGTTGGCACCAGTCATTCCCCCCAATAGTCTTTGCTCCTTAGGAACGACAACATCGCCCAGCCCTAAAGTCGTGTATGCTACTAGAGAATAGTAAACCGCCTCCTCCAAGGTTTTGAAAATAGACATTTTCACAAATACGAGTGCCCATAACCAGACACCAAACGTTGTCATGGCCATCGTTACGATCGAGACCATCAAGATAACAACGAATGACTTCACATGATGCGGAGAACGGCGAAGCCACGGCTCCATCCGAAAAATAACTTCGTTGAGAATCCACCACATTGATGCTCCTACGAGCAGAGAAACCAAAGTGATTACAGATCCGAGCAACAATTGATAAAACACTGGGCGACCATACCTTTTATTGCGAATGCCTTGAAGGAAACAGATTAGTTGACAGCAGTCGACATGCAACATCTGCCTGCAAACAAGCTGACGATCGCAATTCTTCAGATTTCCGCTCTGAGCTCCGAACAAACTTGCTGCAGTGCGCCACTCGATTTTGGGTCATCAGAGTCCCTGAGTGGTTTCTCTGATGACCGCTGTCGGCCCATTGCCGCCGTTGCCCGAAGGGCCAAACGCTGCGTTGCAGCTTTCGTAAAGCTGCCGTTCGACACCTGACGCAGCAAAATTGACAGCCCAAGGTCGCCTGTGCGGGACAAGGTTACCCTACCCAGCTTTATTTCTAATGGCCGCTTTATCGATAGACCCGAAGCGGTGATGACCTATGATCTGGCGAGGCCAGAGACTTTGGAGATTGTATGAACCGGTTTGACCTTGGGAAGCACACCAGACCCATAAGCACGTCTTCGAGCGAAGCGCAGCGGTGGTTCAATATTGGGCTAAACTGGTGTTATGGCTTCAACCACGAAGAGGGCGTTAAGTGTTTCCACAAGGCGCTTGAACACGACCCCGAATGCGTGATGGCACATTGGGGCGTCGCCTATGGGTCGGGCCCTTTTTACAACAATGTTTGGCGACAGTTCAGCGAGGCTGAGGCGGGCGAAGCCACCAAGCTGGGCTATGACCATATTCAACGGGCCCGCAGCTTTGCACATACCGCAAGCAGCCTTGAGAATCGCTTGGTTGAAGCTCTTGCGCAAAGGTTTCAGAAACCAAATTGCGTTTCTGGCGAAGTTTTTGATCGCTGGGACGATGAGTATGCATACGCAATGCGTGAGGTGTACCAAGCCAACAAGAACGACCACGATGTTGCGGCCATCTTTGCAGAAGCCATGATGACCCGCACCGCATGGAAACTTTGGGATGTGAAAACAGGATTGCCCGCCGCAAAGTCAGACGTTCTTGAGGCGTTAAATGTGATAGAACGTTCAATTGCCATTCAAGACTCAGGGTCCGAACCGCAACATCCAGCCATACTGCACCTACATATTCACGCCACTGAGATGTCAAATGAACCTGAGCGGGCCATGCGCTCGGCCTATATTTTGGGCACGTTATGTCCTGACGCAGGACACATGAACCACATGCCGGGCCATACCTATGTGCTGTGTGGGGAGTACGAAAAAGCCAAACAGGCTAGCGAACGCGCAATCCGCGCTGACAACATGTATGTCGATTACGCGGGTGCGTTCAATTTCTATACAACTGCGCGATGCCATGATCTGCATTTGATGATGTATACCTGCATGTTTCTTGGCCAGTTCAAGCCAGCAATGGCCGCCGCAGACCAGATGTGCGCGACGCTTTCAAAAGAAGTTCTAAGCGTGCAAGATCGCCCGCAATTGGCGATCACGATGGAGGGGTATTACTCCATGAAGATGCATGTGCTCGTGCGCTTTGGCCGCTGGCAGGACATTGTTGATGCGCCAATGCCCGACGATCCCACCCTGTATTGCGTTTCAACGGCGATGCACCACTACGCGAAAGGCGTAGCACAGGCTGCCCTCAAGAACTTCGATGCCGCGGAAAAGGAAAGTGCGCAATTTCATCTGGCCGTTGCGCGCATCCCCGATAACCGGAAATTCTTTAACAACTCCGCACGTGCAACGCTGTCCGTCGGAGAAAAGATGCTCGATGGTGAGTTGGAATATCACAAGGGCAACCATGATGCTGCTTTCGCCCATTTGCGGGAAAGCGTCTATCGCGATGACAACCTTGAATACACAGAGCCTTGGGCATGGATGCATCCACCCCGACATGCCTTGGCTGCACTGCTTGCCGAGCAAGGACACTTTGATGAAGCCGAAGACGTTTATCGTACGGATCTGGGGCTGAACGGCAAACTGCAACGATGCGCGCAACATCCAGGCAACGTCTGGGCGTTACACGGGTTGGTTGAATGCCTGCGCAGACGCGGCGAAGTGGACGAACTTCCTGCGCTTGAAGCGAAACTTGCGACGGCCCTTGCCAAAACGGACGTGCCTATCACATCGTCTTGTCTGTGCAGAGCGCCTGTTGCATCAACTGCGTGTTGCGCACCCTGAAAGGACGACCCAAAGAATGATTGCGAATTTGATGATGTATCAGCGACCAGAGCTGGTCGACGCGCATAACCGGTATTGGCAGTTCATCCGCGAGGGCCTGCAAAACGCAAAGATTGAAAGCCCCGAAGCGCTGTCGCAGGATGCGGAAGAATTTTTTGTCTGGAAACATCCCGAACTGGTTTTGAGCCAAACCTGCGGTATGCCCTATCGCACTTGGCTGCATGACAAAGTCGAACTGGTGGGCACACCGGACTTTGGTATCAAAGGATGCCCGCCCGGCTATTATCGCAGCGCACTGATTGTTCGCGCAGATGATCCGCGCACAGATGTTGAAGCGTTTCAGGACGCCACGTTCGCCTATAATCAAACATTCTCGCAATCCGGATACGCAGCGCCCTATTGGCATGTGAAGCCGTTTGGGTTCTGGTTCGAAAACAGGTTGCACGCAGACCAACATTTGCAGTCGGCCAAAGCAGTGGCCGAGGGCCGCGCAGACATCGCATCGCTCGATGCCGTGTCATGGCGCAACATTGAAAAGTATGAACCATTTCCAAATAAACTGCGTGTTCTGGACTGGACTACACCGACACCCGGATTACCGCTCATCACCGCACAGGGGCAAAACCGCGCTGCCATATTTACCGCCGTTGAACAAGCAATTGCGAATTTGGAAGAGAGTGACCGCTCTTGCCTTGGCATCAAAGGCATCGTGCAAATCCCAAGAGATACCTATCTGGAAGTGCCGAACCCGCCAGCCGAATGCTAAAGGAAATTCCCTAAGTAGCTGCTAAGCAGCCATTCCTGCTGATTGCAGCATTGAACACTGTGGGCTCCAAGCGGACCTGCGGCAATGCAGCGCGTGGTTTTTGCGCAAAATACCCTGCGACCGGCCTGAGCGATCACAGAAGCGCAAGGGAAATGGCCAGATTAAGAATGCCGTATCTATCAGCGAAAGGCCTGCATCCGTCGACGATCGCGCCGTGCCAGGACACTGGGAAGGCGACCTGATTGGTGGCTCTAAAAACAGCTATGTCGCAACCCTCGTGGAACGGCATTCCAGATATGTCATGCTGGTAAAAGTCGCCAACAAGGACACCGAGAGTGTCATAACTGCGCTGATCAAATCGGCTCAGAAACTGCCGCGCGAGCTCTACAAATCTCTGACATGGGATCGTGGAAAAGAGCTCGCAGATCATCCACGGTTCACACTGGCGACCGACGTTGTTGTCTACTTCTGCGACCCGCAGTCACCGTGGCAGCGTGGGTCAAACGAGAACACCAACCGGCTTTTGAGGCTGTACTTGCCGCGCGGAACGGATATATCAGTCCATTCCCAAGCAAAAATCAGCATAATTGCAAGGCAACTCAACGAACGGCTTCGCAAGACCTTGCAGTATCAGACGCCAGCAGAGAAGTTCGCACAGTGTGTTGCGTCGACCAGTTGAGATCGCCGCCCAAAGCGGACATGGCTGTCTGACTCATCGGGCGGAGAGCTGCCGTTCGCTGCTCTTTGCATAGAAGTCTGCTGTTCGGACAAAACCGCCGTGCGTCTCAGGTGCGCGAATGTCGGCTTTCGAGAAATCGTTCAACAAACGGCCGTTTTAGGAAGGAAATGGAGAACTGTCCTCCAGTTTCAGCAGAATTTAATTCTCTGATATCGACGGAACTTTTACTTTAAACGTATAGCTGATACAAACAACTTACGTGCTGGCAGAACTTCTGCGGCACAGCTAACACCAAAGAGGAATTACTCGATGTTCGACCCAGCGCGTATAAGCCCTAAGAAGGTGCCAGTTCTCATTGGGTTCATGGCATTGGCCGTTTCCGCCAGCGGCGCTTCGGCGCACGATATAACCGATGCGATATTGACGGATCGCGCGGCGACATGCGCCGATTATGTTGGGAAAAACACCGCGACCGGGACGGACGTGCAAGAAAGACTGCGCTACACCGCCACTATAATCATCACCAAGAATGGAAATACCTGTTCGATTGCATCCAATGCCGTTCCCAATCATGATTTCAATGCAACGGGCAGATTTGCAAACCCGTTTTCCCAACAAAAACAAAATTATACGATCTCAGCAAAACCGCGTGCAAACAGTGTGCCAACGGCTCTGAGTCTGCGGACGGACAACGCCATTTTTTTGAACGGCGTGAAACTGGATCTGATGGCAGCTGGGTGTTTTGGCGTCCGCGACGGCCGCATCGGTTGCGGCGATATGGATACACCATACCGATACGATCCAATGGGGCCGGGCGGCAATTTCGGCACGGACGAGCATAACGCCCACACCCAGCCTGATGGCACCTACCATTACCATGGTAACCCTTTGGCCTTATTCGAGCAGACGAAACCGCAGACGCCCTCGCCTGTGATTGGCTTTGCGGCGGACGGTTTTCCGATCTTTGGAAGCTACATCGACGACAATGGCGCGATCCGTCCTGCAACCACGAGCTATCAATTGAAAACGGGCACGCGTTCTGGTGGGCCCGGTGGCCGATACGACGGCACCTTTATCGATGACTGGGAATTTGTCGCAGGCTCGGGTGATTTGGATCAGTGCAACGGCATGATGCAGAACGGCGTCTATGGATATGTCGTAACCGCGACCTACCCACACGTGCTTGGTTGTTTCACGGGGACGCCTGATGCGTCATTCAATAAGCGCCCTCCCAACAGAGGCTGAGGGTTGCACGTGAAGGAAGAGTCCTTGTCTGACTTACAGGTGTTATTTATAGCACCTGTGCCAAGAACGCTCCTTTTTGAAACACTCCAAAGCAGCCTCGTTTTACGCCGCCAAAAACTCAGTTCAAAACCCAAATGGTTGTTGAAGGTTTTGGGAGAGCCGACGGTAACGGACATTCGTGCAACGCGCAGCATTGGTCAAAGTGGGCTCATTCCTGCCGCTAGCTGCTCAGGCCACCAAGGTCCAGTCTGGGCCGTTCGCGTGACTTTGCAAAGGTCGCTATCTGCGCATAGCCGACCTTGGCGTGCAGCGCAGCATGGCGGCTTTGGCCTGCTACGGCTTGAATGGCCACCTTTGCAGTTCTGGCACAGAACCTTCGCAGATGCAGCTAAGGTCCAGTTTCCGCCCTACATGTCATAATTACCACCTCAATATTTGAGCCGTGTTGATACTACCGTTAACGGCCATACATCGGCCGAAAGCAGTAGAGTTTTACACATCATCATTTGTTGAAATCACATCAGCAAAGGGGCGTCCTTTTGCTGATGTGAAGCACAGGTCTCCCGACAGTAATTTCGGCACGGTCAATCATCCTTTTAACTGTGCGCAAACTGGGTCCACCAATATCCCCTCGAGACATCCAGATAATCTCTTCAATGGCATCCACCGCCTCATCAGGTAGCTCACGCGATTGGCACTGACGGCGCGCAAAAGCGACCAACTGTGCCCTCGAAATCGGCGGTAGATCAAGTGGAGGACAGCGGCTCAAGAGCGCATCGGACAACCCTTCCAGGTATTGGCTGTCAAAACCCAGCCAACCCAAGACATATCACACTTGATCCGATAGTAAGGGCACTGCCACGTGCTTGCCGTCATCCTTTCAAGAAGGGGCAACAGCGCATCAGTTAAGCTGAACCGAGATCCATTATTGGACAAGACTTCACCTGCCTTCTCAACTTCATCGACTACGATGATGGGATTGGCACATTTGGCCGCTACGATTGATTCAATGATCTTTCCAGGTCCAGCGTTGCTCCAGCCTCTTTGAGACCCTACGAGAGCAAAAGAGGCTGGCTCGCCTGTCGCATCGACTACTGTAGTCGGCACCTCCAAAAGCTCCCCCAGCCGTCGCGCCCAATGACTTTTTCCGATGCCAGGAGAGCCAAGTAACAACAAAGGCGCAAATTGAAATCCGGGTTGATCACCCCGGACTGATTTCCGAAGTGCGTGCCAGATGTGTTCTGTGGCAGGGGCCATCCAAGGCATTTCATCATGCAGTACGGAGGCCAGTACATCAGCATCATGTTCAGTTGGGACCCGCGACACCACGACCCCACCACTGAGCGAACTCAGTCTCTTCCTATCGTCATCCTTGAGGTGCTGCATCCCCGTCGCCCCCTCCACACGATTCAGATAAACAGCCGCACGTTTGGAGATTTTGAGCCTATCTTTGCGAGACAGCGCACATGGAAGGCCTTCAAAGCCATCCTCCGTGTCAATGCGGCTTCCACTTTGAGGATCCATAGAATCTTTGGCATGGCGCAGTTGATTCAAAAACTTGCTGAATCGCTGTTCCAGTTCGACCCTTCTGGGAGTCTCATCAAAGAAGCGAACTTCGGCAAAAGGGATAGTTGTTTTAAGCACAGTATATTCCTTTCAGATCTCGACGCGGGCTTTGAGCTTGCGCCGACCACCGGACCCTTGGTCTGGCAGAGTAATTGATATGAAAGGCTCCGGAGCCTTGGAACGTATAGAGAACGAACTTTGAATCGTGTCAACGTCACACACTGGCCCCTACTTGCTGGGGACAGTTTTATACCAGCACAACCAAAATCTTCATTAAGTCATTGATATAAAAAGAAACCACTGACAACTTTCGTTGTCAGTGGCTATTTGGTCTGTGTCGAGAGGACAAAAAACCCTACGTAGTGGACATGTTATGGTGTGTCCCACACAAAATGACATGAACCTAGTATTCTATCACCCACACTTGCTATGCCCGCAGCTACCGCAGGTCATGCAGCCTTCAACCATTCGCAAATCAAACTGACCACAGCTCGAGCAAGCTTTACCACGTGGCTTATCTATCCCCACAACCTTGGCTTGCGGGTCGGATTTCAATCCCATACCTACACCCTCGATAAAGCCGGTAGTGATCAAATGTTGCTCGATCACGCCACCAATGGCCGCAAGGATTGAGGGGATATATTTACCGCCCATCCATGCGCCACCGCGGGGGTCGAAGACGGCTTTCAATTCCTCTACGACAAATGACACATCACCACCGCGCCGGAATACCGCCGAGATCATCCGTGTGAGGGCAACTGTCCATGCAAAATGCTCCATGTTTTTGGAGTTGATGAACACCTCGAACGGACGACGGTGACCGCCGACAACCAGATCGTTGATCGTGATATAAAGCGCGTGCTCGCTATCGGGCCATTTGATCTTGTAGGTTGCGCCCTCCAACTCCTCTGGGCGGTCCAGCGGCTCGGTCATATAGATCACGTCACCATGTGGCGATTGCGGCTCTTCGCCGTGATGGCTCACAACTTCCGGTGCTTCTTTCTTGTCCTCAGAAACAGATAGAACAGAGCCTGTCACATCGTTCGGACGGTAAGTTGTGCAGCCCTTACAGCCAGTGTCCCATGCTTCCATATAAACTTCTTTGAACGTGTCAAAAGAGATGTCTTCTGGGCAGTTGATGGTTTTGGAGATACTGCTGTCGACCCATTTTTGGGCGGCTGCCTGCATTTTCACATGTTCCAGCGGTGCCAAAGTCTGGGCATTCACAAAGTAATCGGGCAGTGGTGTATCACCTTTCAGATCACGCCACATTTGCACAGCGTAATCAACCACTTCCTCTTCTGTCCGGCTGCCGTCCTTTTGCAAAACCTTGCGGGTATAAGCATAGGCGAACACAGGCTCGATGCCTGACGACACGTTTCCGGCATAGAGGCTGATTGTGCCAGTCGGCGCGATAGAGGTCAGCAGCGCATTACGGATGCCATGCGTGCGGATGGCTTCGCGTACGTCCTCGTCCATTGCGCGCATTGTGCCAGAAGCCAGATACTCTTCCACATCAAACAGCGGGAATGCACCCTTTTCCTTCGCCAAGTCCACCGATGCCAGATAGGCGGCGCGGGCAATCGCGTGCAACCAATCCTCGGTCTGACGCGCTGCCTCGTCCGAGCCATAACGCAAGCCTAACATCAAGAGGGCATCGGCCAAACCAGTCACACCCAAACCAATACGGCGTTTATTTTTCGCTTCCAACTGCTGCGCTTCCAGCGGAAATTGGGATACGTCAACGACGTTATCCATCATCCGTACAGAAGTGGCCACCAACTCGTTCAGCGCTTCGATGTTCAGTGCGGCTGCCTCTTCAAACGGGGTACTGACCAGACGGGCAAGGTTGATAGAGCCGAGAAGGCAGGCGCCATAGGGCGGCAATGGCTGTTCACCGCAGGGGTTCGTGGCGGCGATGGTCTCGCAATAGTTCAGGTTGTTCGCTTCGTTAATGCGGTCGATAAAAATCACACCGGGTTCGGCAAAGGCATATGTCGCCTGCATGATTGCGTTCCACAGGTCCTGCGCTTGAACGGTTTTATAGGTCTTGCCGTCAAACTTCAGATCCCAAGACCCATTCGCCTTGACTGCATCCATGAAAGGGTCAGTGATCAGCACCGACATGTTGAACATCCGCAGACGGGCGGCATCGGATTTTGCCGTGATAAAATCTTCTACATCTGGGTGATCGCAGCGCATCGTTGCCATCATCGCGCCGCGGCGTGATCCCGCAGACATGATTGTGCGGCACATCGCGTCCCAGACATCCATAAACGACAACGGGCCAGAGGCATCCGCCGAAACGCCCAGCACATCCGCGCCTTTGGGACGAATGGTTGAGAAATCATAGCCAATCCCGCCACCCTGCTGCATGGTCAGGGCTGCTTCTCTCAGCATGTCGAAAATGCCGCTCATGCTGTCAGGCACGGTGCCCATAACAAAGCAGTTAAACAGCGTCACGCGGCGGGCAGTGCCCGCCCCAGCGGTGATGCGACCTGCGGGTAGGTATTTGAAATCTTCCAACGCCTCAAAGAAAGTCTCTTCCCAGCCATCTTTATCGTCTTCTACCTGCGCCAGATCACGCGCAATACGGCGCCATGTGTCTTCAACTGTTACGTCATGTGGCGTGCCATCAGCTGCTTTAAAACGGTATTTCATATCCCAGATCTGTTCGGCGATTGGGGCTGCAAAGCGGGTCATGGCGATTCCTTGGTTCAGGTTAGTGCGAAGCCGGAACATAACGCGAGGCGTCAAAAACACCACCATTGAATCTGGTATTTTTTTCGACCTCCCCTACTATAAATTGACCTCCAGCCCCATTGACCTACTCTATGATGTGGTTCAGGCGGTAGGTCTTCTATCATCGGCACTGAGTCTGTGGATAAAATGGTGGGTAACCCTGTGAACAAAAAAACCGTGCATCTGATCAAGCTGTCTGTTGGCACAGAAAGCGTAGAGCAATTGACCGAATGGCAATCGCAGCGCGCCAAACTGGTGCCTGATGGGCAGTATTACCACCAGACCCGCATGTGGCCAAAACGGGTTGACGAGCTTTTGAATGGCGGTTCGATCTATTGGGTCATCAAAGGCGAAATTTGCGCGCGCCAGCGTATTTTGCGACTGGATGAGAAATTCGGCGAAGATGGTGTGCGCCGCTGCGGGATTGTGCTCGCCCCCGAAGTTGTGCCCACTGTCTGCGCGCTGAAACGCCCCTTCCAAGGCTGGCGCTATCTCACACCCGAAGACGCCCCTGCCGACCTTCCCAAGGGCCGCGCCCAAGAAGACGCCCTGCCCGTTGAGCTAAGCCGCGCCTTGGCCGACATCGGCGTTTTGTAATCAGCCCAACCGCGCCAGCAAAGCATCCAGCGTTTGCCGCTCGGCGGCATCCACAGCAGCGGTACGCGATTTCCACAGGGTCGCCTGACTGCGCAGGATCATACCATCACCCAGAATTTTCAGGTGGTTGGCGCGCAATGTCTCGCCTGTTGAGGTGATATCAGCGATCATCTCGGCAGTTTCATTGGCCACGGTGCCCTCGGTAGCACCTTGGCTGTCTACCAGCGCGTAATCCGCCACCCCTGCCCCGCGCAGAAATTCGCGCACAAGACGGTGATATTTTGTCGCGATCCGCAAACGGCGGCCATGGACCTTGCGGAATGCAGCCGCAACAGCATCCAGATCATGTAACGTATCGACATCCGTCCAGACATGCGGCACCGCCAAGATGAGGTCAGCGTGGCCAAAGCCCAGCTCAGCGACCGAAATCACCGATTGCTCCCAAAGGGGCAGCTTTTCATGCACCAGATCAGTACCGGTTACGCCAAAATGAATGCGCCCTGCCGCCAGTTCTCGGGGAATTTCACCCGCTGACAACAGCACCAATGACACACCGTCAATTCCCTCAACGACGCCTGCATATTCACGCTCAGACCCCGCGCGCGCCAGCTGGATGCCACGGGCAGAAAACCATTCAAACGTCTTTTCCATCAGCCGCCCTTTGGACGGCACCCCAAGCTTGATCGTCATTGATCTTCCTCCAGTTCCAACATGAGGCCCGGACGCATCACGCCGCCCACTGCCGGAATTTCGTGCCCGCCGCCCAAACGGCGCGTCAACGCATCATACCGCCCGCCTGTCGCCAATGGCGGCAGGTCTGGCCGCGTTGTTGCGCGAAAACCAAACACAAACCCGTCGTAATACTCCATCGAGGTCCGGCCATAGTTGGCGTCAAACATCAAACTGTTCACATCGATACCGCGTTTTTTTAGCGCTTCCTTGCGTTCGGCAACGCGTGCCACAGCGGGGACAATGGCAGGCAAATCAACTGAAAGGTCATGCAATTGTGCCAAGGCATCCGGCATCGGTGCCGAGACTTTCAACAATGCCCCAACCAGATCAAGTTCCTTTTCAGAAACAGGAGGCGCCGCCGCATCCACCCTTAGCGCTTCGATCCTCGCGTCAATCTCATGCTGGCGGCGCGCCCCCACAAAAGGCGCATCACTGGTGTATTCCCCTGCCAGCAAAGCTTTGCGTACCGCTGACACAGGCTTGCGGCCTGCGTATTGCTCCAACAAGGCGCGGAAACGGCGGGGCCGCCAAATGTGGCGCATCAAAGCATCTTTGCGAATTTGCGTGGTGTTCAACCCGTGCACAACGGCCATCAGCACGCCGATGTCCCCAGTCACAGCCCGCACTGGCAAATCCCCCAGAGAGGCTGCAATCAAGGCGAAAACTTCGGCGTCACTATCGGCGGGATTGTCGCGTTCAAACACCTCATACCCCACCTGCACATATTCGCTGGCGCGGCTGGGGTCGCGTTCCTGACGGCGAAACACCTCACCTGCATAGGTATAACGCGCAGGGTCAGCGCCATGTGCCATATGCATCTGCACCACAGGCACTGTGAAGTCAGGGCGCAGCATCTGTTCGCCCAGCAACGAATCCGAGGTCACATAGGCGCGTGCGCGAATGTCCTCGCCGTAGAGGTCCAGCAACGTTTCTGCGGGTTGCAAGATGGGCGGCTCAACAGACTGTGCCCCTTGGCGTTCAAATTCAGCCCGCAGAACGGACGCCTTGGCGTTTGTTTGGGCGCGTGTGGGCATCAGCGGTACAGCTCCAGTATTTCGCGGACACGTGTCACCAGATCGGCACGCGGCACTTCGTATTGGCTGGGCCTGTCGCGCCATTCTTCCAGTGTCGCATTTTCTGCGATTTTCGCACCCAGCACCAAATCCTTGATTTGTATCATGCCATTTTGATGCTCTTCATCGCCTTCAATGATGGCCACAGGGCTGCCGCGTTTATCGGCGTATTTCAATTGGTTGCCAAAGTTCTTGGGATTTCCCAAGTATACTTCCGCACGAATACCCGCCTGACGCAGTTCAGCCACCATCGCCTGATAATCGGCCATGCGCGCCTTATCCATCACTGTGACAACAACAGGGCCTTCGGCTTGCGTGTCCATCCGCCCCTTGGCGTGTAGGGCAGCCAGCAGACGGTCGACACCGATTGAAACGCCCGTTGCAGGGACTTCTTGTCCGGTAAAGCGTTTGACCAGATCGTCATATCGCCCACCGCCCGCAACCGAACCAAAGTTGCGTGGGCGGCCTTTTTCGTCTTTGATTTCAAAAGTGAGTTCGGCTTCGTAGACAGGGCCAGTATAGTAGCCAAGGCCACGCACAACGGAGGGATCAATTTCGATCCGATCCGGTCCGTAGCCGCCAGCGCTTAACAATTCGGCAATGGTTTCCAACTCGGCCACACCTTCAAGGCCAACAACACTATCGCCGACCAATTCACGCAACCGCGCACAGGTCGCCGCGCCATCGTCGCGCTTGGCATCCATAAAGCCCATGACAACATCAGCCGCCGCATCATCCAGCCCCGCACCGTCGGTGAAATCGCCGCTATCGTCTTTGCGCCCTGCCCCTAGCAGCGCCCGCACACCGTCCACGCCAAGGCGGTCCAGTTTATCAATAGCACGCAGCACGATCCCGCGCGCGTTCTCTTTGTCATCTCCCGACAGGCCAGCAACCTCCAGCACACCGTTCAACACTTTGCGGTTGTTCACGCGCACGATGTAATCACCGCGCTCGATCCCGACTTCCTCAAGGCAATCCGACAACATCGCACAAATCTCGGCGTCGGCAACAACGGAACCCGCACCAACCGTATCAGCATCACATTGATAAAACTGGCGAAAGCGACCAGGGCCGGGCTTTTCATTGCGCCAAACAGGCCCCATCGCATAGCGGCGGTACGGCGTCGGCAATTCATTGCGGTGCTGCGCATACACACGGGCCAACGGCGCCGTCAGATCATAGCGCAGTGCCAGCCAGTCACCGGGCTTCTCTGCCTCAGCGTCCTCTTGCCATGCAAACACGCCTTCATTGGGGCGGTCCACGTCAGGCAGGAACTTACCCAGCGCTTCAACCTTCTCAACGCCAGCGCTTTCGAGCGCGTCAAAACCATAACGATGATAAACCCCTGCAATCTTTGCCAGCATCTCGGCGCGCTGGGTCACCTCGGTGCCGAAATAATCGCGAAAACCACGGGGCGTTTCCGCCTTTGGGCGCGGGGTCTTTTTAGGCTTGGCCATGACATACCTCTGCAGGATTTGAATCTCGCTTCGGCTCTATCGGATGCAGGCAGGCGGGGCAAGCTTCAGGGCGCATAGAGCCATTGCGTAACGCCTCTCATCCGCCTAGAGGGAGAGCATGGAACACATCGAAGAAAAAATGGCCCATTTGCTGCGCAGCGTCGACGACCTCTCGGATGTCGTTGTACGCCAGCAAAATGAGATTGACCGCCTGACCCGCCGCGTTGAGCTATTGATGCGCCGTGAGGGCGAACGTGAAGCCGCTGGCGGCGGCGGAGTCGTCGTGGGTGACGAACGCCCGCCGCACTACTAAAATCAGTTCACTGATTTAACGGCAGCGGCCAGCACAGTACCGTTATGGACAAGAAACTCTTTCCATGTGCCGTTCACTGCGATGTTCTCATACGCAGTCAAGAATACTGTGTTGCTGTCCAACTGTTCAATCTTGCTCCCGCAGGGTTTGCCCTTTCCCGTGCCGCAGATCGATTTTTTGACCTTTTCATAAGCAACATCTGTTGTGGCAACAGGCAGGTTTTCACCCGCTGGGCCAAAACGAATTTGCTCATAAAATGAGGGTTTTCCGAGCAACGCATTTGCTGCCGTGAACTGGCGCGGACAATTATCGCTAAAGCCAGTGAGGTAATAGGTACGTTTCCCCAAACCGCCAGCGTTGCTGTCATACAGGCTAAAGCCGCGCTTGCCGTTGCCATCAACCTTTTGACCCATTGGCTTGCCACGCGCTTCGCACACGCGCGCAATCTCGCCGAAGGGTAAAAGCGTACCAAACGGTACATCAAGCGCATCTGGACCGACACGCGGCGCATCTTTCTTTGCTGCGCGGCCACCGCCGAACAGACCAAATTTGCGTTTCGGTGCCTCTGGCTCTGCAGGCAATCCGGCAAGCACCGTGTGCTCTGGCTCAACGGCAGGTTGCTTGGTGCTTGGCTCAGCTTGGCCTTGCGCCACATCTGCCGCGACCGCGGCGGCAGGGTCAGCAGCAGCCGCACGTTTAACTAAACCCCGAAAAAATCCGCCCATCGCAGAAGTGTCCGATGACTGTGCCGCCGCCACTTGGGTAGGTACAGTACCTTCTGCGGCAGTTGTCCCAATGAAACCTTCACGCGCCAGTTCTTCCCTATCAGGCAAGACTGCGGCAGGGTTGGTATCCACAACATCAACATCAGCCAGACGTGCAACACCAGCCAGCGGGTCACCGCATGCTGCTAGTGAAAGAAGAATTCCGGCAACTGGTATAAGGCGCATTGGGCGGCCTCCCTAAAACTTAAGAACCTCTTAACGAAGTGAATCCGCCGCGTCCAGCAAGTGGCACAATATTGGCTAATGCCTGCCGAGGCCTAAATCTCTTCCACTTCCATCACTCCGCCCAAAGACCGAATGGCCCCTTTTATCTTGGGTGAAACAGGGAAATCGCCCCCCAGATCAACCTCAACTTCGCCGGGCAGTGCAGGGTCCATCAGGCACAATTGGATTGGCCCTTTGCCCTTAGATTTTGCAGCTTTGCGCGCCCCTTCCAGCACTTCCGAGACCGCCGCAATCGCAGATGGCGTCTCAATAAAGATTCGCAGCCCCATGTTTCCCGCGTCTTCAACTGCAGTCTCAACAGGCGTTACACCACGGCCCAACAACTTGAGCTGGTCACTTTCCATTGTGGCTTCTACCGTCATCACAACCTTTGATCCTGTTTCCAGATGATCGCGGCACAACTCCAGCGTATCCGAAAACAGCGTGACTTCGTAAGCGCCGGACGGATCAGACAGTTGCGCAAAGGCAAAGCGGTTACCGCGTGCCGATTTACGCTCCTGACGGCCCGCAACCACACCCGCAAGACGGGCATTCATTGCGCCGCGCTCTGAGACTTTAACCGTCAGTTCATCCAGCGTCATGAACGGCACGCCACGGTCGCTACCCCATTTGCGCTTCAGCGGGCCCATGTAGTCATCCAACGGATGGCCTGACAGGTAAAACCCGATCGCCTTGAACTCTTCCGTCAGGCGTTCGGGCGCTTCCCAATCATCACCCGCCATGATCCGCGGCTCTGGCAGATCATCGCCCGCCTCGCCAAACAGCGACACTTGGTTAGAGGCCTTTTGTTCATGTATCGCGGCGGAATAGGCCACCAAACCATCCAGCGCGCCGAACACACGGCGGCGATTAGAATCGAGCACATCAAAAGCGCCAGAACGCGCCAACATCTCTAACGGGCGTTTGCCCACGCGTTTCAGATCGACACGCCGCGCCACATCAAACAGGGTCGTAAACGGCTTGTCGCCGCGCCCCTCTGTGATCAGTTTCATCGCCTCAACGCCAACGTTTTTCAACGCGCCCAACGCATAGACAAGCGCCCCGTCCACCACCTTGAACGTCGCATCTGAACGGTTCACGCAGGGCGGCACCCACGGCAGCTCCAACCGCTTGCGGACCTCTTCGAAATACACCGCCAGTTTGTCCGTCAGATGGATATCGCAGTTCATCACACCCGCCATAAACTCGACCGGATGGTTCGCCTTCAGCCATGCAGTTTGATAGCTAACCACCGCATAGGCCGCCGCGTGGGATTTGTTGAAACCGTAGTTGGCGAATTTCTCAAGAAGGTCAAAAACCTCCTTGGCCTTTTTCTTGTCGACGCCATTTGTCATGGCGCCTTTTTCGAATTTTGGCCGTTCTTTAGCCATTTCTTCAGCGATCTTCTTACCCATCGCACGGCGCAGCAAATCCGCGCCGCCAAGGGAATAGCCACCCATGACCTGCGCAATCTGCATAACCTGTTCTTGGTAAACAATGATCCCCTGCGTTTCTTCCAGAATATGGTCAATCGACGGGTGAACAGACTCACGTTCCTTAAGGCCGTTTTTCACCTCACAATATGTGGGGATGTTTTCCATCGGGCCCGGACGATACAGCGCCACCAAGGCCACGATATCTTCGATACAGTTCGGCTTCATGCGCTTGAGCGCATCCATCATGCCACTGGATTCCACCTGAAACACAGCCACGGTTTTCGCAGCGGCATAAAGCTTGTATGAGGCTTCATCATCCAGCGGGATCGTCGAAATATCATCCAGCAGCCCTTCAGGCGGCACAAACAATTCGGTCCCATCAGCCGCCACATGCAAATGCCGCCCAGATGATTTGATCTGATCCACCGCGTTCTGGATGACGGTCAGGGTTTTCAGACCCAAAAAGTCGAACTTTACCAGACCCGCTTGCTCAACCCACTTCATATTGAACTGGGTGGCAGGCATGTCGGATCGCGGATCTTGGTACAGCGGGACCAACTCGTCCAGCGAGCGATCACCAATCACCACACCCGCCGCGTGGGTAGATGCATTACGCAACAGACCTTCGACCTGTTGACCGTAATCCAGCAGACGCGCCACAACTTCTTCGTTGCGCGCCTCGTCCCGCAAGCGCGGTTCATCGGCCAGCGCTTTTTCGATGCTGACAGGCTTCACCCCTTCAACAGGGATCATCTTGCTCAGGCGGTCCACCTGCCCGTATGGCATTTGAAGAACTCGGCCAATGTCGCGCACGGCAGCTTTGGACAAAAGCGCACCAAAAGTAATGATCTGCCCCACCCGGTCGCGCCCGTATTTGCCCTGCACATAGCGGATGACCTCTTCGCGGCGATCCATGCAAAAATCGATGTCGAAATCGGGCATGGATACACGTTCAGGGTTCAAGAACCGTTCAAACAGCAAGGAATAACGCAGCGGGTCAAGATCGGTGATCAACAGCGCATAGGCCACCAGACTGCCCGCACCAGACCCACGGCCCGGCCCGACGGGGATGCCCATATCTTTGGACCATTTGATAAAATCGGCAACGATCAAAAAGTAACCGGGGAAACCCATGCCCTCAATGATGCCCAGTTCAAACTCCAGCCGTTCCTCATAGACCGATACTTCGGCAGCGTGCGGAATAATCGCCAGACGCGCTTTTAGTCCTTCTTGCGCTTGGCGGCGCAATTCGGCGACTTCGTCATCGGCAAATTTGGGCAGGATCGGATCGCGACGATATGTTTTGAACGCGCAGCGTTTGGCAATCTCGACAGTGTTCTGGATCGCTTCGGGCAGGTCAGCAAACAGGGTCACCATTTCGGCTTGGGTTTTAAAGTAATGCTGCGGTGTCAGGCGGCGGCGGCCTTCTTGCTGATCTACATATGCACCCTCGGAAATACAGATCAGCGCATCATGGGCCTCATACATCTTGGAGGCAGGGAAATACACGTCATTGGTCGCGACCAGCGGAATATCCATTGCATAGGCCATTTCAACAAAGCCGCGCTCGGTCTGCTGTTCGGCCTCGGTTGCGCCGTTTTCACCCGGATGGCGTTGCAATTCGATATAGAGGCGGTCACCAAAGGCTGCATGCAGCGCCCCCATCAGCGCCTCTGCGGCGGGGCGTTGATTGTTTTGAAGTAACATCCCTACCGGCCCCAACGAACCACCCGTCAGGCAAATGACATCTTCGCTATGGGCTGCCAGTTCGGCCATCGTTACCTGCGGCAACGCACCGCCTTTATCCAGATAGAGACAGGAGTTGAGCTTCATCAGATGCTCATATCCGCGCTCACTTTGGGCCAATAGAACCACAGGCGCAGGCGCACGCGGTTTTTCGCCCGGTTGCGCGGTGACATATTCCAGATCAACCTGACAACCGACAATGGGCTGAACACCCGCGTCGGACATCGCCACTGAAAACTCAAGCGCGGCAAACATGTTGTTTGTATCGGTCAACGCCAGCGCGGGCATCTCTGCCTTTGCGCACATGCCGGGCAGTTTTTTAAGGCGTAGTGCCCCTTCCAAAAGAGAGTATTCGGAATGGGTGCGCAGGTGAATGAATCGGGGGGAATTGCTCATGACCCCAACTTAGTCGTTATCGGAAAAAGCCTCTACAGGGAAAACAACATATTGCGCCTCTTGCGCGATATAGCGCCCCTCATATGCCCCCGTTTTTGAGACACACGCAGGGTCAATCGTTGTGAATTTGGCGTATTCGGCCATCACTGCACTCATGTCGCCTTCACCTGTCGGGTCGTTCAAATAAAGGGATGCCGCACCGCTGCCATTTTCATCTTCGGCAAAAGCAAACAGAATCGTATTGATCGCCATCGGGTTCGTCTTGGGCCGATATTCATCCAGAATCGGCGAAAGATAACCTGCCAACCCTTCACCAGAAACGGTCGAGAACGGCGTTTCAACGAGGGTGAGAGTTGCAAAGTAGTTTTGGAACTGCTGCGCCATTGGGTGTCTTTCATCGCGCTCGGCCCAAGCCTTCCAAATCGCGTGGAAACCTGTAGCGGTTTCCCAATTGGCGGGGCTGATTTGCAATGTAATCCCGTTCAGGCCAACCGATAGGTAATCCGTGTCTTCCTTTCCTGCCACATAGCGGTTCAAATCCAGTTTTTGCGGTGGGCGGGTGAAGCTGCTGTAATCGAATAACACTGTACTGCACGCATTTCCCGCCCCAGCCGAGAGGAGAACTCCGCTAACAAACGCCAAAAATCTACACATAATTTGCCCCTCAAATTCCAACTCTATACGTCAACATCACCAAAACGCTTGCCAAATCCTATATTGTCACCGTAGCCTCAGTTAGCCTGATGTTCTACGCCGCATCGAACATTGGCACGAAAATGGTAGCTGGTACCGCGGCGGGGTTATCCCCTTGGACGTTTCATTTATGCTGAATGGCAGCCCCGTCACCCTGACGGACACTGCCCCTACAACCACGCTTTTGGATTGGTTGCGCGACGCGCGCGGCCTCAATGGCACCAAAGAAGGCTGTAACGAAGGCGATTGCGGTGCCTGCACCGTGATGGTCACGGATGATAACGGCGCTTTACCACTGAACGCTTGCATCCTGTTTCTGCCCCAACTTGCGGGCAAACACGTCACCACCGTTGAAGGGCTTGCCGCGCCTGATGGGACGCTGCACCCTGTTCAAGACGCGATGGTAACCCACCATGGCAGCCAATGCGGCTTTTGCACCCCCGGATTTGTGATGAGCATGGCCACCGCCCACCAACGCGGCGAAAAGGATCATGACACGGCCCTTGCTGGGAACCTTTGCCGCTGCACAGGCTACGCCCCGATCATCCGCGCCGCCGAGGCGGCCGCCGCCCAACCCGCCCCACCACATCTAGGGTCTCTGGCCTTGCCAGCGCCTGCAATGATGCAAGCGAAACAACAACCCACCACAACCAGTGAGCTTGCGACGCTTTATGCCGCCAATCCTGATGCCACGCTTATTGCTGGGGCCACAGATGTGGGCCTCTGGGTGACCAAGAAAATGCGCGATCTAGGGGAGGTCATATTCCTCAACCAATGCACAGACCTGCGCGGCATCACTGAGACGCCAGACCATTGGCGCATTGGTGCGATGACAACAATCGCCGACGTTGAAAAGACATTGCACCCGCATTTTCCCAGCTTGGGCACAATGCTGCGGCGTTACGGATCGGCGCAAGTCCGCGCAGCAGCCACATTGGGTGGCAATATCGCAAACGGCTCGCCTATCGGGGATGGCAGCCCCGCGATGATCGCGCTTGGCGCGAACATACACTTGCGTATGGAGGATGAGCGCCGCGACATGCCGCTGGAGGATTTCTTTATCGCTTACGGCAAACAAGACCGCAAACGCGGTGAATTTGTCGAGGCAATCACCGTGCCAAAGCAAGCGGACACCCTCTATTGCAACAAACTCTCCAAACGCTTTGATCAGGATATTTCCGCAGTCTGCGGGTGCTTGAACCTGCCAATAGAGAATAACCATTTCGGTGCTGTCCGTCTGGCCTTTGGCGGCATGGCGGGCACTCCCTCACGTGCCCCTCTGGCCGAGGCCGCGCTTTCGGGTCAACCTGTTACGCTCTCTACGGTACAAACCGCGATGGAAACGCTGGCAGAGGATTTCACGCCGCTGTCCGACATGCGCGCCTCAGCGCAATACCGTATGACTGCGGCGCAAAATATGCTGCTGCGCGCCTATCATACCATCACGGGAACCCAGACCGATCTACAGGAGGTCCGCGCATGAGCGTCGCCAAGCCCCTGCCCCATGACACCGCCCACCTGCACGTCACTGGCGCTGCGCGTTATGTGGATGATATCCCTTCTCCCACTGGCACATTGCATCTGGCCTTTGGCACCAGCCCCGTTGCGCGGGGCGAAATCACGTCCATCGATCTGGAAAAAGCACGCAATGCATCTGGTGTCATCGCGGTTTTCACAGCCGCTGATCTGCCCTTTGAGAATGATGTTTCGCCTTCCAACCACGATGAACCTTTGCTGGCGGAAGGCACGGTTCATTACATCGGTCAGCCTGTATTTCTGGTGGTGGCCACCAGCCACATCGCGGCGCGTGCCGCTGCGCGTTTGGGCGATATCCAGATTACCGCCCAAACCCCAATCCTGACGATTGACCAAGCCCCAATCCTGACGATTGACCAAGCCCTTGCCGCGAACAGCCGCTTTGAGGAAGGCCCGCGTATCTACGCCAAAGGTGACGTGCAAACCGCACTAACCCACGCCACACTTCGCCTAGACGGGCAGCTTGAAATCGGCGGTCAGGAGCATTTCTATCTGGAAGGACAAGCCGCCCTTGCCTTGCCCGGCGAGGATGGCGACATGCTGATCCACAGCTCAACCCAACACCCCACCGAAATCCAGCATAAAGTGGCCGAAGCCATTGGCCTGCCGATGCATGCCGTGCGGGTGGAAACACGGCGTATGGGCGGCGGGTTTGGTGGCAAGGAAAGCCAAGGCAATGCCTTGGCCGTGGCCTGCGCCATTTCAGCACGCGCCACAGGACGCCCGTGCAAAATGCGCTATGACCGCGACGACGATATGATCATCACGGGCAAACGCCATGACTTCCGCATAGAATACGCCGTCGGGTTCGAAGCAGATGGCAGGCTCACAGCGCTCGATTTCACACATTATGCGCGCTGCGGTTGGGCGATGGACCTCAGCCTACCTGTCGCCGACCGCGCCATGTTGCACGCGGATAATGCCTATCACCTAACGGACGTGCGCATCACCTCGCATCGCCTAAAAACCAACACCCAAAGCGCCACAGCCTATCGCGGCTTTGGTGGCCCGCAGGGTATTGTCGGGATTGAACGTGTGATGGATCATGTGGCCAAACATCTGGGGCTGGATCCTTTGGATGTGCGCCGCGCCAATTTCTATCGCGACAGTTTGAACGCCGATGCACCCGACATGCAGACCACCCCCTATCAGCAGCCCGTCAAAGACTGTATTATCAATGCATTGACTGAGCGCCTGATTGAATCCGCCAACTATAAAAGCCGCCGCGCTGAAATCGCAGAATGGAACACACAGCAGCCGATCTTGAAACGCGGCATTGCGCTGACGCCCGTCAAATTCGGGATTTCATTCACCCTCACCCACCTGAACCAAGCAGGCGCTTTGGTACATGTGTATCAAGACGGCTCGATCCACCTGAACCACGGTGGCACAGAGATGGGTCAGGGCCTGTTCCAGAAGATCGCCCAAGTTGCCGCCTCCGAATTTGGCGTACCTATGGCACAGATCAAGATCACCGCAACCGATACCGCCAAAGTGCCTAACACCTCGGCCACCGCTGCCAGCTCTGGTACAGATTTGAACGGTATGGCGGTGTTAAACGCCTGCGAAACCATACGCTCACGTATGTCAGATCACCTTGCCGAGGCATTTTGCTGCCCGCCAGAGGCAGTGACATTTAGCGATGGGCAGGTCACCGCAGGCGATAAAACACTTACCTTCGCTGAGGCCGCACAGTTGAGCTATCAGGCGCGGGTTAGCCTTTCGGCCACAGGTTTCTACAAAACCCCCGACATCAAATGGGATAGGATCAAAGGCGTCGGGCAACCGTTTTTCTATTTTGCTTATGGCGCTGCGATCACCGAAGTTGTCATCGATACACTCACCGGTGAAAACCGCATTTTGCGCGCCGATATCCTGCATGACGCAGGGCAGTCGCTGAATCCCGCGCTGGACGTAGGCCAGATTGAGGGCGGATATGTGCAGGGCGCGGGCTGGCTCACGACCGAAGAACTTGTATGGGACGATAAAGGTGCACTGAAAACCCATGCCCCCGCGACCTATAAAATCCCCGCCTGCTCTGACCGCCCTGACGTCTTCAACGTCACACTTTGGGACCAACCCAATCCAGCACATACCATCTACCGCTCCAAAGCTGTGGGTGAACCACCGTTTATGCTGGGCATATCTGCATGGTCAGCACTGGCTGATGCTGTGGCATCCTGCGGCTCGGGTTATGCGGATTTGCAAACGCCAGCTACGGCAGAGGCCGTATTGGCCGCCATCACCCGTACGTGTGGCCCGCAGGGATGAATGACGCAATTTACATTGAGATCACGCACACCCGTGGCTCTGCGCCACGTGATGCGGGTACGGCGATGAAAGTGACGGCAGATGGCATCGAAGGCACCATTGGCGGCGGCGCGCTAGAGTATCTGGCAATTGACCGTGCGCGCCATTTGCTGGCCACCGAAGGAAATGAGGAAAGCCGGACCATCCCGCTTGGCCCGTCACTGGGGCAATGTTGTGGCGGCGCTGTCACCCTGCGTTACACCCGTGTGCCGAAAGCAACGGACACAGCGCAGACCACCACGCACCCTATCGGTCAGATTGGCGAGCGTCCTGAAAACCTGTGGATTTGGGGCGCAGGGCATGTAGGGCGCGCTGTTGTCGCGGCATGTCCATCGCAGGCGTTTAACATCACTTGGATTGACAGCAGCGCTGATAGATTTCCGCAAGTCAGCGATAAACACATCACCAAAATCCCTACTTCCGATATGCCCTTACTGGCCACGCGTGCCCCTGCCAATGCACATCACCTCATCTTCACCTATTCGCATGACATTGATCTGGCGCTTTGCGCGGCCCTAGTGCAACGCGGCGCGGCCAGTATTGGGTTGATCGGATCAGACACAAAATGGGCGCGGTTTTCCAAACGGCTGCGTGCTTCAGGGTTGGACCCTAATCGTATTATTTGCCCGATCGGGGATAAAACGCTTGGCAAAGCCCCCCATCAAATAGCACATGGCACCGTGCAAGCCCTGCTCGCCGTTTCCAACAAGAAGGTTCCTGCATGACACAACCGTTGCTTTCCCTTACCTCGCTCACCAAGGCCTATCCGGGTGTGATCGCCAACAGCGATGTTTCGCTAAAGATCGCACCAGGTGAAGTACATGCCCTTTTGGGCGAAAACGGCGCGGGAAAATCAACGCTGGTCAAGATGATTTACGGGTTGGTCAAACCCGACAGCGGCCAAATGCAAATGAACGGCCAACCCTTTGCGCCCGCCGAGCCGAGCGCAGCCCGTACCGCAGGTGTGGGTATGGTATTCCAACATTTCTCATTGTTTGACGCGATGAGCGTGGCCGAAAATATCGCATTGGGAATGGAAAACGCACCCAAGCTTGGCGCATTGTCCGCGCAGATCAGCGCCGTCTCAGAAGAATACGGCCTGCCCCTGTCCCCCGACAGGATCGTAGGGGATTTATCTGCTGGGGAACGTCAGCGCGTCGAAATCATCCGCTGCCTTTTGCAAAATCCAAAACTGCTGATCATGGATGAGCCGACATCGGTTCTGACCCCGCAAGAAGTAGAAATTCTGTTCAAAACCCTGCGCAAGCTGAGCGCCGAGGGAACAGCGATTTTGTATATCTCGCATAAACTCGAAGAAATCCGCACCCTGTGTGACACCGCAACTGTTTTGCGTCTGGGTAAGGTCGTGGGCCATTGCACCCCGCGTGAAACGACAACACGCGAGATGGCGGAACTGATGGTCGGCAAGCTTCTGCAAACGCCGACGCGAGCGGGGCAACAGGCAGGCGACGTTGTGCTCAGCCTGACAGGCCTGCGTGCGCCTGCCCCCAATGCCTTTGGTATGGCACTGAAAGATATATCGCTTGAACTGCGTGCGGGCGAAGTGTTGGGCATTGGCGGTGTGGCGGGCAATGGGCAGGATGAACTACTGGCGGCCTTGTCAGGCGAACGGCCTGTGCCACGCGGCATGGTCCACTTTAAAGGCGAGGACATCGGCCCCCTTGGCCCCACTGCGCGGCGTGAACGTGGCCTGTTGACTGCCCCAGAAGAACGCATGGGCCATGCGGCAGCTCCTGATATGTCACTGACCGAAAATGCCATGCTCACTGGCGCGGTGCGCGAAGGGTTGGACAAAGGCGGTTTTCTGGACTGGCCCGCCGCGACGCGGTTTGCCCAGAGCATTATCGACAAATTTGACGTCCGCACCCCCGGCACACATGTGGCGGCGCGGTCTTTGTCAGGGGGGAACCTGCAAAAATTTGTGATTGGCCGCGAAGTGATGCAACGCCCAGAAGTCTTTGTGGTGAACCAACCGACGTGGGGCGTTGATGCCTCTGCCGCGGCGGCGATCCGGCAGGCATTACTGGATCTGGCCAAAAACGGTGCCGCGTTGATTGTGATCAGTCAGGATCTGGACGAATTGATGGAAATATCCGATCGCTTTGCAGCCCTGAACGAAGGCCGCCTATCTGAGCCGCGCCCTGCGCAGGGCATCACTGTTGAAGAGATTGGCCTGCTGATGGGCGGTGCCCATGGCATGGAGGTGGCGCATGTTTAAACCCATAGGAATTGAGCTGACACGAAAAGTGGAAATGGAGCGCAACACATGATTGCCTTGGAAAAACGCCCCGAGCCAAGCCGCGCGTTTTCACTGGCGGCACCGCTGCTGGCTGTGGCAGCCACGATGTTCTTTGGCGGCGTGTTGTTTGCCCTTTTGGGCAAAGACCCCTTTGAGGCAATTCAGACGATTTTTTGGGAACCGCTGTTTGGCCAACACTGGCGCTATTACAGCCCCCAACTGTTGATCAAAGGTGCCCCTCTGGTGCTGATTGCCATCGGTCTGAGCCTTGGGTTTAAGGCAGGCATCTGGAACATCGGCGCAGAAGGCCAGTACATTATGGGCGCGCTGTTTGGCGCGGGTGTGGGGCTGGCGTTTTATCCGACCGAAAGTGTATTTATCTTCCCCCTCATGGTCTTGGCTGGCGCATTGGGAGGCTGGCTGTGGGCGATGATCCCTGCGGTCCTCAAGGTGAAATTCGGCACAAACGAAATTCTGGTATCTTTGATGTTGGTCTATGTGGCCGAGCAGTTTTTGGCCTCCATGGCGCTGGGGCTGATGCGTAACCCGCAAGGCATGGGCTTTCCCGGGTCGCGCAATTTGCAACAATATGCCAGTGCGCATAACGCCGAACTCCTCTCGGGGACGGGCATGCACTGGGGGGTGGTTGCGGCATTTATTGCGGTGATCTTTGGTTATGTATTGCTGGCACGACACCGTCTGGGTTTTGCCATTCGGGTCACAGGAGACGCCCCGCGTGCGGCAGCATTTTCTGGCGTCAACCCTGCGCGACTGGTGCTGTTCTGCTTGGGCATGTCTGGCCTTTTGGCGGGGCTTGCCGGTGTGTTTGAGGTTGCAGGCCCTGCGGGGCAGGTGACGATTGATTTCAATGTAGGCTATGGGTTTACCGCAATTATCGTTGCGTTTTTAGGGCGCTTGCATCCAGTTGGCATTCTGCTGGCGGCGGCGCTGATGGCGCTAACCTATATTGGCGGCGATATTGCACAATCCAAACTGCAACTGCCCGCCGCCGCAATTCAAGTGTTTCAGGGAATGCTTCTTTTCTTCCTTTTGGCCCTTGACCTGTTCACAAACTATCGGCTGCGTTTGGGCCGCAAGGAGGTCGTTTAATGGATCTGTCGTCAATCAACCCGATCTTTTTTTTCGCAGGCTTCTTTGTGGCCGCAACGCCGCTGATTTTTGCCGCTGTGGGCGAATTGGTGGTCGAGAAAACCGGCGTCCTGAACCTTGGCGTTGAAGGCATGATGATCATGGGCGCGATCTGTGGTTTTGCCGTGGCCGTTGAGAGCGGCTCACCCCTGTTGGGGTTTTTAGCTGCTGCTGTCGGTGGCGCTGCCTTGAGCCTGCTGTTTGCGTTTTTAACCCAAGTGATGCTGGCCAATCAGGTAGCATCAGGGCTGGCGCTTACCTTGTTTGGTTTGGGTTTTTCTGCGCTCTTAGGACAAAGCTATGTCGGAGTAAAACCGCCACGGTTGCCCGATGTAAATTTCGGTATTTTGGGCGATATTCCCGTGTTTGGCCCAATTGTATTAAGCCACGACATCATCCTTTATCTGGGTCTGGTACTGGTCGTCGCTGTCTGGGCGCTTTTGAAATATTCGCGCGTCGGATTGGTCTTGCGGGCAGTGGGTGAAAACCATGATGCGGCCCACGCACTGGGGTTCAAGGTAAAGCGCATCCGCACACTCGCCATCATGTTTGGCGGCGCCTGTGCAGGTGTCGGCGGCGCATACATCAGCCTGATCCGCGTGCCGCAATGGACCGAAGGCATGACCGCCGGCATCGGCTGGATCGCCCTTGCACTGGTTGTATTCGCCTCATGGAAGCCACTCCGCTTGCTCTTGGGTGCCTATCTTTTTGGCGGGCTTGTGCAGTTGCAACTTAATCTCCAAGCTGCAGGCGTTGCTATTCCTGTCGAATATCTGGCAATGTCGCCGTATGTTATGACCATTGTTGTCCTTGTGCTTTTGTCGCGTGACAAGGGTGCTGCACCCGGATCACTTGGACGCATTTTCCACGCCTCATCCTGAGGCAACTCTATCCGCCAAAGAGCGGACAACGATCTAACGGGGAGAAACCTGAAATGAAATTCACCAAACTATTGGCCAGCGCTGCGCTGGTTATGGGGCTGGTTACAGCCGCCCACGCCCAAGATAAAACCAAGCTGGGTTTTGTTTACGTTGGCCCAATCGGCGATGGCGGCTGGACCCATGAACATGAAAAAGGCCGTTTGGCTGTTCAAGAACGCTTTGGCGACAAAGTTGAATCCGTCTACGTCGAAAGCGTAGCCGAAGGCCCTGACGCCGAGCGTGTGATGACGCAGATGGCGCTGGATGGTGCGGATATGATTTTTGCCACATCCTTTGGCTTTATGGACCCAACAATCAATGTTGCGGCCAAATTTCCAGACGTGAAATTCGAACACGCCACTGGTTACAAACGCGCCGATAACGTCAGCACCTATTCTGCACGGTTTTATGAAGGTCGCGCGATTCAGGGCCTCATCGCGGGCAAGATGACCAAATCCAACGTCGTGGGTTACATCGGCTCCTATCCTATCCCCGAAGTGATCCGTGGCATCAACTCGGCGTTCATCCACGCACGCAAAGCCAACCCTGACGTACAGTTCAAAATTGTCTGGGCCTACACATGGTTTGACCCTGCAAAAGAAGCAGACGCTGCCAAGGTTCTGATTGAACAAGGCGCGGACGTGATCCTGCAACACACAGACTCCACAGCACCCCAAGCAGCGGCCCAAGAAGCGGGCAATGTTGTGACCTTTGGTCAGGCATCCGACATGAGCCAATATGCGCCCTACCCGCGTGTTTCTTCCATCATTGATGACTGGGCGCCATACTACATTGCACGCACACAGGCGTTGATGGATGGCACATGGGAATCCAAAGACACATGGGACGGCATCGGCGCTGGCATGGTCGGCATCGGTGAAATCTCTGATGCGGTTCCTGCGGACATCAAAGCAGAAGCACTGGCGCTGAAAGCATCGCTGGCTGATGGCTCCTATCACGCCTTCACTGGCCCGCTGAACAAGCAAGATGGCACAGAGTTTCTGGCCGATGGCGCGACAGCAGATGACGCCACGCTTGCTGGCATGAACTTCTATGTTGAAGGCATCGAAGGCACGATCCCGCAATAAGCTGGATGATTGCCTAAGTTAAGAAGGCCCTGCCGTTTGGCGGGGCCTTTTTTGTTAGATATCCATATTTACTTTAGGAATTGCGACACAAACAAATGTTCGCCTCGCCGAGAGTTGCGCCGAGTGTGAACATCAAGAGACCACCAGCAGAGTTGGGCAAAGATGCTACACATCTGGCGTTGATCTCATTCGTTGGCTTGCTTTTGATACAGGCCAATCACTGCATCAGGCAGCGTGTTACCCATAATGCTTCCCTCCATTTTCAACCTTCAGTTGGCCCACCACAAACCCACGGTAGATTGTCAAAAATAGCCCCTTTCATCGCACCCATAAATCGTATTTAGCAATCTCAACACTGCCAATTTCTACCACTGGCGTCTCTCTTAAAACGCGCGCATCCTGTCTTTGTCTGGTCTACTCACGGAATATAGCCAAATGAAAAATGCCACCACTGAACTTTCGCAATCCTATACGGTCATCGGCTGGCACGAGTGTATCAGCCTGCCCGAGATGGGCCTGATGGATTTCGCGATTAAGGTCGACACCGGAGCAAAGACCACGGCTCTGCATGCAGAAAACATCGAGACGTTTATGCAAGACGGCCAAAAGTGGGTCCGTTTTACGGCTCCCGACATTGAGGGCAACCAAGGGCAGGTTTGCGAATTCCCTGTTTATGCCAACCGTGACATTACAAATACCAGCGGCACGCCGGAGACGCGTATCGTTATCCGCACACCCATGGTATTAGCAGGACGACAGTGGAAAATTGACATCTCCCTCACAGACCGTGGGAACATGCGGTTTCCACTCATTTTAGGCCGTCGCGCCTTGCGCAGCCGTAACATTCTTGTTCATCCCGACCAGTCATATCTGGTCAGTGACAAGCCAGACTTTGAAGGATCGAACTGATGAAAATTGCAATGCTTGCCCGCAACCCGAACCTCTATTCGCACAAGCGCCTGAAAGAGGCAGCAGAAGCGCGGGGTCATCAGTTGGATATCATCAACACGCTGCGCTGCTACATGAACATCGCAACGCGCCGTCCCGAGGTATATTACAACGGCGAGAAGCTGGAGGGCTATGACGCAGTCATTCCGCGCATCGGCGCTTCGGTAACGTTTTATGGCACGGCTGTTTTGCGGCAGTTTGAAATGCAGGGCGTCTACCCCCTGAATGAAAGCGTAGGCATTGGCCGTTCGCGGGATAAACTGCGCTCAATGCAATTGTTGGCGCGGGACGGCATTGGCCTGCCTGTCACAACATTTGCCCATGACCCCAAACAAACCGACGAAGTGTTGGCGCTGGCAGGCGGTGCGCCTGTGGTGATCAAGCTGCTGGAAGGGACGCAGGGCATCGGCGTGGTTCTGGCAGATACGAAACGTTCAGCCGTGTCTGTGGTTGAGGCGTTTCGCGGTGCGGGCGTGAACATCCTGCTGCAAGAATTCATCAAAGAAGCGGGCGGCACTGACATCCGCGCGATTGTTATCGGCAACAAAGTAGTTGCCGCGATGAAACGCACAGGCGCGGAAGGCGATTTCCGTTCCAACCTTCACCGTGGCGGCTCTGCCCAAGTGATCAAGCTTTCACCTGAAGAACGCTCAACAGCGATCCGTTCAGCCAAGGCAATGGGGCTGAATGTGTGCGGTGTTGATATGCTGCGTTCCAATCACGGGCCCGTGGTGATGGAGGTGAATTCATCCCCTGGTCTTGAAGGCGTTGAAAACGCGACCGGTCTGGATATTGCCGGCATGATCATCGAATACCTTGAAAAGAACGCCAAACCCAATGCAACCAAGACCAAAGGCAAGGGATGAAAAAACGCGCACCTTTTGAGATTGCGGGTAGCATTGTTGAGGCAGGCACCCGCAAGACCATCGAAATCCCTGTCAGCACGCTGTCGGATCACACACCGGTCACCTTGTCTGCGCATATTATCCATGGCCGCAGCGATGGCCCGACCACCTTTGTTAGCGCGGGCATCCATGGCGACGAGGTAATCGGCGTGGAAATCGTGCGCCGTATGTTGCGTTCCAAAAACCTCAAATCCCTGCGCGGTACTCTTATTGTGGTGCCGATTGTGAACACTTTCGGTTTTTTAAATCACTCGCGCTATCTACCTGATCGGCGCGATTTAAACCGCTGTTTCCCCGGCTCACCGCATGGTTCACTTGGGTCGCGGCTGGCGTATATTTTCCTGAACGAAATTGTGGCCCGTTGCACGCTCGGCATTGATCTGCATTCCGCTGCGGTGAACCGGATAAACCTGCCGCAGGTACGCGTGTCAGCCAACAACAGCGTAACCATGAAGCTGGCCAAAGCCTTTGGCGCGCCTGTAATCCTGACCAGTGCGTTGCGCGATGGTAGCCTGCGCCAAGAGAGCAAAAAGATCGGCGTCGATGTTGTGCTCTATGAAGCTGGCGAAGGCATGCGGTTTGACGAAATGTCGGTACGCGCTGGTGTTGCGGGTATCTTGCGGGTGCTTAAAGAAACCGGAATGTTGCCCAAAGCTGGCATCGCAGCGCCCAAAGCAGCACCCTTGCTGTGTTCCAACAGCCATTGGTTGCGTGCGCCTGCGGGGGGCTTGCTGCGCATGTACAAGGCCGAAGGGGATGTTGTGTCCGAAGGCGATATCGTTGCCGCGATTTCCGATCCGTTTGGCGAGGAAGAGATCGAAGTCACAACCCGCTATAGCGGCATCATCGTAGGACGTGCCGTTGTGCCGATTGTGCATGAAGGCGATGCCTTGCTGCACATCGCGGCTGTGAAATTTGGCGATATGGCCGAAGCTGCGGTGGACGAACTGGCCACGCAACTGGAAGAAGCACCGCTGTTTGACGAAGATGAAATCATCTGACGCTTGCGCAGCAGGGCAAAGCCACTAAGCTGGGGTGATGATCACACTTCATCACCTCAACAGGTCCCGCTCGCTGCGCATTCTCTGGCTTTTGGAAGAGATTGGCGCGCCCTATGATTTTGTGCTGCACGAACGCGATGCCCAGACCAATCTGGCCCCCGATGCGCTGCGTGCGCTGCATCCTTTGGGCAAATCCCCACTGATCCAGATGGACGGGGTGATGATCGCCGAAAGCGCCGCAATCACCGAATTGCTCTGCGCCAAATTCGCGCCCCAGATGATCCCTGACGCCAGCACTCCCGCCTATGCCCGCCATCTGGAGTTGATACATTTCGCCGAAGGCTCTGCCATGACGCCGGTTTTGCTAAACCTCTATGTTGGTCGTCTGGGCGACGCCGGTGCACCGCTGCATCCGCGTATTAAATCCGAATTAGAAAACCACTTTTCCTACATGGAAAGCGTGTTGCGCCCCTCTGGCCATTTTGTGCTGGACCACTTGTCAGCTGCGGACATCATGCTCAGCTTTCCTGCACAAATTGCCATGCGCATGGGCTACCGTGAAGCCTATCCCAAGTTGGCGGCATTTGTTGAGGCTCTTGAGGCGCGCCCCGCTTACATTCGCGCCGTGGAAAAAGGCGGCGTCTGATCCACACGCCCCATTGCAAAGCGCCTTCAGGGCTGGCACCAAAAGGGTATGAAAAATTCCCTGACCAGCCTTGATGGCACCCCCGCTAGCCGCCTTGCTTTTGGTACCATGCAATTCGGGGGCCGCGCCGATGCTACCGCCTCACGCGCGATGTTTGAGGCGGCACTGGATGCAGGTATTACCCATTTTGACACGGCCCATGTCTATACTGATGGCGCATCAGAAGAGCTGCTGGGCGCACTGGCCAAACCCCACCGCGACCGCCTGATCATCGCCACCAAAGCCGCCTATACAGGCGGCGCCACCCCCGAAAACATCCGCAACTCAGCAGAAACATCGCGCAAGCGGATGAAGATTGACGTGATTGATGCGCTTTACCTGCACCGTTTCGATCCTGACACCGACATGCATGACAGCTTTGAGGCGCTTGCCGATCTGAAGACCAAAGGTATCATTCGCCATGTGGGTATCTCGAACTTTGCCGCGTGGCAGGCTGTCAAAGCCGCCCAAATTGCCGCTAAATTCGATCTGGAAATCGCGTTGATCCAACCGATGTATAGTCTGGTCAAACGTCAAGCCGAGGTGGAGATTCTACCGATGGCGCAAGATATGGGAATGCTCTGTGCGCCTTATTCACCGCTTGGCGGCGGATTGCTGACAGGCAAATACGCCAGCGGCGGCACAGGGCGCCTGAGTGAAGATGCACGATATGCTGCGCGGTACCGATTTGACCATATGCACAGTGCCGCAGAGGGCCTCAGCACCATTGCCGCCCGTGAAAGCGTGGCCTCCGCCACCCTTGCCGTGGCGTGGGCGGCGGCACATCCTACCGCCCCCACACCGATCATTTCAGCCCGTTCGGCTGAGCAATTGGCACCCTCTCTCGCTGCGCTGGATTACACAATGCACAGTGATCTTTACACCGAATTGGCAGCCCTTGTGCCTGCCCCACCTCCCGCAACAGATAGGGCCGAAGAGCAATGAATAGTGATATCATCGTCATTGGAGGCGGTATCGCCGGCCTCTCCGCCGCAGCGCGTTTGTCTGTGGACGCAAACGTCACCGTTTTGGAGATGGAAAGCGCCACAGGCTACCATGCCTCGGGCCGTTCAGCCGCCTTGATTGAAGAAAATTACGGCGCACCTTCTGTGCAGGCCTTGAACCATGCCAGCATGGATTACTTCAATGAGGGGGGATATCTAAGCCAACGCGGCTTGTTGATTATCGCACAAGCCGATGATGAAGATGCTTTTCAGGCAGATGTCAAAACCATGGGCGTTCAGCCCATCGCGCCCAGCGAGGCGATGAAGCTTGTACCCGTTCTGGATGCCGCAAAATTGGGTTATGCGGGTTACCATGCCGAGGCTTTTGACATCGATACCGATCTATTGATGCAGGACTTCATCCGCACATTACGGGCCAATGGCGGCCAAGTCATTACCCAAGCTACTGTCACCGAAATCCGCCAAGACGCCAGCGGCTGGCACGTCAAAGCAGCTGGGGATGATTACACCGCGCCTACATTGGTCAATGCGGCAGGTGCTTGGGCTGATCTGGTGGCGGGCATTGCAGGGGTCACACCGCTGGGCATTATGCCGCACCGCCGCTCCATGGCGCGGATCGCCGCACCGGGGGGGCATGATCCGTCCAAATGGCCGATGTTCTTTGGCACGGGCGAAACATGGTACGCCAAGCCCGACGCAGGCGCGCTGCTTGTATCCCCTGCCGAAGAGGTTGCCACGCATCCCCATGACGCCTTTGCCGATGATATGACATTGGCCGAAGGTCTGGACCGTTACCAACAAATGGTGACAGAGGAAGTCACAAGGCCACTGGCTACATGGGCGGGCTTGCGCAGCTTTGCCCCTGATCGCACGCTGGTATTGGGCCGTGACTCCGAAGTTCCCGAATTCATCTGGTGTGCGGGTCAAGGCGGATATGGATTCCAAACCTCCCCTGCCGCTTCGGCCTTGCTGGCTGATCTGGTGACAGGCCGCACGCCCATATTGGACGCGGCAAGCGTAGCACAACTTAGCCCTAACAGGTTCCGCCCTTGAGCGCCCTTCCCCCCAGCGCCAGCATTGCCACACCGATAGAGGGCGGCAAATTACTTGCCCCTTCAGCGCTGCGCAATGTCACGCCGATTGTCGAAATGCTGCAAGAAATTGCACCAAAGCAGGGCCGCGCATTGGAAATCGCTTCGGGCACAGGCCAGCATGTTCTGGCGATGGCCGCTGCCCTGCCTGCGATCACATGGCAACCGACTGAAATCAGCGCCGAACGCCGTATCAGCATCGACGCCTACGCTGCTGACCAAGCAAATATCTTGCCCGCGCAACACCTTGATGCCGCACAAGCAGGCTGGGCCGCGACCCATGAAGCCTATGATCTGATCTATCTTGGCAACCTCCTGCATTTGATCCCGCAGGCCGCGGCGCTTACGGTGTTAAGCGAAGCGGCAGCCGCCCTCGCCGCCCATGGCACATTGGTGGTCTATGGCCCCTTCATGCGCGCGGGCCAGTTCACTTCTGAGGGCGATGCAAAATTTCACAGCGAATTATCTGCCGCCAACCCCGAAATCGGGTATAAGGATGACACTCGGATCAAACAGGTTCTTGCTGCCTCTGGCCTGCGCTTGAACGAGGTCCGCGATATGCCTGCCAATAACCTCAGCTTTATTGCCAAACGGGAACTGCCATGAAAATCCGCGCGACACTTGCAATCCTCCTTCTATCGGCGCTCGCCTCTTGCGGGGGCAACGATAAACCTGCCCCGATCGGGGCCGCTGTTGCGCCTAACTTCCAAGACGCGAAACCCGTGAATTTCAACAGCCCAACGCCCGCCCGCTACCGTGTGCACGGCATTGATGCCGCACGGTTCCAGACCAGTATCAACTGGTCCAGCGCACGGCGTAACGGTGTTAATTTTGCATTTCTAAAAGCCACCGAAGGTGGCGATCTGCTGGACCCTATGTTCCAAGACCATTGGCGCGGGGCGGGGCAAGCAGGGGTCGCACGCGGTGCATATCACTTTTACTATTTCTGCACCTCACCAGAGGTTCAGGCGAAGTGGTTCATCAAAAATGTACCCCGCAGCAAGGGTATGCTACCACCTGTTTTGGACATGGAGTGGAACCCGTTTTCCCCTACCTGCGCCCACCGCCGCCCAGACGCATCTGTGGTTCAAGACGAGATGCGCCGCTGGCTAAAGATCGTCGAGGCACATTACGGCCAGCGCACGATCATCTACACCACGCCACGGTTCTATGAGGAAAACAAACTGGCGAGTTTTAAGGGCTATGAATACTGGCTGCGAACAACCGCCAAAACCCCGCGCGAGGCATTCCCCGGTCAAAGCTGGCGTTTCTGGCAGTATTCGGCCACCGGCCTGATCGACGGCATCAAAGGCGAGGTAGACCTAAACGCCTTTTCCGGCACACCCGCCGACTGGTCCGCATGGCTGGCGACCCGAACGCTGAAATAGCATTAAAAATCCCCCATCGCGACAGGTAGCACGATGGGGAAATCCCTCAACCATCCAAACGAATGGTTGTGTTCTTAGGGTCATACGGGCTGTCCTCAACCACCTCGGCATCCCATAGCTGATCAAACATTTTGACCTTCAACTTAGTGCCAACCACCGCTGTCTCAGGCTTTACATAGCCCATGCCAATGGATTTTCCAAAAGCAACGGAATAGCCACCAGAGGTCAGGCGCCCTACACGAGTGTCGCCATGATACAGGACTTCACGGCCCCATGGGTCGGCGTCTGCTGGCCCGTCAATCAGCAGCGTCACACATTTGGCTTTGATCCCGTGGTCTATCATGGCCTGCTTGCCGTGGAAGTCTTTGTCCATGTTCACAAACCGCGGCAGATCGGCCTCTAGTGGGGTCGCGTCGCGGCCCAACTCTGTGCCGAAGGCACGGTATGATTTTTCCTGACGTAGCCAGTTTTGCGCGCGCGCGCCCACCAACTTCATGCCGTGTTTCTCGCCTGCCTTTTCCAACAGATCAAACAGGTGGTTTTGCATCTCAATCGGGTGGTGCAATTCCCAGCCCAATTCGCCTGTATAGGCTACACGGATCGCACGCACAGGGACCATGCCCAATTCGATGTTACGCATGGTCAGCCAAGGAAACCGTTTGTTGCTTAGCACCGTTTCGGGGTTTGCGTCTTTGACCACCTCGTTCAGCACATCGCGCGATTTCGGCCCTGCAATGGCAAAAACACCCCATTGCGTTGTTACGTCATGGCATTCGATATAGCCGAATTCAGGCGCTTTATCCTCAATCGCCTTGCGCAAATAGTCACTGTCATAAGCCGTCCAAGCACCTGCACTGACCAGATAGTATTCATCCTGCGCCAGACGCACGATGGTGTATTCGGTGCGTGTAGTCCCTGCCCCTGTCAGCGCATATGTCAGATTGATGCGCCCCACCGAGGGCAGTTTATTGCAGGTGAACCAATCCAGAAACGCAGTCGCCCCTGGTCCTTTGATAACATGTTTGGTGAATGCAGTGGCATCGATAAGGCCAACACCTTCACGCACGGCTTTTGCTTCTTCCATCGCGTATTTCCACCAACCTCCCCGGCGGAAGCTGCGGCTGTCGTGGTCGTTGAACCCTACTGGCGCGTAGTAGTTGGGGCGTTCCCATCCATTCACCCAACCAAATTGCGCGCCTCGCGCCGCTTGGCGGTCATAGGCCGGTGAGGTGCGCAGCGGACGGCAGGCAGGGCGTTCCTCATCAGGGTGGTGCAAGATATAGACATGCTCATAGGCTTCTTCGTTTTTGCGGGCTGCAAATTCAGTTGTCATCCACTCGCCATAACGCTTGGGGTCAAGCGATGCCATGTCGATCTCGGCCTCGCCATGGACCATCAATTGGGCAAGGTAATATCCCGTACCGCCAGCCGCCGTAATCCCAAAAGAGAACCCTTCAGCCAGCCACATGTTGCGCAGGCCCGGTGCCGGGCCGACCAGCGGGTTTCCGTCTGGCGTATAGCAAATCGGCCCGTTGAAATCATCCTTTAGCCCGCAATCCTCAGCCGTAGGGATACGGTGGTTCATCGCCATATACTGGCCCTCGATGCGGTCCAGATCCAGTTGGAACAAATCCGCACGGAAGCTGTCAGGCACTCCGTATTCAAATACTGCTGGCGCGTCTTTTTCATAAACACCCAAAATCCAGCCGCCGCGTTCTTCGCGCACATATGATTGCGCATCGGCGTCACGGATCACCGGATGCTCGACATTGCCTTCTGCGCGGAATTTCACCAACGCGGGGTCTTGGTCCATCACAATGAATTGGTGTTCTACAGGGATCGCAGGCATTTTGATGCCCAGCATCTGCGCCGTGCGCTGCGCGTGGTTGCCCGAGGCTGTCACGACATGTTCAGCAGTGATGACCAATTGTTCATCCGAAGGAACAAGGTTACCGCCCTTCTCGATCATCTTGGTCACGGTCACTTCCCATGCCTCACCGTTCCAATGGAACGCATCAGCCTGCCATTTCCGCTCAATCACCACGCCCCGTTGACGTGCGCCTTTGGCCATCGCCATGGTCACATCGGCGGGATTAATATAACCGTCGGTCTGGTGGTACAGTGCGCCTTTCAGGTCTTCGGTACGGATCAAGGGCCACTTCGCCTTAACCTCATCCGGTGTCATCCATTGATAAGGCACGCCGCAAGTCTCGGCGGTGGAGGCGTAGAGCATGTACTCGTCCATCCGCGCATCTGTTTGTGCCATGCGCAGGTTGCCCACAACGGCAAAGCCCGCGTTCAGTCCGGTTTCTTCCTCAAGTGTTTTGTAGAACTTGATGGAATAATCGTGAATATGGGTCGTGGCAAAAGACATGTTGAAATAGGGCAATAGCCCCGCCGCATGCCAAGTAGAACCTGATGTAAGCTCATCACGCTCCAGCAGCATCACGTCAGCCCAGCCCGCACGCGCCAGATGATAGGCAATCGAAGTCCCTACGGCGCCGCCGCCCACAACCAATGCTTTGACTTGAGTTTTCATGACACGATTCCCTTTTGCGCATTTTCCACCGTTGTAACCCGCACAATCAAATTGCGCGGGCAACTCACGACAAGACAGAGCAGAAAACCGACCAAACGGGAAAACGCAGCGGCAGCTAGGGCAGAATTTTACCGGGGTTCATGATGCCATCGGGATCAAGTGCGGCTTTGATGGTTTCCATCACGCCCACAGCGCCGCCCAGTTCTTTCACCAGATAGGGCCGTTTCCCCTGCCCGATCCCGTGTTCCCCCGTGCAGGTTCCGCCCAGAGAAATTGCATTTTGATTAAGCCAACTCACATAGGTTTCCGCCCGTGAGACATCTTCAGCATCGTCCATATCCACCAAAACAGAGGCATGGAAATTGCCATCCCCCGCGTGGCCGACAATCGGCGCAAGCAGACCCAGCTCGGCCGCTTTGTCATTCGCACCCCCCACCGCTTCGGCAAGTTTTGAGATCGGGACACAGACGTCCGTGGCAACAGCTTTGCAGCCCGGACGCAGCGTGAACATTGCCCAATAAGCATCATGGCGTGCCTGCCATAGTTTGGTCCGCTCCTCGACCGTGGTCGTCGCAGCATAGCCGGTTCCGCCGAACTCTTCTGCCAATGTGCCGAACGTCTCGGCCTGCTCGGACACGCCTGCATCCGAGCCGTGGAATTCCAATAACAACAACGGAGTTTCGGGCAATGTCAGTTTGGAATAGCCGTTCACTGCTTTGACGACCAAAGCATCCAGCAATTCAATCCGCGCGACAGGCAAACCATATTGGATCACCGCCATCACAGTCTGGCAGGCTGCCTCAACGGTGGGAAAGGAACAGCTTGCAGCGGAAATCGCTTCGGGGATGCCTTGCAAACGCAGCGTTACCTCGGTGATGATCCCCAATGTCCCTTCCGAGCCAACCATCAACCGCGTCAGATCATACCCCGCCGAGGATTTGCGCGCTCGGCTGGCGGTGCGGATAACTTCTCCATTCGGCATCACGACTTCAAGGCTCAGCACATTGTCTTTCATCGTACCGTAGCGCACCGCATTGGTACCAGAGGCCCGCGTGGCTGACATGCCGCCAATGCTGGCATCCGCACCCGGATCAATCGGGAAAAACAGACCTTGATCGCGCAAATGCGTATTCAGCGCCATCCGCGTCACACCCGGCTGCACCCGGCAATCCAGATCACCTGCGTTGACCTCTAGCACTTTGTTCATCTGGCTCATGTCGATGCTGATCCCGCCCGCAGGTGCGTTAACATGCCCCTCCAATGACGTGCCTGCACCGAAAGGAATGATCGGCACGCGGTGTGCTGCACAAACCTTGACCACATCGGATACATCTTGGGTTGAGCGCGCAAAAATCACCGCGTCTGGCGGCTGATTTACGATCCATGTGGTTGTATGCGCGTGCTGCTCACGGATTGACGCCCCCGTTTGGAGCTGTTCACCGAACTGCTGCTTGAGAATACCCAGAGCCGCAGCAATCCCGTCTTCGTTGCGTGCAAGTCCTGTTGCCTGAACCATCGGCCTATTCTCCTATTGCGATGCCTTCACGACGGGGATCTGCCCCGCCGGAAAGCGTGTCGCCTATTGATATTAAGTGCAGGCCAGATGTCATCGCGCCTGTTTTTGTCTCATACCCAACCGCTGCCAGCCCTTCCGCTAGGTTTTCAGCAGCGGTGCCTTCCTCAAGGTCATAGGTCCCAAAGCGATTGACCGCATGTGGCAGCGCCGTTGCGGCTTGGGGGTCCAACCCCCAATCTATCATGGCAACCAGTGCCTGCGCGGTATAGCCAATGATCCGGCTGCCGCCTGGCGACCCTGCAACGATCACAGGCGCGCCGTCTTTCATTACAATCGTCGGGGCCATAGACGACCGTGGCCGTTTCCCAGGTTCGACACGGTTGGCAATCGGGACCCCGCTTGTATGGCTGCGAAAAGAGAAATCTGTCAGTTCGTTATTGAGCATAAACCCACCAACCATCAGCCTGCTACCAAATCCGTTTTCGATGGACGCCGTCATCGAGGCGACATTACCCGCCGCGTCCACAATTGAGATATGCGAGGTCGAGGGCAGTTCGAGTGATGTATCCGCAGCCCAATTCAGCGCGTGATCAAATTCGGGCTGGCCCGCTGTCACCTCGGCCAAAGCTGTCTCTCCTGTCAGCAAGGTCGCGCGTTCAGCCAGATATGCAGGGTCTAACAACCCGCTGACAGGTACGGGCACATAGTCACTATCCGCCACGTAACGCCCACGGTCCGCAAATGCCAAGCGCGACGCATCTCCGATCAGGCGGCGCACGGTGATATCGTTCGGTCCCGCGCTCAGGTCATACCCCTCCAGCATCCCAAGGGTCTGGCCCACGGCAATGGCCCCTGACGAGGGCGGGCCCATGCCACACACGTCATATGAGCGGTATGGGGCGCAAACTGCGGGGCGTTCTTTGACGCGGTAGATCGCCATATCCACTTCGGAGAGCACGCCCGGATTTCCCTTTGCGCCTTGTACCGCTGCCACAATATCCCCAGCGAGATCGCCGGAATAGAATGCATCTACGCCCTGCGTACTCAACGTTCTGAGAGTTTGCGCATAGGCGGCATTTACCAAGGTCGAACCCGCAGCAATCCCAACACCCGAAGGCAGGAAGTAATTAGCAGTGGTGGCGGAGCTTGCCAGTTTTGACGCATCTTCGGCAACCAATTGCGCCAAACGCGGCGACACAGGGAAACCACTCTCGGCAAGGCCGATTGCAGGGGCCAGCAGGCTTGCCCAATCACGGTTCCCATAGCGCGCGTGTACCTCTGCCAGCAAGGCAGGTGTGCCCGGCACACCAACGGACCGCCCGCCTACAACGGCGTCAAAAAACTTCAGCGGGGCACCCTCGGCATCCTGAAACAGTTGCGGCGTTACAGCCAGCGGCGCGGTTTCGCGTCCGTCAAAAGTAGTGAGTTCGCCGCTCTTTGCATCATACCAAACCAGAAATGCGCCGCCGCCAAGGCCCGAGCTTTGCGGCTCGACCAATCCCAACATGACCTGCACGGCCACCAGCGCATCAGCAGCCGTTCCGCCTGCGGCCAGAACATCTGAACCCGCCTTTACCGCATAGGGATTGGCGGCAACCACCATCCAGTTTTTGGCCTCGACTGGTTTGCCTGCGGCCTTTGTTTGCAGCGCTTGCGTGATCTGTGGTGACAAGCTCTCAAATGCGCCCGCACTGGCGACCTCGGGTGCCACAGCATCCGCCGCTTGTTGCGCCCCAGCGGCACTTGCCGCCGCCATACACAGTCCTATCAGAATTCCACGCACCGCATTTCCTATCTTGGTTTATAGTTTCCTCAAAAATGAACCACTTTCACCGCATAACAAACTGTCGTGTCAAAGCATCGATGGAACAACCTGATCCGGTGGGCGGTGGCCATCATCAAAGGTCTTGATGTTGATGATCACTTTCTCACCCATCTCGATACGGCCCTCCAGCGTCGCAGACCCCATATGCGGCAGCAACACAACGTTATCCAGTTCGCGCAAACGTGGATTGATCTCTACGCCGTGTTCATAGACATCCAGCCCTGCGCCTTTCAGCTCTCCTGCACGGAGCATCCGCGTGAGTGCGTTTTCGTCAATCACTTCGCCCCGCGAGGTGTTCACAATCACCGCGTCAGGTTTCATCAACTTCAGACGTCGCGCATTCATCAGATGGAAGGTCGAAGGCGTATGGGGACAATTGACCGAGATCACATCCATCCGCGCCACCATCTGGTCGAGGCTCTCCCAATAGGTCGCTTGCAACTGCTGTTCGGTCTCGGGGCGCAGGCGGCGGCGGTTGTGGTAATGGATCTGCATCCCAAAGGCCGCCGCACGGCGCGCCACAGCCTGCCCGATGCGACCCATGCCAAGGATACCCAAACGGCGGCCCGAGATTCGTCCGCCCAATAGCGCATTAGGCGCCCAGCCGTCCCACTCGCCTTTTTGCATCTTTGCCATGCCTTCCGGCATCCGCCGCGTCACTGCCATCAGCAATGCCATCGTCATATCCGCGGTGTCTTCCGTCAGCACGCCCGGCGTATTAGAAACCAGAATCCCCTGCTGCCGCGCTGTGGCGACATCAATGTGATCCACCCCTGCACCATAATTTGCTATCAGCTTGAGCCGCCCGCCCGCTTGGGAAATCAGCGCGTTGTCTATCTGATCCGTGATGGTAGGCACCAAAACATCACAAGTTTTAATTGCCTCAGCAAGCTCGCTACGGGTCATGGGGCTTTCGGTGTCGCGCAGGCGCACATCGAATAATTCGGCCAGTCGCGTCTCGACGACCTCTGGCAACCGTCGCGTGACTACAACACTCAGTTGTTGTTTTGACATAATTCAATCTCCGGTCTTGGCGTTTGGCATTTTCTAGGCACATGGTGTACCAGTACGCGACGAGGCACAAGAACCCCGCGCGTTCCAAGAGCAAGACCACAAAAATAAAATTCAGTGCAGGCAGCACATCATGAACAGATCAAAATTGCGCAACACATGCGTGGGCCTCTTCGGCACGCTTGCCGTTATCCTCTCTGTCGGCTTTGGAACACCTGTTCTAGCTGATAGCGAGGTTGTCATCACAGCGAGCGTTGAGACAGGTCAGGTCACAAACAGACCCATTCCCCGATTCGTCTCTCTGAAGGCGTCGGAAGGTAACGTGCGGCGCGGGCCATCTCTGACGCATCGCATTGATTGGGTCTTTAAACGCCGCGACATGCCGCTACGTATCACCGCTGAATATGGCAACTGGCGCCGCGTAGAAGACCGCGACGGTATGGGCGGCTGGATTCACTACTCGCTTTTGTCAGGGACCCGTACCGTGCTGGTCGAAAAAGACATGCTTACACTTCATGCGCGTCCCGACCCTTCCTCGCTGGTCACAGCCGCGCTGGAGATGGGCGTGGTTGCACGGGTCAGTGAATGTAACCCTGAATGGTGTTATCTTCGCTCTGGTGGGTTCAAAGGCTGGGCACCCAAAGCCCGTCTATGGGGTGTCCGCCCACAGGAAGTTTTTGACTGATTGAACCTCGGCACCTTACGGATCATTGTGCAAATTCAATGCTTGATCCAAAGGACAACCGCCAATGCAATCCATTTCCTATAGTCGTTTCGGCACCGCCGCCGATGTACTTGAACTCAAAACTATCGACACACCCGCGCCAGCCGCTGGCGAAGTCACGGTTCGGATGGTGTTCTCTGGCGTAAACCCGTCGGATATCAAGGCGCGGGCAGGCAGCAGACCCGGTGTTCTCAAACCCGCATTTCCGCAAGTTGTCCCGCACAGCGATGGGGCCGGCGTTATCGAAGCTGTTGGCCAAGGTGTAGACGCCTCGCGCATTGGCACCCGCGTCTGGATTTGGAACGGCCAATGGCAACGTGCATTTGGCACCGCCTCCACCCATATCACCCTACCTGCCGAGCAAGCCGTCGCATTGCCCGACGCAGTCCGCTTTGAGACAGGCGCAATCCTGGGCATTCCAGGCCTGACAGCTGCCGAAGCAGTCTTTGGCGGTGGTGACGTGACGGGCCAAACTTTGCTCATCTCCGGTGCAGGCGGCACCGTAGGCTATCTGGCCGTGCAGCTGGCCGTTTGGGGCGGCGCGAAGGTCATCGCGACATGCAGCGCCCGTGACGTAGACCGCGTGAAAGCCGCTGGCGCTGAAACAATCCTCGACTACCGTTCAGAGACCCTGTCAGAGGACATTCTGGCAGCCAACGCTGGCGCACCCGTTGACCGTATCCTTGAGGTCGAGTTCGGTGCGAATGTTGTGATGAACGCAGAAACAATCGCACCTAATGGCACAATAGCAGCCTATGGATCGCAGATCGAAATGTCCCCGACCTTGCCTTTTGGCCCCTTGCTGTTCAAAGCCGCCACAATCGACATCATTCTGATTTATCTCCTACCGCTGGAAAAGCGCCTTGAACGGATCACACGCCTGCACGACGCCCTCGCCGCAGGCGCATTGACGTGCCCCGTTGAAAAAGTGTTTCCCTTGCACGATTGCGCAGCGGCCCATGATGCCGTGTTAAAAGGTGCGCGTGCGGGCGCAATCCTTGTTGATTGCAGCTAGTCACACCTACAGGGTTTGCATAAAATGCGGGGTGGTCCTACACTTTGGTGCCATTGACCACCCCGTTATTTTATAGCTTTTCCCATTGTGAGATTTCATGCGCATTGCTGTCCTATTGATCTGCCTGCTGCTGCCGCTTAGCGCCCAGTCGCAGACCGTCAGCCAACCCACTGGCACCATCACCATCGACGACAGCGCAACGCAAGACGCAGCGATGGCCAACCGAATCCGTGGGATTCTGGGTGAGTTGGAAGGGTTTGACGATATCACCGTGACCGTCAGTTCCGGCATTGTGACCTTGCGCGGTAACACATTGGACATGCCTACAGCCCAACGGCTTGCCGAATTGGTCGGCCGCGTGGAAGGTGTGGTGGCCATCGAAAATGAAGTCACCGAGACAACCGATGTTGTTCAACGCCTCAACCCAGCGGTTGAACGTTTCTTGATCCGCGCCCGTCAGATGATCGCGTTTTTACCGCTGGCGATGATTGCCCTATCCCTATTTTTACTGATTATTTTACTGGGCTTTGCCCTCGCGCGGCGTAAACAACCTTGGGAGCGGCTGGCTCCGAATGCATTCATCGCCGACATTTACCGCCAGATTGTGCGGCTGGTGTTTGTGATTGGCGGCCTCGTCGCGGCATTGGACATCCTGAATGCAACGGCTCTTTTGTCGGGCATCCTTGGCGCGGCGGGTATTGTCGGCCTCGCCATTGGCTTTGCGGTAAAAGATACGGTTGAAAACTTTATCGCCTCTATCATGCTGTCCATCCGCCAACCCTTTCGCCCCAATGACACGGTTGAGATTGAAGGCGACACTGGCAAGGTTATTCGCCTGACATCTCGCGCAACAATCCTGCTCAGCTTTGACGGCAATCAAATCCGAATTCCAAATTCAACCGTGTTCAAAAGCCGGATCGTGAACTTCTCTCGCAACGCGGAACGTCGCTTCACGTTTTCGCTGGGAGTCGCGCCCGAGGCCGATCTGGCCCATGCACAAGCACTGGCTCTGTCCACATTAGAGGCCCTGCCCTTTGTTCTGGATGACCCCCATGCTTCCGCATGGATAGAATCAGTTGATGACAGCTCGGTCACGATGGGCATGGCCGCGTGGATAAACCAAAACGAAACCAGCATCGTGCTTGCCCGCTCCGAGGCGATACGATTGGTGCAGGCTGCATATGACACCGCAGCCATTGGCGCCCAAGCACCGGCCTACCGCCTGCTGCACGAGGGCGGCCTGGACCCTTCTCAGCTCCAACCCACAAAATCAGCCATATCAGATCCTGAAGGCCCTGATATGCAAGCCCCGCCTGCCCGCGAGGTCGATGCCGTGGAGGATGAACAACTCAGCCGAATTGTTGATCAGGAACGTGCAGGAGAACAAATAGATTTGCTGCGCACAAACGCAGAGCAAGAATAACTGCCGGATATGCAAAATTTTGACAAAAAACGTCTTGCACCCCGCGCAATCCCCGCCTATGAAGCCCCCAAGTTGGGGTGTAGCCAAGCGGTAAGGCAACGCTTTTTGGTAGCGTGTACCGTAGGTTCGAATCCTACCACCCCAGCCATTCTTCCTCTAAATCAGCAATAAATAAGAGCTTTTCGGCACTTCACGCCAAAGCGGTATCCCACCTGCCTCAAGGTGAGATACACAGTGGGATACACCCCACAGTCACAAACAGATACCTCAAGCATTGGTCGAAGCACTCTGCCGCCCCCTTCCTCATACGGCGGGGCCAAATTTTTTATTTCCTGAAGAGACTACCAAGAAAAATCTCAAAAAAGGGATCCAACCATTTTTTGCGTCTCTCATTACGCACCGACCTCCCTTTCGACGCCGTAAAACGCGCAGCTGCGCTGCTTACGGTCTACGAGAGAGAGGAACTAAAAATCGTGGATGCCATAACAAACAACACCCTGTCCCCAAGCGAAGCAAGAATTCTGCTGACGGAAATGTTGAGAGACGAATTGGGTCAATTGCTTTCCAAGCAGCAAGACTTCTCAAATTGGGAAGACTGTGAACTGGATGCGCGAATTGAAGCTCTGGAAGCAGAGAACGCGGCCCTACGACGCGAGGCAAGACGCGGAAAGTGGGATAACGTGCAGACCCCCCTTACAAAGGCCAGTGCGCTCACCTCAATCGTCCTACCAAAGCCCACGACAAGTGATCTTGGACGTCAGGCCATTTCCCTCAAACGCCGACTTAATGAAGTCGAGATGGCTGTGTTGGACGGCGACGATATCAACCAGGCGACAAAAGGCATGCTCGAAGAGCACGGGTCCACACCCCTTGAAGAATTCGTAAAAGCACCTGTCCTGATATCGCACGCCTGGGAACAAACACTGAAGAACTACCCAACAGTTTCAATGAGGCCGAACATCAATGGCATTGGCAGGCTCGCGACAGAATTCTTCGGAGATGTCCCAGTCGCTTCAATCCACAAAGAAAGACAGATAGAGTTCTTTGTATGGCTCTCGCGGCTGCCTCGAAAGCACGGAAAGTCACACGGCAAGAACCGCTATAACTCTCACGCCAAGGTAATCACCAAGAACTTTGAGATTTCCGAAGCCGACGCACATGATTTTGCAGTCACAGAAAGGATTAGGGGCCGCAATGACATTTCCACCCCTGAAAAAAGATCCTTGTTAGCCGAAGAGCTCACACCTCGGGTGACAATAGCCAACATCAGAAAGCTCAGAGATAGCCTGAACCGCATTTTCAAAGGTGCGGGTGATCTGGGCATCGAGCCGCCAGTCGCGCTCCCCTATAAAATTATAGAAAATGTGATTAAAGCCAACATTCCAAATGATGCGCTTTATGTCCGAGTAACCAAGCCCAAAATCCGGGTGACATGGTCGGAAGAACGGCTTGCTAAATTTTTAACCTCCCCAATTTACACAGGATGCGCATCCAAACACCGCCGCTGGAAACCCGGGAGTGTCATCATCCGCGACGCGACCTACTGGATTCCCCTCATCGTTTTATCACTGGGCACGCGTATCGAAGAAATCACACTACTTAGACGCAAAGATGTGAGATATCGCAACGGAACCTATTGTTTAGCCATAGGAACAGCGCCCGAGCAATCGATCAAAACAGAGGACAGCCAGAGGGTGATCCCCCTGCCGCAAATATTGCTAGATCTCGGCTTTATGCAATGGTTTCAAAGCCTCACGGACGAGCACGGACCGCTGCTATTTCCAGAGGCCGCGTGTCGGTCAGAGGTGAATGCTGCATCAAGTGCCTTTGGAAAGCATTTTGTTCGCATTCTCGAAAAACTCGATCTCAGAGCTTTTAATGAAGATTTCTACGCGCTTCGAAAAACATTCTCGAGCATGCTACGCGAGGCTGATGTCCAAGATGGTCAACGGTAGGCAATAGCTGGTCACAGTCACGGAAGTATCCTTAACATCCACTACACGGCGCACAAAACCAAAGACCTCAAAAAAGCAGTGGATCTTGCTGATTTTAAGTTGGAAATCGGAAATAGGATTGGATACGGGTTCCCAACTGTCCTGGGCTGCAATCTTGCCCAAATGAGTTCGTTACAAGTCAATATCACTCTGACCGATACCTCAGAAGCCGCCACAATCATAATTCAAGATCCAGATCACGAAAAACCGGTCTTCAGTTTTGAAAGGCAAGTCGGTTGTTCAACTGATGCTCTCCGCGAGGCAGCAAAAGGCTTGCACACCATTGTGGCAGAACATTCTCTAGTCCTGCCGAGCAACGTAAGGAAACGAGCTGCATTTGAGCATTTTCAAGCTTTAGCTTAACCCCTCCACCTCTACTAAAACAATCTAACTACAAGACCCCGAAGGCATTGCTCTCGGGGTTTTATAGTATGCTAACGATGGGCTTTGTTGCACAAATCAGGCTGGGGTTGGACTTCCCCTGACCCCGGACGGATTTAGCCTGCGGTTTCGGTCTTCGGAATGCCAAGTGCAGTGAAGCCGTTGAGGATCGCGGCCCGGATTTGGATCTCTGCGACCTGACGATCGAAGTCGCGGGCCATGAGCGATTGCCCCAGTAGTTTCAGACAATGCATCCACTGACTGGCAGGGTTATGCGCAGCATGATCCCGAGAGGTTTGGTTTCGACGCGGCTTCGGCGGTGGTATCCGGTGACTTGCCGCCACAGTGAGCGGCCAAGGTACTTTGAGGATCGAACTGCTTCGTTTCGTGCCCTGGCTCCGGGTGTGTCAGATTTCCATAACTTCGCATTCTTGCGCGGTGGAATGACAGCATAGGCATTGCGGGCTGCAATCGCATCGTGGCATTTGCGGGTGTCGTAGGCCCCATCTCCAGTGACACTGCCAATCTCTTCGTCCGGTGGGATCTGATCGAGTAAGTCAGGTAACATAGGGGCATCACCGATGCTGCTACTCGTGACCTCGACGGCACGTACCTCTAGTGTTTCCTCATCGATCCCGATGTGGATTTTGCGCCAAAGGCGACGTTTAGGGCCGCCATGTTTACGGGCGTTCCATTCACCTTCGCCCTCCGCCTTGATGCCTGTGCTATCTATCAGAAGGTGCAAGGGCCCCGATGAGCCCCGGAATGGGATCGCGACCGATAACGTTCTCTGCCGTCGACACAAAGTGCTGAAGTTTGGCACTGTCCAGTTCAGCCCGGCCAATTCCAGCAGACTTCCGACAAACCCCGTAGTCTGCCTCAAGGGCAATCCAAACAGAACCTTGAGCCCCTCTCGGGACATTGCTTTGCAATGCCCTGCCGGGCAGTGGTCAGGCAGGCTTGTATCACCGCATCACTGTAGGCCTGCTGACGTCCCCTCTGGCCAGATGGTGTCGCATCCCACACCATTTCCGCGTCAAACCAGATCGATAGCGAACCGCGCTGCTTCAGGGCTTAGTTGTAGTCTGACCAGTTCTTGGTCTTGTAAGTCGTCGGTGTCCAGCTGCTCATTCTCTCCAGCTACCACACCGGATTCATACAGTGAATCCCATCAACTGATTTGTGCAACAAAGCCCTAACGATGCCATCTATGAGGCTTTTTCCCGAACAGGAAATGCTTATAGAGTTACACAATTGAACAATATTTTTGGATGGGCAATCTTATGGCCTTCATAAGTATTTATTTTGTCGGCGCTTTGTCGGCTCTCAAATCTCAATATTTTCGTTTTAAGTCAATGTATTGACTAAAGTGTCGGCTGTCGGCCAAGGCTATCAAAAAAGCAATCAAACCAATTATTCGTCAAAATAAATCGTACCCAAGTCGCCTGCACAACAAAACCAACGAGAAGTGCAGAATATGACAAACACCAAGAAGAAGACGAACCAATACCACGATCAACTTTTCTCCGAAATGAAAGTTTACGAAAACGGTAGAAAACGTCCTCTAAATCAAAAAGAATGCGATGAACTCATTGCCATGTTGAAGTTCAAAGAGCGCCCAGAAGCGCTTTCGATCGCCCCGCTGATACCAAAAGGATCGTATTTAGAGCGATTGCTCCGCTTCTTTGACGATACTGATACCAGTTACACATTGCCCCTTTGGCAATTAATCATGATTGCTTCGTCGCACCTAACCCAAGGCAGGGCATATTTGCCGATCCCTGGGCTGCCGGACCACAGCCCGATACTTTGGACAATCGCTTTGGCCCCCTCCGCCAGCTCTAAGACACTTGCAACCAAAACCGTTGCCCAAATATTAACAAATAACGACGGCTCAAGTAGCCTTCGAATGTTCCCCTCCGGCGGAACGGATGCGCAATGGATCGTCGATCTTGCCGACAACAACGGATCCTATTGGACCTGTCGCGGTTTGATGCCGCTCCTTTGATAGCATTTACTGTAACAAAGGAGATAAACTATGGGACTGAAACGGACGGACGAATTTCGCCA
>NZ_JACIEI010000014.1 GCF_014196805.1 Sulfitobacter undariae | reverse complement strand
AACCCGTCCGCTGCCCCGTAGCTCATTGCTGCGCTTCGGTAGAGGCGTTCTAGGGTTTACTCAACAATCCCGCAACCCGATTCCGACATAAAAACGTATTTTTTTCAAAGCCGGGAAAAGGTCGTTTTATTACAATGGCTTATTGACACACTTCGTAGGAGATCCGGAGGCACAGGCGTTACTTACTCTCAGTTCCCCATCAACTCATACCGCTCCAGACACAGCTTATCGCAGGTTATCCCCAGACTTATCCAGAGATCACTCCTCTGGGGTCCGAATCCACGCCGAATCTCATGCCGTTCGCAGAATCAGGTTTGGCCTACATACCCATGAAGGTGGATATATGAGCTCCCCACCTCAAATCTTACGTCCTGCGTTCTCCCAATAAGGTTCGCGGAGCCTTTGTTTGAATATCTTGCCACTGTCTTCTCTTGGTAACGTCCCGTGAAAATCAACGACACGTGGCTGTTTGAAACGGGCCAGTTTACCGTCAAGAAAATCCATCACATCTTTTACCTGCGCCGATGCCCCCTCGGACAACTCTACCGCAGCGACAATCTGTTCGCCAAATTCAGGATGTGGCGCACCAAAGACTGCGACGTCACGGATAAAGGGCGCACGCATTAACACTGCTTCGATCTCGGCGGGAAAGATATTTGCGCCACCAGAAATGATCATGTCCTTCTTGCGGTCTGTAATGAACAAAAACCCGTCTTCATCAAGCCAGCCCAGATCCCCGACGGAAACATGACCTTGTTTTTCCGCCGCCTTGCGACTGTCTGGATCATTAGAATAGTCGAACCCGCCAAATGCATCCATGCGTGCATGAATTTCACCGACTTCTCCAGTGGGCATTGCGTTGCCCTGCTCATCGAGGATCAACACTGTTCCCCCCATTTGCATCCGACCTGCGGTTCCCGGGCGGGCCAATGCTTCCTCAGACGAGACCATCGTCATGAAGCCAATTTCGGTTGCGCCATAGCTCTCCCAGAACACCGGCCCCCACCAGTTGATCATCGCGACTTTCAAATCATGCGGCCACGGGGACCCTGTTGAAACGCAAAACTCAACCGACGACAGGTCATACCGTGATCGAACCTCTTCAGGCAGCTTCAGCAAACGGCTCATCATGGTTGGGACAAGATAGATGTGTGTTATCTTCTGATCCTGAATGGTGGCGAGAAACCCCTCGGGGTCAAACTTGGGTGCGACAATGACGGACACGCCATGCGTCACGAGCGCAGCACTGGTCAACGTAGAGGGGGCTGAATGATAAATAGGGGCAGCAGTAAAGAACCGTGAGCCGGTTTTGAGCTGAAGCATTTCCGTACCGACACGCTTCAGTACATCTTCAAAATCGCGGCGCTCACCTGTGCTGGTCCGCCGCACTCCCTTCGGGTGCCCCGTAGACCCCGACGTATAGCGCATCAACGGGCGCATCATTTCGCGGTGTTCGATCGCTTGATGGCTCTGGACCAAATTCTCCCACTCGGGAAGATCGGGGTCACTGGCCGCAGCCGCGCTACTAATGGCATAAGCCGCACAGAGTTCGGGACCAGGCGAAACGGCAATAACCGAACGGCCCTTCAACGCAGGACGCAAGCCAGCAATCAGATCGCGATGAATGATGACATGTTGCGCACCGCTGTCGTCGCAGATCGCTGCGACCTCATCTACTTCGCCATGCCAGTTCAACGCGACAAGAACTGTCCCTGCAAGTGCGGCGGCACGCATCACTTCCAACTGGGCCACATCATTGCGCATAATGATCGCGACGGGCACATCAACACCAGCGCCCATAGCAGCAAGGGCCCCTGCCCCCTTGGCCGCCCGTGCTTCAAGCGCATCCCGTAAAATGGCCTGATCATAATCCGCAACAATTGCCTCTGACATATAGGATCTCCCTTAATTCGTGCTTTGATGTGCTGAAGCCCGTCACCCAACACAGAGTTAACGGCCAGCCCCAAAGCTCTCCCACGCGTGAAGCTAAAGGCTGTGCTTCAAATACGCACGTAAAATATCAGGGATTTTCAAGAATTTGCTTCGAACAGAAAAACCGGATTGTGGGCCCGATATGAGCCGACCCATTCAACGGGTAACGCCTAGCTGGCGCAGATCGTATGAAGCTCACAGGCTATTGGCAACATTCCGGCCTATGACTCTTTGAGTGAACGATTGAGGATCGCGAATTCATGCCGTTTGAGGGACATGCGGGCAGCAGGTAGAAAAGCATCCTGCTCCAACTCAGGAAAAAGCGCCAGCAGTTCGGTTGCTTGCGCGTCTTCCATCTCACTAAACATTTGCGGCCCTAGCTGAAAGCTCTCGGTCCATGCGCCATTCCCCAAGATCACCTCATGCTCATCCAGCATCAGATGAATATAGCTGACTTCCTTGGGGCGTATCCGAATAATGTCATGGTCATTCACAAGATGAATCGCGGCAGCCAACACTTCGCGCTCTCCAAATAACATTTCGGACTGCCAACTGGAGATCAACATACGGTGCTGTGGCGAAACCGTCATGTCGCGTTCGGGCAGGCCATTGCCCAATGCGCCCGCCCGAATAAGAATGGGGTTAAAATTGGGGCGCAGTGCAAGGTCTTGGGTTGTCAGATCACGTCGGCCTAACCAACGAATAGGCTGATACCCCTTGTCGCGGGTTAAAACCTTGTCACCCACCGTCAAGTCCTCAACGGGGGTTTCGCCTTGTTTCGTTGCAATCAACGTCCCTGGCGTAAAGCAGGGGATAACTTTCTCGATGTTCTTAAATTCAAACGTGCCAACAACAGCGCCGGAGCCATCCAGCACGGCAACAGTGCCTGCTTCGCTATCAGTAGGGTTATAGATGACATTGGTCATCGCCGGCCCGCCGAGATTGCTCAGGTTTAGGGTATCACGGTCATCGCCCCCCTCGCCGCCGTCAATGACATCGCCGACATCACCGTAAAACACATCACGGCCATCGCCGCCCGAAAGGGTATCTGCCCCGTCACCGCCCGCAAGCGTATCATTTCCATCCCCGCCAAACACAAGGTCATCGCCATCGCCTGCGAAGATATCATCATCACCCGCATAGCCATAAATCGTGTCATTTACCCCATCAACACCGTCAATTTCGTCACCTTGGGCATCCGTATAACCCGCACTCATGGTGTCGTCAGCGGAGGTACCATCAACGGTATTCAAAACAGGGATACCGATTGCCGCCAATTGTGCTGGCGTTGCCAGAGCAGAAGGAGACACCCCGACCAGCGTCACGCTCTCGCCATTCGGGAATGTCAGGATTGCGTCGCCCGTACCATCACCGCTTGTATCGGTTACAACAACGTCCTGCGCGCTTATCGGATCCCCGCCCACATTGGTCAGTCCTGACACATCAAGCAGATCATGCCCTGCAAATGTGCCATCACCGTTTGCGGTTGGCCCCTCAAACCCTGTGATGGTATCCGCCCCATCACCATCGACCAAAATTACGGTGTCCGCGACGCCATCCGCCGCGCCAATATCAAAAACATCATCGCCAGCGCCGCCAGCAACAGTATCCGCGCCCGCACCAGTCGATACATTATCCGCAGAGGATGATCCGATAACCCTGTCATCGCCCGTCCCCAAAGAGATGCTCTCGATTTCCGAAAATGTGACGGAGGAAGCAGCGGATGCACCCGCCATCAGAGTACCACTTTCGGGATCAGACGGGACGCCCGCGCTTAGATCAAGCGTGATGTCATCCGTAACCGCGCTTGCATCTAACGTATCGCCGGAAACCTCGGATGTTTCACCGCCAATAACCGTGTCATAGCCAAAACCGTTTTCGTAGAAGAAAGTATCATCACCGCCGCCGCCATCAATGGTATCGCGCCCACTGCCCCCCGTCAGCTGGTCGTCGCCCTCACCGCCAGACATTGAGTCGTTGTCCGCATCGCCGAACATCGTGTCATTGCCGAGGCCTGCACGCATCAGATCGTTGCCATCCCCACCGTATGCTAGAAACTTGAGCGTTGCGTCCCCTGCATCCAGAAAATCGTTTCCCGCATCCAGATGAATGATGCCTTCGTTATCATAAGCAATATCACCCGAGGCAGGCACGCCGATGTAGACAAGGTCATTGCCGTCACCACCGTAAATCAGGTCGCTTCCCTGACTACCTGCCAGAACATCATCTCCCGCGCCGCCATAAAGCGTATCAATGCCAATAGACCCGATAAGAGTATCGTTGCCGTCACCGCCATAAATCAGATCAGCGCCATCGCGCCCGAACACGTGATCATCACCGTCACCGCCATAAATGGTGTCGTCACCATACAGACCTTCAAGGTCATCGTTCCCTGCCCCACCATAAAGCAGGTCATTCCCGTGGCCCCCTAAAATACTGTCATTGCCGTCGTCCCCGTAAAGGGAATCATCGCCCGATCCCCCATAGAGGAAATCGTCACCATCGCCGCCACGCAGTTCATCATTTCCACCCGGTCCGGCAACAGAATCTCCACGCACCAAATAGTCGGAATCAGTCTCTACATCGCCGTATAGAGTATCACTCCCAATCCCGCCAATGATGGTATCGTTCCCTGCGCCGGCAACGACCAAATCATCCCCTGCCCCCGCATGAATGACGTCATCATCCGAGCCATCCAACGCATCCCCCGCGTCAACACGGTCACCATCGGGGTCAAGAAGATACAAATCGTCAATGACATCATCACCGCCAGTACCATCAATAACATAGTCCAGCGCGGCACGCTCAAGGGACATATTTCCAATTCCAAACGAACCACTGGATGAGTGACTTTCGCCATTTGAAAAGACGAATTGTATCTGGGACACGGGGCCGGCAATTGTCACCGAAACACTATCTGCGGCACCACTGGTTTGGGTGCCACTATCGAAGGACCCATCACCATTCAAGTCGTTCCCATTGGACGAATGGTAAGGATCGGCGAGCAAATCACCAAAGCTGACGGTCTGGATGTTACCCTGTGCATCGGTGACCAAAACAGTGAGCTTATCATCCCAAGCCAGCGCTTCAGCGTCGATATTGTAAACCTCAAAACTGAAGTTTGAAACAGGTGCGTCAAAGGTCAGGGTGCTTGTTACCGGGGATTCCAAGCCAGCGACCCACAACCCATCTGCGGGCGGTACTCCCGTCGAGGTCGCGGTTGCAGTATCACCGTCTGCATTTGTCGTTGTCGCGATCGTAAGCCCGATATTATCTGTTGGTGAGGTTAAGACATACGAGCCATTGGCCGCAATATTTTCCCAATTCAGAGTAAACGCCATCTGTGCACCTGACCAATCATAGCAGTGAGGACACATCGGGCACCCTCAATCCACTAAAGAGGGCTATAGGTTGAGTGTGGCTAGAATTTGTTCAAAACTTGGTACTATCGATGGGCGGTTGTATTCCGCCCATCGATTTAAATTTTTATTATTAATTTACATATAGTTAGAAGGATTTCTAGCAGATCAGGCCGTCCAAGGCCCTATATAACTAGATAGACCACACGCATCACTCGGCACAATCCTGTCGTTTTCAAACACAGCCCCTTAGCGGGAATCAGCGAGGTTGAAAGAAGTCATTGCACATCCGATCGCCGCAACATGACAGCCCTCCCCCCATTTAGTGTAGAGGAAGGGCCAGCCTTGCGCTTAAATTGCCGAGTGTGCGCTTTGCTTAACAGGCTAGGGTTTCGCGGCGAAACCTCAGCGCCTCTCCAAAATCTCTTTCGCTTCCTCGATAAAGGCATCCACAAAGTTGGCATCCAGCACGGCACCCTCCAACCGAATTACAAACCCGCTGGCATCTTGGGACTTTTGCAAAACAATGCCATTAGACAAATGCACTTCAGTCATACTTTTATCAACCGGCGCGGCACGTTTGGTTTTTGGACGCCCACCTTTGGACGCATCGACCACCGCTTGCGCCTCATGTGCATCCAAGACCTCGCGTATTAGCTGCCACTCATCACCGGCAGTCCCCCCCTGCCCTGCTTCTAATGCAGCGCGAACTTCACCCTGTCCGCCTGTTCGCAACACCGCCGACAGCCGCAAGCCATCTCGTTCTTTCAGCGCTTCTGGGAAACTCAGCAGATCCCCCAGCTCTTCAAAGATCACGGAGAACGACCGGATTTTACTCCGCTTTGCTTTTGACGCGACTGGGAACAACCCGTTCACCGCCTCAGCAACCGAGCCAAAAGCGCCTTGCTGGGCAGCAATGACCGCAATTCTACCTCGCTCAAAATGGCTTAAGTTTGCTCTAACTTCATTTTCTTCAACCATCGCAGCAAAGGCACCGCCCATCACATCGGGAGCACGCAAGATCGCCTTGATTACACTCGGCGCTTTGCCTTCGGCCACCAACATTTGAACCGCACGCAAGCGACGGTACCCAGACAGCAATCCATAACGCGGCCCATCAATACCCGGCTGCGCAAGATCAAAAATCTCGATCGGCAACCGCAGCCCGTTACTTCCGATGGAAGACTTCAGCTCCTCCATTTCGGCAGCATCAAGTAACGTACGATCTCGGACCATCGCTTCTGGGTCGATCTCGGCCAGCGGGACCTCCATCAACAACAGGCCGTCGGCTTTGGCGTCTCGCAGGACCTGCGCATCGGCCTTATCTTTGGCACGCTCGGCTCGCACCGCTGAAGTTTCGGGTGTCGACGACTGCGCAGCATCGGCTGCTATCTGACTGATGGGCGCGCCCAGCGGACGGGCCGGGGTTTCGCGGCGAAACTCATCTTCAATCCGTGCCATGTCATCCAGACTGGGCGTTTCTAACTTCCTGCGCTTTGCCATCAGACCTGCTCCTCATCGCTAGGTGTTGCTAATTGTTGATCACGCCACCACGATCCTAAAATTACTGTCTTGATCTCTGCCCACGTCTGATCAAAGGTTTCACGCCCCCGAACATAAGTATCACGATTGAAGTCGCGGTAGTCCGCTTCATAAATCCCATTAACCTGCTCCCCCGCCTGACCAACCATTGCGGTCATCTCTTGACGGTAGGTTGCCATGAAGTCACCGAAATACGCTTGAATGACATTCGCCAAATCGGTTTGCTGGCTGGCATCAAATCGCGTCACCAGTGCCCTGACGGCATCCCACTCAAACTTCATCTCTGGCAGGTTATCCCTGCGACGCGCCGAGTTTTCACCATCTTCAATACTGGCAAATGTAGAATACAACATGTCAAAAAACCGCCCCGTAGAGTCGAATTCAAGAAATGATGCACCCAACGGAACAACAAGAATATCGGACGCCGCGAGCGCGTTGATGGTCAGATACCCTAGAGCAGGGGGCGTATCTAAGATGACAATATCATAGTCATCCAAAATCTTTTCGCCTTCCAGCGCATTCGTCAACGCATCCCAGAGCGGCCAACTTCTGAGCTGCATTCGCCAAACTGGAACCTGAAATTCAGCCCAGTAGAGATTGAGTTGTGCGCCAATCAGATCAATGTTTGGCCAATGGGTCGACTGAATGAGGTTTCGCGGCGAAACCTCCAAGCTTTCCGTCAGGGTTTCATCCAATGGGATTTCGGCAGTGCCTGCCGCGCGCCGCACCTCATTCTCGGCTTGTACGTGACGGGCATAGTCCTTTGCCAGCAAGGGAAAGGCCGTTGACCATTCATCAGGGACAACTCCACCCATAATTGAGGTCATGGAACCCTGGCTATCAAGGTCGATCACCAATACTTTATACCCGTCAAGCGCTGCCGACATTGCGAGATGTGCAGCCGTTGATGTTTTCCCCACGCCTCCCTTGAAGTTAGCGACAGCAATAACCTTGGCAGGCAAGCCTTCGGGCCGCCAAGATTTATATTCCCTGCTGGCTGCACCTTCTGCCGCAAAATGTTCGCGGAGAGCTAGGACTTCATCCAGAGTAAACCAACGAGAATTCCCTTCACCCACGCCTTGCGGTAACTCTGGGTTCGCTTTGAGCACACGCAAGAGATGTGCGGGCGCTACGTTAAGTAGATAGCGACAGACCTCCCAAGTGGAAAACTTGCGTAGTCTCTTTCGGCCATCGGGCGCATAGCCACGTTTGGCAAGGTCATCTCGGCCTCGTGCAGCAAATGCAGCTGCCTTGGCAAACCGAGCTGTGTCTATCGGTTCGGAAAGCGTCTTTGCTGCCTTCTCGGGGTCAATGTTGAAATACGCGGGCGGTGTGCTTTTAGGTGTGCTTGCCATGTTACCTCTGCGATGTATGTGTTTTTATATGATGTCCGCTAATCTTTCGCACATCATTGACCGTATGTGAATTAATAAACGGTGAGTATGGGCTATATCATAGTCTAAATATGAAAAAGACGCACATATATGTTGTATTATCTTTCAGTACTTTAAAGACTTTGCGACTTAAAAGGTGATACAAATCAATGGCTTGTTATTTCTTTGGGGCCTGTTTACAGGGTCAAAGGGGGCCAGTTACGGGACTAAAGGCACCCGATTACAGGACTAAAGGGTCCGATTCGCGGGTGAAAGGGTCTCTAGCCACGGTATTGCTCTATTTAGAGACTATGTTTGTGGGGTAAGTGGCTTTTTGTTGTAGCCCTTTACCGTAGATTGGTCCCTTTGACCCTGTCGCCGCGTTGAAGTACGTCCCGTATAGAGGTGCCTTTTGGATAGTTGCGTTGAGGCACCTTTGCAGTCATTGTATGTGCAACGCAAGAGGTGGCGAATCGAACGCTGCCCGTGACCCGGGGTGGTAGTGATGCAGGACGTGCAAAGCAGGAAAACAGGCGAAATAGATAAAGCCTCTTTAACCGGATCGCTCAGGCGTGATGCAGTTAAAAAACATGTCGCGGCCATTCATGTGTCCGGCAAGCTCACGCTGTTGCAAAGGAAGCTGTCGAATGTGCTGCTGCTTAATGCATACGATACGCTGACCAGCCAGCAAACTCATGCAATCGACGCGCGGACGCTGTGTCTGATGATTGGCTACAACTCAAATGACATGGCTACGTTGAAGCAATCCTTGCGGGGGTTGGCGGAAACCGTTGCGGAATGGGATATGCTGGATGCCAGCGGGCAGCAGGAGTGGGGGGTGTCCAGCCTGCTCAGTTTTGCGACGCTCAAGCAGGGGGTCTGTGAATATGGCTATTCTCCTGCCTTAGCGTCCAAGCTACATGACCCCAAAGTGTTTGCCTTGATTAATCTCAATATCCAACGGCGTTTCACCAGTGGGCACGCCTTGGCGCTCTATGAAAACTGCTACCGCTTTGTGCGCACGGGCAGTACGGGCTGGTGGTCACTTGATTTGTTTCGGCGGCTGATGGGGGTCGCGGACAGTAGTTATTACGAAGTCTACAAACACTTGAATGCAAAGATCATCAAACCAGCGGTCGCCGAGGTTAACAAAACGTCGAACATCGTTGTGCGTCCTGAAATTCGCAAACGCGGCAGGTCGGTGACCGATATCCGGTTTTTGATCGAGGAAAACCCACAGTTGTCGATTATGAATATTGATGACGGGGCAGGGGCCCGTAATACGGTTGTCTATGCTCGGTTGCGTGATTTGGGCGTTAATGACCGGCTTGCCCGACAATGGCTGACGGAGCACGGTGAGGAATATGTCCTCGCTAAGTTGGCGTATGTGGCAGGGCAGGGGGCGGTCCAAAATCCGGTGGGGTACCTCACGGCAGCGCTGCGTGAGGGGTTTGAAACCGCAAGTGCTCCGGCAGCAACAATGACACCGGTTCAACAGCTACGTGCCAACCGACTGGGCCAGATCCGCGATTTGGTCGCATCGCGCACCCCGACACAACGGGACGCAGACAGGCGCGCCTTTGCAAGCCGGATCAAAGATGCGGCAGCGCGCGATGATTTTGAACGGCACGGCTGGATGTCAGCCCTAAATGCACAAGACATTTGGCACTTCTGGCAAGAGTTGTCGCCTGATCTTATATAGGTAGTCACTATACTCAGACTAAAGGCGGTGTTTTTGACATATCGGGCCAAGGGTTAAACCAGTTGCGGTGGGTATTGTTACTGTCGCCCATGATAACATAGCGTGCTTAAACTCAATTCAATCGAGGTGCCAAAATGACCTATCCAATAGACATGACGCTGCGACCTGATGTTTCAGCCCATTTTGATGAGGCCACGAACACCATAACATATATTGTCAAAGATCCGGCAAGTGACCATTGTGCGATCATTGATAGTGTTATGGATATCGATTACGCCGCTGGCCGGATCACATATGCTGCGGCGGATCGTTTGATAGACGAGATCAAGGCGCGTAGTCTGACGCTGGATTGGATCATCGAGACTCATGTTCATGCCGACCACTTGAGTGCGGCGCCCTACATCCAATCTAAAATTGGCGGGAAAATTGGCGTTGGAGAAAAGATCATCGCCATTCAGGAAACTTTCGGCAAAATTTTCAACGAAGGCACAGAGTTCCAACGTGACGGATCGCAGTTTGATGCGCTCTTCAAAGACGGCGAGACCTATATGATCGGCGACATGCAGGCATTTGCAATGTATACGCCCGGACATACACCTGCGTGTATGGTTCACGTCATTGGTAACGCCAGTTTCGCTGGAGATACTTTGTTTATGCCCGATGGCGGCTCCGCGCGTGCGGATTTTCCGGGGGGGGATGCCGGCGAACTCTATGACAGCATAATGAAGGTGTTGGCCTTGCCCGATGAAATGCGGCTGTTCATGTGCCATGATTACGGCCCTAACGGTCGGGCAATCCAGTGGGAAACCACTGTAGCAGCCCAAAAGGCAGATAATATTCATGTTGGCGGTGGCAAAACCCGAGATGAATTTATTAAATTCCGTACCGAGCGGGATGCACAGTTGGCGATGCCAAAGCTGATCATTCCCTCGTTACAAGTGAACATGCGGGCTGGCACTGTGCCCACAGACCAAAATGGAAATCCCGTTTTGAAAATTCCAGTTAACGCGATTTAACTGCGTTAACTGGAGATGTTGCGGATTTAGGTGAAGGACAAGAGCGTCGCCCGATCTATCACTGCAATCTCACGTGGGGCAGGGGAGAGCGGGACAAAGCTGACCGATAGGCCAGAGGGGCGCCAATCGCAGATAGCAAAGCCCGTGCCTTCGACTTGTCGTAAATTTTGCGTGTCCAGCAAATCTATTGTGGAATCCAGCCCATTAGAAACGACAACGGGAATGCCGTGCCACTGGCTCACGCGGTTGATGTGAATATGGCCGCATAGGATGCCCGCAACATTATGCTCTTGCAGCGTTTCTTTCAGTTTGTTTGTGCTGTCCATATCGAGACTGCCCCATGGCAGGTCATCAGTGTTCAGGAGCGGGGGGTGATGCATCACGATCAGTTTGGGTAGATCGGCGTGGCGCTCAAGTGCTTTTTCCAGAAAGTCGAATTGCACATCACAGATCGCACCTGCGACACGCTCCGCCACCAAAGTATCCAGCGTGATCACATGCAACCCGCCAAATGTGGTGTCATGGCAATAGGGCGTTTGTGATGCCGGCTTTCCAAGCGCGGTATGAAACTCGGGGCGTTTGTCATGATTGCCAAGTGCCAGAACCAGTGGTGCCTCCAAAGGCGCGAGAATTTCTTGTACTAAATCATAGCTTTGCGCATCTCCCAAATTGGTAAGATCGCCACTGGCCACTACGAAATCGGGCTGGGGCTCCATTGCGTTGATGATACCAACGACGCGATGCAACGTTTCAATCGCGTTGGTTTTATCGCTTGGATCGCCAGCATCAGGGTGAGAGACGTGCAGATCGGTGAGGTGGATGAAGCGGGTCATGTATGAACTCCAGCGGCTGTGAGAAGGGATTGTGTATAGGCATGGGCAGGGTTGCGCAGGATGTCGGCGGTACGACCTGCCTCAAGTGGTTTACCATGTTGCATCACCAGCAATGTATCGCAGATCGCGCCGACAACGGCCAGATCATGGCTGATAAAGAGGATTCCCAGCCCCAGATCGTCTTGCAAATCCATCAGAAGGTTAAGGATTTGCGCCTGCACAGACACATCTAGTGCCGAAACAGCCTCATCTGCGACTAATAGGGCAGGGCGGGTGACAATGGCACGGGCTATGGCGATACGTTGACGTTGGCCGCCAGAAAATTCATGCGGGTATTTATCGGCTGCATCTGCGTGCAGGCCGACTTGCTCCAGCGCCTCTTTCACACGGCGGTTTGTATTTTCATCCTCACCGATGGCGCGTAGCGGTTCCGCGATGGACCAGCCCACAGGGCGGCGGGGGTTGAGAGAACCGTAGGGATCTTGGAACACCATTTGAAATTGTTGGCGCAATTTACGCAATTCGGGTGCGGGCAGGGCATGGATGTTCTGGCCTTGAAACAGAACTTCACCGGCGTCTGGGGTTTCAAACGCCATGACCATACGGGCCAGCGTAGATTTACCTGATCCGCTTTCGCCAACGACGCCCAATGTCTCGCCTGCGTTTATGGTAAAGCTGGTGTTATCCACTGCAGTTAACAGCGGGGCAGGGCGCAGCAGTGAGGTGCGCGGCAGGGCATAGTGGCGGGTTAGGCCGGTTGCCGTGAGTAAAGGAACGCTCATCTTTTTGCGCCCTCATTCAAGTGGCAAGCTGATGATCTGTTCACCGCAAAGGATTGGGTCGCGGGCTTTTGCGCCGCACATTGCGGTACTTCCACAGGACAGCGTCCAGCAAAACGACAACCCTGCGGCAGGTCTTGTAACTGCGGAACGGTGCCGGGGATGGTGGGCAAACGCCGCCGTTTGCCGTTTGCATCGTGAGTTGTACGGGACGGGTCGGGCAATGCGTCCAGCAAGCCTTTAGTATAAGGGTGATGCGGTGTTTTTAAAACTTCTGCAGTTGGACCATACTCAACCATATCGCCTCCATACATCACCACAATATCCTGCGTGGCACGGGCAACCGCGGCGATGTCATGGGTGATGAATACCAAGGCCATTTGGCGCTCTTGCGACAAGCGCACCAACAGATCGGTGATCAGCACCGCCACGTTTGCATCCAAAGCTGTGGTGGGTTCATCCGCAATCAAAAGGGCAGGGTTGCAGGCCAATGCAAGGGCAATCAAAACGCGCTGGCGTTGGCCACCGCTTAGCTCATGCGGGAATTGTCGCAGGCGGGCGGCAGGATCGGGAATACCGACTTCTTCAAACAGCGACAGCGCGCGCGCCTGTGCTTGATCATGGCTCAGGCCTTCGTGAACGCGCATGGGTTCCATAACCGTGTCGCCGACCCGCCGCAGCGGGTTGAGTGCGGCCATGGGCTCTTGAAAAATCATCGCAACGCGGCGGGCGCGGATATTTTGCCATTCGATCTCATTGCGTTGGGTCATGTCGATGCCATCTACGCAAAGCGCACCAGACAAGGTTGCGCCGTCAGGCGCCATTCCCATCAGGCTGAGCGCCAGCATGGTTTTACCCGAGCCACTCTCTCCAACGATGCCCAGACGGTCACCGGGTTTGATGGTGAGGTTGGCTTGGCGCAGGGCCGCCCCAGCACTGAAGTTTACCGAGTAATCAGTGAGTTCCAGCATCAGCGTTGCCTCGATAGACGAGGGTCAGAGATATCGCGCAATCCGTCGCCCAGCAGGCCAAAGCCGAGGACTGCGGTAATGATACACAGGCCGGGATAAATCGCCAGTTGCGGGGCAAGATACATCAGCGTTTGCGCCTCGGACAGCATCCGCCCCCAGCTGGAGGCAGGCGGCTGCGCGCCCAGACCAAGATAAGACAGGGCTGCCTCTGCAAGGATCGCCACGGCAAATTCGATTGTGGCCTGTACGATGATCGCAGCGGCGATATTGGGCAAAATGTGATCGCGGCTGATGACAAATTTGTTCATCCCTGCAGCGCGCGAGGCCGAAACGTAATCTAGCGTCCATATTTGATTGGCCGATCCGCGTGTTACGCGGGCAAAAATCGGAATATTGATAAAGGCGATGGCCAGCACGGCGTTGCTAAGAGACGGGCCAAACACGGCCGCAAGCATGATGGCAAACAGCAGGGCAGGGAAGGCAAAACCCAAATCCGCCAACCGCATTACGCCGTCTTCTACCCAGCCGCCAACCGCAGAGGCGAACAGCCCCAACGCCACACCAATCGACCCGCCTAACAACACAGCCACCAAGGCGACGGTCATCGAATTTCGCGCCGCCGCCATTAATTGCGACACCACATCGCGGCCCAACTGATCAGTGCCAAGCCAATGTGCCTCGGATGGGTCCGCAAATTTACCGCGAATGTTCATCAAAGTCGGATCATGCGGTGTCCAGACCAAAGATAGCGCTGCAACACCAACAACCAGCGCCACAAGAACTGCGCCAATCACAAGGTTTGTGGGTAGGCGGCGGTTCATGCGCGGGCCTTTAGGCGGGGGTCAATGACCACATAAAGCAGATCAACGATAAAATTTGCAGTCACAACAATGGCAGCAAAAAGCATGACCAATGCTTGCACAGTCGGCAGATCGCGGTTGGCGATGGATTGGAAAATCAGGCGGCCAAGGCCGGGTAGGTAAAAGACATTTTCGATCACTATGGTGCCTGTCACCAGTGCGGCAAATTGCATGCCAACGATGGTGACAATCGGTACCAAAGCATTGGGCAAAACATGCCGCCACAGCACGCGACGGCGCGATAGCCCCGAGGCGCGGGCAGTGCGTACAAAATCCTGCCGCATCACCTCTAGTGCCGAAGACCGCGTGACGCGGGCCAAGACCGCGGATTGCACCAATGCCAGTGAAATTGTCGGCAAGATGAGAGAGCGCATCGCGGCCACGGGATCAGACCAGCCCGCAAAGCCGCCGGGTGGCAACCAGCGCAATTTTACAGCGAAGAGCATGACCAATAGGATGGAGAGCCAGAAAGCGGGAATGGCGATGCCCAACTGGCTAATCAGCATGACGCCCCAATCGCCGAATTTACGGTGACGCGCCGCAGCACCAATGCCCAAGGTCAGGGCGATGATCAGGGTAAAAAACATTCCGGCAACTGCCAGCGATATTGTCATCGGCAGACGCTCACCGATCAATGTGGAGACGGGCACGCGAAAGGAATGGCTGATGCCAAAATCACCTTGAACGGCGTTCCAGATCCATAAAAAATACCGTGTCAGCAATGGTTGGTTCAGGCCCAACTGCTCGCGCAGGGCGTCCAGCGCGTCTTCGGTCGCGTCCAAGCCCAGAATGGTCAGCGCGGGATCACCCGGCAGCACATTCATCACGGCAAAGACAACAACAGACACTGCAAGCAGCGTCAGAACGAATCCTACGGTACGGCGGATTAGAAAATAGCCCATAAAAGGTTGTCAGGCTGCGGCGGAAGTAAGCCGCCGCAGCCAAATCCATCAGCCAGCGTTGCTTACACCTTTGAGGGGCATGTAAAGAACCGGCGAAGAGGCCCAGTAGCCTTCTACACCGGTGCGGAAAACGCCCAGCAAAGGCATTTGGAACAAGAAGCCGTGCACGGCTTGATCCGAGAGGTACTGCTGGCCCTCTTTCAACAGATCGTCACGTTTGGCGGGGTCAGCCTCTGTGCGGATTGCATCCCACAACGCAGTGAATTTTTCATCATCATAGCCGTAGAAATAGTCAGGCCCACGGGCGAAATTTCCCATGTCGTTGGGTGAGGTATGGGCGATGATGGTCATGTCATAGTTCTTTTTCTTATAGACCTCTTCCAGCCAGAAACCCCATTCGACATTCTCGACCTTGGCATCAATGCCCGCGGCTGACAGTTCGGCCTGAATGATTTCAGCCGAGCGCATGGCGTAAGGGAAAGGCGGCACACGTAGGGTCATGGTGGTGCCTGCAACCCCCGCCTCGGTGAACATCTCTTTGGCTTTTTCAGTATCATGCGGGTAGGCGCCCGTCAGATCGACATAGGCTGTGCCATGTGGGGGGTAAAAACTGCCGATTGGCACGGCTTGTCCGTACATCGCGCCCTCGATGATTTCTTCGCGGTTGATCGCCGTGGAGACCGCGCGGCGTACTTCGATGTTATCAAAGGGCGGTTTAGCGTTGTTCATTGCCAGAATAACTTCGCCTTCGGTTGAGCCGATGTTGACGCGAAAGCGCGGGTCTGCCTCAAACTGGGGCAGCAGTTCAGGCGCGGGAAAACCCGGAAAGGCGTCCAGTTCCTCGGCCATCATCGCGGCCGTTGCTGCCGCCGCGTCCGAGATAAAGCGGAATTCGACCTTGTCCAGCGCCACGGCATCCGCATCGCGGTAGTCGGTGTTTTTAACCAACGTCAGCTTGTCGCCGCGTGTCCAGCTGTCCAGCTTGAAAGGACCAGTGCCGATTGGGTTGGTGTTGTTGGTGTCTGCAGTTTCCGCCGCCACGATCGAGCTGTCACCCTGTCCCATATTGAACAGGAAAAACGCGTCTTTGTTGGTCAGCTTGATTTCAACCGTTTGCGGGTCGATTGCTGTGATCTTCTCAATCGGTTTGAATATGCCCTTGGAGGGGTTCACGCTATCTTCTGCCATGGCGCGGTTGAAAGAGAACAAGACATCCTCTGCGTCAAAGTCGCTGCCGTCATGGAATTTGACGCCGCTTGCCAATTGGAAAGTATATGTCAGCCCGTCTTCGGACACGTCCCAACTGGTGGCGAGGTTTGGTTTTACTTCGCCGTTTTCGGCAACCACAGTCAGCGATTCAAACACATTCATCGTGAGCATGCTATCGATGGATGCCGTCGCATCTGTTGTGGGATCAAGTGATGTAGGCTCTTGCTGCATGCCGACGCGAATTGTATCGGCGTTGGCTGCGAACGCGCCTAAACCCAAAGTGAGGGCCAGTATCGGCAATGTGGAATTCTTGAGGTGACCAGACATGTTCATCAATCCTTGCTGTGCGTAATCAAGCGGGTGGCGTTTAAACATCATAACATCCCTAACTTTGCGCAGGGGTGCTGAGGCACGTCAATAGCTTGGCTATAGAAGGACGGTGTGATGTCTATAAGATCATAAAATTGTTACATTAAATGGATCGATGATGGCCTGAAGCAATGCGCATCGGCTGCTTATTCTCCGCTTACGACCTCTTGCATAGGAGGATAGCTGATCTTGCGAAACATCAAGAAAGAAATGCATGCAACTGCGCCCATGATGGGAATCAAGATGCCCATCGCGACAACTGCATTGCCCATGACTGCGCCAATTGATCCCATCAGTAACCCTGATCCCATTTGAATAAAGCCCATCATAGAGGCCGCGGCCCCTGCTGCGCGGCCAAACGGGGCCAGTGCGGCCGTTGACATGGCAGGCATGACGCAAGCGATCCCGCAGGAGTAGATCGATACAGGCACCATCACATGCAAGAAGCTGGGGGGCCATATTAGTAATGTGGAAATACCGACGCTGCCGATGGCGATCAGCACCAAACCCGGTGCAACCAAACGGTACGCGCCGTGTCTGGCCATCAGGCTGCGGCACGCCAATGACGCGACAAAAAAGCTGCCTGATTGCGCCAGCATTGAAGCGCCAAACTGTGTGGGGCTCAGGCCGACATCTCCCATGAGGATGAACGGTAAAAAGGTTGATTGCGCGTAAATCGCGCCGAGTGCTCCGCCGATTACAAGGGATGCGGTGAGGAAATGTTTGTTTGTGAGCAACATTTTATAATTGCGGCCCAACGCGTGGAAGTTGAGGCGCGATTTGTCTGCGACAACGGTTTCTTTCATCAGAAAAATCGCCACCACAATGACGATGAGGCCAATTAACGCCATCAGTACGAAAGTTGACCGCCAGCCGAATGATTGCAGCATCACCCCCCCAATTGTGGGGGCCAAGGCAGGGCCAAGAGCCAGAATAATGCCAATGAGGTTCATAATCCGCGATGATCTGTCATCCGTGAACAGGTCGCGGACAAGAGCGCGTGAAATTGCAACCCCCGCAGAGGCGCCGACGCCTTGTAGGACTCTTGCAATAATGAGTGTTTCTATAGAGGGCGCAAGCACTGCCAGAATGCTGCCTAAACAATAGAGCGCCATAAAAATGATGGTAATGGGTCTGCGGCCCAATGCATCAGAGAGCGGCCCCGCAATCAACTGCGCACAGGCAAAGCCGCCAAAATAGAGCGTAAGTGTCAGGTTGACCACAGATGGTGTGGTGTCAAAATAGCGAACCAGCTCCGTCATGGCGGGTGTATAGAGCGCCATTGAAACAGGCCCGATGGCCACCAACAGCGCGCCGATCAGGCTGACTCTGCGTTCTGTCATTAATGGTGACGGGTTCATTATGCTTCGTCTTTTTGGTCAGTGACCAGCGTGTCTGCAATATTGCGACGCAACTGCAATGCTGTGCGGTAAAAAACATCCCACTCTTTAGGGCAAAGACCTTCCGAGATGGTTTGCTCGGTTTTGCGGCCGGCTTGGGAAATTTGGATCAAAATATCTGAAGCACGTTCTGTCAGGGTCACAATTTTGGCGCGTCTGTCTTTCGGGTCAGGTGTGCGTTCAACAAGCTCGCTTTTCTCAAGCCTGTCAAGAAAGCCGGTCACACTCATCGGGGTCATGCCGAGGCTGTCTGCCAAGAGGTGTTGGCGCGTCGCGCCAGTGCGCGCCATATGTGCCAACACGCGGGCCTCTGCTGCTGTTACGGTTAGATTTGCGGCCTCGATTTCGTGCTCAAAGATTGCGCGGCTTTGGCGGGCAAGATCGTTGATCAGAAAACCGATGCTGTCAGGGTCGATTGGAGTACGCATGTCGGGTCCTAATTTAATATGCTTGCCTTATTATGTTGTTAACATACTTTATGAGTTGCCTGTCAACCTTGCTTGAGGGGGTGTGAGCAAATTGTTGTGCTTTTTGTGTCTCGCTTGCAGATGCTTAGCGTAAATATTTTGGGGAAATGTGTACTTTGGTTAATCGCTTCCTTAATAAGAATTTCAGTCTAGTCGTGCCTTGTTGAAGGCACTTGAGTAATTTGGAGCATCCTAGTGCGCGTACTTTCTTTTGTTGTTGTGTCCGCTTTGACACTCGGTTCTGCATTGCCTGTTGTGGCGCAGGAACGGTCGTTTAACTTTGCTTTGGGCGCCGCTGTCGGCTCCGCACCAGAGTATATGGGCTCTGATTCCATGGCTGCAGTTGCTGCGCCAACCTTCACATTCGGATCGCTGAAGTGGGGCGCGCTTGACGTCGGCAACGGTGTACGCGGTGTGCCTAAAAACGGCTTGTCGTTTAACGGCGCATTTCGTGTCCTTGATGAACGTACAACCGCAACCAGCCGTGAGTTGGCAGGCCTTGCAGATATCGATATCGCGGTCGAACTTGGCTTTGGTTTGAAGTACCAAGAAACAAACTGGATGGCATTTGGTGAAGTACGCAAAGGCGTAACAGGCCACGATGGCGTCACTGGTACCTTAGGTGCTGACCTGATCTTGCGCCCGAATGACCAGTGGTTGATTGCCGCCGGTCCGCGCGTGAACTTCGGTAACGATGAATTCGCGAACACATATTTCGGCGTGTCGAACGCCACTGCCAATTTCGCCCAGTATGAGGCAACAGGCGGTGCACTTGGGGCAGCGCTTCAGGTGACAGGTACTTATTTCATTGATGACAACTGGTCGCTTGCGGGTGGTGTGAGCTATGAAAAACTGTTGGGCGATGCTGCCGACAGCCCGATCACAAAATATGGTTCAGAAGATCAATGGCGTGTCCAGATCGGCCTGAGCCGTCAGTTTACATTGAATTTCTAAATAAGGACTTCCCATGCAATTAGACGAAGCAATGAATGGCCGACGCAGTATTCGCGGATTTCAGGATAAACCTGTCTCGCGGGCGCTGATTGAAGAAGTTATCGCACTGGCCAATCGTGCACCTTCGTCTATGAACACCCAGCCTTGGCATTTGCATGTGCTGACGGGTGAACCGCTTGAGTGCGTGCGGGAGGGTAACTCCACCCGCATGCTTAACGGCGTGCCCCCTGTGCGGGAAATTATTGATCATGGGGCCTATGAAGGGCCGCACCGCGACCGTCAGGTGGGCATCGCCAAGCAGTTATTCGCTGCGATGGGGATCGAGCGTGAAGACAAAGCGATGCGTCAAGATTGGGTCATGCGCGGCTTTCGTCAGTTTGATGCCCCTGTTTCGATTGTTGTGACGTTTGATAAATCTCTTGATGGCGGCACGATTGCGCATTTCGATCTGGGCGCAGTAACCTACGGGTTGACGTTGGCAGCTTGGTCGCGTGGTTTGGGTTGTGTGATCAACGGGCAGGGCATCATGCAGTCGCCTGTAGTGCGTGAACATGCACAAATCCCCGACGATCAGATCATCATGACTTGTGTTGCGATGGGCTGGCCTGATGAGGATTTCTCGGCCAATGCCGTTGTGTCCGAACGTCGCGAAGTGACCGATGTTGCCCGTTTTGTCGGGTTCGAAGACTAAATTATCGGATTTGATCGCAGTCCCTCTGGGGATTGCGGCATCCTGCCCAAATTTTCTAAATTGCCACTTCACCCTCTCTGTTTAGGCGGTATGCTGCTGTGAAATCTTCACAGGAGCTTGCCAGATGAAACTCGCCCGTATCCGTACCGCTGATGGTACGCGCCCCGTGTTAATTGACGCAGATGGCGCCGCACGCGATATTTCTTCGGTGGTGGATGACATCACGGCTCAAACCCTCTCAGCGCAAGAACTGTCAAAGCTGGCCGTGCTTGATCCCGCATCCTTTTCACTGATCACGGGGGATTATGCGCCCGTGATTGACGATGTGCGGCGAATGTTCTGCATCGGGTTGAACTATTCCGACCATGCCAAAGAGGCGGGCATGGCGATCCCTGAAGAACCGATTTTATTCATGAAAACCTGCCCTGCAACGGGGGCAAATGACCCGATCATTCTACCTAAAGGGTCCGAAAAAACCGATTGGGAAGTAGAGCTGGGCGTGGTGATTGGCACCCGTGCGCATCATGTGTCAAAAGCAGAGGCCCTGTCCCATGTGGCGGGTTTTTGTGTGATCAACGATGTTTCTGAACGCGCCTTTCAAGCCGAACGGGGCGGCCAATGGACCAAAGGAAAATCCTGTGACAGCTTCGGACCCGTCGGCCCGTGGCTGGTGACATCGGATGAAGTGCCAGACCCACAAAACCTGAACATGTATCTGGACGTAAACGGTGAACGGCGTCAGTCGGGCAGCACAGCGACGATGGTTTTCGATGTGGCGCATATCGTCTCTTACCTCAGCGAATTTGTCACACTGGTGCCGGGTGATGTGATTTCTACAGGCACACCTCCCGGTGTAGGCATGGGTATGAACCCCCCGCAGTATTTGAATGCGGGGGATGTTGTTGAGCTGGGGATCGAAGGATTGGGCAGACAGCGTCAAGAGGTCGTGCCATACCGTCCATGAGGAGCGTGTGGTTATGACCCGATTGCGTTGTGATCCGTCAAACATTCATCATGGTCGCGCAAAATTTCCAACACTTTGCAATGCGCGACGCTCTCCCCGTTGCAATCGACGACCATGCGCTTGAGCTCTTTTTTCAACGCCTGTAGCCGTTTTATCCTCTGCTCGACTTGCACAAGTTGCCGTTGTGCTATGGAGTCAGCGTCGGCGCATGATTGGCCTGGGCGGTCAGCGAGGTCCAGCAGCTCGCGGATAGATTCAAGAGAGAAGCCAAGCTGGCGCGAGTGTCTGATAAAGGCAAGCCGGTCGAGATCTTTTTCAAAATAACGACGCTGCCCGCCAGCGGTGCGCCCTGCCTCGTTCATCAAGCCGATCTGCTCGTAATAGCGGATCGTCTGAACCTTGGTTCCGGTCTTTTTGGACAGTGTTCCAATTGCCAACATGGTTTTTCCTTCAGTCTTAGGCGCTGTAACTTTTGCTAGGGATTACCCCTTTGATATCACGCGCTTTCACAAAAGTGTGACATTGTGCGTAAACAGGTAAATTTCTTCTTGAACCTCTACCTGCTGAAGCTTGTACCAGCCTAAATAGGGCTTGGTAATAGGTGATGTTAGTAATGAAAAAGGTTCGGGTAATCCTCTGGTCGATGGTGGTAATCGCAACCACAGTTGTCGGAGGGGTTTGGATAGCGGGTGGCTTTCAAAACAAGCTACCAGCTTCACGCACCATTTCAACCGCAGGTTTTGCCGCGGATTTTGAACTGACCGATTACAAAGGTATGGTGCAAACGGATGAGGATTTTCGAGGCCAATGGATGCTTGTCTTCTTTGGCTTCACAAACTGCCCTGATGTCTGTCCGATGGGCCTATCGACAATCGCGCAAGTGTTAGATGATCTAGGCGCGGTCGGTGAGGCACTCCAACCCGTATTTATCACCGTCGACCCCGCGCGTGATACACCTGCTGTTTTGGCCGAATATGTGCCGCAGTTCGATACCCGTATCATCGGACTCAGTGGCTCGGCCGAGCAAATAGAGCGCACGGGCAAGGCTTTTAAAATCTATTATCAGCGCAACGAGGATGAGGCCGCGCCTGATGGCTACACCATGGGCCATACATCGTCGTTCCTGCTGTTCGACCCTAATGGCGAGTTTGTTCGCATTTACGAGTATAATCAAAAACCGACAGAAATTGTGTCGGACCTACAAAAAAGGTTAGGCGCATGACCGCAACCATCAACACGGACGCGCCAGCAAGCCGCGCGCTAACTTTGCTCATCGCAGCGTGGGTTCTTGCTTTGTCAGCGTCGCTTGCCGTTTTGTTTATAGGCGAAATTTTGGGGCAAACCCCCTGCCATCTATGCTGGTTTCAACGCGCCTTTATGTTCCCTTTGGCTGTGATCCTTGGCGTTGCCGCGTGGCGGTCTGATGTGACTGTCTGGATTTATGCCGCGCCGCTTGCCGCAATGGGCGGGGCTGTCGCGCTGTATCACTGGCTGCTGTACGCAGGAATCGTGCCAGAACCGATCACGCCATGTACTGAAAAAGGCCCGTCGTGCACCGATAGTGCGATGCAGATCCTTGGCATGCCGATCCCCGCCCTTTCGTTTCTGGTCTTCGGGCTCATCTTACTTCTCCTTATTCAAATTCGACGGAAATCCTCATGACACGTAAAACTCTTGTTCTCATAATTCTTGCCGCTGTTTTGGGCCTGTTCGCTTTCGGCGCCTGGTTTGTCTCGCGTCCAGGGCCCGCGCCTGTAGCCACGGCTGTGCCAGCCCAACAGCAAGACCTGTTGGTCCGTAGCTATTCTCCGGTGTTGGGCCGCGAAGATGCCCCCGTCACAATTGTGGAATTTCTGGACCCCGCTTGCGAGGCCTGTCGCTCTTTCTATCCTATCGTGAAGGAAATTCTGGCCGAGTACCCCGAAGATGTGCGCGTGGTCATACGCTATACGCCTTTCCACGGTGAAGGATCGGAACTGGCGATCAAAGTACTGGAGGCCGCACGTTTGCAAAACGTTTTTACTCCCGTACTCGAGGCGCTGTTTGAAAATCAGCAGGTTTGGGCCTCCCATGGTGCGCCAGCCGCCGAGCAGATCATGGCTGTAGCTGGCTCAGTCGGGCTTGATGTTGAGGCGGCCAAGATTCAGATCATGTCGCCCAGTATCATAGCTGTCCTCAATCAGGACCGCGCAGATGTTGAAGCCGTTGGAGTAACCCAGACACCTACATTCTTTGTAAACGGAAAACCTCTGGTGGAGTTCGGTGCAAAACAGCTTTTGCTGCAAGTGCAGGCCGAAATTGATGCTGCAACAGCAAATTCAGATTAAATCGGAAGCAGTCATGAACAATAGTAAAAACACCTTGGCCGGTTTGGCCGCCGCCTTATGCATGGTGCTGCCATCGCTTGTCGCGGCGCAAGAACCTATTCCAAACACACAGATTGTGGTCGAGCAACCTTGGGCCCGTGCAAGCCTTGGAACGTCCCGCCCAGCGGGTGCTTATCTGACGCTTCGCAATCTGGGTGACACGGTGATCTCGCTCACTGGGCTGGAGGCAGATATTTCAGGCATGGCCTCTGTGCATCAAAGCAAAACCGACGCCAACGGCATCAGCAGCATGTCGCCTGCTGGAGATATTGAAATACCCGTTGGGGGCACGGTGGCGCTTGAACCAGGGGGCTATCACGCCATGCTCATGAAGTTGCAAGCACCGCTGATCGAGGGAGAAACTTTCCCGATGACCCTGCTGTTCTCGGATGACACGGAGCTGACTGTGGATGTCCCGATCTTTGGGATGGGCGCACGTGGGCCTGAAGGCTAGCCGGTGATGAAACAGTTTGGTCGTATTGCGGCGGTAGGGGCGGCGGTTGTTGTAGTCGCCCTGTTTTTTGGTTGGTGGCAGGTTGACGGACCGGGGGCAGAGCAGACACTGGGAAAGCGGTCGCTGCCTTTGACGCAAATGGATTTTTCGCTGACGGATCAAGATGGCAAAGACGTGGGGCCACAAACATTGCTTGGGCAGCCGAGTCTGATTTTCTTTGGCTTCACTTATTGCCCTGATGTTTGCCCCACAACACTGTCCGATATTTCCCTTTGGCTCGAAGAGCTGGGAGCGGAAGCAAAAGACCTGAACGCAGTGTTTATCTCTGTTGATCCCGAGCGTGACACTGTTGAGGTCATGGCTGACTATATTTCCTATTTTGACCCTAGAATTCAGGGTTGGACAGGAACGGATGCACAGCTTGCTGTTGCTGTGAAAGGATTCCGCGCGACCTATGAAAAGGTCATGCAGACTGATGGCGATTACACCATGAACCACACATCAGGGGTCTTTGTGTTCGATGATGTAGGCGATTTTGTCACCACCATTGATTACCACGAACCACGTGAATTTGCGCTGCCGAAAATCCGGCGCGCGCTTTAACCTACCGAAGGAACTGAATCTTGACGTTAAGAAGCATTATGCAGGGAACCACCATAGCAGTAGTGGTTGGCGGGGCAGTGACAGGCATAACCATAATGACATCTGCAGAACCTGCACCTGACATCGCCGTAGACGCACCTTTGCTCCAGCAAACAACAGATGCGCTGCCGGTCGTTTCTGCTTCCCTGACAGGGAAGATGGGCCTTGAGGCGTTGCAAAATTTCTCGTCCCCGATCCCACAGCTCTTTGCGCCAGCCCAAGTTGTTCATGCGCCCATTGTTCCGTCATGGGAGGCCGTCGTTGAGAGTGGCGATACACTGGGTCTCATGCTTGCGCGTGCCAAGTTGGAGCCCGCATTGCGAGCTGATATCACAGCGGCAGTTGCGGCAGAATACGATCTGCGAAAGTTACAGGCGGGTGATCGGCTGAGCGTGGCATACAACCCCGATGGCACGCCTTTCGTTGTCGCATTAGGTATCGCGGATGGAGTCCGCGTTGAGGTTACTCTTTCGGATACGATCGAAAGCCGCACAGTGACACCAACGGCGACTTTGGTTGAACGTGCGGGGACGCTTTCTGTTGACGGGTCGATCTATGCCTCTTTGGATAAGGCGGGTGTGCCACCTCGCTTTGCTACTGATTTGGTCCGCATTATGGGGGACACCATCGATTTTCGCCGCGATCTTCAAGGTGGAGAAAGCCTGAATATTCTCTGGGCGCAAGAAACACTGGAGGATGGCAGTGCGGTCGGGGAACCGCAGATGTCCTATGCTTCGCTAGATTTGGTTGAGGAAACGTTTGAGGTTGTCTGGCCCGACGAAGCAGGCGGGCAACCGACACTCTACATGAATGGTGAAGTGTTTCAGACGACAGCTGCACCTGTCAAAGGAGCACGATTGTCATCGGTTTTTGGCAAACGCAAACATCCTGTCTTCGGCAACGTGCGGATGCACACAGGTGTTGATTATGCTGCTGCTCAAGGTACGCCAATTAGCGCAACGGCACCGGGACGGGTATCCTTTATCGGTTGGCGAGGGGGCTATGGCCGTGTTGTCGAAGTGTCCCACGGGTCTGGGACGATGTCCCGCTATGCTCATCTCAGTGCGGTGCAAAAGGGATTAGAGGTTGGAAAACGTGTGGCCGCGGGGGAAATGATCGGCTCTGTCGGTCAAACCGGCGTCGCGACGGGCCCGAACCTTCACTATGAAGTACGTGTTGATGGCCGCCCGATTGATCCCCTTGGGGAAGAAACCTTTTCAGATGTGGCAGATGTTGACGCACAGGTTGCCTCAGCCTTGCTGGAGATGTCACGAACACGTTTCTCGGATGCGCTTGATGCTAAGTCATGAAAGAAACTCGTTCTACATCATCAAACGACACCTATAACAGCCGCATAGGAAGCACAGGTGGAGGCGCGGTCTTGCCACTGGCGGACAAGGGCACTAGCGTTATGTTTTTACCGTATTATCTGGATCGTTAGCTATGGAATCCCTTTCGACACTTTCACCCGTTATGTTGGGTTTTTTGGGCAGCCTCGCAGCGGGCCTAATGACCGCAGCCGGTGCTGTGCCCGTGTTGTTTGGCAGCACACCATCGCGCAAATGGCGTGATATTTCGTTGGGGTTTGCGGCGGGTGTCATGTTGGCGGCGTCCTTTTTCTCGCTCATCATTCCGGCCCTCGATGTAGCCGAGGCGCGCTATGGTGACGGTGCGATACCTGCATTTATTGTCTGCGTTGCGATCCTCATGGGCATGGGCGCAGTTGCTCTGATGAACGAAATGATCCCGCATGAACACTTCAGCTCTGGGCGCGAAGGGCCCGAGGCCGCCTCTTTGCGGCGTGTCTGGTTGTTCATCATCGCGATTACCATTCACAATGCGCCCGAAGGATTGGCGGTTGGCGTGGCCTTTGGTGCGGACGGGTTTGAAGGGGGCTTTCCTGTTGCTCTTGGCATCGGGCTGCAAAATGCGCCCGAAGGTCTTGCTGTTGCTGTGGCTCTGCTTGGGGAGAAGTATTCGGCTAAAAAAGCATTTGGTATCGCGGCCCTGACGGGGCTGGTGGAACCCATCACAGGCATTTTGGGCGCGGCGGTTATTGTTGTGGCCGAACCCTTGCTGCCTTGGGGGCTGGCCTTTGCTGCCGGTGCGATGCTGTATGTGATCAGCCATGAAATCATTCCCGAAACGCACCGCAGTGGCCATCAAAAACAAGCCACAACCGGGCTTGCGATTGGTTTGGTGGTGATGCTCTTTCTCGACGTCTGGCTGGGCTGAACCAAACATCAGAACCGGAGGACAGGACCCCTTTGCAATTTGTCTTGAAAATTGCGGGGGTGGGCAGGCCAAAACGGTCTATTTTGCTAGAAGTATTTTAGCTGTCAGGTGAAATCTGACCAACCAACATATCAGGACCACCGTGTGCGCCAAATCGCCATTCCGATTACAATCCCGTACACAAGCATGGCAAATGCGATTGCGGCGAATACGCCATTCACTCCCCAAAGTGTGATTGACGTAAACAAGGCTGCACCGCCAACCGCCACCCCGATGCGACAGATGCTGCCAATGAGAGGCCACAGCATTTTGCCTGCGCCTTGCGATGCAAAGTAAAGCGCAAGGCCGAGACCAAAGAATGGATAAAACGGCGCGACAATGCGGAAATATGCCCGACCCACTTCCAGTGCAGCGGTTTCGGAAGGATCAAGAAAAATATTCAGCCAGAGGTTGGGAAACAGGGCCAGAACCATACCTATACACCCCACAATCAATGCACTGGCCACTGACCCTGTCCATGCGACCCTCAACGCGCGATCTATCTGTCCCGCGCCGACATTGGCACCGACCATCGCGGTCATTGCGGCTCCTGTGCCAAAAATTATAGGGATCATCAGGAATTCCAGACGCGCCCCGAGACCATAACCTGCCAGCGCGGCTTCGCCATATTGGCCAACCATACCAACCATCAGCACCACAGTCAGAACGGTCATAAGCGTATTTACGGATGCGATGGTGCCCACTTTCATGATGTCACGGAACATGCTCATGTCAATGCGGGCAAAGGCGCCTTTGAATTCAAGCCCCGTCCGACCAGCGGCGATGTAGCCGATGGCAATTACAGCCCCAATACCATAAGCCGCGATTAACCCCAAAGGCAGGCCTGCAATGCCAAACGCAGGGAATACCCACCATCCCAATGCAAAGACCCCCGAAAACGGGATCGAGATGATAGACACCAGCAGCAGTAGCAACGAAGGCATCTGCATATCGCCTGTTCCGCGAATAATGCTCAACGAAGAATGGCATAACCAGATTGCGACGCACCCTGGAAAGAATACTGTGGCATAGGTCGCAGCAGCGTCTACGGCTTCAGACCCGCCCCCAAGCGCGCTGAAAATCACGCGCCCGAACAGCAACATTGTGACTGCCATGATAAGCGCTACGCAGACCGCGATGATCCACGCAGTGAAGGCAAGTGTTGCTGCGCGCTCCGGGTCTTTCGCGCCAAGAGCACGCGCAACAGCGGCAGAAATTGCCCCGCCCATCGCGCCCGCTGAAAGCATCTGGGTCAACATCATCAAAGGAAACACCAGCGCCAGCCCCGCCAGCACAGTGACACCCATGAGGCTGGCGAAGTAGGCTTCTGCAATGCTCTGGGCCGCTTGGACCAGCATGGCCAGTACGTTGGGGGTGGCCAGTGCCATAAGGGTTGGCCCAATCGGCGCGGTGAGCAAAGCATGAGTGCGCGCGGCACGTGCGGATGAAGCCGCGTCTGCTCGCGCCGCGTTCCGGTTGGCTGTGTCGGTCATCATCTTATCCTGCCATGGGTTTCAAAGGGTAGATCAAACATGTGGCTGAGCCGTGAGCGTAAAGTTTACTATTACACATCGCCTTTGCTTTCGCTGGGTCATCAAAATTGTAAGTTCCGTTTTGGAACTCTATATCTGACTAAGTTCTCTTTCAGAACCTGTCAATCAATGATATGTTATCTCTATGAAATGGAACGCCCTGCATACCGAATCCTGTCCCGTTGCGCGCGGGCTGTCCGTCGTTGGTGACCGTTGGACCATGCTTGTCGTGCGCGAGTGTTTTTTTGGAATCCGGCGGTTTGATCAAATGCAGGAACGTTTGGGCATCACGCGCCACGTTCTTGCAGATCGCCTGCGCAAGCTTGAGGCCGATGGCGTCCTGCGGCGGGAGGCCTATCAGCAGCGCCCCCCAAGGTATGAATACCGGCTGACTGACAAGGGCAAAGCGCTCTACCCTGTATTGGTGACGCTTCTTGATTGGGCTGATGAGCATGTGCCAATTCAGGGCAGCCCTTCTGTGAGGCTAGTATCACGAGAGACGGGCAATCCTATTGAGCCAAAGCTGGTAGACGCCCGAACTGGACATGAAATCACGCACCGCAGCGTATTGGCGCAAACAATGTGATAGCGATTATCCGACATATAATCGCTTTAACCGCTGTTGATGCCAGTTTAACAAACGTCGTTTGACGTTTCGACAGGCCCCGTTCAAACCCTAATCGGTTGTTGAGCGTTTTCAGTAGGTAACCCCGGAAATCTATCGGCGCTTGAATTTGCGTTGTTTAACGCTTGGGCCTGACAGCGGCGCGACTTGAATAGTTCGCGCCACCGTGGCCCGCATATGCGAGACGTTCTACTGGGATGCATCAGGCAAAGATATCGATTGGCGTGCCGTCACGCACCATCGAATAAATCTCTTCTATTTCGCGGTCCGAAACCGAGATACAGCCAGCGGTCCAGTCGGGTTTGATTGGATCAATCCCTTTACGGGGGCCGCCGTGGATGAAAATCTCTCCGCCCGGTTCACGCCCTTGGGACGCGGCATAGGCGATGTCTGCCTCATTGGGATAGGAAATACCGATAGAGAGGTGAAAAATGCTGTTCGGATTGCGTTTGTCGATTGTGTAGGATCCTTCAGGCGTTTTTCCGTCGCCCTCGAATTGCTTGTGTCCGACAGGGGCAAAGCCAAGATCAAACTTATATGTTTTTAAAACTGTGGCGTTGTTGAACAGCAGCAATGTTCTTTGACCTTTGAACATTTGCAGACGGGTCACTTCTGGACCGTTATAGGTTTTGAATTTGTTTGAACATGCGGCGAGGGCGAAGGCCAAACCGCTTAATATCGCCATGCGGCGTGTCGTTTTCAGCATTACTTTACCCGAGCTCTTTAAATGAAACTTGCCAGCATAAAGCTGGCAAGTCGCAGTCGTTTTACATCAGTATGTCTAAGCTAAAGCACCCTGCGCTGTATGGCTAGGTTGCTTTTTGCCACCACTGGACGCGCCCTCATCCGTTTTTGCACGCAGCAAGCGCAAGGCGTTGGCGACAACCACAAGGGATACCCCGACGTCGGCGGCAATTGCGCCCCACATTGTCGCCATGCCAAAGGCGGTCAGTCCAACAAACAAGGCCTTGGTGACCAACGCGATCGCGATGTTCTGGTGAATGATCCCCATAGTGCGGCGCGAATGGCCAACAAGCCATGGCACCTTGCTCAGATCGTCTGTCATCAGTGCGATGTCAGCGGTTTCAATCGCTGCATCTGATCCGACAGCACCCATTGCAATCGCGAAATGTGCACGGGCCATGGCGGGGGCGTCATTCACGCCATCACCAATCATCGCTACCACATCATGTGTCGCAACCAGTTCTTCAATGGCGGTGACTTTGTCTTCTGGCAGCAATTCGGCGCGGACTTCGTCAATGCCGACTTCTGCCGCCACTGCGCGTGCAGTGCGCTCATTATCACCGGTTAGCATGACGATGGTTTTAACACCCTGCGCATGCAGCTTGGCCACAATGTCTTTGGCATCAGGGCGGATGCGGTCACGCAGCTCAATCAGGCCAAGAAGTTTGTCGCCTGCACCCACAGCAACCAGCGTGCTGCCCGAGCCTTCGATCTGATCCAGAACGTCACGTGGGATAGAGTCGCCTAGACCTTTCTCTGTCGCAAAGCGGTCAGAGCCGAGCCAGACAGACTGACCATTCCACTCTCCCTCTACACCACGGCCGGGGACAGTTTTACTGTCGGTGGCTGCGGTACGCTCCAGCCCGTCGCTTTCGCCGCGCGCAAGGATGGCACGTGCCAGCGGGTGGGAGGACCGTGCTTCGAGTGCTACAGCTACGCTGAGAAGATCACGCTCCGATGTGTCGCCCAGCGGGTGCAGGCCGGCAACTTCGGGTTCACCCATTGTCAGGGTGCCTGTTTTATCCATCGCCAGGGCAGTCAAACGCGCGGGCGCTTCGACATACGCGCCGCCTTTGATCAAGACGCCGTTACGCGCGGATGCTGCCAACGAGGCCACGATAGAGACGGGAGTGGAGATAACCAGCGCACAGGGGCAAGCGATAACCAGCAAAACCAGCGCGTTGTAGATCCAGTAGCTCCAGACACCTGCGAACAGTAAAGGCGGCACAGTGGCGATCAGCAACGCCAGAACCATCACGATTGGGGTGTAAATACGGGCAAATTTGGTTACCCATTGTTCCACCTCGGCGCGGCGCGAATGTGCGTCGCCGACCATGCGGATGATCTTGGACAACACAGTGTCGCTTGCCGCCTTTGTGGCGCGAACGGTCAGGGTGCCGTCGCCGTTGATTGTGCCCGCATAGACATCATCGCCTGCTTCTTTGGCAACCAATGCGCTTTCGCCTGTGATCGGTGCTTGATCCACATCGCCGCGCCCTTCGGTGACTTCGCCGTCAAGGGGAATGCGGTCACCGCCGCGCACGATGAAACGGTCACCGATGACAACTTCCGCAGCGGGGACATCCGCTTCGGTGCCATCTTCGCGGATGACACGCGCAGTTGGCGGCGCCAAATCTAAAAGGGCCGCAACGGCATTTCGGGCACGTCCCACGCTCCAAGATTCTAAAGTAAGGGAGAGGGCAAAGAAGAAGGACACGGTGGCCGCTTCAAAGTATTCCCCAAGTGCGAGGGCGCCAGTGACTGCGACAATCATCAACAGGTTCATATCGGGCGACATCCGCCGCGCCGCAGACCATGCTTTGGGCGCGACAAGCCATGCACCAAAAATAATTGCCAGTAAGAACAGGCCAATTTCAATGTAAGGCATCGGCACATCACCATGCCCTGCAAACAGACGCAAAACGCCGCTGCCGCCGTTCTCAATCAGGTGAAAGATGAAACCAGCAGCCCAAAACCCGCCGCTTAACCCTGTAAACAGGCGCTGACGCGCGAAATGCGCGGCTTGATCTTCACCAACCGTATCCGCGTCCCACACTTTGGCACTCATGCCAGTGGAGCCGATGAGCTTGATCACACGGTCTTCGCTGATGGGTGCGGCGGTTTCAAGAATGATCATACGACCATTTATGACATCAAACGCCAGATGATCCTCACCACCTACTTCGGGACCAATGATTTTATTCAAGATTGCCACTTCTTCAGCGCAATCCAGCCCGTTAACGCGGTAGCTGCTTCCAGAAACCTTCGACATATCCACCTGTGGGACAGCTTCATTCGAGTGGCGGCAGCAGCTTCCAGCCTCATGTTTGTGGGGGGATTCTCCGTGCATTTTCATATCCTCATATGCTTTCCCATCCTAGATAGGAGCTTCAGCAACTGTAGCTTCAAGAGAAATCTTCAGTGTTTTTTGAATTGTTTGTTATCGGGGCTGCTGGAGAAAGCTATATTCAATGTAGGGTTGTGCAGGGCAGGGCTAAACCGCCAGCCAAGTGTGTTTGGATAGGAAAAGGGCCCCGCACGTAATGCAGAGCCCCCAAGCCTTAGCAGTCAATAGATAGTTACTGAGCGTTGGCCGCGTAGTTCATGGCGTGGAAGATCACGTTCTGTTCAATCGTGCCATCAAACAGATGCGCATATGGACCTTTCGCATATACGGCAACGTCTTCACCCGAGTGGGTTTCTTCACCCGCGCCTGTGGGAATAAGTGCTTGTTGCATGTAATCGCCATCGGTGGCTTGCTCTTCGGTCAGATCACCACGCACACCTGCCCAGTTCAACTCTTCACGCATCACCGAGCCGCCACCGTTGAGGTAACCGGCAACCGTGAACGGTTTTCCGTCTTCGGCGAGCAATGGTGTGCCCGTGTTCTTTTCGCCAGCGTTGTCGATATCCATGCAAAGACCAAGGATGTTCGAGCCACGACCGCAATAGCCGTTAAAGGCGATGGCATGTTCGTGATCTGCCGTAACGATGATCAATGTGTCTTCATCGTCGGTCAGCGCATCGACCATCGCAACCGTTTCGGCAAAGGCGACGCCGTCTTCGACAGCGCGTGCAAGGTTGCCATCGTGGTTGGCGTGGTCAACACGGCCTGCTTCGATTTGCAGGAAGAACCCGTTGTCGCCGCCGGCTGCTTGCAAGGATTTGATGGCTGCACTGGACATTTCTGCCAGCGATGGTTCGCCTTCGCGGTCCGCTTCGTATTGCATGTGGCTTGATTCAAACAGACCGAGGATCGGCTTGCTGCCATCAAGGTTCAATGCGCCAAAGCTCTCGTCGCCCCATGCGTATTGAACGCCTTCGGCTTTCAATGCTTCAATCAGGTTTACGCCATCTGCGCGGCGGCCTGTTTTGCCCTCTTCGTCGGTAACGTCTGTACCGATAAAGTTACGGCGTCCGCCGCCCATGGCAACGTCTACCGTGCCGTTCTTGATGGCCTCAACCAATTGCTGCGCGATGTCTACTTGTGTGGTGCAGCCTTCTGGAACAGATTCTTCCCAGTTGCGGTCAGCCGAGCTTGCATAGCTTGTTGCTGGTGTCGCATGGGTGATGCGTGCGGTGGATACCACACCGGTTGCTTTGCCCATGGCTGCCATGATCTCGTTCATCGTTGCAACTTCGTTGCCCGGAACGGTCGCGCAATCGCCACGATTCACGTTTTCATTCACGCCAATAACGCCAGCCTTGGTTTTCACGCCAGACATGATCGCCGTTCCTGTGCCTGCGGAATCAGGTGTTTGGCCGTTGGTGTTATAGGTCTTGACCAATGCGAGGTTCGGAAATGCTTCTTGTGGCAGAATTTCTTCGTCGCCGTAGTTACCCTTTTTCTGGCCTTGATACAGGCGCGTGGCATAGTTGGTGCCTACACCATTCCCATCCGCAATCAGAACGATGATGTTCTTGGCGCGGTTGGTATTTTGCTGGGTGGCAAGACGGGCCGCAATTTGCGCTTGTCCGTCTATAAACCACTGGTTGTCGCTCTGCGGAATGTCCTGCGCGATGGCAGTTGTCGCTGTGAGCGAGGCGAGCAGTGAAAGTGTAAGCAGCTTGTTCATGGTTAACCCTTAAAATGATCCACATCTTAATCGTTAACCATGAATGCTACGTCTTCATGACAAGTCAGATAGAAAGTTAACGCAGATAGACGGCTGTCATCACAGCGATGATGTCATTTGCTTCATTGTAGAGCACCATTGTCTCTCCGTTGATGCGGTACTTTTGCGTTGCCGCTAGGGCCTGCCCCAAATTCCGCTCCAGTACATCCAGCGGTGGTGCGCAAGCCATCATAGTTGATGCGCCACTGCCAAAGCTCAGGCTCTCGCCGTTTTGTTTGTAGTCTCCCATCATGCCATTGCAGCCAACCGTTGCAGAGTAGCGAGGTTCGTCGCCTGACCGAAGGATCACATGCGGCTCGCGGCGGCCTGTGGGCAAGGTGCTCACCTCTTGGCCTGCCAAGCTGTCAATCCGCCAATAGGTGTTTGTCAGCTCGGCATCGGCGCGTTGACGTTCGCAGGTGATACCCGCGCGGGTGCGCACAAAGCGGTCAACGACAAGGCTGCGCTGCTCTGGCCCTTCCATGGCCGGGCGCATCAGTAGTGAGCCTTCGACATTTACATAAAGCGGTTCGCCAGCAGCGGGTTGGTCGCGCAGATAGGCACGCTCCATCGCGGCATAATCAGCTTCCATCGCTATTGGATACTGGCGGCCTGTACGGCATTCCTCAAACACGGCGGCATCAGCATAATAGGTCATCATGCCGCCCAGAAAGACGTCTTTGACATCCGTTTCAGTCAGAGTGCCTTCGCTGATCAACTCATAGGGCAAAGAGGATTCTATGACATCGCCGTTTATGTCCAACTGTCTCAGGCGGTTTGGGGCTTTGACCTGCCATTGTGTGGCTGTGTCGGTCAGTCCTCCAAGGACAATCGCATCGCGCATAGGGTCTGCGTACCAATAGCCGATATCATCTTCGACAGCATCATTCGCGGTGGCATCAGTGCCCAACCATTCGCGGCGTAGCGTATAGCCTTGGTCTGGCCAGAGGTTCAGTTGATAGCGGATGCCTTCACAGCTTGCACAGGGCAGGGTGCCCGTAAAGCTTGCGGGGAGTTGTAGGCCATGTGCGCCAATCTGCGCTTTCTCTTTTGGGGCGTCCGATTTGCCGGCGGATGCGCGGACCATAACGATCTCGGCCTCAGCCGAAGCACCGCGTGTCAGTACGGGCGTGAAAGTATCGGTGGTGAACATCATTTGCTCGCCTACCCACAGTGTTGCGCGCACGGCGTAGGTGTGGCGTGGGTCAATCGCGGCGGCGTCATAGTCAATTGAGAAAGAATAGGGCGGTCCGCCCGCATTCTCTGTCTCAAAGCGGCCAAGCTCAACGGCGGGGGCGTCCGCAAGGGAAACATCAGACAGAACCGCAACAAACCGTGCCTGTGCAGGGGGCATGATCCGCTCGCGGAAGGTTGCGGTTCCGGTGACGGTATCGGCAATGGCGGGCACGGCAGAGGAGAACAAAAGGGCCATTAGGTAAGTGGCAAAGCGGGAATAGAACATTGAGTGACCTTATATCATTTCCAGCACGTTGCGGCATCGAGTTTCGTCGTGGCGACACATGCGTGCAGTTAGTATCGATGTATTGGCCCCCATGCCCAATTCCAAGGGCAGCGGAAAGGCCATATCAAAACAGAGAGTGCTGCAAGGTTTCACATAATTGAAACATAAATGTAGGAAAACTGTCAACGAGCAGGATTAGTACCTCCCTAACCAAGGGGTACGATATGCTTGATGTCCAAATGTTAACGAAGCGGTTCGGTGATAAGACCGCCGTTGAAAATGTGTCCTTTAACATTGATCGCTCAATGATGATTGGTGTGATCGGGCGTTCTGGCGCGGGTAAATCGACGCTGCTGCGTGCGTTGAATTGCCTCAGTGATGTTACCTCTGGCTCCATCACGTTTGAAGGACAGGAAATAACCGGATTGAAAGGTGCGGCACGCCGCAACTGGCAATCACGCTGTGCGATGATTTTCCAGCAGTTCAATCTGGTGCCGCGTATGGATGTTGTGTCCAACGTATTACACGGCACATTGAACCGTCGCTCAACCCTGGCAACGATGTTCAACCTGTACCCTGACAGCGACATTCACAAAGCCATCGAAATTCTGGATCGTCTTGGCATCGCCGAGCAGGCCGAGAAACGTGCAGAAGCGCTTTCTGGTGGCCAGCAGCAGCGTGTGGCGATTGCCCGTGCCTTGATGCAAGACCCGCAAATCATTCTGGCGGATGAGCCGATTGCCTCGCTTGATCCCATGAACGCGCAAATCGTCATGCAGGCCCTGCGCCGCATTCACGAAGAAGATGGCCGTATGGTTATCGCCAACCTGCACACGCTGGATACTGCGCGTCGTTATTGTGACCGCGTGATCGGCATGCGCGACGGGCGTGTCGTGTTTGATGGCACGCCAGAGCAACTGACCACTGGTGCTGCACGCGACATTTACGGCGCAGGCGCGGATTTTTCCGAAGCCGCAACATCCACCGAAATCGAAACACTGGACAGGTCGCAGACATACGCTGCTGAAACCTACGCCTGAGCCAGTTATCTTTTCCGCAATTCTGCGGGCCAATTCCTATCACGGAGACTACGATGAAAAAGACACTTGCTTTCGTACTGGCGACAACAGCGCTGGTCAGTGCTGCCCAAGCGCAAGACATCACCGAATTCCGCATTGGTATTCTTGGCGGTGAAAACGCTCAAGACCGCATGAACTCAAACGAATGTGTTCGCGCTTATGTTGAAGAATTGCTGGGCGTTGAAACCAAAGTTTTCACACCTGCAGACTATGACGGCGTGATCCAGGGTCTCTTGGGTGGTTCTATTGATATGGCATGGTTGGGCGCTTCTGCTTATGCCAAGACATATATGACAGACCCAGAAGCGGTTGATGTTGTTATGGTTAAAACCAACCTTGATGGTTCTTATGGTTACCACTCAATCGGGTTTGCACGCGCGGATAGCGGCATCACATCGCTGGCCGATATGAAGGGCAAAGTATTCGGCTTTGGTGATCCAAACTCCACTTCCGGTTTCTTGATCCCGTCGGTTGAGATCCCCAAAGCTGTGGGTGCGACAATGGAATCCGGTGACTACTTCGGCGAAGTTCGCTTTACGGGCGGCCATGAGCAGACAATCGTTGCGGTAAACAATGGTGATGTTGACGCAGGCGTGACATGGGCTGACGGTCAGGGTGACTGGCTGGACGGTTACAACTCGGGGGCGCTGCGCAAAGCATCTGACTCAGGTTTGGTCGACATGAACGATCTGGTTGAAATCTGGAAATCTGAGATCATCCCAGAAGGCCCAATTGTTCTGCGCCGTGGTCTGCCTGAAAAGGTTAAAACCGATGTGACCGCATTCCTTGCGGGCTTGCAGGAAAAAGACCCAGAGTGCGCCTATAACATGGCAGCTGGCGACACTGCGGGCTTTGAGCCGATCACCCATGACGCGTATAAGAACATTATCGCAGTACGCAAAGCTGTTCAGGGCAACTAAGCCACAAACCTTCCAGATCGGGGCAGCGCATGACGCTGCCCCTTTTCACTTGGAGTGACCCATGACTGATGCCGCGCTAACGGGAGCAACCCCGTCCCAGATCACCCAAATTCAAGAGAGCTATTTGGTCCAAGTGCGCCGCCGCCGGATGTACGGTGGTCTGACTCTTGGCATTTTCGTTCTGTTGATGGTGTCGGGCTTTGTTGTCGCTGATAATCGCAATGCGGGCGGTTTTTGGGCGGGGTGGCATCAAATTTTCGACTTCCCTGCTGACGTTCTGTCAGAGGCATGGGAAAAGCGTGCGAATTTGCCAGCCTTGATGGTCGATTTCTTTCCCGCCTTGTTAGAGACGATTAACATCGCGGCAGCCTCGACACTTATCGGTGCAATGATGGGCTTGGTCCTTGCACTGCTCTCTACACGCGGGTTGGCGAAATGGCCGCGCTTGATTCCTGTGTTCCGCCGGATCATGGACATCATGCGTGCGGTGCCTGAAATTGTGATCGCATTGGTGCTGATCTTTATTCTAGGCGGTGGACCGGTGCCTGCGATGATCGCGATTGCGTTCCATACTGCGGGCGCATTGGGTAAGCTTTACTCAGAGGTTGCTGAAAACGCTGATCTCAAAGCTGTTGAAGGGCTCTCCTCAACGGGGGCCACTTGGTCGCAACGGATGTGGTTGGGCGTGCTGCCGCAAGTCGCACCAAACTTTCTGAGCTATACGTTGCTGCGTTTTGAAATCAACATCCGGGCCTCTGCCATTCTGGGTTTCGTCGGGGCGGGCGGTATTGGTGCAGAGCTGCGCAATGCCATGTCTTGGGGGCCGGGGCGTTTTGACGAAGCCGCTGCAATCTTCATTCTGCTGTTTGGCACGATCGTGTTCTTTGACCAACTGTCCAGCCGCTACCGCACTAAAATGATCAAGGGCCAATAAGATGACCGACGCGACTGCAATGCTGGACCAAACCAAATTTTCCGCCTCTGGCGCGTTTCGCCGCAAACGCCTGACAGCCTTTGCTGTGCCAGCGGTGATCCTCGCTTATCTGCTGTATATCGCTATTTCGTTTGATGTGTTGGGGCTTGCGAAACGCGCAAGCCTTGAAAATGCGGGTATTCTTGCATCGGATAGCTGGTCATACAAAGTTCACATCACCCGCGACAACCGCCGTGGCGGTACGTCTTCCGCGATTGAGGGCGAGCGTAAGGGTGCCTATGCCGAAGGCACGAACCCTGCGTGGGTAGAAGTCGCCGATCCCGAAAACGTGACTATTGATCTGGACGATGGCTATGTTGTGCGTTTTCTACCTGACAATGCGACGGTTTTTGAGATCCCTGATTTTGGCACGATCACTGCGCAACTGGTCGACGGTATCATCCAGACCAATCTGCAAGAGCCTATTCCAGATTGGATCAACCTTTCCGAACAACGGATGACTGTCACAACAGATGCAGGACGCCTGAGCATGACGCGCTCACGTACCGAAGTGTATCGTTACTTCGCGGGTTGGGAGCTGTTCTGGTTCACGCTGGATAGTCCGTATAGTGGCCACAGCCTGCCCGAGATTGTGTTCGGCAGCCGCATTGATCCGACGCGCAGCAATATTTCCGGCGCGATTTCGGATTTCTGGAACAACGGTATGTGGCGTCATAAGGATGTGGCGTGGGCCATTGGTGAAACGATCCTGATGGCGTTCCTTGGTACGTTTGGCGCTGCGATCATTGCCCTGCCGCTGGCTTTCCTTGCCGCCAAGAACTTCTCTCCCTTCATGCTGGTGCGCGGCGTGGCGCGGCGGTTGTTTGATTTTGTGCGTGGTGTGGATGCGTTGATCTGGACAGTTGTTCTGGCCCGCGCCTTTGGCCCTGGTCCGCTGACAGGGGCGCTTGCGATCCTTGTTACCGACATGGGCACTTTTGGTAAAATCTTTTCCGAGGCTCTGGAAAATGTAGACGAAAAACAGATCGAAGGTGTCAGTTCTACAGGTGCCAAACCGCTGCAACGCTACCGCTTTGGCGTGATCCCGCAGATTGTGCCCGTGCTGCTGGCGCAGGTTCTCTATTTCCTCGAGTCGAACACCCGTTCGGCGACAATCATTGGTGCCATCACAGGTGGCGGTATCGGTTTGATGCTGACACAGGCGATCCAAACCCAAAAGGATTGGGAAGAAGTTGCCTATTATATCGTGTTGATCATCGGTGTGGTGATGTTGATGGATTGGTTTTCGGGATGGCTGCGGGGCCGTCTGATAGGTGGAAAAGATAGTCATGGCACGTCTTAAATCTGAAACCCCCTTTATCCACGAGGGGTGCAGCCTGACGGATACCACTTTTGGCCGTTTCGTTGAAATTGGTGCAGGCAGCCGTATCGCGCATAGTGAATTTGGTGATTACAGCTATTGTGATCGTTATGCCGATATTGCCAATGCGACAGTTGGAAAATTCTCGAACATCGCCAGCTTTACCCGCATCGGTGCTACGGATCACCCGCTGCACACGGCGGCGTGCCATCACTTCTTATATCGCTCTGCCGATTATTGGGATGACGCACAGAACGACGAGGCGTTTTTTGAACATCGCAAGTCGCGGCGCGCTTACGTTGGTCACGATACATGGATTGGCAACGGGGCAATGATCAAGCCAGAGGTCACATTGGCAGACGGCGCTGTTGTGGCGTCGGGCAGTGTGGTTACCCGTGATGTGGGGCCTTATGAGATCGTCGCTGGCACGCCCGCACGGCATCTGCGCTATCGCCAGCCGACACAGATTGCCGAGCGGATGATCACACTGGCGTGGTGGGATTGGTCCCATGACAAGCTGCGCGAAACTCTTCCTGATTTCCGTACGCTGTCTGCCGAAGCTTTTCTGGATAAATACGAGAGCTAACTTTCAAGCGTGAGTGTGATCCTGTCACCCGCGAAAAAGGTGCGCCCGTATTCGACGGGCTGGGCATCTGTGTCTAAGTTCACACCAGTGCTGCGCAACAGCGGATCACCTTCTCTAACTTGCAAATGTAAGGCTTGCGTCGCGGTGGCCGACACTGCCGTTAGCCGTGTGGAAACACGGATGTAATCGGCAACCCCGATCTGGGTCAGGGCTGCGGTTACGCCGTGATTTTCGGACAGCGCATTTGCAATGCCGGGCAGGCGGCTGGCAGGGAATAGGCTCTCAAACACCGCAACGGGTTGCCCATCCGCCAACGAAATTCCGTGATAGGCGCAGATCACTTCGCCCTCAGCCACATTTAGCGCCTTTGCTTCCCCCAGCGTGGCAGCGCGTTCTTCAATCAAAAGCAGCCGTTTTTCAGGCGTGCGCCCTGCGGCCAACAGGTTTTCGCGAAACCGCACACGTTCGCCGATAGGATAATCAGTGGGCATCGCAGCCACAAATGCACCTGCACCGCGCCTTGTGCGCACCAGCCCCTGTTCCACCAGATCAGACAGCGCATGCCGCACCGTATGGCGGTTCACGCCAAAACGGTCTGCCAGTGCGGCCTCGGTCGGGAGTTTATCACCAGGGGCATAACGCCCCTCGGATATGTCTTGGCGCAAAGCGTTGCCAATGGCGCGCCAGATCGGGGTGCGGGGGGGCTGTGTGTTACGCAACTTTTACAAATCTTCTCTGGGTGTTTTGAAGGGACTTCGCTAGAATAAGTATAGTTGTATAGTAATAGGAAAAGTTGTCGAGATGAAAGATACCATCGACGATATAAACCCCCGCAAGGAATGGTTAGGCACTTTGGCCAAGTCGCCAGAGGGGCGCGTGGGGGCCCTTTTGGATCAGGTCATGGCGCGGCCAGATTTCACATGGCTGCGCATGCCAGAGATTGGCAGCGTCATGGTGCGAGGCCGTGCCGGTGCCACTGGATCGCCTTTTAACCTCGGCGAAGTGACGGTGACGCGCTGTAGCTTGCGCTTGGCAGATGGCACTGTGGGTCACGGGTATGTTCAAGGTCGCCGTAAAGCATGTGCCGAAGCGGCGGCATTGGTAGATGCACTGATGCAAACGGAAAATGCGGCTGACATACGGGTTGCCGTGCTGAATGTGCTGGAGGCCGAGCGCACAGAAGCCCGCACCACACGCGCAGCAAAAGCAGCCGCCACAAAGGTGGATTTCTTTACCATGGTAAGGGGCGAAGACTGATGGATACGCAATCCTTAGAAGGGGGTTTCAGTAACCCCGCACTTCAATCCGCAACTGCCTTTCGCGGTGTGATGGAGGCAATGGCGCGCCCCGCGACCGTGCATGTGCTTCAAGATGCACAGCCGCCTGCGCCGTTGTCGGTTGCGGCGGGTGTTGTACTGTTGACGCTATGCGACACGGATACGCCGATCTATTTGGCGGGTGACGTGGATTGCTGCGCTGTGCGGGACTGGATCACGTTTCACACGGGCGCACCCATTTGCGCAGCCTCCGATTGCGCCTATGCCTTTGGCACATGGGAGGCGCTGATGCCGCTGTCCGTTTTCCCAATCGGGACCTCGGAATATCCCGACCGTTCTGCCACTCTGGTGGTGGAAATGCCTGAGTTGCGTCTTGAAGGGGCCACCCTCACAGGGCCGGGTATTCAGGATGAGGCGCATTTTGCTGTGCCTGATGTTTCTGCTTTTCAAACAAACGCGGCGCAATTCCCGCTTGGCTTAGATTTCTTTTTCACTTGCGGTGACCGGCTTGCCGCGCTCCCCAGATCAACAGAGGTGCGCTGATGTATGTTGCAGTAAAAGGCGGCGAACGCGCGATTGAAAACGCTCATGCGTGGTTAGCAGAAGAACGGCGCGGCGATACGTCTGTGATGGAACTGTCCGTCCCGCAAATCCGTGAGCAACTGGCGCTGGCGGTAAACCGTGTGATGGCCGAAGGATCGCTGTATGATCCTGACCTTGCCGCTTTGGCGATCAAACAGTCGCGCGGTGATCTGATCGAGGCGATTTTCCTGATCCGTGCCTATCGCACGACTCTGCCACGTTTTGGCGCGTCGCAGCCAATTGACACAGCCAATATGACCTGTGACCGCCGTGTGTCAGCAACGTTCAAGGATGTGCCGGGGGGCCAAATCCTTGGGCCGACGTTTGATTACACCCACCGTTTGTTGGATTTTAAACTGGCCGCTGATGGTGAAGTGGCGCAAGCGCCCCAGCGTGAAGCAGCACAGGCAAAAGTACCCCATGTCACGGGGTTTCTTAACCGTGAAGGGTTGATCGAAGAGGCGCCGCATGATGATACAACGCCTCGCGATTTGACGCGTGAACCGTTGGAAATGCCTGCGGACCGCGCTTTGCGGTTGCAAGCATTGGCGCGTGCGGATGAGGGATTTACTCTCTCGATGGCTTACTCCACCCAACGCGGCTATGCCCGTAACCATGCTTTTGTGGGCGAATTGCGCATCGGTGATGTGGTGGTTGAAATGGACATCCCCGAATTGGGCTTTGCCATCGATATTGGCGAAATTACCGTGACGGAATGTGAAACGGTTAACCAGTTCAAAGGCTCTAAAACCGAACCGCCGCAATTTACCCGTGGGTACGGTTTGGTCTTTGGTCAGACCGAGCGCAAAGCGATTTCTATGGCTTTGGTCGATCGCGCCTTGCGGTGGGAGGAATTGGGCGAGGATTATGTTGGCGCCCCAGCGCAAGACGCAGAATTTGTTCTTTATCATTCGGATAACATCCAAGCGACCGGATTTTTGGAGCACATCAAGCTGCCCCATTATGTCGACTTTCAGTCCGAGCTGGAATTGGTGCGCAAGCTACGCCGCGATGCAGGTGCCACACCAAAGCAGGAGGCGAATGAGTGAAAAATGTAATCTTCGATTACGGGAATGTTGTCATTCAATGGCGCCCGTTTCTTGCGTTGTCTCATCTGTTCGAAACCGAAGACGAGATGAAAGATGTCTTTGAAAAAACCGGATTTTCGACATGGAACAAAGAACAAGACCGTGGCCGCAGTTGGGAAGAGGGCATCGCTCTTATGGAGGTGCAGCATCCCGAATACGTGCATGTTTACGAAGCTTATGCGGCGGGATTAGTGCCAGCCCATAGTACGCTTGTGGCTGGCACAACCGAAATCATCGAACGCCTGCATGTAAAAGGTGTTGGTCTCTATGGGATCACCAATGCCGCGCGCGAGTCCTTTGAGGCTGTAAAGGCGGCTAGCACTGCGGTGCGCTTGATCAAAGCTACAATTGTGTCGGGCGAACATCAGCTGGTGAAACCTGACCTCGCCATTTTTAAACTTTGCCTAGAGGAGTTTGGTTTGGACGCGAAGGATTGCATTTTTGTTGATGACCTTGCCGCGAATTGCGACGGCGCAAAGTTCGTAGGGATGGATGCGATCCATTTCGTTGGCGCGGACGATCTAGAGCAAAAGCTTGTCTCACGAGGGATATTATGACCGATTATAATTTTGCTTATCTGGATGAGCAGACCAAACGCATGATCCGTCGTGCGATCCTGAAAGGGCTGGCGATCCCTGGGTATCAGGTGCCTTTCGCCAGCCGTGAAATGCCGATGCCTTATGGCTGGGGTACAGGCGGAGTGCAGGTATCTGCGGCGGTGCTGACACCAGAGGACCGTTTCAAAGTTATTGACCAAGGGGCGGATGACACCACAAATGCTGTCTCGATCCGCAAGTTCTTTGAACACACAGCGGGAGTGGCGACGACGACCAAGACGGCAGAAGCAACTGTGATCCAGACCCGCCACCGTATCCCAGAGGCGGATCTGGGCGAGGGGCAGATCCTTGTTTACCAAGTGCCGATCCCCGAGCCGTTGCGTTTTCTTGAACCGCGCGAAAGTGAGACGCGCAAGATGCACAGCCTTGAGGAATACGGGTTGATGCATGTGAAGCTGTATGAAGACATCAGCCGTCACGGGCATATCGCAACCGCTTATGCTTATCCGGTTAAGGTTGAGGCGCGTTATGTGATGGACCCGTCTCCGATTCCGAAGTTCGATAACCCGAAGCTCTCCAACAGTCCTGCGATTCAGTTGTTTGGCGCAGGTCGCGAGCAACGGATTTATGCGCTGCCGCCTTATACCCGTGTCACCAGTCTGGATTTTGAAGACCACCCGTTTGACCCATCCAAGGCGGATCACCCCTGCGGCCTTTGCGCTGCGGAAGACAGCTATTTGGATGAGGTGATTGTAGATGACGCAGGCGGACGGATGTTTGTTTGCTCGGATACGGATTTCTGTGAAGCGCGCCAGAATGCAGGCCACAAAGGAAAGGACGCAGCATGACCGATCAACCTCTGCTGAGTGTGCGTAAAATCGCCAAGACTTATGGCAACCACATCGGCTGCGAAAACGTGTCGTTTGATCTGTTCCCCGGTGAGGTGATGGGCATTGTCGGTGAAAGCGGCTCGGGCAAATCTACCTTGCTGAACTGTATGGCAGGGCATCTGACGCCAGATGCGGGGGAGGTGGTTTTTGACACTCGCGTAAATGGCCCCCGCGATACGGTCACGATGTCCGAGCCTGAGCGCCGAATGCTCAGCCGTACGGATTGGGCCTTTGTCCATCAACACGCCCGCGATGGGCTGCGCATGGGCGTCAGTGCAGGCGGCAATGTGGGTGAACGCTTGATGGCTGTGGGTGCGCGGAATTATGGCGATATCCGCGATAAGGCTACCGATTGGTTAGGCCGTGTCGAGATCGACTCCAGCCGTATTGACGACCGTCCCTCCACCTTTTCGGGTGGCATGCAGCAGCGTTTGCAAATTGCCCGCAACCTCGTCACGGGGCCGCGACTGGTGTTTATGGATGAACCTACAGGTGGTCTGGATGTGTCGGTGCAGGCGCGTCTGCTGGATTTGCTGCGTGGATTGGTGCGCGACATGGGGCTGTCGGCGATCATCGTCACGCATGACCTTGCTGTGGTACGCCTGTTGGCTGACCGTTTGATGGTGATGAAATCGGGGCAAGTTGTTGAAAACGGGTTAACCGACCAAGTGTTGGACGACCCGCAACATCCCTATACCCAGCTGCTGGTCAGCTCGGTTCTGCAAGTCTGAGGTGAGATCATGATTGAACTAGAAAACGTGTATAAAACCTTCACGCTGCACAATCAGGGTGCGGCAGTGATTGATGTTTTGACAGATGTATCCTTTGCTGTTGCCGCTGGTGAATGTGTGGCACTGACGGGGTCATCTGGTTCGGGTAAATCGACCCTAATGCGGATGATTTATGGGAACTATATGGCGCAAAGCGGGGTCATTCGTGTGGGTGACGTCGATCTGGTGCAGGCCCAACCGCGCGAGGTGATCCGTGTGCGCCGCGAGGTCATGGGGTATGTCAGTCAGTTCTTGCGTGTGGTGCCACGTGTGCCGACATTGGATGTGGTGGCGGAGCCTTTGCTGAAAATCGGCACGCCAGCAGACAAGGCAAAAGCCCGCGCTCAGGAGTTGTTGGAGCGCCTCAACATACCGCAGACCCTATGGGGGTTGTCGCCCACTACGTTTTCGGGTGGTGAACAGCAGCGCGTGAACATTGCACGCGGCTTTGCCCATCAATTCCCCGCAATGTTGTTGGATGAACCGACTGCCAGTCTTGATGCGACAAACCGTGCCGTGGTTCTGGAATTGATCGAGGACGCGAAAGCGCGGGGGGCGGCGATCATCGGGATTTTCCACGACGAAGCGGCCCGTGCGCGTGTGTGTGACCGTGAGATCGACGTGACAGGGTTTTCTCCGCAGGCGGCAGCATGAGCGGGGGGCGCCTTATTGCTGTCGTCGGCCCCTCGGGTGTTGGCAAAGACAGCGTGATGGCAGGTATTTGCGCCGCGATGCCCGACATCAATCTGGTACGTAGGACAATCACCCGCGCAGCAGAATTGGGCGGGGAGGATTTTGATGCAGTCAGCCCCGATGTCTTTCGCGTCATGGTAAAGCAAGGCGCATTTTGCCTTCATTGGGGGGCACATGATTTGCTTTACGGTGTGCCTGTCACTGCACAGGCTGATGTGCAAAAGGGTGCCACCTGCCTTGCAAACCTATCGCGTGGCGTTCTGATCGAGGCATCACAGGCGTTTCCCACTCTTATCGTGTTGCAGATTACCGCATCTGCGCAAACGCTGGCGGCACGTCTGTCGGGCAGGGGGCGTGAAACAACGGCTGAGATCGAAAAGCGGTTGTTGCAGGCTGTGAAACCGTTGCCTGCTGGATTGAATGTCATTTCCGTTTCAAATGACGGGGCATTGGATGACACTGTTTTGGCGGCGGTTGAGGCGTTGCGCACACAGGAGGTGACCTGTGGAGCGCATTAAGCGGTTCGTCAAAGTTCAACCTGAATTTCAAGTGTTGTCATGGAACTGTCGTGAAGTGGGTCTATGGCGGGGCGATGTTTGCTGCCGCCCCCACAGGCCAGATCCGAAATCGCGGGCTGTCATGCATTACAAAACCTATTACGAAGCGAGTATATAACATGAGTTCCCATTTTGCCGCGAACCCTGAGGCCGACGTAGATGACACTGACATGTCTGGCAACGTCTGCCTTGCGAATGCGCAGATCGTTTTACCTGATCGTGTCATGTATGGCCGCGTGACCGCTATTGACGGCGTGATCACTGAAATCGTTGAGGGCGATTACGTCCCAACGGGTGCGGTTGATTGTGAGGGCGATTATGTGCTGCCGGGTCTGGTGGAGCTGCATACAGATAATCTGGAGCGTCACATCGAGCCGCGACCAGAAGTCGATTGGCCACATCTGGCAGCGTTGATTGCGCATGATGGAGAGTTGGCTTCAACGGGGATCACCACGGTATTTGATGCGCTGCGCGTCGGCTCCATTCACGGTGGCAAAGCACGTTATGATGCCTATGCCCGTAATTTAGCGAATGAACTTCTAGAGGCGCGTGCCGCTGGATTGTTTCGGATCAGCCATTTTTTGCATTTGCGTGCTGAAATCTGCTCGGAGACTTTGCTGGAGGAGATGGCGCTTTTTGGGCCAGAAGACCGCGTGGGCATCGTCAGCCTGATGGACCACACACCAGGCCAGCGCCAATTCCGCGATTTGAGTGCGCTTAAGACCTATGTTGCAAAGAAACGCGGCCTGAACGACGCGGAATTTGACGAGCACGTTGCCAACCTCAAGGAACTGCACCGTAAAAATGGCGCACGTCACGAGGCGGGCGCGGTGGCCGAGGCGGCCCGATACGGGGCTGTGCTGGCGAGCCATGATGATACCACCGCAGAGCAGGTTCAAACCTCGCTCGTCAACGGGGTGCGGTTTGGCGAATTTCCGACAACGGTTGAGGCAGCGCAAGCCTGCCGTGAGCGTGGTATATCGGTGATGATGGGGGCACCAAATATCATTCGTGGCGGGTCACATTCGGGCAATGTGTCTGCCTTGGAACTGGCAAAAGCAGACTTGCTGGATATCGTGTCGTCCGATTACGTTCCAGCGGCGCTGTTGCTTTCTGCATTTGCGCTGGCGGATGTCTGGCAGGATTTGCCACGCGCAATTGCCTGTGTCACCCATAATCCGGCCAAGGCGGGTGGCCTGAAGGACCGTGGGCAGGTGAAGGCAGGCAAACGAGGCGATCTGCTGCGGGTCAGGCTGCATGGGAAAACACCGTTGATCCGTGGCGTCTGGAGCAAAGGAGCGCGGGTGGGGTGAAGTGATTTGGGTTGACGAATCTGATCTAATTTCATTATTCATGAAATATGGAATTAATACTCACAGATCGGCTTGCGACCCTCAGTCACCCGCAGCGGATGGCGGTTTTTCGATTGCTCATGCGGCGCTGCCCAGATGCACTGCCTGCGGGTGAAATAGCAGATATTTTGACCCTGAAGGCCAGCACCGCTTCGGTTTACCTCTCGGCGCTGACCCAAGTTGGTTTGATCACGCAGCGGCGCGATGGCACGCGGTTGCTATACTGCGTCAACCTGCAAGCCGCTCGCGATGTTGTGTCGGGCATTTTCATGGATTGTTGTGGCGGGCGCGCTGATCTTTGCCCGCCTGAATTCAACGCGCTGGCACAGTTGGGTGCCTGCGCGGAGGATCATAAATTTAACGTGCTGTTTGTCTGCACAGGCAATTCTGCACGTTCTGTTTTCGCCGAGGCGATCTTGCGTGATATGGCAGGCGACAGGTTTGCCGCCCATTCGGCGGGTGTGGCACAGCGGTCTGAACTGAACCCATATGCAGTTGAGATGCTAAAATCCAACGGTCACGAAGTGGCGCTGTTACGGTCAAAAAATATACAGGAATTCCAGGGTGCCGACGCGCCACAAATGGATTTTGTCTTTACGGTTTGTGATCTTGCCGCAAATGAGGATTGCCCGCTTTGGCCGGGGCAGCCCGTGTCGGGGCATTGGGGCCTGCCTGATCCGGTAAAGGTGGTAGGGTCAGAGGCAGAAAAACGGCTGGCTTTTCAGCAAACATATGCTGTGCTTTCTAACCGGATCAATAGATTCACTACGCTGCCTTTTGAGGCGCTGTCGCGTCGGGCGTTGCAATTGGAAATCGACGAGATCGGCAGAGATACTGGCAAACAAGGAGTGTCGCCATGACAACTTATGCAATTAACGGCCTTGGCCGCATGGGCAAACTGGCCCTACGCCCTTTGTTAGAAAAAGGCGCAAAAGTTGCCTTTATCAATGACGCAGTCGGGGATGCGGCGATGCATGCGCATTTGCTTGAATTCGACTCCGTCCATGGGCGTTGGCCTGCGGAATTCTCGTCAGATGACACGTCCGTCACAATTGACGGCACGCGTATTCCCGTGGTCGCCACCCGTGATCTGGCGCAGCTTCCACTGGAAGGTGTGGACGTCGTGATTGATTGCACGGGGGCGTTCAAAACCCAAGCCAAACTGGCCCCGTATTTTGCCGCTGGTGTGAAAAAAGTGATTGTATCCGCTCCAGTCAAGGACGGGCCAACTGCCAATATCGTCTACGGCGTGAATGATGAAACCTATGATCCCGACACACATCAGATCATCACAGCAGCAAGCTGTACCACCAACTGTCTTGCGCCAATTGTGAAGGTGCTGCTGGAGGGGATCGGCATTAAACATGGGTCGATAACGACAATTCACGATGTCACCAATACCCAAACAATTGTAGATCGCCCTGCCAAAGACCTGCGGCGTGCACGGTCGGCTTTGACGAACTTGATTCCGACGACAACAGGCTCTGCCACAGCGATCACGCTGATTTATCCCGAATTGAAAGGTAAGTTGAACGGCCATGCGGTGCGGGTGCCCTTGCTGAATGCCTCTATCACCGATTGCGTGTTTGAGATGGCGCGTGAAACTACGGTTGAGGAGGTGAACAGCCTGTTCAAAGCCGCCGCTGAGGGGTCGTTGAAAAACATCCTTGGCTATGAAGAGCGGCCTTTGGTGTCATCCGATTATACCAATGATACGCGCAGCAGTATTATTGATGCGCCTTCAACGATGGTTGTGAATGGTACGCAGGTGAAAATCTATGCGTGGTATGATAATGAATACGGCTATGCGCACCGCCTTGTGGATGTCGCGCTTATGGTGGGCGGCAAGCTGTGACACGCCCTGACGGATTTGCGGCCTATATCACTGTAACAGCGGCCTATTGGGCGTTTATGTTGACCGATGGCGCGCTGCGGATGTTGGTGCTGCTGCATTTTCACACGCTTGGCTTTTCACCTGTGCAATTGGCCTACCTGTTTGTGCTTTATGAAATTGCGGGCGTGATCACCAACCTGTCTGCGGGCTGGATTGCCGCACGGTTCGGGCTGACTGCGACGCTGTATGCTGGGTTGTCCTTGCAGGTGGTCGCGCTGCTGGCGTTGGCGCAGCTTGATCCAAGTTGGGGGATCACGGCCTCGGTTGTCTTTGTGATGCTGGTGCAAGGCGCATCGGGTGTGGCCAAGGACTTGGCCAAGATGAGCTCCAAAAGTGCGGTGAAGATCCTAGCACCAACCGAGGGCGGCGGGTTGTTTCGCTGGGTCGCGGTTTTGACGGGGTCAAAAAACGCAGTCAAAGGCTGTGGCTTTTTGCTGGGGGCGGTTTTGCTGGCGGCATTTGGTTTTGTGCCTTCAGTGCTCAGTATGGCGGCCATTCTATTTGTCATCTTGGTCGCTGTGGTGATCGGGATGCCATCTGGTCTGCCTGTGGGGCGTAAAGACGCCAAGTTTTCCGAAGTCTTTTCGAAAAATCGCAACATCAATTGGCTGAGTGCCGCGCGGCTGTTTCTGTTTGGGGCGCGTGATGTTTGGTTTGTGGTGGGTATCCCCATCTATTTCTACGCTGTTTTGTCGGATGGCAGTGAAGAGGGTAACCGCGCAGCATTCTTTATGATCGGCACCTTTATGGCGGTTTGGACGATCCTTTATGGGATTGTGCAAGGATGGGCGCCGCGTATCCTCAGGGCTGCGTCCCGCAGTGAGGTAGAGATTTTGGCACTGGCCAAGATATGGGTGGGGGTGCTGATCCTTGTGCCTGCAACTCTCGCTGCTTTGGTTTGGTTTACGCCAGAACCTTCTGTCGCGCTCACGGTTACTATTGTTCTAGGGCTATTGGCTTTTGGCGGTATTTTTGCCGTGAACTCTGCGCTGCATTCGTTTCTGATCCTCAGCTTCACCGATGCAAAGCGGGTCACAATGGACGTGGGATTTTACTATATGGCCAATGCGGCGGGGCGTTTGGTGGGAACAGTTCTATCGGGGCTAACCTATCAAATAGGAGGGCTGCCGTTTTGTCTGGCTGCCGCTGCTTTGATGATCGCATTCAGTTGGTTTGGGACCGCACAACTGAAACCTAGGGATAAAGCCGCGTCCTCCTGATCTGTCACAAAACCGTAACATAACTTTTGCATAAGCGTCACAGAATCCCAGTAGGCCGTGCACAGGGTCTGCTGCTATGGCCCAAAAAGTTTAATCAGGAGTTACTATGTCCCTTCGCACCCTTTCCGTTTCGGCACTGGCCCTCGTTGCCGTTTCTGCCACTGTCGCTGCTGCACGTGACGAAATCCGCATTGTTGGATCGTCCACAGTATTCCCTTACACCCAAGCTGTTGCAGAGCAATTTGCAAACAACACTGGCGCACCATCGCCAATCGTTGAATCCACCGGCACTGGTGGCGGCATGAAAATCTTCTGCGGCGGTGTTGGCGAACAGCATCCAGACATCACCGGTGCTTCACGCGCTATGAAAGCCTCCGAGTATGAGCTGTGCCAAGCAAACGGCGTTACAGAAGTAACCGAAGCGCTGATCGGTTTTGACGGTCTGTCCTTGGTTGTTTCGCGCGACAATGAATTCGACTGGGACCTGTCGTTGGCCGACATCTACCTCGCAATGGCCGCGCAAGTACCTGTTGAAGGCAAGTGGGCTGATAACCCTTATAAAAAATGGAACGAAATCAACGCTGATCTTCCAGCGATCGATATCCTTGCATACGGCCCTCCCCCAACATCCGGTACACGTGACGCATGGGTTGAACTGGCGATACATGGCGGCTGTGAAGAGCTGGACTATGTAAAAGAAGGTGGCTTTGACAGCAAATGGGTCAAAGAAAACTGTTCGCGTATGCGTACAGACGGACCATTCGTTGAAGCAGGCGAAAACGACAACCTGATCGTTCAGCGTCTTGAAGCAGATAAAAATGCTTTGGGCATCTTTGGGTACTCTTTCTTGTATGAGAACCTGGACAAGCTGAAAGGCGTGAAAATTGAAGGTGTTGAGCCAACGATCGACTCAATCGCTGACAAATCCTACCCCGTGTCACGTCCTCTGTACTTCTACGTTAAGAATGCACACCGCGGTGTGATCGCCAACCTGAACGAATTCATCGAAGAATACATGTCGGATGATGCGTTGGAAGCAGGCGGTTACTTGGCGGAACGTGGTCTTGTAGCCTTGGCCGAAGAGCGCCGCATCGAGCTTCAGGATGCAGTTCTGAACGCCAAATCCATGACAGCTCCCGAATAAAGTCCTGACCCGGACTGATGACCCGGGGCGCAGATCTGCGCCCCGGGCATTTTTTGGAAAGTACACGCCCATGACCACACTCGCTTTTATCCTTCTCATTATTGCAGTCATTGTCGGTTATGCAATCAACCGCGTTGCCGCACGTTCGATCCGCGAAGGCGGAAACAAACTTCATTCCCTGACAACCTACCACGGATTGTTTTCAGCTTTGCTGATCCTTGTGCCTGTACTGACCTTCATTTTGCTTTGGCTGGTTTTGCAAGGCAGTGTCATGGATCGTATGGTCATGAACGGCCTACAAGACGGTGTTCTTGACGGTTTGGACTCGGGCAGTACCCAGTTGGTTCTCGCTGAAATTAAATCTATTTCTCGCGGTCAGATATTTGGCACGCCTGAAGATTGGAAGATTGCCGCAGCAGACCAATATGTTGCGATACAAGGCCGCTCTGCGTGGTTGCTGGTCATTGCTGTTGCGCTGATGGCGCTGGGCCTGATGGCATTTGCGCGCTCGCGTGTTTCTGCCCAATTTCGCGCCCGTCAGGGTGTGGAGGGCATTGTTACGGGCCTGATGATCTTTTGCTCAACCGTCGCCATTTTTACGACAATCGGTATCGTTGTCTCGCTGACATATGAAACCTTCCGCTTTTTTGATGCGGTGCCAGTCACCGAATTCTTGTTCGGCACAAATTGGGAGCCGCAAATTCCGCTGCGCGCGGATCAGATTGCTGCTGAAGGCGCGTTTGGCTGGCTGCCTGTGTTCCTTGGGACATTGGTCATCACGTTCATCGCGCTGATCGTTGCGGTGCCTGTTGGTCTCTTTTCGGCAATCTATTTGAACGAATTTGCCCCAAAGAAACTGCGTTCTGTCATCAAACCTATGCTGGAAATCCTCGCGGGTGTTCCGACCATTGTTTACGGCTTCTTCGCCATTCTGGTTGTTGCCCCAGCCCTTCGCAGTCTGGGTCAATCTATTGGCCTGGATGTGGCACCAAACACGGCGCTTGCGGCGGGTAGTGTGATGGGGATCATGTTGATCCCGTTCATCTCTTCTTTTGCGGATGATGCGTTGTCTGCCGTACCTTACACATTGCGCGAAGGGGCGCTTGGCCTTGGGGCAACCCGCGCCGAGATGATGACCAACGTGCTTTTCCCTGCGGCTCTTCCCGGCATTGTCGGGGGTGTTCTACTGGCCGTGAGCCGCGCAATTGGTGAAACCATGATTGTGGTCATGGCTGCGGGCCTGATGGCCAAAATGACAATCAACCCGCTTGATAGTGTAACAACCGTGACTGTTCAGATTGTGACCTTACTGATCGGTGATACCTCCTTTGATAACCCCAAGACACTGGCTGCATTTACCCTTGGTATGATGCTGTTCCTTGTCACCCTACTGATCAACATTTTCGCGCTGCGCATCGTGCGTAAGTACCGCGAAGCCTACGATTGAGGATCTGGATATGACCGATATTTCCAATGGTGCGGGCGTCCCCCGCAAACCCACTTCAAAGGAACTGGTCGCGGCCTCTTTGAAGGGCCGTCGCCGCAAAGAAAAGCGCTTGCAATGGATCGGGATTGGCGCAATCGCCATCGCCTTTGTCACGCTGTTCATTCTGGTGTCCTCGCTTGTGTCCACAGGCCGGTATGCGTTCACGCAGACGCATTTAACATTCGAAGTCTTCGTTGACCCAGAAGAAGTGACACCAGCGCGGTTGCCACGCGGTAACTTTGATGATGCTTTGGCGGCCTCTTTGGGGCAAATGCTGCCCGGCGTTGATATGGATGACAGGGCAACCAAACGTGGAGTTGAGGGGATTTTGTCTAACGGTGCACAGTTTGAACTGCGTGACCTTGTTGTTGCTGACCCTTCACTGATTGGTAAAACTATTACCATGAAGGTGCCTGTTGCTGATACATTTGACCAGTTGAACAAAGGGCTGATTGACCGTGAAACACCAGAGCAGCTGCGCCGTGTGAAAGACAATGAGATTGTGTGGTTTGATGCCTTGAAAGAGCAGGGCGCAATTTCCAAACCTTTCAACCTTGCTTTGTTCACCAACGCAGACTCGCGCTTTCCTGAACTGGCGGGCCTGAAGGGCGCTCTTGTTGGATCGTTCTGGGCCTTGCTGACGTGTTTCTTGATCGCATTCCCACTGGGCATAGGCTCGGCCATTTATCTGGAAGAATTCGCGCCAAAGAACAAGCTGAGCGATTTCATCGAAGTCAATATCAACAACCTCGCGGCTGTGCCTTCTGTTGTGTTCGGTTTGCTTGCTCTTGCGGTGTTCATTGGCTGGTTCGGATTACCGCGCTCGGCACCCTTTGTCGGCGGTCTGACACTTGCTCTGATGACCATGCCGACGATCATCATTGCCACCCGCGCAGCCCTCAAGGCGGTTCCCCCCTCCATCCGCGAAGCGGCTCTTGGTTTGGGCGCCTCAAAGCAGCAGGTAGTTTTCCAGCATGTTCTGCCTCTTGCCATGCCGGGTATTCTTACCGGTACAATCATTGGTCTGGCCCAGGCTTTGGGTGAAACCGCGCCGCTTTTGCTGATCGGGATGAATGCCTTTATCACGTCGGCAGCCAGCAGCCCGTTTGATAGCTCCACGGCATTGCCAACCCAGATTTTCATCTGGGCGGATAGCCCCGAACGCGGCTTTGTTTCGCGGACCTCTGCGGCCATCCTGGTTCTGCTTGGTTTCCTTGTGATGATGAATGCAGTCGCGATCTTCTTGCGCCAGAAGTTTGAGCGCAAATGGTAAGCGCTCCGCAAAAGAGGATATTAAAATGAACGATATGAGAAAAATTGAACGGGACGTGAAGATGACAGATACAAAAATCACTGCGCGCAATGTAAACGTCCATTATGGCGACACGCACGCAATCAAAGACGTGAACGTGGATATCGCGGATAAAACGGTAACCGCCTTCATCGGGCCATCGGGCTGCGGCAAGTCTACTTTCTTGCGCTGCTTGAACCGCATGAATGACACGATCGACATCTGCCGTGTGACTGGCAAGATCGAATTGGATGGCCAAGACATCAACGACAAATCAATCGATCCTGTTCAATTGCGCGCACAGGTTGGGATGGTTTTCCAAAAACCAAACCCTTTCCCCAAGTCAATCTATGATAACATCGCCTATGGCCCACGTATCCACGGGCTGGCAAAATCCAAAACTGATCTTGACGAGATCGTTGAAAGAGCCTTGCGCCGCGGTGCCATCTGGAACGAGGTAAAAGACCGCCTTGATAAACCCGGTACGGGTCTTTCTGGTGGTCAGCAGCAGCGTTTGTGTATTGCGCGCGCTGTCGCAACAGAGCCTGAAATCCTGCTGATGGATGAACCCTGTTCAGCTCTCGACCCTATTGCAACAGCGCAAGTCGAAGAGTTGATCGACGAATTGCGCCGTGACTACTCGGTTGTGATCGTGACCCACTCCATGCAGCAGGCTGCACGGGTGAGCCAGAAAACCGCCTTTTTCCACCTCGGAAATCTGGTTGAGTTTAACGACACAGACCAAATTTTCACCAACCCACAAGACAGCCGTACCGAAAGCTACATCACCGGTAAGATCGGATAAGGAATAGACTTATGAACGATAAACATATTGTGTCTTCGTTTGATCGGGACCTCGAAAGCATTCAGGCTAGTGTCATCAAAATGGGCGGTCTCGTTGAGGCGGCATTGGCAGATGCCATCACTGCTTTGAAAACCCGTGATGTCGAAAAGGCAGCTATGGTTCGCAAAGGCGACCGTTTCATTGATGAGCTTGATCAAGTTGTTAAGACAGATGCGGCGAAATTGATCGCGCTCCGCTCTCCTACAGCTAGCGATTTGCGCACTGTTCTTTCCGTCATGGAAATCAGTTCTCATCTTGAGCGCTGCGGTGACTATGCCAAGAACATGGGCAAACGCACGATCGCGATGGCTGACAGCAATGAGATCAACGGTACGTTGGCGTCGCTGGGGCGGATGTCGCAATTCGTCGAAGCCATGATCAAAGATGCGTTGGACGCATTTGTGCAGCGCGACTTGGAAAAGGCACGCGAAATCATTGCGCGCGATGAGGAAGCCGACCAAATCTACAACACGCTGTTCCGGTCCTTGCTGACGCATATGATGGAAGATCACCGTAACATCGCGGTGGGTATGCATTTGCATTTCATTGCGAAAAACATTGAACGTGTCGGGGACCATGCAACAGGTATTGCGGAACAGACCATCTATTTGGTCACGGGCCAGATGCCTGATGATGACCGTCCAAAGCAAGACGTTCCTGCTGTGGATACATCGGAAAGCAAGGGCTAATGACACGGGCCCAACCTTCTGTATTGGTGGTAGAGGACGAGCCCGCACAAAGGGAAGTTCTCTCTTACAATCTTGAGCGGGAGGGTTTTCGTGTCATCAAAACAGGTGATGGCAACGAAGCCGTCATGCTGGTAGAAGAGGAGCGTCCAGATCTGATCCTTTTGGATTGGATGCTGCCTGGGACGTCAGGAATTGAAATCTGTCGTCAAATAAAAATGAAACCGGCGTTTCGCCTGACGCCGGTTATCATCGTGTCTGCCCGTACTGAAGAAGCAGACAAGGTTAGAGGGCTTGAGATCGGGGCGGATGACTATGTTGTTAAGCCCTATTCCCTCGTTGAGTTACTGGCCCGCGTCAAAGCCCAATTGCGCCGCACGCGCCCCGGGGCAGCGGGAGAGTATCTGATCTATGACGACATCATGCTGGATGCCGAAACGCACAAAGCGTTTCGCGGTGAAAATGAATTGAAACTGGGCCCGACCGAGTTCCGCCTGCTTATGACTTTTATGGAAAAGCCCGGACGCGTTTGGTCTCGTGATCAATTGTTGGATCGAGTCTGGGGCCGTGAAATTTACGTGGATACCAGAACTGTTGATGTTCACATTGCGCGGTTGCGCAAAGTGCTGAACAGCAGCGGCGAGGGCGATCAAATCCGTACCATTCGCGGTGCGGGATATGCGTTAGGTTAAATTGTAATTGGTAAACGAAGCAAAGCCAGCCTTGCTATAAGGTGGGCTTTGCTTCGGCGTTTTAGCGGCCCTTGATGCGGATCGAAAACTGACGTTTGGCACCGCGCGGTGGTGCGGGAAAAGGTGCTGCTTTGCGGATGACGTTGACGGCAGCAGCATCCAGAGCAGAGGAGCCGGAGCTGCGGGCAACTGATACACGTGCAAGGCCCCCACCGGACCCGATTGAAAATGCAATGACTGCCGTACCGCGTGATTTTACCCGTGGTTTGGACACGCGGCTGATGCGGCGCATGACCTGACCCGGGTAATTGCTGACCGCGGCGTTACCGCTTTGCGTGGCCTTCTTGCGGGTGGTGCCTTGGCTTGTTGCTTTGGCCTGTCTGTCGCTGCCATTTGCAGCACCCTGTGTGTTGTTGCGTTTGGCATTGCCACGGGGCTGGGCCGCTGGTTTTTTGCGCGCAGGTGCGGGGCGGGCCACCTTTTGGGGTTTTGGACGCGCTGCAACCACTGCGGCGGCTTTCTCGGGGTCACGCCGTGTGGGCCGTACCGATTGGGGCGGCGCGGCAGATGCGGGGTCTTGGGCTGTAATCGTCGGCGTCTCAATCTGGGGGGGCATGGTCGGCTGCGCCGCCGCCAGTGGGGTCGGGGCAAGCGGTATCGCCGCCATCGCGACAACAGCGTCAGGGGCAGGTACGGTGGGCGTGACTTGTGGGCTGGGCGTCGTCTGGGGCTGCACGGTTTGCACCGCAGTGACCGTTTCGACAGTATCGGCTGGGGCGGGTGCTTCGGCTATGTCTTCAGCGGGTTCGGCAGTGAGCGTGCCTACCGCCATATCCTCAAAGCTCGTGCCCATTTTTGCCGCCGCCGTCTCGCCGCCGCCCTCTATTTCGACTTTCATCGGAGGCGCAGCCAGCACCATGCCACCGACAAGCACAACAGTCGAAAGGATGAAGGACAAGGCCTTGGCTGTCTTTGAACTGGCTATCATTGCAGCCCTCTTTCTGTGACCAGCATTACTTTTTGTGCCCCTGCTGTCCGTAACTCGCGGGTGAGAGAGACCAGCGTTTTTGCAGGCAATGCGCGGTCAGGAACCAGACGCACTACAGCGCGCTCTTCTTCGCTCAAGGCTTCGACAAAGGCGGTTGCGTTCTGCTGATCATCGCCGCGATAGGCCATGCGGCCATCAGAATGGATCACCAAAGTATCAGGCGGCGCACGCCCTTCAAGATCGCGGGTTTCAACAAGGCGTAGTGCAGGATCAAGTGGCTGTGACAGCGTGCCCGCCACCATGAAAAACACCAGCATCAAAAAGACGATGTTGATCAATGCGATGGTGGGTTCACGTTGGGGTTTGGATTTGGCGAATTTACGCATGGATCAAGACCCCAAAACCGTGACGCGTAAACGCGGCAAGCCACGCAGGGCCACAAGCAAATCAGTTAAGCGCTGAGCATCCACTTCGGCCTCCAGACTGACAAGCAAAACAGTGCCTTCTTCGGCTTGTGCCAACGAAGATGTCGCCAGATCGGTCAGGGCCAACCCGTTGCCATTCAGGCGAAGCTGATCTGTGCCCAGCTGCATGAACAAAGGGGGCTTGTCTGACGTGGCAGCTGCGCCAGACCCTGCCGCAGATAATTCGACCTCGGAGAATTTTGAGAAGGTCGAGGTCAACATGAAGAACAACAGCAGCAAGAAGATGACATCAATGAGGGAGGTCATAGACAATCTGCGCCGCCGTTGACGGGCCTTAGCCATGTGCAGGCACCATTCCGTCGGATGTTTCACGAGAGGCAGAGGCACCGACAGGCTGTAGAACAGTCATGATTGCTTTGTCTGCAATCACCCGTTCTGCCTCGACGCGGCTTTCCAGCCAGCTCAGGATCAGGGCGGTTGGCATCGCAACGACAAGGCCGACAGCAGTGGTCATCAGGGCCACCCAAATACCGCCCGCCAAGATGGAAGGGTCAACTTGGGCACCGGCATCTTGCAAAGATTGGAACGCCTCGATCATGCCCAAAACAGTGCCGAACAGGCCCAAAAGCGGGGCAAGCTGTGCAACGGAATCAAGGAAGCGAAACCCGCTTTCCAGTTTTGCGAAACGTGTTTCAGCGTCTGCCTGAAGGCGTGTTTCCATTTGTGGCGTTGCGGAAAAAGCGCTGTCTATAACGGGGGCGAGATAGCTGGTGGAGCGGTCGAGTGCGGTGCGTGCACCTGTGCGGTCCCCAGCATCCCACGCGGTAACAGCGTTGCGCAAGGCATGATGGCGACCCACGCCTGCCATCCAGAATTGCCAGACTTTGTAAAAGGTGATCGCAAGTGTCAGGACGCCAACAGACATCAGGATCACAACAACGGGGCCACCAATTTCGGCGATTTGACGGATTGGCTCAAGCCATTGAGAGATATTCAACATCAGCCCAACACCTCAATGTCGGTGCGGCTGGAAGGGGTGAAGCTGTTGGCGCAGACTCCTTCGGCCAGACCTTCACCATCGCAGGTGTTCGCGCCATTGAACAAAACACGGCTTAATTGCTCACAGGTGATCTGAGGCAGCACTAACTGACGTACTCTGGGGCGAGCAGGGGGCAGGGTGCCAAAATCAAATAGGGCCAAGCGATTTACCTGACCCGATTTCTCAAACAGGACAGTTTCATAAACTACTTTATCGATTTGCGTCGCCAGCCCGTTGGTAATCATAAAGGTGAGTTGGCACGAGTTATCAGCAGTTTGCGCTGCATTCAGCTCAACCGATATTTTGCCCGCCATATCATTTTCCTGAGCAGCCAAAGGGGCGCCTAATGTGGCTGCGATCAAAGGTACAATACTAATTATGCCAAGCCGTTTCATATGCGTTCCCGTCCGAGAAAATAACCAAAGCATCCCCCGCCCTACGTCAGTTGAGTCGAAATCGGGGCGGGTAGCCAATTGAGCGTGTGATGGCAGATTCCGATTATCTGTTCAAGGCTCCCGCAGGGTTGATAGGGAGTGGATTCGGTGGGAGTTTCGATGGGGGTGGAGTATTTATTATTTAAAAACAGTTGGTTGAATGCTGTCTTTGCGGCGAAAAATTAACCAACTTTTTTTATAGGGTATTTCGTTTGGGCCTATTGTCTCCGCTTGTGGAGGCGGGTGTAGAGTGCTGAGAAAGGCGGTGCCTAAGCGCGTTTTGCAAGTGCTTCGAGCATGGTTAAAGTCTTTAGCCCTGCGGCATTTCCAGATGCCTCAAAGCGGGTTTTCCAAGTGTTAAAATCTTTGTCTAACCAGTCTTCTTCTATCAAACGGCGACCGGTCATAAATGCAGTAAAAGCGTCGAATGCAGCGGTTTGTGCTGTCACCTTCTTATTGCGTGCTGCGATCAGAAGGTCATGCGCAATACGGTCTTTTTCATGAATGGAATGAGGGAGGAGAAACAGGTTTTCCCCTTCGGCGAGTAGGATCGTGCGAAAGCACCACAAGGCACGGCCAATGACAAATTCGGGAAATCTGGCAAACAAACTGTCTTTTAGCATTAGGGTGCCAATGGCTTGTGCCGCGCGCTTTGCGGTGGGTTGCGGGCGAGGTGTAAATGCTTTTGTCAGAGCATCGAAACGCTCTTGCGGGTCAAAAAGGGGCTGACCGGTTTGCAGTAAGCTGCCAAAAAACAGATCCCCATTGCGTACCCGTCGAAGTGCCTCTTCTGGAGGGACGGTGTAGACGGAAAGCGCCCCATGCGTTGCACCAACGTAGTCGCAGTCGGGCGTGATGATGAGAAGATCAACGTCGGAAGACGACAGGTGGGTTCCTTGTGCGCGGCTGCCGAAAAAGATCAGACTAGAAGCGGCCGATAGTGTGAGCGTGAAGAGTAGCGCAAGCCTGTCCCCTCTATTGGAAATCTGGACGGGGTTTGGCACGTTTTCGGAAGGGTGCAGGCGGGAAAGCGGCTGTTCGCCCGCAAGGCAGTTGTCACGGGTTGGGATCAGGAACCTTCCGGGTTGGGGGCTTTCCCAGATCTGGTTGGTTTTCGGGGGAACGGTGCAAAAACCAAGCTCATAGTTTTTGTCACTTGTGTAGATCCCGAATGGGCCACCATTTTTCATCTGAACATCCCTGCAGGGGTTGCCTGCGATCCTTTTTCGCATCCCCGCGTATCGCGGTGAACCTAAGGGAGTTGTCCGGCAGGTCGGCGGCAGTGTCAATAATCGTCACGGCACTGGGTTTCAGAGCAGTGTCATGCGGATGGCCATTGCGATGGAGCCCAGAACCACGATGCTGACAACATATAGTCCAATGAACCAAATCCAGCGCCGCATCAGTGATACCCGTCCTCTGGACGCACTTTGCCGCGAAAGACCCAGTAAGAATAGGCTGTGTAGCCTAGAATCATTGGGATCAGAACAGAGGCGCCCACCAGCAGAAATGCGAGTGACTTATCAGGGGCGGCGGCCTCGACGATTGTCAGGGAGGGCGGCACAAGGTTGGGATAAAAGCTCACGCCAAGCCCAGCATAGGACAGCCCAAAGATCGCTACCGTTGCGAGGAAGGGGCGCGCATGGTCACCATCGCGCAGGCCTTTCCACAATTGCCAGACGGCAAGGGCGAGAAGCAAGGGAACAATTGCGCTCCAGATACCTGAAGGCCAGCCAAACCAACGCGCCAGATACTCGGGGCGTAGAAACGGTGTGATCAAGCTGATAGAGCCGATCAAAGCCAAAAGCCCGACGCCAAGGGGGCGTGCAAAGCGGCGGGCACGTTCAAATGTGGCCCCTTCGGTTTTAAGCATCAACCATGTTGCGCCTAACATGGCGTAGCCGACCACCAACGCCAAAGCTGTCAGCGCTGAAAATGGGGTGAGCCAATCCCAGTTGCCCCCTGCATAGGCGCGGCCCTCGATTGCGATGCCTTGCACCAATGCGCCAAGCGCCATGCCTTGGGCAATTGTCGCGACCAATGAACCGCCCCAAAACCCAACTTCCCAAAACGTTTGCATGCGCTTGGTCCGATGCACAAACTCAAATGCGACACCGCGAAAGATCAGGCCCAACAGCATCGCAATGATCAGCGGGTATAGTGCAGGCATGACAATGGCATAGGCCAGTGGAAACACAGCGAACAATCCGCCGCCGCCCAGCACAAGCCATGTTTCATTCCCATCCCAGACAGGCGCGATGGTGTTCATCGCTAGGTGGCGTTCCTCGCGGTCTTTGAGCAGGGGAAACAGGATGCCGATTCCCAGATCAAATCCATCGAGTAAAACATAGGCAAACACGGCAAAGGCAATCAGGCCCGCCCAGATGAATGACAATTCAAATATCATGGCTTACTCTCCTGACTTCTGGTGTGTTTCGGCAGCAACCGGGGTGATGCCAGCAGCGCGTGTCGGACCGATATCATCCATGTTCAAGCCGTCTTTGGGCCGTTTGGACATCAGGCGCATGACGTAAAATGTACCAGAGCCGAAAACAAAGAAATAGACGATGATAAAGGCAATCAGTGAAGCGCCAACAGCTTCGGCCTGAAGGGGAGCCGCACTGTCAGCGGTGCGCAGTAACCCGTAGACGGTAAAGGGCTGGCGGCCAACTTCGGTGGTGATCCAACCGCTGAGCACGGCAAGAAAGCCGGATGGCCCCATCACCACTGTCGCACGGTGCAGCCATGTCGCCTCATAGAGGCGCCCGCGCCAGCGTGCCCACGCTGACCACAGACCGATGCCCAACATGCCAAAGCCGATGGCAACCATGATACGGAAGGTCCAAAAAATCAGGGCTGATTTTGGCCGCTCGTCTTCGGGGAAGGCATCCAGTCCGAGAATGGGTTTATCAAGGCTATGAGTCAGGATGAGGGAGCCGAGCAGCGGAATTTCGACTTTGTAGCGGGTTTCGCCAGCCTCGTCATCGGGAATGCCAAATAGGATCAGCGGTGCGCGGCCTTCGGGAAAGCTTTCGTAATGGCCCTCCATCGCGGCGATTTTTGCGGGTTGGTGCTCCAGTGTGTTGAGCCCATGCATGTCACCTGCAACGATCTGGATCGGAGCTACAATCAATGCCATCCACATTGCCATGGAAAACATGATGGCCGCGCCGCGGCTGTCGCGGCTGCGCAAAAGATGCCACGCGCCGACAGCGCCCACGACAAAAGCAGTGGTGAGATAGGCGGCCAGCACCATATGCACCAAGCGGTAGGGGAAGGAGGGGTTGAAGACAATTGCCCACCAGTCCTCAGGAACAAACTGTCCGACATCGTTGATCGAAAACCCTTGGGGGGTTTGCATCCAGCTGTTCACGCTGAGAATCCAGAACGCTGAAAACAGCGTGCCTATCGCAACGATGGTAGTGGCAACCATGTGCATTCGGTCGCCGACCTTGTCGCGGCCAAATAGCATGACACCTAAAAAACCGGCCTCAAGGAAAAAGGCAGAAAGAACCTCGTAGCCCATCAATGGCCCAAGTATCGGTCCTGTCTTGTCTGAAAAGACCGACCAATTGGTGCCGAATTGATAGGACATGACAATGCCCGACACGACGCCCATGCCAAACACGACGGCAAAGATGGTTTTCCAATAGTCGAAAAGTCGCAAGAAGGCTTCATCACGTTTCCAAAGCCACAACCCGTTCAGCACCGCCAGAAAACTGGCGAGCCCGATGGAGAATGCCGGAAAAATGATATGTGCCGAGACAGTGAAGGCAAACTGAAACCTCGCAAGATCAAGGGCAGAGATGTCGAAAAACATGGTAAACCTCTCTAGGCGCACGCGCTGGTCATTGGACCAGTGTGGTGGCACTTGTTGAGGGGGATAATAGTCCAAAGTTGAGTGGGGGCAATTGGTCCAAATTGACGCATAGGCGTGAGTCTACTTGAATCAGCAAGCGGTTAAGGGCGGATGGGCTAAGGCCGCAACGTCGGAGAGATGGCATTGGCAGCATCCAAAAGCCAAGGCAAGATTTCTGATTTGATCCGTGCTTCATCCCAATGGTGGGTCGAGATCGAGCATTGTACCGCAGCAACTCCTATGGAGCTGGGGCCGCGAATGGCGCAGGCCACAGCGATCTCGCCCAAAATCATCTGGTTTTGCGTAATGGCGTATCCGGTTTGGATAACTTGTTCGATTTGGTCCGCAATTTCTGCACGATCCAAGGTCGTGCGCGATGTGTATTCATGAAGCGGCCAATCCCGAATTGCCGCCTCGCGCTCATGACGGGGAAGGGTGGCCAGAATGGCCTGTCCCGATGATGTGTTCAAGGCAGGCACTGTTCGGCCCGGAATACTGGCCGCAAAAATAGTACGGGTGCAGGGCAGGCGTGCAGAATATATTACCCTGCTTCCCGACAGCTCGGCGAGGTTAACGGTCTCGCCGATGCGTTGTGACAGATCAATGAGTTTGGGCATCGCATGTGCGACCAAAGGATTTGACCAGTAATACGAATAAGCCAGCTCCAACCACGCGTGAGACGGTCGGTAGCGTCGGGTTGTGGGGTCTTTGTCCAACATGCCTTCCAGATGCAGGGTATTGGCAAGGCGCTGAACGGCGCTTTTCTCTAGCGCGGTGATTTTGGCCAGCTCGGTCAGAGACAGTTCGGTGTGGGTTTCGTCAAACGCTCTCAGAATTTGTAGGCCTTTTGCAAGGGTGCTGACAAAGAGAGTATTCTGTTTAGGCTCTGCCACTTTTTTCACCTTCTCAACGCTGGATTCGTAAAATCAAGAATTGAGGCTTGATTTTTATACAATCACAGGTTCAAATAATCATATGCCAATGCTTGGTATCATTATATGATAACTGCAGCAAGGTTAGCAAAAATAAAATAGTCGCCGCGGGCACACGTGGCAGGGGGAAAGATATGAAAACTACATTCCTAAAAACAACGGCCATGGCTTTGGCCATGTCTGTATCGGCTACCGGTATTGCGCTGGCGGATAAGTCAGATGACACATTGCGCGTCGCCTACACCAAAGAGCTGGAAAACGTTGACAGCTATTTCAACTCATCCCGCGAAGGCGTTGTTTTGCAGCGTGCTGTCTGGGATGGCCTGATCTATCGCGACCCGATCACCAACGAATACAAGGGCAACCTTGCGACCGAGTGGAAATGGATCGACGACAAAACGCTTGAGCTGAAACTCCGCGAAGGCGTGACGTTCCACAATGGCGATGCGTTTGACGCGGATGATGTTGTTGCAACTGTTAACTTCGTGGCCAACGAAGAAAACGGCGTAAAAACACAGCGCAACGTGAACTGGATGGAATCGGCTGAAAAAGTTGATGACTTCACCGTTCGCATCAAAACCAAAGAAGTGTTCCCGGCGGCGATCGAATTCCTGTCCGGTCCGGTTTCCATGTACCCCGCAGAATATTACGCCGAAGTAGGCCCGTCAGGCATGGGCCTGAAACCTGTCGGCACCGGCCCTTACAAAGTGGTCGAAGTTGTGCCCGGTCAGCGGTTTGTTCTGGAGAAGAACGAAAACTACCATGACAGCCCAAAAGGCCAGCCTAGCATTGGCAAAGTTGACATCCGCACCATTCCTGATGTGAACACCCAGATTGCGGAACTGTTTTCGGGCTCTCTTGATCTGATCTGGCAGGTGCCTGCGGATCAGGCGGAAAAGCTGGCGGAAATGGGTGATAAGTTCGTTGTTTCCAACGAATCCACCATGCGTGTTGGGTACTTGTTCATGGATGCGGCGGGCCGTTCCTCAATGGATCCAAACCCGTTTCTGGACGTCAAAGTGCGTCAGGCCGTTAACTATGCCATCGACCGTAACGCGCTGGTTGATAACCTGCTCAAAGGGAAGTCCAAAGTTGTCTGGACACCGTGTTTCCCAAGCCAGTTTGGTTGTGATCAGAACGTAACCGAATATCCTTACAACCCTGAAAAAGCCAAAGAACTGCTTGCCGAAGCGGGTTATCCAGACGGTTTCACAACCGAGTTTTACGCTTACCGTGACCGCGACTATGCTGAAGCAATCGCAAGCTATCTGAACGCCGTTGGCATCAAGATCGACTTCAAGATGTTGCAGTATTCCGCATTGCGTGAGTTGAACATGAAGGGCGAAGTGCCGATGTCTTTCCAGACATGGGGCAGCTATTCCATCAACGATGCTTCCGCGATGGTCAGCCAGTTCTTCAAGCACGGTAGCCTTGACATGACGCGTGACGATCAAACGCTGGAATGGCTGGACGTTGCTGACCAATCAAACGATCCTGAAAAGCGCAAAGAGTATTACACAAAAGCACTCAAGCGTATCGCGGACGAAGCCTATTGGGCGCCGATGTTCAGCTATAACACCAACTATGTGACCAACCAGAACGTGGAATACACACCGACAGCGGACGAAGTGCTGCGGTTCACAACCATGAACTGGAAGTAAACTCCACAAAAATGCCCGAAGCGTCTGCGTGACCTTTCGGGCATTTTTATTTTCAAAATATAGCGTCCGATAAAACGGATAAGGAGACCGCGGCCCATGCTGCCATTCATTTTAAAAAGGTTGGGCCTCGCGTTACTCGTGGCTTTCACCGTTAGCTTCATCAGCTTTTCATTGCTTTTCCTATCTGGTGATCCCGCATCAGCGCTGGCTGGCGAAACCGCCAGCGGCGAAGATGTCGAGGCGATCCGCGTTCTTTACGGGTTCGATCGACCGATGCTGGTGCAATACGGCGAATGGTTGTTCCAAGCGGTTCAAGGCAATTTCGGCGAAAGCTACTACTTTAAGCTCCCCGTCTCTACCTTGATTGCTGATCGTCTGACCGTGACGATGACGTTGGGCCTGTGCGGGATAACTTTTGCGTTGCTCACAGCCGTTCCTTTAGGGGTTGCCGCTGCGGTACGTCCCAACTCTATCGTGGACCGGGTTGCGCTGTTCATCTCGGTTGCGGGGCAGGCGATGCCCAGCTTTTGGTTTGCGTTGATCTTGATCGTAGTATTTGCAATCCAGCTTGGTTGGTTGCCGCCCTCAGGTGCCAGTACGTGGCGGCACTTTGTGATGCCGACAATTGTTCTGGGTTATTATGCGATGCCTGCGATCATGCGTTTGACACGGGCAGGGATGCTTGAGGTTTTGAATTCGGATTACATCCGTACCGCCCGTGCCAAAGGGGCTGGCGAGGGCCGCGTGATGTTCAAACATGCGCTGCGCAATGCGATCATTCCTGTGGTCAGCTTGGCTGCGGTTCAGATGGGTTTCATGTTGGGCGGTTCTATCGTTGTTGAATCCGTCTTTGCCTTACATGGCGCTGGGTATCTGGCGTGGGAAAGCATCGCGCGTAATGACCTGCCCACCGTGCAGGCTCTGATCCTTATCTTTTCGATGTTTTATATCATCTTCACATTCTTGGCGGACGTGCTGAATGCGTGGCTTGACCCCCGTATGAGGAGCTCCTGAAATGGCTATGCAAAAAAATCTAGACCCGCTGCTGGAGGAAATTTCCGGCCCGACACCCGCGCAGGTTTTGCGCAAGCGCGTAGTGGGACACAAAGGCCTGATCTTTGGTCTGTTCATCGTTTTCCTGCTGGTATTGGTGGCGATCTTTGCACCGCTGCTGGCGCCACATTCCCCGTATGAGCAGAGCCTCGGCAACCGTATGGTTGAACCTGTGTTCATGGGCGGTACGTGGGAACATCCTTTGGGTACGGATCACCTTGGCCGTGATTATCTGTCGCGTCTGATCTACGGGGCGCGTGTGTCTTTATTGATTGGCCTCGTGGCTGCGTTGATTTCAGGCACGATCGGCACCGCGATGGGCGTTGCCGCTGGTTACTTTGGCGGCAAAGTTGATGCGGTTGTGACCTTCTTGATCAACGTGCGTCTGGCGATGCCAGTTGTTCTGGTGGCGCTTGCGGTTGTGGCCATCTTGGGCGGCTCTTTGCAGGTTGTGATCGGCGTGCTGGGCCTGTTGCTTTGGGACCGCTTTGCGGTGGTCATGCGTGCTTCAACGTTGCAGGTGCGGCGGCGTGAATATGTGGCTGCGGCGCAAGCTATCGGCGCCTCCACTTCCCGTGTTGTTCTGTCGGAAATCATGCCGAACATCGTAAACAATCTGATTGTGATCGTGACGCTGGAAATGGCCCATGCGATTTTGCTAGAGGCGACGCTGTCCTTTCTCGGGCTGGGCGTTCAGCCCCCCACACCCAGTTGGGGCCTGATGGTCAGTGAAGGTAAAAACATGATGTTGTTTGAGCCATGGTTGGTCCTGATCCCCGGTGTTGTGTTGTTTGTCCTTGTTTTGGCGATCAACCTCATGGGCGATGGCCTGCGCGATGTAACTGCCCCAGATAGCCGGAGCTGATGATGACACAGGAAACCGAAAAACCACTTCTGAGCGTGCGCGGCCTGGCCTTGGATATTCCGCTGGCTAGCGGAATGCTCCATGCGGTGCGTGGCATCGATTTTGATCTTCATCGCGGCGAAACCTTGTGTATCGTGGGTGAAAGCGGATCAGGTAAGTCACTGACATCGCTTGCGATCATGGGTTTGCTGGATAAAAATATCCGCCGCAGCGCCGAACGTATGGATTTCAACGGGATTGAATTGACCAAAGCGTCCAACCGCCAAATGCGTACCCTGCGCGGCGACCGGATTGCGATGATCTTTCAAGAGCCGATGACCTCGCTGAACCCTGCCTACACCATTGGTGATCAGTTGATTGAAGCGCTGCGCTTGCACCGTAAGGTCAGCCATCAAGTGGCGCGTGCGCGTGCCATTGAGCTGTTGGAAAAGGTTGGCATCACTGCCGCCGAAAGCCGTCTGAGCCAATATCCACATCAACTCTCTGGCGGTTTGCGCCAGCGTGTTGTGATCGCGATGGCGCTGATGTGTGAACCGGAATTGATTATCGCGGATGAACCCACAACCGCGCTGGACGTGACCATTCAAGCGCAAATCCTCAGCCTGCTGGTTGAGCTGACGCGTGAAATGAATGTGGCGATGATCCTAATCACCCACGACCTTGGTGTTGTTGCGCGTGTGGCTGACAAAGTCGGCGTGATGTACGCGGGTGAGTTGGTAGAAACCGGCCCTGCTTCTGATGTCTTCGGCCAGCCGATGCATCCTTACACACGTGGTCTTCTGCGCTGTATCCCGCAACCGGGCAAGACCGAGCGCGGCAAACCTCTGGGCACTATTCCGGGTATTGTCCCGTCATTGGTGGGCGAAGTTTCTGGCTGCGCCTTCCGCACACGGTGCTTGCATGCCACTGACACCTGCCGCGAAGCGATCCCCGAACGCGGTGAGGCACCTCATGAATTCTTGTGCATCTATCCCGATGGGGCACTTAATGCCGAAGGAGAGCTGGCATGAACACGCCCGTATTGGAGCTTAAAAACGTCGCTAAAACCTATAGCGTCAAACAGGGGATGTTTGGCAAACCAAAGCCGCTGAAAGCTGTGAATGATGTGTCGCTCACGCTGAACAAAGGCGAGGTTTTGGGCCTTGTGGGGGAATCCGGTTGTGGCAAATCCACGCTGGCCAAAATCCTGCTGGGCCTTGAGGCCCCGACCGAGGGTCAGGTTTTGGTTGAAGGCGAAGCGATTGGCGGTCAGGACCGTTTGGCACTGGCACGCCGCATCCAGCCAATCTTTCAGGATCCCTATTCATCCTTGAACCCGCGTAAAACCATTGCTGATATTGTCTCACTGCCGCTGCGTGTGCATGGCATCGGTGATGCAAACAGCCGTGCAAAGTCTGTGCGTGAAACGTTGGACATGGTCGGCCTGCCCGCGCGTGTTCTCAACACATATCCCAGCCAGATGTCAGGCGGTCAACGCCAGCGTGTCGCCATCGCCCGCGCCTTGATCATGCGGCCTGAAATCGTGATTTGCGATGAACCTACATCGGCGCTTGATGTGTCTGTCCAAAGCCAAATTTTGAACCTTCTCAATGATTTAAGGGAAGAATTTGGTCTGACATATCTGTTTATCAGCCATGATTTGGCTGTGGTTGAGCATTTGGCGACACGTGTCGCTGTGATGTATCTGGGCCGCATCGTTGAGGAAGCAAACGTCACTGATTTGTTTGAAGAGCCGCGCCACCCGTATTCGCGGGCTTTGCTTAATTCTGTTCTTACGCCCGATCCATCCAAAGGTGTGCCTGATACGCAATTGGGCGCGGCCTATCCAAATCCGATTGCACCGCCCTCGGGCTGCCATTTCCACCCGCGCTGCCCGTTTGCGCAAGCGCATTGCAAGACCTGCGTCCCTACGCCGATCCCGCGCGATAGTGGCCATGTAGAATGTCACCTGCATGATCCCGACAGCCCAATGTATAGCGCGGACCTTACTGTCTAAAACCAAAGGAACCTCCCATGGCCTCCAGCCTGTCACGTACGATGCAAACAACCAAAACCGTCATTGAGACAAAAGGTGGTGTCGTATCTGCACAGCACCGCCTTGCAGCCGAAGCAGGCGCAGCGGTGCTGCGCGCAGGCGGTGATGCCGTTGATGCGGCAGTGGCAACATCGTTTGTGATCGGGGTACTAGAACCATGGATGAGTGGCCCTGCGGGGGGCGGTGCAATGATGCTGTGGCGCGCAGGTGAGGGCAAAGCCGTTGCTGTGAACCATGGCATGCGTTCGCCAAAAGGTCTGCGTGTTGAGGATTTCCCTTTGTCCGGTGATGGCAAAGCAGGGGATTTGTTCCCTTGGGACAAAGTTGTTGGGGATGTGAACGTGCAGGGTGCCAAAGCCATCGCCGTGCCGGGTGTTGTGGATGGTTTGGGTAAAGTGCATGGGCTGTATGGCAAGTTGCCATGGGCCGAACTGCTGGCCCCTGCTGTGGCTTATGCACGCGAAGGCCTGCAAGTGGATTGGTACGCGGCATTGTGCATCGCTTCGGTGACGCGGATGTTGGCCAAAGACCCAGACGCGGCAGCGCTTTTCCTTGAAGACGGGCAATGGCCTACCATCTCTGGCTGGACGGCGCTGGCTGAGAAACGGTTGGATCAAAGCCGCATGGCAGACAGTCTGGACATCATCGCACGCGAAGGCGCACGCGCGCTTTATGACGGCGATCTTGGCGCGGCCATGGCGCAAGACGTGCAAGACAAAGGGGGCTACCTGAGCCGCGAAGACTTGCAAGCTTACAACGCCCAAATTCAAAAACCGCTCAGCTTTGGCTACCGTGATGCACAGTTCCATGTGATGGACGGGCTGACTGCTGGTCCGACATTTGCCCATGCGATGGGTGACATCGAACAGCGCGACCTGAGCGATAAGCCAAGCGCCTTTGCCGCCTATGCGGATGCTTTGAACGCGGCCTATGCGGCGCGGTTGGGCACGATGGGCGACGATGGCGAAAGCCCCGAAGCCCCTGGATGCACAACGCATTTCTCGGTTGTGGATAAAGACGGCAACATGGTTTCACAGACACAAACGCTGCTGTCTATCTTTGGGAGCCGTGTCGTTTCGCCCTCAACTGGTTTCTTGATGAACAACGGCATCATGTGGTTCGATCCGGCTCAAGGCCGCCCGAATTCACTTGGGCCTGACAAACGCTGCTTGATGAATGTCTGCCCTATCTTGGGTGAAAAAGGCGATAAAAAATTCGCGTTCGGTGCCTCTGGTGGCCGCAAGATCGTATCTGCCATGACACAAATGGCGTCCTTTGTGGCGGATTACGGGATGGGCGTGGGCGATGCGTTCCACCATCCGCGTATTGACGTTTCAGGCGCTCAGTCCGTCGTCGCAGATGAGGCACATGCGCCAGAGGTTTTGGACCGTTTGCGTGCAGATCATGATGTGACCACAGCACCGCGTAGCGTGTTTCCTTATGCCTTTGCCTGCCCAGCAGGGGTGATGCGTGACGGCGATACAAACACGGGTTGTACTGAAATCATGTCACCTTGGGGTGATACCGCACTGGAACTAGAGGATTAATACCATGACCCGCGATGCTGCTATTGATGCAATCACCGACTATTTCGAGACAGGCAAATTCCAAAGCGAACTTGGAACGCTTGTGGCATACCCTACCGAAAGCCAGAATCCCGAGGCAGCCCCAGAACTGGTGCGGTATCTGGTTGAGGCGATCCAACCACGGTTGGAGAAGATGGGATTTGGCACCGAGATCATCCAAAACCCCGATCCCCGTGGTGGTCCGTTACTGATTGGCGAACGCCGCGAGGACGACGATCTGCCGACCATTCTCACTTATGGCCATGGCGACGTGATCCGTGCCCAAGAGGGCATGTGGCGTGAGGGGTTGTCGCCGTTTGAATTGATCGAAGAAGGTGACCGGCTCTATGGGCGGGGCAGCGCTGATAACAAATGTCAGCATCTGATCAATATCGCAGCGTTGGAGGCCGTGCTGTCTGTACGCGGCACCTTGGGATTCAATACCCGCATTGTCATCGAGATGAGCGAAGAAGTAGGCTCTAGCGGCCTTGCCGAGGTTTTTCACAGCCACAAAGACCGCCTGACTGCTGATGTATTGATTGCCTCTGATGGACCACGTTTGCAACCGGATGTGCCGACTGTTTTCATGGGGTCGCGCGGTGGGGTTACCTTTGATCTGGAACTGAACCTGCGCGAAGGGGCGCATCATTCGGGCAACTGGGGTGGCCTGCTGGCCGATCCCGCGATGATTTTGGCCCATGCTTTGGCCTGCATCACCGACAAGCGCGGACAAATCCAGATTGCTGAATGGCGTCCAGATAGCTTGACCGACAGTGTCCGTGCTGCGCTGGACGGGTTGCCAATTGAGGGCAGTGATGGTCCTGCCATTGATACAGATTGGGGCGAAGCAAGCCTATCCCCCGCTGAGCGCGCTTATGGTTGGAACAGCTTTGCCGTGTTGGCGATGAAAAGCGGTGTGCCAGAAGCGCCCGTAAACGCGATTTCCGATGTTGCGCGCGCAACGTGCCAATTGCGTTACGTGGTTGGCACAACGCCAGAAGAAATTCTGCCCGCGCTACGCCGCCATTTGGATGCGCATGGGTTTGAAGCCGTCAAAATCATCCCCCATGACCGCGGATTCTTCGCCGCAACACGTTTGGACCCCAGTCACCCTTGGGTGGGGTTTGTGACGGATTCGATTGTGCAGACCACAGGCAAACAGCCGCATGTCCTTCCGAACCTTGCCGGATCGCTGCCTAATGACAGTTTCACCGACATCCTTGGTTTGCCGACAGTCTGGGTGCCTCATTCTTACCGCAGCTGCTCACAACATGCGCCGAATGAGCATGTGCTAAAGTCCCTCAGCCGTGATGCGTTGCGCCTGATGGCTGGTCTGTTCTGGGACATCGGGGCAAAAGGCACACCGTCGGGCGCGCCACGCAGCTAAAGAGACAGCCAGATTTGATCGGATTTTTTGTTCAAATCTGGCCTTTCGATCCCTTAAACGAAATATCCGGCCCGCTGTGATCTGTACTATGGTCACTCATGTTGTATGGTCGCGGTAAGGCTTCTGTATGGAAGCTGGCCCTTAAATTTTTCGTCACAAGACAGGCAATCTCATGCACAATTCCCCCAATAGTGCCCAGCCATTTGATCTCTTTATCATTGGTGGGGGCGTGAACGGCTGCGGTATTGCCCGTGACGCGGCCGGACGCGGGTTAAGCGTGGGGCTGGCCGAAATGAACGATCTGGCGTCAGCCACGTCTTCTGCCTCGACCAAGATGTTCCATGGCGGGCTACGCTATCTGGAATATTTTGAGATTAATCTGGTCCGTCACGCCCTGAAGGAGCGCGAGGTTTTGCTGCGTGCGATGCCGCATATTTCTTGGCCAATGCGGTTTGTGCTGCCGTACCACCGGGACATGCGCTTTGAAGGGGAAACGCCCACTTCGAAAATTCTGAACGTGGTGATGCCGTGGATGCGGGGGCGGCGGCCTGCTTGGCTGATCCGGCTTGGCTTGTTCATGTACGACAACCTTGGCGGGCGCAGTTTGCTGCCTGCTACACGTACGTTGAAATTGCGCAACACCGCTGAAGGTGCCCCGCTAGAGGCGCGATTTGAACATGCGTTTGAGTATTCCGATTGCTGGATTGAGGACAGCCGTTTGGTGGTGCTGAATGCACGGGATGCACAAGATCGCGGCGCACAAATCATGACGCAGACCAAAGTCATCTCGGCTGCGCGTGTGGGTGACCTGTGGGAGGTACAGACAGAGGGGCCATATGGGCTGCAAACCCATCACGCACGTATTCTTGTTAATGCTGGGGGCCCCTGGGTAGGCGATATTATTCAAACCAAAGTGCGCGTTAATTCGACCGAGGGTGTTCGGCTGGTTCGGGGGTCACATATTGTGACCAAAGGCCTTTACGATCACGATAAATGCTATTTCTTCCAAGGTAGCGACGGGCGGATTATCTTCGCCATACCCTATGAGACAGATTTCACCCTGATCGGTACAACAGATGCCGAACATGATGACCCGTCCAAAGCGCCTGAATGTACGCCAGAGGAACGGGATTACCTGATTCAATTTGCGAACCAGTATTTCGAGAGTAACATTTCCGCTGATGATGTGGTCTGGACCTATTCAGGCGTGCGCCCGCTCTATGATGACGGGGCGACATCGGCCACTGCTGCGACGCGTGATTATGTGCTCAAGGTTGATGACGCGGGTGCGCCTATCCTGAATATATTTGGCGGCAAGATCACAACCTACCGCGTGTTGGCCGAAGACGCGATGGACAAGCTATTACCCTATATCCCAACGTTAGAGCCGAAATGGACCGCTGGCGTTGCTTTGCCTGGGGGGGATTTCCCTGTGGCAGAGGTGGGTACAAGGATTGCTGCGCTGCTTAGTGAATACCCTTTCCTGACAGAAAAATGGGCCAAACGATTGTTTCGCGCCTATGGTACTCATGCGCAGATTGTTTTGGGCGATGCCAAGACGGCTGAGGATTTGGGGCAGGAATTCGGGGCGACATTGACCGAAGCTGAAGTCCGTTATCTGATGACCTACGAGTATGCCACCACGTCGGATGATGTCATTTGGCGGCGGTCAAAATTGGGACTGCGGATGGACAACGCCCAAATTGCTGCGCTTGATGTCTTTATGCGTGGCGTAAAGGAGGCCTCATGACCGCAAACAATATTCTGGCCATTGATCAGGGCACTACCTCTTCGCGTGCGATTATATTTGACGCAGACCTGAAGGTTGCCGCCACCGCACAACAGGAGTTTGCGCAACATTTCCCGCAATCCGGTTGGGTGGAGCATGATCCCCAAGACCTGTGGCGCTCCACGCTGGCCACCTGCCGTGAGGTGTTGGAAACGGCTGATTGTACTGCAGCGGATATCGCCGCGATCGGAATCACAAACCAGCGCGAAACCACCGTGGTTTGGAATGTCGAGACAGGCGCGGCTATTGGCAATGCTATCGTTTGGCAGGACCGCCGCACCGCAGATATGTGCCATGCTTTGCAAGAGGCTGGGCATGGAGAATTGGTTGCTGAGCAAACAGGTCTGCTGCTGGATCCCTATTTTTCAGGGACAAAGCTGAAATGGATTCTAGATCATCATGAAGGCGCAAGGGATCAGGCGCGGGCAGGGTTGCTGAAATTCGGCACAGTAGACAGTTGGCTGATCTGGAACCTGACGGGGGGCCGTGCCCATGTGACTGACGCGACAAATGCCGCACGTACGATGCTCTATGACATTCACAAAGGTGTCTGGAGCAAAGACATCTGCGCCTTGTTGGATATTCCCATGGAGATGCTGCCGCAGGTCAAAGATTGCGCTGCCGATTTTGGCAAGACTGATCCTGACATACTGGGGGCGGCGATTCCGATTTTCGGGGTGGCGGGGGATCAACAGGCCGCTGCCGTCGGGCAAGCGTGCTTTGAGCCGGGGATGTTGAAATCCACCTACGGCACGGGGTGTTTTGCGTTGCTGAACACGGGGAAAACCGCCGTGGCGTCCAAACACCGCTTGCTGACAACCATCGCCTATCAGTTGGACGGTGTGCCGACATATGCACTGGAAGGCTCAATCTTTGTGGCGGGTGCCGTTGTGCAATGGCTGCGGGACGGGCTGGGCGTGATCGGCGATGCCGCCGAAACCAGTGTCTTAGCAGAGCAATCGGATAGATCGCAAAACGTCATATTAGTGCCTGCTTTTACCGGATTAGGTGCGCCTTATTGGAACCCTGATTGCCGTGGCGCGGCCTTTGGCCTGACACGTGCAACCGGCCCTGCCGAGATGGCACGCGCCGCATTGGAAAGCGTCGGTTTTCAGACGCGTGACTTGCTTGAGGCCATGCATGCCGATTGGAAAAGCCATGATGCCGATCCGACATTACGTGTGGACGGTGGCATGGCAGCCAGCGATTGGGCGATGCAGTTTTTAGCAGACATCACAGGTGCGCCTGTGGACCGTCCGCATATCACGGAAACAACCGCATTGGGTGTGGCATGGCTGGCAGGCCAGCGGGCGGGGCTCTATCCTCAGATGGAGGGCTTTGCCAAAGCGTGGGCGTTGCAACAGACCTTTGCGCCGCAAATGGATGAAAGCACCCGCGAAGATCGTTATGCCGCATGGGGCCGCGCCGTGCGCGCAACGCTGAGCGTCTGATCGCCATGGTCAAAGGGATCAATCTTTGCCATGATACTTTACCAGTCACAGTCACAGTCACAGGCACATTATGACCCTAACCTCCTCGCTACCCTCACATGAAATTATCTACCGCAAAGCCCGTGATCTGATCCTATTCGGAGAGTTGTTGCCGGGTGAAGCTGTGACCATTCAAGGTATTGTTGAGCGGCTGGATGCAGGCATTACGCCCGCCCGCGAAGCCATTCGCCGTTTGACAGCGGAAGGGGCATTGCGCGCAAGTGATAACCGCCGGATCATGGTGCCTGAACTGACGATCGAACAGTTGCAAGAACTGACATACGCCCGCACAGGGATTGAGCCGCAGATCGCGCGTTTGGCTGCAGTGGGCATGGAGTCTGCCGACATCGACGCGTTGGAAGAAATCGACTCTCACGTGAATGCGGCGCTTGCAGCAGGGGATATCCAATCCTACCTGCGCCATAATCATAGGTTCCATTGGGCGCTTTATGCCCATTCAGAGGCGGAAATTCTGATGGCAACGGCGGCGTCACACTGGCTGCGGATTGGTCCGTCGTTGCGCGTGATGGTAAAACAGGCCCAGACGGAAGAGCTGCCCGATATGCACGAAGTCGCCATCAGTGCGTTGCGTGATGGCGACTATGAAGCAGTGGGCGAAGCGATCCACAGCGATATTTTGCAAGGCCATAGCCAAGTTGCCAAAGGCCTCGACGAGGCGGAATAGGCGCTACTTTTTGTGATATCCTTCGATCACAGCGACCTCATCGCGTGATCCAAGGATCACTGGCACCCGCTGGTGATGGCCTGTGGGGGCAACTTCGAGGATGCGGCCCGTGCCTGTTGATGAGGCACCGCCAGCTTGCTCAACCAACATACCCATCGGGTTTGCCTCATACATCAGGCGCAATTTACCGCCCTGTGCCGCGTTGCCGCTATCCGCAGGATATAAAAACACGCCGCCCCGTGTCAGGATACGGTGGACATCTGCCACCATCGAAGCACACCAGCGCATGTTAAATTTCTTACCGCGCGGACCGTTTGCGCCGCGTAGGCAATCGTCGATGTAACCGCGAATAGGGGTGTCCCACATGTCATAGCGCGACGCGTTGATTGCAAATTCTTGTGTCTCGGCAGGGATGCTCATTTCTGGCTGGGTCAGCAAAAACTCACCTGATCCAGGGTGATGAGTAAAGCCATCGACGCCTTGACCTGTTGTGATTACCAGACCCGTAGAGGGGCCATAAATGGCATAACCCGCTGCGACCTGTTCAGTGCCTTTGATCTTGACGGCATCTGCTTGGGGCGAAATGGCGGCATCCAGACGGACGATGGAGAAAATAGTACCAACGGACAGGTTCACATCTAGATTAGATGACCCATCCAGCGGATCGTAATAAACGACAAAATCGCCCGCTTGGGGCGCTTCTTTGCGCCAGTTCACTTCATCCACTTCCTCAGATACCAGCGCGGCCAGTGACGGGTTGCCGCCGACAATCTGCTGGAATACCTCGTCAGAAATGACATCCAGTTCTTTTTGTGTTTCGCCCTGAATATTCTCGGTCTCTGCGGCCCCTAGAACACCAGCAAAAGCACCATGGCGCACACGGTCCGCGATCATGCGGCAAGCTGTGGCGATGTCTTCCATCAGGATCATTAAATCGGTGTCGGTTTGTTGTGCCTGTAGGTGCTGGCGGAGTGTGGTTTGTGTCATGTTTTGCCCTCTTGAAGCCGTCTCTGGCTGTTGTGGCGACATTGGAGGCTATCGCTCCTGAGGGCAAGCGTGCAGCAGCTAAATTCTGATGCGGCTGCCCGTTGCTGCCCCCCCAGACACAAGGTACGGTCAGCGCGACAAACAATGGGTGTGATATGAACGACGATAGATGGGCCGCGGCAGTTTTGATCGGCAAGACCCTGCATCTGCGCGTGCACAATGCGGGCGCAGTCACCGACATGAGTGAAACGCTCACAACGGCATCGTACACAGGTTCGCTGTTGCAAATGCTTGCCCCCTTTTTAGAAGAGAACAGCGTTTTACCCATTCTTTTTGCTGGGCCAAGCGCGTTGAATCTTGTGAATGTTCCGGCTGTGCCGCCAAGTAGTTTTGTGCCGTTGCAAGAAATCGATCCGCGTGTTGCTGTGATGTGCCTTGATGGCATGGCGCAGACGCAGCCCGCAGATGTCATGGACGGGCAGGTGGCACAGATTTTGGGGTTTCTTGCGGCCAATCCTGAATGGGACGGGGTATTGTGCTTGGCTGGTGCGCGTAGCAATTGGGTTCACATCAGTGCTGGCGAAGTTGTGAGCTTTCAGACCTTTATGACCGGTGAGGTGATTGAGATGCTGGCAGCGGACTCTGCTTTAAGCCGTGCGCTGGAAGGTACAGGTTGGGACGATGCCGCGTTCGAAGTTGCATTGTCTGACGCAATGTCACGTCCCGAACGCGCGGTCGCGGCGCTGTTTTCCCTACATGCAGAAGAGCGGCTGGTGGGGCATAATCCCGCCAAGGCGCGGGCGCGCCTGTCAGGCATGTGGATCGGGATGGAAATGGCGGCTGCGCGGCCTTACTGGCTGGGCCAAAATGTTGCGATCATCGGAGAAGCTGCGGTGGCAGAGCAGTATCAAGCGGCTTTGCGGACACAGGGTGTCATTGCGCCGTGTTGCGACGCTGTCGATATGGCCTTTCGGGGGGTGGCGCATGCTTATGCGGGGCAAAAGGATTAGAGTAAAAGTTCCTTTGACCGAGCTTTCGCAAAAAATCGCCGTTAATGGCTGTCGTTTAGACCTAGGCGATCCTGTAGGCGGGATAAAGTCTCTAGAGGTACGCCAATATGGTCTAGGTAACCCGTGACAGAGCCGTAGTTGGCATCCAGATGCGCCAACAATCCGGCCATTGCATCCGCTGGGCTTTCCAGCAGCGTTGCATAGGCTTGTACGTCGCCACCATTGCTCCGCGACAGGCTAAGGAATTCGGAAACCAATTCGGGGATCAGGGATTCTGTCAGAGCGTAGTCGGTGATGATGTCCGAATGGGACACGCCAGCCAAACCCAGCAAGAGTGCAGCAATCACGCCAGTGCGGTCTTTGCCTGCGGTGCAGTTGAAGAGAACTGTACCCTGTTCCACCTGCGCAATTCGGTTCAGGATGTTGGTGATCGCCTCTGCCCGTGTTTCAACGGCAGTGATGTACATGGTCAGCAGCGGATGACCGCCTTCTGGCACATCTACCTCGGCCAGTGCGGCTGGGGACAGCGCATCAAAGAGCGGCAGGTTTACCCAATCAACCCCTCGCATACCTTCCAGACAACTGGGCGCATCGCGGACTTCACGCGCTGTGCGCAAGTCCACAACCATACAGAGGCCTTCGAAATGCAAGCGCTCGGGTTCACCTTTGTCCAATCGGTGTAGGCAATCGGCGCGCAAGAAATTCCGCCACGGAACGGGCGTGCCTTGGGCGGTTGTATAGCCGCCCAGATCGCGGATGTTATAGGCACCGCGTACGGTGAGCTGTCTTGCGGGGTGTGATGCTGTCATGATCTCCACTTATCGCCGTGCTCTGAGGCGTACAAGAAGCCGATAGGGCGCAGCAGTTTCTTTTTGTGATAGTGTTGCGCCGGGGCTTGGGTCAACCTGTTGTCTTTGCTGAGGGTCATGCCTGTCAGAATGCCGCTTACGCATTGTTTCATGGCCAAGTGTGCAGGCATATTTGGTTTTATGCTTCCACCGAGGGTTGCTGGAAGCATAAAAACCCGTGTGGCGAAGTGCCTACGCATCTAACGGCATAGGACGTTTTTATCATTTGAAAACTCACGCGCCAACATTCCGTAGGCCGTAAACGCTGAGGTCCTATCTGTGATTTGCCCAAGTTCAGGAAAGATTTCCAATACCTCTTGGCGGGCGGAGTGGCTCAGCATTTTGAAGGCCATTGGACCGGGGAAGAAGCTTTCGGATGGGACATTTTCCGCAAAGATGATTTGATGGGCATCGAACATCAAGTGGATGTATGTGACCTCACGTTTACCATTGGCAACGCGGACCTGCTTTTCGCTGGTTGTCAGATGTTTGGCGCGTGCCAGATGTTGGGTGCTTCGAAATAACATGCCATGTTGCGGTGAAACCAAAAGATCACGCTCGGCCCCCATAACCCCTTTGGGGAAAAGGATGGGGCGCAGGCTCGGATTCTGGTTTAGTTCTGGCTGTTTCAGCTCACGGGTGCCAATCCAGCGGATTTGCTGGGGCCCATTATCCATCGTGGTGACCGAATCCCCAACTTTCAACTCGTCGATCAGGACATCGCCGCGCGGCGTGCGGATTGCTGTGCCGGATGTGAAACAAACCACACCGGTGTTATCATTGGTAAGGTCACCGCCTGTAACCGCCGCGCCACCCGAAAGCAGGGTGAGATCAATATCACCGATCAATGCGCTATGATCGACACCGTTGATGATGCCGTCGATTGTCCCGTCAGCTGCGTCAGAACGCAACATTTGCAGCGCATGTGTGAAATCATTGCTCGGGTCGGCGTCAGACCCGTTTACCGCTGCAAGAGATGCGGCATCATAGAAGCTGCTGAGATCGACAAAATCATTGTTGGTTGGATCACCGTCTTCAGTTGGTACGCTGTCATCGGTGCCAAAATCTGAAATCGTATCAGCACCATCTCCGTCATTGTAAGTAAAGGTGTCATCCCCTGTGCCCCCTACAAGTGAATCGGCACCTGCCCCGCCTGAAAGGGTGTCGTTACCCGCCCCGCCTAGAAGAGTGTCATCGCCATCGCCCCCAGTGAGGCTGTCATCCCCTGCGCCGCCATCGATGTTGTCAGCACCCGCAGCCCCGACAACCGTGTCGTCGCCGCTGCCCAAGATGAGGTTCTCGATTTCACTGAAGGTATGCGTACCGGCCCCGCCAGAGATCGTGCCGGTCTCAAGCGCAGAGTAGGCAACCGTCAGGTTATCGGTAACGCCAGAATAATCGATCGTATCGCCAGTGGTTTCGCCGGATTCACCGCCTGTGATGGTATCATTGTCCGATAGCGCACCCGTGGCAATGAACACGTCGTCGCCGCTGCCACCAAGGGCCTCGTCGTCACCCGTACCGCTGTAGATCGTATCATCGCCGCTACCGCCAGAAAGGGTGTTATTGCCTGAATCGCCGTAAATAACGTCATCCGAGATACCTGCAAAGATCAGGTCATCGCCCACGCCTGCTTGGATGTTACCTGTGGTTGTGGCGGTGCCGGCGAAGATGATGACATCATTGCCATCGCCGCCCAGCACATTGGCTTGGGCAGTGGCATTGCCCTGAAATGCGATCTGGTCATCGCCAAGGCCCGCATCCAGCACTGTGTCGAGTGTCGACGCGTCGTTAAACGTGATGGTATCATTACCAGCCCCTAAATCGAACGAGCCAGAGCCGTCAATCACACCGTTGTCGTTGACCGTAACTGTCTGTGCGCCACTCCAGCCGTCGACGGTCGGATTGGACGTATCATTCCCCAATTGTCCTTGGTCGTTGATTGTGATGGCGACGTCTTGATCTAGCGTGGTGATCGAGACTTGGTCGACAGTGGAAGTGTCCGAGATGGTGATGAAATCCGTGCCGCCCGTTTCATCACTGGAATATCCGGTCCAAATGAGGTCAACGGAACTGTCGCCATAAATGTTAAACGTATCATATCCGGCACCGCCAAGATCGGTACCGCTTATGTCCGAGCCGTAGATTTCGCCGATGTCTGAATCAATGACATCGATGAAGTCACTGCCATCGCCGCCCGCGATTAGACCCAGATTTGCGCTGCCAGAGGTATCAACCTGTACGATAAAGAAATAGTCGATCCCGCTGCCGCCGTCGATCTCATCTGCACGGGTTCCGCCGAAAACCTGAATGACGTCACCGCCATCCCCGCCAGACACAATGCCCGCGTCTTCGCCAGCATCGATCTGATCATTGCCGTCGCCGCCATAAATAGTATCGACACCGGTGCCACCCAGAACGAAGTCATCCCCTTCACCAGCGATAATAAAGTCGTCGCCATCGCCAGCATCAATAATATCATCATTGTTACCAGCGGCGTTGTCGTTCGCATCGACCATATCGCCGTCAGGATCGCCGGTATAGCTTACGTCAATTGTGTCGTTGCCACCTGTTCCGCTGACGATCCCGTCTGATCCGACGCCCGCGCCTGATACACCCGTATTGTCAAAGGTCAAATCCGCCCCGGTAACGGCAGACCCTCCTGAAAGCAGGGTTAAATCTATGTCGCCAATCAGGGCACTGTAATCTACTCCCCCGATGACGGCGTCGATGCGCCCGTCTGCGGCGTCTGCGCGCAACATTTCTAGCGCCCCAGCAAAGTCATTGCTTGGATCTGCGTCGGCGCTGTTTACGGATGCCGTGCTCGTGCCGTTATAAAATCCACTTAAGTTGATGAAGTCGTTGTTTGTTTGGTCGCCGTCATCGACAGAACCACTGTCATCGGTGCCAAAATCGGAAATTGTATCGGCACCGTTAGAATAGAAAAACTGATCATCACCGTCACCGCCGGTTAGGCTATCATCGCCCGTGCCCCCATAGATGAGGTCGTTACCATCGCCACCATCAATTGTGTCGTTATCATCGCCACCAGAAAGCGTGTCGCTGCCCCCACCACCACTCAGAGAGTCATCGCCCGCGAGACCCCAGATTTGGTTGCCGAGCATGTTGCCCGCGATCTGGTTTTCGCCCGCATTACCGCGGACATTTTCGAAATTGGAAATTACGCTGCCAATCGAGGTAGAGCTGCTGGTCCCATCATCATTTAAGGTAAGGTCCAAGTCGAGGGTGTTTGTAATCGCCGCATCCAAGGCGATGGTGTCATTCCCGCTGCCGCCATCAACAATTTCGGGGACACCGGTGATGAGGTATCCAACCTCAGCATAATCATCGCCGTCCTCAAGATAAACGGTATCAGATCCCCCATTCTCACCACTATCACGCCAAACGTCGTTGCCGTCGCCACCATAAATGGCGTCGTCGCCCGCGCCGCCATTTATGGTGTCGTTACCTTCGTCTCCATAGAGGGTGTCGTTTCCAGCGCCACCATCGATCGTATCATCCCCGATGCCGCCTTCGATGGAATCCGCGCCGTCGCCGCCTAAAAGAGAATCGTCACCTTCATCGCCGTGAATAGTGTCATTTCCGGTGCCACCTAATACCGTATCGTTGCCAGTGCCGCCGATAATCAGATCATTCCCGGCAAGCCCCGAAATGTAATCCGAGCCCCCGTTGCCAAAAATCGTGTCGGCGCCCGTGGTGATGCTGTCACCATCGACATCGGAGTACCCAAAGCCCATGGTTTGACCAATATCCGAACCATCCACAGCCCCATCGTACAACCTGAAGGGAACGCCTTCATTAAATTCAAAGGTCGCAACGACGCCGGCTAGCAACGAAAACCCGTCAGGAGCGTAGAGATAGATTTGACCATCAATGGAAAACGCCGCAATCTCGCGACTGTCGAGCGTGATGAACGCGATGGTGAGAGAAACTGTTCCGGCACCGATGTAAACAATTTCGGATTCCACACCACCAATAGTGACTGTGGTTGGGGTGCCTGTACCCAGTAGCCCGTTATCATCAGTTATGGTGCCTGACATAGGGCCGGAGACATCGGGGAGAATAGACAGGTTCAGCAGAGAAGTAAGATCGCCATTATATTCATAGAGGCTGTTCGTGGAAATATCGACACTCATAAGACTATACACCTATTTGCGGCGCTCGGCTTTCGTCAGCATTTGATGAAAGATTCGCGGTCAAGAAAATCAAGTTGAGGACAAGATAGGAGGAGATGTCATAATATTTCCTTATTTGAGCCACAGTTTGTGCAGCGCAGGTTCCCGATTGTGTGTTCAAATCTAACGATTGAGGAGCATGAGGAATTTTACATCATTATTACAATGTGATAGCTGGGGCGAGTTAGCGCAGAAAAGGGTGTCCCTTGGGTGGACGGCAATATGAATAACCGACGTGCTCTCCTTACCTATTTGGCCGCCAGCGGCTTAGCTGCGTGCAGTCCACGTGGGCAATTCGGGCGCGCAGATGCTGAAGATGCGACAGGGGTACAGCAGCTATTGGTCGCGACCTTACGCGTTGCTGATCCCGCACCGATTGCCTATGGGGCAGACCGTGCGGATAGCGCGCAATTTGCCCAGCTCGCAGTCTCAATTCCGCCTGTGCATCAAACAGGCCACATTGAATGGCCCTCTGGGAACAACCCCGATCCGCAAAAACACTTTGCATTGGTGGGCGCACAGTTGCTGCCCGATCTTGAGGCGCTTGCTGGCGCCGTTCGCGAGCAAGCGCATGGGGCGCAAGAGGCTGTGCTGTTTGTCCACGGCTATAACACGAATTTCGCCGAAGGTGTTTATCGACAGGCCCAGATTGCTTGGGACTATGATATGAAAGGGCCGCAAATTCACTTTGCTTGGGCGTCTGCGGCACATGCTTTGGCCTATACCGAAGATCGGGATAGTGCGCTGCACGCGCGCGACGGGTTGGTTGAAACGTTGTTGCGGCTTTTGCAGCACGATCAGCCAAAACTAGCCATCGTTGGTCATTCTATGGGCGGTTTTCTGGTTATGGAAGCGCTGCGCCAGATTGCGTTGCAAGGCGACCGGAAGATATTGGACCGACTGGCGAATGTCGTGCTTATATCTCCTGACATCGACATTGATTTGTTCAAGATGCAGGCACGCAGCCTTGCGCCGTTGCCGCAGCCCTTTACCGTTGCCGTCGCTAAAAATGATCGGTTGTTGAAAATATCAGCAGGTCTTTCAGGCGGTCGACAGCGGCTAGGAACGGTTGATGATTTAGACTTGCTTGGGGATTTGGGGATTTTGGTTATTGATTTGACAGAAGCAGGGGGCAGCGGGGGCAACCATTTTCTGGCCGGGTCTTCACCGACAGCCATTGCCGTAATGCGCGGGTTTCGCAACGCCTCACCGTCCATGTCGGTCAATGTCACCTTTGGCCCGGTACGGATTACGCTGGGTAATATGGGGCTCAGTACATCTTCGGGCTGATGGAAGGCTTGTGTTGCTGATCACTTTTGAAACTGTGACCTTTTTGAAGATTGACGCAGTTAATTTTTGGGCGAATTGGAAATGCGTGATTTAGCCCTATATAGGGTGGAGTATTTTTGGGAACGAAGCGCCGTACCTGCCATTGATGTTGAAACCACACATGACCTCTTTGCGAAGTCATGTATGTTTCCTTTGATGCAATGCTGGCGCTAAGTCTTTCACAGCAAGGGGCCACCATCGGCCGCGTTTGAGGAACCGACAGTTGACCAGTAAGCCGACAGAAACCCTATCAGGGCGAGCATCCGAGGGGCAAACAGATGCAAGCGAGCCATCTAGACAGGATTTAACCTTCAGCTCTGATAAAGGGGCTTCTCGTTCGACATGGATTGCGGGCTTCTTGGTGCTTGGGATTGTAGCATGGATGGGGAGCGGGTTTGTCTTGCCGTCAGAGGACGAACAACCCGTCACCAAACGCGAAGACCCCAAACCTGTTTCCGTTGCTGTTGTTGCCTCCGTTGCTGAAACTGTGACGCAATTTTACCGCGCGGAAGGGCAAGCACAGCCTGATCGCGACACTATGCTGCGTGCCGAAGCTGCGGGGGACATTACAGAGGTTCTGGTTTCCAAAGGGCAGGATGTTGCCGCGGGCGCAGTGATTGCGCGTTTTGACCCGACCAATAACACCGCAGACGCCAATCGCGCAGCAGAAGAGCTGGCGCGTGCGCAGCGTGAATTCGACAATGCCGCCAGCCTGCTGGAACGGGGCGTGGCCACCGCTGACCGCTTGGCGCAGGCGCGTGCGGCGCTTGCCTCGGCCCAAGCACAAGTCACTGCGATTGCGCAAGAAGCCAAGGCGTTGACGATTACAGCACCGTTTGCTGGGCGGATCGAAACGCTTGATTTGAACGAAGGTGAATACATCTCGGTCGGTGCCGAAGTCGGGCGTTTGGTTGACATTACGCCGCTGACTGTTGCCATTCAGGTGCCGCAGCAATCGTTAACCCGTCTGAGTGTGGGCCAAGCGGCATCCGTGAATTTCATCACAGGAGAAGAACGGGAAGGGACGCTGACATTTGTAGGCTCCTCCGCAGCGTCAGAAACACGTACTTTTCTTGCCGAAGTCGAAGTTGCCAATGACGATGGTGCCATTCCAGCGGGTATTTCCGCCGAGGTTGTCATCCCGACAGGTGAGACGACTGCGCATTTTCTGCCCGCCTCTATCGTGTCGCTTGATACCGAAGGGACATTGGGCGTGAAAACTGTTGATGCCGAAAATATTGTCGCCTTCTTTCCGATCACAATCGTAAAGGCGCAGCTTGACGGTGTTTGGGTCACTGGTTTGCCAGAAGCGGTGGACGTGATCACTGTTGGTCAGGGCTATGTTAACGCGGGCGAAACGGTGGCGCCAGCGACTGCGGAGCCAAAATAATGAAGGTTATTATCGACGCAGCCTTTTCGCGCGCGCGTGTCGTGGTCATGGCTCTTGTGATGGTTTTGGCTGTGGGTGCCTTTGCCTACAGTGCCATCCCCAAAGAGGCGAACCCAGAAGTCCCTTTGCCGTTTTTCTATATTTCCACGGGTTTGGACGGCATTAGCCCCTCTGACGCCGAGCGCTTGTTGTTGGAACCGATGGAGACTGAGTTTGCGTCCATCGCAGGGCTGGACAGTATGAAGTCGGATGCCTCCGAAGGGTTTGCGAGCATCCAACTGGAGTTCAAAGCAGGCGGGGATAATGACGAGGCCTTGGATAAGGTGCGTCAGGCCGTGGACCGCGTGGAATCCGAGTTGCCAGAAGATGCCAATGACATTGTTATTACCGAGATCAATACCGCCCTTTTCCCGATCATCACGGCGATCCTGTCTGGTCCCGTGCCAGAACGGACGCTGAACAAGCTGGCAGAGCAGCTTCAGGAAGAGTTCGAGGGTCTTGAGGGGGTCTTGGAGGCGGAAATCGGGGGGCAGCGGTTTGAGTTTTTGGAGGTGCTGATCGATCCGACAGTATTTCAAACCTACAATCTGTCATTTGACGAATTGATCGGGCAGATACAGCGAAACAACCGTCTGATAGCAGCAGGCGCGATTGAAACTGGGTCAGGCCGCATTGTGTTGAAGGTGCCGGGGCTGATTGAGGGCCTTGAGGATGTGATGGCGATGCCTGTCAAAGTGCGTGGCAATGCCGTTGTCACCTTTGGCGATGTCGCAACGATCCGCCGCACCTTTGAAGACCCAAGTTCCTTTGCGAGGATCAATGGGCAGCCTGCCCTTGCGCTTGAGGTTACAAAACGTTCGGGCGCGAATATCATTGATACCGTGGATCAGGTAAAGGCGCGGGTAGAAGAACTGCGCGTTGATTGGCCTGACAACATCGAAATCACCTATCTGCAAGACCAGAGTAAACAGGTCAAAGATATGTTGAGCGATCTGGAGGCCAACGTCATCGCCGCCGTGATCCTTGTGATGATTGTGATTGTGCTGTCACTGGGCACACGGTCTGCGATCCTTGTGGGCCTCTCTATTCCCGGTGCGTTTCTGGCGGGGGTGATTGCGCTGTGGGTTATGGGGTACACGATGAATATCGTTGTCCTCTTCTCGCTGATCCTTGTGGTTGGAATGTTGGTGGATGGTGCGATCGTCACAACCGAGCTTGCGGATAGAAAACTGCAAGAGGGGGCATCCCCAAAAGAGGCATATGCCTATGCCGCCGAGCGCATGTCTTGGCCGATCATTGCGTCTACCGCGACCACCCTAAGTGTGTTTTTCCCGCTGCTGTTCTGGAGCGGTATGATGGGGGAGTTCATGAAGTTCCTGCCCATCACTGTAATCCTGACGCTTACCGCGTCTTTGTTCATGGCCTTGGTGTTTATTCCCGTTGTGGGCGGCCTGATAGGCAAACGCCAACCCCAAACCGCAATTGCAAAAGCAGGGTTGCATGCAGCCGAGCTGGGCGATCCGCGTGATATGGGCGGTTTCACAGGGCGATATGTGCGGTTGTTGGAGTGGGCAATCTTGCGTCCGGGTGCGACACTGTTGTTGGCGATTGCATTGCTGTTGGGGGGCTTTAGCCTCTATGGCGCTTTCGGCAAGGGCATCAGCTTTTTCCCATCGGTTGAGCCTGACTTTATGCAGGTCCAAGTCCGCGCTCGCGATAACTTTTCAATTTTTGAGCGCGACGCGCTGGTGCGTGCTGTTGAAGACCGCATTCTGGGCTATGACGAGATCGCCAGCATCTATGCACGCTCGATGATGAGTGCGGGGCAGGGGGATGAGGAAACCATCGGCACCCTACAGCTTGAACTGACGCCATGGGATACCCGCCGCACGGCCGCCGAGATCGGCGAGGACATCCGCCGCAGCGTGTCTGACATCGCGGGCATTGATGTGCAGGTCCAAACCGAAAGCGGCGGCCCGACAGCGGGTAAACCCGTGAACTTGCAGATCACGGCGCGTAACCAATCCGTACAAGGAGACGCCGTTCAGCAGGTGCGCGACATCATGGATGGCGTCGGGGGATTTACCGATGTGACTGATACCCGCCCCGTTCCCGGTGTCGAGGTGTCAATTCTTGTGAACCGCGCAGAGGCCGCACGTTTTGGTGCGGATGTGAGTTTGCTGGGTCAAGCCGTGCAGCTTTTGACCCAAGGGATAACAGTGGCTGACTATCGCCCTGATGATGTGGACGGATCGTTGGATATCCGCGTGCGTTTCCCACGCGAAGAACGCTCGCTCTCTGAGCTGGCCAGTTTGCGGGTGCCGACAGCGTCCGGTCTCGTGCCTATTTCCAACTTCGTGACCTTCGCGCCGTCTGAGCGCACGGGCGTAATTCGCCGCATCGATGAAAAACGTGTGACCACAATCGAAGCAAACGTCGCGCCAGGGGTGTTACCCAACGATCAGGTGATTGCTCTGACTGCGGCGCTGGAAGATGCTGACTTACCCGATGGCGTCGCCTTTAGCTTTGCCGGTGAAGCAGAAGAGCAGCAAGAAAGTATGATCTTTCTGATGGGCGCGTTTTTCACGGCAATCTTTATGATGTTTGTGATCCTCGTGATCCAGTTCAACAACTTCTTCCAAGCTTTTGTTGTGATGAGTGCGATCGTCTTTTCCATCGCAGGCGTGCTGCTGGGATTGCTGATTACAGGTAGGCCCTTTGGCGTCGTTATGGGCGGGATCGGGGTGATTGCATTGGCGGGTATCGTGGTGAACAACAACATCGTGTTGATCGACACTTATAATGACCTCAGGAAAATGGGCCAATCCCCCCGGGAGGCTGCTCTGCGCACAGGGGCGCAACGCTTGCGTCCTGTTTTGCTCACGTCGGTCACAACCGCGCTTGGCCTTATGCCGATGGTGATTGGCTTGAACCTGAATTTTTTCACCCGTGAAATTGTCTACGGCGCCCCGTCAACCCAATGGTGGACAGAGCTTTCCTCGGCCATTGCGGGCGGGTTGATCGTAGCAACGGTGCTGACCCTTGTGGTGACACCCGCGATGTTGATGCTGGGAGAACGCAAAGCAAACCGCAAAGCAACGCAGGCTCAACCAGCAGAGTGAGGTGATGTTATCTGGCGTCAGGCAAGGTGGGTGACACATCATCCTGACGCCGCGTCACTTCGTCATGATGGTACGGCAAGGCGTGCTGGAGCTTGTGATCTGAAACAAAATGAAGGACCAAATTGGCAGAATGTTTTCTGATCTGGATAGGATATGCCGATGGCCCTCACAATTGATCCCACCCGCTACACCAACCTTGCGGTAGAAGCCCATGATGATGGCGTTTGGGTGGTGACCCTGAATCGTCCCACCAAACGTAATGCGCTGGACATCGACACCATCGAAGAACTGGTCGAGTTCTTCTCCACAGCGCCCCGTGCTGGTGTGCGGGCCGTTGTGCTGGCAGGCAGTGGCGATCACTTCTGCGCTGGGCTCGATTTGATTGAGCACCATGACCAAGACCGCAGCCCTGCCGATTTCATGCATGTATGCTTGCGTTGGCATGAAGCCTTTAACAAAATGGAATACGGCGGTGTTCCCGTTATCGCCGCGCTGCAAGGAGCAGTTGTCGGCGGTGGGCTTGAGCTTGCCAGCTCGGCGCATATCCGTGTGATGGATCAAACCGCTTACTTCGCTCTGCCCGAAGGCCAGCGTGGGCTGTTCACCGGAGGGGGCGCAACCATTCGTGTGACAGACTTGGTTGGTAAATCACGTATGATAGACATGATGCTGACGGGCCGCGTCTATCAGGGCCAAGAGGCCGTTGATCTGGGACTGGCACAATATATCGTAGAAGGCTCCAGTTTTGATGCGGCTTTGGAACTGGCGCGCAAAACTGCGCAAAACTTGCCGCTGTCGAATTTTGCCATCTGTTCGGCGGTAAGCCACATGCAGAACATGTCGGCGATGGATGCGGCCTATGCCGAAGCCGTTGTGGCAGGCGTTGTGAATACACAGCCGGATGCCCGCGCCCGCCTTGCCGCTTTTGCAGATAAAAGCGCGGCAAGGGTCCGTCCCAACACATAACAAGGTCGCCGCTCCGATAGGAGCGGCGTTTCCGAGATTGGGTCAGCCCCCGCCTCCTTTCACGTTCTAAACTTCAATGCTGAGAGTTTTTTGTGCGGTCCGGTGTTCAGCGATTCCTGATTCTGGGTTTGATTCTTGTGTTTTTGTGTCGGATTCGGGTGTGGTCGGGCTGGATGGCGTTGGATTTGGGGGGATTTGTGGTGTTGTGGGGCATAGTTGCGCGAGCCCTAGCGCATTTATTCAGTAGCGCGAACTTTTAGTATGGCCATATAAATATGACAGATTTGTGTATTCTTCAGGCGGTTAGGGCAGAAAGGTTCGGATTTTTTGGTTTTTATGTCGGAATCGGGTTGCGGGATTGTTGAGTAAACCCTAGAACGCCTCTACCGAAGCGCAGCAATGAGCTACGGGGCAGCGGACGGGTT
>NZ_JACIEI010000013.1 GCF_014196805.1 Sulfitobacter undariae | reverse complement strand
CCACTCAGCACTGGGCTGGAAAAGCCCTGTCGCCTTCGAACGAAAGGTGGCTTAAACGAGCACTTGGGGCGGCACTAAAGCGTGACAGGTCCAGTATTCGGGTGTGGGTGCATCGGGTTGAATGACCGCCTTGTAAAGCAGCGGGTCAGCTTGGCGCTGGGCAAGGTCTTCAGCCAATACTTGTCTGACCACTTCTTCCCCGCCATAGGAACCTTCAAGCAGCCTTTCAGCTTCTTTCTGTGCTTCATGCCAGAGAACTCTTGGAGATGTTTGCTCACGCTCTTCAAGAGTGTGCCTGTGGGTAGCTACAACAGCTTCAAATTCTTTTAGGAGTGCTGTGTGTTCAGCCACCAGATCAGCATCTGTCATGGCTTTGAGCGGCTCTTGGAAGAATGTTTCGCCTCTAATCTCGGCTACATCCTTGGGCCACCGTCTGCGGAATCTTTTACGGCCTCCGCTTAGCTCGTCGATATACTTTAATCTCATCGTCATTGGTAGTGTCTCGCTTATGTCCCAGAAAGTGTCCTGAACAACAACGCAAGTGCTCGTTAGCTAATGAAATATAGTTCTACAACCGAAGTTGTGGTGCGGGTGAAGGGACTCGAACCCCCACGCCATAGGCGCCAGAACCTAAATCTGGTGCGTCTACCAATTCCGCCACACCCGCACATACTGAATCAGTAACGAACCGTTCAGTAATGCGTCACTAACAAACAACACTCGAAGAGGCGAGACATAAAAAGCTCGCGGCATAAACATTTTATTGTCATAATGTTCGTACAACCTGAGGCAGGTTAAATAACAAGAGAGACGCCCATGAAACCGAATACGGTCGGGCGCGTTCGTGAAGATACTTCACCAACGGGCCAATACGCGCCTTACGCATCCCGTGATATCGGGTTGCTGCAAGGCACCATGCTACTGACACTTGATGGGGAAATGCCCGTCGAATTCGTAAGTGTCGGTGATAAAATCATTACACGCGACAGCGGCATCGCCCGCATCCAGCATATCCAGCGGACAAAACGTATGGTGCATACCATCGCTTTGGCAGCAGGTTCACTGGGTCACACCCGCCCTGAGCGGGACGCCACTCTGGCAGGTGATCAAATGTGCCTGATACGCGACTGGCGCGCAAAAGCCTTGTTCAGCGCAGACCGCGCGCTGGTGGCTGCCCGTACATTGGTCGACGGTGAATTCATCCGCGATCTGGGCATGCAAGAACAAACACTTGTGCAGATATTCTGTGACGGCCCGCATATCATCTATGCAGACGGTCTTGAGGTCAGCACCGCCGACGGCGCGCGCGCGCGCGGACAGGTCCTTCACGCGGCCTGATTCTACCCCTCTTGTTTAACCGCAAGGCTCCGGTTTATCCGGAGCCTTTGGCGTTGCGTAACGACATTTCCTATCGATCAAGAGGTCGAGCAGTTACACTCCCTGCCCCAAACCCGTTCTGATCTCGAAATGATTACGCCTATCTCCCAACGCGACAATCGCGATTCACTTCTGATTATATTTTAATCACTAAGCCAGATTATTATGCACAAATGGCAAATTGCCGCCCGTTCACCTGCGTTTTCAAACCCACATCTGGATTCATCCCGACGATGATGAAATGTCTTTCCCTGAACTTAGCCACAGGGAGGCACGACGGTGAAAAAGATCGAAGCAATCATCAAGCCATTCAAGCTCGACGAAGTGAAGGAAGCTCTTCAGGATGTCGGCGTGCAAGGCCTGTCTGTGATCGAGGTAAAGGGATTTGGCCGTCAAAAAGGCCATACCGAGCTGTATCGTGGCGCCGAATATGTTGTGGACTTCCTGCCGAAAGTTAAAATCGAAATCGTGCTGGACGACGATCAAGTTGACGCCGCCATCGAGGCCATTGTGAACGCTGCTAAAACTGAGAAAATCGGGGATGGTAAAATCTTTGTCTCCCCTATTGAGCAAACAATACGCATTCGTACCGGTGAGACCGGTTCGGACGCTCTGTAACACCAATCACTTGCGACTAGACCAAAAGTAAAAGGACATCGCCATGAACAACAAAGACCTGTTGAAGCTAATCAAAGATGAGGACATCGAATACGTCGATATCCGCTTCACCGACACACGCGGCACGTTGCAGCACGTCACAATCGTGAATGATCTGGTTGACGAAGACTTCCTTGAAGAAGGCTTTATGTTTGACGGTTCATCCATTGCCGGTTGGAAATCCATCGAAGCATCCGACATGAAGTTGATGCCCGATGCGTCCACGGCCTACATTGATCCCTTCTATGCAGAAAAAACCATCTGCATTCACTGCTCCGTTGCAGAGCCTGACACGGGCGAAAGCTATGAGCGCGATCCTCGTGGCACAGCCGAAAAAGCAGAAGCCTACCTGAAGTCTTCCGGTATCGGCGATACAGCCTACTTTGGCCCAGAAGCGGAATTCTTCCTCTTTGACAACGTCAAATACTCTAACTCGATCAACAAAGTATCCTACGAAGTTGATGCGTCTGACGGTTCGTGGAACACAGATACCGACTATGAAATGGGCAACACAGGCCACCGTCCTGGCCTCAAAGGTGGTTACTTCCCTGTAAACCCCGTTGACGAAGCCCAAGACCTGCGCGCTGAGATGCTCTCAACCATGAAGCGTCTGGGTATGAAAGTTGACAAGCACCACCACGAAGTGGCGTCTTGCCAACACGAGCTGGGCCTGCTGTTCGGCACACTGACCAAGCAAGCTGACGAAATCCAGAAATACAAATACGTTGTTCATAACGTCGCGCATGCATACGGCAAATCTGCGACCTTCATGCCCAAGCCAATCTACGGCGACAACGGGTCAGGCATGCACGTAAACATGTCCATCTGGAAAGATGGCAAACCATTGTTTTCAGGCGACAAATACGCCGATCTGTCACAAGAAGCGCTGTATTTCATCGGCGGCATCCTGACGCACGCGAAATCGTTGAATGCCTTCACCAACCCGACCACAAACAGCTACAAGCGCTTGATCCCGGGCTTTGAAGCCCCCGTTCTGCGCGCCTATTCCGCACGTAACCGCTCGGGTTGTGTACGTATTCCATGGACAGAATCCCCCAAAGCAAAACGCGTAGAGGCGCGCTTCCCTGATCCGGCAGCAAACCCCTACCTGTGCTTCTCGGCTCTGTTGATGGCTGGCCTCGACGGCATCAAAAACAAGATTGATCCGGGCGAAGCCATGGACAAAAACCTCTATGACCTGCCCGCAGAAGAGCTGGCTGGCATCCCAACTGTTTGCGGCAGCCTGCGCGAAGCGCTGGACGAGCTGCAAAAAGATATGGACTATCTGTTGGCTGGTGACGTGTTCACCAAAGACCAGATCCAAGGCTATGTCGATCTGAAGATGGACGAAGTTCACAAGTACGAGCACACACCTCACCCTGTTGAGTTCGGCATGTACTATAGCTGCTAAGGCAGAAAGACTGACAGTAATCAGGGCGTCCTTCGGGGCGCCCTTTTTTATTGGTGACGGCCCCAGCGCGATGCGCCTTGCATTGCCTCCCAAGCGGGCGATTGCACTCCGTGACGAGAAAGCTTTGCAACCCTTCAAAGGTTGGCTATTCTATGTGCAACTCAGCTTATCAAAGGTACATTTTTATGCGTTCACTCAAGTCCATTTCGGTTTCACTCGCGCTTACAGTTGCGCTGGCCGCCCCTGCCTTTGCCGCGCAATGCGGCAACAATTCAGGCGGCTTCAACGCTTGGAAAACCGCATTTGCAGCCGAGGCCAAAAAGGCTGGCGTCAAGCAACGCGGACTGGAAGCACTGGCAAATGCCAGCTACGCTAACGACACCATTGCCGCGGACCGCAACCAGAAATCCTTCAAATACTCGCTGGATAAATTCATGCAGGTGCGCGGTGCCAACACCATCATCAGCCAGGGCCGCAAACGCAAAGGCCAGAACGCAGGCCTCTATAACGCGCTGGAAAAGCAATACGGCGTCCCTGCGGGTGTTTTGCTGGCGATCCACGGCATGGAAACAGGATTCGGTGGTTTCATGGGCAGCAGCCGTGTGGTTTCAGCCATCACCACACTTGCCTATGATTGCCGCCGCTCGGATTTCTTTACGCCTCACGCCATCGGCGCGCTGATGCTGGTGGACCGCGGGTCGATCACCTCAAACACCAAAGGCGCGAAGCATGGCGAATTGGGCCATACCCAATTCCTGCCCGGCAATGCGCTGCGCTATGGTGTAGACGGCAATGGTGATGGCCGTGTTGATCTGTACAACCAGACAGATGCAATGGCCTCCACTGCCAACTTCTTGCGCAAAAAAGGCTGGAAGCCCGGTCAGGGATATCAGCAAGGGCAACCTAACTTTAAAGTGATCAAACAGTGGAACGCCGCCACAGTTTACCAGCAAGCGATTGCGATCATGGGCGCTAAAATCGACGGCTAAACCGCCTTGAACAGCACAAATACCACAGGCCCCGCACCGCAAGGTGTCGGGGTCTTGTTTTGTGCCCACACTCCTCCTATTTCCAGATCAAGGGTCAGGCCCCTGCCGTCCGCAATTTGGTGAAGCCCTGTTCAATTATTTCTGTCCTAAACCACACCTATACGTGGTTCACAGGCAACGCGGACACCTCTGACATGCGTAATTGGAGTGATGGACATGACACAAATTCCTTCTCGCGAAGACCTCAAAGCGCAGGCCAAACGCCTGCGTATGGAAATGAGTGCAAAAGGCACAGACATGACACATGCGGCGGCGCTGGAAACACTGGCCCACCAATGGGGCATGCGTGACTGGAACACGCTAGCGGCCAAGGCCGATCAACAAACCGTGCAATGGCACCCCGGTCAACGGGTGTCGGGGCGGTATCTAGGCCATAAATTTATGGGTATGATTAAGGCCGCGTCATTGGCAACATCGGGCCATTGGTCCCTGACCGTGCGCTTTGATGACCCTGTTGATGTGGTGACCTCCGAACTGTTTAGTTCGCTGCGCCGTCAGGTGAATACCACTGTGACACCGCAGGGTATTTCCCCACAAAAGACTTCAGACGGTCAGCCACATATGGTGCTGGCCGCTGCGTGACCGACAACAATCGCGCGCTCGGTAATAAGCTACCGAGCGCGTTTAGCTTGCCAGACGTGCATGGCAACAAGGGGCAAGCGAACGAGGCTGGCAGCACCATGCATCTCTGATGAAATAGCATCTGCACAACTGCGTCCATACCTACGGAACTGCCGATCTTACGCTTTTGACGGCTCAATCATATCCACCCGCGTGGCATGACGTCCGCCTTCGAATTCCGCGCTTAGGAAGGCTTCAACGATTTCCATCGCAACCCCTGCCCCAATCACCCGTGCGCCCATGGACATCATGTTTGCATCATTGTGCTGGCGGATCATTTTGGCCGAAAACGTATCAGCGCAAACGCCACAGCGGATGCCCTCCACTTTATTCGCCGCCATCATGATGCCTTGGCCCGTGCCGCATACCAGAATGCCAAGCTGGCAATCCCCCGACGCCACACGCTCAGCCGCCGCTTGGCCGTGCTTCGGGTAATCCGTGCTCTCGGATGTCATCGGGCCGATGTCCACAGCCTCATAGCCCAATGCAGCAACATGGGCGGCGATGTCCTTGCGCAGCTGAATATCAGCGTGGTCGCTTGAGATGACGATGCGTTTTTTGTCGGTCATTTGAATAAGTCTCGCTTGGGTAAAGTTTAGCGGCTTGGCCGCATGAGATCGGGGTTTCAGATCAGGTTCACTGGCCCAGCGCTTGTGCCAGATCATCAATCAGATCGCCTGCATCTTCAATGCCGACTGACACGCGCAGCAACCCTTCAGGGATGCCCGTATGTGGCTCAATCGTATGGCGGTGCTCGACAAGGCTTTCTACCCCGCCCAGCGATGTTGCACGGTGGAACAATTGCAAACGCCCCGCCGCCATCAACGCCGCAGGTGCGCCACCTTTGACAACAAATGATAGCAACGGTCCAAAGCCGCCTTTCATCTGGGCGCAGGCCAATGCGTGCCCCGTGTGGGTCGGCAGACCGGGATAAAGTACTGTTTCCACAGCAGGATGATCGCTGAGATATTCCGCCAGTTTTTGCGCGTTCTGGGACATCCGCTCCACCCGCAGCGGCAAGGTGCGCATCCCGCGCAACAACAGCCACGCCTCAAACGGCCCCAGAACTGCGCCCGCCGTATCACGGTCCAGACGGATTGCTTTCCAGATCGCACTATCCGCATCGGCCACAGCCAGCGCCCCCGCCAGCACATCGGAATGCCCGTTCAACGCTTTGGTCGCCGAATGCATCGCAATATCTGCGCCAAAGGCCAGCCCCCGTGTCAACACGGGTGTGGATGTCGTCATATCAGCAACCAGCAGCCCCCCAACGCCATGCACAGCATCGGCACAAGCGGTGATATCCACAATGCGCAACCAAGGGTTGGAGGGTGTCTCAATCAACGCAAGCGCGGGCTTATGGGTGGTGCAGGCCTGTGCAAAGGCTTGCGTATCAGCGGCTTCGACCTCAATCAGGGTAATGTCGCGGCGGGTGCAAAAATCTCTGATCCATGCGGTTGTGCCCCAATAAATCTGGCTCTGGATCAGTGCAGTCGCCCCTGCGGGCAATGTGCGGAACACGGCTGCCACGGCTGCCATGCCCGATGGAAACACCATCGCATCTGCCGCACCTTCCAGCTTGGCCAACACCCCTTCGGCCATTCGGCCGTTCGGTGCGTGACTGCGCGAATAGACGTTTCCATCGACAGCCGGCACATAATTTTCATCGCGCACAAACGTCGTGGCAGGGTGAATCGGCGGTACAACCCCGCCCGTGCCATCATCCAGAAGCCCCCCCGCCTGTGCCGCGATTGTTGCAGGAAGTAGGGTATCACTAAATTTTGAGGACATGAATTCAGGCTCCGCTGTGATCAAAGACGTTTTCTTTCCCGACTGTTATGCCTTGCACGCGAGCAGTGCAAACATTCCGTCACACCCGCGTGAGCGCTGTGACAGCCCCTTGAAGCTCGGCCTCTCCTGCGCCACCTTTACCTGACATCAAGGAGACAATCAGATGCCTGTGCAGCGTATCACCTTTCCCGGCCATGACGGATCGCAGCTCGAGGCGCGGCTGGATATGCCCAATGGCCCTCATTTGGCGACCGCACTGTTTGCGCATTGCTTTACCTGTGGCAAAGACATCCCCGCCGCCCGCCGCATCGCTGCCCATCTGGCAGCGATGGGCATTGCGGTTCTGCGTTTTGATTTTACAGGACTTGGCCATTCCGAGGGTGAGTTCGCCAACACATCGTTTTCCACCAATGTCGATGATCTGATTGCCGCTGCGACATGGGCCACGCAGCAGGGCATGCCCCCTAGCCTGCTGATCGGCCATTCGCTGGGCGGTGCCGCGGTCATCAAAGCTGCCAGCCTGCTATCAGGGATCAAAGCTGTCGCCACCATCGGCGCTCCTTTTGATCCTGCCCATGTGGTGCATCACTTCCAAGACGCCCTGCCCGAAATCACACGTGACGGCGCGGCGCAGGTGCAACTGGGTGGACGGCCCATCACCATCGGGAAATCCTTTATTGAGGATACAGGCAATGGCGTTTTGGGTGACATACTATCCAACCTCAAAACCGCCTTGCTGGTTCTGCATGCCCCCTTGGACCAAGTGGTAAGCGTGGACAGCGCTGCGCAAATCTTCATGGCAGCCAAACACCCCAAAAGCTATGTCTCGTTGGATGATGCAGACCATCTGATCAGCCGCCCCGAGGATGCAGAATATGCCGCCAGCGTCATCGCCGCATGGGGCGCACGGTATATAGAGCGCCCCCTACCCGCGCCCCCGATTGCAACCCCCGAAGGAATTGTGCGCGTGTCTGAGGCCGATCCGGACGGTTTTTTGCAAGACATTACATCTGGCAGTCACATGCATCTGCGCGCTGATGAACCGCTGGCCTATGGGGGCACAAACATGGGCATGTCGCCTTATGGTTTCCTATCTGCCAGTCTGGGGGCGTGTACCTCTATGACGATACGCATGTACGCACGGCGCAAAGGCTGGCCACTGGATCATGTCAGTGTTGAGGTCTGCCATGAGAAAGTCCACGCTCAGGATGCTGCCATGGGCACCGGCGAAAAAATCGATGCCTTCAACCGTGTGATCACGCTGACAGGCGACGACCTGCTTGAGGAACACCGCGCGCGCCTGCTAGAGATCGCCGACCGTTGCCCCGTACACCGCACGCTGGAACGGACCTCCCATGTGAATACGCGGCTGAAGCCGTAGCCCTTTCAGCGCGTAAACGTGGTCGTCATCACATAGTCTTTGGCAGGGCCATGAACTTGCCAGACGCTGCGCCACAGCGGCCATAGCTCGAAATCATAGGACACACGATAATCATCTGGAGCGCACCAATGGGCCGCCTTCCCGCCCAAGGGCGGCACGCTGTGGAAAAATCGCCCATCTGCGAAATGGACCTGCATACCGCGCTGCCACAGATACCGCCGCTCGGTCCGCAGCGGTGGCCCTGACGGCAATTGCATCTCTCCGCGCTCAAGATAAGCTAGATCATCGCCTTGCCACTCGAACTGCGCCACACCCGTAACCTGCATGCTGCTACCATCCCCGTGCAACACATCGCGCGTAAACCGCCAGTGGCCGGCAAAGTCGCTCAATTCTTTGGGCGTGGGGGTGTTGTTCATCCGGTGGCCTGCCTGCGGTTTCACTTTGCCCTCATAAATCAGAAGCACAAACCACCGTGCAACCCTGTAAAAGGGGCATTTGCATGGACAAGGCCGCGTCCAGCCTTGTTCTTGGGCCGTTGTCGGGCTATGCGCTGCGTGTCCCTTGTAAGCCACAAAAAGGTCTGCCGATGATCCCCCGCTATTCCCGTCCCGATATGGTTGCCATCTGGTCACCCGAAACGAAATTCCGCATCTGGTACGAGATCGAGGCACACGCCTGTGATGCCATGGCCGATATCGGTGTGATCCCCCGCGCAAATGCGGATGCCGTTTGGCAAGCCAAAGACGTTGAATTCGACGTGGCCCGCATTGACGAGATCGAAGCCGTCACCAAGCATGACGTCATCGCCTTCCTCACCCATCTGGCCGAACATGTCGGCAGTGACGAAGCGCGCTTTGTCCACCAAGGCATGACCAGCTCGGACGTGTTGGACACTTGCTTTAACGTGCAACTGACCCGCGCTGCAGATATTCTGATTACCGATATGGACCTGCTGCTGGCCGCCCTGAAACGCCGTGCGCTTGAGCATAAAGACACCGTGCGTGTAGGCCGTAGCCACGGCATCCACGCCGAACCCACAACAATGGGCCTGACATTTGCGCGTTTCTACGCCGAAATGGACCGCAACCTGACACGCCTGAAAACAGCCCGCGACGAAATCGCAACGGGCGCAATTTCTGGCGCTGTTGGTACATTCGCCAACATTGATCCACGTGTAGAAGAGCATGTCTGCGAAAAGCTGGGCCTCACGCCAGAGCCGATCAGCACGCAGGTTATCCCACGTGATCGCCACGCCGCGTTCTTTGCCTGCCTTGGCGTCATCGCCAGCTCCATTGAAAACGTCGCAACCGAAGTGCGCCACATGCAGCGCACCGAAGTGCTGGAAGGTGCTGAATTCTTCTCGGCGGGGCAAAAAGGCTCCTCGGCGATGCCGCATAAAAAGAACCCTGTGCTGACAGAAAACCTGACCGGTCTGGCGCGGACCATCCGCATGGCTGTGATCCCTGCGATGGAAAACGTGACCCTGTGGCACGAGCGCGACATCTCTCACTCCAGTGTTGAGCGTGCGATTGGTCCCGACACCACCATCACATTGGACTTTGCCCTTCACCGCCTGACAGGTGTGATCGACAAAATGCTGATCTATCCCGACAACATGTTGGCCAACATGAATAAATTCAGCGGCCTTGTGATGTCTCAACGGGTGCTTCTGGCCCTGACCCAAGCAGGCGTCAGCCGTGAAGACAGCTATAAACTGGTCCAGCGCAACGCGATGAAAGTCTGGGATCACGGCAGCGATTTCAAGACCGAGCTGTTGGCCGATGAAGAAGTTCTCGCCGCGCTCAGCGTTGAGGAGATCGAAGAAAAGTTCGACATGGGCTATCATACCAAACATGTCGATACGATTTTCAAACGCGTATTTGGCGACTAAACCTTACGAAGAATAAATGAGTTTTCGGCGCGGTCCCCCAAAGGGATCGCGCCGTTTTTCGTTCCGCAAGGTGCATTCGCATAATCTTTGCCGCCCTTTCAGGTCCTTTTTACTATTTCCTGTGATACCTCTCTCAACCCTGTTTTTGAGAGTGGCCCAGATGAATCAGATGACAACGCCTCCCGCCTCACCCGAAACCTTTAGCACAAGGCGCAGGTCCCGCCTGCCCCTGCTCACCCAACGTGCCAAGGCCGCGATTGTTGTACGCCTGTTGATCAATGAAGGCGCAGACATCGCGCTAGAAGAACTGCCGCCAGAATTACAGGCCCAACTGACCCATCAAATGGGCGATATGCGTGTGGTTGACCGTGTCACGCTGGCTGCGGTTGTAGAAGAGTTTACCGAAGCTGTAGAAGCAATTGGTCTATCTTTCCCGGGTGGCATTGTCGGTGCTTTGGACGCTTTGGAAGGGCGGATCAGCCGAGAAACTGCTGCACGGCTACGCAAAGAAGCAGGTGCGCGCGCGGCGGGTGATCCGTGGAAACGCCTGCGCACCCTTCCTGCCGAAGAATTACAGACCATAATTGAACGTGAAAGCACCGAAGTCGCTGCTGTTTTGCTGTCCAAGCTCCCCATACCTTTGGCCGCCGCCCTTCTGGGGCGCCTCTCCGGCCCCCAAGCGCGGAAGATTACTTATGCCGTATCCTTAACCAGCGATGTAACACCCGAGGCCGTTGACCGCATCGGCTTCTCCTTGGTGGCGCAACTGGATCAACGTAAAATTCCCGCCTTTGATACGGCTGCTGCGGATAGGTTGGGTGCGATTCTGAATTCATCTTCGACCCCTACTCGTGATGATGTCTTAACCGGTTTGGAAGAAAGCGATCTGGATCTGGCCAACTTGGTACGCAAGGCCATCTTTACCTTTGCCAATATCCCCGGCCGCATCGCCCCCCGCGATATCCCGCGTGTTCTGCGCGAAGTCGATGCTGGTGCCTTGCTCAAAGCAATGGCAGGTGCGGAGGCCGCAGGATTCGCAGAGGCGCGTGATTTTATCCTTGAAAATATGTCCGGTCGCATGGCCGACCAGTTACGCGAAGACATCGCAGAGGCCGGCAAAATCAAACCCGCTGACGTGGACGATGCCATGAGCGCGGTGGTTGCTGTGATCCGTGACATGCAAACGCGTGGCGATTTGGAATTGATTGAGGAAGAGTTGGAGGAAGAAGATGCCTGACACCAGCCCTTGTTGGATCAGGCCACAATGGGTATGTGTGAAACCCACGCAACTACTTCAGGCCTTTATGTCCGCAGTTCCCTCCCCAAAAAATTCCGACCCAGCCCGCGACTGGGGGCATTACCTCAGCAATTTGGTGATCCACAGCCTGATACGACTGCTTCTGCTTCTCCCTTACGCGCTTCGGGTTCGGCTGATGGGAGCAATGGTAGAGCGGGTCATTGGCCCCTTGGCAGGCTATCGGCGGCGTGCTTTGAGAAATCTGGCGTATATCTGGCCCGAGATGCCCGCCCCTGAGCGGGCGGAAATTGCAAAGCAGTGCCTCAATAATGTGGGTCGCAGCTTCATTGAAAATTACTCTGCTAAAGATTTCCCTGAACGGATGGCCAGCAACCAGTTAACGGGTGACGGCCTGCCCGCCTTGGAAGCCGCGATGGCGGAAGGCAAGCCAATCATACTGGTCAGTGGTCATTACGGAAATTATGAGGCCACACGCGCTGCTTTGGTAGCGCGGGGGCTGAATATCGGCGGGCTATACCGTGATATGAAGAACCCCTATTTCAACGCCCATTACGTAAAAACGATGGAGGCCTTTGGTGGCCCCGTTTTTGCGCAAGGGCGGCGCGGCACGGCGGGCTTTGTTCGCCACCTCAAAGAAGGTGGACAATTGGTGCTGCTGTTTGACCAACACGTCATTGGCGCACCCGAGTTCGAATTTTTAGGCCACCCCGCCAATACGGCCACCTCCGCAGCAGAACTTGCGCTGCGCTATGACGCCCTGCTCATCCCGTTTTACGGCATTCGCCAACCCGACGGGCTCGGCTTTGAGACCGTTTTGGAAGCACCAATATCTCATAGTAATCCCAGCGAGATGACCCAAGCACTCAGTGACAGTTTGGCCGCACGGATCAACGCCGATCCGACACAATGGTTCTGGGTACACCGCCGTTGGCGGCCCAAAATCTAGTCTAAACGCGCAGCAGCAACAATCGCGCCTGGGCCAGTTTCCTGCACCAGAACAACAATCGGATCATCACCCGATACAGTCATCGACATGTTGAGCGGGGTTTGCCCGTCCCATGTCCCAGCCACCTGCCAGTTATGCGCAATATTGGTATATTCGATGGTTTTAGATCTATTTTCGCCTCGGGTGATCTTGCTGGTCTGTGTTGGTGTCACGTGCAACACATGGATTTCCATAGGTGCCCTATTCCCTGTAGGCACCGTGCCTTTGATGCTCAAAACATCCCCGTCGCGCCGTGCGTCCAACGTCATACGCACTGCCGCGCTTTTATACATGGCAATCGCTTTGGATAGGTCCATCGGTTTAGCACCGACAATATCAGTTACACCATTCACAACCATCTCGGGCGTATAGATCGAACGCCGCCCCGCCTTGGCAGCATAAGCGCGCTGCCGATCGGTATAGGCTGCATCACTGAACTCATCTTCCCAGCCGATATAATCCCAATAATCCACATGTAAGGCGATGGCGATCACATCATCAATATCGGCCAACTCTCCAAAAATCTCATCCGCAGGCGGGCAGCTTGCGCAGCCCTGAGAAGTATAAAGCTCAACCACCACAGGGCGCTGCTCGGCCATGGCGGGGGCGGCCAAAGTGGTGACAACACCCAAAAGGCCGGCAGTCAGCATGTGGGTTACGCGGGACATGTGATTCCAATCAACTGTACAGTTGCCTCCACATTAGCGGTGGCCGCCTGAAATAACCAATCAAGGTTTCGAGAGAGATATTGTAATAAGTAACCGTAGCAGAATCATCCAATTTACGGTATACAATGGTATACAAATATTAGATTTCGGGTTGATTTCTTTTGATATCACCCCATCTTAAAACCAAGTTAGACCTGTAGCCAACCTCATTCACGGAGCCACACATGACAATCATCGTCGGTCAAGATACAGCCAAAGCCCGCAAAAAGCTGACTGCTGGAAATCAATCCATCGCATATTATTCAATCCCCGCCGCGCAGGCCGCCGGATTGGGCGATTTTTCGAAATTGCCCGCTGCCTTGAAGGTGGTGCTGGAAAACATGCTGCGGTTTGAAGATGGCAAAACAGTCACTGTCGATGACATCAAAGCATTTGGTGAATGGGCCAACAACGGCGGCCAAAATCCCCGTGAAATCGCTTACCGCCCTGCCCGCGTGTTGATGCAGGATTTCACCGGCGTTCCCGCCGTGGTGGATTTGGCGGCCATGCGCGACGGGCTTGTGGCATTGGGCGGTGACGCCGATCAGATCAATCCGCTGAACCCCGTTGATTTGGTGATTGACCACTCTGTCATGATCGACGAATTCGGCAATCCACGTGCATTCCAGATGAACGTAGACCGCGAATACGAACGCAACATGGAGCGCTATACATTCCTGAAATGGGGCCAGAAAGCCTTTAACAACTTCCGCGTTGTCCCCCCCGGCACAGGCATCTGCCATCAGGTGAACCTTGAATATCTGGCCCAAACTGTTTGGTCCGACCAAGACCAGCATGGCGAAGACGTCGCCTACCCTGATACGCTTGTCGGTACAGACAGCCACACAACTATGGTTAATGGCATGGCCGTTCTGGGCTGGGGCGTTGGCGGGATTGAGGCCGAGGCCGCGATGCTGGGGCAACCAATTTCAATGTTGATCCCCGAGGTTGTCGGGTTTGAGCTGACGGGCCGCATGATGGAAGGCACAACAGGCACCGATCTGGTGCTGAAAGTTGTTGAGCTGCTGCGCGCTAAAGGGGTGGTCAGCAAGTTTGTCGAATTCTATGGCAGCGGTCTGGATCACCTGCCACTGGCTGACCGTGCAACCATCGCCAATATGGCCCCCGAATACGGCGCCACCTGTGGGTTCTTCCCGATTGACGGTGAAACATTGCGCTACATGCGCACCACGGGCCGCGATGAAGACCGCATTGCGCTGGTCGAAGCCTATGCCAAAGAAAACGGCATGTGGCGTGACGCGGATTACGCGCCGATCTACACAGACACGCTCAGCCTAGATATGGGGACAATTGTTCCTGCTATTTCCGGCCCGAAACGTCCGCAAGACTACATTGCGCTCACCTCTGCGCATACAGAGTTCGCCAAATACGTCAAAGGCGTGCGAGAGGGTAAAGACACTTCAAAAAGTTCCGAGGTCCGTTGGGAAAGCGAAGGCGGCCAGCCCGAGCCACAGGAAATTCCCGGTGATGAAGGCCAGCACAATCGGGGTTATGTACAGAGCGAAGATGGTCATTACCAAATTCACGATGGTTCCATCGTTATTGCTTCGATCACTTCGTGCACCAACACTTCCAACCCCTATGTGATGATCGGTGCGGGCCTTGTTGCGCGCAAAGCGCGTGCACTGGGCCTGACCCGAAAACCATGGGTGAAAACATCCCTCGCCCCCGGCTCGCAGGTGGTTTCGGCATATCTTGAGGCGGCAAACCTGCAAGAAGATCTGGACGCCATCGGCTTCAACCTTGTTGGCTATGGCTGCACGACCTGTATCGGCAACTCTGGCCCGCTGGAGCCTGCGATCAGCAAAGCAATCAATGAATACGACCTGATCGGGACTTCTGTTCTGTCTGGCAACCGCAACTTTGAGGGGCGTATCTCCCCTGATGTGCGCGCCAACTATCTGGCCTCTCCACCGCTGGTGGTTGCCTATGCGTTGGTGGGGGATATGAACGTTGATCTGGCCAACAGCCCTCTGGGCCAAGACCAGAACGGCAAAGATGTCTATTTGCGCGACATCTGGCCCACCACCCAAGAGATCGCCGAACTGGTCGAACAGACTGTCACGCGTGAGGCGTTCCAGACCAAATACGCCGATGTCTTCAAAGGCGACGAAAAATGGCAAACGGTTGAGACCACAGATGCCAAGACTTACGATTGGCCCCCTGCCTCAACCTATGTGCAAAACCCGCCATATTTCCAAGGGATGAGCAAAGACCCCGGCGTGATCACCAATATCGAGGGCGCCAAAGTTTTGGCCGTGCTGGGTGACATGATCACAACCGACCACATCAGCCCTGCTGGGTCGTTCAAAGAAACGTCCCCCGCGGGCCAATATCTGATCGAACATCAAGTTCCTCTGCGCGAGTTCAATTCCTACGGGTCCCGCCGTGGCAACCACGAAGTCATGATGCGCGGCACATTCGCCAACATCCGTATCAAGAACGAGATGTTAGACGGTGTCGAAGGCGGCTATACAAAAGGCCCCGATGGGGAACAGACCTCGATCTATGATGCGGCAATGGCGCATCAGGCAGCGGGCACGCCACTGGTGATCTTTGGCGGTGAACAATACGGCGCAGGATCATCGCGCGATTGGGCGGCCAAAGGCACCGCATTGCTGGGCGTAAAAGCCGTGATCGCAGAAAGTTTTGAGCGTATTCACCGCTCGAACCTTGTGGGTATGGGCGTGATCCCGTTTGAGTTCACCAAGGGAGATACGCGCAAATCACTGAGCCTAACCGGCGAAGAAACTGTCAGCATCAGCGGTTTGGACACCATCAAACCCCTACAAGAAGTGCCTTGTGTGATCACTATGGCCAATGGCGACGTGAAAAACATCATGATCAAATGCCGCATCGATACGGCAATTGAGATTGAATATGTCGAGCATGGCGGCGTGCTGCATTACGTGCTGCGCGATCTGGCTAACAAAGGCATCGCGGCTGAGTAAACCGCCAGCCTGAAGAAAATTCAAAGCCCCTGTTGCAACTTGCAGCGGGGGCTTTTTGCGTTAGGCTGGCATGAAACAAGGAGAGAGCAAATGAAACCTGTGGTGCTGATTACAGGCGGAGCACGTGGCCTTGGCCGTGCGATTGCAGAGGCGTTTAGCGCAGATCACGCCGTTGCCGTGACCTATCACCGCTCTGCCCCAGAGGCATTGCTGACCCAGCACCCCGACGTCCACGCAATTTGCGCTGATTTGGCGGACCCAACTGCGGCGCCGCACGTCATTACGCAGATGATCAACCATTTCGGTCGGCTGGACACCATCATCAACAATGCAGGTGCGATTGAGATGGATGATGGCGCACCAGAACTTAACTTTGCCGTCAACACCGCCGCCCCTATGGCACTGTTGCAAGCCGCCTTGCCGCAACTGGAGCGTGGGGCATCTGTGGTCAATATTTCTTCGGTAAATGCCGTGCTGCCCGCTTTGGGGGCTAGTAGTTACTCTGCCAGCAAAGGCGCGTTAAACACTTGGACCAAAGGCATGGCACGGGAATTGGGGCCACGTGGCATCCGCGTAAACGCCGTCGCCCCCGGCGCGTTTGAGCGCATAGAGAGCCCCCGCCCCGCTGATCTGGTTCAGAAATTTGCAGACATGACCGCCCTTGGCCGCGCCGCCACCCCCGCAGACATCGTGCCTGTGGTCAGGTTCCTTGCCTCGGAGGCTGCGGGTTGGATTACGGGTGAAATCATCACTGCATCTGGCGGTTATCGCCTGTAGCGGTGGTGATTTTAACGCCCTAACGCCTTGTCCAGCGCAGGTACAAAACGTTGCTCATAATCGCTACCGATCAGCGGCCCCGCAAAGCGGAACAACACCACGCCATCGGCATCCAGAATAAATGTCTCTGGCGGGGCGGTCACACCCCAGTCAATTGCCGTGCGGCCTTGCGGATCAAATCCAATGCCCACAAACGGGTTGTCATCATCGCGCAAGTATTTTGTAGCAGCCGCAGCTGTATCTTTGAAATTGATCCCGACGATGTTGATCCCGGCCGCTTCCATCTCCAGCAGTTTGGGGTGCTCAACACGGCAAGGCGGGCACCAGCTGGCCCAAAAGTTCACCAGCGTCACTTCACCACTTGCCAGCATCGCGTTTGTCGCTTGTGGAAAATCGCTCAGCGCGCGTTCTGGCACACCGGGGGCGACTTGCCCGATCAGCGTCGAGGGCAGGCCTTCGGGATCTTCGCGGTACATGCCAATAACGGCAAATGCGACAAAGGCACCAAAAATCAGCGGCGGAGCAATCATCAACGGGTTAATCTTTGCCATGGCGGGCGGTCTCCTCTTCTGCGCGGCGCAGGGCAGCGCGGGCTTTGGCGCCGCGGATCAAAGTGATCGCCAGCAGTGCCCCGATCAAAATAAATGTGACGCCATAAGCGCTGAGCACTTCGGTGGCGTATTTTCCAAGGTCTGGCATCATGTGTTTTTGTCCAATCGTACATTCAGCGCACGGGTGCGGCGTAATGCGATTTCAGTGCCAGTGCGGTACAACACCAGCGCCAGAAACAGCAGTGTGAACCCCGCAATCGACAAGACCAACGGCTGCCAAAACACATCCGATATGTTTTCTTCTTTATCGAGGCTCAGACTCGCCCCTTGGTGCAATCCTTGGCTCCAGAACAGCACGGCGTAACGTGACAGCAGCGCAAAGACCGAACCGACAAGACATAAGATCGAGGTCAGATCAGCGGCCGTGTCAGGATCATCAATGGCTTCCCACAGGGCAATATAACCCAGATAGAACAGGAACAGGATCAGGAACGATGTCAGGCGCGGGTCCCAGACCCACCATGTCCCCCACATCGGTTGGCCCCAGACAGCGCCGGTAATCAGGCCAATCACGGTCATCACCAGCCCGATTGGCGCAGCTGCCTTTGCGGCAAGTGCGCTGACATGATGACGGCGCACCAGCCAGACCAGCGAGGCGAACAGCATCATGATCCATGCGTTAATCGCAATCCATGCAGCGGGCACATGGATGTAAATGATCTTGATGGTTGATCCTTGGCGAAAATCATCAGGGGTCGCGAAGAAACCCCATCCCAGACCGATGAGAATCCCTATTGCCGCAGCCGCCCAAGCATAGGGTTGCACACGGGCGCTGAGCGCAAGAAACTTAACCGGATTTGCATATTTCCAAAGTGACATGTCGGGGTTCTAATGCTCCATGCAAGAAGGCTCAATGGGGAAGGACATGATCACCTGATTGTCATCCGCAAAGCAGCAGCAGCGGCGAATGGCAAAAGCGCAATTGCGCCGAGGCTGATGCCCGCCAGCAGAAACAGCGGCGTTTGCACATCCATCCCCACCACACCACGCCGTGCGGCTTCGGCCCCGAAGATCAGTGTGGGCACATATAGCGGCAGCACCAGCAGCGACATCAAGAGGCCACCACGTTTGATCCCCACCGTCAGGGCCGCCCCGAATGTGCCGATCATCGACAGCGCGGGGGTGCCTAATAACAATGAAATCACCAACCAGCTAAACCCCTGCGTCGGCAGATTGAGCAAGATACCTAGAAAAGGTGCGGCAAGGACCAGCGGCAAACCCGTGGTGATCCAATGCGCCAATGATTTCATTGCCAGCGCAGCCTCCAGCGGCAGGGGCGCAGTTGCCAGAACATCCAAAGTGCCATCTTCAAAGTCCAGCGCCAGCAGACGGTCCAGTGACAGCAGGCACGCAAGCAGCGCCCCCAGCCACAAGACACCCGGTGCAATGGAGGCCAGCAATTCACCTTGCGGCCCAACGCTAAACGGGACCAACACCACCAAGATCAGGAAAAACGCCAGCCCAAGGCCAAAACCGCCACCCGCACGAAAGGCCAGCCGCAAATCGCGGATTAACATCGCCCTCACAGGAATGCCTCGTCGCTTGCGCCGTGCATGTCACTCGGCGCGGCGCGCAGCGGGGTCACATCTAACACCTGCGCCTGCGCTAGCCCCAGATCAATATGGGTCGCCAACAACGCCATGCCCCCTGCCGCCAGATGGGTCTGTACGGCCTTGGCAAACATTTCAACCGCATCCACATCCAAGGATACCGTCGGTTCGTCCAAAATCCATATGGGCCGCCCCGTGACCATCAACCGCGCCAGCCCTGCCCGCCGTTTTTGGCCCGCTGACAATGTGCCCGTCAACCGTTCGGCCAAGGGAGCCAGCGCATAAGCGTCAAGTGCAGGCCCGATATCACGGCGGCCATAGATTGCCGCCCAGAATTTGAGGTTCTCGGCCACGCTCAACATCGCCTTTAGCCCGTCAGCGTGACCCGCATAGGCAACCGCGTCTTCTGCGCCGTCAATCTGGCCTGACAGCGGCGGTTGTAGCCCCGCAATCGTGCGCAGTAGCGTGGTTTTGCCTGATCCGTTTGGGCCACGCAAAATCAACGCCTTGCCAGCGGCCAGTGTAAAGGACACACCGCTCAGCACGGGTACGCCGCCCCGCGCCACGGCCACATTTGTCAGGCGTAACTCCATATGCGTTAGATCGGCAGCATGGCAAGTGCCACGCGGCGGCCTTCGCTCAGCAATACATTGTAGGTACGCGCAGCCGCAGGGGATGCCATCGCCTCAACGCCCACACCGGCCTCTTCCAATTGCGCGCGCAGCCCATCAGGAAGATGCGCAATATCCGCCCCTGTGCCGATAAAAATCACATCGGCTTCGCCCGTCAGTGCCACCAATGCCGCGATGTCATCAAACCCGCCCCATGTGCGTGTGCCAGAAGGGGCCGCAATCACTGCGCCATGAATGACTTCACCGCCGATACGGAAAAATCCGGGGCCATAGCCTTCAACAGGTTTTGCATCGTTAAAGACGATCTCATTCAAACGCATTGCTTATCCCTTCCAAAGTGGAAGCCCGACAATAGCTGAAACAGCAATGACGAGATAGGCCACGTTGCGAAAAATACGCTCGGATGACGGGTCGAACAACCGCCCCCCGATCATGTTGGCGATCATATTGGGAATACCGATCAAGAGGCCCAGTGCAACGACGGACCAATTCATCATGCCCAACATCCACAGCATGGCAAATAGTATGACGTCGATTGCCACCAGATAGAGCAAAAAATTTGCGCGGATCACCGCGATTGGCAGGCTGCTGGCCATATACAGCATGATGACCGGAGGACCGGGGATGCCAGCAAAACCCGTCATAAAGCCCCCCAAAGCACCCGCCATAATCGTAAGCCGCTGGGTCAATGCCCCTTTGAGACGCCAACCCGAAACCGTGAGAATCAACAGCGTGATGACGCTAGCGGACACAACCCAGCCAAACAACGTGGCGTCCATGGTGGTCAGCGCCCAAAGCCCCAAAGGCAACGCCAGAAGTGCACCCAAAATCAGCAGGCCCACATCACGCGGCGTGCCCTCGCGCCAAGCCGCGCGTGCGTTTGGCACAGGGCCAATCAGCTCAACCGCGACAAGGAAAATCACCGCCTCAACAGGCGGTAGGATTGAGCTGGCCATGGGCATGATCACCATGGCCGAGCCAAAGCCCGCGAAACCGCGAACCAGCCCTGCAATAAATACCGTTAGCAGTAACCAGATCAGCCCATCAATTGCGAGGGCTGAAGCCAGCAGATCAGGCATCTACGTTAGCGTATTGATTGCCCGCGTTTGCGTCAGGCTTGGACCAATCGCGTTTCACACCAAAGTAGAGCAAGACCGACGATGCCACGAAGATCGAGGAATAGGTCCCGACAATCACGCCCCAGATCATTGCAAATACAAAGCCACGGATCACGTCGCCACCCAGAACAAACAGGGCAATCAGCGCCAGCAATGTGGTGAAGGAGGTCATGAATGTCCGGCTCAACGTTTCGTTGATGGACATGTTCAACACTTCTTTCAAAGGGCGTTTTTTGTATTTGCGCAGGTTCTCGCGAACGCGGTCAAACACAACAACCGTATCATTGAGAGAGTAGCCAACGATGGTCAGCAGCGCCGCAATAATCGCCAGATCGAAACGGATTTGCACCTCGGAGAAGACACCGATGGTCAGCACCACGTCGTGGATCAACGCCAGTACCGCACCCGCCGCAAACTGCCATTCAAACCGCAACCAGATATAGATCAGCACGGCACCAATCGCCAAAGCAACCGCCATGACGGCCGTATTGATCAATTCGCCAGATACTTTTGGACCAACCGATTCAACCGAGATGAATTTGATGTCAGGTCGTGCGGCTTGCAACGCGCCCTCAACCGCCTCAATCAGCTCGCTTGTGACGGCTTCTTGATCATCTTGCGCCTGAATACGGATCATCGCCACGTTCTGTTCCGGTCCAAACTGCGGATCGAACACTTCGGTGATGGTGATGTCACCCAATTCCAGCGTTGCAATCGCATCCCGGTATTCCGAGATTACAACAGGCCGTGGGCTTTCGGTGCGGATGGTGGTCCCGCCCCGAAAATCAATCCCGTAATTCAGGCCCTGCATCGCAAAGGATGCAAGTGCCACAACCATCATGATACCAGAGATGCCCAGCCATAGCTTCCAACGGCTGAAGAAATCAAAGTTTGTGTTTTGTTTTACAAGTCTGAGGCGCATATCAAAGCTCTATCGTTTTGGGACGGCGGCGTTCATACCAGATGACCACCATCAGACGTGTGACGTAGATCGCAGTGAAGACCGACGTGAGGATACCCAGACCCAGCGTGATCGCGAACCCCCGCACCGGGCCAGAGCCGATGGCGAAGAGGATCACTGCTGTGATAAAGGTGGTGATGTTCGCGTCCAGAATGGCGCTGAGCGCTTTTTCATAGCCCAAGGCAATTGCACGTGCAGGCCCTTTGGACGTTTCCAGTTCTTCGCGGATACGCTCGAAAATCAGCACGTTGGCGTCCACCGCCATGCCTACTGTCAATACGATCCCCGCGATCCCCGGCAGGGTCAGCGTGGCACCAATGAGGCTCAATAGGCCAAACATCAAACCGACGTTAATGATCAACGCAATGTTAGCGAAGATGCCGAACAGCCCGTAAGCCGCCCACATAAAGAACAAAACCGCGCCAAAGGCGACCATCGTTGCGACTTTACCCGCATCGATGCTGTCTTGGCCCAACTCTGGGCCGATGGTGCGTTCTTCAAGAAAATCCAGCTTGGCAGGCAAAGCACCTGCACGCAGCAAAACCGACAAGCGGGTGGATTCTTCGATGCTAAAGTTACCGGTGATGATGCCTGAGCCACCTGGAATGGCGCTTTGGATGGTGGGGGCGCTGACAACCTCGTCATCGAGAACAATCGCAAAGGGAGAGCCGATGTGTTCGGCGGTATAGTCACCAAATTTGCGTGCACCAGATGTGTTAAACCGGAAGCTCACCGCAGGGGCGCCGTTTTGATCAAAGCTGGGCTGTGCATCAACCAGTTCTTCGCCCGTCACCACAGGGGCGCTCTCGATCACATAGAACAGCCCCGGCTGATCCAACGAGGGGACAGCTTTGTTGCCGACACCCGGATTTGCGCTACCGTCACTGGTGGTGCTTACAACAGGGTTAAACGTCAATTGCGCGGTTGTGCCGATGATTTCTTTCAGCTCCGCAGCAGAACCGATGCCCGGCACTTGGATCAAGATACGGTCAGAGCCTTGGCGCTGGATTGTCGGTTCACGTGTGCCGACTTCGTCGATGCGGCGGCGGATGATTTCCAGCGATTGCTGCATGGTCCGCTCGTCAGTTGCGCTTTTTTCAGCGTCAGAGAGCACCACAGTGATCACACCATCATTGGCAGAGACTTCGATGTCGTTGGCCCCTGCCCCTGTGAGGGTTTGCACGGGCTGACCCAGACCGCGTACAATAGCCAATGCTTGCGTCATCTTTTCAGGATCGTTGAGACGTACCTTCAACTCACCATCAGGCGCGTTCTGGCGGCGTACAGGTGTCAAGGCGCGCAGCCCGTCACGCACTTCGGGCCACATGGCTTCTAGGCGGGCGGCATAGACGTCATCCACACGCACTTCGGCAAGCAGATGTGCACCACCGCGCAGGTCGAGACCCAGATTAACCAGCCCGTTGGGCAGGAAATCAGGCCACAGCGCACGCTGTGCATCCAGTTCGGGCGTATTACCCGATAACTCGATCGCTTTGACCGCGTCATTATGGCTTTCTACAGGGCCATAAAACGCGTTTGGCATCGCCAGTAACAAGCCGACAGCACATGTCAGCCAGATGGCGAGGCGTTTCCATACGGATATCTGGAGCATTGAGCCGCCCGCCTTTATTATATTAGTCTGGGTTGGATTACTTGGCTGGTTCGGTTTTGCTAAGCACGGTAGCAATCGTGCTTTGAATCACGCGCACTTTGATGCCGTCAGCAATTTCGACTTCCAGTTCGCCATCGTCTTTGACCTTAACAACTTTGCCAACGATCCCGCCTTGTGTAACAACTTGATCCCCACGGCGCAGCGCTGCAACCATCGCTTGGTGATCCTTGAGCTTTTTCTGCTGTGGGCGGATCAGCAGGAAATACATGATCCCGAAGATAAGAATAAGCGGGATAAATTGCTCGATGCCTGACATGTGGTGGTCCTTTTATGTGGGGCTTGGGGGCGTCGCCCCGATATCTTAAGTCGGGCAGAACCTATGCGCGGGTGGCGCGCTTTGCAAGGCGCAGCGCAGTGCAAAAGAGTGGTTTGACAGAGAATTCAACACCGCTTACGCCCTACCCCTATGCCACAGCTAAATAATGGGCCATAACGCGCCCCATACGATTCACCGATGATGAGGACAGACCCATGCATGACATTCGTGCCATACGCGAAAACCCCGATGCTTTTGACGCCGCTTTGGCGCGGCGCGGCGATGCGCCTTTGTCCTCGTCTATTCTGGAGCTGGACACAGCACGCCGCACCAAAATTCAGGCCGCCGAGGCCGCCCAAGCCGAACAAAACGCCGCCTCCAAAAACGTAGGTGCCGCCAAGGCCAAAGGCGATGACGCCGAGTTCGAGCGTCTGCGCGCGCTGGTGTCCGAGAAAAAGGCCGAAGTTGCCGCCATGCAGGCCGAAGCCAAGGATCTAGATGTCCAGCTGACGGATATGCTGGCCCGTATCCCGAACACCCCTGCCGATGACGTGCCTGATGGCGCGGATGAAGCCGCGAATGTCGAGGTCAAGCGCTGGGGCGATGTGCGTGCCTTTGACTTCGCACCGCGTGAACACTTTGATCTGGATAGCGTCGCCGCCTCCATGGATTTTGAAACCGCCGCGAAAACATCGGGTGCGCGTTTTGTGATGTTGAAGCGTGGCGTGGCCCGCGTGCACCGTGCGCTGGCGCAATTCATGCTGGATACACATGTAGACGAAAACGGCCTGACCGAAGTCAACTCTCCGGTTCTGGTGCGCGACGAAGCCATGTATGGTACTGATAAGTTGCCTAAATTTGGCGAAGACAGCTACCGCACCGAAGAAGGCATGTGGCTGGTCCCTACCTCCGAAGTACCGCTGACCTATACAGTCGCGGGTGACACGCTGGACGCCTCCGATCTGCCCCGCCGCATGACGTCACACACGCTGTGCTTCCGTTCCGAAGCGGGATCAGCGGGCCGTGATACCTCGGGTATGTTACGCCAGCACCAGTTCGAAAAAGTCGAAATGGTGTCGATCACCCTGCCCGACGAGTCGGACGCCGAGCAAAAACGCATGCTGGGCTGTGCCGAGGGTATTTTGGAAAAACTGGGTATCCCCTATCGCACGTTAATCTTGTGCACAGGTGATATGGGCTTTGGCGCGCGCCGCACCTTTGATATCGAAGCATGGTTGCCCGGTCAGAACGCTTACCGCGAGATCAGTTCGGTTTCCACAACAGGTGATTTTCAGGCGCGCCGCATGAACGCACGTTTCAAACCTGCCGAGGGCGGCAAGCCCCAGTTTGTGCATACGCTGAACGGTTCTGGCCTTGCTGTGGGGCGTTGTTTGATTGCTGTGCTGGAAAATGGCCAGCAGGCAGACGGCACCGTCAAACTCCCCGCGGTTCTGGCCCCCTATCTGGGCGGCAAAACTGTGCTGGGCCTTGATGGGCAACTTGCGTAAAATAGCGGTCGGGGCCTAGCGCCCCGACACATCCTTGCCTTCCGTTTTCTTTGACGGGTCCACTGTACCAATCGCAGGTTCCCCGAAAAGTTCAGGCATCAGGCTTTTGAGCGAACGCGGACGATAGTCCCGTCTGCCTTTGATCCGCACATCCGCACTGGGATGCAGATCAACCGGATGCCCCGGCCCTTTGCGCCACTTCAAAAAATTCCCAGCAACCGTATACAGGAACGGCGGCTGGCTCAGCGTGTGACTGTCTGCCATTGGGTCGGGAGCACGGTCCAACAACTCTTCCATGTTAATCTCCAGCCCCGCCGCAACGGCCCCATCGGCGATCCATTGCAGCGACTGCCCCGTCAGCGCCCGCGCCTTGGCAGAGCCCCCAACGATGGAATGGGTGCCTGTGAACCAGACTTGCTGATAAGGCCGATCATCGTCGCGTTTGCCCTTGTTCAGCCCCTCGCTGTCACGTGAGGCCTCCAGATTATCCCAAAGCGCAGGACGGTAGAACACCCGCCGCTCGTCCAATGCCAAGGCGTGGCGGGCTGATTTCACCATGGAGCTGAGCAGCGTGTCATGGAAGCGGTATTTCTTGTTCCACAGATGCGCCACAGGCCCCAACAATGGTGCGGGGATACCCAGCGAGCCAACCGTGTCCCAAATGCCCAGATAGGCAATCTCAACCTGATGCATCGGGCCAGTGTCTGCCGCCCAAGGCGTCACTGTACGCCAATCAATATCCGCCCTAGAGGTCGCAAAACGCGGCGACAGCCTGCGCCGCGCTTGCAGGATATGCAGCGCATCAGGATGGTTCTCTGCCCCCGGTTTGCGATAAAGCTTGAAAGCGGCGTCCAGCTTTTCAGGTGTAGGTTTTTCAACGATACCGCATTTGCGCACCATCCCTGCCAGCGACCGCGCTGTGTAAGCGCCCCGCGAAAAGCCAAAAATGAAAATCTCGTCCCCTGCTTCATAAAGCTCGCACAGTTCCGCATAGGCCAGCTTGATGTTTTCATTCAGCCCCCAGCCAAAAGCGCCGCCACCGATCTTCATCCATGTTTTGCGCAAAAAGCCGATTTCTTCTCCATCAGCCCCCACAGCGCCCACACCTTTGAAATAGCGTGCGTGCTGGGCGTTGCTGACTGGCGTGTTTTGAAACAGGCGATCCACATGCGTGGTTTGCTCCATCGTGGGGCTGTTCCATGTGCCGTCGCAGAAAATCGCGATCCGTGCCATTGGCAAAATTCCTTTGTGCTTTATCTCAACAGTGAGTTAACAGATTTCACAAGGAACGTCCCTATGCCACGCACCTTTACCGCAATTTTAGCATTTATTTTGGCGGCACTTTTCGCCATCTCGCCCGCCTTTGTGCCCGATTTCGGCGGTTTTAATCCCGATCAATTCCCAGTCCCACAGGTTGATCCCGCAGTGCAGCCAGCCGGATATGCTTTTGCGATCTGGGGTCCAATCTATCTTTGGCTGATTATCGGGATGGGGTTTGGTCTTTGGAAACGGCGTGAGGACGCAGCGTGGCACCCCATGCGTGTTGCGCTGATCCCGTCCTTGGCGGTTGGCGCCATTTGGCTTGCTGTTGCCGTTGCCAGCCCCGTTTGGGCGGCCGTGTTGATCTGGATTATGTTGATAACAGTCCTGATTGCATTGTTCCGCAGTCCAGTGGACGACAAATGGTTCGCGGCCTTGCCGCTTGGGCTTTATGCGGGGTGGCTCAGCGCGGCTTCCTGCGTGTCGCTCGGCCTGTTGGCCGCAGGATACGGCTATACTGATGGCACGACAGCCGCGATTGCAGCTATTTTGCTGGCCCTTGTGATCGCCTCAGGTGTGCAGAGCCAGCTTGGACGCGCGCCCAGCTATGGTTTCGCGGTCATTTGGGCATTGGTCGCAGTGGTTGTGCAAAACATCGCGACCAACACAACCGTTGCGGCACTGGCGGCGGGTGGTGCGCTCGCACTGATGGTCCCGACGTTCAAAGCATGGCGATCCGCGCAGTAGAGGCACCCGAAGTCAAAAATTAAGGCCGGAGCTTTTGAGAACTCCGGCCTTATCTTTAATCTCTGCGTTTGCTGCTGGCTGTGTGTTTACGCAGCTTGGACGGCGGTGCCTTTTTGCGGCCCTTAAACGGGTTGGCGTCTGACTGCCCCCGCATCCACAAACGAATTGGCGTGCCGGGCATGTCAAAATCAACCCGCAAACCGTTCACCAGATAGCGGCTATAGCTTTCGGGCAATTTATCCGGATGGCTACACATCACAACAAAGCCCGGCGGACGGGTTTTGGCCTGTGTCATGTATTTCATCTTAATGCGCTTACCTTGGGGTGCGGGGGGCGGATGCGCCTCCATCATACCCGAGAGCCAGCGGTTCAATTGCGCCGTGGTCACACGACGGTTCCACATCTCATAGGCGCGCATAATCGCTTGGTGCAGGCGGTCCAGCCCCCTGCCCGTTTTCGCCGACACTGTAATCAGCGGCGCACCGCGCAACTGCGGCAACAGGCGTTCAAAGCTCTCTTTGAGTTCTTTGAGCTTTTCCTGACGGTTTTCTTCGACGTCCCATTTGTTCACCGCAATCACCACAGCGCGGCCTTCACGCTCGGCCAGATCAGCGATGCGCAAATCTTGCTGCTCAAAGGGGATTTCGGCGTCTAACAACACCACAACAACTTCGGCGAATTTCACCGCACGCAAACCGTCACTGACGCTAAGTTTTTCCAGCTTTTCTTGGACCTTGGCCTTTTTACGCATGCCAGCCGTATCAAAGATACGCATCGGCACATTGTCCCACTCGGTCATAAGCGAGATCGCATCGCGGGTAATCCCCGCTTCGGGGCCTGTCAGCAGACGGTCTTCTTTGACGATCTGGTTGATCAGCGTCGATTTACCTGCATTCGGGCGGCCCACAACGGCCACTTGCAACGGCTTTGCCCGTGTTGGGACGGGCATCGCGTCCTCGTCTTCATCTTCGTCGCTGACATCCACATCAACTTCGGGCGCATCATCGCGGGCTTTTTCAGCAAAAGCATCCGCAAGTGGCATCAACTGGGTGTAAAGATCGTTCAACCCTTCGCCATGTTCGGCGGAAAGGCGGATCGGTTCGCCCAAACCAAGGTTATAAGCCTCGATCACGCCCGCATCAGCGGCAGAGCCTTCGGCTTTGTTCGCGGCAAGAATCACATTGGCGGAGCGTTTGCGCAAGATGTCTGCAAACACGAGATCGGTTGGCGTCAGGCCTGTGCGTGCATCAATCATGAACAGACAAACGTCCGCCATATCCACAGCGCGTTCTGTCAGACGGCGCATGCGGCCCTGTAGGCTGTCGTCGGTGACATCCTCTAAACCTGCGGTATCAATGACAGTAAAGCGCAAATCAGCAAGCCGCGCGGCCCCTTCACGCAAGTCGCGTGTGACGCCGGGCTGGTCATCCACCAAGGCAAGGCGTTTGCCAACAAGACGATTAAACAGCGTGGATTTGCCCACATTGGGGCGGCCCACGATAGCGAGGGAGAATGACATCTGGGAAGGCTCCGATACGGCGTTAGACCCGCGCAATAGCCTAAACTGCGCGGCTATGAAAGCCCTGTCTGCGATCCGGCCTTAACGGTAGGCGAGCAATTGGCCCTTTGAGGACACAACATAAAGCGTTTGCCCCGCCACAACAGGCGCAGTTGTCGCCCCGCCAGGGATCTCAACCGAGCCCAAAAGAGCACCGTTTGCAGGGCTATAGCTGCGCAAGACACCATCACCAGAGGCAAGGATCACACGCCCGCCTGCCACAATGGGCCCGTGGTGGGTGACAATTGCGCCTTGTTTCTTCGGCTTGCTCTTCACAAAGTTTGGCAGTTTTACACCCCAAATTTTGCTGCCGTCCGCAGCATCAAGGCGTAGCAATTCGTTCAGGTCGCTGACCGCGAACAGGCTCCCGCCTACGGGCCATACAGGGCCAGTAGCCCCTTCACGTGCGGACCAAATGCGCATACCCGAATTCACATCAAGCGCCACAATGCGGCCCGACTGGTTACCCAGATAGACGCGATCCCCTGACACCACAGGGGCGGCAGTCACATCAGATACGTTGCTAAACGCGCGGCCCGGACGTTTACCCAGAACAGACGCATCCCAGCGGCTAAGGCCCCCACGACGGAATACCGCCTGCACTTCGCCTGATCCAAAGGCGAAGATGGCCAGATCATCGGTCAAGGCGGGTGCAGGCGCGCCCAAAATATTATGCGTGTCGTCTGACGCGCCAAGCTGCCATTCCACCGTGCCATCGCGACGGTTCACAGCCCACCCCGTGTTATCCCCCGCAGTCACATAAACCAGATCACCCGACACCGTAGGCGCGCCAGAGGCGCTTGCATCAAGTTGTTGGGTCCAACGCACCGCGCCAGTTGCGGCGTCCAGTGCAGCCAGAACACCGTAGCCGATAGAAACATATACAGTATCGCCTGCGACAACCAAACCGCCGCCCGTGGCATCGCCCGCCTGATCACGCGCAGGGCGCAGATCGGCTTGCCATATCTGGCCACCCGATGTTGAGGTCGCCGTGACCATCGTTTGCGCATCTAACGTGAAAATACGTCCAGCGGAAACAACGGGGTCTGCAGTGATGCGGTACTTCCGGCTATCACCGGTTCCGATATTCGCAGACCATGCAAGCGTAAGCGATCCAGCCAATGCCGGATGGCTGATCCGTGTCGCGGCCGTACCTGTCGATTGCGTCCATTCCGCATTCACACGCGCTGCGGGCAGCGAAATAGCGCGGTTTTGATTGCCTGCAAATGTCGTTTCAGAGGCAGGGTCTTGTGATTGCAAAACCGAGCGGACATCTTCACGTGCGCCGGGTAAAATCACATCAGGTTCCGAGCACGCTGACAGGAAAGTTGCAGCACCCAACAGTGCCAATACCACCTTACGCGGCGATGCCGCCCGCAGCGCTGTCTGCCGTTTATAGTGCAGAGAATAATCTGTATCTGTCATGGCCTGCTCACTCTGGTCTGCTGCGCGCTGCGGTTTCGATTTCTCGGAACTCAGCGCGGCACTCTTTATCCGTTTCTGACGTCTGTGGCGGCACCTGTCAAATCAGGTTCTCCACCCAAGGCGACAATCACCTGCATTGCGCGCTGTTGCAAGTCTGGTGTGACCAAGGCATCGCTCAGGATGGCCTGATATGCAGCGATTGCGCCTGATTTATCGCCTTCTTCCACCGCAATCAGCGCCAGTTGCTCTTGCGCGAGCATCCGCAACGCGCCGCCAGCCGACACCAAAGCTTCAAAACCCTGCTTGCGGGCGGCGACATCCAATGTGTCTGCCTGAAGCGTCAGCGCCTTGAACTGTGCGATTTCGCGGTACATTGGCGCCACGTCAGCATTTGCAGACACGGCATCAAGGCTCGCAATTGCCGCTTCAACTTCACCAGCGGAAGCTTGTGCGGATGCGGCAAGTAAAGAAACCAGTGCCGCCGCTTGGGGAGTGGAGGCGTCAACCGCGCCCAAAGCAGTGGCGCGTTGGTCTGCAGCTGTCATATCCAGTGCCGTCAGCAATACATCGCCCAGCTCTTCGGCCTGCGCCCGTTCTTGCGCTTGACGATACTCTGAATAGGCAGCCCCGCCGACAATCAGCAGCACGGCAAGCACGCCAATCCAGCCATATTTCTTGAGTTTTGCCATCATCTGGTCACGGCGTAACTCTTCTGTGACTTCCTCGATAAATCCGTCGCTATTGCTCATCCGGCTCTGGCCTTTGCATAAACTGTTTCGCCCCTCTTAACGAAGCTACAGGTGCAAGCCAAGTCCCAAGCCTGCTGCTCAATGAATGAGCAGCGCCAACATGCGAATGAAAGAAGGCGATAAAATCATAAAAAAGTCTTAGTCTAAGCTGTGCAATTAACTATTCTCCCCCTACAAAACACCAATGGGTAGGTGGTTGTCTTTTTGTTTCCGTGAACGACAACCCTTGGTGATGACCGATAGGGGCCTCTAAATGCGTATCTTTCCGATTATTGCGGCTGTTGTACTGGCTGCGTTTTTATACATGGCGATTCTGGAACGCCCTACCCTCATGGGGTTCTTTGGCGCCGGGGATGCCGTAGCCGCACAGCCTGCCGAAGGCGGACCGCCCCCGAACGCGGAAAAAACGCTTGCCGAAAAGCGTGTGAAAGTAGTTGTAGAGGCGCTCACGGCGCAAAATATTGACAGTGCTGTCTTGTTACGCGGTCAAACTGCCGCTGCACGTCAGGTCGATGTGCGCTCGGAAACCTCCGCTACCGTGATATCCGCCCCGCTGCGCAAAGGGTCCCGTATCGAAGCAGGACAGATCATGTGCAAGTTGGACGAAGGCACACGCAGCGCGGCGCTTGCCCAAGCGCTTGCACAAGCATCTGAAGCACAGTCGCGTGTTCCTGAAGCAGAGGCGCGTGTACAAGAGGCCCAAGCCCTGCTGGAAGAAGCCAAGATCAATCAAAACGCCTCATCCCGCCTGAGCGAAGGCGGCTTTGCCTCTACCACACGGGTGGCCAGTTCAGATGCCGCGGTTGCTTCGGCTCGAGCCGCAGTAAGCAGCGCAGAATCCGGCTTGCGTGCCGCCCTTTCGGGGATTGAGACAGCACAAGCCGCTATTGCGGTTGCACAAACTGAAATGAACCGCTTGGAGATCAAAGCGCCCTTCAGCGGATTGCTGGAAAGCGACACCGCCGAACTTGGGTCTTTGTTGCAGGCTGGCGCGCTATGCGGCACGGTTATTCAACTCAACCCCATCAAACTGATCGGCTATGTCCCAGAAACAAGCGTAAGCCATGTTCAGGTTGGTGCCATGGCTGGAGCACGGCTGACCGCAGGGGGCGGCGATGTGCAAGGGCGGGTCACGTTCCTGTCGCGGTCTGCTGATCCTTTGACGCGGACATTCCTGACCGAAATCGAAGTACCAAACCCCGATCTGGCGATCCGTGATGGCCAAACCGCAGAAATTCTCATCGCCTCCGATGGTGCCAAAGCCCATCTGGTACCGCAAAGCGCCCTGACCCTTGATGATGAAGGTGCTCTGGGCCTGCGGCTGGTGGATGCTGACAATATTGTCAAATTCAACGCAGTGGAAATTGTCCGCGATACGCCTGAAGGTGTCTGGGTCACGGGCCTGCCACAACAAGCCACCGTTATCGTTGTTGGCCAGGAATATGTCGTAGAAGGTGTGCAGGTCATCCCGACCCTGCGGGAGACATCCCGATGACCGGAATGGTCGATTGGGCCGCCTCACGCGCCCGCATGGTTTTGGCATTTATCCTGCTCAGCCTTGTCGTCGGCGGTTATGCCTACACGACCCTGCCCAAAGAGGGCGAGCCGGACATTGAAATCCCTGCGCTGTTTGTCTCGGTCCCCTTCCCCGGCATTTCGGCGGCAGATTCGGAAACTCTGCTTCTCAAGCCCATGGAAACCGAGCTGAGCGATCTGGACGGTCTCAAGAAAATGACAGGCACGGCGGCGGAGAATTACGCTGGTCTTGTGCTGGAGTTCGAATTCGGCTGGGACAAGACCTCGATCATTGCGGATGTGCGCGATGCCATGGGCACCGCCGAGGCGCAATTCCCGTCTGGATCAGAAACCTATACGATCAACGAAATCAACTTTTCGGAATTCCCGATCATCATCATCAACATGACAGGCCCCGTGCCGGAACGCACGATGGCGCGCTATGCCAAGCAACTGCAAGATGCCTTGGAAGGCATGGACGCGGTGCTGGAAGCAGGCATCGCAGGCAGCCGTGACGAGATGCTGGAGGTGCTGATTGATCCGCTCAAGCTGGAAAGTTATGACATCACAGCGAATGAGCTGATCCAGACCGTTCAAAACAACAACCAGTTGATTGCGGCGGGCGAAGTTGAAACGCAAAACGGCACGTTTTCGGTCAAAATCCCGTCCAACTATAACGAACCACGCGATATTTATAACCTGCCTGTCAAAACCAATGGCGACCGCGTTGTCACGTTGGGGGATCTGGCTCAGATTCAACTGACATTCGAAGACCGTCTGGGAACTGCACGGTTTGATGGTCAATCCTCGATGGCGCTGCAAGTGGTGAAGCGCAAAGGGTTTAACCTGATCGACACCGCCACTGCCGTGAAAGAACTGGTCGCACAGACCAGCGCGCAATGGCCCGATGAATTGAAGGCCGCAGTAGAAGTCGGCAGTTCAAATGATCAAAGCCGCGTTGTCGACAGCATGGTTCAACAGCTTCTTGGATCGGTGTTTACGGCCATCGCTTTGGTGATGATTGTTGTACTGGCCGCGCTGGGTATCCGTGCTGCGCTGCTGGTGGGGTTTGCGATTCCTACATCATTTCTACTGTGTTTTGCCTTTTTGGCGCTCATGGGCATCTCTATTTCCAACATCGTGATGTTCGGCCTTATTCTGGCTGTCGGCATGTTGGTGGATAGTGCGATTGTTGTGGTGGAATACGCCGATCAACAACAGCAACAAGGCAAAGGCCCGATGGAAGCCTATGTAGAGGCGGCCAAACGCATGTTTTGGCCGGTGATTTCCTCTACCGCAACCACGCTGTGCGCGTTCCTGCCGATGCTATTCTGGCCGGGTGTCCCGGGTGAGTTTATGGGCATGTTGCCCGTGACGCTGATCTTTGTTCTATCGGCCTCGCTGATTGTGGCGCTGGTTTACCTGCCTGTTCTGGGCGGTGTGACAGGTCGTTTGGAACGCTGGATGGCCAGCAACATGGAGCGGATTGCAGGCCTGCCGTGGTATCTGCACCTTGCACTATTCCCCATCGCCTTTGTGATGATTTTTCCAGCGATGGCGCTTCTTGCCCCTGCCAGCCCAACCCAAGCAGGGCTTCTTTTTCAATGGATGGGCGGTCAATTCGGCGCGATGGACGGGTTTGACCTGCTCACCTCCGTCATCCCGACCTTCGCCAAAGTCTTTGCACTGGTCTTGCTTGGCGCGTTTGTCTTGGCAGTTGGCTTGAGCGGTCTCATGCTGTTCTTGCTCGCAATCTTTGCGGTCCTGACACGTATGGGCCAAGGTGGTCGCTGGCTGGCGTCCAAACTCTTCCGCAAGCCACCTGATCGCATTTATTCAGGCTACACACGTTCCGCTTTCGGACGGTTCATCGCCTTTATCGCTGGTAATCCGGTGATGCCGCTGGTGTCTTGCGGGTTGGTGTTTGTTTTTGTGGGCAGCACCCTGATCTATTTTTCCAACAACTCAAAGGGTGTTGAGTTTTTTGTAGAATCAGAACCAGAGCAAGCGATTGTCTATGTGCTGGCGCGGGGCAACCTGTCTTTGAATGAAAAAGACGATCTGCTGCGTCAGGCAGAAAATATTGTTCTGGATCACCCCGGTATTGCCACCGCCTTTGCCTTTGCGGGTCAAGGCGGGCTGAACAGCAATACAGGCGGGTCACAAGCCCCTAAAGACCTGATCGGACAAATCCAGTTTGAGACCATTCCGTGGGAGGACCGCGCCTTACAGCCCGAACTGGATGGCGACATTGTCATCGCAGAGCTGACAGAAGACCTCTCCAATATTCCCGGTGTGAAGATCGAAGTGCTATCGCTGGATATGGGCCCTGCTTCGGGCAAGGCCGTACATCTGCGGTTCAAAGGGGACAGTTTCGAAGACCTTGTTGCGGCAACAGGCATGACCCGCGATTACTTTGACACCGTTCCCGGCCTGACCCTGATCGAAGACACACGCCCCCTGCCCGGTATCGATTGGCAGATCAACGTGGATGTGGAAAAGGCTGGCCGCTACGGCGCGGATGTGGTCAGTGTCGGTGCAATGGTGCAATTGGTCACACGCGGGCTGTTGCTGGATACCATGCGCGTAGAGTCGTCGGATGAGGAAATCGAAATCCGCGTGCGCCTCCCCGAAAAGGACCGCCTGCTGTCCACCCTCGACACGCTGAAGGTGCGGACCCCTGATGGGTTGGTGCCCTTGTCCAATTTCATCACCCGTACCCCTGTTCCCAAACTGGCCGAAATCAGCAGGATTGATCAAAAGCGCTATATGGATGTGAAAGCAGACGTGACCGAAGGCTTGCTCAAAATCGTGCGCCCCAGCAGCACAGGCGATGTGACGCTTGCCACCCTGCGCCCTGCTGGGCGGGATGCCGATTTTGTCACATCCGAGGGCGACAGCTATAAGATCACCGATCGCACCACAGCAGGTCAGGATACCGAACTGCAAATCGACTATGGCGCGCAAAAGCTGCGATTGGTTCCTGTTAACGGAAATGAGCGGATTACAGAAATATCCAAATGGCTCAAAACCGCCGACCTGCCCGATGGCATCACCTATGAATGGACAGGCGATCAGGAAGAACAAGAAGAGAGCCAAGCCTTCCTCAGCTCGGCCTTCACCGCCGCTTTGGGGTTGATGTTCATCATCCTGCTGGCGCAGTTCAACTCGCTCTATAACTCTATTCTGGTGCTTGTGGCGGTGGTCCTGTCGACCACTGGCGTATTGATCGGGATGCTGGTGATGGATCAAACCTTTAGCATTATCATGACAGGCACGGGCATTGTCGCGCTGGCGGGGATTGTGGTGAACAACAACATCATCCTGATCGACACCTATCAGGAGTTCAGCCAATATATGCCAAGGATCGAGGCGATCATCCGCACCGCACAGGCGCGTATCCGTCCCGTTTTGTTAACGACAATCACCACAATGGCAGGGTTGGCCCCGATGATGTTCGGCCTCAGCCTCGACTTTGCCGAGGGCGGCTATACCATGAACAGCCCGACATCCTTGTGGTGGAAGCAGCTGGCAACAGCAGTGGTCTTTGGCCTTGGGGTGGCAACCGTCCTGACGCTGGTGGTCACACCATCCTTGCTGGCGATCCGCGTTTGGGCCGCCACCTATGCGGAATGGATCGCCCGCCTGCTGGCGCGGATGTCCATGGGGCGTGCCAGCCGCGCCGCGCGCGATTGGTCACTACAACGCCAAACCAGCAACAGAAAGCAACAAGAGCTGATCTGGAGCGATGAAAACCTTGAAGCAGCCAGCGTTAAACCAGCAGAATGATGCCAACTCACAGTGAAGTGACACAGCGCCCCTCGCCTAACAGGCGGGGGGCGTTATTGTATTCGTTACATATTTCCCAACTCAAAGGACCACGCCCATGCGCCGCCTGCCCCAATTTGCCACTGCCCTAATACTTGGCACTGCCGCAATGACGACAACCGCCTTTGCCGAAAGGGTCACCAAAACCAGCCCCTATTCCGTTGCCGTAACGATGGATCGTCTGCAAGCGGCTGTTGAAGGTGCGGGTGCCACCGTGTTTGCGCGTGTGGATCACGCCGCAGGAGCCAAAAGTGTTGATATGGAACTGCGCCCGACCGAGTTGCTGATCTTTGGCAACCCAAAGCTGGGCACACCTGCGATTGCGCAAAACCAAACCGTTGGCCTTGATCTGCCGTTGCGCGTGCTGGCCTATGCGGATGGGGAAGGCGTTGTGCATGTAACCTATCACACCCCTGATACGCTGGCTGCGGACCACGACCTGCCCACTGATGCGCCCTATCTGCCAATGATGACAGGCGCGCTAGACAAGCTGACAGCCAAAGCCGTCGCCGCAGAGTAACCAAAGCTTAGCGCCCCTCCCTAGCAGAGGGGCGCTAGGGTCTCTCTATTCTTCGGTCTGCTGACGATGCCACAGCTGCGCATAACGCCCGCCTTGCGCCAACAGTGCATCATGGGTGCCCTGTTCAACCACCTCGCCCTTTTCCAACACAACAATAGTGTCAGCTTCGGCAATTGTGCTGAGACGGTGCGCAATGGTCAAAACCGTGCGCCCTTTGCCTGCTTGGCGCAGCGCATCTTGGATTTCGCGTTCTGTCTCGCTATCCAATGCGCTTGTCGCTTCATCCAGCAACAAGATCGGCGGGTTCTTTAGCAAGGTCCGCGCAATCCCCACGCGCTGCTTTTCACCACCAGACAGCTTCAAGCCCCGCTCGCCCACAGATGTGTCATAACCCTCTGGAAGCGCCGCGATGAAATCATGGATTTGCGCGGCTTTTGCGGCGGCCTCCACCTCGGCTTGGGTGGCGCCGTCACGGCCATAGGCGATGTTGTACCCGATGGTATCGTTGAACAGCACTGTGTCTTGCGGGACCACACCAATCTGGCGATGCAGCGAATTCTGGGTGATGTCACGCACATCTTGCCCGTCAATGCTCAGGCTGCCGCTCTGCACGTCATAGAAACGGAACAGCAGCCGCCCAATGGTGGATTTCCCAGATCCCGTGGAACCGACGATCGCCACCATTTGCCCCGGCTCTGCGGTCAGGCTCACGCCTTTCAGGATTTCACGGTCAGGGTTATAGCCAAAGCGCACATTATCCAGACGTACCTGCCCGCCTGTCACAACCAGTTCTGGCGCGTCGGGCTTATCGTTGATCTCGGCGGGTTGCTCCAGCAGGTCAAACATCTGGCCCATATCCACCAAGGCCTGACGAATTTCGCGGTACACTGTGCCAAGGAAGTTCAGCGGCACGGTGATCTGGATCATATAGGCGTTGACCATGACAAAATCGCCAACGGTCAGCGTGCCATTTTGCACACCAATCGCCGCCATGATCATCACGCCCACCAAGCCGATGGTGATGATCACGGCCTGACCAAAGTTCAGGAAAGAGAGCGAATAATTCGTCTTGATCGCGGCCACTTCATAGCCCGCCATAGCCGTGTCATAGCGCCCAGCCTCACGTGCTTCGGCGCCAAAATATTTCACTGTCTCATAGTTGAGCAGACTATCGATGGCTTTTTGATTGGCGTCAGTGTCTTGGTCATTCATCTGGCGGCGCAGTTTCACGCGCCATTCGGTCACCGCAAACGTGAACCAGACGTAAAGCGCAATCGTCACCGCCACGACAACTAAATAGAGCGGGTCAAACAGGATCGCGAGGATCACGCCGACCATAATCAGCTCTAGGATCAAAGGGCCGATGCTAAACAGCAAAAACCGCAGCAAGAATTCCACGCCTTTCACGCCGCGCTCGATAATACGGCTTAGTCCGCCCGTCTTGCGGGTGATGTGATAGCGCATTGAGAGGCGGTGAATGTGGTTGAATGTTTCAAGTGCCAGCATCCGCAAGGCGCGCTGTGCCACCCGCGTAAAGATCGCATCACGCAATTGCTGGAACCCCACCCCCATCAGACGCGCCATGCCATAAGCAATGGTCAGGCTGATTGCGCCCAGTGCGAACATTGGCATGCCTTCGCCCGCCAGTGCATCCACAGCATCGCGGTAGAAAAACGGCGTGGCCACTGTCACCAGTTTTGACACCACAAGGGCAATCATCGCCCAAACTACACGTTTGCGTACCCACGGCATATCCTCGGGCCACAGATAGGGCGCAACCTTGCGCAAGACGCGCATGGACGATTGGCGCTCTTGCTCGGCCGCGATTTCTTCTTCGGTGGTGGCCTGTTTGGTAATGGGCGTTTGTTTGGTGGGTGTGGCGTTCGGGTCAGCAGACATTGTATTTCCTATGTAGTCATTTCCCTACATAGGGCGCATGAGGGCCAAGGACCATATCAGTTGGGCAAATCAAATACCTGACCGGGGTAAATCAGATCGGGATCGCGGATCGAACCTGTGTTGGCCTCAAACACCCGCACGTACAACGTGCCATCGCCATAGCGTTCACGGGCAATGGCCCAAAGAGTGGAACCTGTTTGCACTGTGATGGATTTAACCGGCCCGTCGTCGCTGGCAGCGGCAGCCTGTGCCAATGCGGTCACGGATTCGCGTTTAAATGGCGTCTCAACACGGCTGCTCACTGCGCCTTGCGCGTCGATCTCATCCACACGCAGGGTATAAACACCCTCATCCACATCGGGCAAATCACCGCGCCAACGGCCATCTGTGGCGATAGGTAAGCTGATCACGGGTTTACTATCCAAATAGATACGCACCATGCTGGTGTTGCTTTGGGCGCGGCCTGTCAATTGCACATCCCCCAGTTCGGAATAGCCGATGGTATCCAGCGCAACCGAGGTCATCGCCTGCGGTTTGGGGGCGTTCAACAGGCTGACCCCGTCAGCATCAGATTTCAAAACGGCAACGCTGGTGGGTTCTTGTGGCTGCGTAACCGCGAGGTTTGCCGTTTCGATGTTGCTTTGCTCTACCTCACTCTGAGCAGCTTCGCCCTGCTCGGGCGTGGCTTGTTGGATTGGCACTTCTGCCTGTTCTGCCTGCACGGGGGGCGATACCGCTGCTTTCGTTGAGGGCGCAAGGATGATCTCATCAACCGAGGCAAAATCCGTTTGCGCATTGCGTGAGGACAGGCTGACGACTTGGGCCGCAGCGGCAGGCGGCAACATGGCGATAGCGGCAAATCCGCCAGAGGCATCTGCCTTCACGGTTGCCACCTCTTCATCGTCCAGCAAGATTTTAACCTCGCTCAAAGGTGCCGCGCGGCCTGCGATGATGGTCGTGCCATCAGGTTCACGCCGTAATTCATCAAAACTAGGTGCTTGTACGGCAGGTTCTTGTGCGACAGTTTCTTGAACATCAGTCGTTGCGGATTGGGCGCCTTGGCTAGCAGAAGCATCATCAGGCACAGATACGGCGATCCCTTCGCTGGTCACATCCCCGCGTCCGAACGCCAGATAAGCCCCCAGCGCAAGCAGGACCATCGTCGCGCCGCCAGCAATCACTGCCCCCGTGTTGCTGCCCAGTCCTGATGAAAATTTGCTCATTCCCGCGCATCCTTATCCGCTCCGCGCCAAACGCGCGTTGAGCCTTTGTAACGAAGAGGTTATCACGGGTCAAAAGCCCAATCTACGCGTGTAAATTTTTCCCCGAAGTGATGCAGGAGTTCCCCTATGCCTATAAAATCCCTTTCCAAATCTGTCTGTGTCTTCTGCGGCTCACGACCCGGCGTTGACCATGCGTATACGGCAGATGCCGAAGCTCTGGGCACAGGGATTGCCGCACATGGCTGGCGGCTGGTTTACGGCGCAGGCGATGTCGGACTGATGGGCAGCGTCGCACGGGCCACGCAAAAGGCTGGCGGCGATACATTTGGCGTCATCCCCGCGCATCTGGTTGCATGGGAAGTCGGCAAGACAGACTTGAACCGCTATATCGTGACCGAAACCATGCATGAGCGCAAAAAAGTCATGTTCATGAACTGCGATGCAGTTGTTGTTTTGCCCGGTGGTGCCGGTTCACTCGATGAATTGTTCGAAGTCCTGACTTGGCGTCAGTTGGGCCTGCATGAAAAGCCCGTTTATATCGTGAATACAAATGGATATTGGGACCCACTCAAAGAGCTGATGAACCATGTCACAAGCCAAGGCTTTGCCGATGCGAGCTTGTTGGATTTCCTCACTTGGGTGCCTGATGCGGATGCCTGCCTTGAAGCGCTGAACAGCCATTTTCCGAAGGCCGGTTAATTCAAAAAGACCCTCCCGCAAATGTGCGGGAGGGTCTGATATACCACGACGTTTAAGACTGTGTTCAGGATTGAGCCAGTTCTGCCTTCACCATCTTCTCAATCTCATCAAGGGGATGGTTTGTCAGCGTTTTAGGAATTTCACCAATCACCTTATCCGACACCTCCTTGTGAAGCTGGCTGCGCAACTCCCCTAACGTGTTTGGGTCTGCGACGATCACAATGCGCTCGAACTCACCTTTGTGTGCACGCTTGTACAGCATGTCTGCCAGATCAGCGGCAAACCTCTCTTTGGCAAGCTCATGCCAGTCCGTGTCATCCATGGCGCTTTTATGCCCCGATGAGCCATCGCTTTTGCGCCCCCGCTCGTTTGCGGCTTGGTCACGGGTTGGCGGATTGTCCTGCGTCTCTTTCTTTACCACCGTGAGATACGGATCCGTGCCATCTGTCTCGTTTTTCAAAAACAATGCTTTTTCACTATCTGTAACAAGCACCCATGTTCCCTTGGTCAATCTGGTCATCATGTTTCCTAGTAAAGAAACGCGCCGCGATGGAGGGAAGTTCCAACGCAAAAGCCCCGCAGCGGAAAACTGCGGGGCTTTGATAGATATGGCGTTAGACGCCCTTAGATCACATGCGGGATGCGACGTTTTCCCAGTTAACCAGATTGTTCAGGAAGTTTGACAGATAGTCAGGGCGCGCATTGCGGAAATCGATGTAATAGGAGTGCTCCCATACATCGCAACCCAACAGTGCGGTCTGACCAAAGCAAACGGGGTTCACGCCGTTTTCGGTTTTTGTCACTTTCAGGCTACCGTCAGTGTCTTTTACCAACCATGCCCAGCCGGAGCCGAATTGGCCTGCGCCTGCTGCTTTGAAATCGTCTTTGAATTTATCAACGGAACCAAAGCTCTCGATCAGCGCTTTTTCCAACTCACCGGGCATGACGGATGCGCCAGGGCCCATCATTTCCCAGAACTGGTTGTGGTTCCACAGTTGGGAGATGTTGTTAAAGATACCATTTTGCGCAACGGCTGTCGCGTCATAGGTGCCCTTGATGATCTCTTCGAGGGATTTGCCAGCCCACTCTGTGCCTTCAATCGCTTTGTTACCATTCACAACATAAGCATTGTGGTGCTTGTCGTGGTGGAATTCCAGCGTCTCTGCGCTCATGCCTTTGGCGGCCAAAGCGTCGTGTGCATACGGAAGATCAGGAAGTTCAAAAGCCATGGGGATACCCTTTTTGTTGCATCATTTGGTTGCCATATACCTGTTACGACCACGGCCTGCCGTCAAGGGTACAATACAAAAACCGTCGGATTTCCGCACATCAGGCGTTAAATTTCATATCCCTGAGGTGACGCTTTGATCGCATCAAAATGTCGTTCCATCATCCTACTTATGCGCTCTGGAAAGCACGGCGGCAGCTCCTCTAACCGATGAATACCAAATTCATCCTTCATGGGAGCGAGGTCTTGAATCTCACCGACGCGGAGCAGCAAGACAATACCTGACGCAGGTTTGGGCGCACCTTGGAAACGGTGCGCAGTTTTCAGCCCAACCCAATCGTCACTGTAATAGTCAACTTTACGCAGGCAGGTTGCCCCTAAAACATTGTTAAAAGTCACATTTGTATAATAAATGACCAGCTTGCCGCCCGCTTCATAGTAGCGTCCCAACAGCTCATTATAAACCGAGGTACCATCCGTGCGGGTAACTTGCGCATAACGGCGATACGACCCACCGATCTCCCTTTCGCACAGCTCTACACCTGCAATCAGAACCTGTTCCTTGCTTTCGGGCAGAGCAGCCACTTCCAAATATCCGCCTGCCTTCATGTAACGGGGTAGATGATCCACATGCCGTTCAAATAGTGTGTCCAGACGGGTGTCCTCTCCCGTTTCCATGAAGACCTTTTCGCCAACCAATTCACTGACACTTACGTTCAGGGCTTCTGCGATCCTGCACGCCACCCCAATGGAGGGCATGTTGCTACCATTCATGTATTTATTAAACTGCTGCCTGTTCACGCCCGCCCTGCGGCAGACTTCCGAAATTGAACTGCGCTGTTCTACCAAAGCAACAAGTGTGGAACGAAACCGCTCGGCGATCTCTCTCGGAGACAGTGCTTTTTCAGCCATAAAAACCCACACATCCTGTTAATCGGATGCAACCTTATAAACAAAATCAAAGTGAACCAACCATCCACGCGTTGGAGCAATTATTAAATCAATACGTACGAAAATACGAGAAATTTCGCTAAATCGCGCCGCTTGACGCAAATATGCGTCGCACGCAAACCAACCTGCGAATGGAGTGGTTGGCAAAAACCGTGTTTATACCACCAATGTCAGCAAGTTCTAAAGATACCCCCAACCAACCGAAGCAGGAGGCAAAACATGAAAACCACTATAAATACACCGCCCCATTACACATGTATGCCCGAAAGTGAATTTCGTGGGGCGATCAGTGTGTTAGAAAGCACAGTTTATGATCTTGCCGTCACCCTCGATATTGAAAGCACCACACAGTTACTCAACTGTATTGTCTACATCCAAGACAAGGTCAAAGAAGGCTACCGATTGCAAGATCGCCGAAAGCCAATTCTGCCTACCAAGATGGCGTCATGACCTGCTTCCAAAAATGGGATAACAGGAACGCACGCCTTGCCCGTAAACATCACCGTATCACAACACGCGGATAGCCCCTAACCTGCCCCTGTTTCAGCGTTGAAAAACGCCAACCTCAGAACCGGATTGCGCAGCAATGCTGAGCACATCAAAAACATATTGCGCCACCGAACGGAAGCAAACCACGTGGAACACATCCTCCTTGTGCAGCCAGAAAGCAGCGGGGACTTGGGCAATGCGCGTACGGCGGAACATGCCCGTCGTGAAGGCAGCAGGCGACAGATCGACTGGCGCGAGCTTGGCCAATACCCCACGCGCATGGGGACCCCGAATTTCAAACATGGCACGCGCGTCCGAGACATTGACCGCAAGCGCATGGTATTTAGCCAGCTTCTCTTGCAGATCAGCCAGCTTGGCGTGCGCGTCTTCATAGGCGCATAGGATCAACAACTCATCAGGTGACATCCACGCCATACCGCCCTGCCCTTGGGTCTGGCATTGGCGCGGGTCAGGCAGGTTCACACCCGCCGCAGCCACAGCCGCCTTTTGCAGTGGCTTGGCAGATAAATCACCGCGCAAGGTGATCATACCCACCGCACCCATCTCACGTATCTGCGCAATTCCAGTTTCAAAACTGGCGTTTTTCAAAGCGGATATGGCCTCAGACATTTTGCTTCTCCCCTTCTTTATCGTAAAACACCGGATCTACGATCCGCGCATTGTAGGTTTTGCCATCCGTTCCCGGGAACTCCAGCACCTCGCCCATACGCTCAGGCCCATGCAAGACCAGCCCCATGGCGATGCCTTTGCCCAGTGTCGGCGAATGATAGCTGGAAGTGACCCGCCCAATCATGTTGCGCTGGCCGTTGGCGTTATTCCCCTCACCCACAGCATAGGCGCCATCGGGCAACACGCTGCCGTCGGTTGTTTCCAGCCCGACCAGCTTCCAACGGTTTGGATCGGCCATATGACTGCGCAGATGGGCACGTTTTCCCAGATAGTCATCTTTCTTTTTGGACAGCGCCCAGTGCAGGTTTAAATCCTGCGGGATGACAGTGCCGTCGGTCTCGTCGCCGATCATGATAAAGCCCTTTTCGGCGCGCAGAATATGCAGACATTCGGTGCCATAAGGCATCACCCCCAATTCGACACCAACCACCATCAGCGCATCCCAAAAGGCCTGACCTTGCCCCGCATCGACGGCGATCTCATAAGACAATTCACCAGAGAAAGAGATGCGATAGACGCGGACCTTGAAGCCGCCGATCTCACCGTCAGCCCATTCCATAAAGCCAAGCGCCTCTTTGCTGACATCCATGCCGCCCAAACGCTCTAGTGCGGTGCGCGCATTGGGGCCGACCACAGCGATCTGGGTATATTGTTCGGTCACGTTGGCGACAAACACCTTCATGTCCCACCACTCGGTTTGCAGCCATTCTTCCATGTGAGCATGGATGCTTTCAGCCCCGCCCGTGGTAGTGTGGCACAGCCACGTGTCCTCATCGATGCGGGCAACAACACCGTCGTCGATCAAAAAGCCGTTGTCATTGCACATCAACCCATAGCGGCATTTGCCGATCTTCAGCGTGCTCATCATATTGGTATACAGCAGGTCAAGGAATTTGCCTGCATCAGGCCCTTTGACGATCAGCTTGCCCAGCGTCGAAGCATCCAGCAGCCCCAGCTTTTCGCGGGTGTTGGTGACTTCGCGCATCACTGCATCATGGGTGCTTTCGCCTCCGCGCACATAGGCATAGGGGCGTCGCCATTGGCCTACCGGTTCCCACTTGGCGCCATTGGCTTCATGCCATTCATGCAGTGCAGTCCGGCGCAGCGGCTGGAACGCAGCATCACGTGCCTCGCCGGCAATCGCACCCATTGAAATCGGGTGATACGGTGGGCGGAAGGTCGTTGTTCCGACTGATGGAATCTCCTCACCCAACGCATTAGCTAAGGTTGCAAGTCCGTTGATATTACTTAACTTACCCTGATCAGTGGCCATGCCCAAAGTGGTGTACCTCTTGGCATGTTCAACCGAGACAAATCCTTCTTGTGCGGCCAACCTCACGTCGGAAACCTTCACATCATTTTGATAATCCAGCCACGCTTTTTCACGCAACTTTACGCTTGCGCCCTGCGGCATCAGCCAGACAGGCGCCATCGGTGCTTCTTCACGCCGCTCGCCTTGTGACGCCGTAGCATCGCGGGGCAGTTTTTTGCCCAGACAACGCAGAGTGCCGTCAGCAGCAGCAAAAGCCTCATTCAGCAGATCATCCAGCGCGAACACGCCAGAGGCCGCGCCTGCGGTGGAAACAAACTGCATCCCATCCGCCCCCAAAGGCGCTCGGTCTGGATCAGGGCTAAAGCAAGCGTTGAGCGTGTCCCACTTGAGCTTGCCCCCGCAATGGGACCACAGGTGCACCACAGGCGACCAACCGCCCGACATCGCCACCGCATCGCAGCTGATTTCCTCCAGCACCGCACCTTCGCCCGCTTGCGAGCACACAGCGACCCCTGTCACCCGCTTGCCGCCCAGAACCGAGGAGACAGCGTGGCCCATCAACACACGGATACCCAAAGCTTTGGCCTGCGCCATCACTTCACTGTCTTGAGGCAGCACACGGGCATCCAGAATAGCAGGAACATCCAGCCCTGCATGCTTAAGCGCAATCGCCGTCAGATAGGCGTCATCGTTGTTGGTGACCACCACAGTGCGGTCTCCGACCGAAACGCCAAAATTCACAACATAGTCGCGCACGGCAGCGGCAAGCATGACACCGGGGATGTCATTTCCCGCAAAGCTCAAAGGGCGCTCAATCGCGCCAGTCGCAGTAATTACATGGCCAGCGCGGATACGCCACAGACGGTGACGCGGGCCAGATTTAGATGAGGTATGATCCGTAAGCTGCTCATACCCCAGAACATAACCGTGATCATAGACGCCAGACCCCATGGTGCGGGTACGCAGAGTCACATTCTCCATCGCCGCTAGCTCTGCAATGGTGGCATCAATCCACTCTTGCGCGGACATGTCGTTGATATCCCCCCCATCAACGGGAGTACGTCCGCCCCAATGGGCGGTTTGCTCCAGCACAATCACACGCGCCCCAGACAAAGCCGCTGTGCGCGCCGCCTCAAGCCCCGCAACACCGCCACCGACAACCAGTACGTCGCAAAAGGCGTAGAAGTGTTCATAGGTATCAACATCCCGCGTCTTGGGCGCGCGGCCAAGGCCAGCGGAATGGCGGATGATCGGTTCATACACATGCTTCCACAAAGGACGTGGATGGATGAACATTTTGTAATAAAATCCAGCAGGTAGGAAGCGACTTAAATGTTGATTGATTGCCCCTACATCGAATTCAAGACTGGGCCAGTGGTTCTGGCTCTGGGCCGTCAGCCCCTCAAACAACTCGGTTGTGGTGACGCGGGCGTTGGGTTCAAAACGCCCCTCTTCGCCAAGGTTCACAAGACCGTTTGGTTCCTCAGGACCCGCCGCCACAATGCCACGAGGACGGTGGTATTTAAACGAGCGGCCGACAAGCATCTGGTCATTTGCCAGTAAGGCAGACGCAAGCGTGTCGCCCTCATACCCGTCCATATGTTTACCGTTAAAACGGAAAGTCACGGTTTTGGATGTGTTGACCAGACGGCCACCTGTTGCGAGACGTGTGCTCATAATGTGGGCTCCATCGCAGGGTGTGAGAACGAGAAAGATTTAACGGCGAAATAAGCAATCAACATCACGCGCGGTCCCGCCATCCAGGGCGTTTTGCGTCAATTTCAGCCAATAGGTCTTCTGGCGGCGCAAGTGTTTGCGCACTGTAGGTGCCAAACACTTCGAGAGTGGCTGTATCACGTGCCATATGAAACCACTTGCCGCACCCATTCTGGTGCCGCCAGCGTTCAAAATGTACCCCTTTGGGGTTTTTACGCATGAAAAGATACGTTTCCATCTGCTCATCACTTGCGTCCATCGCATGGCGGGTGATGTGCGCTTCGCCATGGGCGTGGAATTCGGTTTCTTCTGCGGTGACACCACAGCAAGGGCAGGATACGATCAGCATGGGCGGACTCCGGTAGAAAGAAACGCAAAAGGGCCACCGTTGAATGCAACGGCGGCCTTTAGGCGAAATATTTGGGCTAATTTACTCTGAAACAGCGCCTTCAATCGCCTGCGCGGCATCGTCAGCAACCTCGCCACCACCTTCGATTGAAATATTGACGTCATTTGCACCTGCGTCGGGGTCTGTAAATTCACCAGCAAAGATGAAGTAAACGATGCCTGCGACCACAACAAGGAGGACTCCAACGATGATCCCCATACCCGCACCGCCGCCGCTGGTGTTGGTTGTATGCGTTGTGTGTTCGCGTTCTTTGATAGTTTCTGGGCGCTCTTCCATGATGTCATACCTTGTTCAATGTCTGTTAAAGATTGAACATTTACGGCACGTTGTTTGTTCCAGAAGAAATTCTCTTGCGTGCTGAACAGGCGGGAACCAGCTGAGGTGCTCTGCATCAATGCGCCACCCCTGCCGCGACGCTTTCATCAATGAAACGCCCTTCACTAAAGCGCTCCAACCCGAATGCATCTGTCAGAGGTGAATGGCCTTTTGCCATCAACTCGGCCATCCCCCAGCCAGAGCCCGGGATCGCTTTAAAGCCGCCTGTGCCCCATCCACTGTTGATAAAGATGCCTTCAACGGGTGTTTTAGACAATATCGGAGAACGGTCGCCTGTCATATCTACGATGCCGCCCCATTGGCGCAGCATCTTGAGGCGCGAGACCATAGGGAAGGTTTCGATCAGGGCGCGTACGGTTTCCTCGATGTGCTGGAAAGCGCCGCGTTGGGTGAAATTGTTATAGCCATCGGTGCCACCGCCAATGACCATTTCGCCTTTGTCCGACTGGCTCATATAGCCGTGCACCGTGTTGGCCATCACAACCACATCCATGCAGGGCTTGATCGGCTCAGAGACCAAGGCCTGAAGCGCAACGGATTCGAGCGGCAGACGAAAACCCGCCATTTCCGCCAATTGACCAGAATGACCTGCGACCACGATGCCCAGTTTATCACATGCGATATCGCCGCGACTGGTGCTGACCCCTGTGACCTTGCCGCCCTCCGAGCGGATGCCCGTCACCTCGCATTGCTGGATCACATCCATCCCCATATCCGAGCAGGCCCGCGCATAGCCCCACGCCACAGCATCATGGCGGGCCGTGCCGCCACGGGCTTGCCACAACCCACCCAGCACCGGATAACGCGGTCCATCCAGATTGATGATAGGAAGCAGCTCTTTGACGCGGGCGGGGCTAACGAATTCAGTTTTCACTCCTTGTAACATGTTCGCATGGGCTGTTCGCTTGTAACCACGCACTTCATGTTCGGTTTGTGCAAGCATGATCACACCACGCGGGGAAAACATCACATTATAGTTGATATCCTGAGACATGGTTTCATAGAGAGAACGGGATTTTTCAAAGATCGCAGCCGATGGATCCTGTAAATAGTTGGACCTGATGATGGTTGTGTTGCGGCCTGTGTTGCCGCCGCCCAGCCATCCCTTTTCCAAAATCGCCACATTGGTGATGCCAAAGTTCTTACCCAAGTAATATGCTGTCGCCAGCCCATGCCCACCTGCCCCGATGATGATCGCATCATATCGTTTCTTCGGCGCAGCATCGCGCCATGCACGGGTCCAGCCAGTGTGGTGGCGCATCGCTTCGCGGGCTACTGCAAATACTGAGTATTTTTTCATCGCGGGTATCCTTGATGTAGAAAGAGGAGGATTCGGGCAATGTAACCCGCCTTGGTTCTTCATGACGGAGCAGCCAAAAACATCGCTGCCCTGCACGGCATTCCATATCAAATTTACGACATGAGCCACAAGCAGTTGCTTTTTGCAGGCGTCTATTCGTCGCGGAGCGTCATTGTGCCCTTTTTTGTCGCTCTGCTACGTAATAGACGGGAAGTAGGTAGAGGGAGTTCCGGTAGATGCTTAGTTTCTGGATCGTCGCAGTTGTGATTTCGTTGACTGTGGCTGCTATTTTGATCCGTGCAGTAGTGCGCGGTAACAGCTTGGAAGCTGAATCGCGCGCAGCCTCTGATGTTGCCGTTTATCGTGCGCAACTGGCCGAGGTTGACCGAGATGTGGCGCGGGGCGTCATTGACAAGGCAGATGCAGAACGGGTGCATGCCGAAGTGGCCAGACGTTTGATTGCCGCTGACACAGCGCAGTCGGCGGAGAACCCCAAAAGCAACAAGGCCCCTACCGCAGTGGCCATCATCATCATCGTCTTTGCAGTGATCGTCAGCGGGTTAAGTTACTGGAAGCTCGGCGTACCGGGTTTTGGCGATATGGCGCTAAAAGACCGGATCGCCTTTGCCGAAGAAGTTCGTAAATCACGGCCAAATCAGGCGCGCGCCGAAGCCTCCCTGCCCACCTTTGTTGAACCGATTGAAATGGACCCGCGTTATAAAGAACTGCTGACCCAATTGCGCGGCACTGTTGCGCAGCGACCTGATGACATTCAGGGGCATATTCTATTGGTCCAACAAGAGCGGCGCATCGGCAATTATCTGGCTGCAAAAGACGCGCAGATACGCCTGATCAACCTCAAAGGTGATCCGGTGAGCGGACAGGATTTGGCTGATCTGGGTGAATTACAAGTGATGGCGGCGGGGGGCTATGTCTCTCCCGAGGCGGAAACCAGTTTGCGCGGCGCCCTGAACCTTGATCCGCAAAACGGTGCCGCGCGCTATTATCTGGGCCTTATGTTGGTACAAACTGGCAGGCCGGATCAGGCGTTTCGCATTTGGGACAGCTTGTTGCGCGCAGGCCCCGAGGATGCAGCATGGATACCGCCGATTTTGGAACAGATCGAGGGCTTGGCCCAATTGGCGGGTGTGCGCTATTCCATCCCTGAAATTGGCGGCGCAGGCATGCCCGGCCCTACCGCAGAAGATGTCGAGAATGCCCAAAGCATGAGCCCCGCCGAGCGCATGGAAATGATCGGCGGCATGGTTGCAGGCCTGTCAGAGCGTTTGGCCACGCGAGGCGGCCCCCCCAGTGATTGGGCGCGGTTGATATCCTCGCTAGGGGTGTTGGGCGAACAGCAACGTGCAATGGCCATACACGCAAACGCCATCGAAGTGTTCAGCGACAATAAAGACGCGCTGGACCTGATTAATGAGGCAGGCCGCAAAGCGGGAGTAATCGATTGATACATGAACGGATTGAAGATTTCGCAGCTGCCCTGCCCTCAATGCGGGCGCTGATTGGGCTGGACCTTGGGGAAAAGACCATTGGCGTGGCCGTGACGGATAGTTTTCAGTCTGTTGCAACGCCGCTGGAGACAGTTAAGCGCAAGAAATTCGGATTGGATGCTGCGCGCTTAGGCGAAATCATCGCAGGCCGTAACATCGGTGGTTTGATCCTTGGGCTGCCCTTTAACATGGATGGCTCGGAAGGGCCGCGCTGCCAGTCCACCCGTGCCTTTGCGCGCAATTTTGACAGGCTACACCCAGACCTACCCATTGGCTATTGGGATGAACGCCTGTCTACGGTCGCGGCAGAACGCGCCCTGCTAGAGGCCGATACATCACGCAAACGTCGGGCCGAAGTCATTGATCATGTCGCTGCCAGCTATATCTTGCAGGGTGTATTGGACAGGCTGCGGGTGATCCGCGCACAATAGGAGGCGCAGGCCATGAGTGACGAGATCTGGAAACGCGCCGAGCTGGAAAGCCCCTGCATAAAAATCTGTGTGATCCATCCCGAAAGCCGTTTATGTACGGGCTGCCTGCGGTCGATGGATGAAATTGGCGCGTGGTCGCGCATGGCGCCCGAAGCGCGCAAGGCGGTCATGGACGAGTTGCCCTCACGTGCGGGCGCACTCAGCAAACGCCGCGGCGGGCGTGCCGCAAGGTTGGCGCGCAAACCTTAGGCTTTAGTTTTCGCGCTGTGCCGAAGTCGTGCTGTACATCGCAACCGCTGCACGGCGGGTCATCTGGCGCGTCAGCACAATCACGTTGTGCGGTTGCGCTTCGTTTGCGGCAACCAGCATGTCGCCCCGCATGAAATCGCGACTCGGTATATTCAACGCGGGGTATTGCCCTGCGCCGCCTTGGCTTGTGTTGTGATAGGCCACAAGGCCCAATGGTCCTGTCATAACCTGTTTCATTTCCTACCCTTTTACTCAAAACTTACCCCTCTTGTGGGGGTATCTCACGAGCCTACATCCCATTTGGGTTTGGCAACAATGTGTCAACATAAAGAATATTGTGTTCAAAATTGAAACTGTTCCCCCAATGCCATAGGTCAGGCAGTGCCAGAGGGTTCAGCCCATCAACGCTTTGCGTAGCATATTAAGGGCAACCAGCACCAAAAACACCGCAAACACACGTTTAAGCGGCTTTGGGTCCATTGCGTGCGCCAGCTTTGCACCAATTGGGGCTGTGATTAATGTCATAGCAATAACCAATATAAATGCTGGTATATTCACCGCTCCGATCGTGAATGGCGGCCGCATAGCAGGGTCAAGCGCCACAAACAGGAATGCAATGACAGAAGGCACCGCAATCAGCAGGCCAAAACCAGCCGCCGTTGCAACAGCACGGTGGATTGGACGGCCATGTAGCGTCATCAGCGGCACGCCAAAGCTGCCACCGCCAATGCCCATCAGCACTGACAGAAAGCCCACCATCGGAGAAAATGCAGCACGCGCTATGCCAGTTGGCATCGCCTGCCCCAAGCGCCAATCCGCACGGCCAAACGCCATATAGAGGCCAATGGTCAAAGCCAGCACGCCGAAGATCGCCTGCAACGTCGTTGAACGCAATCCAGACACCACAAGCACACCAACCACAGCCCCGATCATGATGCCCGGAGCCCATGTCCGCAAGATATCCCAATCCACAGCGCCTTTTTTGTTGTGCGACATGACCGACCGGATGGATGTTACAATGATCGTCGCCAAAGAAGTCGCCAGACACATCTGCATCAGTTGATCGCCGTCATAACCCAACGTCTGGAACGCGTAGAAGAATCCCGGGACCAGCACAATACCACCGCCCACGCCCAGCAATCCCGCCAGAACACCAGCAAAGGCCCCGATCACAAGCAACAACACCGACATCTGGATTAGCAAAACTGTCTCGGGCATATTCATATTCCTGTGAGTCTGGTCTGTTTGCAGTTTTGCTACACTGTGCGGGGCTGGCTTGCCAGTATACTTTGCTCCACCGTCTGCTCCAACGCTTCGCGGACAAGCGCAGTCCCTGCCCCCGCACGATGTGCCCCATCAGACAGCACGCGCCGCCAAATCCGCGCCCCTGGACGACCTGCAAACAACCCCAACATATGCCGCGTAACAGAAGACAGTTTGCCGCCCTCCTCCAGATGCGCCTCAATATAGGGCATCATGGCTTCGACAACGGTCTGTGCGCTGGTGTCTGCGCCCGTCCCGAAAATCCGACGGTCGGCCTGACACAGGATCTCGGCAGGTTGGTGATAAGCCGCACGCCCGATCATCACACCATCCAGCCCACCTGCCAGCGCGGCCTCGGCGGCCTCCAGTGTCGTAATCCCCCCGTTCAGCGAGATGTGCAAATTCGGGAACAGCTCTTTCATGCGGTGCACCAGCGGGTAATCCAACGGTGGCACATCGCGGTTCTCTTTGGGGCTTAATCCATTCAACCAAGCTTTGCGCGCATGCACGGTCACGCGTTCAATACCTGCTCCGACAATGCGGCTGAGAAATTCGGGCAATACCTCTTCGGGGTTTTGATCATCCACACCGATACGACACTTCACCGTGACTTCTACATCCACCGCACGGCGCATCGCCGTCACACAGCGCGCCACCAAGGCGGCATCCTTCATCAGCACAGCACCAAAGGCACCGGATTGAACACGGTCAGACGGGCACCCCACATTGAGATTAATTTCATCATATCCCGCCTGCGCCCCCAACCGCGCCGCCTCGGCCAGTTCGGCAGGATCAGACCCACCCAACTGAAGAGCAACGGGATGCTCGGACGGATGATGATCCAGCAGATGCAAAGCCTGCCCGCGCACCAATGCAGGTGACGTCACCATTTCAGTATAAAGCAGCGTGTGCTGGCTCATCAACCGATGCAAGTAACGGCAATGGCGATCCGTCCAGTGCATCATAGGTGCAACGGATAGGCGAGACGCCCTGTAAACATCTGTTCTAGAACAACTATTCTTCATATCGCCGCCTTGCTCGTCTTGCCTATTCCTGCCCTTTTTCGCTTGTTTTTGCTCTTTTTCTATTGTCTGAACAATAGGTGTTGTTCAAATCGATGGAAAATGTTGTTCAGGTATGCCCCAAATTGTAGAACGAAAACGCAAAAGCGGATCTGTGGCTTATGTCGCACAAATAAACATCAGAAGAAATGGAAAATGGGCGCATCGCGAATCCCGAACATTTGACAGCCGCGCCTCAGCATCCGCGTGGTACAAAAAGCGGATGAAGGAAATCCGCGCAGCCGGGGAAGACCTCAGCGCGATCAAAAGCAAGGGAAGAACCCTGAGCACCGCCATAGATCGCTACATCACCGAAAGCGTCAAAGAGATCGGGCGCACCAAAGCACAAGTTCTCAGGTCGATTCGCGAATACGATATCGCGGCCATGAGCTGCAATGAAATCCAAAGCCATGATATAGTGCAATTTGCCAAAGACTTGAGCACCACCCGCACGCCATCAACTGTTGGGAATTACCTATCGCACTTGGCTGCCATTTTCGCGATCGCCAGACCCGCTTGGGGCATCCCCCTTGACCAACAAGCCATGAAAGATGCCTTTGTCGTCTGCAATCGTCTGGGCATCAGCGGAAAGTCACAGAAGCGTAATCGCCGCCCCACCCTGGGCGAACTCGACAAGCTCCTATCGCTGTTTGACGATAAGCACGCTCACCGCCCAAACAGCGTCCCGATGCACAAGGTTGTGGGGTTCGCGCTGTTCTCCACCCGACGCCAAGAGGAGATCACCAGAGTGGCATGGACAGGGCTAGACCAATTGCACAGCCGCGTTTTCATCAAGGACATGAAACACCCAGGGGATAAGGTAGGAAACGATGTATGGTGTGATCTACCAGAACCCGCAATGAGAATCGCGCTGGCAATGCCAAAAAAGAAGCCGCTCGTGTTCCCATTTCATAGCGACACGATCAGCACCGCGTTCACGCGTGCATGCAAAGTTCTGGAGATCGAGGACCTACGGTTTCACGACTTAAGGCACGAAGGCGTTACGCGTCTGTTTGAAATTGGCGACACCATTCCGCAGGTCGCAGCGGTCTCAGGCCATCGCGCCTGGTCATCACTGCAAAGGTACACGCACATCAAGCAGTCCGGCGACAAATACGAAAATTGGAAGTGGCTAGATCGGCTGAGCCGGTGATCACACCATCCCCGTCGAGCCAACATAGCGCACAATCGTCGCGGCACCCTTATGGCCACACAGCCCGCACCTTGACCTCGCACGGATCTGCTCGAGAGGGAAATCAGCACCGAACCTCTCTATCGCCTCAGCTCGAGTGAATCGCCTTGATCCTGGACAGCCAGCGGGCCTTGCGCAAAATAACTCCAGATCATGCTCTGGCTTTAGATCACCGACCTTCATTGAGCAACATAGGCCTCCGAGAATAGAAGATTGTAGAATCGCAAATTAAGTTTGAAGATCGCGCTTCGGATAGGAAGTGCAGTTATGAACCCTCTCAAATACAAGTATGTCCTCTATATTGATGAGGCTGGAGATGACGGGTTGAGAAGAGTTCAACCGGCCGACCCAAATGGCGCAACCGAATGGCTCGTAATCTCCGGATACCTTATCCGCGCAGAGAATGAACAGAATTGCAACACATGGATGGATCACCTTCTTAAAGACATAAACTGTCGATCTAGATCACTCCACTACAGAAAACTCAGTCCAAAAAAGCAGGAAAGAGCAGCTGAGTTGCTTGCCTCGCACAATGGAAGGGCTTTTATTGTCGCATCCAACAAAAAGAATATGAAAGGCTACAACAATGAACGCGCTGCACAAGCCGGTGGCCAGCAATGGTTTTACAACTGGTTGGTAAGACTGCTTTTAGAACGCGTCACTAACTTTTGCGCACACGACTGCTCTGGTCATCCGGGGCCAGGCGATAAAATACGTGTCGTTTTCAGTCAGCGCGGAGGGCATTCTTACTCACAGACCAAAGCGTATTTTGAAAAATTACGTTATCAGCACACACCAGTCTTAAACAAACGGACAATCGATTTCCGCTTTATAAGCTTTAGACTGACCGACTACGTGCCTCACTACACCGAAGCAGGCCTTCAGTTTGCAGACATTGTCGCCAGCGCAGCGTATCAAGCACTAAATCCCGTAGGTAACCGCTGGACCAACAGACCTGCGCTTTCCTTGAAACCCGCTGTTTGCAAGGATGAGGTTGGAGAAAGGCGCGATTTCGGTGTTGTACTTCAACCACCAAATTATAGTTCCATTGGATTGACGGAACCCCAAGTAGAATTTTTTGAACACTATGGATTTTCTAAAGGTGAGCTGGTGCAGGGTCGGGCCCGTTTTGACTGACAGCGGTAGCCCAATATCCTATGCGTCGAGCGTCCATCAGCCCGCCCCTCATCTAAAGTTCAGGGCAGCGGTCACCAAGCGACCCTGCTGGATCAACGTTAGCACATGAACCTATCTAATCAAGCACAATTAGAAACGGTTATCTAGCTCACCAGCAGCTGACCAGTTTTCAAACAGCCAGGGCGGATCAGCCATGATCATGCCATAGCGGAACATCGGTACTGTCTCTGGGCTAACATATACGGCCAACTGGCTGCTCCATTAATGGTTTGTTGAAAGTCCACGTCGCGCAATATCTCGCAACACGACAACGGGATTTAGCACTTCGCCGCAATCTTCACACTCGACCTGATCCAAAGTCTCATCAACGGCAACGGTCAGATGCTTGCATTGCGACTTGCGCCGCTCTTTCAGATGGATAATTTCACTCACCGGACGGCTCCATTGTCTCTGACGCAGTTCCCCCCAATATCTGAAGAGTGTAGCGCATCACGTTCCCATCAACATTAGTGGGGAAGATATCCCTGAGGGGATATCCACCGTACCGGGTCACTTTTTCGCCAAAGACGGTTCTATAAGTTATTTTAAAGTTGAGCCGAATTTTGGGGCGTTCATCGCTCGATGTGGCGGAAATCCATTTATCAATTACCCCAGGGCAAATATTAATTCCGCCTCGTTGCCGTACGGATGGGTCAAGCAAGCCAAATTTATGTTCGATCTGGTAGAATTTAATTTCTTGAACGACTTTTTGATCGACCTTCTCGCCTTCCAAAAACGTGTCTATAGAAACCACAACATCTAAGGCAGGAGTAACCCCAGAATTATATACACTGAACTCAATTACGTTATCTACGTTACCTTTATCTTCTCTCAACCATCCTTCCGACATGGAAATATAGGCTCTGGTTTGAGCAGCGCCAATTTGGTGAGCGTCTAAAGACATCACCTGGGTGGAGATGAGGGTTTCACGAGTGACCGTCAGAGTGTCCCACATGAAATAGAGAGCAAGGGTGGATACAGCTATGCCCCCGATGCTTACCCAAAGCAGCCAAAAGGCCCATTCGCTCATATCCTCCTGGGCGCTCAGATCATACTCACTTCGGCGATGGTCTTCGGAGGATGTTACTTTTTCCTGTACGCATTTGACGTGCGCAGGGCCAATTTTTCCGACGCAGGCGCGGGCTATGCGCTCGTCGGAACTTCCGGAATACTGCTCGGTATTATGATCGGCGCGAAGCTGGCGTTCAGAATATGAAACGCCTAAAGAATAGGCCAATGCGATAACAAGGATTATCATAACCGCAGCAAAAACGACGAATGTAATTGAATTCAAATAGCTATGTGAGTTACTTTGATCGCTGTTAGACATTGTATAAAATACGCCGTTGAAAATTTACCGCGACTCAGCTTATTGCGGACATTTGGTTCCTTGTCACCAATCAATTCGGAAAGCTAGGCATAGGTGACGCCCCATGCCTGACCTGTATTTGCCCTTGAAGAGCGTAAATTTTGACCGGAGTGCATCCCCTCGTCATTCGTTTCCTATAGACTCTGGTATGGGTGTCGTGAGATGAAATAATTATGCATAAAATCCTCGATAACCTCAAAAGCATTGAAGGTCTTTGGTCGCTCCTGTTGCTGATCAAGGAAAACCGTCTCATCCTTGGAAGTGTCCTTACAGTTTTGTACGGGCCTCTTCTACCCCTATGGAGTTATGTACAACTCGCTGCTGAAAATGTTGGTTGGTGGGTGTATCCGTTTGTTCTATTTTTGCTTATCTGTGCGTCCATAGGAGTATTTATCGGGGCCTTAGCTCTGCTTGGGAAGGTTCGCCTTGGCAGCCAACATCAATGGTATGAGCGTCGTGAGGTTGCGCAAAAAGCGCGGGACTTGTCACAAGGAATTGCGGAACTACATGCGGAGCTGGTGTCAGAAAAACAGCAGATTTGGGAGACGGTCACACAGTCAATGCGCTCTGGAGAAAGAGGGCCAGATCGGAGCTCAGAAGCAAAAACTCTAGATAGAATAGCCGCCAAGTTTGCTCAAAAATATCAGAGCAAACTTTTTGAAACTGTATCAGAGGCGCGCGTCTTTCTACCTTTGAACCAAAGTGAGCGATGGTCCATACAGCATGGCCTTATGTCCCCGCACATGCTGCCGGATATCATTCTGTTTTTGAATGAACTGGCTGTTAACCTATCAGATGATCGCGGCCAAATACCACTAAGGGACAGATAGGCCAAACCTTAAGCAAGCACGACAGACAAGAGTGAAAACTTCATAAAGAAGCACGAGGTCGACCTCCACAAACTGGACCGCAAAACGCAAAAGACCCGACCACTGCACGAAGGCAACGACGGGGCAAGTAGGTCTGAGCACGGCAAACGGTCTAGTGAATTTTGTGCTGGATAACGACCTTTCATTATTGAGTTGATCGCGGCTGAAAATCTCGCCGCCAGATATTGGGGCCTAGCCCCCAATTCGATTGAGCCGCTCCATCACGTACCGCTCAGCAATTTTGTCCATAACGCCCTGCCCCGGCACCAAAGCGCGGACAGCGTCTGGCACAGATTGACGGGCGTATCTCAACGCGCTGTTCTTTATGTTGTCGATCCCCGCTTCTGGCCCCTCTTTCAACGCGCTCTCGACACCTGTGATGATGGCCGAGTGCAATGCGCGCATATGCTTCTCCTCGATGCGGATGCCTGTTGCAGCCTGAAATGCACCGACTGCGCGGTTCAAGAAGAAGGTCAGCACAAGACTAAGTCCCGCTATAGCAGCATTCAGGAATGCCTCGTCTGTCAGGAGGTTTTTGATGATATCCATGATGTTTCCTTTCGGGATTATTTGCGCAGCAGCGCGATGATCACAGCCACAACGGCGACAATCAGGATTGCAAAGATCAGGAGAGAGACGCCGATGGGGTCACTCATTGGCTTCAAATTCAGCCACGATGCGGCGGATTTGAGCGAATGCCAGGGCACCGTCGTGTGACGCGGTGTCGGGCGCTGTTTCAGGGCCTGCCGATGGCGTTGCGGGCAACTGCTCCCCACCCATCAACTCAGCGATGTCATCCGCAGAGAGCGTTTTCAGCGCCGACCAGATCACACGCCCGCTGGCGCTCACATTCCAGACGGTACCGCGTGCATCCGGGTAGATACCGTCACGAAAAAGCGTCTGCTCCGCCGTTCGGCGCGGGATGATTTCAGAAGGGGAACGCCAGTTCATAATCTGGTCGGCAGCCAATGCACGGTTGCCGCCGTTTAGCGTTTTTACCCACGTTGCGGTCGCAATGCGGCCTGTGTTGTAGTGAAAGGAGACGGCCGCATCAAATTCGTGCTGCGCCACTGGCACCTTGATGGCCCTGCGCACAGCCTCAGAATAGGTTTCCAGATCATCGGTGAACACCTTGAACACCTCAGCCAAAGCCGCGTCCAGATCGGCAGGAACGCCACGAGGCAAGCTGGCGGGGTTTGGATATCCAGCGGCGGCCGTGTGGCCAACACCCCAAGTCCAAACCCCAACACTGTCGAGATACGGCGCCGGCACGATGCCTTCATGCGCAATCAATGCGGCAATGCCGCGTGGTGAAACGTCCATCGGATTATTCCTTATGTTTCGAGATTTTTATTACTTCTGACCTTTGGTAATTCGGCGAATGACGATGAGGATCAGGATTGCCGAAAGCAAAAATTTCGACCCAACCGCAGGCCAAGCGATCGGCATCCCGACATTCCGACCGACAAGGATAAACAGCGTGTTGAACCCCAGCAAAGACAGGCCCACTGAAATCAGACGCCCTGGGGGAGATGTTCGCGAATACTGATGCGCAAGCCACCAGCACGCGATGATTACGGCTGCTGATGTGAAGTTATTGGCAATCAAAAGCATGTTCATTTTGGTTGTTCCTTCAGGATCAATTTGCGAACGCCGCGAACCGCAGCTATTCCCCCCTCACCCATCACGAACCCCGCCGCCAAAAAGGCCCAGGTCCCCGCATCAGTTAGGGAGTGGATCAAGTGCCCGACCAACCCGCCCAGAAAGATCGCAGACAAAGCGCCAGCGAACCCTTCCGACATGCGCCGTCGCCAGCTGGCCTGTGGCGCAAACACCGCGCGCACATACGCCCCAGCAGCACCTGACAGGCACAATGCCGTGAGCTGCTCTGGGGCGGCGCCTATCACCTGCCGTATAGTTTCAAGTGTTGACATATAGCCCCTCCGATCAGGCATGATTTCAGGCCCGCCAAAGCGGTTGGGGCCGTGTGAATTGTGGGGGTGTCGTCAGACTATGTGGGCAAGTTGGGCAATGATAACTTCGGCAATCCGACCCGTTGCGCCACCAGAAATATCCGTGTTTGGATGTAGATCATCAGGCATCCAAATTTTTGTGAGTTCTTTGGGTGCCGCAACTGCGTTTGCTGTAGGATTCCAAACCCCACTTTCCCATTCGCCTTTTGTCAGCACTGTTTGCTGAGTCCAGCCTAGCCGCTCCCAGCAACGAATGATTGGAAAGTCCCAATAATCCGCAAGCAAGTCCTGTGCCTGCGAGATAGTTTCCTTACGCGCATTTTCATAATGCCCGATAAAGATGATCTTGGCCTTCGGGTTGTCATTCAGGATCAGGTCAATCAAGAAATTGATCGCCCCAAGATAGGTGAAGCGATTACGCGTATCAGCACCCGCCGTCACAATATCATCAACAGCTCTATCGTTGTGACCGTGATCGAAGAAATAAACGTCCCTCCGGTTTTCCCCAAGGTGGCGCTCAATCAGGCGCTTTTCATACGAATAGTCCTGCATTTCTGCAAGGTCGGAAGGCTCCAGCGTGACGGGCCTATCATCGCCCGTAAGCAGCTCCCGCACAGTGACCCAGTTGTCATATATGTACTGCATTTCGGCCAGAGTTGCAGCAAGAGAGCGAGTTACAGCCCGATGAAAAGACCCATCCCAACCGTAGGGGTCTGAAACAGTTTTCAAGCTATCAACGCCAGCACGCGCAGCGGAGCCACCCGCCGCCTCATTATGGATAGTCATGCCAAGAGCATCCGCCACCAATGCGGGGTAAGCATATGAGCCGCCGCCCGCAGGAATTGACGTTCCGAACCAAACACCCGTCTTTCCTGCCCATGTGCTGCCAGCCACCGTCAAATCAGCCACCGCTTGCTGCAACTCCGTAACTGTTTCAGCAAGGCCCGTATCAATCGAATTCGCGGAAACTGTATGAGCCACACCATCGTAAGGCGCTGCCCATGTGATGTAGCCGTAAAGCGCTTTGCTTGGCACAGGGGCTGGCTCATCAACCCAGACTGAATCGACGCCTGTCGTGTGGGCGTTGAGTGAGCTTATGAAAACATCGTCTGCATCTGTGAAAACGATCATCGCAGTTGCGGAGCCTGAAAACGTCCCGTTTACAAATACCGCATCCAAATCCGCCACATCGTAGCGGCGGTATTTATAACCAGCGAGTTCAACCTTTGAACCGCTGGTGCGACTGATATAATATCCATCAACGTCCACCGAATCTGGAATCACGTGCATTCTAGAAACCGCTTTGGATACCTCTGAAACGCTCGTCAGGCTGGCACGCTTAACAGTCGCTTCGCCCAAAGCGTTGGGCCAGCTTATACCAGCCATCGCTGCGCCCACAGGAACGATCACTGATTGATCTACAAGCTCGGTATTAACGCCACTGGTGTTTTGCTGGAAGTACCCAAGATACCCCCCAGCGGCAGTGAACCAGACAACAACAGCGGTTGAAGTGCCTGTGAAAGTACCAGATACTAGGATCTCCTCACCCGCTTCAACGCTGTGCATCTCATAGGTAAATGTCCCGACGGGTTGAACCTCGCCATCGGAATATCTTAGATATGCTCCTTCGACACGATCCGAAGGAGTAGACCGTTTATAATCAGCCAAAGCGCCTTTGATTTCAGAAACGTCACCGATCAACCGCAACTGGATTTCAGCGAGGTTTTGCTCAACAACGGCTACTGAAACAATTGGCTCACCATTCTCTTGAAGCCATGAGACCGTGCACGTCACCGCCCCCTCTGGCACGGCCACGCCATATCCGTCATAAAAGGCGTTCGTGTTCGTTTGGTGCTCAACATAGGAGTGAAAGGCACCGCCTGCCCCCCTGAACACGAGCAATGCAACCGCAGCGCCGTAGAATATCCCAGACACCTTGAGCACATCGCCCACGGTCACGGCAAACTCAGCGTATGCGTAGCCAGCGTTGGCCGTCACTACTCCAGTGTCGTATGTTATATAGCTCCCAAGCACAGGTGTCAGAACAATCGGGTTGTTATAAGATGCTGCTGCCGTGAGCGGGGTAATATCCGCAGCGACTTCATTCACCCTCAATCCGAGAGCGCCAAGCGCTGATTGATTGGCCGTGCGCAGCCAGACAACAGGATCGACCCCAACCGTTGAAACAACGCTACCTGTATAGAAGGTGGCCCCCAAGTTTGCCGTGCCGTCTGTTACAAAAACGGAAGCCCCGACAAACTCGCCAGCCGCGGCCATATCCGCTCGCCGCGTCCATGCGCCCGACGCCGTGGTGTATAGACCGTTCTGCGCGGGGTCGGTCTGCGCACGCACAAGCACATCGCTGGCGCTTGTCAGTGTGCCATCAATGGTTTGCTCGCCGGATAGCGTGACGTTCCCCATGGTGGCCAAGGCAACGGCGGCGCGGGGCAGTGAGCCCGTCGCGCCGATGCTTTCCAACGCAGCCGTGCGCGCTTCTACACTCGCTACGTTATCGGGCAACTCCTGAAGATTCGCGATGTTTCCATTCACATCCTCAGCCCAAGCAACAATGTCTTGAGGTTCGGGCTGGTGCGCATTGGATGGCGGATTGCCGCGCCAGATGGCGCGCGGTGTTTTAACTGGCATGACAGGCCTCTTTATTTTAGGTGATTTCGATGGTTTCGGGACCAGATAGTGGGCCCGGTATTCCGGAGCGGTTGATGGGCTCAGCCCAATAGACATGCACGCCAACGGGCACACTGCTGTCTATCCAGCCGTCAACATTTCCGGGCAGCCCGTATTCAATCCGCACGACTATCGCATCGGCGACATCCGGCGTTGCTACAAATCCTGTTGGATAATCCGCACGCAAGATACGCGTTGCAAAGTATCCCGCATCGTTCGGTGAGGTCAGGGCGATTTCGATATCGGCACCCACACGCGCCGCTGAAAACGTAGTCAGTTCTGGTGGAGGCGTGCTATCTACAATCGCAGTGATGCTGATCGGCGCGACGGGCAACCACCCGGAAACGCGGCCAGCCGATGTCCTGTTGCGCACCTGTGCTTCGTAGGTTGCGCCATCCAGCAGCCCTGTAGCTGCAAACGACGATTGACCAGTCGCGGCGATATAGGACTGCCAATCTGGCTGCCCTGCATCGATAGAGCGGAGGCGTATTTCTTGTGTCAGGCTTTGTTCCTGCGTGTTCCACTCATACCGAATACCACCGGCACCCATCACAGATCCGCTGAGACCGGCAACCTCTGCCACCGAATTATCTGAGGAGAGGTTTTCATACACAGGACGCGGAGGTGACTGGGTTGCAGCGTCAAACTGGTGATCTGACGCGACAGTGGATACCCCTTGGAATTCATAGGACATGCTATCCTCAACCCGGACCAGCTTGCCGATCTCCACTGTCATCGACAGGCCAAGCTCTTCATGCTCTATCCGAACGAAACGTTGGCCCATCAGGTATTTACCCGAAAGTTTCAATCGACCTGAAAGGCTAAACTGCGCACGCTCTACTGCGGCAGTCCGTACGGCGATCCGTATTGCCTGATCGTAACTGTCTACCGCAAGTGCAGGGATCTCGCGCGTTGTCTGACGCCCGTCCGGATCAGCGATATAGGCACCGGTAGGCGTCTTCCGATACAAGTTTGCGGGCTCTACATACTGCGCGACATAGCGACCGTTGACACCAATCTCCAAACCTTCAGTGACCTGCAGCGACAAGAAGTCTTCATCACGCAGGGTGACCGTCGGCTCCTGCCAGCGCCCCACATAAAAACCGACCTTCCCGTCTGTCCGCTCGAACATGAAGCCGTCACAGGCGGCCAGTAGGATTGTCTTGATCTCCTCCCAGTCCTGATCATCGCTAAAGAGCGCGTTGATCGTCCAGCGCCGCTGCGTTCCGCCATCAGCATTGGTGACCAGCTGGTCGCTAACATCGGCCTCAAATGCAACGTCTTCCCAGTCGACCTCGCCGCCGAGTGTAGTAACGATCTCATGTGCGATGACCAGCGCGGCGTTATTCGTATATTTGTAGGTTTCGTCCCGCGGATCCCAGATCCTGTCATTACCTTCAATCAAAGGCGCGTAATTCCAGATGTCACCACGGGAATAGACATCAGAGAATACCTCAGAGGATGTCCGCCTGGCATAGATGGCGGCATACGCCAATCCTGCCATGTCGTGCGCGGCGGTCCACTCGGGAATAGCATCTACCAGTATTGCATCTGCCGCCTGACCGGGCTGGCCGTTGTAGGTACGGATGCTGCCATAGTCGCCGTAAGGTTCCGTGATGACCAGACCATCCACATCGGTTTCGACCAGCACATCATCAAGGTAGTGATCGACAACACGCTTGATGCTGTGGCTGGCCAGAATTGCCGTGTAGTGGCGCCGGTCACCGCGAAACGAAGTGCAGCCCATCACACCGCCGTTTCGGACCCTGCCATAGACGCGCTCGAAATAGCTGATCGGCTTGGCGTAATTCACCAGACGGTCGCCCGGGTCAGTCGATTGCGCCTGCGGCTTCAAGGCTTCAGATACCAGCGCAAAGCCGACGGACAGCACCAAGGACCCGAGCGTCGTGGTGAAGAATGCTGCGGCACCCGCACCAGCCGCATAAGCGGCACCAGCACCGGCAGCAATCGTCAGTCCCGGAACTGCTGTTGTCAGAAAACCCGCCACAAACCCCACAACAGGTCCCGCCTGAACCGGCGACGGGGTCAGCATCGTTGTCGACAGAAACCCGGCAACCAAAAGACATCTAGGCGTCCTCATATCGCATGCTCCATACTGCAACAGTTTCCAGTATTGCGGCACCCGAGCGCACAGTCGCACCGCGTGGAGTACCTTTGATCAACCACCCCTTGCCCAGCCACAGCCCGCCACAGACCACCGTACGCTCCCCGTCAGGTGTCCGGATCAACCCGATATCCCCCTTGACCGGAGGCAAGGACGTGCGGAGCAGCGAGCCCCGGTCTTCTGCAATCCTGCGGGTGGCAGTCAGAGGGTCACGCAGGAAACCGGTTTCTTTCTGACAGCTTCCTGGGCTGTCGTAGGTAAACCGGATATCCGCTGCTGGATCAAAGCCGTGCACCCGCTCGAACCAGTCCGCCAGACACAGCATACAGTCGTGCTGTCCCCAGATCATCGGCAACGACAACCAGCGGTGCGCCTCGATGATTAGCGGCGAATGCCGCGCCACATCCCCGATCATCCCCATAGCTTTTCCTTGAAATTCACATCGCGCGGGATGAAATCCAGCGACGGGTTGGCCGAGCCGACAACGGCAGAGTGATCGGTAGAGTTATATACGCGACGGCGCGCATTCCGGCGGTCGGCAAAAGGCCCCTCGATCAGCAGCGCGATGGTGCGTTGCTGATCTCCCTCTGCAGCAATGCGGATGCTACGCATGCGACGGCGCAAGACCTCGGACGGCGCATAAACTGGCGCGTACATTTCAGCGTGATCCATGAAATACTGCTCGTAGAATGTGATCTCGCGCCCGGCCACATATTCCACGCCGAGCCTACGGACTTCATTCACCAGATCCGGCGCATCTGGGTCCTGAAAAAATGTCATGGACAACTCGCCCGAAGGCGCTGTGCCGTTGATCGCCATTTCCAAAGCAGACGCTGCAATAAGCTGCGATCCCCACCATGTCCGCCCGTTGATATCCACAAACCGCCCGTCAGCGCCCAGGACGAACCCGAAGGGCCCGTCCGGCGTGTCGATCGACACCAGATCAATCTTGAGAACAACGTCCGCACGCGGATCAAATCCTTCAGGAAAAACATTCATCGGTTGATCCACTCTACAAACGTCGCAGTTGGCGTGGCCTTCAGGTCCTTGCCGTATTCCGGATTTCCCATCGTATCGGTCTCAGCGACAAACAGCCCTTTTGCATCCAGATCAATCAGACCCAGCGCTGGAATGGCTTCGCGCAGGGGCGTTTCGATTGTGATGATTTTGGCCGGGCCATCTTTGGTTACAGACGTCACCACATAGGGCCAATCGTTGTGGCTGATATAAACACCCTGCCTGATTTCCAGCGGTGCGTCGGCATCGCTGATTTCAAGCGTGGTCGCACCAGCGACTGCGGCGGTCAGGTTCAGCACCACAGGCGTGTCGGCAAAGCCCTGCCCGGTTGCAAACCGCTGGCCAGTATTAAACGGGATACCGTTGGATGATCCGCCATAAAGATCCGGGGCATAGCTGAGGGCATCCACCATCGGCACACGAAACACGCCAACGCGCCCGCGGGCGGACATCATATGAGCACGCCATTGCAAGATAGCTTCCCCGCGCAGACGCATCTCTGGCGACCCGATCCACCGTGGAAATTTGTTATAGACGACCTGTTCGGTGCCATCATTGCCCGAACCGCCAGATTGCCCGCGCCAGTCGATCCACCAGTTCACTTTCGTCACCCGCATCAAGCTGCGCGGAATTGTGACAATCAGACGGCTCATGTGGTGCCACGCATGCGTAACTGCATGTTGCGGTCCTGCAGTGAACGGTTCTGGTTGCGCGTGTTGATCTGATCCAATGTGCTGGAGACGTCAGCCGCCTGCACACGCACAATCTGCGTGAAAAACGGGCTGGTCTCTGTGGTGACATGGACCTGCGCCTGACCCGGACGTGTGTACGGCCCTCCCCCCCCTGAGCCGCCCATCGGTCCGCCCGCCGAGAATGAAAGATCATCCTGTGGACGGGGCAGGCGCCGCTGACGCACGGCTTCCATGAAATCGGCACCGTAGTAGTCAACCGCACTAGCAGGCTGCATAAATTCCCCGACGGATGCCCAGATTGGGATATTGTCCTGACGTTTTCCACCACTGCCCCGTATACGGCCGCGCGGGCTGCCACCGGAAGCGAGACCCTCAATTTCGCCACCGTCGGCTTTCTTCTTGCCAAATAGCCCCCCGATGATCGTTCCGAACCATCCACCGCCGCCAGTCTTCGGGTTGAGGATACCGCTCAGACTGTCTGCCAACGTGTCCCACACGGGGTCAAACGCCATGTCCCAAAGCTTGTCTGACATGAACGAAAATATGTCAGCAAAGAACCCCTTGAACCCCTCGCCGCCGGACCTGAAATTATCAAACGCCGACTTCACTGCATTACGTGAATCTTCAAACGCATTGATCTCTTCTTGCGTGCGGATGGTGCCGATTTCCTGCTCCGCTGTTCGTTTGGCAATTGCGTCCGCCTGCGCGTTAATCACATCGATTAGCAGACGGCCATCACCGGTCATCTGGGTCTGGACATCAATGCCAGCGCGCTTTGCTTCGGTCAGGCGCTCATACAGGAACAACAGACGCGCCTGCTCTGCCGCGCCCTGCCCCGCCATCTGATTTTCCAGTGTCAGCTGGGCAAGGCGATCATCACCGGCCTCGACCAGTTTAGTCAGCGATTCCGAATCCCTTTTGCGAGCGTCAGCGCTTTCTTTCGCAGCGTCGGCATTCCGCGCCGCGACCTCGGTGTCAACGCGCGGCACGGCTTGCGCGCCCAGTGCAGTCTGGATGGTAGACCAGGGTGTCCCTGACTTTTTGAACCCCTCCCACTCGTTATAGAAACCTTCCTTGCCTTGGCCCATGCGGCCGCGAACAAGTTGCGTCGCAAGGCGATCCTGTAGGTCTGGCGTGAACATATCGTCAAGCGACAGGCCCAATTGCTTGATCAGACCACCACTGCCATCCTTGTTTATGCCCCCAAGCGTATTGCTGACGATCTGATACCGACCAACCGCCGAGGAATTGTATTTATTGTCTGGATGAGCCAGCATTTGACGTTGCAACGCCAAAACCTCGCGCAGCGTCATGTTGATCAAATTCACTGGCCCGTCAGTGTAGGCACCGTATCCCAGCGTTTCATTATAACCGCGCCCCTTATCCGTCCCCTCGACCTTGCCGATCAGGTTTAGAATACCGCTGTTGGCAACTTCGGCCTCCTCGCGCTGGTACGCGCCTCTGTCTGTCTGCCAGAACCCGCCAGCGCCTGCTTCGTTGTACCGCTTGTAGACGCCGTTCATCCGTTCAAGCGCCTTTGCAGCCTCATTGATCTTGTCAGTGGCAGTTTTTGCGTCATCAGCGGCATTGGTGAGGATTGTATCTGTCGGTGTGTCGGTCAAGAGGTCGCCCACAATGCTCAGATCTGCTTCGATATCAGCGACAGCCTTCTGAGTATCCGCCGCCGATTTGATCCACTCATAGAAAGTCTGAAGGGTGCCTGACCGCAACCGCTCACCAGCATCAGCTGCATCAGATAGGGCTATTTCCAGCTGCCGGTATGCCTCACGGGTTTCCGCACTTCCCCTTGCACTTTTAAGGTTGGCAATCTCTTTTTCAAAGCCGCCGATCTCCTTTGCATAAGCGACAACAGCATCACCTGCGCCTTCTGTGCCTTTTTTGATTTCAGCAAACGCGACCTCGACCTCATCACCTACGTTCACCAATCTCTGCATGCTGACTGACAGCTCAGATATCGTCGATTTGCCATCCCTGACCGATCTTATAAGTTCGGAAATCCGAAAGGCCTCTGGATTTGGCCTCTTATTGTAGGTCAGATTGACATCCGCCTTATTGAATTTATTGACATTCATGAGCCCCGCGCCCTGAAGTCCATCCATGGCCTCTCCCATTTTGGACCGGGCATTTGCGAGGGCGATCTGCAAGTCTGCCCGCGACTGTTCCAAAATCTTCTCTGTCGCCGCCGACACTGCACCACCAAGCTCTTTTTGCTCTTCTTTCGCCTGTTTTGTGGCTTCGCGGTATTTGTCCAACGCAGTGATGGCATTTTGCGTTGCAGTGTCCGCCGCATCCATAGCGTCAGAGGTTTTATCCAGATCCAAACCCAGCGCCAGAATAGAAGCGGCTGTAATCGCGAGGCCAAACGGCCCACCCATGGTTCCAGTTAAAACTTTCATCGCAACGCCCATTTTCTGCAACGGGCCCAATGCGCGCGTGGCCGATGATCCAACCCCAGTCACCGCACCCGCCAGCTCGATGTAGGTGGCGCGCATCGCTACAGCCCGTGCGACTGCGTAGGTAATGCCGCGCCCGACCAGATAGACGACAAGTGCTTGTGCGACCCGCTCGACCACCTCCTCTACCTCTTCGAAGTTCTCGCTCAGATAGCGCAGTGCTGCCGTCAACCGGTCAGCAGCCTTTTCGGCAATCTCCAACCCGCCATTTTCAGCTGCGGTCAACTGCACAGCCTCCCACGCCGCAGCAAGCTCTTTCAACGCACCATCCAGACCTTCAAGGCGCACCTGTGCCTGATCCTGCGCAGAGACCTCCTTCAACGCGCTCGCAAGGTCAGAGAACCCTTTTGCGCCCGTGTTGGCCAACAACAACGCAGTACGAATTGCATCAGTCCCGAAGATGGTTTTGAGCGCCTCGTTGCGCGCCTCTTCCGTCAGCCCTGCGATACCTTGCTGTAGCTCACCGGCTATCTCTTCCATGGACTTCATGCGGCCCTGCGCATCAAAGAATTCCAATCCAAGCGATTTCATTGCGTCGCGCGCCTTGTCGCTGTCTGGCGTTAAGCGCTGAAGGAATGTCTTGAAGCTGGTACCTGCGTCGGAACCCGAAGCGAAAGCAGGCGCGGTTGCGGCAAGGCTGGTCAGGAAGTCGTCGATATCCACACCGAACTGACCGGCCACGCCGCCCGCCTGACCAATGGCCAGCCGAAGATCATCAAACCCGAATTTCGACTTTAGCGCAGCGCCTGCAACGCGGTCGGCAATGTCCGGCAGATCAGAGGCTTTCAGATTGAACTGGGCCATCAAGTCAGTCGCAAGATCGGCGCTTTTTGCCAGATCGCCGCCAAGCGCTCCAGCCACCGCTAGAGTGGCATCCAGTGCACCGCCCAGAATTGTTTCGACATCCAGGCCGTTCTTTGCAAGCACCTCGATCGCATCTGCAGCCTGCATGGCAGTGAACGCAGTTGTGGCGCCCATTTCCCGTGCAGCATTTTGCAGGCGCTTCATGTCATCTTCGCTGGCCTGTGTAGCTGCCTCGACCCTCTTCATCGCTGCCTGAAACTGCTTTCCAACATCAAGTGATGACTTGCCGAATGACACGATCCCCCCGATCAATGCTGTGGTGCCCAGAAAGCGGCTGAGACGCATCATTGCGGGTAGCTGATCCGAAACACCCTTTAAGCCGCCCTTGAGGTCATTAGCCGCGCGGTTAGTGGCGTTCAAACCGGCACCTGCTGGCTTTGTAGCTGTTTGAATGCGCTTCAAGGCGCGTTCGCCCGCTACGCCAGCAGATTTAAGATCACGTTCCAGCTCACGCTGACCGGCAGCTGACAATCGGATGACGTAATTGCGTCTTGTGGTGCTCATGATCAGTCCTTTTCCCGACGCTGCTCTGCAGCCTCAATCAATCCGGCCTCCCAATACGGGAGAAACAGGGCAGCGATTTGTGGTGGAATGCCCCGCGCTGACAACAGCGCAAGGCAGGCTTCGGCATCCAGAGCTTCAAAGCCACCCATGCCTACACGCGCTTGACGGTAAATCACCCCTGCCGCTTCAACGAACGCGCGGCCTTCAATCGAACGGGGTAAATTGGTATCTTCGGGGCACGCGCCCTCACCGCCGAACCTTGCGCAGCTGTAGCCGGGTGCGTCCGCACAGCCTGCGCAATGGGTCAGCCCTCCGGTGTACCGGTATCTGGCAAGAGCGCGGAGCTTTTTCCCTCGGAGACAACCGCGATGTAGGGAGACAGCAGCGACTGCTGCAACAACAGAGCAGCGCCTGGATACATTGACAGAAACTGGTCAATCGCCTCACCATCAAAAGGCGCAGCGGTGCCGTCTTCCATCTCGACACCTTCCCATCCGACCCCGAAGCGGCGCAGCATCAAGCTCAGCTGCTTGCTTGCAAACAAGCCACGCGTGGTGTCTTCGATCTCAACCGGCATGTCCTCATCGTCCAGCGCCTCGACATCCATCGCCATAGCAGGTGGCAACGTTGCACGCGCCAGCCTCATTGCGGTGGATTCCACCTCCTTGTATTCCGCGAAGGTGAACGACCCGATCAGGAATGCGACCCCATATCCAACCTCGATCCGGCGATTTTCTCCGATCGAGCGTGACAAACGTAGCGCCATATCAGACAGGGTTCGCGTATGTGTCGACAGTGTTCTTGAGTGTCGCAGTGAACAACGAAGCGCCAGCGACGGGGCGATTTGCACGCAAGCTGAAACTGCTGCTGATGATACCGCGGCCTTCGACCGGAATGCCCGTGCGCTCGATGCGCACGCTGGGGCACCGCAGCTCCAGCGAATAATCAGCCGACACAGACCATGTCAGCGCAAGGTCGATGGCTTCACCATTCAGGGCACGGTCATACCAGACACGGTCCCGGAACCGCGCATCCAGAGAACCGGTAACGCTCCAGCGGCCCCAGTCAATCGCTGCGGCGGTCGGCAGTCCGTTCAGGGTTTCCTGATCCGCTTCATTGCCTGAATTCAGCGTGAGGCTTGCGCCAGTGATGGCCGCCGTTTCGGTTGTTCCGACAAGGCACTTGCCCGCAAAACCGACCGGCACGGGATCAACAGCATAGCTTACCGGCGTTGCATCAAGCGTAGCAGCAACCGGCACCTCGGCACGGCCAATCATATTCATGGTGGCGCGTGCCCGTTCGCTGTTTTTGCGGGCCTGCACTTCAAAGCTGGTGGCCACAAGGCTGTCCTGCACAAAGTGCTGGTCAACCCTGCGGTGCGAAAGGCACTGTGTCATGTACTGCAACCCCGGCAAAGCGCCTGCGGTAAATACATGCTGATGCTTTCCTGCGGTGATTTCAGTGGTGACCGGCGCTCCAAGGATGCTCCGCAGATGCCACCCGATGGAGTTGAGGCCCATCGGCACAACCATATTGCCGCTCAGGTTCTGGAGACCACCCACCGCATCGCCGGGAAATGCATCGCCATAGATGGCCTCATCCTCATTCAGCTCCTGACTGGGGGAGGTATTGCAACTGTAAAACGGCAGTGCGTAAAAATTGCCATCAGTTGCAACCTCCGCAGTTCCGAAAGCGGACTGGATACGGGAAAGAAGCTGCGCTTCGTCGCCTCGTGCGTTACTCATGTCTGTATCTCCATAGGATTGATTGAAGTTTCGTAAAAAAGCGTGATCACGATGACCGACCCGAGCAGACTTTCCGCCCCCTCCATAGGGACATCGCTGGATTGCTGCGGTGCGCTCATGTCGATGTAGTCGACCAGTCCATCCAGATTGCTGCCGGTCAGCAACGCGCCAACGACACCCGCCAACGCATCAATCGCAACTGTACGTTCGGCATTCGTCGCGCCCTGGACCACCATCTCGAGATCAACAGGCCGCTGCCACTCACGCCGCCCCGTGCCGAGGCGAAAGCCGGTTTCTACCGGGTCTTGCGGCACAATGTTCAGAATTCCGTCAGGTGGGCAGGTACGGGGCAGTTCGTCCTGACGCGACACCGGCACCGGATGCGCAGCAAGCGCCGTCATGAGACCCGCAATGACCGATTCATGTCTTCCCAGCATTATCGATGCCCTTTTTGATCTGAAAACCGAATTTCGCGGTCAATTGCAGCGACAAGTTCACGGCTTTTGCCATCTGCAATCTGTCTGACGCGCAGCCTCTTTTTCAGGCGCACTTGACGGACAAGAAAGAACATCGGGACCGTGACAGTGCCGTATCCGGTCTCGCGGGCCCTCTTGCTTCGGGCCTGCGCATACCCACCACGTTTACCCGTTGACTGCCTCAAGCCATCGACGACCAACAGCGACACCCCCGACGGCCGGTACACAAATCGCAACTTCCCAAAGCGGAATTCAGGGAAGTTGGAAGGGGTCAACGGCTTCCTGCCAGTCCCGAACTTCGGAGCAGATTCGGTCGGGATTGCCAGCCACAAACCATTTGAAGAGCGGATCGTGACACCATTTTCAAAGGCGTCGATAAGATGCGGAGCTTTTGTGGACACAGTCGCAGCTGCGCCCAATGAATGCCCGCTTCCCGGATAACGGTTCAGTCGCCACGAATTTGAAAGACGACGCCCAAGCCCAGCCTGAACAACATCCGCTCGTAATTCATTTTTAAGAGTCTCCGCAGCATTATGCATGCCTTTGGTGACCGCAACCTCCAGATCCGCAAGCTCTTCAGCCATGAAGCGTTCAAGGTTGCCTTCCAAAGCAGCATTCAGGCGGCTCATGGTGCGGCCACCTCGATTGTATCAAGTCGCGTCTTAAGACGTCTACGGTCCGCAACACGGTGCGACTGCACTTTCCGCAGAACCCCGGATAGGTTGAGCAAAGTGCCGTTCCCGTAGCCTGTAAAGTCGGCAATCCGTATTTCGAAAACGCCGGTCTCATCGAGGATCTGCATCGACCCCATACGCACCATTTCATCCGGCTGGCTCGGAAGGACAAGAACGTCCAGTGCCGCACCGTCTGGATCGAGGACGGCGCTGATACCCAGTCTTTTGAACTGGGTATCGACCGCGCGCCTGAAAGCGGGCATCGCTTAGGTGTCCACCTGCTTCGCGGCACCACCGGCTTCTGCGTTTGCAGCCGGTTCCCCCACTGTCTTTGTGTTAGTATCAGCCTTGGCCTTTGCGGCTGGTCCAGCCATAGCCTCTGCGGCTGCTGCAGCTTTTTCGGCGGCATCCGCAGCTTCTTTGTCCGCCTGCTCGCGCAAATCAGATGCAGCCTCACCGGATGTGTCGGTTTTTCCACAACCCTCTGCCTCCAACCGGCGGGCAACATCCGCTGGCACGCTGCCCTTCCAACCGGCAGGCAAAGTCCGCTGGCGGATGTCATCCATCTTATATGTGAACTCTTTCGTCACTTTGACCAAACGGTCTTTCTTCTGGGCCATCTCATTTCCTCTGTCTATTTTGAAAACAAAAGCGGCGCCCGAATGGGCGCCGCTGCTATACCGCCAAACAAGCAGCCTTAGTTCGAGGTGCGTCCCTCGACCAAAACAGCGGGGCGCATGCAGATCGGCATGGTCTGCATCATGACTTCAACGTCGACAAAGCGGTCCTCCTGACGGTCCGGATGGACCTTGGAGTAGAATTCCTGACCCGGCATGTTGGTCATACCCATATAGTCAGGCGAGCCATTGAACTGACGGAAGGTCTGGCGCGTACCCATCGGATAGAATTGGGCTTTCGCTGATGGGATGAAGCTGCGCGTGATCACGGTGCCGTCTTCCTGCGGCACGCCCGCTTCAGCGAGGTATTCTTTCCACCAGATGCCTTTGAACAGGAACCCCTTCGACGTCGAGTCGCGCAGCGGGTCCCCGCCGTTTTCGTTCTGGTAGTATTTGTACCGTTCCTTGAAATCAGGATGTGATTCCAGCTTGTCAGCAAATTCAGGGTGCATCAAACAACCGACGCCGTTCGAAACATCGCCGCGCAGATTGAGTTTAATGTGGCGCTCGACCTCTTTTGCTTTTGCGCCAATATCGGTCGCATCGGTGCCAAAAACAAAGTCGACAGATTTGCGGGTAATGCTGAATTCGTCATGCAGGTCCAAAAGTTCGCTGCCGTCCGCATCCAACACCATGCCTTGCAAAGCGCCGGCACGCAGATATTCGCGTGTCACATCGGTACTGCCACGCAGTTCTTCCTGACGGTCAGCCACTTCACCTGCGACCTGTTTCAGCTCAGTCTCGGAACCAAAGGCGCGAATGCCGTCAATGTCATCCGCTGTGATCTTGGATTTAAGCGCAAAACGTGCCGTGCTGAATTTCCGCAGTTTGCGCTTGCCGCGCGGCTGTCCTGGAACAGGCGTGCCGCGCATCGACGACTGCACCAGCTGAAGGTGACCGTTCTGAAGCTCGATGGAAAAATCCACGCCGCGAATGGGCTTGGGAACAAAAATCCCCATTTCGCCGATTTCGCCCCACATGTTTGGGACGTCACGAACCGCTTCCGAAAGCTCGATGGCCCGGAATGCGTCGTTTCTGAAGATATCGATATGGGCCATGAAACGGCTCCTCTCTGGTAGATTGGTTGCTGGTGCGCGACCTGTGCGCGCGGTTGTGGCTTAGATGGCGACGATGCCAACAGCCTTCAGTTCATCCACAGCGCCGTCGCGCTGGAGTTCTGTTGTGAATGCCGCATCGAACGACAGCCCGCCGCGACGCACTTGCGCCTGACGCGCGATAACGACCGCACCAGTGACATCAGCCAAAGCTGCCGGCGCGGGTTTATAGAGCACAGCACTGGCAACTTCGGACCCGTCCGTTGCTGTGTGATCGCAGGCCACATACTTGCCGGATACGGTAATCTTTCCCAAGACCGTGCCCGGTTCGAGATCCGCACCAGCGGCAATGATCGCCTCTTCGCGGCTGTAAAAACTGTCCTCTTCGAACAGCATGAAGTCACCGGGCGTTTTGCCCTCTGTCAATGATGGCATGTCTCAGTCTCCTTAAAAAATGGGTGATTGGCAGCGAACGTTCGCGCCAGAGGTCAGCTGGCGCGGCGGGACCGCTGCGCGTCCTTGACAGGGTTCGAGGATGTGTTGGCTTCTTCCGCTGGCATATCGAGGTCAGCCTCCCCTGCGTTGGCGTCCATAGATGCGGACAGGGTCTGCGCAGCAGCTGCCTTTGGCGCAGCGCCCAGATGTTTCTTTGCGGTTTCGGCGTCCATATCGCTGTCAAAAGCAAAGCTCTTTGCCAGATCTTCGCGACCTTTCGCCTCTTCGCAGTTCAAAATGGCGCCGATCCGGGCGCGCTCTTCGGATGCCGATGGTTGTGCTGGTGCAGTTTGCGCAACGGGCGCAGGTGCCGGAGCTTCCGCTGGTGCAGTAGCAACCGGTGTAACGATTTCAGGTTCCGCCACTTTCGGCGCTGTGGTCTTGTCTGTCATGGGATTGCCCCCTCCTTGGTTTGATGAAAAAGCGGACGGACTGTCTATCCGGCCATTGATTTGAGCGACAAAACGCTCGAACGCATCGCGCGGGTTGGCGACTTCATCAACCAGCCCCGCGTCAAATGCCTGTTGTCCGATAAAGCAGCGCGCCTCTGTCTCCAGTGCGGCTTGCGCGGTCAGTGCCCCCCCCCGACCGTTCCCAACAGTGTCCGCAAATATCTGGCGCAGATACTGGCATTGTGCCTCCATATCCGCGCGAACGGACTCCGGTAATGGCGCGAATGGATTTTCATCGGCCTTATGGGCTCCAGCCGAGATCACCGAGACCTTAACGCCGCTGCCTTCCAGGCGGGCGCTGTGATCCTGATGCAGACAGATGACCCCAATCGATCCCGCCCCGCCCGTTCTGGACATGATGATACGCGAAGCCTGTGACGCGATAGCGTAGGCTGCTGAATAGGCGTGATCACAGACAAAGGCGTGAACAGGTTTATCCTGACGCACTTCACGGATCAAATCCGCCAGATCGAAACACCCGGATACCTGACCGCCGTAGCTGTCGATCTCCAATGCAATTCCGCGAACCTGTCGGGACTCCGCCGCGGCTTCGATTTGCGCGGCCAGTCCCTCATAGGAAGTCTCACCTGAATAGCTGCCAACCCACGAGCCGCGATGGATCAATGTGCCGGTGACAGCGATCACAGCAACTCCATCGATCAACCGAAACGGCTCCGCGCGGCCATTCCGGATTTGTTCGCCCACCCGGTCATCCAGAAGCGAAATTTGCGGACCGCGCGTTGGCGGCACCTCCAAATGCCCCTCAACTCCTTCGATCACAACATCATGGCCAAGGATGCGCGGGCCAAGCCCCTGCACAAACGATATAGCTTTCGATGGCGCAGCAAGAAGCGGCGTGTGAAACACACGCGAGGCAATGTTGGGATAGTTCATGATGTCAGTCCTCGGAGCGCGTTTGGTTGTCGCTGGTATTCCCGAGCAATTTGGCGAACTTTTCTGCCATCGGATGCAAGGTTCCTTCCGGCATGTCGTTCATTTCCGATTTGATCTGCTCGATATTGTCTGACCAGTCGGAGCCGGTCAGCTCGGCGGCTTCTTCTTCCAGCGTCGATAGCCCGAGGCTGACGCGCAGTGCCGCTGCCTGTGCTTCCTTGACGGGATCCACAAAACCTTTGCCGGGGCCGATCCATTTGGCGCGGGCATAGGCAGGCCAGTGGGAATAGAATTCCGGCGCGCCATTGGGAATCTTGATATGACCATCCATGATCATCTCCTCCAGCCACGCCATAAAGAACGGCTGGCAGAAACCTTGCGCAAACGCCGTGCGCTTGGCTGTCCATCCCCGCCAAATCTCGATCATCGCGGCGCGCGCGCTTGAATAGTTGGTCTTGCTCCAGTCGCTGGCCAGCTGCTCGTAAGACATGCCGATGCCGGATGCGATTTGGCGCAAAATGGCTCCCTCGAAATCCGCAAACTGGGCAGAAGGCCGCGCCGTTGGGACCATGCCAATCTCATCGTTTGGATAAAGCATCGACAGGCGCGCGCCGCCGATCTTGATGCCGCCATTGTCACCGTAGAATTTTTGCCGATCGACATTCATGTCCAGAACGGCACTGCCGTCACCTTCACCGAACATTTCGTCGATCATGTCCGGCCCCATGGGCGAGCGGATAAATGCTGCAAGGACAGCATTGATCACAGCCGCTTGCAGCTCGACTTTCGAATACTGCTGCTCCATGCGCAGTGTTTCGACAATCGGTGCCATGCGCGAGATACCCCGCGTCTGCCCATCGCGCAGCTTGTCATAGAAGTGGATGACTTGTGGACGCCCGTTTTGACCCTCGCGACCGATCCGCTTCCACGTCATCCCGCCAACGTCAGCCCACGCCGAACCGGGGTGCCCCTGCCGGAAGTGATAAGCTTGCGCCACACCATCACGGCTTAGATCAATACCACCACGCTGGTGCTTTTGATCTGCTGCATCCATGGGATTGCACAACAAATCCGGATCAACAATGCGCAACGTTGTTTTGGTTGGACGCATGCGTCGCCAGTTGACCAGCGCGATAGCCTCCCCTTCCACCACATAGCTGCGATAGGCAGTGCCAAACATCTGCGACATGGATTGGCTGCGCGTTGTGTCGCCAAACTTGCGGGGGTCATCCGCATAATTCCCCCAGCGGCCTTCTACCTCTTCCTTGAAATCTTTGGCCCATTCAGAGGATAATCCCAGCAACCGCCAGTCCGGCTTCAAGAACGGGCGGAAATTACCGCCGATGATGCTGTCACATTCTTTGGTAATGGCACCGGCAGCCCAGCCGTTGTTTCGCGACAAATCACGGGTGCGGGCAGAAACCTTGTCTCTTCCATTCAGGACTTCGGAATCAGCCGCGGAGTTTGAAGGGTTGAAGCTCTGCATCGTCTCAACATGGCTGTCGCCTGCAACATATGGCGCCGAACCAAACAATCCCATACCGCGCGCCGCAGCGGCGGCTTCTTGCGATTTGAATTTGACCGAACCTTCCCGCACACGCGGGTATGAATGTTTGCTCAAAACAGGACCCTCCGGGACCGGGCCTTTTTCACCACCAACCCTAAATCAATTTTCAACTCTTGGATGTAGGCTCGCAGCCGATGTTCCGTTGTGCGGGTGTATTCCTGCATGTCGCCGTCATACTCCACGCGCACAACCTGTTCGCCAGTAAGTAAATCGTGCAAGGCCTGTTCGGCTTGATCGAGGCGCGCTTGCTTTTTTTCGGTTTCAGTCGGCATTGGTATTTAAGACCTCTGACAGGCTGCGCCGTTTGGGGGCTGCCTTCTTTTTGGATTGAGAAGATACAGTTTGATTGTCGAACAGATCGGCCTGACTATCTGCGGCTGGGGCCCCGCGTTCAGCTTCCAGAGCATCCCATTGATCATCTGTCATTGAGGCCCAGCCATGACGCCGCGCCGCTGCTTCAGCATAGAGTTCACAGTCGAGCGCTTCGTTGCGGCGTCCCGGCTCGGCCAGTTCCCATTTGGCTGTGGTGGTGCCGGTGCGCGAGCGTATGAGGATCTTCACCTCTGATGTGATCATCCGGTAGAATTCATCCCCAAGACCACGCGCAAAGTGGCAAAAACCCCGCTCACTCGGGTCGGTTTGCCTCAGCCAGGCATAGAAGTTACCTTTCATCATCGAGACGTTGAGAATGAAGCCCCGCTTCTGAAATCGCTTTGCTTTGCCGTCTTTACGTCTTTCGAACTTCATGGGAACCATGAATGGGCCGTTCTGCGAAGAGGAACCTTTAACGCACAGAACCCGCGTTGACGGGTACCGCTTGGCCCAGTTCCAAACATCGTCAGTATACGCGCCGGTATCGATGGCCAGACAATCGATTTTATAGGCCAGGCCAAGCTCAGTTCGCCAGAACTTTGCCATGATCGCATCAAGCGCATCCCTGCCCTGCTCGGTCGAGATGTGGTGTGGAATGACGATGTAATCCACTGTCCAGCGTTGGCGTGTGCGGCCAAAGGCCTTCACATGCACCTCAATCCGGTCATCCTGACAATCGACCCCTGCAGTGACAAGCACGCCAAGAGAAGGCAGGACGCCACGATCAAGAATGGCAAGACCGTTCTCCTGTTCTTGCGCCTTCTCTGTCCTGTCGCGCAGCGCTTCCCAGTCAGGCGCATCGGAGGCCGTCTCATACGGAAGGCCCAGAACGTCGTTCCAGAAGGTCTGCTCGGTCTCTGCTTCCGCGCTTTTCGTGCCGCCTTCGATATTGCCATCAATTCGGGTCCAGCCTTTGAGCCGTGCATACTCGACCGCGATAGACGCCCAATCCCTCTGGGGTGCGTAGGCCCGCCAAATGTGAAAACCCGGATGATCCCCGCGGGGGTTCTGTGCAACCCATCGGCCATGCGCGATCATCTGCTCTTTGTGGCCGTGTGTGATAATGCATCCGTTCGCATCACAGGAAAAGCAAGCCGCTCCGAGGCGTTCAGGATCAATGTTGGCTTCAAAGTTCTCCCAGGTCAGCGGCGCAAAATTTCCACAATGCGGACACGGCAAGTGGAACAGCCGCTGATCGCTGCGCGCATAGGCTGCACTGATCCGACAAGTGCCTTTGATAAGCGCAGTCGAGATACGCAGGATCTTGGCGTCTTCAAATCCAGACGCACGGCTTTCTGCCAGGGCCTCTGGATCGCCTTTGTCCGTCATGTCGAATTTGGCGACGTCATCCATGATAACCAGACGGCGGCTTGTGCCGGTCAGATCTGCTGGAGACCCCGCCGAAGCAACCTTAAGCGACCCGTTGCGAGACAGTGTTTCCTGATTGAATGTGTTGTCACGCTGATCGCCGCCCAATCCCTCGCCAAAGGTTTCCTTGAGGCTTGTGGCCTGCCGACGCATCGGCTTCCATTTATTGTTGACCCACTCTGTCGCCGCCGAGGTGGTCGGATGCACCACGAGACTGTCCAGCGGCGTGTATGCGTGCCAAGCACCCAGGGTCGGATTGATCAGGGACACCGTTTTGCCGATCTGAGCCGAGCCGCGCACCGTCACTTCGCGACATGGATGTTCCGGCGACAGGGCGCTGTGGATGTTGCGCAGAAACGCAAAGCGGGTTGCATCGAACGGCCCCGGCATCGGGCTACGCTCGTCAAACTCGATGTTCTCCTCACACCAGCGCGTGATATCTGGAGGTGGCGGCGGCATCATGGCAGTGGCCATAGCAGAGGTGATGACAGTATGTGCGGAAGTCAGATAGCCCATCAGATATTTGCCTCCCTTTCTGCTTCGGTCATCTCGATCACTTCGCTTTGCTCCGTCAGCAATTGAGCCCGCTTGCTGCGATGCTCGCGCCACGTTGCCACCAACAAGGCGCGGACCTCTTTGAAGTCCACGCCCAACTCATCTGCAATTTTGCGCGCTGCCTGACGCATCACGTTTTCGAACTGGGCAACTTCTTTGGAGAGCAGCTGCTGCATCACCAATGTTGTTTCAGACGCCAGGACAAAGGTGCCCTCATCCATCGCGTTCCGACGACGAAGTGCCCGGGCCTCTTCCTGCGCCTTTTGCGTGCGCGCCATGTGATAGGCGTCATCATCGCCATCCGGCAGCTTAGTCGCACCGCCGCCCCGTTTCTTTGGGGCACCTTCACTGGACTGCGCCGCCAGCACAGTCGCAGTTTGCGCGCCATTGCCCATCATCTGCCCGGGATCCAGCCTCTTTCCCAATGCCTTTGCTACTTTTTGGAGATCGAACCGCCGTTGACGCCCTTCGCCCGAGTAGCATCCATCAAGTTTACCTTCACTCACATATTGACTGATGCGCCCGCGCGAAAGCTTCAGCTCTGTCGCCAGCGCTGATGCAGACATTGTGGACATACCTAAATTAACTCCCTGTAAGCTGTTGTTTAGCAATTAGTTTAGGCTTTGCCAGAGGTTTAGCGGGTCAAAACACATGCGCTATGCCGCCCCGTATAACGTGCTTCCCCCAGAAGGGACCCGTGATTTTCTGGCGGGTCATTCCAATCCACTGCGAGGCAGCACCAGCCCAATACCACCGCCCCGGCTTCCAGCCCTGATCCGCCAACAGGCGTGCGCGTCTCGCTGCTCTGGTTTATTTTGTAGCCTGCCCGCACAGTCAAACTGCGCAGGCTTTAATCAGGCAGGGCCGTCCACCTTGCCTCTCTGGGCGATCTCAGCAACGCAAAGCGCCCGCCGAGGGTTAACCTTGGCGGGCGCTTTTATGGCACTGTTTTCTGTCTAGTGGGCTAGAATTTATTCGTCAAACACTATTTTGCCATGGCGCAATCGGTGGCAGTGTAGACGACAAGGTCCAGCGTGAAAGATTGTTATAACTTACAAAGGTTTGACGCAAATCCAAGAGCGCCAAACGCCACTGCAAATAGTTCCGGCGCGCGCGCGCTATACCCGGATGCTGCACCGAATAGCGCACTGGACAGATTTCAACAGTCCACCGCTTGACCTTGCGGCCATCAATGTACGGCTCGACACCCAGCGCAACCTTCACAGCCCTCGCCCCATGCCGATTACGGTGAATGTCCGCCGGACTACAGCCCACGATGCCAGACAATCGAGCGGGATCAAGATCGCCCATCTGCACCACAGCACCGTCCAGCAGATCTGGCACTTTGCGCGCCCGCGCCAATTCAGCGATCTGCACCGCCATGCCGCGACCACCACAGCCCTCAGGCAACACAGCAACCGCAGCCGCAACCAGATCAGCATCAGCATCGGGATAGGAGCGGCCACCGCCATCGATCCTGCACCCCAACGCGCCGCGCTCTGCCATGCGGTAGGCATTGCCGATGTAGCCATACCCAGCCGCCAACGTGCCAGCATCCTCGAAATCGACCTGTGCGCACTCACTCGCGAACGCCCACTCTAACAAACGCTGGATGCTGATCTCTTGCCGAACGCGCCCCATGTCATCCCGCATAGCCTTCTCCGCAATCAAACTTCCATCCCGAACGCCAGCTTGAACCGCCGCACCAAACATCGCCCGCGCATTCATGCCGCTTCCCCATCCGCACACGCCGCAGCCCGCTTGTTCTGGCCAGCATTGACGATCTCACGCACCAGTCGCTGATCACGCAGATATGCCTCAAGCCATGCGCGATCTTCTGGCGTGGCGTTGCCGCGATCAATCCGACCACGCACAAGCTCAATACGGCGCGCACTTTCAGCCGCCTCATCCCGAACCTCACGCATCCGAAACCCAGTGGGCGGCACAGGCGTGCGCTGCAACAAGCGGAACAGCTCAACCTCAAATCCACCTGCAACGGCTTGCGGCCCCTCGACAGAAGCAAGCCAGCTGGTGACAATCGGCTGTTGTGTAATCGGCGGCTTGCGCAGCCCATGAGCATAGGCACGGATAGTCGCCTCAGGTGGCCATTCGTGCTTGAACGCGCCGCCGCCAATGTTGATCACGTAATCCGCCAATGCCACCAGACTGTCAGCGCAGAGGTAGGCCAGATGCACACACAACCGTTTACGCATTTCTTCGAAATCAGATGTGGTCGTTTTCTTGGGCCGCACCATGCCCGCATCATCAACCCGCTTGATCAACAACTCTGCAACCCGCGCCTTTGGGTCGTGTGTTTCAATTTCCATCGCCATTCCCCTTTTCTCAGTTTGCACCGCTTCGGTTATCCACAGGCCCTAATGTCCGGGCTCCGCAATCTGTCTTGTATTGTCGTGTCTTGTCTTGTGGTTGCAGACACATAAAAGTTTTGTGTCTGCGGTATGTCTGGTTTTGTGTCCGACTATGTCCGCATGTGTCTGACGGACATAAAATGCCGCTCTAGTCTTTTTTTGATTTCCGGAAATGGCCTGCGCTGGCCTTGACCAAGCAGGCCTGAATTGCATCATGCAGCTGCGCATCAGATCGCCGCTTATTGCCCTCTAACTCCATCGCATTTTGAATATGCGCATCGACAAAGTAGATTTGCGCGGCCTCTGATGCGATAGTCGGGGCGAGCGCGCCCAACGTGACCCCAAGTCGGTTCAAGCGCCTCGATCTGGAAGCCCCATCCGTCCGGGCACCGTTCAGCTCCTTGCGCGTCAATGCCTCTAGCACAACGCGTGTGACCGTTGGATGCATCAACCTGATTGAGCCGTCATCACACTCGCATTCATGCCATCCATGCAGAATTCCGAAAGGGCGATCGGCAAGCGAAGCGAAGGCCAAAGGATCAACGGCCGGCACGACCATTCGCGCCAGACGCGTGCGATCAGCAGGGAGCGTGCCAACCGGCGTTTGCTCATGAGCCAACTGCACCAACTCGAACCACAATCCCTTGACCTCATGACTGGCATTCCAACGCAGATCACTGTTCAGATAACGTCTGAATTCCCATGCCATGAAGCCGTGGCTATCAAGCCTTACAGCCGACGAAATCGGATATTCGGGCAACGGTTCAGATGAGACGGACCTCAAGTTAAGTGAACTCACACCTCACCCTCCCCATCACCCACCGCCACCTTTTCAATCAACGGCCACTGCGCCCGAAACTCAGCCTCATACGGCTTCCAGCGCAAAAGCTGCCCATCCCATGGCAGCCCAAACATGCGATCCAAATGGACCTGCAGCGCCGCAAAGCTGGCGAAACCTTCTGCCTGCGCCATCAATTCCATGCGGTGGCCCTGCGTATCCACCGCACCATCACGCAGCATGCCGCCCTCAGTAATCTTGACAGGGAGCGAAAGAGAGCACGGCACAACCATCAGGCGGTGATAGTGTTCAGAGCGCCCGTAATCAGGCGGCAGGTTTCCACAGCAGATATGCAGCGGGTCACCCGCAGCGGCATGCTTACGTTTTCCATGCGGCTTGAGGACCGATGCCTTGGTTCCGAAAATGACTGCACGGGCCAGACTTGCTGCGACGTTGTAAGTGACCATCAGTGCACCGCCCCCAGCCCCTCGGCTGCCAGCTTTTCTTTGCTGAAACGGTGGAAGTCATCCACGACAGCGTCGACGTCCGATGTGCTCAAGATGCCGTGGTCAGCAACGGTGGCGAGGTAATAGGTCAAGACCATCATCAAGGCATGCAAGGCAACACCATGCGACGGCGCAGAGGTGACAGCTTCCATCACAGAGTTCGCAATGTCCTTGGATGCCTGCACGTCCGCATCGCTCTTAACAAAACTCATGCCACGGCCCTCCACTGAATCGGCTTGCCTGCAAGGCCGTGCGGAATATCCAATCCCAGCAGATCGCGGCGATATCGGACCGACCGAGAACTACATCCCGCCTCAGCAGCGATCTGGGGCACGGTACGCACCCCATCCACCAATGCCACGATCTTCGCAGTCAGCATCTCAGCAGTTGTAAACTCACGTGGCACAGGTGTGACCCGCAGCCCCGACCGCGCTACTGCAGCGTAGATCGAGTGACGCGACAGCTCATATTTCACCATCAACTGCGGATAGGTCATTCCAGCCCGCGCATCCGCACAAATTCGTGCATTTCTATCCGCGACACGCGACCGCGCCGCACGGCCCGCAGCTTGAGAACCGCGGCTCCGCGCCGCTACCAAGCCGCGCCAGCCATTTGTGATGCCGACGTAGCGCAAGGCCCCACCGTCCCACTTGATTTCAGGAAGTCCGGTTGCACCCATAGGCACACGGCGGTCCTCAATCGGGGTGGCAGCCAGTGCAGCCTCAATCAATGTGCGTTCTTCTCTGGTAACAACATCAGGCATTGGCGCGTTCCTTGAGGATGGCCACCAATCGTTTCTGATGCTGGAGATCACCCACATTCGAATTCAGCAAACGCCACCGATCTTGAGCCGCCGCAAAACCGATCTGCAGTTCCGTGGCAACCACAGCCAAATTGCTGCCCCGGCAGATTTCTTCAACCAGCTCCAAATCGCGCTCGGCGTTCCAATCGCCAGCATACCCGACGGCATCCAAGTGAGAGATGATCACCCGTTCGGCATAGGGCCGCTCTGCTAAAGTTGCCGCCACAGGTGCTTTGACTTCAGCAGCGATGCGCGCGGGCAGCTGCTTGGCGGCAGGCCGATCAGTCACCTCAACCGGAGCTTTTATCGAAGCCGCTGCGACGGACGATTTAACAACAGGTTTAGGAGCCACTGGTCTATCCCCTGCAACCAGCTCCCGCAGCTCCTTCAGCATAAAGTTACAAGCGCCGGCATGACGTCCTAGCTTCTTGGCGATTTCTCCGTTGGAAAACCCATCGACAATCATCTTCCGCGCGAGGTCACGATCCCCCTCAGACCAAGGGCCAGTGATAAACGCCTTCTTGGCAGACTTCGCCTTCATCGGCTTCGCCTTGGCAGGCTTTTCCGGCCCTGCAGCCTTTTCCGGTTCGGTTGGCTGGACTGGCTGCTCAACCACAACTGCGGGAGCGACAACACCTTGGGCAGCCGCCCGCGATTTAAACTGCGGCATCACTGCCGCCTGCACACGCTCATCACCAAACCCGCCAATCACAACGCTAATTTCAATCCGATCTGCATTGATCGGCAGCACCTCGAAAGCGATACCCAACTCAGACAACCGCTCTCCGAACTGCCCAATCTCTGACAGTGCCGCAGCTTCACAACTGGCCCGAGCCAATCGCGCCGCAGCATCAACCTGCATTTGCGCCAAGTTATTCATCACAATCTCCTTTATTTGAATGAGAGCAGAAAAAGGGCCCGAACGCTCAAGCAGCACCGCGCATGTGGCATGCAGATTCAGGGCCTTAAATTGAGAAGATACATGCTGGAACTGCTCTGCCTGAGCGGCACTTCCAGCAAACTTATGGCTCAAATTGAGGGCACTCATAGCGCTAACGCTCTCATGCCAGAATCACCGCTAACGATTCTGGAACCCGAAGGCCCTATAGGCTTGCCCCCCTGAAACACGCGGAAACACAAGAGGATTTCAAACGAGATTTTCGAAGCCAAATTTACTAAATATTCGAGAAAAGACTTCCGAAGTTCGCAAAAACTCACATGGAATTTCTTAAAAGAGACAACCACGAATCCAAACATTTCAGCGGCTTCCAGAGTCAATACATTTTTGACTGCAAAAACGCGTGCTGAATATGCTGGTAAAACAATGCGGATGATGTGGTAGAAAGGGGTGCCGGATCGAGAAGGCTTAAGGAACCCCGATCCGGCTATTGAACCCGCACCTCTGTAGAGGGCGACCAACTGGACCAGCAACCGTGTCAAGCAACTGCTGATCCCATCACCACCGGAAAGGAAATTTCCATGGCAATTACGAAACACGCCATCACCGGCGTGCCTTTGAATGATATCACATATAAGCGCAAGCGTCTCAACCAAGACGAGGCTGTAACGGTGCATATTTTGGCGAAGGAGGGAAACTCTTTTACGGATATCGTCCAACGTCTGGGCACCAACGCCAACCGTGTCGGCGAAGTTCGGCGCGGTGAAGTGTACCCGGAATCGGCCAAGATCGCCCTCAATCTGCTGATGAAGTGAAAGAAGGCTGGCGGGAAAGATGATGCCATACCGCGTATGAGCATCCGCCACCCCCACAGAAAAAGGGCCGCATGCGCGAGCAGGCACACGCGGCCAAGGCCCAACAGGAAGACGCTGCCCGATACGTGCTGCCACGCGCATCGGGCGGGTATTTCCACGGCCATTGGATCGGGAAGAACATTTGCCGTGGAAATCTGACTGGGGGGCGGCAGGCGAATAGGACAACACCACACCACCCCTCGCGCACCGCTGGCGATCCCCACCATCCAGCAGTGCGCAACACATCGGGCGGTATCTGCTCAGAGGGACATCTAAGCAGTCCTTGGGCTGTGCGGTAACTAAAGCAGAATAACCCGCTGCCCCTTCCCGATGTTGCATTTGAATATTCATGCGGCCACCGCCTGTGCCGGCACATCGGCCAACAAAAACGCAGGGGCGCTTTCGGGATGCAGGCGCAACGCAATCGCGACGAACGCACCACGCGGCCCTGCCCCATCCCACCACCGACGCGCTGCACGCTCGGTCACACCGAACGCCAGCGCAGCATCGTTGATGCAATCAAAATGGGCATGCAAATACGCCTGCCACTGGCCAGCGAAATCACGCAACACGCGATACGGCTCCAACTGGACCACTTGTTCGGACAAAGCTTCAGTGGACCGAGGGGCACCGCGTGAGGCAACATGACGGAAGACGATAACGTTGCTCACGACACCCACCCCGCCACGATCCCGCCAAGAGACCAAACCGCCCGCAGACCGAAGACAGCAACCGACAGGACAAAAAGGAGGCCCAGCGATGTTCCGGATAGAGATTGCAGGAGCGCGATCATGCTGCGTCACCTGAGGATTGACGCGGAATCACACACTTGAAGTCAAAAAGGCAAGGGGAAGGAGCCATCAAATCCTTCTCTCTGGCGAGGTCACAAAAGGCTACATACCAACGCGGCGGCAATCGCTTCGCCGAAGCGTGTGAATGCATTGTTTTGGCGCTCACGCCAACGCGTTCAGCCACCTCTCGATAGCCGCCCAATTCTTCTAAAAATGATTTCGGAGTTCTACTCATGAAACCATCATTAGTCTGATATTTTCATACCGTCAATAATCCGACTGAAAATTATTCCAAATCAACCGGCGTAGAGCGATAACGCAGCATGACCCATGAAGAACTTGAGAAGCTTTTTAGACAAGGCGACACGTCCAATGACGCAATCAGCATTCGCTTGATCGCGGCTAGAAAATCAACAGGTATGCAACAACAAGCCGTAGCATCGGCAGTTGGAATACCCAAGCAAACCTACTACTCCCAAGAAGTGCGCGGAGCCCCATCCATACCGATAGGCCGTTATTTTTATAGAGCTCACGGGATAGACTTCAATTATCTGTACTATGGCGACTTCATCCACCTCGACGTTCCCGTGCGCGAGCGCCTGATTTCAGCACTGACCGGCGAATCCGAGTAACAGGGTCAAACAGCAAGTTAAGGTCCAACCCGACCAGACGGGCCATCTGTGCAATACGCCTGATCATAAAACTACACCCCTCCCGTGTTCCCCTTTCATTCTACATTTCGCACAAATTCGTTCAACTGCAATTATGTCGTTCGTCTGATTTTTTCATACAAAGTTATTGACTGGTCTGATTTTATCATACTATTGTATCTTCAGAAAAGGAGACAATTATGAATACGATCCCCACAACCAATCACATACAAACCGCCCGCAACATCATCCAGAACCCGGACACGTTCGGTTGCGACCCGATCCTTCGCGCCGCTGCATGGGCTGCGGCAAAACAAGGGCGTGGCCACACCGTCGATCTGGACAGCATGGCATTCATTCTGCTGGATACGCACCGCGCAACCATTACAGCCGAGACCATCACGCAGACCCGCCAAAAGATCGAAACCGCGCTGGATGACACCACCACACACAGCCCTATCCAAATGGCGCGCGTCGCGCAGAAGGTCCGAGGCCTCAAAGCAAAGCTCGGCCTAACGCGCCGCCCCTACGGCGGAGATGCCGCGTGACTAACTTCATACTCTTAATCGTTTTCGCGGGAGCGATGTCTACTTTTGGGTCAACGCAAGTGCACAAGGACCTCACCAAAGAGCAATGCGAGGCCATGCTGACTTGGGCAGCGAATGGAATAGGCCGCTCAGCTGACGCCATGTGCGAAGGCCCAAACGGTGATAAAATCACCATCAAACGCAAGTAGAGGTCATGAGCATGACGCAGCTTCGCCACGCCAGCATTGCCCACAAAGCCGCAACAGTAGCGCGCAACGCCATTCTGATCATCGCTATCCTTTGCGTCACATGGGCTGGCCACTCAACCGCCAACGACATGGCCGACGCGTCCGACCTTCCGAAGGGTCATTGACCAATGAATACAGCGTTCCTACTCATGGCCCAGTACAGCGGCCAAGCGATCATCCCAGCGGACAAAGTGCGAGAGGATTACTTTTCGCACCTAACATTGCCGAAGTTTATACGGAAGATCAGCGAAGGCCACTTGGCCCTGCCACTTGTCCGCATGGAAGCCAGTCAGAAATCTGCTAAAGGCGTCCACCTGCAGGATTTGGCGGACTATCTTGATGCCAGAAGAGCCGAAGGTCAGCGCGAATTCAGGCAGATGTATGGTTAGGCATTGGCAATTTATGCTTTAAGAAGAGAGTTTCTCCACAGAAATCGGCGAAAACTGGGCCTTAGCTGCATCTGCAAAAGTTATGTGCCAGAATTGCAAAAAGCGGCGATTCAAGCCCTAGCACACCGAAGCCCTCATGCTTCGCTGCACGCCAAGGTCGGCTGTGCGCAGATAGCGACACGCGAACGGCCCATAGCTGCCGCTCGTGCGAAAACCGTCTAATGACCGCTCCCAGCCCAAAGCGGACTCGTACATCCAACCCCTAGGGCGGGAAGCGGAAGCTCGCTGCGGGGGGCTTTCTAAAGTGTCACGGCCTTAAAGCAGTCCTTCAGAATGCTGTCCGGCGATTTTTTGGATCCATGCGGCGGCTCATTGATTAACTGCCTCTATCAAAAAGATCGAGTTCCAACTTGTGTAACAGCCAACCAAACGGGAAATGCTGCACGGTTTCACATGCCCGGCATTCCAGAGTTTCCCCGATGAACAGCCTAGGAGCTTCTGCCTTTCGTAGGTTTATGGAGCTACCGCACGTTGGACACTCAAGGAACTCTTTGAAGTTCTGGTTCACGAACCGAACCATTGATGACCTACCCGAGGAAAACAAGGTTTGGAAAGTCGCAGTTGCAGTGAAAAGTAACCAGTTTTCATGCTGGCGGTTAGGCTCATGCATCCGAGAGTATAATTCGATTTGCATCAAGTTTAAAAATAGAAGGACGGTTGCAATCTGCTGATAGGTCGAACCAGTGTAAATGTCGTCGTCAGTTGGGTCCTTGAAAATGAAGTTAATGTTGTAGTTTTCGGTTCTGAGCTGAGGTGCGCCGGTAGCAAGGTGAAGCGCTTTGTCGAATAAGTTCGCGAGTCCATCTGAATTGTCACGGTCAAATACCAAACTGTTGATCGTTTCCGGATTAATACACTCAGTGCCCCTACAGGCACCAACAGCACTTTCAATCAGGCGTTGGATACCGTCAGTTCCGAAACGTTTTTTTTTGGTCAAGTTAGCTGCATTCGTCTTTAGATTGTCGAAGAAATCAGCTTCGTTCGCGCATGCTTGGCACACTACCAACAAACCTTCAGTGAGAGGTTTTCGTAGAAGCGCGAATGCAACAGTAAATTTCCGTTTTTCTAGCGCGCGCAGTGCCTCGTAAATGAAGTGAAGCATGTCAGCGTAAAGGGCATTTGTTACATGATTGACCACAGCCCTTCGCTCAAGTTCGCTGCGCCCTGTTTGCGACAAGAAATCAAGTGGATGAATTCCACTTTGTAACAGACGGGCCTCCTCTTCCGATGCAAGGTTGAAGCTGATGTCGCCGGCGCGCTTACGTTCCATCTGAACAAGAATGCGTCCCATCGTATCGTGTAGATGGAAACAGAACTCATGAGCTGCGTGAGTGTCTCGAGGAATCAGTTTAAGGCGATCTGGTTCGATAATTCCAATTGGTTTCAAGGCAACGGCTCCACTTCAATTTTTGAATACGGCAGTAACGCTTCGGTTCACTCGGGCGGCTCAAAGGTTAGAACGAACTCAGGATCACCAATGAGGCTTACAAGATCATCCACATCTGCAACATAGCGGAAACCCCATGGGCTAAGAGTCAATAAGCCTTCATTCTTCGTGTCGGCTTCTCGGTGGTCCCACAAGCACCTCGCTTCGATGTCATTCAACAGCTCGGCAAACTGGTCTTGAGAAAGATCAATTTCGGATGGTTCAAAGCCGTGTTCAAAAAAGTCTACGCTCGACAAATCGTCGCATCCCTCAGGTCTGAACACGGCCATGACGTGACCACCAAGGTATTCGTTGATCGCTTCTTGCGCCAAGTACTCTGATGATGTCACAGAGCCGGGCGACGAACCACTGATTGAAAACGCTCCTGTCTCGGTGTCATAACCAACTGTCCAGGGCATAGGAGGGTTTTCACTAAATCGCCCGATGATATCTCGTGGGGGATCGAAAGACTGTACCGCAGATGTACGTAGTGCCTGTAGAGCTTGGAAAAACGCCAAACCGATGCCAACTAAATCAAATACTTCTGTGTACTCAAGGCGAGTCACATTCCCACCATTCCGACGGCGCAGTCGTAGTCCATCGTTCCAGAGGATGTAGTCCGAGTGGTACATTCCGTTGCGTACATCGTCACGGAACACGTTCTCGAATACTGACGCCAGCCCTGTCATGCCAATCTTTCGGGCGTGGATCGCCAAGTTGCGGAATGTTGCATTTGCGTTTGGCCCAATAACGCGATTGGGGTTTTCCCTGACCCGAACCAAGTCTCGAAATGGCCAAAGACTGTAGGGAGCATTCTCAACGATGCCCATCATGTTCTTTGGGCTCTCATACACGCCCCCAGCCTCTGAAAGCTGGCTGTATAGAAGCAAGATTATTCGCATGTCGGCGAAAGATTCCACCGGGCCTGCCGCCAGCCGTTCGTTCAACTCTTCGAACACTTGGTCTGCGGTAATCGTGGTGGACCAACCCGCATCTTGCATCCCCCTAAATTCTCCACTCAGTGACCCTGCAAAATCTAACTCGCTCATTTGGCGGGCAAATTTAAAGAGAAGTCCAAGTTGCTTGGCTGTCTCGTTGGCGAAGGTTGTTGGGGAATTCAAAGGGCTAAGCCACCTGTTTTTGTCTTAGAGTACAGGATAGCAGCCATATCACGCCACCCGCAACGTTTATCTCTTTCGTGGCCGGAGCTGATACTTGTCGAATGTCTTAAAAAAAACTGCCTAGGTTTAGTTGTGTGGCCAAATTCCGCCACGGCTAATGTCTGCAATGCAGGCTGCAAGCGCAGCGATTTAGTGGAGCAAAGAGTGACCGCTATGGGCCGCCCACGTGACTTTGCAAAGTACACTTTCTGCACATAGCTGCCGTTGGTGCGGAGCGCTGCGAATGTCGGCATCCGCCCTTCAGGCCGACATCAGACGAATGACACGAACGGCCCAAAGCTGCCGCTCGTGCGAAAACCGTCTAATGACCGCTCTCAGCCCTTCCACGACATTGATACCAAGCGCAGCATTATGCGGAGCATCGTCACGGAGGGCGGGAAGCGGACCTTCGGTGCATCCCGTGCCAAGGTCTGCTATGTTGAACAAAACGGTTATTGGAACCATCGAAAAGAACGGCCGTTCAAAAGTGTATGTAGGTGAAAAGCCGTCCGGCTGACACGCTGACCTTGGTCGAAATTGAAATTCAAATTTCCATTCTGTCTTCCGGAGGATTGAACGCAGCCATCCAGCTTGGTGACGTGAGATGGTTTGTGGCAGAATAAAATCTATCTTCGGTCGCCTGTGATGAACCCCTTACGTGATGGTGGATAGCTCCGCGCAGACCATCCGTCAGCTTCTTCCCGTGAGTATGCTCGAACGCCACAGGTACAAGGCCGTTTGCGGGGATGAAATTACCGATCGGTGGGCTGGCATTGGGCATTCCGCAAGCTGCCCACTCGGGTTTCGTGCGTTTCCGTGGTACATCATAGAGAGAAGACAAAATCTGCTGACGTGCAGTCCGGGCGGCATTGACGAGGTCATCACGTTTCAATGCAGTTACTTCCAAAATAGTAGTATTAATTACTTCAAGATCGATTTCGTCAAAGACTTGGTTTAGATGACTTGACTGTGCGAAAGAGTGCTCCACGTCGTTCAAAGGGGTAAACACTTCGCTGACACGAGACACGCCGTTTCGCTGACGTTCAGCCGCCGCTGTGGCGATTTCAAATTGCATTTCCGAATCCGTCCTAAAGTCTCGGTCCCGGTGGATAATTATTTGCACATCGGGCCGAATGTCGGCAATCATGTTCGCGAGGAGTCTGGCCGCTGGGAGATTTCCACACCCGTTATATGAAAGCACTGCCAAGTTGGCAGGCGCGCCGTTGGCAATTGCCAGCGCAGTAACCGGACGGGTCAACTTGTCCTCAGTCATCAGGATAACTGGACGTGCAGGATCAAAGGCATCGGCACCAGCTGATAACGCCCCAAGGGTCATGAGAATAGGGATTGCGGGACGCTGGGCGTCGTCAACGGGAACCTTTTCTCCCTCACTCATCCACGCAAGAGCGGCGTCTGCGTCAAACATTAGACGCTGTATTAGCTGGGGTGAATGACTGGCAAACAAAATACGTGTGTGTGTTTCGGCAGCTACTCCTCTCAGCGCTTCGTAGAGGCGCGACTGGCTGTCCGCGTGTAGGTGAGCGTCAGGTTCATCAAGAAGCAGTAGAGGGGGGGCGTAGAAGCAAGCGTAAGCGACAATTTGAATGACCTGCAGCATCCCAGTCGACGCCATGTCGATAGTAACCCTTGAATCTGGGCTTTCAACATCGACATTAACGTAACGATCATTTTGCTGGTCGTGACTAACAATCACGCGAGCCCCCGGATAACACACGTCAAGAAGCGAAGAAAAAGTCTTCCATCCACTCTCAGGTAGAACCTCGATCTCACGTCCTTGACGCCACGCCTCCTTTGCCGCTTCATCTAAATCGCGTGCAAATAAATGGTCAAGCACGGTGCGAAGGTAGAGGTTTGCATCACCATGCATAATAGCTGCATCCATTGCTCCCTTGGTTCGCCACTCTTCGCGCATTGGAATGCCCGATAGTCCCGGTGTCAAAATGGAGAATGGTTTATCGCCGTTTGCGAGAGTCGCAGCAAAACTGTCGTCTCCGATGCGTGTTATCGCGATATTTGCATTCTTCCCGCGTCGGATGTTGACCCTCACCTCCCGCGCTTCTTCGGCGTCGAGGTCGAAGCCAGAGTATGTAATTGAAAAACCTTCGTTCTGAGTTGCCACACCGCCACGTCGAAGGCTAAGTAGATGCTCTGTGGGGCGAAAGAGCACTGCATCGTTGGAAACGGTACCCGCAAAGTCGGGGGTCCCGTTTTTACGGAACCCCCGAAAAGCTGCTTGTAGGATTGATACGCCAAGTTGCGCGGCCTGCAATGCGCTGCTCTTTCCGCTGGTGTTGCCTCCAACAAGTGCGGTTAACGGCTTCAAATCGATTGTAAGTGTTTCGATACGTTTGAAATCTGTAATAATAATTCTATCAAGTCGAATTCGCATGCTTTCCCCCGTTTGTGCTGACCTTACGGGTATGAAAGATACGAGCGCAACTTCAAACGCTATTTCCTCTCTTGTGCCATAGGTTTCTCTGCACGTTGCCCAAATGGCTGGTTAGACAACTTCGCTGCGGTGACAAATAACACCTCCAATGTCGTCAGAGGACCGAGATTTAATGGACATTTTTGGATCCCTAAAACCGGACCTTCGCTGCGCACCGCACGAACGGCGGCTCAGGGCCGATCACGTCGAGAAAGAAGACTGCGGTTCCAGACTTTGCAAAGGTTACTATCTGCGCATAGCTGCCCTTGGTGCGGATCGCAGCGAATGTCGGCAATCCGCCCTTGGTGTCAGCCGCAGCGAACGGCCCAAAGTGGACATTCGTTATCGGTTGAGTTGCTGCGGCGCAGCTTTACCATTTTAGTAATTTCAGCTTAGAGCCTTAAAGAGTGTAAGCGGTGCGCCCACCCCACCTTCCTTGTGAGCCCCTGATCTGAGATTCAGCCCTGACAGATGGATTATAAGGGAGTTTCTCCATGGAGCGC
>NZ_JACIEI010000012.1 GCF_014196805.1 Sulfitobacter undariae | reverse complement strand
TAGATTTCAGCAAACTGCGGAGCTTATCTGACAGAGAACAACACTCTTCGACAAACCCGGAAGCAAGGTTGATCTGCACAAAGAGATCGCTCTCGGCTCGGTCATGGTCGTCGACATGCTTCAGCGTCAGTAAACGGTGAAAACCGATCAACTGATTACTTTGGGCCCGCGTCAGTTGTCGCGCGTGGCGAACGGCCTCACACAGTAGAAACACGCGTGCACTGGCTGTTGGGCCGCCGAGTTTGTGAGCAGCCATTGCCAAAGCCGTTCCGTAATCGCGAAGAAACCCGCGAACTTGTTTCAGGTTCTGGCAAGGCTGCTTGGTGAATATCTGGTGATAGGTCATGGGGTTCATCCCGGAGTAACGCTGCGCCAGGGTGGCAGCTTCAAGACGCCTAATTTCTCCTTTCAGAAAGGCGATCTGGCCAAACTCGCTGTAGCAGCAGGTGAGTCTATCGGTTTGGCAAATGTTGATGTTTATTTTAGTTCGGTATTTCCGGAGTTTCCGGATTTGCGTGGCCTCACAAAAAGGCCCGCGCAAGATCTGGAAATCAGGTGAACCTGTGGCGTACCTCAAGTCGTGTTACTGGCTGCCACTCCCAGTTTCGATGAGATAGCCCTGAGGCAATCCGAATTTTGCAGCTTTTTCTCCACCTCATCCAGTTTTTGGGTTGTGCGGCCTCAAAAAACGGACCGCACAATGACCAGAAACTGAATGAGCTCAGGAGCAGAAATGTTGGTGGGCATTGGCCATAAAATTGTAGTTACAACCCCAACTTTCTGAGCCGCTGTAGGTATAACGATTCACCCGCGTTATTTTTTGTGCCCCTTTTTTTTCCGGCTTCATAACGAAATCAAAAAAATGATAGAAACCTTAACCGAAGATTTTTTGGGTGGCTGGGGCAATACATTCAACAAGAGCTTTATCCTGCCTAAAGTTCCACTCAAAAAATACAGTTACGGACTGCATTGGCGCGTTTGCTTGTCAGGAGGGATACAGCTTAACAAACTGCGGTTGACCAACTATTCTCCAAAAAACTGCGCTTTCAAGCGGAGGTATACTCGGCAGTTTACATCTGCTAACCTGCTGTTAAGTTTAGATTTTGGCGGCCCCGGAAGGAATCGAACCCTCAACCTCGGACTTAGAAGGTCCTTGCTCTATCCAGTTGAGCTACGGAGCCGCTGAAAGCAGTCTGTAAAACAGTCCGCAATATTTTACCACTCGTTAAACGCCTTTAATTCAAAGCGAAATTTTGACTTGACCAACCGATTAGAAGTTCCCTGCTCTAATCCAGCTGAGCTAACGGCCCGCACTTGTGTTGAGCGTATCTTACACAACTCTATCGAAGTCAATCTTGCAATAAGGGACACGCCGTCCTTTATCTAGCTCTGGTTCTCGGCCTGATCGTATCCTCTAAACTGTGCGGAACCAATCTGGCAGAATTGTCCGGCACACATAGTTATTGAAGGGCGGCTTCACGATGCCTCGCGTGGGATCACGGACTGGGTTTTCACGGATCACCTCATACCCTAATGCGACGGCTTGCTCCCATGGAAGCTCTTGCGCTTGGGCCAATTTACGAAAGAAACGTTGCGCGTGCAATTCGGAGTTCGACCAGCCGTTCACGCCCCAATCCTCTCCAACTGAATCCGCCACCGACTGGCGCACTTCATTGGTTTCTTTTAACGCATCTGAATTGGCATGTTTCAAATGCACAAAAAACACATCATCAGGCATTTCATAGGGGAACACATCGGTTTGGCCACGTCCACAAAACACCCCATGCCAACGTAGCGGCAGCGCTTTGCGCACAGCCCAAGCTTTGCTGTAGTTCCCGGTGACGCAAGCAACATTTCGATGCGCCAGAACGTTATCATCTGGCATTAACGCTGAGTCCCCGTAAACCTCAGCAAGGTTAAGCCCCAACGCAAACAGCGCAGGTGCTTTTGTGTTTTCGAACATTTCCTGAAACGATCCGTATGTGTTCGGGTTGAGGCACACCAGTTCATCCGCGTCGGTCTGGATCACCCAGTCATAAACATTATTCAGACCTGATTGGATATCATTTATCAGACGCGCACGGACACGGTCAAATCCCTTCAAATCGTCACGTGGGATGTTAATGATACTGGCTTGGGGGCAAATTTTAGCGATCTCGGGATCAACCCCGTGGGAAATCACATAGAGATTTTCCGGGCCCAAATATTTACCGTAATGCCGATACCATTGCGCAAGCGCCCAGTAGTCGCGGTAAACCATCGTAATCGCGCAAATCTTCATATCAACACCCTCGTTCCATCATGGGGTAGCGATGCATTGCGGCCCGATCAAGGAAATCCAGTGGAACAGATATGGTCTGTCAATTATTGTGTCTCATGTATCAGACAATAAAGGTCGCCTAGGGCACCCGTGCCCAAAAGGATGACTTGTGTTTATGCGCCTCGCGCAACAACTCGATATACGCGCCATGCGCTGTAAAACGGCCGTAATCGGTGATCTCGGCATCCACGGCAGCACAATCCATCAGATGGTCTGCTGCATATGTATAACGGGTAGAGCGCCCGTCCCAGAGCGTGTGATTAATCATCGCACGCCACAAAAGAACTGCCGCCAGCGGGTATCTGTTACGCAGGGCTTCGGCGGCAGGTGCATATATAGGGTACAATGCGCCGTCCAACTGCGACGCGCGGTCCTCAATCAAACGGGCCCCGCAGGCCAGATCCGGCCATGCCAGGAAAAACTCCAACGCCGTGGGCAGGTCCGCAAAGTGCAAAGCATGTGCCTTGGCTTGATCCTCCAATTCTATGTCTTCAAAATCCGGTAAGACCTTGAGGTAATCCCGCAGGGTTTGCACATCCAGCGTATCACAGAATGATGTCCAACGGTGCGCTTGCGCATCCGCAACGCGCCCCAACGCCAACAAACAAGCGATATAGGCTGCATCCCAATCCGCATCCCCTGCCCCCTGTGCGTTCTCCAATACCTCCAGCGCTTCATGGTGCCGTGCTCCATCCGATAACATTTGCGCCACCTGTGCAGCGATGCGCGGGCGGGTCATTTGCTCGGCTGAGAATTGCGCGATATAGCCGTCGGTATCTCCTTGTGCCGATGCGATTTCCTGAAGCGTCATACGGATCAGACGTGCCTTGTGATCAGCGGCAAAACTCCCCCCGCTACTGCGCAGGTCACGCAAGAATTGCAGCGCGGCATGGTCCTCATCTTCCTCCAACCGTGCCTCTCTGAACGCCTCAACCAATTGCTTGAGGTGTGCCAACCCTTCATCCCCCAAAGCAGGGGCCAGCAACGTGATGATATCGTCGAATTCGCCATAGCCATTGTCGCACACGGCGCGCCAGACACGAACGGCCAGCTCTGTAGGGGCCAGCATGGCACGGGGGGCGATCTGTGCAAAATGCCCGCGTGCTGCCCGAAACACATCCCCCACATCACCGCGACTGTCATCAACGCGCTCATAAACCGAGGGAGCCAATTCGATAAACTGCCACAGTAAGTCAAAGGCTTCGGTGGAGGCCTCAGGAGCGATCTTATCGGTGATCATCTCGGCTTGGGTGCTTAGGTCTCGGATCAGTGCTTTGCGCTTGCGCCACCCCACAAAGCTGGTGCTGCGCCGGATCGACGCAAGGCGCTTGCGCACATCATGAGCCAGCTCTCCCGCGCCCAGATTATGGCTCAACTCCAGACGCAAACGGCGCTTGATATCGGCGCTGCCTGTACTGACTTCGATCAGCAGCGCAGCAAGCCGTTCAGCTCCCAGAGCCGCAAGATTTGTTTCATTCAAGGTTTTCTTCGACATAACCCATGTTTGGCACTGCTTTGGACAGAAGAAAAGCTTGCATAGCCCTGTTTGCGCCCTCATTTATACAGGGTGAAAAATAAAAACCCTCAGACACCGCATTCTCTGGCAACTCTTGGCTGGTCCCCGTTTTTCGAGGACCAAGTAGGCACGCAAGACGCAGGGTATACGCCCTTGCGGATTGCCACAGTGCACCGCTCACGCATGTCCGCGGAAGGGGTCGCTGGAGCAATAAAGCTCAAGCTGGCGCCGCGCGCGAACACGTCTGATTATGCCGTGGGCGATTGGGTGCTGGTCGACGCGGATACACGGGAACTGGTGCGCAGGCTGGATCGCCAGACATTGCTCCAGCGCCAGACCGTTGGCGCACGCACACCGCAATTGATCGCCGCGAATATCGACACGCTGTTTATCGTCACCTCGTGCAACGAAGACTTCAATCCCGCGCGTTTGGAACGCTATCTGGCCCTTGCCAATGAGGCAGGCACAGAAACCGTGATTGTTCTGACCAAGGCCGACAAGATCGAGGACGCATCGGAGTTTGTAACACAGGCACAGGCGCTGCAACGCGGCCTTCAGGTGGTGACAATAAATGCCAAAACGCAATCCGCTGTTGATGCATTGGCCCCGTGGTGCGGCGAAGGGCAGACTGTGGCGCTGATCGGTTCATCTGGCGTTGGGAAGTCAACCTTGCTGAACACGCTGGCCGCTAAAGCACCCGAAGACGCGCAGTTGACGGGTGGCATCCGCGAAGACGACGCAAAGGGCCGCCACACCACCACATCGCGCTCGCTTCATGCTATCCAGTCGGGTGGTTGTGTCATCGACACGCCGGGCATGCGCACTCTTCATGTCAGCGATGTTGCCGCCGGATTAGACGTCTTGTTTGCTGAAATCACGGAACTTGCCCCCAATTGCAAATTCCGCGACTGCACCCATTTTCACGAGCCGGGATGCGCTGTTCAGGCGGCAGTCACTGCTGGCACATTAGACGCAGACCGTCTGGAACGGTGGCGCAAGCTGGATGATGAAAACCGCGTAAACACCCCGACGTTTACTGGCGCACGCGGCAATAAAAAGCCCGAAACTTACGGCAAGCGGCGCTAGGCCAGTGCTCTAGTCATCGTCCAGCAATATTCGCGCCGCATTGCCTTTGTCGTCGTCATATTGATCCGAACGTACAGTCCACAAAAATGCGGCCAGCCCGACAGCCCCCAAAATTAGGGAAACAGGGATTAAAATAACCAGAACGTTCATGACATCCACCTCATCCGTTGGGCATTCAGCAAGACTGTGATCGACGATATCGACATCGCCAGCGCAGCAGCAAGCGGGGTTGCATAACCTGCCAGCGCAATCGGTACCGCGATCAAGTTATACACAGCAGCAATTACAAAATTCTGCTGGGACAGCAACCGCGTTGCGCGCGCCACCACCAAAACCAGCGGCAGATCGGCAAAACTCTCTTTTAGCACCACAATATCAGAGGCCGTGCGCGATGCCTCTAGGGCGGTCGCGGGCGCTATTGAGGCGTGCGCAGCGGCAAGTGCGGCGGTATCGTTCAAACCGTCTCCGACCATCAAAACATGATGCCCCTGCGCGGCAAGCTGCGCCAGACGGCGTTGTTTATCGGCGGGGCGGGCTTGGGCGGTGACGGGCAGGTTCAATGCATCCGCCAGCTTTTGCGCAGGCTCGGGCGCATCGCCTGTCATGATCTCACAAGGCATCTGCAACCTCGCCAAAGCCTCTGGCACACCCGCACGTATTGTTTCAGATGCGGCCAACATCACGGCGGGTTCATCCCCGCAGCGATAGCCAAGCCCGATAAAATCCGCCTCTAACCACGGGCCACGGCCCAGACGCACGGTTTGCGCGCCCAACTGCGCAGTAATCCCTTCGCCTGCGACTTCTGTAATTGCCCCTAAATTCACCACGTCCGCGTCTTTCAACGTCGTAACCAGCGCTTTTGACATGGGATGATGGGACGCCTGCGCAAGCGTTTTGATGATGGCACGGCCTGTGTCACTCAACCCCTCAGGCAGCGCAACCGACGGCAGCGTTAGCGTACCGGTTTTATCGAACACCACATGACCCACCTCGGCCAGACGTTCGAGCGCGGTGGCGTGTTTCACCAAAAATCCATGTGCAAACAGGCGGCTGATGGCAGCAGTGGACACGGCAGGCACCGCAAGCCCCAAGGCGCAGGGGCACGTGATGATCAACACAGCGATGGCAATGTTCAGACTGTGGCGTACATCTCCCGAAATGGCGAGCCACACCAAAAACGCTACCAGTGCCAGCAAATGAACCGCAGGCGCATAGATCGCCGCGGCACGGTCGGCCAGCGCAGTATAGCTGTTGCGCGCATTCTCGGCTGTCTCGACCATAGCTGCCATGCGACGCAGGGATGTGTCCTCGCCCACCGCTTCAGCGCGCATTTCGAACGGCGCAGACAGATTGATTTCACCCGCTTGCAACATGCTGCCTTTGGCCGCTGGAACTGCCGCGGTTTCGCCGGTAAGGATGGATCGGTCCAGCAAGGCCGAGGGTGTGATCAGCGTGCCATCCACGGGCACCCGTGCGCCAGCGGGCACCATCACAACATCTCCCACAGCCAAATCAGCAACGCTGACTGTTTGGGCTTTGCCGTTGACCATCCGCTCGGCTGTGTGGACCTCAAGCGCCGTCAGTTCTTTGGCTGCGGAACGCGCAGCAGAGCGCGTGCGGTGATCCATATAGCGCCCGATCAGCAGGAAAAACGTCAATGAAAGTGCCGCGTCAAAATACGCATGTGCGCCGCTATTGAGCGCCTCAAACAAGGACATGCCTGCCGCCAGCAAGATCGCCAGAGAAATTGGCACATCCATATTCAAGCGGCCCACCCGCAGCGCCTGCCATGCATGCAAGAAAAACGGCTGACCCGAATAGATCACAACAGGAAGCGAGATCGCCGCTGAAATCAGATGGAACATATCGCGGGTCGCATCCGTGGCGCCCGACCATACCGCCACAGACAGCAGCATGACGTTCATCATCGCAAAACCCGCAACCGCCATTCGCGTCAGCAGGGCGCGACCCTGATCATCACGCGCTCTGTCCAGCGCGCCCAAATCCAGCGGATAGGCCTCAAAACCCAAGTCCGCGAGGGTGGCCAGCACGCGGTCAGGATCAGCGGGGCCCGTCACAGACAGACGTTTGAGCGACAGGTTCACCCGCACATCCCGCACGCCGATAACCCCGCCCATGCCGCGCTCGATCTTGCCAATGCAAGCTGCGCAGTGAATTGTAGGCAGCGAGAATTGCAATCCCGGCCCCTCCGCCAAGGCGGATGCCGCAGGGCCAACAGAGCAAGCGGGGCAAGCGGATGTCATTTCTCTATCCTTACGATAATGCGTTGCTGGAATAATGTGCCATCCTCTGCGCGTGCCTTGATCCGCAGATTCCAATTACCCTCGCCGCCATCAACGGTGGCGCGTAGTGCTGTGCCGTCAAAGGTAAACTCGGGTGTTTGGTCCTGTCCCACGTTAGTGGCACGGCCAAAAGTGGCCTCTTCGATTACAGGTGCAAGGGCACGGCCCCCTTTGAGGATAAACAAACTCAGGTCATGTTCAACCAAAACAGCCGACACATCCCAGCCCAACGCCAACTGGCGATCCCGGTCCGTATCAAAGCTCTGGCTGGCAACGTAAGAGTTCTTGACCTCAAGCCCCGGAAAGGTCCGTACCGCCTGATACGCCAGCGTTAGATTGACGCTAATGATGACAGAAAACGCCAACACAAATACCGCCAGAACGTGCCATCCCTTAATTTCTTTTGTCATTTTTCTCTCCCGTTGAAACTGGTGGCACGGCCTGCGCGCTCACCGCTGAGGGCGTCCTCGACCCATAGACGCAGGTCCGTTGAGTGCTCTGTCGCCGCCGCGCTTTGCGGTGTGGCTGTGACGTAGACTCGTTGCAAGATGGTGGTGTCCGCTGGCACCAAAACATCCAATTCGCCATTACGGCCCTGAAGCTCCATGCCCAATGTAGCTTCGCTGGTCAGCCCAAGATGGATCAAGCGATCCTCGCCCAGCTTGTTGCGCAAACGCACGTCATAGATGTTGCGAATGCTGCCGTCGGATTGCACAACAAAAGTCGGATTGCGCACAGGGCTGACCGTCAGTTCAATATCGCTACGAATGAATAATGCGTAAACAAGCCCCACACCGATCAGCGACCAAAGCGCGGTGTATAGGATCGTACGGGGGCGCAGGATGTGGTGCCAGACAGATTTTGGCGCCTCGCCGGCTCTCTCGGCTGGTTCATCGGACAAAGCCAGATAATCAATCAACCCCCGTGGCTTGCCGATTTTGGCCATCACATCATCGCAAGCATCAATGCACAACGCGCAGGTGATACACTCCATCTGCTGACCATCGCGGATGTCGATACCCATGGGACAGACATTGACGCAGGCCATGCAGTCGATGCAATCGCCGTGCTCCTGAACAGGCGCCGCGATTGTGGCACTGCCGCTGGAGAGCTGGATCGGCGCGTTGGGATATGGAGTGGCTTTGTACCGCGCCTGCTGGCCCGGCCCTGCCGCTTGCGCTTCGCGCTCGGCCTTTTCAGCGGCGGCGCGGTCCCGTTTGCGCAAATTGCCTTTGCCGCGCGGCTCACCGCGCCAATCACGGTAGGCCACGGTGATGGTATCAGAATCCATCATCGCCGCCTGAATACGCGGCCAAGGGCACATATAAATGCAAATCTGTTCACGCATGAAGCCACCAAACACAAAGGTGGTCGCCGTCAGAAAAGCGACAGTACCATAAGCAACCGGATGTGCGGTGAAGGTGAACAGATCCACCAACAATGTCGGGGCATCCGCAAAGTAAAAGACCCACGCGCCACCTGTTGCCACCGAAATGGCCAGCCAAGCCGCCCATTTTGTGATGCTCAACCGCCATTTGCGGGCGGTCCATTTGGCGTTGTGCAGGCGAACACGGGCGTTCCTATCGCCCTCAATCCAACGCTCGACAAGGATAAACAAATCCGTCCAGACCGTTTGCGGACAGGCGTAACCGCACCAGACACGGCCCAGCGCAGAAGTAAAAAGGAACAGGCCCAGCCCCGCCATGATCAACAGGCCCGCCACAAAGTAGAATTCATGGGGCCAAATCTCGATCCAGAAGAAATAGAAGCGGCGGCTTGCAATATCGACCAATACGGCCTGATCGGGCAAATGCGGGCCGCGGTCCCACCTGATCCATGGCATCAGGTAGTAAATACCCAAGGTGAAAATCAAAATCGCCCATTTGAAACGGCGAAATACCCCTGTCACGCGACGGGGGAAAATCGGCTCACGGGGGGCGTAAAGCTGTGGAGGAGGTGTGGTAGTCATGGGATTCTTTCCTGTTCGCCTGCTCTGGTTACAGATGTGCAAACGGGCGCGCCTTGATCTGCATCAAGAACGCGCCCCGAGGTGGCGTAGCTTTGCGAACAGAGCCACCTCATCTGTGGGCCGCTTGCGCGGCGTTTTCGTTTACTCACCACCGCCAAGGCTGTGAACATAGATAGAAACAGCGCGCACATCCTCATCAGACAGGCGTTGGCCCCATGCTGGCATCACGCCGAAACGGGCATAACGCACGGTATGTTCCAACGAAGCGCGGTCACCACCGTAAAGCCAGATGGCATCACCCAGATCAGGTGCCCCAATTTCGCGGTCGCCCTCGGCATTTGCACCATGACAAGACGAACAGTTATCCGCGAACACCGTTTTACCCTTCAGGGCCACCAATTCGTCAAAATCTGTCGAAGAGAGGCTAACCACATATTCAACGACATCGGTCACTTCGTCATCGTCCAGCATTTCACCAAACGCAGGCATTTCGGAATAACGCGCATCATCATCTGTGTCGTTGCGGATGCCGTGTTTTACCGTCAGGGCAATGTTCTCCACATCCCCGCCCCACAGCCAGTCATCATCCAGCAAGTTAGGATAACCTTTGGCCCCTGCCGCGCCGGAACCGTGGCACTGGCTACATTGCGCCCGAAACACCGCACCACCCCGCGAAACGGCATAGCGGTGCAAGTCGTCCTCGGGTGCAAGGCCTGCCAGATCAGCGGCCAAAAGCTCACGCACCAGACCATCATTTTTGGCGTCATGGGCCGCGATATCTTTGGCCACCTCGCCACGGGTTGACCAACCGAGCACACCCGTCGTCGCACCCGAAATCATGGGCCATGCAGGATAGGCAATCGTATAGCCGATGGCCCATATGATGCTGGCATACAGCGTCCACAACCACCAACGCGGCAGCGGGTTGTTCAGTTCTTCGATACCATCCCAGCTATGGCCGGTTGTTTCGACGCCTGTGGCTTCGTCAACCTTGCTGTCATGGCTCTTTTTATCTTGGTCAGACATTTCAGGTCCCTTTCTGATCAAAGGAAGAAGCTGCGCTTTTGCATTTTTCGCAATTATCCTTGCAGGCTTTGACCGGCGTTTCGTTGCGAAAAGGGATTAGGCTGGCATCTTCACGTGCGCTTCTTTGGCTGGGCAAAAAAGCCCAAACGCCTGCCCCAATGAAGAAAGCAAACATGCCCAACAAAACCCAGCTATCAGCGAATTCGCGCAAGATTGAATACGTATCCATCATATCCTCCTATCGGCTTGCGTCTGGGGTGAAGGTTGAGAAATCAACCATCGTGCCCAAGACCTGAAGATAAGCGATCATCGCGTCCATCTCGGTCAGTTCCGGCTGACCATCGAAGTTGGCAATCGCCGCCCCTGGATACCGTTCAAGCAAACCATCCGTGTCGCCATCAGGGTCCGCCTGAACCCTGAAATCACTATACGCGGCCTCAATCTGGGCATCAGAATACGGCACACCGACAAAACGGTGGGTTTTTAGCAAATCTTCGATGTGCTCACCATCAATGCGCGTCTGCGAAAGGAAAGCATATTTCGGCATGATGCTTTCAGGCACAACGGATTGCGGATCGCTCATGTGATCCACATGCCATGCGTCCGAATACCGCCCGCCGACCCGCGCCAGATCAGGGCCCGTGCGTTTGGACCCCCATTGGAACGGATGATCATACATCGATTCCGCCGCCAATGAGTAATGCCCGTAGCGTTCGACTTCGTCGCGCATGGGGCGGATCATCTGGCTGTGACAATTGTAGCACCCTTCGCGAACATAGATGTCACGGCCTGCCAGCTCTAGTGGGCTATAGGGGCGCACCCCTTCCACCTCTTCAATCGTGTTTTCGAGCCAGAAGAGAGGTGCGATTTCAACGATCCCGCCGATGGTCACCACCAGCAGGGAAAAGGTCAAAAGCAAGGTCGGGCTACGCTCTAGTACTGCGTGTTTATCAAGAAATCCCATGATCAGCTCCTATTGCGCTGGTGTTGCGTGAGGGACGGATGCGGCAGCCGGTTTTGCGCCACGGATCGTCATGAACATGTTCCAGCACATGATCAGCGCACCAGAGAGGAACATCACGCCGCCCAAGCCACGCACAACATACATCGGGAACTTCGCGCTTACGGTGTCCGCGAAAGAGTTCACAAGAAAGCCTTGGTCATCCACTTCGCGCCACATCAGGCCCTCCATGATACCCGACACCCACATGGATGCCGCATAAAGAACGATGCCAAGCGTCGCCAACCAGAAGTGCCAGTTGATGGCCGACATGGAGTACATCTTTTCACGGCCCCACAGGCGCGGCGTCAGGAAGTAGAGAGCGCCAAATGTGATCATACCGTTCCAGCCCAACGCGCCAGAATGCACATGGCCGATTGTCCAATCTGTGTAATGGCTGAGAGAGTTCACAGCGCGGATCGACATCATCGGACCCTCGAATGTGGACATGCCGTAAAAGCCGAGCGAGAGAACAAACATCCGCATGATCGGATCGGTACGCAGCTTGTCCCATGCGCCTTGCAGCGTCATCAGGCCGTTGATCATCCCCCCCCAACTGGGCATCCACAGCACAATAGAGAACACCATGCCAAGCGTCGTCGCCCAGTCAGGCAAAGCAGTATAATGCAAGTGGTGCGGTCCGGCCCAGATATAGAGAAAGATCAGCGCCCAAAAGTGAATGATCGAGAGTTTGTAGCTATAAACAGGGCGCTCGGCCTGCTTTGGTACAAAGTAATACATCATACCCAAAAAGCCCGCCGTCAGGAAAAAGCCCACGGCATTATGACCATACCACCACTGCGTCATCGCATCCTGCACACCCGAGAAAACCTGCACGGATTTGGAGCCCCAGAAACTGATCGGGATGCTGAGATTGTTAACCACATGCAGCATCGCGACAGTGATGATGAAACTGAGGAAGAACCAGTTGGCCACATAAATATGCTTTTCACGGCGCTTAAAGATCGTGCCCAAATAGACGGCCAGATAGGTCAGCCAAACGATGGTAAGCCAGATATCAATATACCATTCTGGCTCCGCGTACTCTTTGGACTGTGTAGACCCCAGCAAATAGCCGGTCGCCGCCAGAACGATGAACAGCTGATACCCCCAGAATACAAACCACCCCGCTTTGCCGCCCCACAGGCGCACACCGCTGGTACGCTGCACAACGTAAAACGACGTCGCGATCAGCGCATTACCCCCAAAGGCAAAAATCACCGCCGATGTATGCAGCGGGCGCAGACGGCCAAAATTGGTAAAAGGCTGGGCCCAATCAAAGTTCAGCGCGGGAAAGGCCAATTGAAACGCGATGAACGTACCTACCAGAAAACCCGCGATGCCCCAGAAAGCCGTTGCAATAACACCAGCACGGATCACGCCATCAAAATAGATGCTGTCCGGCTCGGCTGCCTTTGGTTTTTCATCAACGTTGCGCAAGACCCAGATGAACATGCCCGCAGCGATGAACATAATCAGAACGGCATGCACCTGATACGCCAGATCGCGGGCCCAACTGGCCCCGATTGCGGCGATCACGGTGACTAAACCTAGTAATATAAGTTTGACGTAATCCATAAATGTGCCCTCAATTTTAGAGAGGCACCAAAAGATACCCCTGTTCGCAGGGCATCTCTATTTGGGTGGTCGGTATCGGACTTTGATCTAAATCAAGTTTCTGAATTATCGCGTCAGTTACGCGGGCAAACCGCCATCAGCATCATTTCCTGTCGCGTCTTGCAAAGCAGGCAAATCGCATATCGTCAGCGTGCGGCGATCCGAAAAATTAATCACGCCTTCTTTTTTCAAAGAACTGAACTGACGGCTGACCGTTTCAAGCGTCAGCCCCAAGTAGCTTGCGATCTGGTCGCGGGTCATGGGCAGCGGCAGTGTTCTAATACGCTGCGCCGCATCAGAATTTGAACGGCGCTCAAGCAGTTCAATAAATGTGGCAATTTTTTCACGGGCCGTTTTACGTCCCAGCAACAGCATCCAGTCACGCGCTGCATCCAGTTCATCCAGCGCCAGCTCCATCAAGCGCTGCGCGATATGCGGCGTTTCCATCAGTAGCTTTTCAAAAGGCTTGCGATCAAAGCAGCACAAGACAACATCAGTTGTCGCGGTTACGTCAAACGCGATTTCCATGCGACCCGGACGGCCAATGAAGTCAGAGGGCAGCAATAACCCCACCATCTGGGTGCGCCCGTCCTCAAGTGTTTTCGACAGCGTCGCAACACCACTCACCACCGATGCCAAGAATTCCACCGGCTCACCACGCCACAAAATAGGGTCGCCTGCTGAAAAGCTGCGGTAGGTTTTAATTGCATCCAGCAGCGACAGCTCATCCGCGTCACAGCGCGCGCACACGGCACGGTGGCGTATCGGGCAGCTATCGCAACGCATTTCTGTCTTTAGCTTAGGAATTGTATTCATGTTGATCTGCATCAAAGTTTATTTATCCATGCCATCCTAAACACAACCATGAGTAATATCGACACCTTTCGCCGACATGGCCTTTTTGACGCACGTGTACCCCGATACACGAGCTATCCACCTGCCAATCACTTTGTTGAAGGCGCGGGCCAACGTAACCAGCAGGACTGGCTCCAAGCCGTGCCAGACGGTACGGATGTGTCAATCTACATCCATATTCCCTTTTGCAAACGCCTGTGCTGGTTTTGCGCCTGCCGGACACAAGGCACAAAAACCATGCGCCCTGTGGATGCCTATGTTACAATTTTATGCAAAGAAATTATGGCTGTGCGCCGTAGCTTGCCAGATACTGTGAACATGTCCCGCCTGCATTTAGGCGGGGGCACGCCAACGATTCTTTCTCCGGAAACGATGACTCAACTTTTGCGTTGTGTTTTTGCGGCCTTCACACACGCACCCGATTTTGAATTCTCGGTCGAAATTGACCCAACTGAAGCCGCACCCGATCTGTTGCAAACCTTAATTGATTTCGGCCTGACCCGCGCGAGTCTGGGCGTGCAAGACTTTAGCGAAAAGGTGCAGCAGGCCATCGGCCGTCCCCAAACATTGGAACAAACCCAAACCGTTATTCTCTTTTTACGCGAACAAAATGTGAGCAGCCTCAATCTGGATGTCTTATATGGCCTTCCCCACCAAACCCTCGAAAGTTTCACCCGCACTCTGGATCACGTGCTGGCTCTGCAACCCGATAGGTTGGCGATTTACGGCTATGCGCATGTGCCATGGATGTCCAAACGCCAAGTGATGATCAAACCCGACGATCTACCCGATACCCTTATGCGCTTAGCTCTCGCCGCTGCCGCCGATCGGGTGTTCACTGAAAACGGCTATCAGGCGATTGGCATTGACCACTTCACCCTACCTGATGACAGCTTGGCACACGCCAGTACCACAGGCATGTTGCGCCGCAACTTTCAGGGCTACACCGACGATCAAAGCCAAATCTTGCTGGGATTTGGCGCGTCGGCTATCTCAAAACTCCCTCAGGGGTATGCCCAAAATACGCCCGCGACATTTGCCTATCAAGAACGGATAGAAGCCAACGGGTTTGCAAGTTTCAAAGGCTTTGCGATGTCGACCAAAGATAGGATGATGGCTCAAGTCATCGAAGACCTGATGTGCCGCTTCATATTTAACGAAGCCGCGCTGGGAGAGGCGTTCCCGACATATCACGCCGATATTCGCGCGATGGCCGTGTCATTGATGCAAAAATTTTCGGATGTATTTTTCATCAGCAGCAAGGGATTGGAGCTCAAACCAGCAGCCTATCCATTGGTGAGGGTTATCGCCGGATATCTGGATGATCGCACAACACAACAAACCGCACATTCTTCCGCGATCTAGAAATCCACCGCACGCGTCGTGCTGTCCTGCAAAGACTTGAGGCAAATTATGCGGTACTGTGCTGCAACATCATGCCATTCCAACCCCATCCGTTTGAATTGGCAACGCACAAATTGCAGACAGGTTTCTCTCTAATTCATGCGGCAAACCGCCAAGCACCTCAATCGGGTGAGCCGCGGCAGGTAGACTCACCGAGAAGACACTCCCGCTCCCTAAAGTGGAGCGTAAATTCACCGTACCGCCCCATGAAGTGACAACCTTCTTAACAAGCGCAAGCCCCAGTCCGTTTCCCGCCGCATGCGAAAACCTCGTGAAGGGCTCAAACATCTCGTCATATCTGTATGGTGCTATTCCCGTTCCGTCATCTTCGACCTCGATCACAACATCGGTTTGATTGCGATACGCACGCAGCACGATGCCCCCCATGACTTTATCATGATGCCATGCGGCATTTGTAATCAAATGCTGCATGACCAGATCAAAAGAAACCGGATCTACATGTACTGGGGGTATGTCCGACTTAATGTCTACCTTGATGTGCGGCCCGATCGCAGCACGCGCAACGATAGCCTCCAGTCGTGCATTCGGGGAAAAACACTCGGCCTTTTTTTGTCCCAGATCAACGGTCGTGTAATCCAGCAAACCACTTACCAGCAGGTCCATACGTGTGGACAGTTTAGCAAGCATCGCAAACTGGCTTTGTACTTCGGCTGACAGCCCCAGCTTGGCATCTGCGATCTCCTCCGACATGCGCCCCAACAAAGCAGATTGCTGTTTCAAAGGTGCCTTCAGTTCATGAACCGCCATTTTTGAAAACGCCAAGAGTTGTTGGTTCGTCTGCTCCAATACGCGATTATGCGCGGTAATATCCGCGTGTTGGTGATGAAACTTTGTCACATCGACCCAGATCACCCCATATTGCTGCGCAGCCAGCAGAAACAGGACCAAATCAAATGTACTGCCCGACGGGGTGTGCACAGTGTGCTGGACAGTATCCCCGCTTTGCAAATTGGTTACCAAATCGCCAATGCATGTTTCGACCGCATCAAAACCCAGTTTTGGGCTAAAAACGCAGGTATTACATGCCTGGCTGAGCAGTCTCTCAAGGGTTGCGCCCTGCTCCAGATGGGGGACCAAAGTCGGAAATCGCCCAACAAATTCGCTGTTCCAATCAGTTGCTTTCATTTCACGATCAAAGGTAACAACCGCGCCCTGCATTTGATCCATGGCCTTAAACAAGACCCCGCCAGATGCACAAACTTCCTTAGCACTGGCTGAACGATGGCCAATCCCTGCAGCATAACCCGTCAATGCCACTGCCACCAAGCCGAACACCATCGCGATATTTGCAGGCGGCAAGCCCGATAAAGAAGCACGCGTTTCAGCGCTCCATGGCGCCCACGCGAACACTTCACTGGCCGACAAAACGCAACCCGCTGCCGAAGCCATCAGTAAAACCAAAGCTGCGAGCAAAAGACGTAAGAATTTGAACATGCTACAGCACACCTCACCAAACACAACTACGTCAATTTCTCCTGCAATAATGAATACTTAGTTAATGCCTGCCGCAATATTCGGTAGATAAGCTGTCTTGGCTCAGAAATGCTTACCGTTCGAGCCACTTTTGCACGACGTGACCTATAGAACGAGATGGCAAACCATTGCACCGCGCCACAGATGCGCAGCGTTCCCCACCTGCGTTACGACACCCATTCGATCGACAAAGACGTCCAAACCTCTGATCACACGCCCCATTCGCTTAAAACCACAACATGTCGGGACTATTAAGGACATGATTAGCACGAAACTACGCCCCAACACTGGACGCCCCTACACAAATCGGCTTCACTCTATCTTGAAACCGCCAGTGAGCGGAAAGAGAACAGGAAATCCATGACACCACTGCTGGAAATTGACGCACTGACAATCGGTTTTGGCAATGCCGATCCTGTCGTGCGGGATGTCAGCTTCTCCTTGCAGGCAGGTGAAACGCTTGCTTTGGTGGGAGAAAGTGGGTCAGGCAAAACCCTGACCTGCCGGAGCATTCTGCGTATCTTACCGGAAGCTGCACAAATCCGTAGCGGCCAGATTATCTATGATGACGCAAAAGGTGCTATCGATCTGCTGGGCATGCCCGAACCAGCCTTGCGCAAGATCAGAGGCAACAGAATTTCGATGATTTTCCAAGAGCCCATGCGCTCGCTTTCGCCTTTGCACCGGCTGGGAGATCAAGTGGCCGAGGTGCTGCGCATTCACCGCTCGATGGGGCGATCAGAGGCCAAACGTATGGTCCTCCAAGAGTTTGAGCACGTCGGCTTTTCAGATGCTGAACGTGTTTGGCGCAGCTATCCGTTCGAATTGTCAGGCGGCATGCGCCAACGTGCCATGATCGCCATGGCGATGGTCGCCAAACCTGATTTGCTGATCGCGGACGAACCCACCACTGCGCTGGATGTGACCACGCAGGCGCAAGTGCTGGCGTTGATTAACAAACTACAATCCGAAACCGGAATGGGCGTGCTGCTGGTCACGCATGACTTGGGCGTAGTTGCCAATATGGCCCAACAAGTTGTCGTCATGAACAAGGGCCGCATCATGGAGAGCGGCCAAGCCGCCGACGTTTTAGGCGACCCCCGGCACGGCTATACCCGCAAGCTTTTTGCGGCAGCTACATCGATCCCCAAGGTTGCTACGCCAGCACGCGCACCAGCGCATGAAAACTTGATTATGGAGCTGCGCAATGTCAGTAAAACATTCACGTTGCGCACAACAGGCTGGCGCGAACTGACAACAGTTTTTGCCTGTAAAGATGTTAACCTACAGGTGGAGCGGGGCAAAACGCTGGCTTTGGTGGGGGAAAGCGGGTCTGGCAAGACAACTTGCGCACGTTTGGCGCTGGGGGCAGAAACGCCAGATAACGGCGGCGAAGTTCTGTTTTATCCCGAGCCGAATGCGCCTCCGCTGCCGGTACACAATTTGACGGGCAGGCAGCGCACCTCCTTTCAGCGTCAGGCGCAAATGGTATTCCAAGACCCCTACTCCTCACTTTCCCCTCGGATGCGGATAGGCGACACCCTGACCGAGCCATTGGACATCCACAATATCGGCACACGCGCAGAGCGGCGTGACAAAGCGGCAGAAATGTTGGAGCTGGTGGGCCTGAGCCCTGATATGTTGACGCGCTATCCCCATGCGTTTTCTGGCGGCCAACGCCAACGCCTTTCAATCGCCCGCGCCCTTACCCTCAACCCCAAGCTGCTTATCTGCGATGAACCTACATCGGCGCTGGATGTCTCGGTGCAGCATCAAATTCTTACTTTGTTGGAAGAAATTCGATCTCGTGCGGGCCTGAGTTATTTGTTCATCAGTCACGATCTGGCAGTTGTTGCCCGTATTGCCGACGAAGTTGCCGTGATGCGGCAAGGTGTGATCGTAGAACAGGCGCCCCCTAGCACGCTTTTTTACAATCCGCGCCACCCGTACACCAAGGCGTTGATTGCGGCCCAACCCGAACCCGATATTTCAAGACCGATAAACCTCGATCAAGTCGCTCAAGGCGCTGGTGCGCCCTCAAGCTGGCCTGAAATGTTCCGCTTTGAAGGCACATCCGTACCCGCCCTGCACGAGATTGAACCCGGCCATAAGGTGCGCTGTCATGTTTAGAGTTTTAGCGCTGGCCCTTTTGTTGGCCAATCCAGTGCTTGCTGCACCTGTCCTTCAGGAAACTTCTTTTTGGGCAATGGAAGTGAACAACGGCGATCTTCCCCCTATCGCCGAACGGCTACCAGAGGTTCCTCTTATCGTCGATCTGGAGGCCAAGGGGCGCAATTTCGGCACACAAGGCAGCAACTTACGGACACTTGTTTCACGCTCCAAAGACGTGCGTTTGATGTCGGCTTATGGCTATGCACGTCTGGTCGGCTACGCCCCCGACTACTCCCTTGCTCCTGACATCTTGCGCAATGTCGAAGTGATCGAGAACAGGAAATTCACGTTCCAGCTACGACCCGGGCACCGCTGGTCGGACGGCGCGCCTTTCACCTCGCAAGATTTCCGATACTGGTGGGAAAACGTGGTGAATGACCCCGATATCACCCCATCCGGCCCACCAACTTTCATGTATGCCGACGGCGTACTGGCAACGGTGCGTTTTCCGGATGCCGTGACGGTGATTTTTGAATGGCCCACTGCAAACGCAGAATTTTTGCTGCAACTCGCCCAAGCCAGCCCCCCTTTCATTTACCGCCCCGCCCATTACCTCAAACAATTTCACAAAAAATACGCCGATCCCGAGACTCTTGAAACCGCAGTCGCCGAAGCTCGCGTCAACAGCTGGGCCGCACTGCACAACAAGCGCGACAGCATGAATAAATTCGACAACCCTGATCAACCGACGTTACAACCGTGGATGAATATCAGCGAGGCAGGATCGTCGAGACAACTTTTTGTGCGCAACCCTTACTATCACCGCATTGACGCACGCGGTGTGCAACTGCCTTATATCGACACGGTTGAGATGACAGTTGTGAACAGCGGCCTCATCGCGGCCAAAGCCAACGCAGGAGAAGTTGACCTGCAAGCACGCGGTCTCGACTTTCCTGATATTTCGATCCTCAAGAAAGGCGAGGCAGATGGCGGGGATTATAAAACTCTGCTGTGGCAAAATGGGGCGGCCAGCCAGATTGCAATCTATCCGAACCTGAATTTTGCCGACGTTGTCTGGCGCAAAGTGATGCGTGATGTCCGATTCCGCCGCGCCCTCAGCCTCAGCATTGACCGCCGAATGATCAACCGCACGCTATATTTCGGGCTGGCCCAAGAAGGCGGCATGACTGCGCTTTCCGAAAGCTCACTCTTTAAAAGCGATAATTTCCTCGCGTTTTGCGGCTATTCCATAGACGCAGCCAACGCTCTGCTTGACGAGATGGGCCTGACCGAGCGCACCTCTTCGGGTTTGCGCAAGCTGCCTGATGGCCGCCCGATGGAGTTTGTGATCGAAACCGCAGGCGAGCGCCAAGAAGTTGAAAACGCATTGGCGATTATCACAGACACATGGCGAGAGATCGGAATCAAACTGGTCATGCGCCCACTGGATCGGAACATTCTGCGCAATCGCGTCTATGCGGGCAAAACCATGGCTTCTGTATGGTTCGGCTGGGATAACGGGCTGCCGACAGCGGAAACCTCTCCGAGTTACCTCGCGCCGACCAACCAGGAGTTCTTTGCATGGCCCATGTGGGGGCAATATTATCAATCCAAAGGTGAATTTGGGCAAAAACCTGAAGGCGATGCGCCCAACCGGCTGATGTCCTTGGCCGAAGATTGGAACCACGCCACGGACAATTCCACACGCGAAAATGTCTGGAACGAAATGCTCCGCATTCACGCCAACCAGGTCTTTGCCATAGGTATTCTATCAGAAGCCCCCCAGCCGATTGTCGTCTCTAAAAGGCTGCGAAATGTACCAGAAACTGGCATTTGGGCATATGAGCCGGGTGCGCATTTTGGCATTCACAGGATCGACGAATTCTACTTTGAAAACCCTCACCAGCAGGTAATCCAATGATGTTCCTGCGATATGCTTTGTACCGTTTCGGCACTATGCTGCTTACGCTTTGGGTGGTCTCGATACTGATATTTGTCATTATCAACTTGCCACCCGGCGACTACCTTTCCAATCAAATAGCCGAGTTGCGCGCCACCGGTCAGGCGGACGGCGTCGCCAAGGCCGAATTTTTGCGCAAAGAATACGCATTAGATCGCCCCCTTTGGGAGCAATACCTGATCTGGGCCGGCTTTGCGCCCGGTCCGTCGGGGTTTTCGGGTTTGATACAAGGCAACTTTGGCTGGTCATTCGAATTTGACCGCCCAGTAGGCGAAATCGTCGGTGATGCTCTTTGGCTGACGGTGCTACTCAATCTAGCAGCAGTGCTGTTTGTCTATGCTGTGGCGCTTCCATTGGGCGTTTTGGCCGCCGCCAAGGCCGAAACATGGGCCGACTATACAGCGGGATTCATCGCCTATTTAGGGCTGGCCACGCCGAACTTTCTATTGGCGTTGATCCTCTTCTACTATGGTCAAAAGCACTTTGATCTTCCCATCGGCGGCATGATGTCACCTGAATTTGAGGGGGAACCGATGTCGTGGCTAAAGGTGAAATCTATCCTGCTGCACATGATTGTGCCCACCTTTGTGATCGGCACCTCAGGCGCTGCCGCGATGATGCAACGTTTACGTGCAAACATGCTGGATGAATTGCACAAGCCTTATGTCGAAACCGCAAAGGCCAAAGGGTTAGCACCCGGGCGATTGTTGGCAAAGTACCCGCTACGCGTGGCGTTCAATCCATTTGTTGCAGACATCGGAAACCTGCTGCCCGCGATGGTTTCAGGATCGGTTCTGGTGTCAGTAGTGTTGGGCCTGCAAACAATCGGGCCTTACCTACTGGCCGCACTAAAATCCCAAGATCAATTTCTGGCAGGATTTGTCTTAATGTTTGTGGCTCTGCTCACCTTGATCGGTACAATGATATCTGACATGCTTTTGGTGCTGCTTGATCCACGTATTCGCTATGGAAGTCGGGGCACATGAGCATCCAACCCTCCAACCGCTTTGTCGACCCAACACCTTGGGTGGATGATGCCGACATATCCTCCCCAGAACGTGCGGATATGGATGCGCCTGCTTGGCGATTGATGTGGCATAAATTCCGTCGGCACAAACTTGCGCTGATTTCAGGCATCTTTCTACTGTGTTGCTATCTGATCCTGCCCATCGCAGGTTTCATTGCCCCCTATACCCCAAACGAGCGAAGCGCCGATTACCTCTACGCCCCTCCGCAGAGCATCAACCTGTGGCACGAAGGGGAGTTTATTGGGCCTTATGTTTATCCGATCACTGCCAAAGCCGATCTGGAGAATTTCCGGTGGACCTATACCACCGATGAAACGCGCCCCCTGCCCCTAAAGTTTTTCTGCAAAGGGGGCACATATAATCTGTTCGGGCTATTCCCCTCTGATACCCATCTTGTCTGTGCGCCCGAAGGTGCAAGTGTGTTTTTGTGGGGGTCTGATCGGTTGGGCCGCGACATGTTCAGCCGCATTTTATATGGTGCGCAGCTGTCTTTGACTGTCGGATTGATCGGCATATCGGTGTCTTTTGTGCTCGGAATTACTTTTGGTGCGATCGCAGGTTATTTGGGCGGGACGCCTGATTGGATCATCAACCGCATGATCGAAATACTGCGCAGCATCCCCGAACTGCCGCTCTGGCTTGCGCTCTCGGCTGCGGTGCCGTCCAATTGGGGGCCTGTCGCTGTCTTTTTCATCATCTCTGTTATTCTAGGCATCCTCGATTGGCCCGGATTAGCACGTTCCGTGCGGGCCAAATTCCTGTCCTTGCGCGAAGAGGAATACGTCAGAGCAGCCGAAATGATGGGCGCAAAGCCTAGCAGGGTTATCCGCCGGCATATGCTTCCAAATTTCATGTCCCATCTGATCGCCAGCGCGACACTGTCCATACCTGCGATGATCCTCGGTGAAACGGCGCTCAGCTATCTTGGCCTTGGCCTACGCGCACCTGCCGTCAGTTGGGGGGTCATGCTGAATGATGCCCAGAACCTTGCAAGCATCGAAATCTACTGGTGGACGTCGATCCCGATGTTGCCGATCATTGTGGTTGTGCTGGCCTTCAACTTTTTGGGCGACGGGTTGCGCGCATCACTTGACCCATACAAAAGCTGAACTGGGCCAAAATCTATCTGTCGTCACCGCCGCCCTGCTCGCCGTCCAGTAAATCTTCTTCCAGCGATGCATGTGCTGCTGCAGCAATGTTTTTCTTTTGCTCTTCGGACAGATCAGCGGCCTTGCCATCGGCAAGCCTCACCGTCACTTCGCGATGCGCAAACTTGATCCCTTCGCGTTCGAACAGCGAACGAATTTCCTCATATACCCGCTTGCGCGCCAACCATTGATCGCCCGGTTTAGTCATGAATTTGACCCGAATAATCATCGCGCTGTCCTGCATTTCGATCACGCCCTGAGATTTCAGCGGCTGGATGAAATCTTTCCCAATGACGGGGTCGTCCAGTAGTTCTTGGCCCAGCTTTTTGACCAGTTTGCGCACTTTTTCGACATCGGTGTCATAGGTCACCCGCAAAGGCAATTTCATCATCACCCAGTCGCGGGAGTAATTGGTGATCACCTGCAATTCACCGAAGGGAATGGTGTGCAAGGCCCCCAGATGGTGGCGCAATTGAAAGGATCGCACCGAAATCTTTTCGACCGTTCCCTTCACTTCGCCCACGTCCAGATACTCTCCTTTGCGGAAAGCATCATCGAACAGAAAAAACGCCCCCGCAAAGACATCGCGCACCAACGCCTGACTGCCAAAACCAATCGCGATGCCAACGATCCCCGCACCCGCAAACAGCGGACCTACGTTGACGCCGATATCCATCAACACGATCAATACGATCGTAAGCATCACAACGATCAACGTGAAATTGCGAAAGAGCGGCAATAGCGTGCCCAGCCTGCTGGCGCTGCCACCTCCGCCCTCATCGCCCAATTCCACTTCTTCCTCTTCTGGTGCTTCGGCTTCTATCAAGTTGTCGATCCAGATACGGAAAGCATGATAGATCACATAACCGATGAAGATGATGACCATGATATCCAAAAGGCGGTCAGCAAGGTTTTCGGCCATTCTGGCACCGTCGTTGTCCCAGATGTAAAAGAACGCATAAGCGCCCGCCACAAAAGACAGGATGCCAGCAACTCTGCGCGCCAGCTCTTCGAATGTATTCAGATAGCGGCGGTGTACCATCGCACCGGCACTGGCTGCCTCATCTCGCTCATCGGTGGCATCATCCAATTCAGCGTCGGGGTCCTGCGCCGTTTGAAAACTGTCAGGGGCCGCCGAAGCAGAAAGCCCCGCCTGCGCATTGCCATCAGGTGCATTCAAGCGCCGCATCGCATGTGCGCGAACAAAGCAGCGTTCAATGAAGTAATTGAGGAACCCATAAACAACGACAATCGTAAGGAGGATGCCATAGGCCCCCGCAATCAGCGGCACCGAACTGGGGTTCTCCAAGACCAGATCAATCGTCAGCTCAAACCACGCAAAAACCACATAAAGGAAAGCGACAGGTGCCCAAACCCGCGACAGGATACGCACAATCAACGAACAGTCAGCCAGCGGTTTGCCATGACGCAGCGCACGCGAAATAGCGCGGTGGTTTGCTGATACCAGCAACATGTTCAACAATACCAAACTGGCCGAAAGCGCCGAGGCAAAGAAGGCATAGGCGTCATAGTTCAAGCCCAGCTCACCAATCCAAATGCCAAACAAAATTGCGCAAATGTTGAGCGACGTCACCATCCACAACCACCGATGCAGGCGTTTGGCTTCGCGGTCATTCAGGATAGGAATGCGGTACTGCCGTAGAAACGGCGACAAAATCATGCGCGACAGCCCTGCAACAGCGCGGCACGTAAAGTAGCCGATGTTGATGAGCGTGACGGTAAATTGCATCGCCGTGTCTGTTAGCGGGCCATAGATGACCGCCCCGATCACATAGGCCACCGCCATAGAGACCAGAATACCGCCCACACCAACGACAAAGCGGAAAACAAGGAAAGGCATCTTTTCGATGTATCCCTGCGGGGCATCTTGAATACGCCGCAGGGTCCATTTTTTCATCAGGCGTTTGCCGTAGATTTCATGTTCGACCAATCCACCTACACCAAACAACAAAAGGCTTAACAAAAGCGCATTCCCAAAGGCCCAGAGCGTCCCGTCTGGACTGGCTGCACGCAGGATAAAAAGGACTTCGTTGAAAGCCGTAGGAAGCGACAACACCCTCTCGATGAGAGCTGTCCGCAACTTGATCACGCGGCTTTGTATCTTCATCAACGGTGAAGCGGCATCCCCCTCACCCCCGACAACCGCCTCCACGGGTTCTGGAACATCGCCCAAGACGCGGCCTGTGCTATCGATCACCACCACGCCAACGCCATTCTCGGCGGCTTTGCGCATGATTAGGTCGATATCCGAATTGCTCTGGCTTGTTGTCGGGGTGCTATCGAGCAGTAAAGCGCCAAGTCCCTGCGTCTGCCCTGCTGCTGGCAGAAACAAAAAGGATACAAGAACTAAAAAAGAGATAAAGTAGGCGCGCATGATTTCCCCATTAAAGGTCACCGGACCTAAGCCAAGGTTAACCTAGCAAGCGTGCCATTGCAATTCATACGCCCCCGCGACAACGGGGCCCGCTTGATACCCGCTAGACGTTTACACCTGTTATCTTCGGTGTCATGATGTGGGGGACCCTGCGGGGTTAACTTGGACCTATATGACCTCAAGGATATACCTTTGCCCCGCCTTGCTACTGATACACGCATAGCCGTACTAGGCCTTGGCTATGTCGGCCTGCCGCTGGCCCTTGCGCTGGCGCGAAACAATTTCGAAGTCATCGGTTTTGATACCCGTCCCGAAGCGGTGATCCCCCTTTGCAACGGGACTGATCCCAACGGGGAAATTTCCGATGCCGCTGTTACCAGCAGCACCATGACATTTAGCTACGATGCCGCTGATTTAGCGGGGTGCAGTGTGTTCATCATTGCCGTCCCGACCCCGATCACCGATGCCAAGGCCCCCGATCTTGGCCCGATCCTGAGTGCCTGCGCAACCATAGCCCCCCATCTGACAGAAGGCGCAATGGTGATTTTGGAAAGCACCGTTTACCCGGGCGTCACGGAAGAAGTATGCGGGCCTGCCCTTGCCGCTGGCAGTGGCCTGAAACCGCGCGACCAGATCAAACTGGCTTACAGCCCCGAACGCGTAAACCCCGGTGACGCCGAACATTCTATGGAGAACGTCGTCAAGATTATCGCAGCACAGGACGATGAAACACTTGACCGTGTAGAAGCCATTTATGCACCCGTCGTCAAAGCAGGCCTGCACCGCGCGTCATCAATCGCAACCGCAGAAGCCGCTAAAGTAATCGAAAACACCCAGCGCGATCTGAACATTGCGTTGGTCAACGAATTCTCGCTGATCTTTTCACGGCTGGGTTTGGATACTTTGGAAGTGCTGGAAGCAGCCGGCACCAAGTGGAATTTCCTGCCTTTCCGCCCCGGCCTTGTCGGGGGACATTGCATTGGCGTCGATCCCTACTATCTGACATACCGCGCTGAGCAGCTGGGCTATCACCCGCAGGTCATTCTTGCAGGAAGACGTATCAACGACCAAATGGGCGTTCATGTGGCCCAAACGATGGTAAAGGCGATGCTGGCGCGCAACATCGGTGTTCGCGGTGCGCGGGTGTTGATCATGGGGTATACGTTCAAAGAAAACTGCGCTGATACGCGCAACACACGGGTTGCCGATATCGTATCCGAACTCGCCTCTTACTCCATCACCGCCGATGTGCATGACCCTTGGGTCGGCGCCCAAAAACTGCAAGACCAGCATGGCGTCAACGGCATAGATGCGCCCGACCGCGGCACTTATGACGCGATCATCCTAGCCGTGGGTCATAGCGAGTTTGTTGAAATGGGCAGCGACGCAGTCCGTGATTTGGGCAAACAAGGTGCTGTGTTGTTTGACATCAAGGGTGTGTTTGGGAAATCCGGCAGCGATCTGCGACTTTAAAGGCGACAGCGATGGACAAAAAAATCTATCAAACTACAGCTACCAAACCTCGCCGCACAGGCGCGGCGGCACGGCGTGTCATGTTCTATAGTCACGATACCTTCGGGCTGGGACATCTGCGCCGCTCTAGAACGTTGGCTGCCGCAATCACTCAGAACGATCCTCAGACATCTGCTCTGATCCTCACGGGGTCACCCGTGGCGGGCCGCTTCACCTTTCCTGAACGTGTCGATCACATCCGCCTGCCCGGGGTGACCAAATTATCTGATGGTACGTACATCAGTCAGACCTTGGATATGGGGATCGACGATACAACTTCATTACGCGCTGGCCTGATACAGACCGCAATCGAACGCTATGAACCCGATCTGCTCATTGTCGACAAAGAACCGACTGGCTTTAGAGGTGAATTGCTCCCCTCTCTTAAATGGCTGAATGAGCACGGACGCACACGCACGGTATTAGGCCTACGCGATGTCCTGGATGAGCCAGAGGTTCTGGCCGCCGAGTGGGCGCGCAAAGGGGCCTTGCGTGCCACAGAAGAGCATTACGACGAGATATGGGTCTACGGCATGCGCGACGTATACGACCCGACCTACAAACTACCTCTCTCCGAAAAGACCCGTGAGCGGATGCATTGGACAGGCTATTTGCGCCGTGAAATCACGGATGTGGCAGATGTGCCAGAAAAGCCCTATGTGCTGATCACTCCCGGCGGCGGCGGTGACGGTGCTGCAATGGTGTCGCTTGTGTTATCGGCCTATGAGCAAGACCCCACACTGAAACCTGACGCGATGCTTGTATACGGGCCGTTTCTATCGGGCGATGTGCGAAACGGCTTTGATGCACGTGTGGCCAAGTTAAACGGTAGGGTTGTCGCAACTGGTTTTGACAGCCGCATTGAATCGCTGTTTGTCGGTGCCGAAGGTGTGATTTGTATGGGGGGCTACAATACTTTTTGCGAAGTGCTGTCTTTTGACAAACGCGCTGTGATCGTTCCGCGCACTACCCCACGTCTGGAACAATGGCTGCGCGCCAGCCGCGCCGAGGAAATGGGACTGATACGGATGCTGGATGAAACCCGCGACGGCATGACCCCGCAATCGATGATAGACGCCATACGCAATTTACCACAGCAAACTAAACCATCGGCAGCAAATGCCGACGGCCTGCTGGGGGGGCTTGATGTGGTCATCCAGAGGGCCAATGCGTTGATGAACAGGGAAGAGACGTAATGTCTCTCCCCCGCCTTGCCGTGGTCGTCAAAGGGTGGCCCCGCCTATCCGAGACCTTCATCGCACAGGAACTTGTAGCACTGGAAGAAGCCGGACTTGAGCTGGACATCTGGTCGCTGCGCCATCCGACAGATACCAAGATACATCCCCTGCATGCCCGCCTACAGGCACCGGTTCGGTATCTGCCTGAATATCTGCGCAATGATCAGCGCCGCGTAGCGCAGGCGATGGGGGCAGCCACCGAATTACCCGGTTTTGATGCTGCAGCCGAGGCCTATGCCCGTGACCTTGCGCGTGATGATACCGCCAACCGTCGCAGGCGGTGGGGACAGGCCTGTGTGATGGCGCATGAAATGGCGCAAGACATTTCGGGGCTATACGCGCATTTCCTACATACGCCTGCTTCGGTTGCGCGGTATGTGGCCATCTTGCGCGGCCTGCCATGGTCATTTTCGGCGCATGCCAAAGACATTTGGACATCGCCCGAGTGGGAGTTGCGCGAAAAGCTGTCAGCAGATCACAATGGTGCCGAATTCGGAGCGACTTGTACGGCATTTGGCGCGACGTACCTACAGGGGCTGGCGGATCGCCCCGACCGTGTCGAACTTGTCTATCACGGTCTTGACCTATCCCGCTTCCCCACCCCTCCCGATCGCGCAAACCGCAAAGTGGATGCACCGCTGCGCCTCATGTCAGTGGGGCGGTTGGTCGAAAAAAAGGGCTTTGACAAGCTGATTGATGCACTGGCTTTGCTGCCCAAAGCGCTGGATTGGCATTGGGTTCACATCGGCGGCGGCACGTTGGACGCGCAAATGCGTGCCCGCGCCACCGAGTGTGACGTTGCAGACCGCATCACATGGCGCGGCGCTTGTGACCAACCCGAAGTGATCGATGCGATGCGCGCGAGTGACCTGTTTGTGCTGCCCTCGCGCATTGCCGAGGACGGCGACCGCGATGGCCTGCCCAATGTGCTAATGGAAGCGGCAAGCCAGAGATTGCCGATCCTGAGCACACCTGTTTCTGCCATTCCCGAATTCATCGATGATGGCACACATGGCCTGCTGCGAAGTGATGATCCCCAGACGCTGGCACAGACCATCGCCGACTTTGCCGCCGATCCGGCACTTGGCCCCCGTCTGGCTGACGCAGCATATCAACGATTGATCCAACACTTCACCATGGCGCCCGGTATTGCCCAACTGGACCAGCGCTTGCGCACAATGCTGGCACCGTAGCAAGATGAAGCTGGCTTTTTACGCTCCGATGAAACCGGCGGACCATCCCGTGCCATCGGGAGATCGCGCCATGGCACGTGCGCTGATCTTGGCGCTTGAACATGCAGGACATTCGCCAATCATAGCCAGCACCCTGCGCAGCCGCGATGGCAAAGGCAATGCGCAACGGCAACAAGAGATCATCACACAGGCAAAGGCCGCCCTGCCTGATCTGATCACACGCGGACGCGCTGAAGGATGGCGCGCATGGGTGACGTATCACACCTACTACAAAGCCCCTGACCTCATCGGTGGGCCCGTCGCACAAGCGCTTGGCATCCCTTATTTGCAGATCGAAGCAACCCGCGCGGCGAAACGGCTGACAGGACCGTGGGCGCAATTTGCCAAAGCGGCCGAGCAAGCCTGCGATATGGCTGATGTAATGTTCTATCTCACCGCACGCGATGCGCAGGCGCTTCGCGAGAATGCGCTACCCACCCAAGAACTGATCCATTTACCCCCCTTCCTGACCCGCGACACCCTACCCGACACACCGTTCAGCCCAAACGGCCCAATTCTAAGCGTGGGGATGATGCGCGAAGGCGACAAGCTCGCCTCCTATCAAATCATCGCGGAAACGTTAAAGCAGATGCCGACCGACGCTTGGCGTCTTGAGATCGCAGGCGACGGCCCTGCACGCGCCAAAGTAGCAGCGTTGATGGCCCCCTTCGGGGACAAAGTAACCTTTCTTGGGGAATTGAAAGATGCTGACCTCAGCGCAGCCTATGCCCGTGCTGCATTGCTGTTCTGGCCCGGCGTGAATGAGGCATTTGGCTATGTTTATCTAGAGGCACAAGCGGCTGGGCTGCCTGTTGTGGCGCAAAACCGGCCGGGCGTATGCGAAGTGCTGGCCCCCGGACAATACCCCTCCGAGTCTGACGGCCCTTCAGCGCTTGCCAGTCGGGTGTCAGAATTGCTGAACGATACAGACCTGCGCCGCGTAGAAGGCCGCGCTGCGCGGGCGTATATTGCCAAACACCACATGCTGCTAGCCGCTGTCGCAGTCCTAAAAGACGGGCTTTCCCGCGTGGGTGTCCTTTAATGCCCCGTTTGGCCCTTTTGCGCCACGGCCACACCGCGTGGAACCGCGCAGGCCGCATTCAAGGGCGCACGGATGTGCCGCTGGACGATGCGGCGCGGGCGCAGTTGCGCGATTTGCGCATGCCTGCACCATGGGACAAGGCCGATCTGTGGTCCAGCCCGCTTTTGCGTGCCGTTGAGACTGCCAAATTAGTTACGGACCGAGAGCCGATGACTGATCCTGCCCTGATCGAAATGGATTGGGGGCAATGGGAAGGCTGTATGGGACGCGACCTTGTCGCTGATGCAGCATCCGGTTTCCGCCATATTGAGGAGTGGGGCTGGGACTACAGCCCACCAGACGGCGAAAGCCCCGCCATCATGCGCGCGCGTTTGCTCAAATGGGCCGAGATGTTAACGCGAGACACCGTTGCAGTCTGTCATATTGGCGTCATGCGGGTGTTGATGGCGCAGGCAAGCGGATGGAATTTCAGCGGCGCCGCACCCTTCCAGATCAAACGCAACAGGCTCTATATTTTGGATATTTCTGAAACCAAATGGCAACTTGACCCGCAGCCCCTACGTCTGGAGGACCGCAACCCATGAAAATTATGATTGTCGTCACTCACCTTTTGGGAACCGGTCATTTGGCGCGTGCATTGACGCTCGCCCGTGCTTTTCAGCGGGCAAACCATACGGCCACGGTGGTGTCAGGTGGAATGGCGTCGCCGCTGTTGGATCGCGGTGATGTTCCTTTGCTACAAATGCCCCCGCTAAGATCGGATGGCGTGGATTTCACACGTCTGCTTGACCTCAACGGCGTGCCAGCGGACCCAGCAGTACTCGAGGCACGGACTGCCCAGCTCATCCAGCATTTTCATGACCTGCGCCCCGATGTTCTGATTACCGAGCTATTTCCCTTTGGCCGCCGCACCCTGCGCACAGAATTCCTTGCGCTGTTGAGCGAAGCAAAAGCCCGACCTGATCCGCCGCTGATCTGTGCCTCGATACGCGACATCCTCGCGCCCCCCTCCAGCCCGCAAAAGGCCGAAAAAACCCACGACATCCTCTCGCTCTACTACGATGCTGTTTTGGTTCATGCCGATCCTGAGTTTACGCCCCTTAATCTTTCATGGCCGGTCACGGCGTCGTTGCAGCAGCGGTTGCACTACACGGGGCTGATTGCCCCCCCTCCTGCCGCACCACATCCGCAAAAAGCGGGCGCAGATGAGATCATCATCAGCGCGGGCGGCGGCGATGTCGGATCGCATATTTTTGAAACCGCGATGCAAGCCGCCGTCGGCGATGACAGGCGCTGGCGGCTGTTGCTAGGGGGCAGTCAGCCCGCCAACCGCATTGCTGCGCTCCAAGCTTCCGCACCCGCAAATGTCACCGTTGAAGCCGCCCGTCCCGATTTCCGCGCCATGCTGCATCACGCGGCGGCGTCGGTTTCCATGTGCGGCTACAACACCGCGATTGATGTCTTACAAAGCGGCTGTCGGGCCGTGTTTATCCCTTTTGATGCGGGCTCCGAGGTGGAACAGACAATTCGAGCGCAAGCACTTGCAAGCCTTCCACAAATCGCGGTTGTGAAAAATGAGGACCTTACGCCAGACAGCTTACGCACTGCACTTTCCCAATTGGCCGCTGCGCCCGCAGGTATTCCAGCGCGGACGGGCTTTGACGGTGCTGATGAAACTGTTAGGATCGTAAGAGATTTAAGGCGTAAACAGCATGAAAATTGACTGGTCCCCCTTACAAACAGAGCTTTCCTGTTGGCGTTCTGAAAAGCGCGCTTTGCCACTTTGGTGGCGCGACGATGATGCCATTGAACCCACACCTGCGCTAACCAGACTGCTGAAAATCGGTGAAGACCTTGGGCTGCCTGTCCATGTTGCCGTGATCCCGAAGGCCGCAAAACCTGCGCTGGCACAGCTTGCCCGAGACACGCAGATCATGATCCCGCTTGTCCACGGCTGGGCACACCAGAACAACGCCCCTGTGGGGGCCAAAAAGGCCGAATTCGGTCAGCCCCGTTCCCAAGCGCGCAGCGAGACAGAAGCCGCTTTGACCAGAATGAAACACCTTTTTGGCGCGGATGTACTGGCTATGTTTGTCCCTCCATGGAACCGCATCGACACAGGCGTACTGGAGGGGCTTTCAGCACAAGGTTATGTAGGTGTTTCAACGTTCACACCGCGCAAATCACGACAGGTAGCAGGCGTAGTTCAGATTAACACGCATATTGACCCGATCAACTGGCACGGGGGTCAAGGTCTCCACGCGCCTGAACACATCATCGAACAAATTGTCACGCTGCTGCAAGATAGACGCGCAGGACGAACAGATGCCGCTGAGCCGCTTGGGTTTTTGAGCCACCATCTGGTGCATAATGAAGACATCTGGGATTTCACCAAAAATTGCCTGAGTATGCTTTTGGAGGGCGGTGCAACGCCGATCAATCTAAGCACGCGGAAAAGTGAACTGCCGCAACCAAAAATAAAAAACTTATATTTTCCAATTTGATAACTACATCAGGTGCCGCATTAAGCCGGACCGTTTAGATCAATACAGACAGTTGTTTACGACCTGTGCAAAGAAAGGTGATGTTCTTCGGTAAATAATTCCCGTACAGACCAACACCTTCTCGTTTCAAGGACACTTACGATGGAAAAGAGCCTCTTCCAGTTCATCTGGAAAAACTCGAAACGCAGTCAAATTATACTCCTGTTCGTTACTCTGCTAACCTTCCCGCTGCTGTATGTGTCACTGGAACTGCCTAAACGTATCATCAATGACGCCATCGGCGGCACAGGTGAAGATATCACTCTTCTGGGTATCACTTTAACCCAAGTTGAATTCCTGATGGTCCTCTGTGTTTGCTTTTTGCTGGCAGTGCTGGCAAACGGATTGCTGAAAATGCGGCTCAACACCATGAAAGGTGTCTTGGCCGAGCGGTTGTTGCGAAGGTTTCGGTTTCAGCTCATAACCCGCACCCTCAGATTTCCCCGCCCGTTTTTCCGCTCTAGCAGTCAGGGCGAACTGGTTTCAATGGTGACCTCAGAGGCAGAGCCGATGGGCGGGCTGATGGGGGATATGCTATCGCAACCCTTGTTCCAAGGCGGGCAGATGTTGACCATTCTGGCGTTTTTGTTTGGGCAAAGTTTCTGGTTTGGCATGGTATCCATCGCCCTAATTCCACTGCAAGCTTGGATCATTCCGAAACTGCAACGTCAGCTCAGCTTGTTGAACAAATCACGTATTCTAGAGGTGCGCACACTATCCGCCGAGATCGGCGAAACAGCCGCCGGAGCCAGCGACATTCGTACCAACGGAGGGATCAGGCACAGGATGGCGCTCTTCTCCAACCGTCTGGGCATTTTGTTTGGCATCCGTCTGAAAATATACGAAAAAAAATACTTCATGAAGTTCCTGAACAACTTCATCAACCAGTTGACGCCTTTCTTTTTCTATTCTGTCGGGGGTTATCTTGCCATCACCGGCGAAATCACTGTTGGTGCTCTTGTTGCGGCTTTGGCGGCCTATAAGGACCTATCGTCACCTTGGAAAGAAGTACTGGACTACTACAATCAGCTACAGGACATGGCGGTCCGTTGGGAAGTTGTAACCGAGAAGTTCACCTTCAAAACCCTCGTTGATGCCTCGTTGTTCGAAGGCACACCCGATACCATTCCCAAATTAGACGGCGAGATCCAGTTTCGCGGTGTGACTGTACTGAATGAAGAGGGGTACACCGTTTTAGATGATATCAATCTGGTTATTCCCCAAGGCGCCCGCGTTGCGTTTAAAACCCACAGCGAAACCACAGAAATGGCTCTTGTAGACCTGCTAACACGAGAGGTGCTGCCCACGCGCGGTGCCGTGAATGTTGCGGGCTATGCCATGAACGAACTACACCAAGCCGTCATTTCCAACAGAATTGGCTCGGTTAATTCAATGCCTTATCTGTTTCACGGCACGCTTGGCGAAAACCTGTTTATGCCCTTCATGATCAAGCCTGTGTTTGCCAATGGCATTTCAGAGGAAGTCACGCTCTGGCAGGAAGAAGCCGCGATAACAGGCAACAGCACGGACCCTTACAACACCGATTGGATCGTGCCTGAAATCGCCAATTTCAAGTCGATGGACGACATCCGCGAATGGTGGTTCACACTGGTCGAAGCCATGGGTAACGATGATTTTATGGTGCGCAGTGTGCTGAACTCTCGATTAAAGCCTGATTCCGAGCAAGACCTAGCAGATGCGATTGTGCAAATTCGCCCCTTGGTCGCGCAACGCATTGTCGAAGCTGGTCTGGATGACATTGTCTTCCCTTTTGATCCGGCCAAGTTCAATCAAGTAGTGCCACTGGGCAGCAACCTTTTCTATGCAATGCCAACCCAACCGCAAACCCAAGAGCTGCTGTCGCGGGAAACGAAATTTTTTGATATTTTGCGCGCGCATGGATTGATCGACGAACTTGCACAAATAGCTGCAAGCGTCATCGAAGAGTTAAATGCAACCTTTGGCCCAGACGATACAAGCCATCCCTTGTTCCGCCGCTTTAACATGAACGATCAGCTTTATAATCGGCTGAACCAAATTGTCGCGATGAGACGTAAGGTTGGGAATGCTGCATTGCCGCCCGAAGATTTTGCTTTGATGCTAACAGTGCCGTTCACCTTATCTGCCGAGCAAATCGGGCCCGCCTTCCCAGCGGCTCTAAAAGACAGAATACTTGAAATTCGGGCCGGAAACGCAGCACAGATGGTTGCCGAACTGGATGGATTGTTTGAGACAATTGACCCGCAGAAAAACATCTCGGCCATTTCAGTTTTGGAAAACGCTCTCTATGGCGGAATATCTTGCATGGCGGGTGCGCGTACCAAAGATGTCGAAGATGTTGTCATCAAGGTTCTTGAAGAAAAAGGTCTACGGCGATTGGCCGCCCAGTCCATTCTCAACATGGTGGTCAGCCAAGGTGGCGAAAACCTGACTTCCGAGTTCCGCGAACGCGTTTCGCTAAGCCGTGCTGCGGTCAAAAAACCTGACATCATGATTATGAGAAATGCATTCGCAAGTCAGGAAAAAGATGTCCGCGCAAAAATGCGCGAAAGCCTTGCCAGCTTGATGCCTGACACGACCCAGATTTACATCCAACGAGAATTTGTTGACCCGTCGGGTTATGATCTCTTTTTCGAAATTGAGGATGGCAAAATTGGCGGTGAGGAGCACTCAAACGAGTCGCTTGATGATGACGCCCGTCGCGATTTGGACCGTAAGCTTCGCATCGTTGCAAAGACCGAAGCCTTCCGCGGCCTCGACCAAAAACAACAGCGGCTGCTGGCGTTCAGTGGTCAATGGTACGAAGTAAAGGCATCAAAAAGCATCTTTAAAGCCAATCAAAAAGCCGATGCTGCATATATTTGTGTATCCGGATTGGCCCGGGTGTATTGGCCAAAGGCAGACGGCATGTCTATTCCTATCACCGAAGTCGGCCCGGGCCGCTTGATCGGTGATCTGGCTGTTATTCAAAACGAAAACCGCACTTTGGATTTGGTTGCGGTCGAAGACAGCGTGTTTTTACGCATCGGTGCGCAGGAGTTGCTGGCCGTGATCGAAAACGACGCCGCGGTGGCAACCAACCTTTTGCGAACCGTTGCAGGCCACCTCAATGCCACCGCAGAAGCCCTGCGTGAGACCCATCAAATTGCTGCCATGCAAGGTGTGGATTTATCTGCATTGAGACCTCTGGGAAGCGACACAACATGAAACTCGGCGCTCCCTCCAAATGGCTAGGGCAGCAAACTACAGGGACCACCTGCGACATGGTTTAATCCCATGTTGCGACCCTACTGTGATCTGGCAGGGGCAGGCAGTTAGCCTTTCGCCATAAAGGGCGGCTTGCCCAAACCACCAATTTGCGTGCGTGCCACCCGCACCCCGACCCAAATCCCCAACAGTAGACCCGTCCCAACAGCGGCAGCAATGCCCAGACGAACCCCTGTCATCCCGCCATCGAAAACATAAGCGAACAACCAGATGAACAAGGCCATACCGATCCATTGGCGGTAGATGCCCAGCCACATCGTCCACACGGCATTGCGCAAGGCTTGCAACAAGGAGTTGATGGCAAACAACACCACATAAAGAGGCAAGATCACCGCTTCGACTTTTAAAAACAGCGCAGTCACACGGATGACTTCGGCATCATCTGAAAACACACGCGCCGCCAACGCGCCCCCGAACCATAAAAACGGGAAGGCCAGCAAAGTACCCGTGACGCCCAACATCCAACAGCGGTGAAACGCTTCGCGCACGCGCTCGGATTGGCCTGCGCCAAAGTTCTGCGCAGCAATCGGCACCAGTGAAATCGCGATGCCCAAGGCAGGTAACAAAAACAACTGCTCAACCCGCATGGCAATCCCATAGGCCGCCAGTGCCGCCTCTCCGTGATCTTTCAGCGCAAACTGTATGATGAACCCGCTCGAAAATGTCACCAAGAGCGCGAAGGCGGAGGGAAATGCCTGCGCAATGATCTCGGCGTATTTGGCGGGAACGGGCGCGAACTCGGACCATTTGAGGTCTTGCATCATCGAGCGTCCGAACACCTGCCACAGGATATAGATAGCCACACCTGACTGGCTGATAATCGTCGCCAAGGCGATGCCGTTAAATCCCATCCCACCAATCACGCCCGGAATGCCGAACATCAATAGCGGGTTCAGCCCCACGTTCACAAAAAACGCCACCACCATCGCGCGTTGCAAGCTGCGGGTATCGCCGCGCGCTTGTAAGATACCATTGGCTGTTGGCCCCATAATGAAACCGGGCAGCGCAAAGATCAGCCAGCTGAAATACCCCAGCCCCGCATCGCGGTAGCCCCCCGGCTCAGAGACGACGGCAATCAATTTTGGTCCTGCAAACACCCCGATAGCGACCATCACCAAAGTCGCCATAACGCCCAAGCCGATGCCCTGCGCCGCCAGATGCCGTGCATCCGCCGCGTCTTTGCGCCCCTTTGCATTGCCCACCAGCGCACTCATCGCAGAACTGAGGCCAAAGCCGATGGCAACAAGGATGAAGAACGCTTGGAAGCCAATAGTCAGCCCCGCCTGCGCCTGCGTGCCAAAGTAGCCCGCATAAAAAGTATCGACCACATTATAGAGGGTACTGAACAGCATCCCAACCGCTGCGGGAATGGCAAGACGGCGAAAATGGCCACTGATGGGGCCTTCGGTCAGGTCAGTATCAATCATCGCGCCATCCATCTTGCAAAGAAAAGGGCGCCCGAAGGCGCCCCCTGTTCGTCTATACCTTACGGCTCAGAGGCCCCACTTCAAAGCGACTTCTTCAAAGAAGCCTTCCGCCTTTTTCAGCTCAATCCAGCTGTTCACATAGTTGATCCAGACCTGATCGGTCTGCGGCAACAGCATGGCGATAGGTGTCGGCGCGCGCGGCGTGCTGACCTCAATCTGTTTCACATTCTGGAACTTCTGCAACAGGGTAGACCCTTCGATGTTAGACGTTACAAACACATCCGCACGGCCAGATAGAACCTCTTGAAAACCCCGCGCAGGCGCTTCGACAACAACGATCTCGGCCTCGGGGAACCATTCTTTGACCATTTTTTCAAAGGACGTGCCCAAAGTAGTAGCAACCTTTACGTCAGGTTTGTTGATGCTGTCCCAACCGTCAAACTTGGCCAGTTTATCATCCGTGGTAAACGGGAACATCTCAACCGCGATATAGCTGTGCGAATAGCCCGCCGCCTTCAGCCGCGCAGGGCTGATCGACGCAGAGCCAGTCGCATGATAGTTGCCCGCCACAACACCGTTCACCAGCGTTTTCCAATCGGTTGGCACCATTTCCAATTCAACACCCAGATCGGCGGCAAGTTGGGTCATGATGTCGATATCGTACCCCACATAAGAATTGGTCGCGGGGTCACGTACAGACATCGGGTTCCAATCGCCCGTTGTTCCGACCTTAAGAACACCACCACTAAGGATATCCTTCAACGCCGACTGTGCCATTACAGGCGCGGCGAGCATCGTGGCCGCAAAGCCGACCGCGAGGCCGATATTTTTTATCAATTTCATGTGTTTTCCCCAGTGGATTGTACTATGTCGTCGCAAGAGCGACGTTGTTATGATCTTTCGCAATCTAATGCTGGTTGCGCTTTGGGCAACAGTGAAATTAACTATACCCCTCGACGAGGAGAGGTCCATGCCACAACCAAGCGCCCCTGATCACACAAACGCGATCGAGATAAACGGCCTGAACAAGTGGTATGACACGTACCACGCTCTCAAAGACGTGAACCTTACCGTCGCACATGGAGAGCGGATTGTGGTCTGTGGCCCGTCTGGTTCTGGCAAATCCACCTTGATCCGCTGTGTGAACTCGCTTGAGGCGCATGACAGCGGCACAATCACTGTGGACGGAACACGCATGGGCGATGCCGCTTCTATCGAGGCCATCCGCGCCGAAGTGGGGATGGTATTTCAACAGTTCAATCTGTTCCCGCACCTGACCATTTTGCAAAATCTGACGCTTGGCCCGATGAAAGCACGTGGACTATCACGTGCAGATGCCGAAGACCGCGCGATGAAATATCTGGAACGTGTGCAAATCCCCGAACAGGCAAACAAGAAACCGGGCGCATTGTCGGGCGGCCAGCAACAGCGTGTGGCGATTGCGCGTTCCTTGTGTATGGAACCCAAAATCATGCTCTTTGACGAACCCACATCGGCGCTGGACCCCGAAATGATCGCGGAGGTTTTAGATGTGATTGTCGATTTGGCCGAAAGCGGCATGACGATGATTGTTGTCACCCATGAAATGGGATTTGCCCGCCGCGCTGCAGATCGGATGGTCTTTATGGATCACGGGGCCATCGTTGAGACAGGCACACCGCAAGAGTTCTTTGAGAACCCCAAGTCCGAGCGCTGCCGCACTTTCCTTAACCAGATCCTGAAACATTGAGCGCCCGCATGAAAAATATCGCCGCCCTCGCCAGTATCGCATTTCTGGCAGGTTGTGGCGGTTCGGGCAATTGGGGCTGGTATGTCATTGACCCGACAACGCACCAAGGTATGTCGCACATCAAATTCTTGATGAACGGCTTTGGCGCGACGATTTTACTGTCAGTTTTCGCAGCCGTCATGTCGATGCTGATCGGTCTGTTGGTCGCCCTGCCCGGCATGTCCTCAAACCGCTGGGTCAGATTACCCAGCCGCATCTACGTCGAATTTGTCCGCGCCATTCCGCTGCTGCCCATGCTGTTTTGGGTGTTCTATGGCTTGCCAGTGGTTCTGAAATCCATGGGCATATCCCTCAGCATTGATGCGTTTTGGGGGGCTGTGATCACACTGGCGATCTCGGATTCCGCCTTTACCGCAGAAATCTACCGCTCGGGCATCCAAAGTATCGCACGCGGCCAGACAGAGGCCGCCAAGACCATCGGTCTGACATACACCCAGACCATGCGGTATGTGATCCTCCCCCAAGCGATCCGCCGCATCCTGCCGCCACTCGCAAATCAGTTTATCTATATTGTGAAAATGAGCGCCTTTGCCTCGGTCATCGGGATGCAGGAACTCACCCGCCGCGCAAATGAACTGGTGGTGACGGAATATCGCCCACTGGAAATATACACCCTGCTCATCCTTGAATACCTCGTGCTGGTGCTGGTTATCAGTTTCTTTGTGCGCTGGTTGGAGCGTAAGATGGGCGCAGATGAAAGCCGCTAAAGGAGAGATCATGAACTGGACCGAATTTCTGGATGATACGATGGGCCGCATCGGCACCTTACAAAAGCAAACACCAGACATGTTTGCGGGATTTAACGCCATGGGCAAAGCGGCCAAGAAATTCGGCGCATTGGACGAAAAAACCAAAGAGTTCATCGCTCTGGGCATCGGTATCTCAACCCGTTGTGACAGCTGCATCGGCTTTCATGTGAAGTCACTGGTTCGTCTTGGCACCACCCGCGATGAGCTCTGCGAGGCGCTGGAAATGGTGGGTTATATGGGCGGCGGGCCGTCAATTGCTTATGGCGCAAAGGCGCTGGAAGCTTATGATGAGTTTTCGGCAAAATGATCTTTCAACGCTATGCCCTCTATTTCACGCCCGAAGCTGATCTGGCAGAGCGCGGTGCCGCTTGGTTGGGGTGGGATATGGCCGCAGGGGCAGTCGTACCGCATCCGAAGATTGACGGGATCGACGTTGCCGCCCTCACTAAAACGCCACGCAAATACGGGCTGCATGCAACCATCAAGCCACCGATGGTCTTGGCTAAAGGCACCACCCGCGACGCGCTAGAGGCCGCAACTAGTGCACTCGCCAAGAGCACTGCGGCGGTCACGCTTGACGGTCTGCACCTCTCACGTATCGGGCGCTTCCTTGCTCTAACGCCCCTTGGCGACACCAACGAATTAAACGCGCTTGCCGCGCATGTTGTGAAAACCCTTGATCCGTTTCGCGCGCCAGCGTCCGATCAGGAACTGGCCCGCCGCCGCGCCCGCCCGCTGAGTGCGTCGCAAGAGCAAAACCTGATCCAATGGGGTTATCCCCATGTCATGCAGGATTTTCACTTCCACATTACTCTCACGGGGTCGCTGAATAACGCCGAGGCAATAGCACCTGTCGTTGCTGCGCATTTCAACCCCGTCTTGCCGACACCTTTCACCCTCAACAGCCTGACTCTTGCAGGCGAAGATTCAGAGGGCATGTTCCACGCCATAACGCGGTTTGCGTTGGAGGGTTGAACAGCGGCTCAAATGTCGAGGTAATGAATGCTGTTCTGACCCGCCTCGCGGGAGATCGCCTGCGCAGTATCGCGCAGGTCACTGGCCATCGCGCTGTCAGGGTCATCATCCACTGCCGATAGCGGCGCCATCAGCGTCACCCCTGCAACGATCTTGCCGCGATAATCAAACACAGGGGCCGACAGGCTGGTGTGGTCGGACAACATCCCGCCACGGCAGCGGCTGATCCCTTGCTCCAGAATGGCCGCATTGCGCGCTGCTATTTCCGCATCACTCTGCGGCACGTCATCCAAACGCGGCATGTTGACCCCCGCTTTCAGTTCTTGGATGATATGATCCTTTGTAATCCGCTCTGGCAAATGCGCCAGAAATAACTGCCCCAAGGCCGAACGCAAGACAGGCAAAACCGCGCCCAGTCGTAACTCCATAAGGCTGCCACCTTGTTGACCACGGGCGCGATAAATTACCGTTGGCCCCTCATTGCCCCACACCCCCAAGAACATACTATGTCCGTGACGCGCGGCAAAAGCATCCAAATGGGTGCGTGTGGCTTCAAAAATATCAAATTGCTGCAGCCCTGCGATGCCCAGTTGCAGCGTATAGGACCCCAACCCGTAGAACCCAGTTGCCGGGTCTTGGTGAACCACGCGCACCTCAACCAGACTGACCAGATAAAATTGCAGCTTGCTGGGGGACAGGCCCGTCCCTGTGGCAATTTCACGCAGCGGCACAGGGCGGCCCGCACGGACCAGAAAATCAATCACCTCGAAACCAGTCACAAGTGACTGAATACCTTTACGTGCGGGTTTGGTGGTTTGCGTCATGCGTTGCGGCCTTTTATGGGTATCTACGAAGACATATCACGCAAAACCGCACATCGGAACAACCACCTCACTATACCCGTGCCATGTCCGAACGGCGCATCGTGTGGCAACCACACGCCTCTCCTACTAAAACAGTAAAGATTATTGCTTTTTGCCAAAAAGCAGGTATTCAGTTGGCCGAGTAAAACACTCAAGAATTAGTATCTGAAGGATTCGTTATGTCTCGCATGTCACTTTCACCATTCGTTATTGCCGCCGTTGCAGTTGTCGCAGGCACAAGCATGGCCTCCGCTGACGGCGAGGTGAACCTATACTCCTCACGTCACTATGACACAGATGAACGCCTCTATTCCGACTTCACCGAAGCCACAGGCATCAAGGTGAACCGCATTGAAGGCAAAGGCGACGAATTGATCGCACGGATGCAAGCCGAAGGCGCGAACTCTCCTGCTGACGTATTGATCACCGTTGATACATCCCGCCTTGCACGCGCCAAAGCCGCAGGCGTCCTTCAAAGCATCGACAGCGATGTTCTGGAAACTCGTATTCCTGCAAACCTGCAAGACAGCGACAACCAGTGGTTTGGTTTCTCCCAGCGCGCGCGTATCTTCTTTTACGACAAGAAGGACGTGACAGAACCGCCAATGGACTACATGTCGCTTGCAGATCCAAAGTACAAAGGCATGGTTTGCCACCGCTCGTCCTCCAACGCTTATACACAAACGCTGGTTGCTTCGGTCATTGAGAACCACGGCGAAGAAGCTGCAACCGCTTGGGCACAAGGCGTTGTTGATAACTTTGCCCGTGATCCACAAGGTGGCGACACGGACCAAATTCGCGGCGTTGTATCCGGCGAATGTGATATTGCAATTGCCAACACGTATTACTTTGCTCGCGCCATGCGCATTGACGTGTCTGGCGTCACAGAAAGCCTTGATCAGATCGGTTGGTTGTTCCCTGCGCAAGATGCAGAAGGTGCACATATGAACCTGTCCGGTGCTGGTGTGGCTGCAAATGCGCCGAACCGCGAGAACGCGATTGCCTTCCTTGAGTACCTGTCTTCCGACCAAGCACAGCAGTATTTCTCAGCGGGCAACGATGAATTCCCCACCGTAGAAAGCGCAGAGCTGAGCGAAAGCGTTGCAAAGCTGGGCGAATTCAAAGCAGATAAAGTTGATCTGTCCGCAGTTGCAGAAAACATCCCGACAGCACAAAAAATCCTGAACGCTGTCGGCTGGAAGTAATCCCCTTTACCCCGCCGCCTTGAATATCTGGTGGCGGGGTATCCCTCTTACAAACACGTCCCATCCTAGAAAGAACTCCCATGTATCTGGCAATGAACCGCTTTACCGTCACAACCCAGAATGCACAGGCGTTTGAAGATCTCTGGCTGAACCGCGAAAGCAACCTGAAAAACATGGACGGCTTTGTCGCGTTTCACATGCTCAAAGGCCCAGAGGTGGATGGCAAGATTGTCTATGCGTCCCATACCGAGTGGGCCTCGGAAGACGCCTTTCGCAGTTGGACCACAAGCGATGCTTTCCGCAACTCGCACAAAGGCGCGAAACAGACGGCCAAGCTACATGAAGGCACGCCTGTGTTCGAAGGCTTTACCGCAATCCAGCATATTTCTTGACCAAGGCAGGTAGCTGCGCGAAATCATTGAACGCGGCGGTATGCGGAATTTGGCTAACATCAATGTTCCGATACCCTTCGGTATAAAGTAGAAACGCCACGCCCGCCCGTTGGGCCGTTTCTGCGTCGACCTCGCTATCGCCGACAAAAATGCACGGGCCATCACCAAGCGCATCAAAGGCTGCATGCAACGGCGCGGGATCGGGCTTGTGCACAGGCAACGTGTCACCGCCCCAGATCGTATCAAAATAATGCGTCAGCCCAAGGTGATCCAGCACCGCCATTGTCGGCGCTATCGGCTTGTTGGTGCAGACACCCAACAGATACCCCGCCTCTTTCAAAGCGTCCAACGTATCGCGCACCCCATCATAAGGGTGGGTTTTGTGAACCGCCGTGAGGTATGCCTCTTTGAACGCGGGTAACATTTGTGCGTGTAACGTATCGGGCAAGTTCACCGCAGCAAGCATGCGTGTGATCAGCACAGATACCCCGTTGCCGATTAAATCACGTGTTTGTTCCAGCGTAATCTGCGCGCCATGCGGCGCAAGCTGGCTATTAGCAACGCCGTGAATATCAGGCGCGGCATCAATCAGTGTACCATCCAGATCAAAGACAACCCGTACACTCATGCCAGCACCTCTACCGCGTGATTAAAACAGCAATCCATTGTCATCCCGAACCTTTTGTGCTGCGATTTACCCTGACCATCCTCTGCCCTGCCGTGCAGGTCAATCGGATTTGCGATCACAGCGCCCGCAACAGCAAGGTCAGCGACAGCGCGACCACAACCAGCCCCGCTGCGATTTCTATCACAGGCATCATCCACACCAGCGCCCCCGCCTGTGCCACAAACCGCATCAACCCACCCCGAAAACCCGAGGCAGCAATGCCGACCGCAATCGTGACCGAAGCCGTGCCCAGCGCCATAACAAACGCCCCTGCAATTCCCGCCATGGGGATGCCCATCTGCCACGTGATCAACAGCACAAACAGCGCGCCCGTACAGGGGCGGATCGCAATGCCGCCAATCAGGATCAGTGCATCGCGCAACCCCGACACTTGTTCCGTTTCCGCCAGCGACGGGCCGTGTTTATGACCGCAACTGCCACATACTTCCTCATCGCCGTGATGTGCGTGGTCATGATCGTGGTCCCCTCCCAGCGGGGCTGCTTGTGCTTGGGTCAAATGCCGCAGGCCGCGTGTGACCAACCACAGACCAATTAACACGATCAACCCATAGCTCAGGGGCGCCAGCCAGCTTTCAGCCGTATCTACCATCCGTTCGCGGGTGAGGCCCAGCAGCCAAACACCGCTATACGCCAGCACCACCGCCATCACGGCCTGCCCCAAGCTTGAGATCAGCGCAATCAGCGACAGGCGTAGCATCGGCACCTTACGCGCGACACCATAGCCGCCAACCAGCAGCTTGCCATGACCGGGCCCAATTGCGTGAAAGAACCCGTAAGCAAAGCAACTGCCCAGCAGCAATGCATAAGCGCCTGAATCGCCCCGGCGCAGAGCGCGTAGAGTGCGCGCAATACCGTTTTGAAACTCGCGTTGTTCGCCCGCCGCCCAAGCGGTGATCTGACTGCCACCGCCACTCATCCAGAGCCAAACCAAAACAGCCGAGGCCAAGAGAAGTGCAAAAGCTAAAGCGCGCTGCATGTAACCTGAATCTCACTTGCAAAACGTTCGCCAATATCGCCCAGACCAGCCGCTTCCATATCCATATCAACGGGCATTTGTGACAGCTCGGCCTTGGTCATCGCCAGTGCAGCATCCAGATCAGGAGTATCAACGGTGACACCACAGCCGCTCCCCCCTTCTAGGGTGACGGGCAGTGTTACGTCATAGGCGGTATAATAAGTGCCGTCATAGGGTTTGAAAATCACTGGCTCCGTGATCTGCGGCGTGCCGATAACGCTGCGCATATGGGTTGTGATGATCTTGCCATCCACCAGCTCTGCGGTGGGTGCTGTCGGGCCCGAAAGCTCTAATGCCGCATCGCCCAACGTCCCCACCAGATCGCCGTTATACCCGTCAATCCAATGCGCATCAAAACCGGTCAGCTTCGCGACATCCTCGGGGGTGGACATGCCATCATAGTCGCTGTCCACCTCCATGTCTTCGGTCACCAGCAAGGAATACAGTTCGTCATACTCCCAAGTGACTTTCACATGGGTCAGGCGGTTCTGTTCATCGACAAGAATGCTTAGCCCCGTATTGATAAAGATATGCGGATGCGCCTGCAAAGGCGCAGCAAACAACATCAGGGACAAGGCGGGGAATATCTTCATTTGGCCAACCTATGCATCCCGATGCGCCTAATCAATCACCAACACCCTCAAAAGGCAGCTGAAATCAGCCGACCCAAGCGTTTGATGCCCTCTTCAATGCCGTCCTCATTTGCATTGCTGAAACTCAACCGCATTGTGTTGGTTCCAGAGCCATCTGCAAAAAACGCATGACCAGGCACAAACGCGACCCGTTCGGTTTTCAGCGATTGTGCCAACAACGCAGCGCAATCAATGCCTTTCGGCAGTTCCAGCCAGACAAACATCCCGCCTTCAGGGCGTGTCCATGTCACACCAGCGGGCATATGCGTCTCTAGCGCCTGTAACATCCAATCGCGCCGCTCAAGATAGGCTGCTTTGATCTTGGAGACATGGCTGTCAAATTGCGCTGTGGCCACTGTGGCAATCGCCATTTGGTTGATCGTTGAGCTGTGCAAATCCGCTGCTTGCTTGAGCAGAACCATCTGGTTGATCACATCTTGCGCGCCACAGACCCAGCCCACCCGCAAACCGGGGGCCAGCGTTTTAGAGAAACTACCGCAATAGAGCGTGCGACACGCGTTGATATCGCCTTTGCGCTCGATCTCACGCGCCAGAACAGGCGACAACGCCTCACCTTCATAACGCAGCGATTGATAGGCCGCGTCTTCGATCACAGCAATGTCCAGCGCGTCAGCCAGATCAATAACCCGTTCCCGCATGGCAGCATCCAGCGTGCGGCCTGTAGGGTTTGCGAAATCAACAGACATATAGGCAAACTTTACACGGCCCTCGCCTGCCGCTTCGGCGTAATCCTCGGCGCTACGGTTTGTTTCGGGGTCCAAACGATCATAGCGGGGTTCATAAGCGTTGAACGCGCCCAATGCGCCCAGATATGTTGGCCACCCCACCAGCGCCGTATCACCGGGGCTGAGCAACAGCTTGCCGAGATAATCCAACGCTTGCTGCGAGCCAGAGGTAATCAGGATGTTGTCGCGGCTACAGGGAATGCCCAGACGCGCCATTTCGCCAACGATCCAGTCGCGCAGCGGCGCATAGCCTTCTGATACGGAGTATTGCAGCGCGGTTGCCTGTGTCTCAGGCCCAAGCGCATCTGAGAACGCCTCTTTGAACGCCTCGGCGGGAAAAAGATTGGGGTCAGGTATACCTCCCGCGAAGGAGATAATATCAGGCTGGTCCAGCAACTTGAGAAGCTCGCGAATTTCGCTGGCTTTCATGCGGTCATTACGTGTTGCGAATATTTGGTGCCAGTCCATTTCGGCCTCCCTGAACTTTGAGTCTGCACACAAAGCATGAAATCTTAATTTAGGTCAATGGATATGCCCTACGGGTCCGAAACGGTCCTATTGCCAATCACACACGCCAACGCAGCAATCGCCGCTCTACCATGCCGATCACCGATGACACGGCCACCCCCAGCACAGACAGGATCACCACCCCTGCAAACAGACGCTCAAGATCATAGAGGCTACCTGCTTCCAAGATATAAGCCCCCACACCATATTGCGCACCCAGCATTTCGGCGGCCACCAGTAAGATGATCGCGATATTCAAAGATATCCGCAGCCCCGACAATATGCCGGGCATCGCCCCTGGCAGCACAATTTTACGCACGATAGACCACCACGTCAGGCCAAAGCTCTGCCCCATACGAATGAGCGTTCGGTCCACGTTATCGACGGCGGCATAGGTGGCCACAACTGTGGGTGTGAACGTCCCGAAAGCGATCAGCGCGTATTTGGATGCCTCGTCAATCCCGAACCAGATCACAAATAGCGGTAGCAAAGCAATTTTAGGGATCGGGAATATCGCCGCCACCAGCGGCACCAGCCCTGCCCGCGCATAAGCAAACAGGCCTATCATCACCCCTACAGAGACACCTGCAATCACCCCTAGCGTGGCCCCCACCGCCAACCGGCTGAGCGAAGGAAGTAGGTGTTTAAACAAGCCACCACTTTGCCAGAGTTCAACAAAAGTGCCCAAAACATCCGAGGGTCTGGGCAACGTCAACGCCGAAATCATGCCACTGCGGGTGCCCCATTCAGCAAAGGCGATCAGCAGCACAAAAACCAAAACCCCAAGGCCGCGTACGCGTTTGGGGGCGAAACCGCCCCCGCGAAAAGTCACTTGATCAGACATTCATCAACTCCGCATCTGCTGCTGCCGCTTCTTCCCGCATCAACCCCCAGAGGTATTGCTGCTGCGCCTCCAAGCCCGCATCACCGTGGGCGCGTTCATCAAGGGCGGTGTCAATCTCAACGATCTCACGCACCTCGCCGGGACGGCGCGAGAGCACCACAATTCGGTGGCCCAACCGCACGGCCTCAGCCAAATTATGGGTCACATAAACGGCAGTGAACGGTTGCTTCGTCCACAGACCCACCAGATCGTCCATCAACAATTCGCGTGTCTGGCTGTCCAACGCACTGAGCGGTTCATCCATCAACATCACCGCAGGGTTCACGGCCAGCGCGCGTGCAATCGCAACACGTTGCTTCATGCCACCAGACAGCTGTTTGGGCAGCGCCCCTGCAAAATCAGTCAGGCGGGTGCGCGCCAGTACATCCGCAATGATCGCGGCCTGATCCGGCAGCTTATGATCCTCTAGCACCAATGCCACATTGCCCTCCACCGTGCGCCACGGCAGCAGAGCGAAATCTTGGAACACATAGGTCAGCGCGTTCAGGCAGCCTTCTGGCGGGCTTCCCACTTGGCGAACAGCGCCTTCGGTGGGTTTTTCTAGCCCCCCTAGCAAACGCAGCAGCGTGGATTTCCCGCACCCTGACGGACCCACAATGCAGGTGATCTTTCCAGACGGGATATCCAGTGAAATATCGCGTAAAACATCCACATCGCTATAGCGATGTGTCACCGCATCCAGTTTCAGGTCCATCAACTTCTCCCAAATAAAAAGGCCGGACGCAGACGCCCGACCCTTCGTATTCATGTGCCTTTATCAGGCACCGCTGGTCTCTACAAAAGAGGTGTCAATCAGCGCATCCAGCGGGATGTCTTTGCCCACCAGATCCTCGGACTGGAACCACTCCAACTGGTCACGCACAGAGGCGACGTTCATCTTTGCCCCTTCATTAAGGCGCATAGTGCCGTTGATGATCGAGGGCGCAGCTTTTTCCAGCGGACGATCAGTGTAGACGTATTTATGCAGCAATTCGACCATCGCCGCTTCGCCTGCATCGCCGCCTGTGCGCTCAATCATGGCGGCGTTATAATCCGCGGCACCTTTGGAATAGGCGGCCAAATAATCCTGTGTCATCTGCTTTTCATCGCTTGCGTTTTTGGCCGAGGTGAAAAGAGTTGTGACTTGGTAATCAGGCAAATAGGTCGACACGTCACCGATAATATGAACCGCGCCAGACCCTGCCAAAGGCTTGGCGATATGCGGTACGATGGACCATGCATCAATCTGGCCTGTCTTCAGCGCACCAATGATCGCGCCTACCTTTTGCAGCGGTTTGAATTGCAGCGTGATGCCTTCGGCGGCAGCCATTTTCGCGCCCATATAGTGGAAGGACGATCCCGCCGTGCTGATGCCGTAGGATTTACCGTCCAGCATGCTTGGTGCCGTGATACCCGCCTTAAACGCGGCGTCCGAGGCAAGGAACTTTTGCCCGTCAATACCCGGCTCTTCTTGCAATGCGCCGCCGATAACCTTAATCGCGCCCTTGTCGGCCAGCGACACAAGCCCACCGGAAATCGAGGTAACCGCGTAATCCACATCACCCGAAGCAATGGCAACCGCCATAGGCTGGGCAGCTTGGAAGAAACGCAGTTCAACGTCCATACCTGCCTGTTTGAAATAATCGTTTTCAACAGCAACAAAGGTGCCTGCGTGGCTGGTAAAGCTAAGCGCGCCCAATACAATCTTGCGCCCCTGCGCGATTGCTGGTGCCGCCAACCCCAAAGCCGCAGCTGATGCGGCCAATCCGCCAAGTGTCTGGCGACGTGTCAAAATTGTCATGATAAATCCTCCCAAAAATCTGGCGCAAGAGTGCGCTTAGCCGCTTTGAAGAGTCAAGCGAGCAGCACCGCTGCCCCGATATATTTACACACCACCGATTGCCTCATCTGCACGCAGTGGTTATCTGGGACACAACCCCACTTATCAAAGGCTGCTGCCCATGTCCTTCGACCGTTCGCTCAAAATCGCCCCGTCTATCCTTGCCGCCGACTTTGCCAATTTTGGCGCAGAATGTGCCGCCGTTGAGGCCCAAGGCGCAGATTGGATTCACGTGGATGTCATGGACGGGCATTTTGTGCCTAACATCACCTTCGGTGCCGCCACCTGTGCTGCGATCCGCCCGCATATCAAAGGCGTGATGGACGTGCATTTGATGATCGCACCTGTGGATGCCTATATTGAGGACTTCGCCAATGCGGGTGCCGATTTCATCACCGCCCACGTCGAAGCCACGCCGCATATCCACCGCACGCTGCAAGCGATCCGCGCCACAGGTGCCAAAGCAGGTGTTGCCCTGAACCCCGGCACCCCAGCCGAAGCGGTAGCGCATTTACTGGACCTCACCGATCTTGTCTGTGTAATGACAGTGAACCCCGGTTTTGGCGGGCAAAAATTCATCGACATGAGCGCCAAGGTCAAAACATTGCGCGACATGATCGGTGACCGCCCCATTCACATCGAAATAGACGGCGGCGTTGATCCGAAAACCGCGCCCATCGTTGCCGGCGCAGGCGCGGATGTGCTGGTGGCAGGTTCTGCCGTATTCAAAGGTGGTTCGGTCAGCAATCCTGCGCCTTATGGCGAAAACATCCGCGCCATTCGCCAAGCCGTTTCGGGCGTCTACGTCTAAACCGACGCGCGCCCGAAAGGAAATTAAGATCGCGCGGCCTTAGGGGAGTTCATCCGCAAAGGTCGCAATCATCTTATGCTTGAGCAACTTGCCCGTTGGTGCGGCGGGCAAGGCCGTGGTCAGGACGATGTGCTTGGGCCGTTTGTACCCTGTCAGGCGTTCTTTGATAAACGCACGCAATTCCTCAACTGTTGGCCTGTCGTTGTCAGAGACTTGCACAAAAGCCAGCACTTCCTCATCGCCCTCCTTGGTGCGCCCGACCACGGCGGATTGGATCACCTGTGGATGGTCATTCAGCGCCGCCTCGACTTCAGGCGGATAGACGTTGAAACCGCCATGAATGATCAACTCTTTCGAGCGGCCCAGAATATACAGACGCCCTTCATCATCGATCTTGCCCAGATCACCTGTATGCAGCCAACCATCCGCATCGAGCGCTTTGGCCGTCTCGGCCTCGTTGCGGTAATAGCCCTTCATCACATGCGGACCACGCACCAGCACTTCGCCTTCGTCCACGCCGTTACCGCCCGTTGCATCAACGTCAATCCGCGCTTCTGTATCGGGGGTGAGCGGACCTACGGAAACATCGGGGGACCCGATAGTGTTCATCGTCCCTGACGCGCCCGAACTGGTTTCGGTCATGCCAAACCCGTTTTGCAGCGGCAATTCATAAAACGCCTCCGCCTTACGTTTCCACGCAGGGTCCAGAGGCGCACCGCCCGAAGAGACATAGCGCAAGGTCGGTGAATTCAGTTTCTCCATGCCTTGCTCTTTGGTGTATTGCATCACCAGCGCATGCATTTGAGGCACAGCGGGAATAATCGTCACGCCGTTCATCGCCGCATCATACAGCTTTTGTGCAGTAAACCGTGGCTCAATGAGAACATGTGTGCCCGCGTGGCAAGCCGCTGTAAGCACCGAAATAAGGCCGAAAACATGGCTGATCGGCAGCGCACCGTAAACGATATCTTCGGGGCTCATTTTGCGAATGTCGCTGGAGGCAGCAGCCCCAAAGCGAATGCCACTATGTGTCAGCATCACGCCTTTTGGATCGCCCGTGGTGCCCGTGGTATAGAGCAGCACCGCAACATCATGCAAAATCGGGTCTGGATCAGATGTGCCTTTGGCCAGCAAAAGCGAGCCGAAAGCGCCAGTGATCTCTTTTGCGCCCATCCGCGTTCCGTGGGCCGCCGCATCAGCCGAGACATGCGCCGTCATCAAAACAACGGCAGGGGTTGCATGTTTCACCACACGCGCAACTTCCGCTTCGGTCTGGCGGGCGTTGAACGGAATAACCACCGCGCCGACCTTCCAGCTTGCATGCAATGCCGCGACAGCAGCGGCGCAGTTTTCAACCAACAGCAACACGCGGTCATTGGGCTGCACACCCGCATCCCGCAGGCAGTCCGCCAGATCGTCGCTGGCGCTGTCCAGCTCGGCAAAGCTCCAACGCGCACCGCTGGAGTCGCTGACAGCCGTACTGTCAGGCGCTGCGGCAACGCGGTCTTTCAATAAATCTTCGACCCGTTTCATATGATGTATTCCTTCTTACCCGTAGTTCGGGCTGCGTTTTTCTAAAAATGCGGCGATGCCTTCGGCCGCTTCGGGTGCGCCTGTGGCATAGCCCATTGCATCGCGTTCATGGTCCAACTGCTCGGCCTCGCTCGCGTCATACGCTGCGGCAACCATCTTGCGAATTGCGGCCTGCGCATCGCGTGGACCTGCAGCAAAGCGATCCGCATAGGCGCGGGCAACATCCATTGCACCGCCCACTTCCGTCAGGGTATTGACCACACCCAAAGCGTGCATCCGGTCAGCCAGAACAGGCTGCGCCAACATGCACATTTCCATCGACAACTGGCGCGGCAAAGCACGCGACAGATGCGCTGTCAGACCGCCATCAGGCACCAGACCCGCTTTGACATAAGCTGCGACAAACTTTGCGCCTTTTGCAGCCACGATGATATCACAGACCAGCGCAAAGCTCAGGCCTGCACCAGCAGCGCCCCCTTCAACGGCGGCGATAAACGGCACAGGGCAAGCGCGAATGGCGCGAATGACATCGTGCAGCCCCTCAATACCAGCGCGGCGCTGATCCTCAGGCATTCCCTGACGTGAGATGAGGACAGTTAGATCGCCCCCCGCACAAAAAAACGGCCCCTCTGATGTAAGGATGATTGACCGGATACGGCGCTCCTGCGCCATTTCGCAGGCCTGCATAATGCAGTCATAAAGCTCAGGCGAAAGTGCGCCGCGCTTTTCTGTGTTTCCGTTCCAAATAATCAGGCGATCGCCTGCATCCTCAAGCCGTGCGCTCATCTCGGTCTTCTCCCGTTAAGTCAGTTTTTCCACTGGGACGCGTTTGAACACGCCCGATGTTGTGGCAATCAATGTGCCGTCCTCATGGCGCAATTCAGCTTCGATAAACAACAAACTGCGCCCTCCTCCCTTAATCGTTCCCGTGGCAGTGACCCGCCCCGGACGTCCCGCACCCAGAAAATTGGTATTCATAGAAACGGTCAAAAACGGTGCCTTGCCCGTTGGATCAACGCTCAGCGACCCTGTAGTGCCACAGGAATTATCCAACAGGGTCACCGCAATCCCGCCATGCAATACGCCGTGGCGGTTCAAGTGATCTTCAGTGACATCCAGATAGCAGCGGGCATGCGCAGGGTCGCGCACATCCACCACATATCCGACAAGACGTTGTGTGCCGGTCTCATTACGAATGAGACCGGCTTCTTCTTCAGGCTGCTGCGAGGGCAATGAAACGCTCCAGATGGAAATCAACATCACCAAAGCGGTGATCGGCCATGATGATACGCTTGGCGATATGGGCCAGTTCGTATTCTTGCGTCATGGCGATACCACCGTGCAACTGGATCGCTTCTTCACCCACCAAACGGCCTACGCGGCCAATCAGGTTTTTGGTGGCTGAAACGTAACGCTCACGCGTGCCACGGTCGGCTTCCAGATTGCCCGCAATCAGGATCACGGCAGAGCGCGCCTGCTCCATCTCGATCAGCAGATCGGAATAGCGATGCGCCAAAGCTTGGAACGTGCCAATCGGGCGGCCAAACTGCTTGCGTGTACCAAGGTATTCTTTGGTCAATGCGCAGGCCGTTTCCATCGCGCCCAATGTCTCGGCGGTTTGGGCCACATTTGCGGCCGCAACACGTGCCTCAATGGCAGGTGATGCTTTGCCAGCTTCGCCCAGACGCGCAGAGGCAGGAACCGCCACATCGTCCAACGTGACTTCGGCGGCACGGCCACCAGCCAGCAAGGCATAGCCTTGAACTGTAAGACCTTTGGCGTCTTTGGGTACCAGGAACAGCGAAATACCATCCGCGTCCCCTTCTCCACCGCTTTCGCGGGCAGAAACAACCAGCATGTCAGCGGCTTCAGCATTCACAACCACAGCTTTGCGGCCATTGAGGATGATATCGCCACCCTTTTCGGTTGCAGTTGTGCCAACACGGGTCAGGTCATAGCGGCTGGTCGGCTCACCGTGCGCAAAGGCCAATTGCAGGCTGCCACCGATGATTTCTTCCACATGCGCTTGCTGGTCGTCGTTGCCCAGATCAGCGATCAAACCGCCAGCAAGGACAGCCGTATCGAGGAAGGGCTCAACAACGCCTGCGCGGCCCAGTTCTTCAAACACAACTGAGATGTCAAAGCCCTTGCCGCCAAAGCCGCCCTGCTCTTCTGTGAACAACGCGCCGATCACACCCAGTTCGGCCAATTCGGCCCAAATCTCGGTGGACAGGCCTGTGTCGCTTTCCAAAATCTTGTTGCGGGTTGCGGTGTCATAACGCTCGCGTAGAAAACGGCGGAGCGTGTCTTGCAGCATTTGCCGCTCTTCTGTCAGATCAAAGTTCATGTGCCTTAGCTCCCCATCGTTACTTTTGCGATAATCCCGCGCTGGATCTCGTTTGATCCGCCGAAGATCGACAATTTTCTGTTGTTGAAATATTTAGCTGCGACTGGCCCAGCGCCCAACGGATCAGGCAGTGCTTCATTCGCGCCTTCAACTGCTTCAGATGCAAACGGCATCGCGTAGACGCCCGCGGCCCGGCGTGCCAGATCGTTGATTTCCTGACGGATGATCGTGCCTTTGACCTTGAGCATGGACGATTCAACGCCCGGTGCTTGGCCTGCTGCCGCTTTGGAAACGATACGCATGTTGGTGGTCGCCATGGCCATCAGGTCAATCTCAACTTGTGCGATACGTGCCAAAAAGTGCGGGTTTTCGATCAGCGGCTTGCCATTCGACATCTCGGAACGCGCAAGACGTTTTACCGAAGCCAGACCAGCCTGAGATGCGCCAACGCCTGCAATGTTTGTGCGCTCATGAGTCAGCAGATACTTGGCGTAGGTCCAGCCTTTGTTCTCTTCCCCGACAAGGTTTTCAACAGGGACTTCAACATCTGTGAACCAGACTTCGTTCACCTCTGGTGTGCCATCCAGCAGGATGATCGGGCGCACTTCGATGCCCGGTGTGGCCATGTCGATCAGCAAGAAGGAAATGCCCTCTTGTTGCTTCACGTCTTTGTCTGTCCGCACCAGACAGAAGATCATGTTGGCGTGCTGACCCAGTGTCGTCCACGTTTTTTGACCGTTGACGATGTAATGCGTGCCCGCTTCGTTTTTGACAGCGCTTGTTTTCAAAGACGCCAGATCGGAGCCAGCACCCGGTTCGGAATACCCCTGACACCACCAGTCTTCGCCCTTGAGCAAACGTGGCAGCCAGTAATCATTCTGCTCTTGGCTGCCGAATTTCTGCAACACAGGAGCCAACATGCTCAGGCCAAATGGCACAATGCGCGGGGCAGAGGCGGCTTCGGCTTCTTCATCAAAAATGTGCTTTTGAACGGCGTTCCATTCGGCACCGCCAAATTTCTTGGGCCAGTTCGGGGCCAGCCAGCCGCGTGCGTTCAACGTCGCGTGCCAGCCTTCCATGTCGTCTTTTGTCAGCTCACCCATGCCGCGCACTTTGTCGCGCAGTTCAGGAGTGACTTTTTCTTGCATAAACGCGCGGACTTCGTCGCGAAATGTCTTGTCTTCATCAGAATAACTCAGGTCCATATTGTGTTCCTCCTCAATATTCGGTCGGTTGCGCAGCAGCGTTATTTACCTGCGGCACGGTTCAAATCATCAAAATTACGGCCATCAGCCACCAGTGTTTTGAGCAATGTAGCAGGTTTCCAGAACCATGCGTCCTCCTGCGCATATCGCTCAATATCAGCCAGCACCGTATCCAAGCCCTGCAAGTCAGCCCATTTCAAAGGCCCGCCACGATAGCGCGGGAAGCCATAGCCAAACAGCAGCACCATATCCACGTCAGCGGGGCGGCGGGCGATGCCCTCTTCCACCACTTTCGCAGCTTCATTCACCATCGCACACATGTAGCGCCTGACAATCTCTTCATCGCTGAAATCACGTGGCGTAATTCTCAAATCAGCCTGTTCGGCGGCGATCAGCGCAGGAATTTTCGGGTTCGGTACAGAGGCGCGTTGGCCCTTTTCATAAAGGTAGTAACCCTCGCCGGTTTTCTGCCCAAAATGCCCTTCTTCGCAAAGTTTATCGATATAGGTGGGCACACGTTCGTCAGCATGGCGATCAGGCGCTTTGCGTTTGCGAGTCATCCAACCGATATCAAGACCTGCAAGGTCAGCCACGGCAAATGGGCCCATGGCAAAACCAAAGTCCGTCAATGCGCGGTCAATCTGGTAGGGCGACGCGCCATCCAGCACCATGTGATCCGCCGCCGTGCGGTAAACAGCCAGAATACGGTTGCCAATGAACCCGTCACAAACGCCCGCACGAACCGATATTTTGCCAAACGCCTTACCCAAGGCAAAACTCGTCGCGACAACATCCAGCGCGGTTTTATCTGCCACAACAATTTCGAGCAGCTTCATCACATGCGCAGGCGAGAAAAAGTGCAAGCCGATCACATCTGAGCGGCGCGACGTGGCGGCGGCGATCTCGTCCACATCCAGATAGGAAGTGTTGGACGCCAAAATCGCCCCCTGTTTGCAAACTGCATCCAGCTTGCCAAAGACTTCTTTCTTCACATCCATGTTCTCGAACACGGCTTCAATCACCAGATCAACATCACTTAGGCTGGCGTAATCTATGGCAACAACCAACGCATCTTGGGTCAGGGCGTCATATTGCTCCTGACTGATTTTGCCGCGCTTTAATGCGCCTTGCAGGTTGCCTTCAATGCGGCCCCGCGCTGCGCTGGCTTGGGCTTCGCCTGTTTCGATCAGCACTACCTGCATTTTGGCCAACAGGGCAGCAGTCGCAATACCAGCGCCCATTGTCCCGCCGCCAATCACACCAATGGCATTCAATGCGCGTGGCGTGACACCTTTCAGCTCAGGCAGGTTACTCACAGCGCGCTCATTAAAGAAGGCGTGGATCATGCCTTTGCTTTGGTCGCCTTGCAGCAGCTCGGTGAACAGCGCTCGCTCGCGCGCCAATCCCTGCGCAAAAGGAAGTTCGGAGGCCGCCTGAACTGCGCGTACAATGGCGCCGGGGCTGTTTTGTCCACGCGCCTTGCTGACCGCACCTGAATAGGCCGCATCCCAATCCATCGCCTCAGGGCCTGCCAATTCAGAAACGGCGCGGCGCGGCGCGGCTGAATTCACCAATTCCGTGGCATAAGCCAACCCGACCTCCTGAGGGTCACCTGTTTCGATTTTATCAATGATCCCCATCTCAAGGGCGGCAGCGGCTTTTACCTGCCCGCCCGAGGTCATAATCTCAATCCCTTTTGCCGCCCCTGTCAGACGCGGCAGGCGCTGCGTACCGCCCGCCCCCGGCAACAAGCCAAGATGTACTTCGGGCAGGCCAACACGCGCATCGGGTTGCGCGATGCGGTAATGTGCGCTCAGCGCGACCTCTAGCCCGCCTCCCAATGACACACCGTGCATAGAGGCGATAACCAACAGCGGCGATGCTTCAATGCGGCTGCATAGGTCGGGCAGGTTCGGCTCCATCGGGGGTTTACCGAATTCCGTAATGTCAGCCCCTGCGATGAAAGCCCTCCCATCGCCCACGATCACAACAGCCTTGATGTCCGCATCCGCCTCGGCACGGTCCATCGCTTCACTCAGCCCTTGGCGCACAGCCTGTGACAGCGCATTCACTGGCGGGTTTTGAATGCGCAAAACGGCAACTGGACCGTGGGCATTATATGATACGGGGTTAGACATCAGGTCTCTCCTTAAAATTATCCACGACGGCTCAACGCGGGCATGCGTCCGGTGCGGTGTTCGAGTGCTTGTACAAGTCTGTGTAAAGCTGGGCCAACTTCGTTTTGCATACGTGCTCGGGGTAAATCGGCGGGTGTGGCGCCACAGGTAAAGGCCACGCATTCACCGAATTCATCTGAAAAATACGGAACGCTCACGGCGTTCACTGTACCCGAATAACGCGTCGCCTCAGGCGCAATCGCGAAACCGTGCGCAACCAATTGATCGTAACCCTCTTGTCGGAATTCGGCCATGTCGTCACTTGGCTCCAGCGCATCAAAGCGCTCGCTATCCAGCGCGGCTAGAAACGCCATCCCTGAGGAAGACCCGTGAAGCGGAATACGGTGCCCCGGCTCCAGCCAAATAGTGGAGGCCGAAACAGGACGCCACGTGCGCACCAACATCATTCTGTCACCATCACGCACCGAGATTAGCGCCAATGTGCCAGTCTCATCGGCCAACCGCTGCATGTCATCACTGACACGATCAACAAAACCGACGGCAACTTGCGCAACAGACCCCAGAACAATCGCCGCAGGCCCTAAACGGAAACGATCATTGCGACCGCCATGAGAGAGATACCCAAGCTCACACAAAGTATAGGTCAAACGCGAAATTGTCGGCTTGGGTAGCCCTGTCCGTTCGGCGATCTGGGCATGTGTTAGCCCATTGTCGCTGGCATGAAAGGCACGCAAAACGCCCAATCCCCGCGCCAAAGTATTGGCAAACTTACGATCCGCGCTGGCATCCATCAAAAGACAGCCACAGCCGCAAGGCTATTTGTGGCCCAATCTGCCCCTGCAACATTCATGCGGCGCATAACTTCTTACGGTCAGAGATATTTCGAAAACACATGACACCCCTCCCAAGGACATTTGTTCCACCAAGCGAAATCGCGTTTCACTTTCGTCACAAGATACCTAAATTGAGTCGCGGACACGCGCAAGCAGAAGTTACCGCCGGCCCTACTCGCCGCGCTGTTCCTCTTACCAAGGATCGTCTCACAATGTTTGGAAAAGCGCAGGGGCCCAGCAGAGGCAGAGCCTCTTACATTTGCCGGGCAGGCAGATCACCCACCCGACAAATCTGTTAGTCTAGCGGAGGTCAGCTATACCAGCCGCCCATTTTCACCTGAATCCCAGTGCCAACCATTTTGGCGAACTCTGCTGGGTCTTGCGTACCATTATCGCGGCCGCGGTAGTGATAGGGGTACACATACGTCGGCTTGAAGTCCGCAACAGCGGAAGCCGCCGCATTTGCATCCATTGTGAACGGCAGGTTCATGCAAACAAATGCCAGATCAATATTCACCAAGGCGCGCATTTCCGGCGTGTCTTCGGTGTCACCCGAAATATACATCCGGAAACCCTCGAAGTTAAGAACATAGCCATTGTCACGCCCCTGTGGGTGGAACTTCAGGCGGTCTTTTGTCGTGTTATAGGCAGGGATCGCATCGATGCTGAGATCATTAAACAAGGCAGCGCCACCATTCTCTACAGCGCTGGCATTGGCCTGCATTGCCTCGGGCAACATGGCAAAGACGGCAGGGTTGGCGATGATTTGCGTACCTTCAACCACAATACCATCCAGCGTTTCCTGATTATAGTGATCGCCGTGCTCATGCGTGATCAAAACCAAATCCGGCGCAGGAAACGCGCCATATTTATCAGCGCCATCCACTGGATCGACATAAATCACCCCTACAGGGGTCAGCGCTACAAACGAAGCATGTGCAACGGGTGTGATCGTGATTGGTCCTGATGGCGTCTCGAAAACATCGCCAACATGATCATCAGCGCGGGCGGCAAACGGCAGGATTGTAACCGCACCAACGGCGGCGGCAGTGGTGAGCATAAAGCGACGGCGCGAGGGCGTGGCGAATTCTGACATGTAAATCTCCTTGGCATGACAATTTTACTTGCAAATAGCTAAGGCAAAGGAAGGAAGTATCAAGTTTTTTTGGCAGCAATCACAAGCTTGCGTCACAGGGATTTGAAAATCTGCACGTCAGTAAGGCGCTTTATTGCCAAGGAGAGCGCCGCCCTCCTTGGGCAAATCGTAATATCAGCGTTTTTTCACAAACTCGGTCAGGATCACAATGCGCTGGCCCTCAACACGGCCCTCGATATGCGCATCATTATCCGCAACAAGGGATATCCGGTGTACAGCCGTGCCACGTTTGGCAGTAAATCCCCCGCCTTTGACGTTGAGGTCTTTGATCAACACAACCGTGTCGCCATTAGCTAATGCCACGCCATTGCTGTCTTTGTGGTTGGTCTGCGCTGCAACGTTATCGGCCCAAGCTTGGGTTTCCTCGTCAAGGTAAAGCTGCTCCAGCAAATCACGGGACCAGTCGGTATCGAGACGTTTAAGCGTGCGCGCCGCATAGACCTGCAAGGCAGGGTCTTCGGTCCACATTGTTGAAGCGATAGGACGGAAATGATCCGGCGGCGTACCAGCATCCGCGCAGGCCGCGCAGATTTCGATGGAAGCGTCAGCAGGACCGCCAGAAACAGCGGTTGTTATAAGCGGGGCATCTGTTGTGCAGAGGGGACATATCATAGGGTTGGTGTAGGGGGGGTAAAACCCGCACGCAACTATTTGTTAACCAAGCCGCGCCACAATTTGTGGATGAGCAGATATCGTCCCATGTATGTGGATTATTGCCCTTGGAATCCAGTGAAACATGGATTGGTCGATGACGCGGAAGATTGGCCGTATTCAACAGTTCATCGCGCGATGAAAGCAGGCCGGCTTACGCGCGGTACAACAAATCAAGCAAACCAGAGTGAAGTTTTCGATACGCATTAAATTTTAGTTCAAAACGAGTTTCGTAGTTTCCAACTAGTGCTGGGTGCTCCGAAAATGGGGCGATCGTCTGAAAGAGCAAAAGCGCGGTTTCCTTACAGAAGGCCAATACATCACCATTTTTAACACCGAATCTACGTTTACCGACTGGACCCAAGTTTACCAACTCATCCGATTTTCTCCGCTTGCCGGAGTCGATTAAATTGTGCCCAAATTCTTCATCCCGCAGAATAAGCAGTTTAGGTTGGGTCGCTGAGTTTGATGCTGATTTATTTCTCGCCTGCCACTCTTCCAGAAACCCTGTTTGTAAATCGGGATTAACTTTCCAGAGTTCCGCTATCAACTTCTCAACATTTGGAAGTGAAACTACATCAGAATTCATGTCCCAGAGCCTTGCAGTCGCAGAAATCGCACACTCTTCGCAGGATTTAAAAACGATATAAATTGATTGAACTTCTGCACGACTAACATCGACGTCTGGCATCAGAAGTTCTTTACGGCCCAGCAGCTCATAACAAAATGATAGATCACTTATCAGTCGATAAAACTCCCGCTCTAACCGTTCACGGTATTGCTCTATGGTCGGTTTGTCTTTTTGCCACTCAACGTGTTCCGTTTTCGCTTTACGCCAGCACCGGATGTTTCTTACGCGTGGGTTTCACCCACCCCACAGCCGATTAAAGGGTCACCCGTCCATCTTCAGCGCAGAGATAAACGCTTCTTGCGGGATGTTCACTGACCCGAATTGGCGCATCTTCTTCTTACCCGCTTTCTGCTTGTCCAGCAGCTTGCGCTTACGCGAGGCGTCACCACCATAACATTTGGCCGTCACGTCTTTGCGCATGGCGCTCAAAGTTTCGCGTGCAATTACCTTGCCGCCAATTGCCGCTTGGATCGGGATTTTGAACATGTGGCGCGGGATCAGGTCTTTGAGCTTTTCAACCATGGCGCGGCCCCGCATTTCGGCGCGGTCGCGGTGAACCATGGTGGACAAGGCATCGACGGGTTCATCGTTGACAAGGATGGACATCTTGACCAGCGCGTCTTCTCGGTAGCCGATCATCTGATAGTCAAACGATGCATAGCCTTTGGTCACTGATTTCAGACGGTCGTAAAAATCAAACACAACCTCGTTCAACGGCAGGTCATAGACAACCATCGCACGCGAACCGGCATAGGTCAGATCCATCTGGATACCGCGACGGTCTTGGCAAAGCTTAAGTACGTCACCGAGGTATTCATCAGGCACAAGGATTGTCGCCTTGATCCGTGGCTCCTCAAGATGCTCGACAAAGGTCAGATCAGGCATGTCAGCGGGGTTGTGCAATTGCTGCATCGTCCCGTCTTTCATGTGGATATTATAGATAACGCTCGGCGCTGTAGTGATCAGATCAATATCGTATTCACGCTCGATCCGGTCACGGATCACTTCGAGGTGCAGCAGACCAAGAAAGCCACAGCGGAAACCAAAGCCAAGTGCAGCGGATGTTTCCATCTCATAGCTAAAGCTCGCGTCGTTCAACGCCAGTTTTTCGATGCTATCGCGCAGGTCTTCGAACAGCGCTGCATCAACGGGGAACAGGCCACAGAAAACCACAGGCTGCGATGGCTTAAAGCCCGGCAGCGCAGTTTCACAGCCTTTTTTATCATGGGTGATCGTATCCCCCACACGGGTATCACGCACCTGCTTGATCGACGCGGTGAGGAACCCGATTTCGCCGGGTCCCAGCACGTCTATCTCTGTCATCGCGGGGCGGAAAACACCGATGCGGTCTACGTGGTGAATAGAGCCGTTTTGCATCATCGTGATGCGGTCGCCCTTTTTCAACTGGCCATCCATGATCCGCACCAGAACGATCACGCCCAGATAGCTGTCGTACCATGAATCAACCAGCATTGCTTTTAGCGGCGCATCCAATGTGCCTGTCGGCGCTGGTAGCCTATGCACCACGGCTTCCAGTGTCTCAACAATGCCTTCGCCCGTCTTGGCAGACACGCGGATCGCCTGAGAGGCGTCAATGCCGATCACGTCTTCGATCTGTTCCGCAACACGGTCACAGTCTGTCGCAGGCAGGTCAATCTTGTTCAGGACGGGCACGATCTCATGATCTGCATCCAGAGCATGGTAAACGTTGGCAAGCGTCTGCGCCTCAACGCCCTGCGTGCTGTCCACCACCAACAATGACCCCTCAACCGCACGCATCGAGCGGGAGACTTCATAGGCAAAATCGACGTGACCGGGGGTGTCGATCAAGTTGAGGACATATTCCTCACCATTGAGCGCCTGATAGTTGATCCGCACTGTCTGTGCTTTGATCGTAATTCCGCGCTCGCGCTCGATGTCCATGCTGTCCAGCATCTGCGCTTTCATATCGCGCACAGCGACCGTCTTCGTCTCTTGGATGAGACGATCAGCGAGGGTGGATTTGCCATGGTCAATGTGAGCGACGATGGAGAAATTGCGGATGTGTGAAAGTGGTGTCATATATGAGGATATGGTGTGGATTTAAGGGGCGGTCAAGGTGGATGATGCAGCCCGCGCGCTTTCAAATCAGCCTTTACTGATCAGCGACATTTTTCACCACTTATACGGGCTTGCAGCAACATAGGCCCTGTAACGCCCCCGCCTCACAATTTTGTGTACAACCCTAGGGTTTAACTCTGCCTCATAAAGCGTAGTCCGTGAATAACCGGAGGTAGAAATCCGGTTAACGAACTCCTACACCAGAGAAACTCATGAAAAATATTACACGCTTTGCGCTGCCTGCGCTTCTTGCCGCTCCGACTTTTGCTGCGGCTCAAGACATTGATCCTGTTTGGGATTTTTACGGACAACTGAACCTTGGTGTGATCAGCGTCGACAATGGCGAAGACCGCAACACAACTCTGACCGACAATGACAACTCCAACTCACGGGTCGGCGTCAGCTTTACCCAAGGGCTGGCAAACGGCGGTGAATTCCGCCTCAACTTTGAAACCGCGATTGGCCTGACAGGCTCGAGCAGCCTTAACGGCACAGACGACAGCTTTGATGCCGAATACCGTCGCAACGAATTGCGCAAGCTGGAAATCGTCTACAAAACAGCCACCATCGGTACATTCTCCTTCGGTCAAGGCTCAACCGCAACAGATGGTTCTGCTGAAACAGACTTCTCCGGCACGGGTGTTGCAGCCTATTCTGGCATCTCGGATCTGGCAGGATCGCAGAGCTTGCTGCTGGCCGACGGCACAGATTCGGGCGTCGCTATTGGTGATGCATTCTCGGCATTTGACGGCAGCCGCCGTTTCCGCGTGCGGTATGACACCCCAACTTACCAAGGTTTCGGCATCGCGCTTTCGGCAGGGCAAGAAGTAATTTCCAGCGGCAATGACAACGAATACTATGATTTCGCAGTCAAATATGCCCGCACCTATGGCGACTACAAATTCGGCGCCAGCCTTGGTCACTCGATCCGTGACAGCGCAGAAGCCTACACACTCGGCTCTGCCGCAATCATGCACAACCCCACAGGCATCAACCTTGCAGTGGCAGCAGGCCGTGCGCGTGAAAGCGACGCATCTTACGTCTATGCAAAAGCAGGTATTCAGCGTGATTGGCTGCCTTACGGCAGCACCAGCCTGTCCTTGGATTATTACAGCGGTGAAGACTTTGATTCTCTGGGCAGCGACTCAGAATCCCTTTCCATTGCTGTGGTTCAAAAACTGGATGCCCAGAATCTGGAAATATACGGTGTATACCGTACCTATGATTTTGACACAGCCAGTGCAGCAACCCAAGGTGTCGACGTGGCATTTGTAGGCGCACGCTTTAAGTTCTGATACAAAACAAGACGTTGCCAAAAACAGGCCGCTGCGAACACACGCGCAGCGGCCAATTTTTTGTGAATTGAAAAATGGCGGGTTCTTCGTCATACTCTGTCCAGAGCAAATAACGCTGCATCCAAAGGGGAAAACCCCGCTTGCGGCAATGAGACAAAGGCAGAAGACATGAAAACCACAGTTCTGGCGCTGCTTGCGCTATCGACATTGGCCGCCTGTGGTGGCGGCAAAGCCAGCAACTATACGACACGTGGTGCGTTTACGCCCACACAGTTGTTTGCAACAGGTCCGCTGCAACGCGCCTGTATGGCGCAAGGCCGCAAAGCCGCAAATGCACAGCGATGTGGCTGCATTCAAGCTGTTGCGGATCAAAGCTTGTCCTCCGCTGAACAGCGCCGCGGCGTTAAAGTATTCAAAGACCCGCACAAGCTTCAGGACTGGCGCCAGTCGGACCGCACAGGCGACAATGATTTCTGGAGCGTTTGGAAAGCCTTTGGACAGAATGCCGAGCGCAGCTGCTCAAGCCTCTGACACCCCTCAAAGTACACAACACTTCCTCTTTGGCGGCCCCCGCCAGAGAGGTTAACCGTCGAACGATAGATGGTTTTGACCGTCACGCCACAAACTGACCCAGAAATGAAAACTGGGCCTTCGCGCAGATTGCAACGAACGGCAGGAACGAGGGTTTCTTGCATAGTTTATGCAACGCAGCCAAAGTCAGCTTCGAGAAAACCGTGAATTTCAGGGAGCGTTTTAATGGGCGATATTAAGCGAATTGGTCGGCGCACAGTTTACGAAAATCGGTGGATGAAAGTTCATGAAGACGATGTGCGGTTCCCCGATGGGTCCGAAGGCATTTATGGGATAGTGGACAAAGAAGACTTTGTGCTGATCATCCCCCGACATCATGATGGTCGCTATCAGCTTGTGCAGCAATTTCGGTATCCAGTCGCAAACCGCTATTGGGAGTTTCCACAAGGCTCATGGGAGACAAGACCCGGATCAAACCCTGAGATAGTTGCTTTGGGCGAGCTGGAAGAAGAGACTGGATTTCGTGCCGAATCTCTTCAAAAGCTGGGTCATCTGTTCGAAGCCTACGGATTTTCAAACCAAGGCTTCCATGTCTTCTTAGCTGATAAACTGGTGCAAGGAGAGGCTGCTCGAGGTCATGAGGAGCAAGACATGCTTACGGCATCGTTCAGCCCTAAAGAAGTAGCCGATTTAATTTGCACCGGTCAAATTAAGGACGCGCCAACGATCGCAGCTCTCGGATTGCTAAATATCTCTGAAAGCGAATAGCTGCCGTTCGTTCATTTGTAGCGAAGGTCGGTGAAGAGCTCAATTTGACGGATGCTGCTCTTAGCCCCAATGGCCGCTTCTGCAAGAAAGAGCGGGGCAATCTTCCTTCGCTTGGAAATAGCGTTGAACTTAATTTTGTCATCCCGACTCAACTTAAAGCAGCCCAGCACTGCGCATGAGTTCTGCTGGATCAACGCGGTATGAAGGCTCAAGACTGACAGTATTTGTGATTTGAGGAAACGAAAATTTACGGTCTTCTGCGAATTTATAGCTTCTGCCAGATTGGCCTATTACCCCCTCGGGAAAGTTTTTGGCGAAAATGCCTATTCGCTCCATCAACAAAGCGGAAACGGCATTCAATCTCAAGATCACCCCCCTTCAAAACAGCAACTGGTGCAACGATACCATCGAGACTTTCGAGATCGAAAGCCATCTCAGAATATGACCAAGCCGTCTCTGCTTGCGGGTATTGTCTCCCAAATCGGTGTGCTGTTGAGGGCACTTTCACCATTCCAGTAAGCCCGCGCTTTTGCTTGCCAATCACTTGCGAGCGTACCGTCGCGACAGACGAGCATCGACATCCAGTTTGCGTCCAACTTGCTTGTGGCAGTGGCTTGAACGCCGACATCCGCGAGATTTTTATCTTCAAAGTGAGCGCCCCATCCTTTCGTTTTCCAAAGGGCGGCCACGTCTTCAATGCAAGCAAACAGGAGAATGCCTGATAGGCGCGAAACCTCTTTCGGAAAGTGCTCTCTGCGCATAACTTCGAGTTTAAACTCGACTACCAGTTTCGATTCATTTCCTGCTCTAAAAAGAGCTTCTGACCAAGGGGATAGTGGAATGCTGGTTTCGGAGAAGCCTCTATTCGTGAGCAAAACATCAGCAGAAGCAAAACCACCCCTAGACACGTTCCACGCAACGAAGGGGTTCCAAATGTCCAAATAGACATGCTTCGCTGAGTCTTTGTCGCCTTGTTGCATTCGTCTCTCATTGATGTGCGTTTCTGGATTAAGTTATGCAAAAAGGTTCTCTCGCATCAAGATCGAAAGCAGACCTTGAGCATCTAAACGCGAATGGCAGCTTTGTCCGCACATCGGTCCTTGCCCCCACCCAACGTCCTGTTCGGGTCAAAAATGCGTGACGCCACTACTAAACTGGGCTTAGAACATCAGCCGTATCGAGCCAAAGATGTGCGACATTCCACGCGAACGCCAGCTTTTAGACATCAGCTTGCGTGGGCTGGCCAAAGCGACCGTGCAAACGGGTGACGATCTGATCACGCGCGGCACGAAATTGCGCCAGCTTGGCCTCGCGCCCCTCGCCCAATCCGGTGGGGTCTAGGATGGGCCAGTATTCTACATCCAGATGGAAATACCGCGTCAGTTCCAGTGCTCTACGCTGAGACGCAGGGGAGAGGGCGATCACCAGATCAAAAGAACTCAGATCATCGCCCCATTCTTGCATTTCATCAAAGCTGCGCGACCGGTGGCGCGACAACTCAACCCCCATTTCCTGACAGACGGCGATAGAAAAGCCGTCAATCTCAAGGTCATTTTTGACCCCTACGGATTGAACATAAACCTCCATCCCGTAGAGTTTTTTCATCAACCCTTCCGCCATCGGCGAGCGAACGGCGTTGTGATCGCAACAAAACAAAACTGATTGTGGCAGCTCTTGCGTCACCTCAGCCCCCGAAATGTAGAACACAAATGAGAGTAAACAGGCGGCGAGCCGTATCGATGTCGATCTCGGCTTTGCCCTCCAGGCGTTCTTGCAGCACGCGGCTGCCTTCCATGTGAATACCGCGCCGCGCCATATCAATTGTCTCGATCTGGGCGGGGGGCAGTTTTTTCACAGCGTCAAAATAGGATTCGCAAATCTGGAAGTAGTCTTTGACCACCTGCCGGAATGGTCCCAGCGACAGATGGAATTCAGCGGCTTTTTCACCTGCTTCTGTCGCCACATCAAACACCAACCGCTTGTCGCGGATAGAGAGGCCCAAGTGATACGGGCCAATTGGGACAGCGCGGTCGTCGCGGGCCGGTAAAACAAATGAATTGTCTTCCAACAGGTCAAACATCGCGACGTGGCGCTCTTGCTCGATCTCGGCTGTCGGCGGCGGCAGGCCTGCGTCATCAAGGTTGATATGGCTGATGCGGGACATGGGGCGCATCCTTCTATTGTCAGGTTTCTAAAAAAGGATACGCCAGCACAAAGCGCGAGGCAATGCGCAGGCGATCAGGCGCAGAGAAGAGCTTAGTCGTTCAGTTTCTTGAGACGTGCCGTGACTGACAGCCCATGCGCCTCAAGGCTCTCCGAGGTGGCAAGGCGTTCTGCGGCAGGGCCAATCGCACGAAGGGCCTCAGGTGTCATACGCGCAATGGTCGTACGCTTCATGAAATCGAGAACAGATAGCCCAGACGAGAACCGCGCGGAGCGGGCCGTAGGCAGAACATGGTTCGGACCGCCGACATAATCACCGATGGCTTCGGGCGTCCACTGCCCCAAGAATATCGCCCCCGCGTGGGAGATGTTCTTGCTCAGCGCCTCGGGATCACCCACGCAAAGCTCAAGATGCTCGGGCGCAATACGGTCCGTAAGAGCCGCCGCAGTCGCAAGATCAGGCACAGTGATGATTGCCCCGAAATCGCGCCACGACGGGCCAGCGATATGTGCACGTTGCAATGTTTCCAGTTGTTTTTCCACAGCATCGGCCACGGCCTGCCCAAAAGCAGCATCGGTGGTGATCAACAACGACTGGGCGCTTTCGTCATGTTCAGCCTGTGACAGCAAATCGAGCGCAATCCATTCAGGATCATTATCGCCATCCGCGACCACCAATATCTCGGACGGGCCGGCGATCATATCAATGCCGACCTTGCCAAACACACGACGTTTAGCAGCGGCAACAAAGGCATTGCCCGGACCTGTGATTTTATCGACGGGCGCAATTGTATCCGTTCCATAGGCCAAAGCCGCCACCGCCTGTGCGCCACCAATGCGGTAGACCTCATCCACACCAGAGATCTGTGCAGCCAGCAGAACCAGCGGGTTCAGGACGCCGTCAGGCGTAGGCACAACCATGGCCAAGCGCCCTACCCCTGCAACCTTGGCTGGAATCGCATTCATCAAAACAGAACTGGGATAGCTGGCCAATCCACCCGGTACATAAAGCCCCGCAGCAGACACCGCCCCCCAGCGCCAACCAAGTGTCGCCCCTGCTTCGTCTGTCCATTGCTCATCCTGAGGAAGCTGCCGTGCGTGGTAGGCGCGAATGCGGGCGGCGGCCAGTTCCAGTGCGGTTCTGTCTTCTGTGCTGACTTGGGCAATAGCTGCCGCGATTTCATCATCAGTGATCCGCAATGTGTCAGCCGTGAGAGTAAGACGGTCAAACTTGGCAGTCAGGTCTATCACCGCCTGATCGCCGCGCGCACGCACATCCGCAATAATGTCAGCCACCACCGCATCCACATCGGGGCTATCTTCGCGCTTGGCATTCAAAAGCTTGGTGAATTCGACTTCGAAATCGGCGGAGGTAGCGTCAAGGAATACGGGCATAAAAGAAGGCTCCTGTGTTGGCCATCAGGTAGAAAAAAAGACTATTGGGGCGCTGGCGGCTGGACAGTATAGACATGGATGTCCGGCAGGCGCAGCAAGCATGCGCCAGCACTTCCATGCTGACGCTTACTTTCTACGAGGGTATCAATCGGGATGGCTGGGGCGCTTTTTAGACGGCGCTACATAGGGGCGTGTGACGTCTTTGAGTGTCACATCAAGCGCCTCCACGTTCAGGCGAATTGCACCATCCCCCGCCAATGTCAGGATAACGTTCCCAGACGGGGCATCCGTTTCCTCGAAGCCGATATGAAGCAAGGACAGAACGGTATCCGCATCGCCTTTTTCCACACCTTGCGAAGAGACGCTCTGCACATTTGCAAACATCAGCACAGATTGCACACGTTCGGGCGCATGACGATCCGCGCCTTCGTCTTCCCAACGCATGCGGTTAAGCAACAAGGCAAATCGCCCGTCACGCTTGTGCCAACTCATTTCCGAAGCGGGAAAAACTGCGTCTTGCGCCAGCGAAGAAAGAACCGACAGATCATCCCCATCTAACGCACCAAGGTTTAACGGTGTTTCGCCGCCGTCTTCAAAACGTGCATCATTACTCATTCGTCTTTAATCCGTTCAATATTGGCGCCTACACCGCGCAGCTTTGCGACAACATGCTCATATCCACGGTCAAGATGGTAGACGCGGCTCACTTTTGTTTCGCCCTCAGCGGCCATACCAGCAAGGATCAACGAGATCGACGCCCGCAAATCGGTTGCCATCACCTGCGCACCTTTGAGTTTCTCTACACCTGTGACGACCGCCTTACCGCCATGTACATCAACTTTGGCTCCCATGCGGATCAACTCGGGCGCATGCATAAACCGATTTTCAAAGATGTTTTCTTCAAGTGTTGAGGTGCCTTCCGCCGTGCACAGCAACGCCATCATCTGCGCCTGTAGATCGGTCGGGAAGCCCGGAAAGGGCTCAGTCGTGACATCCACGGCCTTAATACGATCACCGCGGCGTTTGACCTTAAGACCTTTATCCGTCTCGGTCACTTCGATGCCTGCCAAATCCAGCTTTTCACAAAAAGCGCCGATCAGGTCGATCCGCCCGCCCAGCAACTCAATCTCGCCGCCACAGATCGCGGGGGCCAGCATATAGGTGCCCAATTCAATACGGTCTGCGACAACAGGGTGGGTTGCCGCACCAAGGCGGTCAACACCTTGAATTGTCACTGTGGATGTCCCGTCCCCGTCAATCTGCGCACCCATGCTGCGCAGGCAATCGGCAAGATCAACAATCTCTGGTTCGCGAGCGGCGTTATTGATAACAGTAGTGCCTTTGGCCAAAGTCGCCGCCAGCATGATGTTTTCCGTGGCACCCACAGACGCGAAAGGGAAATCAATCACTGCACCTTTGAGGCGACCACCGGCTGCTTTAGCATAGAGATATCCGTCACGCAGATCAATTTCGGCCCCCATCTTCGCCAGACCATCCGTGTGAATATCCATCGGGCGTGCACCAATCGCACAGCCCCCCGGCAGGGATACCTCGGCATAGCCTTCACGCGCCAAAAGCGGGCCAAGCACCAGATTGGAAGCGCGCATCTTGCGTACAATGTCATATTCCGCACGGGTGTTGATTGCACCGTGACACGACATGGAGATCACACGCCCCTCTTGCAAGGTAGTGATTTCCGCGCCCAAAGACTGCAAAAGCTGCGTCATCGTGCGAATATCACTCAGCCGCGGCGCGTTGGTCAATGTCAGCGGTTCTTCACTCAGTAAGGTTGCAGGCATCAAGGGAAGGCAGGCGTTTTTTGCCCCCGCGATAGGAATTGAGCCACTCAGCGGGCCACCGCCGCGTACTAAAATTGCGTCCATGCGTTAGGAATCCTTTTGTTGCGCTATTTGCGCTTTACCTGTGTGTGCACCCTCTTCTGCATCGGCGGCGCGCGCACGCGCCTGCCCTTTGCGCCTTGCCATGTTGGCTTTGAGCGCTTGCGAGAGCCTTGCCTGCTTACGCGCAGCTTCTTCTGCCTTGGGCGTTTGGGCTGGTTTTTGAGGGTGTTGATTATCTGCCATGGCGTCTGTCTAACCCAGCAGTTAAGCGGGGTCTAGATTAGGCGCAGAATTTGGGTTGCATGGGGACGCAATAGGCGCTAATCAGCGCGCTATCGGCGCTGTTGTAGCTCAGTGGTAGAGCGCGTCATTGGTAATGACGAGGTCGGGAGTTCAATCCTCCCCAACAGCACCATGATACCCCCCAGACACCACTCCTTATTGCATGGGGCACAGCCCGCCGAAATGCGTCACAGCAAGCTAATACGAGAGCGGGCTGAGCTGGCCTCTGCTGCCAACTTTTTCGTGGCGCCGATATGCCAATGCAAATCAGTTTGACCTTGGCTCTGCGCAGCAAGCAAGTTTTGCGTTGCCTCTTCGGCGTGTCGCTCGGTCTGGATCAAAGCCGCCGCCATCGCTTGCCGTTCGGCAGCGATATCTGCGCGGCTACGCGCATATTTTTTAGGACTGATTTCGCCTGTCGCATATAGAAGCTCGAGCTGTGCCAGCGATTCTTCATGCGCTGCAAGCCGTGCCGGCAAAGATGACTGCACCAGTTCCATTTGGTCATTCGCTTCACGTAGCGTACGCACAACCGCACTAGGAGAAACCTTTTCTATCCGGCGCGCGACGTCCTGCTGTCCTGCTACGCGACCAACAATCGCTCCCCCTACAGCACCAGCAGCCACAGCCGTCACACAATTCTGCACGTTACCACCTGATGCAACAGCGATGCCGCACCCGAGCGCGCTACCAATGCCAGCGCCCTTAATTGTTGTTTGCACAACGATCCTACGCGACAAATCGCTCAACGCTTGTGTTTGCGCCCCTTCTTCTGTCAGCTCGGCGACAAAATTCAAGGGTGCCACGTCAGAGCGGCTCGAAACCCCCGAGGGGGACGGCCCGCAAGACGCCAAGGCGACAAATATTAGCGGGGAAATGATGTAACTGCGCATGTCCACTGTAACGCTCCTGTTATTCTGTTGCATTGTTCATAAATGCGAAACGGGGCGGAATTGTGACGAAACAGTTAAAATTCATATTTTCCAGCACTCTACACTTTTAAAGTGTGTACATACCCAACAACGCCGCCGCGCAAGGACACCAAACTGTTGCGGCGGGCGCTACAGTTTAGGACCTCAATTCATAAAATAGGATGGGTAACGTAGACGTCGCACAGCTCCCGCACAGGAACGGCGCGAGAGCTGGCTAGAGCGATTAAAGCTAATGAAAGTTGTTCAGAATTTAGCGTAAACCCTGCAACAATGCTGGCGACGGCTGTCCGGTAACGGCCATCCCTTTACTTGCTTGATAGGCGCTGATCGCCTTTTGGCTGTTCGGCCCAATAACGCCATCGCTGCCTTGGGTATCAAAACCCCGTGCAGTCAGACGTTGCTGCAAGGCAACGCGGTCATCTTTGGTCAAACCGTTGGCATCCGGCGGGAAGCTGGCACGCAACGGGCCCGCACCACCGATACGGTCTGCCAGATGCCCCACGCCAATAGCGTAGGCGTCCGAATTGTTATACCGCTTGATCGCACGGAAATTTCCAGTGACCGCAAAACGGGGTCCGCCTGCTTGCGGCTGGATGATGCTACCTTGCGCACCAGCGCCAGCCTCACTGCCCCACTTAGTGCCACGCGCCCAACCGTTTCGTTGCAGGTAAGCCGCGGTAGAAGCGAGTGAATCGGTCGGATCGTCTGACCAAATATCGCGACGCCCGTCACCCGTGAAATCAACAGCAAAGGCCTGATAGGATGTCGGGATGAACTGTGTATGCCCCATGGCGCCTGCCCACGACCCCGTTAATTGCGATGCCGGAATATCCCCGTTTTGAATAATTTTAAGCGCAGCGACGAGTTGCTTTTCAAAAAACGCACCACGCCGGCCGTCAAACGCAAGGGTAGAAGTAGCCGAGATCACAGGGACATCACCGCGACGTTCCCCAAAGAAGCTTTCAAGCCCCCAAATTGCACAGATGATTTCTGCATCTACACCATATCGCCCCTCAAGGGTCTGCAAAGTGCTCCGGTGACGGGCAAAAGCCGCACGACCCTTGCTGATCCGCTCATCCGACGCGGCAATAGCGAGATAGTCCTCTAGACTGCGTTTGAATTCAGTCTGGTTGCGGTCGCGGGTCACACAGCCAGGAAGATATCCAGCGCCACGGAAGCCAGAAGCAAGCGTTGCCTGCGAAATCCCCTGCCCCGCTGCACGGCCCCTAAAATTTGCAACCCATGTATCGTAGGCCGCGTTCGGCGCAGGTAGCAAATCAGACGACAATCCGCCAGACCACCCCTCGCTGCCTCCAACCGAAGATGCACCGCCGCACGCCGAAAGCGCCGTCAGAGCACCCAAGCTCAATCCAAAATTCCGCCGTGAAAGTCGCATACTGCTGCCCCGTTTATGTTGTGTGGGTTTTGGAGCATCGTATCTGATTACAGGCCCAAGACAACAGGTCACACGCATACATGCGCGGGGCTTTGCCAATCGCAGATCCCGAATAGCCAAGAGCGTCACGGCATTGATCGCGCGCACCTCTACCCCCCTTATTTGCCGAAAAATCTTCAGCCGGTAAAAAAATTCACTCATTCCATTATTTTCCGCTTGCGCTCATTGGCAGGCAACCTTAGGAAGACCAAACGAATTGGCGCGGGATGGAGCAGCCCGGTAGCTCGTCAGGCTCATAACCTGAAGGTCGTAGGTTCAAATCCTACTCCCGCAACCACCGTCAACGAACGCCCCGCAGTTTGCTCTGCGGGGCGTCGTTCGTTTTGGTCTACCATTTCCATTACAGCACCCAATTCACCATGTAGCTCCACGTCAAACCCAGTGTTTGTTGGAGTTATCTTGATGTGGTCAATCAAGCTCTGGATGGTTTCAATGGCCTTCAAACGAATTGCAGGGTCGCTGAGGCCATCAGTCAACTGCCTGATCTTCATTCGATACACTTGACCTATGTTGTGCATCGGGATCACTGCGATGCTCTGTTCGTTCCGTTCGATGTCTGCTTCAAGCGATTCTTGCTCCACTTCGAGCCCAGTCAGCTTGTCGGTAATGCTTCTATTTCCCGTACCATTGACAACATGGTCCACGATGCGTTCGATCTGTTTGTTCACAGCAATCAGCCGCTGCTTCTTGTTGGCGAGTTCTGAACTGTTTGTGTTGCGTAACCTTTCCACCTCACGCTGGAACTCTTCAGCAAATGCATCCAGATACTTGGAGTTCAGCAGACCTGTGCGAAGTCCTTCAAAGACACGCTCCTCAACATCAAGTCGAGGAATGGTTCTGCTGTTAGTGCAAGCGCGTGATGCGCGGTACTTTGAACACCCATACCGGTTCTTGGCTGTGATCACCATCTGGCCACCACAGCATCCGCAGATCAGTACCCCTGAAAGTGGATGTATCTTTCGATGGACCCGGTTCAGGGCTCGGTTGTCGCCATCCCTTGGCATGACGATTGTGTTCGCTTGCTGGCGGTCTTTCACCCTTGCCCAAAGCACGTCATCAACAATCCTGAGATCAGGCACTTCCGTGATAGTCCAATTTTCTTCAGGCTGCGGTTGAGATACACGGCGACCAGTCTTCGGGTTCTTCTTGTATTGGGTTCTACCATAGATTAGCCGCCCCACGTATGCCTCGTTGTTCAGAATACCGGTGCCGCGATCTCGTTGACCACGAATTGTGGTATCTTTCCAGTTGCTTCCACCAGGGCCGGGGATCATATCCTCATTCAAGCTTCTGGCTATCGCTCTTGGGCTAACTCCATCTGCATAAGCATTGAGGATACGATGGATCACTAGGGCTTGTTCTGGATTGATTGTACGTTCGCCAGGCTCTCCAACGGAATACCCATAGCCAACGCCACCTGCGGCTTTTCCATCGATCACACGCCCCTTCTGACCGCGTTTAACCTTTTCACGCAGGTCGCTGACAAACTGCTCTGCAACCATTCCCATCATTGCAACGAGCATTTTGTTCACTTCACCATGATGAATGGTGAAAAGCTTGATGCCATAGAAGCTCAGTTCTTCATGCAGTTGCGCGGTTACTGCTAAGTTGCGAGACAACCGATCTATGGATTCCGACAATACGATGTCAAACATTTGTGCCTCAGCATCGGCTTTGAGGCGCTCGAATTGCGGACGGTTTGATGATCCACCACTCAACGCGGCGTCAGCATAGACGTTTTTAACCGTCCAGCCCATCTTCTGGGCATAATCACGCGCCTCGCGCTCCTGGTCGACCAGAGATGAATCTTTTTGCATGTCGGTTGAATATCGACAGTAGATTACGCACCGAGTCATTCTGATCCTCCTTTAAACAGAATGTCAGCATCTCGGATAAAGTCCAATGCTGTTTGCCGCCCGAACAAGCGTGTTAACAGAAGTAGAGCATCATCTAATGCCTTGAGTTGGGAAGTGTCGCTATTGTTAGCCGGGAGCATTTCCGACTTTGGTAGGTGGGAATCCATGTTCAGACCCATATACTTGGGGCTGAGTTTTCCACCCTCAGGACCAGTTAAAGAAGCGCACAAATAGGCTCAGCGCAAATGCGTTGAATATACGATATTTGACCTATCTGTGGTTCGGCTCTGACTGGTCGTCTAAGCAAGGGAACATCACAGTTTACGAGTTTTAGGTGGGGGAGCTTGTGGCAAGTTTCAAGGGTCGAAACCAAAGTTTCGCCATTTTCATTAATGCTCACTACCCATCAATCATTCACCAAAACCTCGACCATACCATCCAGCAGCTTCTTGGGCTTCTCCCAACCAGGAGCATGCCGCCCCACCAAATCAAAGAATTCAGGACTATGGTCGTGGTGCTTCAGGTGGGCCAATTCATGAATGATAACGTATTCGATGCAGGCCCGGGGCGCTTTGATCAGGTGCGGGTTAAGGATCACCTGCCCCTGTGGTGAGCAGCTACCCCATTGTCGTGTCATCTCCAGCATCCTGAACGGTGGTGCCTGGGCAATCCATGGGAGCGCAGCAGACTGCTTATCGATGAGCTTGGCGAAGTAGTCACGTGCCCGCAGACGATACCAAGCCCTAACAATACCTCTGACCTTGCCAGCGTCAGTAAATTTGGTTGAAATCTCCAGGCGGTTTCCTCGCAGCCGTGCAGTGCCGGTTGCGGCGTCATCCTGGACCACCTTCAACATATACCGCCGCCCCAGATAGAGGACTTCCTCACCGGATACGTATGCCTTTGGCCGGACGTGACTGAAACGATCCCGCGCTTCAGCGACATGATCCATGATCCAGCGTGAACGTTTGTGAACCGCCTTCTGGATCATCTCGTCGGGCTGGTCACTTGGGGCATCCACGATGACGCTGCCATCGGGTTCAACATGGATGGCGATGCGGGTCTTTCTGCTTGGGTCAAACTTGACCTCGTAGGGTATCCGCTCATCACCATAGGCCAGGATGTGCTTGGGGCTCATGAATTCCGCCTTGTGTCACCGGCACGGACGATAGAGACAACGTGTTCGATAACGGCATTCGCCGGGTTCAGCCCACCTAACAGATTGAACAGCCGTGGTAACAGAGCCTTCCGGATTTCAGCTTCGATGCTGGCTGGACTGATCGAATGGGATCGTACAGCACCTTGTACCACGCTATCCGTGAACAAAGCTTCTTCAACCAGTTTGGTGTCACCAAGTTCGTCAAGCTGTCCCTGATCCAGTGACATCGCGAAGGCTCCGTAGAAAGCCTGGGCCAACTTATTGTCACCAAACCCATTCGGCACTGTCGGTGTGGCCCTCTCCCCGACCATGGCCTCCAGGTCTTTGAACATGGTGTATTGCTTATCAGGGTGATCGAACAGGGACTCGGCCTCCCGGATGGCTTCTTTCAACATCTCCGAAAACACCCGTTGGGCGTACGGATCATCGATCAATTCCTGTTCGATAGATTTGCGTATCCGGGTTTTTATAAGGTCGGCTTCGGTGCGTTTCTTCTCATCTGTCCAATCATTCACATCGTCGCTCTGACCCAATTCACCGATCATGATCACGCCCTCAGGGTCAACAATCTCCTGACCGATCACCTGCTTGTCCACAAGGTTCCTGATCTGGGTTTCATAGGCTGAAAAATCTACGGTTTCCTGTGCATCGCGCTTTGCCTGAATACGCAGTTCGGTGAAGAACTTGAGGTCACGCTTGTATCCTTGAATGGTGGCTTCAGAGAATGCCCCATCCTCAAAGAATGACCGCGATGACAACGCCAACTTCAAGCACATGCCGAAGGAAGTCAGCGCGTCGTAGAAGTCATCCCGCACCTTCTGACGAAGGTCATGAGCTACACCCGTGTCATTCTCAACAAAATCCGGCATCAGCACCCGTCTAAACTGTTCACGGTCTTGTTTGTTCACAACATCGCGGAAGATGGCCCAAACAGCATCATGCAGGGATGGCAAACGTTTGTACTCCATGGAGACATTGGTGACGGTCCCCACCAAGTCACCGATGTCATAGCCGCCTTGGGTCTGGTCCGCCAAATCCTGATAGTTCTGAATGGATGTATCAAGCTCTGCAAGGATACCTCTGTAATCGATTAGGAACCCATGCTTCTTGGCTTCATGCAGCCGGTTCACCCGAGCGATGGCCTGAAGCAGATTGTGCCCCTTCAGATACTTGTCGATGTAGAGCACCGCATTGCGGGGTTCATCAAAGCCCGTCAGAAGCTTATCCACCACAATCAATATATCTGGTGGCCCATCAGTTCCGAAATCCTCGATCACACCATTTTCATAAGCATCGGGATCATTGCCAACGGCAGCCTTCCACCAAGCTTGAACTTCCGGGTCTTTGGTCTCGTCCGTATCATCATGGCCTTCCCGGGTGTCCGGAGGTGAGATGATAACGGCGCTGGTTACCAAACCAGTGGCATCCAACGCGGCCTTGTACCGGATCGCAGAGTTTTTGCTGTCAGTAGCTAGTTGAGCCTTCAACCCAAGGTCAAGCTTGGCGAAGTTCTCATTGAAGTGAACCGCTATGTCATATGCGATCAACTCGATCCGGTTGTTTGCACCATAGATTTGTCCTCGGGTCGCAAACTTCTTCTTCAGATCGGACCGCTGCTTGTCTGACAATCCAGCAGTGATTTTGTCAAACCAGGCATCAATCGCAGCCTCATTGATATCCACCACCGGCCTTCGTTCTTCATAAACCAAAGGTGTGACAGCGCCATCTTCGACTGCCCTCTGCATTGTATAGGCATGCAGGATGGGGCCAAACTTGTTGCGGGTTTTGTCATCTTTCAGCAGCGGGGTGCCTGTGAAAGCGACGTAAGCCGCATTGGGCAGCGCCTTACGCATCCGTTCATGGTTCTCACCGCCCTGGCTCCGGTGGCCTTCATCAATCAACACGATGAGCTTGTTAGTGGTGTTTTGGCATTCCGGCAGCTTGGTGGCCGAGTTGAATTTTTGCAGGAGCGTGAAGATGATCCGCTCATTGCCCGACCCGATACGTTCGGCCAGATCACGGCCCGACTGCACCTTGGCCTTCTCACCGTCCTTCTTGGTGGCAACGTCTGAACCAAACGCACCGCCGGTCAGGAAGGTCGATGACAACTGCTTTTCCAGATCAACCCGATCCGTCACCACAATCACCCGGCAATCGGCCAGATCAGGATCAAGCAGCAAAGCCTTGTACAGGAAGACCATCAAATTGCTCTTGCCGCTACCGGTGGTGTGCCAGATCACGCCACCCTCACGGCCCCCATCAGGGCGCACTTGTGATACCCGATCCAGCAGCGACTTGATGCCAAACGCTTGTTGGTAACGGGCTGCGATTTTGCCAGTCTTTCGGTCATACAGAATGAATAGTTTGATGAATTCCAGCAGCCGGTCTGGCCGCAGCAGCGATATGATCAACCAATCTTGCTCTGTGGGCAGCACATCGCCCCTGTGGAGGGCCTCATAGCCCTTCCGTGCCCACGTGGGCCTATCTTTAAACAGAGCCTCTATCTGGGCCGCTGTGAGCGGCGTCGCCCTGATCCCAGCGACCTCGGCATCGCCTATCTGCTCTTCCCGCCATTTGGACCAGAACTTCTTGGGTGTATCTGTGGTGCCATAGCGTCCCTCCACACCAGAGATCGACAGCAACAATTGGGAATAGGCATACAAATCCTGGATGCCATCACCTTTCTGGTTGCGTAAGTGTTGTGATATCCCCTCATCCACCATCGCGGTGGTCTTGGTTGATGACACCGGGCGTTTGGCTTCGATCACCACCAGCGGCAGACCGTTGACGTAACACACGATGTCCGGCCTGAAGCGACCAAGCCCTGCGGGACGCTCAACGCTCAATTCTTCGGTCACCTGGAACCGGTTGCCCGTAACATCCTGCCAGTCGATTAGCGGCACGGTCACATAGTGCTGCTTACCATCGATCACCTCCCGCACGGTGATACCTTGGGTCAGATGCTGATAGACCGCTTTGTTCGCGGCCAGCAGACCCTCTGACAGTCCCGTTGACGTAATATCGCGAACCACCTGATCCATCCCACTGGGAGATAGCGCCAAGCTCTTACCTTTGTATTCGAACCGATGCCGCCCCAAGTATACCCGCAGCACATCTTCCAGCACCACAGACCGCTCTGATCCTCGCAGGGTAAGACAGGCGGCAGGCGACACATACTCCCATCCCATCACCATCAACACATGTAGTGCAGGAAGCTTTGCAGCGGCTTCCTCGTTGGTATCAGGGGAGCGCCGCATCCCTACTGCACCGCACGTTTAGAATTGGTTTCAAAGGTTTCATCGGTGAACACACCTTTGTAGACGCTCTGTTCCAAGAAACTCAGGATAATCTTCAATCTTCTTTTCTCTCCTGGCAGAACCAGTTTCCCTTCCTGAAGACCTATATCCAAACCAACACTGAGGGCCTTTTCGCGAATTGATGTGACATCATGTTGATTCAAAACGTCGGACAGCGCGATCCCCCGGATGAGCTTGCGTGACCTTTCATCCATCGCAGCATCAAACAAGGCCGCGTTTTCTATATGGAAGTTCACGTGTTCCGAAAAGTCTATCACCTGCTGTTCGGTCGCTTCGTGATAATGCTCTTGGACCGTAAGGATCGTTCTCAGGCTGGCGAAGCTGTGGAACTTCACTGTATCGCCTTCAACGATAGCTGTAAGACGTGCATCGAGGGCAAAACCTTGCTTGGCCAGCTTTCCAAATCGATTGTTGTTGAACACCAGGGTGACACCGCTTTTTTGAAGGTACTGGGATGTTCTGAATCGCTGAATGAGGACACGACCCTCAAGAGCCTCTGAATGGGAAAAGACCGCCTTGATCCCTGCCTGACCATACTGGCTTATATCCAAAACCTCATATGCCGCCGGACCATCGGCCAGCGTTTCAAGAAAGGGCTGAACCAATCCCGCATCTTGGAGAGTCATGATCTGATTCCTGTCAGGCTTCCAGTCGCCATCAAACACGACCTCTTCATCGCGACCATTCAGAAATGCAGCCTCTTGTGCATCAAAAAGTTGTTCAAGCTCTGCCTGCACTCCGGCCTGGAGAGGTATCCGGCGGACGACGTTTTCTTCACCAACGCGACATAACGCGAAAAAGCTTCTGGGCATCAATTACTCCGTATCTAAAATTACATAATCACCGAGATCGATCCCAGTGATTTCGCAGTTACCTTTGCGTATAGTTCTCTTGGAAATCAAAACCCTTGTGACCGCCTCAGGTGTTCCCACTTTGTAGAAATGCCATCCAAAGAGCCCAAGTAGTGGATTGAAAAAATAGCTGTGGCTGGTGAAGGCAATCACAGCAAATATCAGCAATGTTGGTATCCAGATCATCCAGTTCAGATCGTCAAAATCAGCGGTAAATAAGGGCATCAGGTACAGCAGGATGATAGCTGTGTTTTCACGGTCGGCTGGCTCAACCGTTGTGATCTTGTGGCGTTCAGATGCTGGTGCACTCTTGCCTTTGGTGGCATTCAGAACCCAGACGCAAACCCTGACAAGTAACAGAGACCCAGCCAGCAGAAAGAACATGATGTCGTATCGGTCGTTCAACGCAGCGACAGCAGCATAGGTGAACCCGACAGGAGCAATCGCCGTGGCGGTTAGTGAAATTCTTGCCAACCCACTAAGCATCTACGTTCACCCGCCGCTTGCCCGTAAGTAACTGCTGCATCAGGGCCTTTTTTTCAGCATGGAGGTTTTTAATATCACCGACATAGCTGTCGATCTCATCGTCCGCATCAGCCAGAACAAGCCCAATTCTTTTCTGTGCTTCGTAGGTAGGGATGTGTACCTGAAGCGCGTTCAACGACTTTTTGTCTATGTTTGGGAACGTCGATCCGGCGGCCCGGCTGAGCACCAACTCTACAAGAGAATGGAGCAATTGCTGAAGATACACGGTATCTGTCAAACCATTCCGTTTGCGGACAGCAGCAATACCACGTCCGATACAATATGCACCATCTGCGACATTCATGCGTCCAGTCGAGCTTCCTCGCACACAAACTAGAACATCCCCGTCTTTGCACATCTTGGTCGGCTTTGTTGTCCATTGCCGTGCAACAGGGTGGCGGTCAGTAAACTCCGTGGGTCCGTTCAATAACGGCGATCCAATGCCATCCGAGTTGTAAGTGCTACCAGCCGGGCTTTGCCCCATGTGAATTTCTGCCAATAAATCTAACCCGCCGATTTTCCACTCCTGCTCTTCGAACTCCGGGAAGCGGCGTTTACCCGTGAGCAGGCTCTGCATGAGGGCGCGTTTCTGGGTGCGGGCTGTGGCCAGCAGCGCCTCACTGGTCTCGATGGCACGGTCCCAGGTTGAGAGGATATCCGCGATCTTGCGTTGTTCGGGAAGTGGCGGGATATCTATCGGCAATGCCTTTAATAGATTTGTGTCAAGCCTACCTGTGCCATGGTTTGCCGTATTAACCAGCCCCATCATCACACGCTTTTTTTCAACCAGCAGATACGACAGAAATAGCGGGTTAACATTCTCATTGGCGACCAGCGCCTTTAAGTCCTGGTTGAACGCCACGGGTTTGGTTACAAACCCTATGGGAACATCCTTCAAAAGCGTCATACCCCTTACCAGCATCAGAATATGATCCGGCTGAGCCATTTTAGCTCCACGAGCACCAACTTCTGTGAGTCGATCTATTGCTGTACAGATGAGGTGTGTCTTCAAATCTTTTGCCGAGACCCAAGGCACATCACCACCCCAAAACTCTGGTCGTTGCTTACTGGGCGTTCCTCCCGAACGGAATGTTGCACACTCCCCAAGAGACGATGCTTCCCACCCGTTAGGAACCATAACCAAGCTCCTGGAGGTACCCCTCCATGCGGGTCTCCAACTCGGCCAGATCGATCTTCAATCGGCTTCGTTCGTCACGAACGGCCATCAGATCGATCTCATCTTCCTCTTCAAACGTATCCACATATCGGGAGATATTCAGGTTGAAATCATTCTCTGCTATCTCTTCCCATGTGGCACGGTAGGCGTATTTGTCCACCGTCTCCCGTTCGCGGTAAGTCGCCACGATCTTCTCCAGATGGGTATCGTCCAGCACGTTCTGGTTGGTGCCCGAGATGAACTCCCGTGAGGCATCAATGAACATCACCGATGTGTCAGCCTTGGATTTGCGGAACACCATGATCGCCGCTGGAATACCCGTCCCAAAGAATAGCTTCTCCGGTAGGCCGATCACCGCATCCAGCAGGTTCTCCTCAATCAGCTTCTGCCGGATTTTACCCTCGGTCGATCCCCGGAACAGCACACCATTGGGCACCACCACCGCCATACGGCCCGTCTTGGGCTTCATGGTCTCGATCATGTGCAGGATGAAGGCATAGTCGCCCTTGGTCTTGGGCGGCATGCCACGGCGGAACCGTGCAAACTTGTCTGTCTCCGCAGCTTCCGTGCCCCACTTGTCCAGACTGAACGGTGGATTGGCCACAACCACATCATAGTGCCGCAGCATATCATCACTGGTCCGTAGCTTGGGGTTCCGAATTGTATCTCCCCATTCTATTTGATGGTTCTCTTCTCCGTGCAGAAACAGGTTCATCTTGGCCAGTGCCCAGGTGGAGCCAATAGCCTCCTGCCCGAACAGCGCGTAGCGTTTGGTGCCCGTATTCTGCCGGATCAGCCTGCCACACTTCATTAGCAGCGATGCAGAGCCGCATGTGGGGTCACAGATGTCATCCCCCTCCTGGGGATCAACCAGACGTGCCATCAGCGACGACACCTCTGCCGGTGTATAGAATTCTCCTGCCTTCTTACCCGCCGTGGCCGCAAACCGGCTAATCAGGTATTCATAGGCACCGCCGATGATATCCAACTGGCCCACGCGCGTGGGCCGTAGGTCCAATGCATCCGTGGCGAAGTCCTCGATCAGGTGCCGCAGGATATCGTTCTTCTGTTCCTCATCCCCAAGCTTGTTGCTGTTGAAGCTGATGTCCTGGAACACATCCCGCAGCTTGGTAATGTTGGCCTCTTCGATGGCATGCAGCGCCTTATCGATCCGCTCCCCGTTGCCAGGCTCATGGCGGCGTTTGTGCAGAGCGGTGAAGCTGGCACCATCGGGGAGAACAAACGCCTCCTGCTGCATCATAGCCTCTACCAATTCTGGGGCATTGGGGTGCTCAGTTTGATACCGTGTCATGTGGTCCTGCCACACGTCACTGAGGTACTTCAGGAACAACATCGTCAGGACGTAATCCTTGTAGATCGAAGGATCGACGACACCCCGGAAGGTATCACATGCACCCCATGCGGCCTTGTTGATCTCGGATTGGGTGACGGGCGTCATATATTCACTTTCGGAACATGGCCTCGATGAGGCTGTTATATCGGGTTGGATCAAATTCGGCTTTGGGATCATTCACAATACGCTCGATCTCCATGCGGTATACCTCTGCCACGGCAATACCCATCTTCTCTGATGAGGGCCTTACACGGAGCTTGTATACCCCCCTCTGAACGGCCTCAACGACCGCCCGCATCCTATCAAGATCAACAGTGGAGGGCATGGTTATGATACTGCCCTCGATAAGGGCTGACGCAGATACCTGATACAGACTGGCAAGCATTTCCAGCCTGTCAGTCGAAACCTTGCTGAGGCCATTCTCCATTCGCGAGAAGCTGGCCCCACTGATGCCAATACACTCCGCCGCCTTCTCAAGGGAAAGCCCAGCCTGCTCACGTGCCATACGAAGGGTCTGATAGATTGCCAATGGTTCGATCTCATTGCTTCATACTTCCCTTTTACAAAAAATGTAACGCTTTGGAACCCCTGTTCATGAAGATCGGGACTAGCGAATCACTTACATAAACCGTAAGATGTAAGTCAGATGAGGCTCAATGAATTTCTCGAACAGAACAACATATCGATGTCACGGTTCGCTGCATTAGCGGGCACTACAGCGGCAACCATCAGCAGAATATCTGACGGTTCTGTCGTGCCACGCAGGGAGCTTATGAAGCGTATTCACCAGGAGACACGGGGTCAGGTGACGCCGAATGATATCTTCGGTTTGTTTTGCGTACAGCCGTGTGGAGCGGTGGCTTCGATCTGCCGGGGAGATGATCAATTTGATGTCACCAATACTTGCTGCCCAGCACAGTCGAGCAGCACCGTCCTACACCAAGCGACACCACACAAAGGAACCCATGATGTTTAAGTACGCGCTTTCAATCGCATCGCTCTTGATTGCAGCCCCAGTCTGGGCGGACAGCGATCCAAAATACCTCGATCCCAAAGTCATCTTGGCTGACCTGTTGGAGCTTCAAGAAACCTGCCAAAATATGACACTTGGCCAAACAAACGAAGAGGTGTTTGGCATACTCTTTACACGGAGCCCCGATGGCGGCACCTGCCAATTCCAGAACGGCGAATTGGACGATCATGTCCGTGACTTCCTCCAGGAGCAGAATTTGGCTTGGGCAGGTGTCGAGGGACAGGACGGGCTTTGGGTCAAAGCGGCTAATGTGTCTGACTGAAACCGGACTCCGGCGTCCGGGACATAAGTCTGACTAACCTGAAGAATTTTCGTTCAATGCCAAGATGGCGGTCGGGAAGATCGTACCAAAACTGAGAAGGGAAATTTGTGGAAGCATCAGCCGATCAACGTCAACGTCTTGTTGAAGCGATCTTCAAACGGAACCACATACGTCACCATTGTGGAATTTCGCCCCTGAATATCAAGTTGGCCTCTGCTAAGGGATTGAACCGACTGCTTCGTGCCAACCTGAAACAAGCGGCAGTGGTCCCTGTCCTGGCTCAAAGTGCGACCTCACCTGAAACCGCTGAAGTCATTCCATTCATCATGCGATAGCTCCTACCACCAATGACTATGTATAGCTGAATGAAGCCATGTTTGATGGTTAATCCGAATTATCTTGATCACGATCTTGATTTCCAAGGGAACTGATCGAAATTAGAGAGTGCCCGGTTCGGAAAGCATGTTTGTCCGCATGTCGCTCCGCCCTGTCGTGTTGTCTATTAGGGTGTTGAGCATCTGAACCGGGTCATTTCGCGGCACCTGTAACAACCGGTCCCTTGGACATAAGGGATAGTGGATAGTCTATGCACAAGCCCATGCTATTTCTTGTTGGCACTTTGAAATTGAGAAAACACTTATGAAGCAATGCTGGCGTTTCACCAAAGCAATCAGTCAATGGTATCAATGAAGTAGTCGTCAGCCTCATATGGTAACGACATGATATATGCTTCCAGGGCAGACGACATGAACGCCCCCATGGTTTCCTGAGCATTATACCGCACGATAGCTCTGGCCTCAGCCAGAATGGCATCGTCAATGTTTCTGATCGTGATCCTGTTTTGTTGCATGACATCACTCCTATGGTTGTACAGTATTTAGGCAACACAGCACGACAGGGCAGACCATCCGCATTGTTTGTGTCAGACAAGATGTCTGACAGGCTAAATAGATTACAAACACACTGACGGGCATCTCATGAAAAAACCATCTGACTTAGCCATAAGTCCAAAGCATCAAAGGCAAATCGAACGTGCCAGCAACAGGCATCTCAACAGGATGTTCAAGGAATTCATTTCACCAATCCTTTATTTGCCAAAGGAAGACCTGCATGTCCCACATTTCTATCACAAGATGGGCAACTTTAGTCAGAGCGCGTTGGAGGAGTTAAAACAAGAATTTGGCGACGACAACGATAGCATTCAGAAGGAAGCGGAATTGTTCAGCAATCCGCTTCGTTTCGCTCAATACGATCCATCAAAAAAGAAGCGCGGTGTGGCATCCGGCTACACACCGCCCGGACAGCGCATCACCAATGGTGGGTGGATGGTTTTTACGTTTGAACACGATGGCCCTGATGCCGCATCTTTGGAAACGCAGTTGGATTGGTTTGCTGGCAAACGTGATATTTGTGATTTTCACAAAGTACACACAGCACTGTCCCGATACCAAGATTATAGAGGGTACTCCACTGTTTTCAGCGGTAACAAGAGCCTTCACATACACCTGGTATTCGACACCCGGCACCTATCAAATGAATTAGCAAAGAAATCGGCATGGGCCAATGCCACGTGGCAAGGCGACGTACCGGACCAGGTGCTGCATGAGCTATACCGGTCAACTTGGGTGCATTTGGCCACAACCGTTCAACAGTCACTTGGTGTGCCCATCAAGTTTGATGAACGCCTATCATCATATATCCAAAAGCGCCGATCTCCTTGGGGAACCAGAATGTTCCAGGATGGTGAAAAGCCAAACGTCCATGGGTTCCAGCCAGGCGATTTCATTGAGCAGACCGTCATCCAAGAGCATATGTTGTCACGTGCCCCTACCGGCTCAACGAACACGCTGATGCTGGCCAAGTCAGCGAAAGCGATCATGGAGGTAGAACGACATTCTCAGAGTAGACCGAGCAAACGGGCGGTATCGCTGAAGGGTGGGGATGCATTCATCAATGAGTTGAAAAGGTATCTGCACGAATGTGGATGGGCCCAATACCCTGAGCCGACCAGGATCGAATATCTTGAGCCTTACAATTACCTGTTCTTCAAGAACCATGCTAATGATGGCAATCCGACCACCTTTGTGCGTGGCGACTACCGAATGGTTGCCCCGTCAGGTATCGGCGCTCACAGCGGCCCGTTGTTCCTACCGAATGGATACACGCTGGATGAAACACTGAACATTGTTGAGCAGCGCCTGGCCGTACAACAGGTTAGCCCCATTGCGTCGGAAAAATCAAAATCCAACCGACCTCGAAAATACTCAGCATCGTTTGGTGAAAAGGCTTTAAGTCGTGACACGGCCAGAGCGAACCTTAGCGGCATCTTACGTAATGTCGCTGACGCACCTGGTACCACTTTGGTCCAGGCACCAGAGGGTATCGGCAAGACCTATGCACTGATGCAACACGTACAGGAACGGCGCTGGGATCGGGAAGCTGATAGCCAACACCGAACCACGCAACGGGATGGAGACACGTGGTCGCCAATACCAGGCTTTATATGTTTCGCCTGCAAATCATATGAACAGGCAAATGCAAAACGCAATGAATTCATAGGAATTGAAAATGGCAACACCTGTGCGGTAGTCATCAAGTCATTGAGCAAGCTCTACCAAGAAGCCGCAGATGAGTTTGGCGTCAAACCGATAGAGCGACGACAGGCAGGGGCCAATGGTAGTGTCAGCTTCCTCCATGCAGTCAAATCAATGCAGCCTGCTGTCTACACCCGTATGACGGAACTCCGCGATGAAATGTGGATGATTAACGGGCATTCAATGTTTGATCCGACCCACACGGTGGTATTTTGCGTTCATAGCCTGCTGAAAAACTGGCCCCATTCACAGATCAGCAAAGCGTTCCTGCATCCAGGCTTCCCGGATGACTTTAACCAAGATGGGGTAAAACATTGCATACGTGAGATGGGCCTCTACCAAGTCATATACGATGAAGTGGGGTGGGAAGATTTGGTCGGCATCGACACCAAGGAAGATGTTAAACTGGCGAAAAAGGTGGCAAAAGTGGCCAAGAAGTCCACAGGGTGTTCGTGGAAGGATGCTGGTCTGCCAGCCCAAGTACAGGCATTCGACGCGGTTGTTGGGGGGTACATGTCACCACCTATGGGGTTCGATGAGTGTAACCGGATCAACCAGATCGGATACCAGAAATCGGACAAGCTGAAAGTCGATGCGAAGCGGTTCCCATTTGGGAAAGGTGTAGATGAAATCAATATCTACGCGCAGCGTATCGGTACGTACTACAGCAAAGAACACCGCTGGTGGTCAAACCTTGGTTGTCCCGTGGTCATACTGACGACTGAAGACCTACCACGCTGCATCGCAAGCTCCATTACATTGGCCCATCGAGCAGAAGATCAACTCAAGCTGGCTGCTGGCCAAAAACCTCATAGGGAAGAGTCGCAATACCTGAGGACAATGAACCTCACGAACACCCCACATCTGTTCAATGAGCTTGTACCTATCTATTTCGATGAAGATGCACGTGCACCAGACAAGAAGGGCCGCACCAGCGTAATCGACATGGCTCAGGACTTGCTGGAGTCCGGAATCGATTTTGTGATCAGCAACAATCTGAAGAACATCGACAAGAAATACGAAGACCAAGTTTGTTCACATCAGGCAGCACGTGGTCGAAATGACCTGACGGGCATGACCATCGCTACTATCATCACATATCCCAGCTTGGGTGAATATGATCAGCTTTGTATCCTTGGTCAAAAATTCGATCTTGATGATCCTGTTGCAATGGCGATGAGGGATACCTTGTTTCAGGATTTAGGGAGAAACCTTGGGCTCAGATCAACACCAGAGCAGAAACAAGATATGCACATGGTATTCATCAAATCATCTCTCTACCGCGATCTGAAACTGTTCACGGGCGCGACCCATGACCGATATCGCCTGTATCATGATGATCTACCTGACGGGAACCATTGACCCGCATCGTGCCTCCGGCACTCATCGGATCAACAGGGCCCCGGTTAAGCCGCCGCTCTGCGGCGTCCCCCAACATGAATGGATTCGTAGTTAGGCTTGGTCAAACAGATTTAGGGGAACGAAGAGCAACCACTAAGGTATACTATTAGCATCCCCCCTTCCCCCCCCTTCACCATTGGCCGCGCCCACGTACCCGAACATCACTTGGCTGTCCGTACCGCACCCTGTACCACCGTCAACCATTTCTGCCATATTATGTGTGGCAGACTACACCGGTTCGCGGTATGTTCACGCTAACCCCAATACACAACTAAGAGGCAAAAAGCATGCCCAAGGACGATGGAGACAGAGAAACCAAGCCCGCACCACAAGTGAGCGAACGCCCCCCTAACGACCCATACCTCTCTATTCACTCACAACAACCACACGCCAGCGCACCGACCACGCCACCACCACCGAAACCAAAAAGGTAAAAGCCGATGGCTAAGACGCCCACGCCACCATCAAAATCCACCGTCAGGATCGTACCGACTGCAAAACCCGCGTCACGTGATTCAACACGGCACACAGGGTCGCAACAGCCAACAGCAAGCGCACCGACTGCACCGCCGCCCCCGAAGCCTAAGAGGTAAGATCATATGTCACAGAAATCAGCACCGATTGCCAAACCCGCATCCCGGCCTTCGACACCGCTAACTCGTTCGCAGCAACCGACTGCCAGCGCCCCAGCATCTGCGCCACCACCAAAACCTAAGAGGTAACATCATGGCCAAGTCACCCGCACCGATGCCAACACCCCGCACAATTCCCGGTGGCGGTAGAAGCATACCTGAAACAAACACCCGTCCGACGCCCAGTGCCCCGACAGCACCGCCGCCACCCAAGAGGTAGATCACTTGACTATGAATACCGAAACAGCAACTGAACCAGCGTTAGCTGGTGGAGTCTTCATCCCGGACAACGCCAGGCCCATCCCCAGCGCCCCGTCTGCGCCGCCACCGCCTAAGAAGTGATGGGTTGTGTCGGATACGCACCTCTGAAACTTCCCCAGCGGGGATGATTGTTATCTCTGGCCCCCAATCTGCATAGTTTGGGTCAGCGTCAATCCAGTTTTCTGACCCCGCAGCCCGTGATGATGTTACATACAAGGCGATTGAGCCATCCTGACCTTGGATCATTGGGCCAAAAGGCGCATTTTTGAAAGCGTCCAATCGTTCACATGCGACTGCTGACCCGTCTTTCCTAATCACTGCTATAGATGATGGCCCGGAGTCTTCTTTGTTAATGATGGTTTCCCATGCGGCCATATGCCTGTCTGATGAGGAAATCCGCGTTTTGCGTAGAAACCATGCAAAGCCTGAGACGCTGGTGCGCCGCCACACGGCAGCGGAAATCAACGCGAATATGATCCCGGCGATGCTTGCACTATATCCAAACCATAAAGGCACTTCGTTGGCCTTAGACGGGTAACTGGTACCGTAGGTAACCAGCGCCCACGCAGACGCCGCCTGAGCAATAAACGCAAACACCAACGCAATCGCCGCCGTGTCAATCGTCCTATGGGTACTGTCCCGCCCAGTGTAGGCTAAACGATACGCAAGATAGCCACCGACCAGAATAGCAAGCGTCTGGTAGGGTAGTTTTAAAAGCTGTTCGAGATTTTCCATCATGGGCTTATGTGGTCCAGGGGCGGTAGGATTGACAAAGATCACCAAAGGACCGGATGCGCAATGTTAGGCGCTCACGTACCATCACACCACCCTTGCCGCGTTCCGCCATGATAAGGCCGTGCCAGCCCTTCCTCAATCAACAACGCACCCACGTCGCGCCCATCTACATAAAGACCACCCAAACCCCGCCCGAACTTATCACGGCGTCCTGTAAGGCGCACATCAAGCGTGTTCGCGCCATTCACGAGGTTACGCAGACGCTTCGTTGCGGCGTCCCCTCTGTTCCGCTCAAATGTGCATTTCGCCCTGTACGTTTCCGGCGTATCAAACCCCATCAAGCGGATGTTGTGAGCGCCCAGCGCAATAGTGTCCCCGTCAACCACCCTTATATCCTGCGCCCGTATGGTGGACGGAACAGTGGACATGGAAGGGACCACCCGGTTTGCCTTCTGATCGGTGGCCACCCAGCCGACCATTAGCAGCATTGCCGGGACAAACAGCCATGCAACCCGCTTTTGAATCACTGTGTAAACAGGAAGTAGAGGACCGCCCCGCCAATCCCCAGCCACACCAGCCATCCGTAGTCACTATCCGCCTTGGGCGGTTCACGCCCTCCACGCTCAAATGTCATTGGGTCAACGACCTTGGGGGCTTCAATTGTGTCTGTCCGCTTGATCCGCACTTCGTGCTGACGCAGACGAATAGTAGACACCACCTCTGTGATGGTATCGGCGTGGTTTTCCCGTTCGCGGTCAAACTGGTCCATGATCGCCGAAAATGCCGCCTTCTTGGCATCGAACGTGACCTGCAAGGAATGGTTCAACAGCTTTTCAGACACCGCTGCATCGTCGCCTGCCAGCCACTTGAACTGACGCTTCAACCCAGCGTCTATGCCCTCCTCACTCAAGTCTGAGAACAACGTCTGGTCCACGAAAGCCACGACCTGTGCGGCGGGCATCGTCAACGGTGCCAAGACATGATCGGTGCGCTTCTTACCCGCCTTATCAAACAAACCTTCCACAATACGTAGTTTTAAGTCCATTGGCATGATCGGTGGTAACAGGTCGAACAATCGCCCTGCCACAAGGCCGCTCATTTTCCGTTCTCCACCCTTCCACTTGGTGAAGGTCTGTTCTGCATAGTCCTGTTTATCGAACCCGAACTGGCGTCCGTATGCAACGAACACGTCTTTGAGCCGGGATGAATCGAGACCAAAGAAAAAGTCCTTCACCTCGTTGTCCATACCACCAAGACGTTCGGACAATTCCGCCGCCTCTGCGATGTGCCGCCGTGCCGCCTCTTGACCATAGTTTGTAGGATAGCTGCCTTTGTAGCCTGAACGCCTGCGCCGTGCCGCCATGCTACGCCCTCAACTTCAACAAGAGTCGATCCCATAGATTTACCGCCCCAAACCGGGCATCCAACACGACCTGCGCGTCAGTCAATTCAACCGTCCGCTTGCTCTTGAACGATGCACCATGATCGCTCAGTAACTTCCCATGCGTCACCAGATCGGTGACATCATTGCGCAGCCGCCGTGCATCTTGTTCGTTCAGCTTGGACGCCCAGCGCCCGTGTCGATCCAATACTGCGTCAGCGGTGGACCCGTTGCCCAAGAAAATGGTTTTTGGCATTAGCTGCTAAGGACCGATGCAACAATCATCAAGACTACTATGCCGCCGACGATATACATCCATGTGTCATTTTTCTTGTCCACATTGCCGCGTTTGGCTTCGTCGGTGTTGCCCATGATCACTTCTGTTTTTCCGGCACTGTTTTCGAGTGTGATCCGTGTGGTGTTGGCATCGCCTGACTCTGTCATGCGTCTGGTAACATCCGCCATGTTGTTCACGGCAGAGGACGTTCCCTGCAGATCAATGCTCAACTTCTGTGCAGCGGATTGCAGGTCGATTTGCTTCCGGGCCGCATACATTGTCAATTCCTGTTGCGCCTCTTCCGACAGTCCGGAGATATCAATTTGACCTTTCGACGTGTCCAACGACAGAGATTTGCCACCATCCGCCTTTGCTACCTCATTTCCTGCCATTATCGCGCCTTCCTACAATTAGTACTGTCATTACAATCATCAACATCCTGCACGTGCATCGTCGGAGGCGCAACTGAGATCATGCCAGTGAGACTGCAACGGCATGAACCTTGGCCCGATCCAGGAGTGTTTGGCTAAATATTCTTGAGCATCATTTTTAATGAATTGATGCATGCAAAGTAGCTGATCAAAGGACTGATACCAAATGCAACCACCCCAAGAATTGTCCCTGAACGACATCGACGACATTCCCAACACCCAGAGTTACTTGGAGATCGCTTGTGATAGAGATGTCCTAGACCTCATGAGACAGTTGCCAATGATCGCTGGAAACGATGGTGGGCAATTCACTATGACTGATTTGATCTATGAAATAAAACTGTGGCCCTTTGTTAAACAGGCGTGGTCAGAGATTGATGGTGGCCCTGGTATTGCTGGCCGAGTTCTTCAGATGGCTAAGGTGTACAAGAAAGCTGAAGCCGATCTCGAAGACCTGACCGGCGATACGCGGCGACTCCCCCGCGTTATTGACCTCCCCTCGTTCATTGAAGTCTATTCAACCAAAGGCTTACCATAAATTCTAGATTGGATCGCCGTGAGTTTGTCACCGCAATCGAACCATACCTGCGTCGTGCAAAACCGAAGTCGATCAGTATCCGCTTTAGCTGCCTAACGCGAAGCACCAGGTAGCCATCTGTACAACGTTGGTACAGACACCCCAACAGCCGTGGCAGCGTCCTTCACTGGCGTTCCACTGGCCAGTAGTTCACGCACGGCGTTGATCTTGTCGTCGGTCATACGACGTGGACGCCCGCCGACACGTCCTTTGGCTCTTGCCGCCTTGAGGCCAGCTTGTGTGCGTTCGATTACGAGGTCTCTTTCGAAGGCAGAAATTGCCCCCATCACGTGAAAGAGCAAACGACCACCAGGAGTCTTTGTGTCGATAGCTTCGGTAAGGCTTTGGAACTCGATACCGTCAGCATTCAGCGTCTCCATAATCTCGATCAAGTGCGGAAGGCTGCGGGCCACACGGTCCAGCTTGTAGACAACCAGTTTATCATCAGAGTTTGGACGAAGGTACGCCAGTGCTTCAGCTAGAATAGGTCGATCCTTCTTTGCACCAGAAGCGGTCTCGGTGAAAATCTTGGCACATCCCGCAGCCTCCAATGCGTTGATCTGTGCAGCATGGGTTTGACCGTCAGTGCTGATCCTTGCGTAGCCGATGTTCATTGTGCCTCCTTCTCGAAACTCATCACCTTCATAGCTGGGTTTGCGATTCGTTACGATAGGGGGTATTGATAATTTTGGAATCTGATTTGTAAGGGCAACAGTGGCTGTATCATACATTGGTATCGAGAACTCGGATAACGACCGTTTTTAAGAATTCAAAAATATCAAGTTCTCAACAGATTGAGGTCGCGTAGAATTTAACAAGACCATCGCATTCATTAAAATCGCATATGGTCAAAGTATAAGGCAACCGCTTAGGATGTATAAGAGATAAGCCATTGGAGCAACGTAAGCTATGAAGGGACAATTCCCTCAGTTCGACCCTGGAGCAGCCGTTGATTATAAGGCAATCTGGGAAACGGCGCTATTCGTCTTCGACACTAACGTGCTGCTGAACCTTTATCGCTACCAAGCTTCGACGCGTGATCAGCTTTTGGATATTCTGGGTAAGCTGTCCGAACGGATTTGGATACCGCATCATGTGGCATTAGAATTTCAGCGCAACCGATTTACCGTCCTAGCGGATCAGAACAAGCGTTTCTCTGAAGTTCAGAATGTCGTGAGTAAGGCGAAAGATGGACTGCGCATTGATCTCGAAAAGTTGCAATTGGAGCGGCGTCACTCCCTCATCGACCCCGCGCCATTGGTCGATGGTTTCGATTTACTTGCCAATACGTTCCTTGCTTCATTGGAGGAAATACAAAGGGACCAGCAAAAGCTGACAGAGCCTGATCCGCTTAAAGATAAGATCGAGACACTCTTCAGTGGTCGTGTTGGACCTGAAGTTAGCAAGCAAGCAGAGATCGATACTATCTATAGCAGTGCCGAAAAGCGGTACCAATTGGAAATTCCTCCTGGATATCTAGATGCGAATAAGGACAAAAGCGGACCAGCGGAGTACGTTCATAGCGGTGTGAATTACAAACGTAAGTACGGTGATTTCCTAATCTGGCACCAACTTCTTTCATATGCCAAGGAGCAGGGAATTCAATCAGTCGTTTTTGTAACAGACGATGCGAAAGATGACTGGTGGTGGAAAGTAAAGTCCGATGGCCCAAAGACTCTTGGGCCAAGGCCAGAACTCCGAGATGAAGCAAGCCGAGTAGGTGGAATATCTCAATTCAATATGTACAAACCTGAAGGATTTTTGAGGTATTCCAAAGAGTTTATGAAATCGGATATCTCGAATGAAGCTATCCAAGAGGTCCGTGATGTCTCAAGTGTCCGAACCGAGAATGTCCGAAGACATCGTGACATGATGAACCGTGCCCGGGGCGCTGAGAGGGCGGTCCACGCTTGGCTGATTAAGCACCACGGCCAAGTAGATGCAAACCAACGGGGGTATCCAGACTTTACGGTAAAGCTAAATGGAGGAAACATAGGCTTCGAAGTTAAATTGATTTCGCACCCAAAATTCATAGGGCAAAGGGCTCGTGAATTTGTTCATCAAGCCCACTACGAAGCTACTGAAGGTGACTTAGATGGTGTTACAATCGTTTTGGTCACTGAAAATGAATCCGATGCCACGGAACTGATAAATCGATGGCTATCTAAATGGCGTACTGAATTACCGATAACAGTGAGTCTGTTGGTAGGTGTGTTAGACATGAGTGAGTCTGGCGATGGAAGTTTTGTTCCTTTTGCAAAAATGTCGGCTGACGAGACCAACATAATGTGAGCTTAGGTTGAACTTTTGGTCGGCTGGTCAATGTTGGGTCCAATACATGGCCAACTTTATTACACTTGAAACGCAACAACTGTTCGTTTTCGGTAGTGACGCACTCCCGCAACCAATTTGTTACTGTTAAATCAGTGCATTGTAAGCGGTGCGTCGATCCCACCTATTTGACGTAATTCCACGGTAGCAGATCGTTGATCTGGCTTTGTTTGTGGCCTGCAACGATGGCTGTGAGC
>NZ_JACIEI010000011.1 GCF_014196805.1 Sulfitobacter undariae | reverse complement strand
CTCACAGCCATCGTTGCAGGCCACAAACAAAGCCAGATCAACGATCTGCTACCGTGGAATTACGTCAAATAGGTGGGATCGACGCACCGCTTACTAAAGAGTGCACGGCCTAGAACTCTCCAGTTGCTTAAGTGCAGGTCGAGCGGCAATGGTTTCTTTGTTGTCCTGAGATGCGTGTGGCTTGATAGAGTTATAATCGTGTCGCCAAACTGATGCGGAGGCTTGCTTCAAACACTGAAATCCAGTTCATCAAACCCTTGGTACGCAGCATCTTCCTGAACAAGTTGATCAATTAGACGTTGGGAAATGAGTTCGTTCTCACTGAATTCATCGATGTCTCCTATGAATTCAAAAATGTCATCATCTGAGCCACTGACTTCTCTTTGGAGCCTGTTCATAGTTACGTCGTCTGCGTCGAAGTCGAATTGATCATACATCCAGGAGTAAGGAAGTTTGATTTCGCTAAGGCCATTAGCACGACGCAGAGGTGATAAGTCTGAAAAATTCAAGGACTCGCTAAGATCAATAAACTCTAGGCGAGGCAATTTTCTTACAAAATCAACGGCCTCAAGCTTCCCAGAATGAATCACCAACTTAGTCAGATTTTCGCAAAGGCCAATTTTCTCAAATTCTGTCGAGGGAAGCGCTTCCGCACCGTACAACTCCAGCAATTCAATTTGCTTAGAACCATCCAGGAATGAAAGCGATTGAATATCGCATTTTCTTTGAAGAACGAGGTGTTTGAGGGATTTCAACCCGGCCAAACCTCTCAACGTTTCTTCATCCAGATCAGTCTTGACGATTAATTGCTGTAGTCTAGGAAGCTGGAGCGCAACGTGCGCGTCCTCTTTGGTCACTATTTCCATGGCCAACAACGTTGTACAATTTGCCAGTACTACACGACTATAAGCATTATTGGGAAACAGAGGTCGTCCGTTTACAAGGAGTTGGTCTATCTCGGGGTCATCTAACTCAGCAAACCGCTTAAGGGCGAATAACGCGTCTGGCTCCATCGAACCAATGAGTGCTGCAATGCAGTAAGGCCAATACTGTTTGGATTCTTTAACCGCAAATTCGCCTAACGGTTCTACGATAATCGCCCCACTGCCGGAAAGCTCATCTGCCTCTTGGCTGTTCTTGGGGGGAAGGACTTCCGCCAAATGGCTTCTCACCGTCTCCCGTAGCTCTGGCCTCAGTTCTGCGATGTCACGAATTGATCCCTGCAAGACTAACATGCAATGACGGCGATCTGCCTCGCCCAAATTTGGCAGTTTCTCGAGCAAGCCAGCAACCAATTGATCCGCAAAAGCTGGTGTCGAAAGAGACATTGTGAAAGCGCAAACTACACTGAAATCTGGATTAGTGAAGTTGTCCCTTACCCACTCAACCATTCCTTTTTCTACGATTCGTAGAGCATAGTAGTATTCTTGAAATGTTTTGTGAGAAAAGTCGATTGAACCCACTGTTGGGCTTCTCAAGACGTGACTTCGTTCCGCGAGATACCGTAAAATGGCATCAGACTGAGATGGTTCAATGCCCAACGAGGGCAAATACTCCTTGAGATTTCCCGCAACGTCTTCAAGCCTTACTTGAAAGCTTTTTCGGAGATAGAAATACTCGGCGATGAAGCATAGAATTTTTGTGCTCTGCCGGTCAGTCAAGACAACGCCGCTCTCGGCTTCGATGCCCCTCTCTGCGTCCCGTCGCGCCACTAATGCGCTTGTCGCAATTCTGTATAATTCGCCTCTATCACTCGGGACAATGCCTTTGCGATCAGCATTCACAAAGCAAAGTAGTGAACAAATCAATGGGTTGCGTACGATGGTTCGCAATATCCTATTTGAAAAAACCTGCTTGATGAGGCGGGCCTGAAGCAGTTTTAGGTCGTTCTCATTGTTCTCTTGATTATGTGTGACCTGATGTTCGTAGGCTTTGTACCATCGAGAAATCAGCTGACTTACCTGATCAGGATCCATGGGCTGGACATTCAATTCGCGGTTGGCTGTGCCGCACTCACTTACGAGCTGATCGACTTCTGCGACAGCATAAGGTCTTGATGAAAGTATTGCCTTCGATTCAGGCCATGCTGCCAGGAGTTCCTCCACCCACCGTGAAGCTCGAGTTCGGCACCCTTCAGGTAGCTCATCATAGCCATCAAGCATAAAAAGAAGCTTGCGGTTTTTCACAATGTCACTGACCCAATCAGTGTCAAGTTTGGCTCCAAAAGCCCCAAGCGAGCATGTAACGAGCTCGCTACCCTCTGGGAAAGGCTGCCCCGCGAAATCTCTGAGGCGGACAAATACGGGGAAGAAATCGTTTAAATGTCTAAGTTGTTCGGGAAGCTGTTTCTTCACCATTGAAAGCACAAGCCAAGAAAGCAAAGTTGTCTTTCCAGATCCTGGTTCGCCAGTTACGATCGTTAAAGGTTGAGGGTTTCTGAGTGCAAGAGAGATTACTTTTACCGAACTTTCAGATTTTTTTGTTTCACGCCCAGAAATAGTCAAATTTACATAAGCGAGCGAAAGGTCATAGCGTTTCGGTAAGCCGGTAGTATCAACTCCAAATATGTTGACCTTGCCTAGCTTGTTTGTAAGCGCAGTTCGATAAATCACTTCATTCGGCGATTTTGGTTTTACCGTAGTATGGTGGAGATCATTGACCAACAATTCGATTCGAGACACACGATCAAGAATTTCCGACGTGTCAGCCAACACGGCTTTTAAAGCTTCAAGTGAGAATTTTGGAAATGCGTCAATACAAGAGACGACTTTAGCAACGACATGGTTACCCAGTGAAAAGAATACGCTTTCATCTAAACACAGCTCGGATGGCTTTCTTATGTTCTCCTTGTGAAAAACATCTAGGATCACCTCAGTCCGTAGCCCGTGCTCAAGGCAGGTCTCTAGAAACCTATTGCTACAGACATAGGACAGCGCAGTCTCAATCGAAAGTTTAACATCACCAGGCAAGACAGACCGGAATTCAGTTTCAGCGTAGGCTTGAACACTCTCGAATACTTCATCCTCGATTTCGGCAAAGAATCGTTGGGCTTTTCGAGCCTCTTGGTAATCGTTTAGCTTTGCGTCGAAGAACTCTGCGCCAAGTTCGGTCGCCGTCCCAATAAGATCCTTGTCGCCGGTCCAGATCGCAACCATCGTCTTCGCAAGTTTGCCCGAAAAAATCGTTGCTAGAAACGAGAACATTATTGCTTCCCATAAAAAGAGTTCAATTGAGGCTACCCTAACCAGATTCTACCGCTCGTTGATAGGTACCTTTCGCGTTGATCTGAAAATGCGACAAGGTATTGATATTCGCTCTTGCAGCGAACTTCCGCTTCCCGCCCGAGGTGCCGATTTTCTCGCGAGCGCAGCGAATGACCGGTTTCCGCCCTTGATGTCGTTCGGCCATGTCCGCTTTGAGCTGGGGCTGGTCATTCGGGTGGTCGCCCCGAAGCTTGTCAGGTCAAGATTTGCACGCCGAATATACAATCTTTTTTTGTTTTTCAGCCCACTTTGAACAACCATTTGAACAACATGTGAGTTCACCTACCACAAGCCACTGATTTATATTTGATTTTATCGTTAGTATGTCCAGTCCATCATCGGTGCGACGGATAGCCTTGCACTTTGATGCAAGTTATACACATTACTTTCAGACACTTAGTAATTCCATCTGCTATTTAATCAGCGATGCATGTAACTAGTGCAAAATTGGGCCGACAACAATAGGCAGGGATAAGCAGCAAGCCATGCTCACAACCACGCGGGGAAAGACCCGTTGGTGTTGCGGTCCTCAGTAGAGCTTCAAAGCTCGAAATTTCCGAAACCGCAAGCTAAATCCGTCTGGAGTCAGGGGATGCCCAACCTCAGACGGATTTGTCGAACGATGCATGCGTATTCCCGCTAGCAAGGTCCGTAAGTCAGGACTTTACTTGTCCTTACCAACCTCAGAACGGCTGCCCGAGAAAATACCGGAAACCTCTGTACGTAGAACTTTCCAGAAGTCCTGTAGTTTGGCGTGCTTGTTCTCCAGATCACCAAGGTATTCTTCAAGCCTGTCAATCGCGTCGTGTTGCTCGCGCTCTTCTTCGGCCTGAAGCTGGTTCTTCATGGTGCCAAGCGTTTGCTCCATGTCAGTGATCTGTGCCCGAAGTGACTCGCTACGTTGTTTAAAATCGCTCATTTCATATCTCCTTGAATTTACCAGCCCATCAGTTGGCTAATGCCAATCAGCGCGACGGGTGCGATGAAAAAGACCAGCCCGATATAAGCAGCAACGTAGAGTGTGCTTTTCATTGCGAGGTCAGCCAGCCACTCAGCGGCATAGATTGGGATGTTACGTGTGAAAGGCAGCCCATAGATTACCGCGACACCGATCACGTTGTATGAGATGTGAACCAATGCGATCTGCAATGCGAAGACTGCATTAGCCCCGTCAACGGCTGTGGCCGCCAAAAGTGCCGTGATACACGTACCGATGTTAGCGCCCAAAGTGAACGGGTAAATCTGTTTGAGGCTGAACACGCCCGATCCCGCAAGCGGCACAACAAGGCTGGTTGTGGTCGATGACGACTGAACCAGAACCGTGATAGCCGTACCCGACAGGATGCCGGAGAGAGGGCCACGGCCAACAGCTGTGTGCAAAATTGCTTTGGCACGCCCCACCATGAGAACCTTTAGCAACTTACCGATGGCTGTAATAACCAAGAAAATCAGGGTAATGCCGAGTACAATAAAGGCAATGCCCATCACCATGTCACTGGCGCCTATGCTTTGAAATACATCTTTCAGAGCGTTAACCGGAGGCTTCACAATCGGATTGATAAAGTTAAACCCACCCATCGCCATTGAATCGCCACCGACCATAAAGCCAGAGAGATAGACGCCGATCTTTTCAAGAAACCCGAACATGATTTCCAGTGGCAGGAATATCAGAATGCTGAAAAGGTTGAAGAAATCATGCACCGTTGCCGCAGCGAATGCGCGGCGGAACTCTTCGCCCTGACGCACATGACCCAAGCTGACGATGGTGTTGGTGATCGTTGTGCCCATATTGGCCCCCATGATCAGGGGAATGGCGATTCCGACAGGCAGACCGCCCGCAACAAGGCCAACGATGATAGAAGTGACCGTGCTGGAAGACTGGATGAGCGCGGTTGCAATTGTTCCGACGATAACGCCGGTGAGTGGATTGCTTGCAAATGCAAATAATTCCTTAGCCTGATCGCCTGCAGCAACCTTAAAGCCAGTACTGATCATGGAAACGGCAATCAGGAGTAAATAGACCAACCCAAGAACCTTGAACCAAGGCAGCCAGTTCGAACTGGACGTATGGCTTTGTGTATTCGTAGTAGTAGACGACATTAGCGGGACCCCCGTATAGCAGACGTCAGAATCGCAGCGATCTGGAAGCAAACCGACGCCAATTGACAATACGTGCTTTCGTATGATCCGAATATTTCAGCTATGTGACTGCATGAGCCAGCATTGCTGTTAACGTCTGGAAACTCTCTAAACGTCGCATTCCCCCCACATGGTGTATTTTCAGAGGCTTCTGACAGCGCTCCCTTGCCGTCCAAAGCCGGCTCATGTCGCGCGTAGAGGTTTACGTTCACATTTGAGTGATTACTCAAATCAACCATTGAGCAATCGCTCAAACTGCCCATATATGGATCACAACGAACAGCCAATCACTGGCTGGCCTCATAACCTCAGGAGAAACTAATGACTGATTTCACCATCCACACCGAAGAATCCGCCCCCGAAGCGTCTAAAGAATTTGTTGCAAAATCTATTGCCGCAAATGGCCGTCTGCCCGGCTTGCACGCCGTCATGGCCGAAGCACCCGGCCTTTTGGAAGGCTACCAGAAACTTCACGAAGCCTTTGTGAACTCCAGCTTTGACAACGACGAGCTGACAGTTGTCTGGCAGGCCATCAACGTCGAGAACGAATGCCACTACTGTGTGCCTGCTCACACAGGGATCGCGAAGATGATGAAGGTAGATGACGCCATCACCGAAGCCTTGCGCAACGAGACCCCCCTGCCCAACGCCCGCCTTGAAGCCCTGCGCAAATTTACCCTGCAGTTGGTTCGTGATCGCGGCAATGTTGCAGAAGCTGACGTACAAGCGTTTCTGGATGCGGGCTTTACCAAGCGCAACATCCTCGAAGTGATCTTGGGCTACAGCCAGAAAATCATGTCGAACTACACAAACCATCTGGCACAAACACCAGTGGACAAAGTGTTTGAAAAGTTTGCATGGAAAAAAGCAGACTAAACGGTCCTAAAACAACAGGCGCCCCGGCTACCAATTCCGGGCCGCCTGCCCTATTTAAATAGAACATGACACAACACAAACGGAGCCGGTATGACCAATGAAACCTCCCCCCTGCGTATTGATATCATTTCTGATGTCATGTGCCCTTGGTGCATTATTGGCTACCGCCAGCTTGCTCAGGCGCTAGAAGCGACAGGCACGCCGCATGAAATTCAATGGCATCCGTTCGAATTGAACCCGACCATGCCCCCTGAAGGCCAAGACACGTTTGAGCACATCAGTGAGAAGTACGGCTCGACCCGTGCGCAATCCGAACAAAGCCGCACGCAGATGACCGCCCTTGGCAAGTATCTGGGCTTTGAGTTCGGTTGGGGTGAAGGCTCGCGGATGCACAACACATTCAACACCCATCAATTACTGCATTGGGCTGAAACCCAAGGGCGCAAACACGAAATGAAGCAGGCGCTGTTTACCGCGCACTTCACCAATCGCCGTGACTTGTCAGACATCAACGTGCTGGCAGATATTGCAGGCGAAAACGGTCTGGACCGCGCCGAAGCTCTTGCTGTTCTTGACGATCAGCGTTTTGCCAAAGACGTACGCGAGATCGAAGCCTTCTGGACCAAGCAAGGCATTCAGGGCGTTCCTGCGGTGGTTTTTGACCGCCAGCACCTTGTCACTGGTGCACAAGGCGTCGACAACTACACGAACATTCTAAAGCAACTGACCAAGGCAGAAACCTGACCATGCCCCGCGCCGCCCCTTATGACCGTGACAAGACACTGGATGCTGCCATGTCCCTATTTTGGGACAAAGGGTATCATGCAACGTCTCTGAAGGACCTTGAGGCGGCGCTTTGCATGAAGCCGGGCAGTATTTATGCGGCATTCCAGAGCAAGCAGAACCTCTACCTGCTGGCGCTAGAGAAGTATTTCAATTTCTCCCGCCAGCTATTGGCCCAAAAGATAGCACAGGCGGCTACGCCCCTACAAGGTCTGGCTGATCACTTGCGGAGCTATCCACAGCTGAACCCTGACGATGCAAAACGCCAAGCCTGCATGCTGACCAAAACGATAGTTGATACCCGCTCGACTGATCCCCTGATTGCTGAAAAGGCCCGTGACTATATGGGGGCCATTCGGCGTGACATCGCTTTGGCCTTTGCTGCGGCCCGAGAGCAGGGCGAATTGCCCGCTGATGCAAACCCCGAAAGGCTTGCCCGTCGCTATCAGGCAAATATAACAGCATTGCGCCTTGAAATGCACCAAGCGACGGATCAATTTGACCTCGTCAATTTAGCCGAAGATATGGCAACAGAGGTGGAATCGCTGCGTTTGTGAGGTGAAATGCATCAATCGCATAGTATTTTTTTACTAAAACATCGATCTCAGCCACAGTGATAGGGGCGAATGCACTCCGCCCGCCAAAATAAACGTTTTGTTAATAATTCCCAATAAACACGAGGGAATGACCCCCAGAAATGCAACGGCAGACACAACCTGAAGCTGTATTCGCACGGCAGAAATTACGTATCCTCCCCCATTAAAATCGCCGTTTTTTCAACAATGGCCCCTTTTTACATCCATTAACCATATTTACGCCCAATTGTGCCCCTAGGTTGTATTCAGATGAGCACAAATAGCACGGCAGTACATAGCGCTGCATTTGAAGGGCATAAGAAATGAAAATCCTTGCTGTAGACGACGACGAGATCATTCGTGAATTGCTGTCAGAAATCTTGAATGCACTCGGCTACGCGTCGGTTGTTTTGGCGGAGTCAGGACAAGAAGCGCTAGATATTCTTGAGGCCACAACAGACCCGTTTGACTGTCTCTTGTTTGACATCCAAATGCCGGGCATGGACGGGATCTCTTTGGTTTCCCAACTCCGCAATACGGTAGAGTACGCGCGGACCCCGATCTTGATGATCACAGCAATGGCCGATCGCAAATATGTCGACAGCGCCTTCGCTGCTGGTGCCACAGACTATATCACCAAACCCTTCGACATTCAGGAATTAGATTCCCGATTGAAACTCATTGACGCCTTGGTGACAGAGCGCAAACAGCAGCAGGACCGCAATCCAGTCAACTGGAGCGGAGCCGATAACGCGATAATGAACCCGGCTGATACCAGCCAACGCCTGCATATCGTGGATGTTGATGGAGTTATTGATTATCTTTCGCTTGAAAATTATCTTCTCCAGATGTCGCGTGCCGCCCTCTTTGGGAATTGCGTTTTCAGCGTTGCGGTAAAAGACGCCAAACACATTTTCCGAGGTGCCAGCCAGTATGAATTCCAATTTGCGATGACTGATGTCGCAGAAGCCATATCCGATTGCCTGAAGCCCTTTAAATTCTTTGTAGCGCATGCAGGCGAAGGTGATTTTGCCTGCGTCCGTGACACAGGCAGATCGTTTGACCAGAAAGAATTCCAAACCGCTGTTGCGCAACGCTTGCGCGAAATGGATCTATATTATTGTGATGGCCGCCCCATGGTGTTGCACGCCGTTGTGAGCGAGCCTGTTCAGCTCGACTGGCGCTCTTCGCGCAGCTCGGTGAATGCACTGTTGAAGACTTTACAAAATGCCGAAAGCGAAGCTAATGCGCTTGAGACTTCCCCTAAGCAAAACGGGGCATTCACAAGAAGGCTATTCGGCTAATGAATACTGAACTATCTGCGGGTCTGGCTAAAGTAAGAACCCGGTTTCTCATCGAACTAGAAAAACGGCGTGCAGTGTTAAACTATGCATATGGTCGATTAGATGACGACGCGGCCAGAGCAGAGGCGATCGAAGAAATTTGCTCGATTGCGCATAAGATCGCAGGAACCGCAGGGACCCTCGGATTTGGAGAGTTAGGCGCCCATGCCGCAACGACAGAAGATGCCATACGACAACATCTGGATGGGCAAGCGGTCGATGACGCGACCATAAGGGCAGAGATCATCCAACTTATTGATCTGGCGGGTCGTAGCCAGTCAAACGAGTGAACGCCCCCACTACCAAACGCACCTAGCCACCTTATAGAGGCCTAGACATTAGTCTTTTCAATCGACCATTTCCATGCGCTGGCGCCCTTCATCACGTGTACGGCGGACCAAGCCTTGCTCCTTGCTGGCTACAGCAGTTTTCAATCCTGCCCCTGCCTTGCAACAACAGAAACCTATAGAACTTCGATAATTTGATCGCTAAGGGTCATCGGGTCGAAGGGTTTGATAATAACCTTAATCGCACCCGCGGCAATAAGTGTATCCTGCTCTGTTTTCTGCGCACGCGCAGTCATGAAGATCGCAGGGATGTCAGCGTAACCATCCAGTAAACGCAATTTCTGCAGTAAGACTTCACCGCTCATCGCGGGCATCATTACGTCCAAAAGCAAAACATCAGGACGATAATCTACAGCAACATCTAGCGCTTCTTGACCACCAGGACATTGAACCAGATCAAACTTGTCGTTGAGCGAAAGAGACATCTCAGTAATTTCCCGAATGTCGGCATCATCTTCAACATGTAGAATTTTTATCTTATTTAACAAAACACATTTCCTTCAGGCATTTTCTCCTCATGAGGAGACAAACATTGTTCGATACACTCATGCCCATTGGGCATCATAATGCACAGAAATAATTGATTAGCCAGTCAGGAACATTCCGAATACTCATGACAATTCCCTTCCCCACCAAAGGCCTACAGACTTCAACCCTAACGCTGACAGCAGCCTAATATCCCAGTAGGGGAATACAGCACCCAAGCAAGAAATCAAACCTCTGACTTCACTTGGGCAACAAAAATCAGATCAACAGTTCCATTTTTTGAAATATTCGATTGATAGATCTGACGGTTCACCCGATAGACGCCACCTTTTCTGGCACAAAATCGTTCGGAATCGAGATCGTAAAGACTGTTCCTTGCCCTTCTCCACTCACAAAGCTGATCCTCCCCCCCATGCCTTCTGTGAGAGACTTTGCAATACTCAATCCCAAGCCTGTACCGCCCTTGGAGCGGGTCTCGACAGAGTTGCTCTGGCTAAAGGGTTCGAAAATACGTGACTGATAGCTCAAGGGAATCCCCGCTCCCGTGTCTTTGACCGACACCTGAACCTCGTGCAGCGTTTGCTCGACGAACATGTCGACCTTGGATCCCTTTTCCGAAAACTTGACAGCGTTCGAGAGCAGGTTGGTCAATACTTGGCTTAGCCTATTTGCATCGGTCCACGCCATAGCCACTTCGTGATCAAGAGAAACGGCGATTTCGACACCGTTCGCATTAGCCATCGGTTCAATCAAATTCCCTGCTTCACGCGCAATTTCACGAATGTCAGAATGCTCATAGGAAAATGGCATATTGCCAGTAGATATTTTCTCTAAATCCAGAAAATCATTAACCAGCCCATTCAGACGCTCACTATTACCTTGCGCGATGTCCAGCAACTTGGCTGCATTTGCGGGCAACTGATCACGCATCGTTCCCAGTACAAGACTAATCGAGCCCTTAACCGACGTAAGTGGCGTACGTAGCTCGTGACTCATATTGGCAAAAAACTCGCGCTTGTTTCTCTCGGCCTCTCTACGATCATTGACGTCAATAAGTTGTGCAATAAAAAAGAGGTTACCCAGCTCATCGATTTTAGCGACTGATATACTGACGGACACCCAAATCATTTGGCCGTTCTTAAGCCGGAAACGCCGCTCGTTTCGGTAATTCCGTTGCGTCCCTTCAAGCTGCCGGCTGGTCGCTTCCAGTAAGTCGCCGAGATCGTGTTCATGCATGACAGTGCGGAAATCCATCGCCATGAACTCCTCTTCGCTATAGCCGCTAGAACTCACCAAAGCTTGACTGACTTTAAGAAAGTTGCCCTCACGGTCCAAAAGCGCAAGCGGAACAGGTGCGTTTTCAACGATATGCTGGAAATGAAGTCTGCTTTTATCCAATTCATCCTGCGTCGAGCGGAGCGCCGTGACATCCGTTTGCACACCAATAAATCGGGTTGCCCGGCCGTCGCTGTCACGCGTTGCAACAGCGGCACTAGCCCGTAACCAACGCCATTCACCTGATGGCAAAGAAACCCTGAATTCTGACGCTGCGTGACTTGTTTTACCCAAGATGCAATTTTTGTCAGCTTCCATCACGTCAGCAATATCGTCTGGGTGAACTCTTTTCAGGAACTCTACTTGCGGGTTCCCTTCAAAGGTCTCTGGGTCAATCTCTAACAGCGCATACCAAGAAGGCGAAACAACCGAAAAGCCCGTGTTAAGATCAACATCAAACACACCCGCTTCTGCGGCGTTCAGCGCAAAGTTGAACCGACGCTCGTTTTCGCGAAGCTCGGTAACCGCAGTGTGCTCAAGCGTAATGTCATCTACCATGACAACGTGCCTTTTATTTCCCCTTGGCCCCATCCAGCTGCTAGATTGTATTTTCAGCTGAAGCTTTTTCCCGCTAGGTGTTGTGCACTGTTTTAGAACGGCATTCACACCGTCACCGTATTCAGCTCCCGACAAAATATCGGAAAAATTGTGGCCAACCAAATCGGATTCGTCTCGCTCAAACAGTGAGCAAAACTTTGGGTTTGCGGATAAAATTCTGCCATTATCACAGACCATAACCAATGAAATCAAAGCATTATCGATTATCGCCTTGCTTTGCTCGGCAAGCGACACCACCTCTCGCGTGCGTAACTCCACCTCTTTTGCGATTTCCGATGTGTAGCGCTGATTGGCAAGGCTCTGCTGCGCAATGACAAGTGTTATGATCCCTCCGAAAATCGCGATCACCCAGATAGAAATGCTGCGTTGCCCCTTTTCAAACTCTGGGGTGGAATACCAGGTAAGCGCCCATTTACGTCCCAATACTTCGATAACATCCGTTGTCTGTACCTTTGCCTGATCCACAGCAGCGTCCGGACTAGACGTGAAGATCCTGCGATCATCAGCCGCTATCTGAAGGCCGATTACCTCCAGATTAAAACTGCTTCCTTGCCCACCGGATAGGTCAACGAATAATTCGTCGTCAAATGCCATTGCGACCCACCCACGGAAATCCTCACGTCGTGCTTGGACATCCTGCGCGGAGGATTCATCTCCATACAGGGGGCGTAACGCAATAAATCCGGCACGCTTTTTCCCGTTCTGAACCAGCGTAATAGGATCCGAAATAACGATACGCCCTGTATCGCGCGCTTTTATTGCAGCTTTTCTACGGTTTTCTTCAAAGGCAATATCCAAACCAAGGACCGAACCATTTACTTCATGTGGCTCGATTACAGTGACGACAAAGCTGTCATTTGGAGCAGCCACGTCAGGGATCGGTTTCGGATAGATTTCCTCTGCATCAAGCAAGCCTGCAGGAAGGATCGGCCGGTTGGAAACCTGAACTCCGTTTTTCATCGGCTCGATCAGGGAGATACCCATCATGCCGGGCATTTTATCCTCAACAGACAATGCAGCGATATATGCATGCCATTCATCGTGAGAAACTCGATCAGCAACATCCACCAACCCGGCAGCACCATCCAATGTCCGCTCGATCTGGCCAATTCGAGCGACCAAAGCAGCCCTGCTGTCATACGTGATGGTATCAAATACAGCGTTGCTTCGGGATGATTGTGACTGTGCGGTCACATAAATCAAGAAGGATGTAACAATAACGCATAGAAAAAGAAGCGCCGCCCGCTTCCAAGTCACTCCGGTTACAAAATCAGCCACTTAACAGCGCCCTGAAACATAGTATTTCGAAATCGTCACAGATCACACCATCCTGAAAAATCAATAACTTAACAAAAGCACTCTCAACTGAAGTCACACCCACTCTGGGTCAACGATGCCACACTTGCACTTGGGCTGGGGAGGTGAAAATTTACATCCCCACATCATTCACGGCCCCAAATTTTAGAATCCTTACGGAGAAGGCAGACCGCTCAAAAGCGAATAAGGCCTAACCTACTTTAGAATATAACGTCGTTTTATCTAAGTCTCTGGCCTCAACCCGCGCAAGAGCGACCTTTACCAAACGATTAAAGTTGGGGCGGCCAGTCCTACTCACTTTGAAAGGCTTACCAATGGAGATTTCGGGTGTGCTCCCCATACCGGTTCTCCAAGTAGTGTTGGTTTTCGCCAAAATATTCCGCACGCCTTTTTCAATGCGCCTCGGATCGCCATAGTTCACCTGATCCGCCGCGCAAAGAAGGACGCCGTCTCCGAGGTGCGAAATGAAAACTTCATTCTTTCCAGCATACTCTTTGATGGCGGCCAGAAGGTCCGCGATGAAAGCATTAAATTCTTCCCTGCCAAGGCTCTTGGACAGCAGTTTCATATCCACGACCTTAACACACATCACTTCCACGTCAGAAGATTCAGCGCGGATCATTTTGTTGATGTAGTTTTCTAAAGTGAAATCAGGAAGAAGCCCTGTGTCCTCGATCTCGTAGTGATCTTTTTCAAGGATTGTAGTCTTGCGCTGACGGATTTCAGACGGCCCATTCCGGTTGTGCTTTTTAGCCTGCACTTGCGTGGCAAGGTAGCTCTCAATCGCCACTTTACGATCAAGAACCAAGCGATGCGCAACCTGAATGCGCTCATTAACATCATCAAAGTCAAACGGTTTAACGATGTAATCCGTTGCACCTTTGAGAAAGGATTTTTCGATGGAAGCACTGTTATTCAGGCGCGTAATCATCAGTACAGGCGTCATCAGGTAACGGTCGATACCCCTGATGTAGCTACACAGCTCAACGCCGTTTTTCTTGGGCATTTCAATATCAAGCAAGAAGCAATCGAACGACCTAGACGGATCGGCAATCATCGCCTCAGCTTCTTTTGCTGACTGCGCGACAGTGACATCAGGAAAGTTAGCTTCCTGAAGGCATGTCTTTAGCAGGTCCAGTGCAATTGGATCATCGTCTACCATGAGTATTTTCATTGGTCTTCTCCTGTATGCGTACTGCGTGGTGATGAGTACGTTCCCCCGCACCATTCTTATAATGTCAACATGATCTGCGAACTGCATTTACCATGTCGACTCAAGCTGGGATAATCTTATGTAAGCAATCTGGCAAAAATATGTTGGAAATTCTTCCCTAAAAAGTTGAATTTTTTTCTAAAGGTGTTCAAGTATTTGAATGATGTCACAGGCCAAATACGACAAGGTACGCTACCAAGACGCCCCAGTGGGCTTTTATAATCATCTATACCACAGGCACCAACACCCGTAGCGACACAATGCTACCGACAAAATTCAGCCTCCATCCAAGCCGTACCTTATGTGCACAAAGCAGAACCAGAAATAGAAGTTTACGGTAGGAAATTGGGGATCTGGCGCAAATATGGCAAGAATTAGGTGGGCAAACCACCTTTTTAAGCGCATCGTAAGCGGGCCAACCTAAAGCACAAAATTTTGAGGATCATTTTACGGTGACTGCAAAAAATCCCCCGCGCTCGACACAATCGGCCACCCCATTCCCTATCGAAGCTGAGCTTGCTGGCGCAGACATGAGCCTTCTTGATTTTGCCAAGAAGGCCGGGAAGAATATCTTCTCGGTGATCCCTGACGCGACGCTTACCCAACGTTACCTCAAAGGGCCCGCCAAAATTCATTACGTTTGTGACCCCGAAATGGTCACCGAGCTTCTTGCCGGTGTCGGGCGGCGATTCCCTAAGTCCGAGTTCACCAGAAACGTTATTGGCCCCGCGGTTGGCAAAGGCATGATTCTGGCCGAAGGCGAACAATGGCGGGCTCAAAGGCACCGTTATGCTCCCCTATTCGCCGCCCGAAACCTGCCAGTCCTAACCAGCCATTTTGCAAAAACTGGGGAAGAGCTTGCTGACTTCCTTGAGCGGGCGAATGGTGAAGTCGATATTGCGGACTCGGCCCAAGAAGCGACGTTAACTAACATCTCTCGCGTCATGTTTTCAGGCAGTGAAGCCGTCTCCAAACGTGACATCCGACAAGGCATGCGGCAGTTTACCGACTATATCAGCTATATGTCGCTGTTTGACCTGATGGGCTTGCCCAAATGGCTCCCTCGTCTGAAGTGGTTTCGAAGCAAAAAAGCCATCACCGACCTAAGGCAACTCACACGGGATGTTATCGCCAATCGTCAGGCGAACCCGCATGAAGAGTCTCAGGATTTTCTAGACCTGCTGATCGAAGCGTTAGAATCCGATCACGAGGATGTAGAGACCACAATCGATAACTTGCTGACCTTTGTTGCGGCCGGATATGAGACATCTGCAAACACGATTGCATGGGGCATTTACCTGCTCTCGCTCTATCCAGATGTACAAAAAGAAATTAGGGACGAAATAACCGCCGCCTGCCCAGACGGTCCGCTGACGTTTGCAACCTTGCCACAGATGCCCAAGCTGCAAGCACATGTGCGTGAAACTCTAAGGATGTATCCTGCTGGTGCGCTCTTCGCACGTGATGCCAGCGACGAAACTGAAATCAAAGGTGTCACCTTTAAAAAGGGTGATGTGATCATGTTTCCGGTCTATTCTTTGCACCGCAACGAGCTGCTTTGGGAAGATGCGGCGGAATATAAGGCCGACCGGTTTCTTGATCGAAAATATCCCCGCGGGCAATATATTCCGTTTGGTGACGGACCGCGTATCTGCATTGGTGCACAATATGCCGAAACGGAAATCATGATCCTGATCGGCTCTGTTTTGCGGCGGGTGTCGTTTGAACCATCAGACCACCCCGTTTTACCGCCAAACCTGACATTCACCATGCGGCCGGGTGGTCCTTTGATCCTAAATACCAAACCCGTAACCCCCTGATCAGAAAGCGGCACGCGACTTTGTTCAATGCAGTAGCGCGCCCTTTCATCTTCCTGTTTTGGCTGCCTACCCTCCGCCGAAAAAGCTATGAGGCGTCAAAAATAGGGCGAAACCTCGAATTTAACCAAGACTATAGCTGAAGTCAGCCATTCTGTTGCCATACTGAATCAGTACGAATCCCCATGCAGTGAACTCTGTAGACTCGGCGGATGCCTCACACTTTAGCGCAGGCTCTCCACCGATCAAAACTTCATAAAGGGGAGTCGGATATGTCAGTCGAACTATTCATCAAGGGGTTCTACCAATGCCCCCCAGACGTGCTTTTTGCCCGTGCAAGCCATTTTTCAGACAGCATCGAAGGGTCTGGGAACTTATCACGCTACAAAAGCCTGCCCGCAGTTCAGATGCAAGCAGGCTCAAGCTACGCAACTGAGTTCGCTATTTTGGGGCTGTTCAACCGTAACACCGGTCACATCAAAATCGAAAGCTTGTGCGAATCCGCCAGAACGCTCGAAAGTACAGAATACAGAAGTAACATCAGGGTCTCACGGCACAGCATACAGATCAAAGCGACAGCGGCAGGGTCGGTTTGGATTGACCGGATTATCCTCGACAAAGGCGCCCTGCCCTCATTTAATGCCAGATATGCGCGCTATGTCCAATTGCAACGGCACAAGTATCGCGACGCTTTCAAAGTAGAGACAAGCCTGACAACGTCCTACCGCTCTGTCCTCCCTACCATGCCCGTTTTTCTACCAGTCGATTAAAGTCTCTGCGCACCGCCGCGTGGGCTTAAGCCCATCGGCGGTGTGCATTTCTCCCCTTAGGGCCATCGTCTGTTGTCCAAAGATGTCCCAGATTGGGTTACAAAAAGCACCATAACACGCGCTGCCAAAAATTTCGGCAAGGCCAAGTCGTCTCTAGCCCTTAACACCCGTTAACAAACGTCAGAAGGTGTCAGAGTGGTGGAGCCCCCCTGCGACCAAGGCTAAATCCCCCACAACCGTTAAAAGCATTAGCCTTATTCAGCTGCCGGTAAGGTGACATAAAATGTTGTTCCATTCCCCAGAACGCTTTCATATCGGATACTGCCACCATGGCCTTGGACAATACGCCTTGAAATAGCGAGCCCAAGTCCCGTGCCCTGAAATTTGCGTTGATCGCTTGAGTCAATCTGGCCGAACTCTTCGAATATCGTAGCCTCACTGTCTTCAGGAATGCCTATTCCTTGATCCGACACTGACAAGATCAAATCCCCCCCGCTCCGGCTCATCTCGATTTCAACGCGCCCTTTTTCATCGGAGAATTTTGCAGCGTTTGACAGTAGGTTGGTCACGACCTGATCCAAACGCTTGGCATCCCCATCGACAAAGTAAACGCCTTCAGGAATGTCATATTTCAAATCAATCTTAAGGCTTTTTGCGTAAGCATCAAACGCCTCGGTTGCCCCTATAATAACAGCTCCCAGATCCACATGATCGAAATTCAGCGAGAGCCTTCCCGCGTCGGAAGACTGCAACAGCAACAAATCATCGACCAGATCATTCAATCGGTTGCTGTTCCGCTCGGCCATCCCCAAAAGGCGCACCATCTGCTCAGGCGGGGCGCCCAGACGGCCCGAATTGATAATATCCAAAGATCCCTTAATCGACGTCAGCGGCGTACGTAATTCGTGGCTCACAGTTGCAAGAAAACGTGTTTTGGCCTCGCTCGCTGCCAAAGCGTTTTTATGTTCAATCTGGAGCGCACGCCGGCTTTTAATGGCAATTACGTAGCCACCGATAAAAGTACGCGCCAGTTCAATGATGAACCCGAGGACGAAAAGGACAGTAAACAGATTAAGCCACAGTTCAGAAGTGATCGGCGGCCGAACAATCCAAACATCCATGATAGGAATGTACAGGATGGCAAGCACATAGATCATCAGCCGCGTCGCCAAAACCAAAATAAACTGGTGGTTGGTAATTGTCGCGAAGATAGAGGCCGATAGAAGCAAGAACAGCGGCAAAAAGTGGTTTCCGTATGTCCCTTGCTGTATCGCGATCGCGACACAAAAAAGCGCGATCGTGATCGCGCTAATGATAGTGGACGCATAGATATGCACCATCGTGCGGCGCACATTCATAGGTTTGGTAGCATTTGAATTTGAGATGCACCTGAGCAGGAGAAAATCGTAGATTTCACATGCTGCTATCGCGACGAAAAACCATACCGACACCATCGTGCTGTAATAGAAACCCGCCAAAAATAGTGCCGTGCTATAGATAAGAGTACGCTGCACCAAGGCCTTTTGGCCAACGATAGCATAGTCCTTCATCCGTCCAATGATCGGCAAGCGGCTATTTCCTCTGCCAAACGTGCCAATTATGGAAGTCATTTTGTGCATTTCCATCCGTCAGGTCCCAACATACATCGACCGGCGTCACCCCCAATCATGACGCAACCATAGGTGGTAACTAATACCTTAACATGGCAAAATAAGGGCTGATAAGCAATTAATTGCTTACTGTATTGTCACAGATTTTTACGATCAAGCAACACAAATAGCATCAAAACTATGCATATTAAACAATTTCCAAGTCAGCAGGATGCGCCGCAAGGGTAGCTGTCGAAAATTCTTATCGTCGACTTGGAGTACGAGCCGCGTCTGAAAAAAGGTCGGATATTCCTGCCCCTCCGCCTGGCTCAAACACAAACCAAACATGAAATTGATCAGTAACCCAGCTGGCGACGCGGGCTTCTGATCATCTTTGATAAACTGAGCACTTTCACAAAAAAACCCATAAATGCCATAGTTTTGTCAGAAATGTGCTTCAACAAGAAAGTTCTATAAAGGTGGATATCCAACGTGAAAATTCTTGTTGTCGATGACGATCAACACATCGTTGATCTGCTACCCGTCATTCTTCGGAATGTGGGGTTCAGCGATGTCACCTGCCACACATCCGCAACACGCGCGTTTGCGGGACTGCTGAGCGCGACAGCGACCTACGACTGCATCATTCTGGATATCGACATGCCAGACATTGACGGAATTGAGCTTTGTAGACGGATCAGAAAGGTCCCCGGCTACAAAGAAGTTCCGATTATCATGCTGACCGGACGGCGTGACGAAATCTCCCTCGCCGAAGCCATTGAAGCTGGCGCAACAGATTATGTCACCAAACCTTTTGATGTCCTGCAAATTGGTATCCGGATCAAATTATCCGCAAAACTAGTGCGCGCCCAACACGCCATAAACTATTTGCGACTTTCGCAAGACACCCAACCCGAAGTTCCCTTGGGAAATGCCAGCGCCCTCACCCGAAAAGAGGTCGTAAATATCTTTAGTGACGACCTCTATCCAGTCAACACCCCGAGAAAGTCAAAAGCCTGAAACTTTTAGGCGGGCCGGGCAATGGGTTGGCGCACGTCCATCATCGCGGCTTGGGTTCTATCCCCTTCAATCTCGAGTAACGGGCCGATTGCCTCAGCAGACATGCCAATTCTCTTCATCCAGCGGTGAAAAACCGAAGGTACAATCCCGATGATGTGACTAATCCCAAGCTCTCTGGCTGAGGCCGCCATACCCACCATCAATAGTGTCTGAATTCGCGACCGCCTGCTGGCAGAAACCCGAGCTGAAACAAACAGTCGCGTTGCTTCCCAGATTTCATCTTTTACAGGCGCCTCCATATAGAGAATGTCCCTTGGGATGTCTTTCAACAACCCCAACTGGGCATCTCGTATCATATAGGTGTATTGGGCACATCTCGCGGTTGTAGGCGTCAGCCTGATCCCGGCAAGAACTTCTCCGTATTCATGCAAGATAACCCAACGGGCCAGAGGTGTGTCGTATTGATCAAACTCCATCCCGTCTACTTCAGGTAAACTCCACCCTTTTTGAACGATAAACACATCCCTACGGGCCTTGAGGTAATTTGTAAAAAGATTCCCGTGTTCATGAATATTGTGAACGCTGAGGGTGCTCACCCTGATTTCGGCCTCACTGATCTTTGAGGTTTCTTCCGATAGAATTGAAGCGATATCTGGCTTGCGAACGTTTCGCTGGATGCGCGTTTTGGTATCCGGTTCCACCTGCTCAAGCGCAGGAAATACTGATACCCTACAGTCATGTTGGTTCTTGATAAGATCCACAGTCATTCCAGTTCCCTTTTGACACACACAAATTCTCAAATCAGAGAATCCCCCATCTTTCATCAATGATGCCACTTTCTCGCCGTAGTTGAACCCCAAAACCTCCTATTAACCACTTCGTACATTTTTAAAAATAATTTACACTGTACTCTCATAGGCTTGTGATCATTTTAAAGGCAAAAAAATCTCATTTGAAATGCGTAATATCGCAAAAACCCCGTAATCACGCTGATTGAGACGGCCTTTTTCTAGCTAGACACGGGCTTGCCAACAAAACGCGGCACGCCTTCGCTCTCTGTGCACTTCACTAACCAAAAATCTAATACGAGGAATTTGCTTCTGGGCGAGGAAAGAGCCAAGGTCATTCATCTGGAAGCCCCCCCTCAACGTGACCGAGTGAAGGTACCAAAAACCAGTAATTGCAGCCTGACAAAAATATCGTTGGGAATGGAAGCGCGGGCTTCAGTACGTCAAGCAGATGCCAGACATGTAATCAAAAGGAGGGCGGAGGCTATGAGTTGCCGCCGCCCTCGCTTGGGTCGTCAGCCTACCATCTGCGGCAGAAACAAGACAATCTGCGGATATGCGATCAACAGTGCGATGATGAACAAATCAACAATCACAAACCAGAACACACCACGGAAGATGCTCGTCAGGGTTGCGATATTGCCAACCACGCCTTTGATAACAAAAACATTCATCCCCATCGGTGGCGTGATCATTCCAATCTCAAGCAGTTTGACCAGCACAATGCCAAACCACAGCAAGCTGTAGCCTGTTTCCTCAACCAGAGGGATAACGATGGGCAGGGTCAACAGCATGGCGCCAACAGGCTCCAACATCATCCCAAGCACCAGATAGACCACAACGATGCCCAGCATAATCAGGATCGGTGATGCGCCGAACGACAGGATCGTACCAGACAGGGCGTCGCCGATACCGGAAAGAGCCAAAAACCGTGTTAGCAAGCTGGCACCAACTGCGATAACCAACAACGCAGATGTGGTTGTCAGCGTTTCGGTCACCGCCATGCGCAACGCCTTCAGGGTGAGTGTGCCGTTTGCGAAGGCTACGATGGTGGACAGGAATGCGCCGATTGCGCCTGCTTCGGTTGGGGTGAAAGCACCGCCAAACAGCCCCGCAAACACACCGATCACGATCAGCAGCACAGGCCAAGTTTGGCCCAACGCGCGGACTTTTTCTGCAAAGGTGGCTTTGGTCTCAACAGGCGGTGCCAGTTTCGGGTTCAACCAGACACGTACCATGATCAGCGCGATGTAGGCAAAAATCGTGATTAATCCGACGACAAAGCCCCCAAGGAAAAGCTGGCTCACAGATTGCCGAGAGATAATGCCGTAAAGGATCATCAAAATCGAAGGCGGAATAAGCGCCCCGATGGTCCCCGCAGCCGCGACTGTACCAGTGGCCAATTCCGCGCTGTATTTGTGGCGCATCATTTCAGGTACGGCAATTTTACCCATCGCAGCAGAACACGCCACCGAAGATCCTGTCACAGCAGCAAAGCCTGCACAGCCGAACACCGATGCAATCGCCAGACCACCGGGCAGCCCCGACAACCAAACCTGCGCTGCACTGAACAGCCCCTGCGTCAGCCGGGTGTGATAACAAATAAATCCCATAAACAAGAATGCAGGGATCGAGCTGAGCACCCATGAGTTGGCAAAGTTATAAGGTACAATCCCCAGTGAACCCCACGCGATGTTCCAGTTGAACATCGACCAAAGGCCCCCAAAAGACACAGCAATCAGTGAGACACCGATTGGAATCCGCATCAGGATCAGAAAAAAGAGTACGCCGATAAAAATGGCGGCTATTTGTAGCTCGGTCATATTACTTCCTTGTCACCCAGATAGGGGTCTTCAATCGCAAGGCTGCTCAGCCCTGTTTCACGTCCAGTCACCATCCCGTACAGCTTCCAGAGGGCGACAAGCGCCATCAAGCCAAACCCCAATGGCAAAACGAAATATGTAGGCCACGTCAGCACCTTCCCCCCCGCTTCGATAGAGTAGGAACCCGTCGCATATTTGGCCAGCGCCTCTTGGCCAGTACGCATGGCGACAGCAGCGGCAACAACGATGGTGATGATCGTGCCAAAAATCGCGATGAGTGATTGCACCTTGTTGGGGAAACGCTCAACCAACAGTTCAACAGCGATATGGCCGTCTTTTTCCTCAACCGCAGCAAGCGGCAAGAAGGCGATGCCCACCATGTAAAAGGCGGAAACGTAGAGAATGGTGGCGTTCAGGGGGTGCCCGAACACAAATCGCATGGTGACGTCGATGGTGACGTGACAGACCAGCAGTACCACCAAGATACCAGCAACCGATGTCAGGCCGCTGATCAGCCAAGAGATAGCTTTACCGATAGCTTTCATGGGTAAAATCCAGATGTTAGAGGAGAGGAAAGCGGGCGCCATTTGGCGCCCGCAGGGGCGATTGGAGACTGTTATTTTCCGTAGGTTGCGGGATCGACTTTAGACATGACTTCATCCCAATAAAGCTGATGAAGCGCATCTGCGCTGTCGATATCAGCCACAAGCCCGTTCCACTTTTCCAAAAGGGCCGGGAATTCTTGTGCGATTTCTTCGGCGCGTGGCACGTTGTAGGTATCACGGAACAAAGCTGCGACAGCTTGTAGGTCTTGGCGTGAGAATTCCTGTGCGGCGGCGATCAACGCTGCATCGGGTTGGTGGATTTCAATACCGGCGTCACGGGTGTTTTGGATCGCAACCGCATCATTTGTATAGAAGTTCCACGTGGCATCAGCCGTAATGCGACTACCGCCCCACAACAGCGCTTCACGCGCTTTGTCATCCATATTGTTCCAGCGGTCCAGATTGATGTTACCGCCTCCGGTACCTGCATAGACACCACCCGGAATGCGCATGGTGATGTCGGTCAAGACTTCTTCCAAGCTGTAGTTGGTGATTTCAGGCGCGTTCAACATGGCGCAATCAATGATACCTTGATCAAGCGCCTCGTAAACTTCGTTCACGGGCAAACGCACGGCCTGAGCACCGAAATGTTCTGCGAAACGCACAAAGCCAGCGCCACCTGCGCGCAGGCGCTTACCTTTCAGGTCTTCAATGGAGGTGATTTTAGCGTCTTTGCAAAGCAAGTTATAGACAGGCGTGACTCCGCCCGCTGTATAGACTTGGTTTTGCGCTTTGAACTCTTGCTGACACTCGGGGCAATCCTTGACCGTGTATTCCAGCATAGCGCCTGCAAAGGCCAAAGGCTCTTTGCCAGTTGGGTTATCGATTAGATTAAGAAGTTGGTTCAATTCGTGCAGGTAAAGGTTGGTTGGATATTCGGCTGCAAAATATGCCGTCAAAACATAACCAACATCGGCAAGCCCGTCACGCACACCTGCACTTGTCTCAGAGAGGCTGAGCAAGGACATTGGAAAACCTGTAACCGTCACCTCGCCGCCCGAGCGTTCTTCTACGGCTGCGGCATAAGAAGTGACAGCAAGGCCGATGTTTGAATTCTCTGGGTAGCCATAGGCGAAATTCAGTTTTTCTTTGGCACTGGCAGCACCTGCGATGCTCGACGCGGTCAGGATTGCAGCCAATGTTAGTTTTGATAGAGCGGTCATAGTATTCCTCAGTGTGTTAAGCAGAAGCGCACCATGCTCCGGTACGCTTCTGCCAAATCGTTTCTAGTGTTATTGTCCGTAGGTGGCTGGATCGACCTTAGACATCACCTGATCCCAGTAGATCTGGTTCAGCTCTTCGGCGCTTTCGACATCTTTGATAAGCGCGTTCCATTTCTCCAGCAGAGGCGGAAAATCTGCTGCGATCTCTTCGGCGCGGGCAACGTTATAGGTTTCTTTGAACAGCGTCGCGACGCTTGCTACGTCTTCCTTTACAAACGCCTGCACCGCAGCAACAAATTCAGGATCTGCTTGGTGAATTTTAATGCCCTGCGCGCGTGCGTTTTCTAGCGCAGCTTCGTGATCAACAAAGGAAATCCACGTGCCGTTCGCGGTCAGAGTGGACCCGCCCCAGATCATCGCTTCACGGCCTGCATCATCCATCGCAAGCCAGCGGTCACGGTTAACGTTTGCCAGTGCATTGCCGGCAAACAACCCACCCGGCACGCCTAGGGTGATGTCGGTGACGACCTCGTAAAGATTATAGTTTGTCAGTTCAGGCATGGACAGCATCGCACAATCAATGACGCCTTGATCCATCGCTTCATAGGCTTCGCCGACAGGCAGACGGATGGCTTGCGCCCCAAATGCTTCGGCAAAACGCACATAACCCGCGCTTCCAACGCGCATGCGCTTGTTCTTGAAATCATCAAGCGAGGTAATTTTTACGTCTTTGCACAACAGGCCATAAACAGGTGTCGAGGTGCCCGCGGTAAAGACTTGGTTTTGGGTTTTGTATTCATCCAGACACTCAGGGCATTTGGTGAAAGTATATTCCAAAACGGCACCACTATAGGCCAATGGTTCTTTACCTGTTGGCTCTTCGACCAGATTAATAAGGGAATTCAGCTCATGCAAAAACAGGTTGGTCGGGTAATCCGCAGGGTGATAGGGCGGTAAAACAAAAGCGACATCCGCCAAGCCGTCGCGCACACCGGCACTGGCTTCAGGGGTGCTGAGCAATGTCATGGGATAGCCCGTCATGACAATTTCACCCTTTGAGCGTTCGGTCACAGCCGCGCTATAGATTTCAAATGCCTTGCCGACATTTGAGGTGATTGGATAGCCGTACGCGTAGTTCAACCGCTCTTTGGCGATAGCTGTACCTGCGATACAGCTTGCCGCGATGGCCACGGCCAGTACTTTTTTATTAAATGCAGTCATGTTTTTCCCTCCCTAGGATGTCAGGCTGAACGACGCGAAAATTATGCGCTGCTCGGCTCGACGTTTGACATAACACTTCGGCCAATCCTCCTGACCGATATGATAATTAGTAATAATTTCTCACGTTATTTCCCGATGGTTTCCAGTCGGGCACCTGTAAACCAAGTGCCCGACTGGAGCGTTTAAAAATGGTTATTGAGCGTATGTCGCTGGATCAACTTTGGACAAAACCTCATCCCAGTAGACTTGGCGCAGGTCTTCAAAGCTCTCGACTTCATCAACCAGACCGTACCACTTTTCGAGAAGCGGAGTGAAATCAGCGGTGATTTCATCGGCGCGGGCCACGTTGTAGTTTTCCTTGAAAAGCTTGGCCACATTGGCAAGATCTTGCTTCACATACTCCTGAACCGCTGCGACCATTTCCGGCGCTGGTTCATGGAAATTGATCCCCAATTCACGTGCTTTTGCGGTCGCGTCAGCATCATCAAGATAGGACAACCAAGTCGCGCTCGCGCTCATGGTGGCACCGCCCCACAACATTGCTTCGCGGGTTGCATCATCCATCGCCAACCAACGGTCGCGGTTCACGTTCGCCGAGGAGTTACCCGCAAACACACCGCCCGGAACACCGGGGGTGATGTCTGTCACAACTTCGTAAAGATTGTAGTTGGTCAATTCAGGAATAGAGATCATCGCACAATCAATGATGCCCTGATCCAGCGCTTCATAGGCTTCGCTGGTTGGAATCCGGATAGCTTTTGCGTCAAAGTTTTCGGCAAAACGGACAAATCCAGCACCACCCGCACGCAAGCGTTTGCCTTTTATTTCGTCTAGGTTTGACACCTTGGTGTCTTTGCACAACATACCATAAAGCGGTGTCACACCACTGGCTGTATAGACCTGATTTTGCGCTTTATACTCGTCCAGACACTCGGGGCATTTGGTGAGCGTATATTCCAGCATGGCACCGCCATAGGCCAAAGGCTCTTTACCTTTGGGGTGCTTCATCAGATTCAGCATGGGATTCAATTCATGCAAGAACAGGTTGGTCGGATATTCGGCCGCGTGGTACGGCGGCAGGACAAACGCCACATCTGCCAATCCATCACGCACACCTGCGCTGGATTCTGAAGTGCTCAGCAGTGTCATAGGAAAGCCCGTGACGACGATTTCACCGCCTGAGCGTTCTTCAACAGCTGTTTTATAGGCCTCAACGGCTTTGCCAACGTTTGAATTTACAGGGAAACCATATGCAAAGTTCAACCGTTCTTTGGCAACTGCGCTGCTGCCAATAAGTGCGGTTGCGACTGACGCAAGCAAAGTGAATTTCATCAAGGGACTCATTAATTTTCTCCATAGCCGTCATTCGCTGTTTGCGCCGTTCAGAGCAGACCTCCGCCGCTGGCAATAGCGAATGAACATTGATTAATGTGTTTTCTACTGGCATCAGGGTGCCCCCTAACCACGTAGAAAAATTGCGTGGCTGGAAACGGAAATCCGTCTCCAGCCCCTTTAACGCCCTAAATTACTGGGCGTATGTCGCTGGATCGATCTTGGACAAAACTTCGGTCCAGAAAAGCTCCTGCAGCTCTTCGCTGCTCTCAACATCAGCAACAAGGCCACCCCATTTTTCCAAAAGTGCTGGGAAAGCGGCCGTGATCTCTGCGGCCCGGGCCACATTGTAATTGTCCTTAAACAGGGTCGAAACAGTATCAAGATCCTGCTTCATGAACTCTTGCACAGCGGCCACCAATTCTGGCTCTGGCTGATAGATGTTGATGCCATTTTCGCGGGCATGTTGGATTGCAGCAGTGTCGTCCGAATAGAAATTCCATGACACATCAGCCGTCATGTGGCTGCCTGCCCACAACATCGCAGCGCGGGATTCATCATCCATCCCCTTCCAGCGATCAAGGTTCACGTTGGCACTGGCAACACCAGCAAAGGCCCCGCCCGGCACGCCAAGAGTGATGTCTGTGACAACTTCATGCAGGTTATAGTTGGTCAATTCCGGCGCACTGAGCATGGCGCAGTCAAGGATACCTTGATCAAGCGCTTCGTACACTTCGCTGACGGGCAGACGCACACCAGTGGCGCCAAAATGCTCGGCAAAGCGCACAAAACCAGCACCGCCTGCACGCAGACGTTTGCCTTTCAGGTCTTCTACCGATGTCACCTTCACGTCTTTGCACAGCAGGTTATAAAGCGGGGTCACACCGCCACCTGTATAGACTTGGTTCTGCGCCTTGAATTCTTCCAAGCACTCGGGGCAGTCGTTCAACGTGTATTCCAGCATCGCGCCAGTATAGGCCAATGGCTCTTTACCAGTTGGCTTTTCAATCAAATTGATCAACAGGTTCAATTCATGCAGGAACAGGTTGGTCGGGTATTCCGCCGCAAAATAAGGTGTCAGAACAAAGCCCACATCCGCCAGACCATCGCGCACGCCTGCACTGGTCTCGGAAAGGCTCAGCAACGACATGGGGAAACCCGTGCTGGTGATATTGCCACCTGAACGCTCTTCTACCGCAGCGGCATAATCATCGACAGCAAGGCCGATGGCCGAGTTGTTCGGATAGCCGTAAGCAAAGTTAAGCCGTTCTTTGGCAGCGGCCTGTCCAGCAATTGCAGTTGCGACAAGCGTTGCCGCTAGGGTTAGGTTGATTCCAGAATTTCTCATGATGCTCCTCCAAGCAAAATCCAGCGCCGTGCGATATAAATCGACGGCTGCCAGACCAATTTTTTTGTCCTCTGTCTCCCACCACGACCCACACTCCCGAGTCGCCACATGTACCCTGTCAAATCACTTAAAGCGGGAAACATTCTCCAGAGTATGTTAACTTACATGCCGCCCGAAGTGTCAACTCGAATTAATAGAGTTACTAGCGCGAATTTCGTGTATGCCCTGTAACGTTGGGTCATAGTTTTGATCACACACGGCATTCTGTTTCGGGAGGAAGCAGGAAACAAAACGCCGTCTAGTTCTAATGAATAAGGCGGCCAAGCCGTCAACGTTATATGGGAGGGGCGATGAGCGATCTAGGGACATTGCCAGAAGGCAAGACAGACAGCGTGCAGCAGATCATTGATGCTGCGGCACAGTGTTTCATGGCGAAGGGGCCAGAAAAAGCAACGATTGATGACGTTGCAAGCCTGCTTGGCTCAACCAAGGGTCGGGTTTACCATCATTTCCGGTCTAAAAATGCAATTCTTATCGAAGTGCACAATCAAGCGATGCAGTCTTTATCGAATACAATCAATCCATTGATTGCCAGAGATATTCCTGCGGACCAAAAGCTGTTGGAGATGGCAGTGGCACATGCCAACGTCATTATGGATACTTTCCCGTTCCAACGCAGTGTACGCCTAAGCGTGGACATCTATTTGCTGGGTTCGAGCACCACAGAAGAACGCGAGATCATGGGCAAGCTGATTGACGCGCGCAATCAATATGAAAACCTGTTCCGTGATGTCATCCGCACAGGCATCGAAGAAGGCACGCTAAACGTACCGGATGTTGCGATGGCCACCCGCGCCCTGCTGGGTGCGCTCAACGGGTTGGGTGACTGGTACCGCATCCGCCCGGATCAAAGCCAAGAAGAACGCGAAGCCATCGCCCAAAACCTTGCTGACACAGTTATCCACGGCATCAAGGCATAGAACGCCGCAGCACAAAACATAAAGGTGGCGTACAGGCCACCCGATAGAGGGTGGCCTGACATCTGTTTTTCGGCACGTCTTTACTGACCTCAAATTAACCTTTGGGGCCAGTAAACCGCCCTGCCCTAGCTCTCTTGCAAAGACGCTCGCAAAGTATTCTTCACAATCTTGCCGTTGGCATTGCGAGGCAGCGGTTCAGGATCAAATGTCACGAAATCCGGCGCTTTGTAATCTGCCATTTTTGACTTGGCAAAAGCACGAATGGCATCGCGGTCCAATGTTGTGTCTGTTGTGTGGATAAAGACATGCATCTTCTCTCCCAGCACAGGATCAGGCCGGCCAATGGCCGCGCATTCAATCACGGAAGGATGCGCCATCAGCGCATTTTCAACCTCAACACTATAGATGTTATACCCGCCCCGAATGATCATATCCTTGCGGCGGTCATGCAGGCAGATAAAGCCTTCGGCGTCCCGCGATCCCATATCGCCGCTTTTCCAATAGCCGTCTTGGAATTCGCCTTGCGTGCGCTCAGGGTTATTCCAATATCCAGGGACGGTCATCGGGCTTTTGATCCACAGTTCTCCGTGCTCGCCCTCAGGTACGTCTTGGCCTTTTTCATCCACCAGTCGAATCTCGGCGCAAGGCATCGCGACACCGATGCTGTCCGAGCGCGAGACCCCATACCCAATGGGCAGGATCGTGACAGCCGAGGTCAACTCCGTCGCGCCATAGGCGTTCATCAAGCAAAGGTTCGGTAGTTTTTCGGAGAGTTCCGCAATTGTAGATTGCGCCATGGGCGCCCCGCCATACCCCCCAATCCGCCATGCAGCCAGATCGTAATCAGCCAGATTGCAACGCAGCAAAAACAGGTTGTACATCGCGGGAACCATCAAGGTCAGCGTCACCTTCTCATCTGCCACAAGTGTCAGAAATTCATGCGCTGCGAATGTTTCCATCATGACGGCACAGCCCGCCGTGTGGATAGAGGTGAACACCGTTGCAATCAGACCCGTAACATGGCTGGCAGGAACACAAAGCAAAGACCGCTCATTCGCCCCCAACTCCATCGCCGCCTCAAAGTGAAGTGTCGAGTGCACGATATTAAAATGGGTAAGCGTTGCCCCTTTGGGTTGGCCCGTGGTTCCCGAAGTATAGAGGATAACGGCGACGTCCTCTTCGTCCACCTCAACAACGCCAGTGAACGGAGCGTCAGCCATCAAATCTGAAAACGGCTGTGACCCATCAACATCCCCGCCAACGCAGTAAATGTGCTCTAGCGCAGGCAGAGCCCTGCGTTCTGGCAGGCGATCCGCCACATCCATCCCATGCACAACGATCCGCGCGCCGCATTGCTGCAAAATGAACTCAAGCTCGGGCGCAGATTCGCGGATGTTGATCGGCACAGCAATTGCGCCAAGGCGCAGGCAGCCCATCATCACTGCGGTAAATTCCCACCGGTTGCTGATCAATAGCGCAACACGGTCGCCCTTTACGATGCCATTCGCCTTCAGACCCGCAGCAATGCGCCCCACGACGTGATCAAAGCTTGTGTAGGTAAAACGTGTCTCACCACTCACCACCGCTTCATCATCTGGCGCGCGTGCAACAGCCGCTGCAAACATCGCGTTAAGATCGGCAGGCCGATCCGTAAAACACTTCAACTCTCTCCCGTCAAAGTGGGTTTCCATCTGGATACGATCAACAATCGCACTGGACCATTCTGGCATTTAAACTCTCCCATAGTTCGCGCCATTCATTGCTCGAAGTTAAAAAAACTTCAACTGCCAAACATGAGGATCACCACTAAATAACTGCGAATTATAGGAAAAACGGCAACGCCATACCATGCGAATGCCAGCACCCTATGACATGACCTCACATATTTTAGAATTTAGGAGAGGTAACTCCGAACATATCAGCCCCCCATCGCTCAACACGGCTTCTCCACTTACGCCAAAAACCTTCAACAACTACTTAGGTTGTGAACGGGGTTTTTGGTGGTGTTAAACGGGGCCGCTTTTGCTTGTGCCCAAAAGGAGGGTTTCTGGAACGCTCGGCAAATGATGGCTGTGCGACCAAGTCTCCGTTGCCCAGCCACTCCCATTTGTTATGGTTCTCAAGGAATTTGAAGGAGTCGGGCATTTGAATTTTTTGGTTCGGAGTGGAGATGAATCTGATGCTGTATCAGCCATCAAAGTATTGCGCGCTTCGATCTCAGAGCTATGCAGCCCCGATCACAATGATGACGAACGAGAAATAGCAGGCTGGATTGCGAACAAGACCGAATTGGCGTGGAAATCATGGGTCAACAGAGAAGATGCTGCAGTTTATGTCGCTGAGATTGCAGACGAAATTGTTGGTGTTGGAATGGTGGACCAATGCGGGGAAATCCTGCTTAATTATGTGCGACCTGACGCACGCTTTTCCGGCGTGAGCAAGTCAATTCTCAACGCCTTAGAAGAGTTTGCCCGCAGCCAGCATGTTCATCAGTGTTTTCTGGAAAGCACCGAAACAGCTAAGAATTTCTATGAGAAATGCGGCTATCAGGCTACGAGAAAGGGCAATCTAAACCTCGAAAAGACGCTGTAACCTTGCCGTTTTTTGAATCAAAGAGGGCTCCCAAAAACGACCCATTTTGAACAACCTCAACTGCCCCTCTACAATACAAGGGACAGTTAGGTCAGTTACATAATGCAAAGCCCAGACGCATCTGACCTTTCACAAAAGGTCGGCCCGTTAGCCCCGTGTCATAGCGTCCGACAAGTTTTCCAGAAAATTCAGACACTCCGAAAGCTGTGTCAATTCAACGAATTCATTGGCTTTATGTGCTTGGTCAATAGATCCGGGCCCGATAATGACCGAAGGGATTTTACCCGTGATTTCAAACACGCCCCCTTCTGACCCATAAGACACTTTCCCACCCCACTCGGGCATGAGGTCAGCATAACGCGCGTATCCAGCGCTTTCGCGTGCTTCGCCCATGGGGGGATATGCGAAAATGCGTTCCCATTCGACGCCGCAGCCCTCGGCCCGTTCTGCCATCTCGGCGGAAATCTCGGCATCAATGTCGCTGATAAGCGCTGCCATATCTGCCTCGGGGTCCATGCCGCTGATTGAACGAAGCTCAAACGTAAACTGGCAGGCTTCTGGCGTCACATTGGTTGCGACACCGCCTGTGATCATCGTGGTCAACATTGTTGCTTGTGGCACGCTGAAATCTTCATCCAACGGGCCTTCGATGCCGTAACGCGTTGCGCGCTCTGCAATCTTACCGATGATACGCGATGCGTACTCAATGGCATTGACGTGCGATGGCGCAAAGGAGGAATGGCCCGACGTCCCTTTGACATGGACCCGCATCGCAATCTTGCCCTTTTGCCCCGTGATCAACCGCATGTTTGACGGCTCACCTATGATCGCCAGTTCCGGCGGCACGTCTTGCGCAGCCAGAAACGCCGCAATCGCAGGTGCACCCAGACAACCAACTTCTTCGTCATGCGAGAAACACAGCCACAGGGGGCGCTTCAGCTCCATCTTTGAGAACTGCTCAGCTGCTGTCATCACACAGGCACCGAACCCTTTCATATCGCAGGTGCCACGCCCGTACAGACGGCCCTCGCGCTCATCCATATTGAAAGGCGGCGTGATCCACGTGCCTTCCTCAGCGGGCACGACATCTGTATGCCCTGAGAGAACCACACCCGCCACATCCGCTGGCCCAAACCGCGCAACAAGGTTGGCCTTTTGCCCTGTCTCGTCAGGCAAAATCACCACCTCGCCCCCCAGCGCCTCAAAATGCGCGGCCATATGATCAATAAGCCCAAGGTTGGCATTTTTGGACACAGTGTCAAAACCAATCAGCGCCCGCAGATGCGCTTTGGTGTTCTCCAATGCAGGGTGGCTATCGGTGGCTTTGAGGGGGAGGCTCATTTGATTAGGCCTTTCTGGTTTTGGATTTGGAAATTTCGCGTCGAATGGTCAACCCGACAACAAACACGATCAACACAGCAAAAATCCATGTGATCGGCGAAGACAACAAGACCATCGGATCCCCGCGTGAGATCGCCAACGCGCGGCGCAGGTTTTCCTCGATCATCGGGCCTAGGATAAAGGCGATGAGGAAAGGTGCCGCAGGGATGTTCATCAGGAACATCAAAAATCCGACAACCCCCATGATCAACAAGATGGTCACATCAAACATGCTGGACGAGATGGAATAAATTCCGAACAGACACAGAAGCAAAACAACTGGCGTCAGAAGGGTCTGCGGAATATGCGAGACATAAGAGAACATCCGCATTGTCATTTTACCTGCCCCGAACAGCAACACAGAAGACATCAGCATGCCGATAAACAGCATGTACACTTCGTGAATATTGGTCTGGAACAACAGCGGCCCAGGGGTCAGCCCTTGGATCATAAAGGCCCCCAGCATGACACCGGTGATCACGTCACCCGGTACACCTAGCGCCAAAAGCGGGATCATCGTGGCCCCGCAAGCGCCGTTGTTGGCGGATTCCGACGCTGCGATGCCTTCCAGCTCACCCTTACCAAAATTCTCGCCGTTTTTCGAGCTGCGTTGCGCTTCGCCGTAGGAAAAGAAAGCCGCCGCCGATGGTCCGATACCGGGGATGGCTCCCATGATGACACCGATGCCCGAGCCGCGCAAAATGGATTTGAGCGAGCCCATAAACTCTGCACGGGTGACCTGCTGGTCCCCCAGCTTTGCGGCCACGTCACGGTTTGCCGCCCGAAAGACGATTAGCTTGATCAATTCAGGAAGCGCAAAGAGGCCGATCAACACAGGTGCGACCGACAGGCCCGCCTGCATGTCATCGGTAAATGCAAAGCGGAACGAGCCGTAAAGGTCCTCTCCCGCAGTGGCGAGCAGTAGACCTAAAGAGGCAGATACCACGCCCAACAACAAAGAATTCCCCGACACACCGGCAACGGTAGAAAGTGCAAAAAGCATCAGCATGAAATATTCAGGCGGCCCGACACGCAGCGCCAGAATAGCCAACGGCGCCGCCAGAAAAATCAGCGACAGGTTTGAGATGAAATCGCCCGTCACCGAGGAATAAAGCGCCATGTTAAGCGCTTTGCCTGCCTTACCCTGCTGCGCCAGCGGATACCCGTCCAGTGCTGTACAAGCCGCAGACGCGGTGCCCGGTGTCTTGATCAAGATCGCAGAAACCGACCCGCCGTAGGTCGAGCCTTTGTACAAAGCGACCAGCAGCAAGATGGAAGGCACTGGTGCCATGTAGAAGGTAAAGGGCAGCGCCAGCGTCACCGCCATTGTCCCCGTCATACCGGGGATCGCGCCCACAATCACGCCGCCCCATATGCCGGCAGTCATGATAAGTAGGTTTTGCCATGTGGCAACAGCCTGAAAGGCAGAGAGAATTTCAGTCAACATCATGAGCTCCGATCAGAAGCCAAAGGGTTTGGTCAAAGCGCCCATAGGAAACTGCGTTCCGAGCACGGATGAGAAAAAGCTAATGAGCAACACAGGGCCCAATAATGAAATGGCCAGCGCCAAAATCCAGTGGCGGCGTTCGCCGGCCAGATAGATCGCTGCGCCCGTCAGCAGTGCCGTCGACAGCAAGAAACCGATGTAGGGCACCAGCACAATAAATCCCGCAAAGCACAGCACCACAGCAGCAAAGCGCATCAAATGCGTTTTTGACGAGCCGCCGTCTGTATCAATGGGGTCTTGCGGGGCCACACGCCCTGTCAACGCGCCCACAATCACGACCAGCCCAAGCACAATGCCGGTGATCGAAACGGTGCGGGGCCACATATCAGGCGGCGGTGCAAATCCGGGAATAAACGCCGGGCGTGGTACGTAGGCTGGTATGAGGACAAGAGCAACAAAGGCGAAAAACACGACAATAGCCACTCCGCGCAACAGCGGGCCACGATTTATATTAAAGTTCATCTCTGGTGTCCCCAAAATAAAGGCCGCGACCTCAAGCGGTCGCGGCCCCGTTTTTACAACAAATCTTTATTCAGCAGGGAGGTAGCCGAATTTCTTCGCCAAGCCATTGAACAATTCATACTGTTCTTGGGCATAAGCAGACATGTCGACAGTTCCGACAGTAGAGATAGAGCCTCGGCGGTCAGCCAGTGTCAGCCATGTCTCATCCGTCGCAACCTGACCCAAAACATCCTGCCATTTCGCCAGTACATCTGCGGGCAGATCTTTAGGAGCATAAAGCGCGCTCCAGCCTGTCACTTGACCGGCTTGCTCATAGTCAAGCTCGGCTGCTGTTGGGACGTCGGGCAGTTTTGACATGCGTGCGGGCGCGTAAACCATCAATGCTTTCATGTCACCGCTTTCAACATGCGGCAGCAAGGAACCAGCGGAAACAGCAAGGAAGTCAACGTGACCACCCAACAGTGCCGTCGCCAATGCGCCGCCACCTTTGTAGGGCACCAGCGTTGCTGCTGTGAGGGGGTCAAGGCCCGCATCTGACAACAAAGCCTGTGTAGAGAAACCGTCAATCGCGGTCGCGCCAGACGCCGCATAAGACATCGCGCCGTTGCTGTCTTTGATCGCTGTCAGCAGTTCCTCAACGGTATTGTAAGGCGCATCGCCCTTTACCGCGAGGATCATTGGTGTGGCCTCAAGCGCGGACAGGAACGTATAGGCATCCCAATCTACGGTTGCTTGCGGGTTCACAGCAGGCGTCAACGCCATGCCCACACGTGCGAGCAGCACCGTGTAGCCATCCGCATCGGATTCAACAACCGAACGTGCGCCGTTCATGCCGCCTGCACCCGGTTTGTTGATCACTGTCACTGGCTGGCCCAGAAACGGCTTTGCCGATTCAGCCAAGGCACGGCCAGCAAGGTCAGATGCACCACCCGGACCGTAAGGCACAACCAGTGTAATCGCACGGTCAGGATAGCCGCTGTCGGCAGCGGCTGCACCAGCGGTCATCGTCGCTGCAATAGCGAGGGTCGAGAGAATCTTCTTCATTTTTGGAACCTCATTTTTCTTGGTCCGGAAGACCTGTTGGAATGTGAGGACGGAGAATTCACAGTATTCTATTTCCCGCAACAGAAACCTAAAGTATAACCAAAGTGCATACTGAGGCGACTCCATGATCAAATTTCAAGAAATGAAGGCCTTTGACGCCTATATGCGCCTTGGAGGTGTAAAAAGCGCTGCAAAAGACTGCGGTTTAAGCCAACCCATGATCAGCCGCCTCCTGACTGCGCTTGAGGAGAAAACGGGGTTTGCCTTATTTCTACGCAAACGAAACAAGCTGGTCCCCACACCCGAAGCCTTTCAATTTCACCAAACCGTATCACGTAGCCTTGCCAGCATGCGCGCCATGGCCGAGGAAGCCAGTGCTATTGCCAACAACCAGCGCGGCCATCTTGTCATCGCGGCCCAACCGATATTTTGCGATACGTTTCTCATCAGCGCCCTACAGGAATTCAGGAAAACACACCCGCATGTCAGCGTGCGATTGCTGGATGTCGGGATGAGTGAGATGTTGCGGATGATCAGCGAGCGCAGTTGCGATCTGGCATTTGGCATCACCCTTGACGCCGACCCTTACGGGGCCTCTGTCACGCGGTTGGCGACCTGCGAGGCACGCTGCATCCTGCCGAAAGGGCACCATCTGGATGCACCGGGCGCAATTCCCCTCCCCCGCATCCGAGACGAACCTTTCATTGACCTCTCCGCTGGCAGCCCGCTGAGAACGCGTATCGATTACCTTATGCAGACCATCGAGTTTGAAAGAAACATCGCCGCCGAGTGCCGCACCCTGCACGGTGTCGTCAAACTGGTTGAGGCCGGATTGGGCGTTGCGATTGTGGACCCAGTGGCGCGTTTGCTGTGCAACCCCGACACCGTTGCAGACCACCCGCTCCTGCCGTCAATTCGCTGGGACATTGCACAGTTTGTGCCCAAAGAGCGCCCCCTGAGTGGCATCGGGCACGCCTTTTCCAGCATCATTGCCGCCGAGATCGAAAAGCTCAAATCCGACGGCATCATCTTTTAGCAACACAGGTGATGCGGGTTGCCTCAAACGGCATTGACCCAGCACATCACAGGCTGGGCGTAGTAAGGTCTTTCACCGTGTCGCCAACATGCAAGACAGCCCCCGTCACAGATTGCAGATCATCCATAGAGATCGCCGCCAGTTTCTCGCGCAAGACAAACCGCCCCTCTACAACATCCACAACACAAAGCGATGTATAGACCCGCGTCACACACCCAACGCCAGTCAACGGCATCGTGCAAGCGTCCACTAACTTAGGTGCGCCCTTTTTGGTGACATGATCAGTGATAACCGCAACGCGGCGCGCACCATGTACAAGGTCCATGGCACCGCCCACTGCCGGCACCCCACCGCGCCCCGTTGACCAATTTGCCAGATCCCCATTTTGGGCCACTTGGAAAGCGCCTAAAATGGCCACATCCAAATGCCCGCCGCGGACCATCGCAAAACTATCGGCGTGATGAAAAAACGCCGTTCCCGGCTTGATCGTCACTGCCTTTTTGCCCGCATTGATCAGATCCCAATCCTCTTCCCCCGCCTCGGCGGCTTTGCCAAACCCCAGCACGCCGTTTTCCGTATGAAAAATCGCCTCACGCCCTTCGGGCTGGAACTGCGCAACCATTTCAGGAAAGCCGATGCCAAGATTCACATAAGCCCCGTCTTCAATATCTTGCGCTGCACGCCATGCGATTTGGGCGTTGTTCAACTGGATGTTTTCTAGGTTGATACTCATGGGAAAACCGCCTTTTGCCGGATCAGGACTTCTTCTTGTTGAGGATTTGGCACCTCGACGACTGTCGACACAAAGATACCCGGTGTGATCACTACTTCGGGCTCAATCCCCCCCGTCTCTACAAAGCGCGAGACCTGAGCGATGGTGCGGGTTGCTGCCATCGCCATAACTGGATTGAAATTGCGCGCTGCCATACGGTAGGTCAAATTGCCCATCGGATCACCCAGCTCACCTTTGATCAGGGCATAATCCGCCTTCAGCCATCGTTCTTGCACATAGGTACGCCCGTCAAATTCAGCCGTAGGTTTGCCCTTGGCCAGATCGGTGCCATAGCTGGTCGGCGTATAAAACGCTGGTATCCCTGCCCCACCTGCGCGGATGCGTTCAGCCAAAGTGCCCTGCGGCACCAGTTCCAACTCAATCCCGCCCGCCTGATACAAATCGGTAAATGCCTTTGGATCAGCAGAACGCGGGAACGAGCAGATCAGCTTGTCTACCTGTCCTTGTTCAATCAAAGCAGCCAAACCCACATGGCCGTTACCCGCGTTGTTATTGACCACTGTCAGCCCCTTTGGCCCAGCCAAGATCAACGCATGAATCAATTCGATCGGGGCACCGGAGCCGCCAAAGCCGCCAATCATCACCGTCGCCCCGTCAGGGATATCCGCTACGGCATCCGCTACGCTTGCACTTCTTTTATCCATTCCGTCCCTCCACCTGTGGCCTGCGCCATGTTTGCACATGATTACCGCTATGAGCCACGTAATAATGAGCAGTAACCATCAGCAAGACCCCATCATGTTTTCACGCAACGGCCTTTTCAAAAGCACCCGCGTTGGAGAAAATCATCTGGAAAAAGACAAGCCTCGCGGCTACCAGACCCCGAGCCTATATTGCAATCCGTCACCATTCAGTATACCATTGCATACAACTAAATCACACCAGCGGTAGAAGTCAGTATGCTTCCCCCGCATTTCCAAGCTAAATCCAACTTTATACCGGCAGGATAAACATGAGTTTGTACACAGATTACCTCGACGAAATCGGAACACGTAAAGCACAAGATCTGAGCCCAAAGCCCATCGACGATGGCGCATTGGTAGCCGAGCTTATTTCCCTGATCAAAGACACAGGCAATGCCCACCGTGAAGGCGCATTGAACTTCTTCATTTACAACACCCTGCCCGGTACAACCAGCGCTGCCGTTGTCAAAGCGGCTTTCCTCAAAGAGATCATTCTGGGTTCGCAAACCGTTGCCGAGATCACCCCGACCTTCGCCTTTGAATTACTGTCCCACATGAAAGGCGGCCCTTCCATTGACGCCCTTCTGGAACTGTCTTTGGGCAACGACCAAGCGATTGCACAACAAGCCGCTGAAGTCCTGAAAACACAATTCTTCCTTTATGACGCAGATATGGAGCGCCTTGCAGCGGCCTATAAAGACGGCAACGCCATCGCCAAAGATGTTCTGGAAAGCTATGCCAAGGCCGAATTCTTCACCAAACTTCCCGAGATTGAAGAAGAAATCAAAGTCATCACATACATCGCTGCCGAAGGTGACATCTCAACCGATCTGCTGTCACCGGGCAATCAGGCGCACTCGCGCTCGGACCGTGAACTGCACGGCAAATGCATGATCACCCCTGCGGCACAGGCTGAAATTCAGGAATTGCAAAAGGCACACCCTGATGCGCGTGTGATGCTGATTGCGGAAAAAGGCACCATGGGCGTTGGATCGTCACGGATGTCTGGCGTGAACAACGTTGCACTCTGGACTGGCAAACAGGCCAGCCCCTATGTGCCCTTTGTGAACATCGCCCCCATCGTGGCCGGCACCAACGGCATTTCCCCGATCTTCCTGACCACCGTTGGCGTGACGGGCGGCATCGGCATTGACCTGAAAAACTGGGTTAAAAAGCTGGATGCAGATGGCAAGACAGTAATGGATGCAAACGGCGATCCGGTGCTGGAGCAAACCTATTCCGTTGAAACAGGCAAGGTTCTGACCATCAACACCAAAACCAAAAAACTCTATGAAGGCGATAAAGAACTGGTTGATATCTCCTCCTCTTTGACGCCCCAAAAGGTTGAGTTCATCAAAGCGCGCGGTTCATACGCCGTGGTCTTTGGTAAGAAGCTGCAAACATTTGCTGCCGAAACCCTTGGCCAAGAATTGAAATCTGCCTTTGCCCCCTCCAAAGAAATCTCGCACGAGGGCCAAGGCCTGACCGCTGTTGAGAAAATCTTTAACAAAAACGCACGCGGTGTGTCTCCGGGTGCGGTTTTGCATGCGGGATCAGATGTGCGCGTCATGGTGAACATCGTCGGTTCACAAGACACCACAGGCCTCATGACCTCGCAAGAGCTGGAAGCCATGGCTGCCACGGTCATTTCGCCAACGGTAGACGGCGCGTATCAGTCGGGCTGTCACACCGCCTCTGTTTGGGACCTCAAGGCGCAGGCCAACATCCCCAAGCTGATGAGCTTTATGAACAAATTCGGTTTGATCACTGCGCGTGATCCGAAAGGCGCATACCACGCCATGACGGATGTGATTCACAAAGTGCTGAACGACATCACTGTGGATGATTGGGCCATCATCATCGGCGGCGATTCCCACACTCGTATGTCCAAAGGCGTGGCCTTTGGCGCAGATTCGGGCACTGTGGCGCTGGCGCTGGCAACGGGCGAGGCAACAATGCCGATCCCTGAAAGCGTCAAAGTGACGTTCAAAGGCCAGATGAAAAGCTACATGGATTTCCGTGACGTTGTGCACGCAACCCAAGCACAGATGCTCAAGCAATTCGGCGATAACGTCTTCCAAGGCCGCATCATCGAAGTGCACCTTGGCACCTTGCTGGCGGATCAGGCTTTCACATTTACCGACTGGACAGCCGAGATGAAGGCCAAAGCGTCGATCTGTATTTCAGAAGACGACACGCTGGTTGAATCACTGGAAATCGCCAAGAGCCGCATCCAGATCATGATCGACAAAGGCATGGAGAATGACGCCCAGACCCTGCAAGGCCTAATCGACAAAGCCGATGCACGGATCGCCGAGATCAAATCTGGCAGCAAACCCGCGCTGACACCGGATGACAACGCCAAGTATTTCGCTGAAGTTGTTGTTGATCTGGACATCATCGACGAGCCCATGATCGCGGACCCTGACGTGAACAACGCTGATGTTTCAAAGCGCTATACTCACGACACGATCCGCACCGTTTCCTACTATGGTGGCGACAAGAAAGTGGACTTGGGTTTTGTTGGCTCATGCATGGTTCACAAAGGCGATATGAAGATTGTTGCCCAGATGCTGAAGAACCTTGAAAAAGCGAACGGCAAGGTCGAGTTCAAAGCGCCTTTGGTGGTTGCGGCCCCGACCTACAACATCATTGATGAGTTGAAAGCAGAAGGCGATTGGGAAATCTTGCAGAAGTACTCAGGCTTTGAGTTTGATGACTTTATGCCCAAAGCCACAGCGCGCACCGAGTATGAGAACATTCTCTATCTTGAGCGTCCAGGCTGTAACCTGTGCATGGGCAACCAAGAGAAAGCCGCAAAGGGCGATACCGTTCTGGCGACTTCCACACGTTTGTTCCAAGGCCGCGTAGTAGAAGATACAACCGAGAAGAAAGGCGAATCCCTGCTTGCCTCTACTCCGGTTGTTGTTCTGGCTGCCGTCTTGGGGCGCACGCCAACCATCGAGGAATACAAGACTGCGGTTGAGGGCATTGACCTGACCAAGTTCTCTCCTCCAGTGGAAAAAGTAGCAGGCGCACGTTCCGCCCACTTCTAAGAAAAAAGGGCTTGGACTGTAATGGTCCAAGCCCCTTCTCTACACTACCTGCTTGCACATACGGCCTAGGCCGCCCCCTCCCCTTCACATGATCAATACAGTCGGGTCTATGCCACGCTGCTCGGCGCTGGCACGGATGCTTTGTTGCAAGGTCGGACTGCGCTCTAGCAAGCGGCGGAAACGTTCGGCATCCAGCACCATCAGCGTAGACGGTGCAATGGCCCGCACCTGAGCACGGCGCGCCTTCTTGGTCACAATCGCCATCTGGCCAAACATCTCACCGCCCCCCAGACGCCATGTCTGGCCTGCGCTTTCTAATTCAACAGCACCAGAGGCGATGAAAAACACGCTCTCGGCGGCATCTTCCTTACGCAAAATCCACTTGCCGGAATTGACGTAAAAGGTCTTGAGTGACTTACCCAATTGCTTGAGAGCAGCCTCGTCGAGGTCCACAAACAGCGGGAAACGCCGCACCAATTCGGAACGTTGAATCGCAATATCAAGTGTCGGACGTTGTTCTGTCGCGGCGCGGCGCGCATTCAGGTTTTGCATCAATGAGGTATAGACCTCGGCCCCGATCAGCCCGTCCTCCCGCATATTGGTGTATTCACGTTCCTCAAGCCGCAGCGCGGTACGGCGGATGAAACGGCGCTCCAGTTCTTCTGCATATCCGGGGTATTGCAGGCGCAGACCTTCCAGCGCGGTCTCCATCGTCTCAACGCGCCGCGCCAACAGTTCATGCAGCAGGTCAGCCACGCGGCGCCCGTGAATACGGCGAATACGCCCGTCAATGAACGCCCCCAAATCACGTAGGATCAGCCGTTGTGACAGCAGTAATTCAAAACGGTCGGCGGTCATACGCGCCAGAAGCCCTGACAGGTTCAAACGCCGCTGCAGGGCCACCCCCACTTGAAAGCCACGTCCATAACCTACACTGCGCCGTGCCGCGCGTTGGTAGCCGTTACGCCCGCCAGAGCGCGCCCCCTCGATCAAGCGGTCGGCATCTGACAGCACCTGCTCCGCCATACGCTGTGAAATCGTCCGTTCGCGCATCCGCACCAACACGGTGTCGCGTTCATGGCCCGCCAGCGCGATCAGCCCCAGCGTAATGCGGTCACGGTCCAGAATTTCTGCACCGTCTTCCGCCGCTCCAACGGTTTCTTCCAGACGCTCCCCAAAACCCTTTGCTTCGGAGCGCACGATTTCGCGGGTCAGATCGTAGTTTTCAGTGACGCGCGACACATCTTCACGCACGGTTTGCAGCGCAACCGCCACCACCTGCCGCGACAGCGCCTCGTCGATCGGCGACAGGCGATCAAGGCCCAACCAGCCAATGACACTGCGCAGTGTTGTCCCCTGCACAAGCAGCGTGAACAATGTGAACCCCGTGGCCAGAATACCAACCACCCTTTTAATCTCAATAGGCACAAGCAGGCTCTCGGTGACCGCCAGCGCCAGCGCCAGCGTAACCGCCCCACGCAGGCCGCCCCACAAAATCGCAGCGCGGTATGGCCGCTCAACCGCAGGGGACAGCCGCAGGCGCGTCAGCAAGGGCAACAGCCCGAACAAGATCAGCGCACGCGCCACCACAGCCGCGCAGATCACCACACCGATCAGGGCAAAATCCGTCGGGCGCACAGCCTCCAGCAGGCGCGGGATCAGCAGGGCGGCAAGAATAAAGATCAACGCCCCTGCCCAATGCGCCAAAAGGTTCCACACCTCGTTGAGGTTGGTCCATGTCAGCGGCGACAGGCGGCGCGGGCCTGTTAGATTCATCGTCAGGCCCGCCGTCACAACCGCGATCACACCAGAGGCTCCCACGATCTGCTCAGCACCGATATAGGCCAGATACGGCAGCGCCACCGATACGGAAATCTGTGCGCGTTCATGACGGCCAAAACCCGCCATGACCCAAACCGCAAGCCGCGCAGCAAACCACCCCGTTACGGCACCGCCAAAGATCAATTTCGGGAATTGGCCTAATGCATCAGTTAGCGTGGGGTCTGGCACTCCCAGCATCACAAACCCCATGAACAAACCAAACAGCGCAATCGCCGCCGCATCGTTCAACAGGCTTTCCCCCTCAATAATCCGCGCCAGACGGCGCGGCGCAGAAATGGACCGAAAGATCGACACAACCGCTGACGGGTCTGTTGTTGAAACGATCGCACCGATGAGAAGGCAAGCCGCAAGCGGCAACCCGCTGGCCCATGCCAGCGCATACCCCACGCCCAGCGTTGCAACGACCACAGCAACCACAGCCAGCACAAGGATCGGCACCCAATCATCCAGCATCCGCCGCAGATTCATCCCCAGCGTCGCCTGAAACAACAATGTCGGCAGGAACACATACAAAAACACATTAGAGCGGATCGGCAGGCCCAAAATGGCCTCGGCCACAGGATTTAGCGCATCCGTCAAATCCGTTCGCAGGAAAAATATCGCACCGCCGCCAATCAGAATGCCCAAAACAGCCAGAATAACGCTGTACGGCAGGCGCAATCGTTCGGCAATCGGCTCTGCAATTGCGATGACAAGGAAGAGTGAGGCAATAACCCCGGTGATTAAAATAATGCTCATGTGGATGATTTAACAGAGTTTAGATTAAGAGGGAATCAAGCTCGTTCATCCCATGAGGGATTTTTTGTACAAATATCGACCAATCTGCACTGCCCAGGCCAATCCGGCCTAAACGCCCGATAAATTGGCGACCTCCCCTGCTGTGAAATGCCCGGTCCGCCGCAATTTCCCCCCCAAAAAAAAGCAGTCAAAACTTCCCCCTTTTTTTACGCGCACGAATACCTTACATATAAAGTCAGAATTAAACGAAACACCCTACCTCGGTGCATGGAATATCTTGATATGCTGCGTCACATTGAAGTGCCTTATACATCACAGGCCCACCTGCCTGCCGGGTTAAATCCCCAGAGGATCAGTGACAGGTCACGGGACCTTCTGAACCATTTACGCCTGTCGGCGATGGGCTGCCGTGTTGCGGCGCGTACCGATTTATTTGAGGCCTGCGCGCTACTTACACTTGAGGGTGAAGACGCCAAACGCACCTTTGTTGCGACTTTGGTAAAGTGTCTTCCAGATGCTGTGAACAAGCCGATCAAGTGGTTTCAACCGGGCGCCAGTGAATTGTCTTTTGACGAGGCATGGGTCATGCGCTGCCTTGCCTCGATCGAGGACAATGACACCAGCAGTCTGGCATTTTTGCTGAGGTCACGCATCGCAGCACCAGACCGCAGATACATCGGCTATTTGCTCGGGCGGATATCCGAGCAATTTCCTCAAGTTTAGAATTATTCTAAAAGGCCTTGGCAAATCAAAATTCGTCGCTATGTTTAGAAACACAGCGAGCCAGCATCACGCCAGCCAGCTAAATCCCAATTTAGATTCTGAGGTGTATCGATGACACAAACAGCTTCCGCGTTGACCACCGACGCAAAAACCGCAATTGCCGATGCGCTGAACCAATCCGTTGCGGAAACAGCCGTCACAACAATGCTTGCGCAAAATTTCCACTGGAATGTTAAGGGCATGGCCTTCGGCCCCCTGCACGACCTGTTCCAGAAAATCTACGAAGATCACTTTATCGCCCAAGACGATTTGGCCGAACGTGTTCGCATGTTAGACGTTCACGCCGAAGGCACTTTGTCCGGTATGCTCAAACGCTCTAAGGTTGCCGAATATGAAGGCACTGCCAGCGACGTTGAAATGATCCGCATGATGAAAGAGGCCCAAGAAACACTGGCAGCCACGCTGGCTGGTTGTGGTGAATTGGCAGCCGAACACGGCGATACGCTGACCGAAGATCTGTGCATTGCACGCGGCACTGTGCATGAGAAATTTGCTTGGTTCCTGCGTTCACACCTCGCGGGTTAAACCCTGCTCAGATAGCACGCTAAGAATACGGAACATCGCGGTCAGAGAACAGTCTCGGCCGCGATTTTCTTTTTCAGCAGCATTTTGCGGTATTTGATTTCCCAATGGCTGTACTTCCCCATCCGCTCTTGCTGCGCAGTCAACATCTCAACAAACCCCTTGCGCTGCGCGTCCTTCTTGATGGATTTGAACAGAGATTTTTGTGCTTTGGTCATTGAGCACCCGATACAGTGACCTTCGCGTCTAAATTTGCATACGTCGATGCAGGGGCTGGGAATCTTGGACATGGGGAACCTACTCAGGGTGTTTCACGTCCCCTTATCAAACCTTCCCCCTTTAAAGCGAGTAAAATTCGCACCGCGCCGGCGCTAAACCTGCGCCATATGCGGCAGAATGAACGGCACGCCTGCCGCAGGCAGTACATTGGTCTGTAAATCGCAATTATAAGCCCGCGACAGGATGTCATCCGTCAGCACCTGCGCAGGTGCATCATTGGCAATCAAACGCCCACCAGACATCATCATAACGCGGTCCGCATACATGGCTGTCAGGTTGAGATCATGCATCACCGTGATCACGCCGCCCCCCGCCTGCGCAAAGTCGCGCATGATTTGCATCACTTGCAATTGGTGCCCGATGTCCAACGCCGAGACAGGCTCATCCAAGAACAGCCAGCGCGGCATGCCATCCACCACAGGGAACCACACCTGCGCCAGCACCCGCGCCAATTGCACGCGCTGTTGTTCGCCACCCGACAGGTCCTGAAGGAAGCGGTTGGCATAATCCTGTAGACCCACGCGGGCCAACGCGGCCATCGCTATTGGTTCAAACCCACCCGAGCTGCCGTTTTGCTGCCCCATGCGCACCACTTCGATCACAGTAAAGGGAAAGGCCAATGTGCTGGCTTGTGGCAGGACTGCGCGACGTGACGCCAGTTCCCACGCGGGCATTTTGGCGATGTTTGCCCCTTCCAGTGACACCACGCCCTTATGCGCAACATCTCCTGTAACAGCCCGCAGCAGCGTCGTTTTACCCGATCCGTTCGGCCCGACAATAGCGGTCACTTGTCCCGCCTGCGCTTCAAACGCCACATGATCCAAAATCAGGCGTTTGCCCAGCGTCACAGAAATATCAACAGCTTTGATCATATCACATATCCACCATGCCGCGTTTACGCAGCAGTATCCACAAGAACACAGGCGCACCCAACACGGCAGTTACAATCCCGATGGGCAGTTCGGCAGGCGCGATCACCACGCGGCTGATCATATCTGCCACCAGCAGTAAAATAGCGCCCAACAGCGCCGAATTGATTAGTAAGGTGCGGTGATCCGGCCCCGTCCACAGGCGTAGCAGATGCGGCACAACGATCCCGATAAACCCGATGCCCCCAGATACAGCCACCGCCGCCCCCGTCGCGGCGGCGACAGTCAAAATGGCGATGTTTTTCATCCGTTGTACTGGAATACCGATGTGATGGGCTGTGGCCTCCCCCATCGCCAGCCCGTTCAAACCGCGCCCCAAAGTGGTGGCAACGCCAACCGCCAGTAAAATCAAAGGCCCCGCGATCATCACCTTGGCCCAACTGGCCCCCGCCAATGATCCGAGGCCCCAAAAGGTCAGGTCTCGCAATTGACGATCATCCGCAGCATAAACCAACAGACCCGATGCCGCACCAGACAGCGCGCCCAATGCGATCCCCGCCAGCAGCATCGTCGCCACGGACGTGCGCCCGCCCCGTGTCGCCACACGGTAGAGCAACATTGTTGAGCACCATCCGCCCAAAAACGCAGCAACAGGCACCAGATAAGGCCCCGTGATTGCCGCCACAGATGCAGGCAGCAGACCGCCCAGAACAATCGCACTGATTGCGCCCAATCCCGCGCCCGCGCTCACCCCGACAAGGCCCGGATCGGCAAGCGGATTGCGAAACAACCCCTGCATGACCGCCCCTGATACCGCAAGCGACGCGCCGACCAAGATACCCAACACCAGACGCGGCGCACGGATATCCCATAACACAACCTCTTCGGTCTGAGTCAACGTCTGCCCCTGCGCCACTTTCATCAAAGCAGCCCAAAGCGACGTACCAGAAGCACCAATGGCCAAACTGGCCACCGACACAAGAACCAGCAATACCGCCAGCCACAGATGCGCCATACGGGCCAGTTGCATCCGGTCCATCACGCGGGGAGCCTCGCTCAGAGCCGTCATCAGATCACCCGCCGTATAGGGCTGCGTGCAGGTCAAGTGCCGCTTGTGCCGTACGCGGGCCAAACCCCAGTAGATACGCGCCATCCATACGTATAATCGCGCCTGTTTGTGCGGCTGCTGTGGGCATAAACGCAGGCATTGCGCGAATGGCCTCATCATCAATTGCGTGATCGCCTGTACGGTCCATCATCAGGATCACATCAGGGGCCGCAGCCAAAATCGCTTCATCTGTCAGGGGTTTATAGCCCTCAAACGCCGTGATCGCATTGATGCCCCCCGCCATGGTGATGATCCCGTCCGCTGCCGTGTGCGTACCAGAAGCCAGCACCCGCCCGCCTTGGGTAGAGAGCACAAACAGCACCTTCTTGCGCTCGGTCACGCCGTTCAACTTGTCAGCCGCCTGCGCAAACTGCTGGTTGATCTGATCGCCCAGCGCCTGTGCAGCCTGCTGTTGCCCCAAGGCCTCGCCCACGGCCAGCACTTTGGCCACGACTCCTTGGGCCGTATAGGCTTCGGGAATGGTGACAAAGGGGATCGACGCTGCCTGCAACGCGGCAACTGTCTCGGGCGGGCCTGCGCCCTCTTCCGACAAGATCAGCTCTGGCGCGACAGAGAGCACGCCTTCAGCGGAAAGCGCACGGATATAGCCCACATCCGGTAATTTGATTGCGGCCTCGGGGAACACCGACGTCGTATCACGCGCAATCAAGCGGTGTTGCTGGTTCAACGCATAGACGATTTCTGTCACCGAGCCACCGATGGACAAAATACGTGTCGCATCAGAGGATTGCGCCGAAACGGGCCCAGCACAAAGCGCCGCGATCCCGACACATGCTGCCGAAAGGGCCAAGCGCAATTGCGTTGCCGCTGAAAGACTACTGCGCATCATGCTGGCACCTGCTCTTCCAGACCCTCAAGCGCATCTACAATCTCTTTCCACGCGGGCCGATTATCGCGGCCCTCTTTACCCAATCCGAAGGTCTGGAAAATCAGCCCGCCGTTTTTATCAAAAGCCTCCACCGAGACAGCCATGCCGCGCTGGGTGGGTTTTTCAACGGCCCAGACTTCGGCAATGTGATCCAGCCGCAAATGTAGATTGAATTTCGGGTCCAGCACGTTTTGCCACGGCCCCATAGCGCGTAGTGTTTTGATCGGGCCATTGTGAATCTGGATGCACCCCCTGTTGCCGACAAAAAACATGATCTCGGTGCCGCGTTCTTGTACAAGATGAAGCATCTGATCCACGGCCTGTGGTGCCAGCGCCCGCACAAAAGGCGCACCTGCAATGCGGTAAGCGCCCAAACGGTTCATCTTGAGCTTGGAACACAGGCGCAAAAACTGATGTGTATCCGTCAGCCGCGCCCATTCCTTGCGCAAGATATCCAGCTTGAGTGGATCGGATTTGGCCGCCTCGGCAGGCTGGCGCGGGCTGACCTCTATCACCTGACTTTGGCTTTCCAGCGTCAACTTTTCCTTGATCCCCGCCCAGGCATCAACCAATGATGCCTCGCGCAGGAATATTTTGTGCACCGCATCCCCTGCCGCATCAAACACTTGCAAGGACCGCCGCACGCCCTCATCCGTTGGCGTTTCAACCGCAAAGGCGTGCTGCCAGTGGGAGGCAAAAATGCGCAGATCAATGTCTTCGGCTAACACCATGGATGCGTGCTGGCCTGAATGATAGTTTTCATAAACGCCGACCTTTTCGTGTACACAGGACGCCACGCGTGTCAGCGCCATCACCTCACCCAACTCTTGCGCAGCCGCCATGATCTGGTCTGGATGTGCGTCAATGCGTGTCACGCCCTGCCCTGTATAAGCCGCAAGCAAGGCTGCTTCGCTCAACCCGTTCTGCTCGGTAAAGTCACGCGCACGCAGATTCGGGCTTTTGTCGCGCAGATCGCGAATCTCGATTGGGGTCAGGTGGGTCATTGTAATTCCTCGGTCCAGTTGGCTTCGATCAGGCAAAACACTGGCTGGCACGCGGAACGGCTGGCTCGGATACGGCGATGCGCATCATTCTTGACAGATTTAGTCGGCTTTACTATGACCTGCAATAGGGTGATCGAAACATCATCACAATTTTTCCAATTCAACGACACGCCAGCCCCGAGCAAGCACCGTCGATAGACCTGCTTACAAGGGAATCAAATGTCTTATCCATCACGGCGCGCAGCATTGCGCATGACTACTGCCTGCACTGTAATACTGGGGCTGACTGCCGCCGCATCCGCCCAAGAGGCGGGCGTTGATCTGGGGCAGATCACCTTGGGCGAAAGCAAACGTGAGGTGCAAACCAACACTGCCACGGCTGTCACGCTGATTGACCAAGACGAAATTGATGACCGCCAACCGGGCACCATCGCCGAGCTGATTGACACCGTACCGGGTGTCAGCCTTGTAAACGGGTCTACCCCGCAAGGGTCAGGGATCAACATCCGTGGCTATGGCGCAAACTCTACCTACGGCACAGACCAAAAGGTAGCTGTGGTTGTTGACGGGGCATCTGTTGGCGCAGAAGAAATCTACCGCCTTGGCACGCAATTGTTCACCGATCCCTTTTTGTATAAGTCCGCCGAAGTTATTCGCGGCACTGTAGGCAGCTTTGAATACGGCTCAGGCATTATCGGTGGTGTGGTCAAACTTGAGACAAAGGACGCGTCAGACTTCACCAATGGGGAAATCGGCTTTGTTGGCACACAAACGCTGGAATTCTCCAGCAACGGTGGCGGCATCACTAGCTCCACCAACCTTGCTTGGAAGGTATCCGACGATTTTGAGGCGATGTTGAACTACACATGGCGTGATCAGGATTTACAGCAAAGCGGCAACGGCACGGAGATCGGCAACAGCGCGTTCACCCTGCCCTCCTATCTGGTCAAAGGCCGCTATACGTTTGGACAAAACCGCGACCAATCCATTGCGCTGTCCTATACCGTCAGCAACACAGACGAATCCGATGTGCCTTATGATACGTTTGTGACCAGCGGCGGGATGTTTGGCAATGTGGACCGCACCGTGAATTCACGCACGGCTGCACTGGTTTATGCCTATAACCCCGCCAATGACCTTATTGATCTGAACGTCACCCTGTCTTACGCTGATCAGGAAATCACGCAGGAATATATTGCAGGTACTTCAACCTGTGACGATCCTAGCAACCCATGCCGGTTTCAGGATGGTTTCCCTGCGGGTGGCTTTGGCACTGTGAATGCCGATCACCGCTATGAAACGACCAAGTTGACAGCGAAAAACACCGCGCTGTTTGATACTGGCCTGATCAACCATGAATTGCGCACAGGTTTTGAACTGATCAACAAAAAACGCCTGAATGCTAATTCCGCTTATGGGGGCACAGACAAACGCGTGGCGCTGTATGCAATAGACACAATGGACATCGGTTCTTGGACTGTCACCCCTGCCCTGCGCTATGAGCACTCGCAAATTGATGGGTCAACCGCGCCTTATGATGGCAACTACAGCAATGACGCGCTGATGGGTGGGCTGTCTTTACGCTATGCCTTTAACAACGGCTTCGCCGTGTTCGGGAGTGCCGCCTATACTGAAAACCTGCCGATCATTGATGACCTGAACAATGACATCTACATGTCCCAATCCGAGAAATCCCGCACCTTTGAATTTGGCGCGTCTTATGCCGCAAGCGATGTTTTCTCATCAGGTGATAGCTTCTCAGTCAAGGCCAACCTCTATCAAACCGCCCTTTGGGACGTAACATCCTACTCTGCAAGAAGCTCAACCTCGATCGACAAGATTGAGACCAAAGGTCTGGAACTGGAGGCCTCCTATGCAATGGACAGTGGGCTTTATGTGGATTTGAACGCAAACATCGTGCGCGCTGAAGAATACGGCTCTGAGAACACATTGGATGATTGGCGCGGAGCGCCTGCTGATACGTTGCAACTGACCTTGGGCAAAAAGTTCGGCGAAGAGCTGGACCTGAGCTGGGAAATGCAGGGCAGCAAACGGTATGAGGGCACAGATGCAGTTGTGGCGGGTTCTGTCGTGCATAACCTGCGGGCAACCTACAAGCCGTCCCAAGGTGTGTTGCGCAATTCGCAAATCCGGTTCGGGATCGAAAATGCATTCGACAAAGAATACACGCCACGCCTGTCCACACGCGCAGCCCCCGGCCGCAACTTTAAGGTCAGCATCGCGACGACGTTCTAAGCGTCGCAATAGCATAAAAAATGCCGTTCCGGAGGTTTCCGGAACGGCATATCAGATTAGTACACTTGATCAGCGCATTACATGCGTGCTGCGATCACCTTGATCAGTTTCTGGTGATCAGCATCAAAGTTGCGAATGCCTTCGGCCAGTTTCTCAGTCGCCATCGCATCGGCATTCATTTCCCAACGGAACTTGGCTTCATCCATCGAAATCGCCGCAACGCCGCCGGCGTTTTCAGGCGACAGAACACGCTTCAATTCGCTAGGATCATTGCCCATTTCATCCAACAGGCTTGGCGCGATTGTCAGGTTGTCACAACCCGCCAGCGCCTTGATCTGGTCACTGCTGCGGAAGGACGCGCCCATGACAACGGTCTTGATGCCGTTGGATTTGTAATAGTCATAGATCGCACGGACAGATTTCACACCCGGATCTTCATCTGGCGCATAGTGGTCACGGCCTTCGGCCTTTTTGTACCAATCCGTGATACGGCCCACAAAAGGCGAGATCAGGAATGATTTTGCATCTGCGCAAGCCACTGCTTGGGCCATAGAAAACAGCAGCGTCAGGTTACAATCAATCCCCTCGTTTTGCAGGATTTCCGCAGCGCGGATGCCTTCCCAAGTGGAGGCGAGTTTGATCAGGATTTTGTCTTTGCCGACGCCGCGCTTGTCGTATTCCGCCACGATGGCGCGGGCGCGGGCAACGGATGCCTTTGTGTCAAACGACAGGCAGGCGTCTACTTCGGTAGAGACACGTCCCGGTACCAGCGCGGCCAGTTCTGCGCCCATGGCCACAGTCAAGACTTCGGTCACTTGTTCCGCGTTCAGGCCAGCGGCTTTGCCTGCCTCGATCTCTTTCACGACCAACGCCTCAGAGGCGGGATCAGTCAGCGCCTTGAGAACCAAGGAGGGGTTGGTGGTGCAATCCACCGGCTGATAGGTTTTCACCGCAGCAACTTCGCCAGTATCGGCGACAACTGTTGTCATGGTGCGCAGTTGATCCAACACATTTGTCATATCGTGGTTCCTTGTTTGCTCACTAGGGCGTGGCGCAGCGTATGAACCGCAGCACCATCAATGGGTCTACCGCCCGTCTACCCCAGATTTAGCGCCAAATCCATCCATGACTATGCGCTGATATCCGAACAGCGCAAGCTAAGCTGGTGCAGCTGTCCCTTGGCTCAGCCCAGATGCCTCCCCCGCCACATCCCCGATCAATGTGCGTGATCATGCTTACGGGGGATTTCGCCGTGTACGTGATTGCAAGTACGGCCAAATGCCCCGCCTTCAGGCGTAAACTGCCGACGCACCACAGTCACAGTCGCCCCTAGATGCTCCAACATGTGCTTAATCACCGGATCACTCTGGATCAGCAGGTAATCCGCTTCAATCTGACAGGCTGTATGGCGGTTACCCATGTGCCACGCCAATTGCACAAGATTATCGCCTGCGATCTGCAACAGGTCTTCATCCGCGGCTATGATCTCGATCAATTGACCGTCAGCCGCCTCAAGCGCATCCCCGTGATTGAGGGAAGTCGCCTTGGGCAGATCAACCAGCACACTTTGCCCCTCACGGGTTGTTATCACCTCGCGCCAGATGAAACGCGCATCATACGCCAGTTCACAACTGGCAACAGCGGTCTTCCATGTACCTGCAAGGCGGGTTGTTCGGGTCAGGTGGTCGGGCATATCAGGGTCTCATTCGTTAGAGTCGGAGTGGCTTTAGAACAGAAAATAGCGTTGCTCAACGGGCCACATTTCCGCGAAATCACAAGTCGAAAATGGGCCATTAGTGCGCGCGCTTTTCACCGCAATCGCTTGCTTGGCCAAGCCCGCGATGCCGCGAGCCCATCCGCCTGTCCCAAGTCCGTTTTGTAGACGCCCGAATGGTCAGCCCCATATCACCAAGGCGGATGCGGCCCCCCGTGGGTGGCCCATACATATAAGTATATTGCACAAGTGCGATTTGACCAGCATTTAGGTTAGCTTGTTTTGAGGCCGCGTTTACCAAGGCGTTTGGCATTGGCGCGGGTTTTCTGGCGATAAGGTTTTAAGGCTGCGGCGGTAATCTGATCAGGTGTACCGCCGCGCAACATCAAGGCCGTTGCGTCCGCGCTGGCGCGTGTCATGGCCTGAAGCTTCTCGGCCACCATGGTTTCATCCTCCCCCTTGGGCACAGACCAGAGCCCCGCCATGCCCATCATGCGCATCCCAATCACCGACTGAGCCTCGACCATGATATGGGCCATCTGGACGGCATTGTTAAAATAACCAAAAGGATCAGGCGTTTTCATTGGGGTGCTCTTTGTATGATTGTACTGGCTCTACGGATTGGCTCAGTAAGCATTAAATTCAAGCAGCATGCGCGTGCGCTCCGCTGTAAGTTCGCTCAGGCAAGTGGTGCGGATCAAAGGCTGTAGCGAACCGCCCTCAAACGGGCTGGCATGGACCTCACATGCCGCATCACGGTAGCTGAGCCATGCCCGCTGAGCATCCAGCAGTGCATCACCTTCTCCAATCGCATCGGCAAAGGATTTGGCAGATTTCCACGCCGAATTCAGTGCGGCATCTGCAACTTCATAGTCTTTCTGGGCGCAAGCATTCATCAGCTGTTGCTGCTGTGGCTCAATACACTCTGCAGCGCTTTGCGCCTGTGCCGCACCGCCAAAAAATGGCGCAAACATCAGTGCCGCGCAGAGCGCCAGCGGCCCCATCACCTTGTTGCTGAACCCGAAAACATGACGTTTCCCGCCTTGCGGCACGACCTGCACACCTTCATGGGCCAGCGCAGGGCCAGCCACAGCAACAGTGGTGAGGTAAGGCAGATATTTCATCTGGTTTCCTTTGAGTTATCGGATCAGGCTGTAAACAGTGATCGGTTTTGTAGCATCGCGGAAAGGCGCTTTCACCTGCATATCATGGATCATCTCGGGTTGTTGCAGTTTGACGCGCTATGCCAGTGGCAAAAATTTCAGCCTCATTGGAGGCTACTTGCCCCAGTTCCCCGTCAGACAAAAGGGGCGGCACCGACTTTTCGCACAAAAACCAACCATTCAGGACATAGGCGATTAAAATACAGGCAGTTTACCGATCCTGCGCGATCTCCACAGTGGGCCGTGTCCCCCCCAGCCCCGCAAAAGCCATCTGACGGCATGAGAACACAATCACTTGCTGGTCAGCCGCCACACGGTGCAAGGCGGTGAACATCGCGATGATGCGGCTGTCGTCAGAATAGACCAGCGCATCGTCCAGAATAATCGGCATCGGTTTGCCCTGCCGCGCAAACAAGCGTGCAAAAGCAAGGCGGGTCAGGATCGCGATTTGCTCCTGTGTCCCGCCGCTGAGCATCTCGACAGCTTCGTCCGCGCCCCCGCGCACCAACCCCTGTGGCAACATGGAAGCAGGATCAAAGCTCAACGCGGCATCTGCGTGTAGCAGGGCCAACAAAGGCGCAAGTTCTTGTTGAACAGGGCCAAAATATGCCTCTTGTGCAGCGCCCCGTTTGGTCCGCAAGGTATCAACCAAAAGCATCAGCCCAGCGGCCTCATGGGCAAACCGCGCTTCGCGTTCCTGCGCTGCCTGCAACAGGCCTGCAACCTCATCCCGCTTTTCCTCTACACCGTCTTCGGCGCGGGCGCGGATGGTTGCCCCCAGATCAGCAATGCGCGTGGCCAGCCGTGTGCGTTCTTCGCGGGCGTTATCAAGCGCCGAGGTTGCCCGTGCCAGATCCGCCTGCGCCATGGCCAGATCAGGCGCTTGGGCTTGTAACGTTTCCACAGCGGTTCTCGCATCTTGTGCCGCTACTTCAGCAACAGAACATGCACGGGCCGCCTCTGATTTTCGCTCACTAAAGGTTTCGGGTGCACCATATGCGGCAACGGCGGTTTGATACGCCGCCTGTGCCGCATCGCGCAGAGCCGCCGCACGGGCCAGCGCAGCACGGGCCGCATCGCGCCTGTCGCGGCTGCGGTCATAGTGCATTTGCGCCTCGGCCTGTGCCGCTTGTGCCGCCTCCATTTGCTGTGCGACAGCAACAGGATCAACGGGCTCTTCTGCCGCAGATACCTTCAGGCTTTCCAACTGCGCAAGCGCTTGTGCTTCGGCAGCTTGCACGTGCTCAACACCTTGCGGAGCCAGAGTTTCCAATACATTTTTCAACAACGCGATTTCAGCAGTTGTCTCACTGCGCTTGGCGGCGGCTTGGCGGGCTGCATCCAGATCGGCCACACCAACAACCTTAAGCCCCGCTGTGAACTCTGTTTGTGCCGCAGTGACCGCGGCCATATCCGCCGTCGCATTTCCCGGATCTAATGTCATGCGCCCAATGCCGGGCAGCTCCATCACTTGCCGCTGTACCAGCGCATGTGTGCCCGCCTCTAGTGCGGCTCCGCCAACAGTGATCTTTTGCGTGCCCTCATAAGAAAGCTGCAGTTGCACAGCCCCCGAAGCAATCTCGGCCTTCGCACGCACCATATTCGCCTGCGCTGTCTCAATGCGGCTCAACGCTTGGGCTGTAACAGATTGCGTGGCCAGCAGCGCGTTTGCCTGTTCCAGCTGGCTGCGCTTTCCAGCGACCTGTGCCATCAGTCCGCGCAACTGGTCGTATTTTTCCTGCGCATGTGTGCGCAAAGCGTCTTGCTGCACCGCCTCTTTAGCCGCCGCCGCACGTGTCAACGCGCTTGCCGCCTGTGTAAGTGCCGCTTGCGCAGTATCCGTCTGTGTGTCTGCATCTTGGGCCTTTTCGCTGGCATCGACATGCGCCGCTGTGGCCTGATCCAATCCGTCTTTTGCAGCTTCATATCCCAGCGCCGCCGCAATCAGACTGTCCAATCGCCCTTTTACACTGTCCAATTCCAACTGCCGCAAGGCAGCTTGATCACGCATCTGCGCCAACTTGTCCGCATGGGCCTTGGCGGCGGAATGAACTGCTTGGGCCTTTTCCAGATCATCCGTCAAAGCCTCGGCCGCGCCCGGCGCTTGCAGCACCTCAAGACGGGCCGCAACCTCGCGGCGCTGGGTCAGGGCATCTGTCAAACTGCGGCAAAGCTGATCTAATTCTTCGTGTCGCACCGCATGAGCATGCGCCTCTAGCTGTGCGTCTTTCCAAGGACCGTTTGCTTTGGGTTGCCCCGTGGCCGTGGCTAAACGCCCCAGCGCCTGCCCTGCGGCTTCGATCACACGGTCCATGCGGCGGCCACCAGTGACCATGTCAATCTCGCCCGCAACCGATGACAATAAGTCACGGCGCGCCCCCAACAAGCGCTCTTTTTCGGTTTTATCCGCACCTGTATTGCCCGCAGGCTCTAACGCGGTGATGCCTTGCCGCACCCAGAGCAACCCTGCTGGCCCCTCTATACCGTTTCCCATCAGGTCAGCGATCCAACGTTCTGCTTCGTCATCAAGGGCAATCAGATTACCGCTCGAATCCTTAACCGATGCGCGTTTTTGCGCCAGAAACGACTTTTCTAATGTGAACACCCCTGTCGGCAGCTCAATCTGTGCCGCCACACGTACCGCCCCGCCAGCGCGCGGTTGCAGTGATTTCACTTCACGCGTGGCAGCCCCGTATTTCAAAAAGAACAGCGCATGAAGCGCGTCAAAAAACGTGGATTTACCAAATTCATTCGCTTCGGACACCACGCTGACGCCATCGCCGATATTGCTGATCGTGGCGGTTTGGCCTGCGAATTTGCGTACGTTGCTAAGAGTGAGACTGCGCAGCTTCATGCGTCTTCTCCCGCGACAAAGGAAAACAACTGCGCCAAGGCCGTCGCTGCAACGCGGCGGTCGGCAGCAGACAGGTCGCCGTCTTGGGCTTTGGCGGACAGCGCATCAGCCGCATGGCGCAGCGCACCTCCGGACGGGTCGATGGCTTCCAGATCAGTGGCATCATGGGCCAACAAAACCGCGTCCAAATCTTGGCTGAGGCTGAGGAAATCCGGCCCTACCTGCACCAGCGCTCTGCGCAGATGCTGCATTTGCTGCACCCCCAACCGCCCTTGTGCGGTGACCTGTAGCAACGTATCGCGCCTCGTCGCTAGTGCCGGCAATGCCTCGGACAGGGCCGCGTTACAGTCATCCAGCGGGGTCAATTCCAATGCGATGCGCTGCCATGCGATCTCGCCTGTCGGAACAATTGTCACCTCGGGCTGCGCCCCTGCCCCAGCAATCGATACAGCCAAAGCAGTGCCGCCATGAGCATGCTTAAAGCTGTCTGGTTCTGGCGTGCCAGAATACCATGTGTTGGCCGTCACTTTGATCTGGCCATGCCAATCCCCCAACCCCAGATAATCCAACCCCGCCTGTGTGGCGCGGTCGGGTGCAATGGTACCGCTGGGCCCGTCTGCCGCCACCGATCCGAGGCTCGCAAAATCATGAATACCGCCATGCCCCAACCCGATGCGCAACGCGCCTTGCGGCGTGGGCTGCGCCATCTCTTGGGTCAAATCACGTCCCGGATTGCGCGTAGTGCAAGGCGCGGGCAACACATAAGCCCCGCCCAGATCAAGTGGCGCATTTGTCAGCGCTGTGATTACATTGTCCGGTTTGTCCCGCTCAATCGTTTGCCATAATTCGGTTGCTGCAAGGCTGTCGTGGTTGCCGGGCATCAAAACCCATCTGATGTCGTGTTCCTGTGCCATCGCATTCAGCGCCTGACGGGTGATCGCAGGCGCGGGTGTTTGTTGATCAAACGTATCCCCCGCCAACAAGACCACACCAGCCCCCTGCGCCCGTGCCGCCTGTGCCAAACGGTTGAGCGCACCATGGCGCGCTTGCCGCAAGCGCCCGCGCACATCTTCGCCGTGACGGCCAAAAGGCTTACCAAGATGCAGGTCTGACGTATGGATAAAACGGAACATTGTGGGCTTTCGGTTGGGGTAAAAACAGTGGCGCAATCTGGCCCGTCAGCCGCCTGATGGTCAAGCGGCGATTGCGGCACAGCCCCTCGCAACCACATCACACACCTTAAAATTCTACAGGCCAAAATTTGAACCAAACACGCTGCTGGCGCGTTCACCTGTAATGAGCGCATCAAGGGGCACTATTTTGGAAGACATCACTTCAATCCGCAGATCATTGCAATTGCTCTGCGTGATTGCGATATTTGTCACCGCCTATTTCGCCAAAGATTTAGTGTTGCCGATCCTGATGGGCTTTCTCCTTGCCCTGACGCTCAGCCCGTTGATGCGTACATTCGGGCGTGCCGGCATTCCCAGCGGAATATCTGCTGTGGTGCTGGTAGGCACGGCCGCCATAGCCATCCTATCGCTTATTGGAGCATCCGCAGGCACTGTTGCTTTGTGGTCAGACGAATTGCCGCAAATGGGCATCCAGATCAAAGCCAAGCTAAATGGCATGGCCGAAACTGTCGAAACCGTACGCCGCGCCACCGAGGAAGTGGAAAAAATCAGCGAACCAGCGGGTGGCACGCAAGAAGTGATTGTCAAACAACCTGGCTTCCTAGACAGCGCAATGACCGCAGGCATGAAACTGGGCGGCACGTTGGTTGTCTCGCTGGTGCTGGCGATGTTTTTATTGGCCTCTGGCAATATGTTTTACATCAAACTGGTGCAGTCGTTTCAGACATTCACCGGAAAGAAACGTGCATTATCGGCTGTTTATGACGTTGAAAAACGTGTGTCGCGCTATTTGCTCACAATCACTGTAATCAATGCGGGACTTGGCCTTTGTGTCTGGTTGCTGCTTTGGCTCATGGGTCTGCCCGGTGCACATATCTTTGGAATCGCAGCGTTTGTGTTGAATTTCCTGCCCTATATCGGCGGCGTTATTGGCGCGGCGATTGCTGCGGCTTATGCGTTGATCACCTTTGATACGGTCGGCTATGCGATGTTGGTGCCGTTGGGATATATGACGCTCACCTCAATCGAGGGGCAGTTTGTGACACCTTGGCTGGTGGGCAAACGGTTGGAAATCAACACGGTTGCGGTCTTTTTGACGGTGGTATTGTGGGGATGGCTGTGGGGCATCGCAGGCGCGTTGATCGCCGTACCGTTTTTGGTGGTGTTCAAAGTTGTCTGCGACAACGTCGAAGCGTTGCAGATTTTCAGCCATTTCCTCGACAGCAACATTCGCACGACAAATGGCGATATCGCCGATAAGGCGACCATCGAAGACTCCCTACACGCCACTTAATACCTGCGAACCTGAAGGCGATGCATCAGCCGTTTCCGTAGTATCGTCGAGACTCAGTGCTCTTAACTTTACGACATCGATAGAGCCTTCAGGCCCCTGCGGCAGGGTGATCCGTGCCTTCTTATGCTTCGACAACCCCGATAACCTCCTGTCAAACCGCATAATTTCCCCAAAACTACCGAATTTTGGAAATTTATTTACACAAACCCCCTCCAATCCTCTCCTTCATTGTTCACATACCGCCTCCGCCTCCCTAAGCTGCGCATGAACGACGGCAAATATTGCGCACCAAAAGACGCAAGCCACCCTTAGGAGGATTGAAACCCATGTCACAGCCTGCAAAAACATACCCCCCGTCCATCAATATTGCGGCAAACACCCATGTGGATGCAGCCAAATATGAAGCAATGTACGCAACATCCGTGAACGACCCTGACAGCTTCTGGAAAGCTCAGGCGAGCCGTGTCGACTGGATCAAGCCTTTTACCCAAGTGCAGAATGTGGATTTCACCCTCGGGTCCGTTAAAATTAATTGGTATGCGGATGGTGAATTGAACGTTGCCGCAAATTGCATCGACCGCCACCTAGAGACACGCGGCGATCAAACGGCCATCATCTGGGAGCCAGACAGCCCCGATGAAGCCGCCCAGCACATCACCTATAAAGACCTGCACGCGCACACCTGCCGCATGGCGAATATCCTCAAGGATATGGGCGTGGCCCGTGGCGACCGTGTCATCATCTATATGCCCATGATCCCCGAGGCCGCCTATGCGATGCTGGCCTGCGCGCGCATCGGGGCAATCCATTCGATTGTCTTTGCAGGTTTCTCTCCCGATGCGTTGGCTGCACGGGTGAATGGCTGTGACGCGAAGGTTGTGATCACCGCAGATCACGCCCCACGCGGCGGCCGCTCTACCACACTCAAGACAAACGCGGATCAAGCGTTGCTGCACTGTAACGACAACGTCAAATGCCTTGTGGTGAAACGCACAGGCGGCCAAACTTCATGGGTCGCCGGACGCGACTATGACTATAACGCATTGGCAAAAGAAGCCGCTGCTACCTGCGAACCCGAGGCGATGAACGCCGAAGACCCGCTGTTTGTTCTCTATACTTCTGGCTCAACTGGACAACCCAAAGGCGTGGTACACACAACAGGTGGCTATCTGGTTTATGCCGCGATGACGCATGAAATTACCTTTGACTATAAAGACGGGGACATCTTTTGGTGTACCGCCGATGTGGGTTGGGTCACTGGCCACAGCTATATCATCTATGGTCCGCTGGCGAACGGCGCGACAACTGTGATGTTTGAAGGCGTACCGACCTATCCCGACGCCAGCCGTTTTTGGCAAATTTGCGAAAAGCACAGCGTTACCCAATTCTACACCGCCCCGACCGCAATTCGTGCGCTGATGGGGTTGGGCAAGGATTTCGTAAAACAGGCCGATCTAAGCAGCCTGCGCATTCTTGGTACTGTCGGTGAACCCATCAACCCTGAGGCGTGGAACTGGTATAACGAAGTCGTCGGTGAGGGCCGTTGCCCGATTGTGGACACGTGGTGGCAGACCGAAACAGGTGGCCACCTGATGACTCCCCTGCCCGGCGCCCATGCCACAAAACCGGGATCGGCGATGAAACCCTTCTTTGGCATCAAACCCGTTATCCTAGAACCCACCACCGCCGAAATTATTGAAGGCAATCCAGCCGAAGGCGTGTTGTGCATCGCCAACAGCTGGCCCGGCCAGATGCGCACGGTTTGGGGCGATCACAAGCGTTTTGAGAAAACCTATTTCTCCGATTACCCTGGCTATTATTTCACAGGTGACGGTTGCAAACGTGACGAGGACGGCGATTACTGGATCACAGGCCGCGTCGACGATGTGATCAACGTATCGGGGCACCGCATGGGGACCGCCGAAGTGGAATCCGCATTGGTGGCCCACGCAAAGGTTGCCGAAGCAGCAGTTGTCGGATACCCGCACGCCGTCAAAGGCCAAGGCATCTATTGCTACGTCACCTTGATGGGCGGTGAAGAGCCCAGCGATGAATTGCGCACAGAGTTGCGCAATTGGGTCCGCAACGAGATCGGCCCTATTGCTTCCCCCGACCTGATCCAATGGGCACCCGGCTTGCCCAAAACACGCTCGGGCAAGATCATGCGCCGCATCCTGCGCAAGATCGCCGAAAACGATCACGCGACGCTTGGCGATACTTCAACGCTGGCTGATCCCTCTGTTGTAGATGATCTGATTGAAAACCGCATGAACCTTTGATGCGCGGCGATTAACCATTGGGTGGGCACTCGGCTTACACGGAGTGCCCACCTTCTTGCCGCAGTAGCACGGCGTCCAACGCCGTTTTCGCATCCGTTGGGGCCAGACCTATGGCAACATGTGCTGCATTCAAGATTGCAACTTTGCTAAACAATTGTGTTAATCAGGTTCCATTACCGTAAGAGTAACGTTCAATCGGGCGTCTTTCCAAGGCCACACTGGACAAATGGCGCACCTCGTGGCACCGCTGCCTTATGAAGACCGATATGCAAAGCTTTGTGCCCGATCCCGCCCGTACCACCGACCTGCGCCGCGCGCTGGGACAATTTGGCACGGGTGTCGCATTGATCACTGCGCAAACCGATGCAGGCCCCATCGGCATGACAGCAAATTCCTTTTCCTCTGTCTCGCTGGACCCGCCACTGGTGCTGTGGTCAGCCGCTTGTAGCTCAAAACGCCACGACGCTTTTGCGCAGACTGCAGCATTTTGCATCCATGTCCTTAGTGCAGAGCAAATAGAACTGGCCAATCACTTTGCCACGCAAGGTCATGATTTTAGCCCCTACCCTTGGGACGTTGGCCCCAATGGCGCACCGACTTTGCACGGCTGTCTTGCGACATTCCATTGCGATACTTACGCCGTACATCCCGCTGGTGACCATTCCATCATTCTAGGTCAGATCACTTCAGCGGCGATACAGCCCGTCGAGAGTGACGGGCTGCTGTTCAAGCGCGGGCGTTTCGGGCGCTTTGCGCCCGATCAGTAATCCCTAGCGCTTTGCGCCCGATCAATAATCGCTGGCGCTTTGCGCTTGATCAGTAATCCTTCTCAAAGAACACACCAAGCGATGAATCCCCGTCCGATCCCAATGTCGCCTTACCCACAAGGTTAGGTGTGATGTCGATGTTAAGCGAGACTTCTCCCGTCCCATCCGAGGCCACTGTTGCATCGGTGTAGATGTTGTCGGTCAGGTATTTCCCCACACGCAACGCCGTCTCGCCGCTGTCGGTGGTTGCGACGTCTAAATCATCCAGACCAAAGCCGTCGCGCAGATTACCAATCAACCCGTTGCCGCCGCGCCCTGCAAGGGTCGCGACCGCGTTGGCCAGTTGCAATGCCTGAAACGCCGAGATGTCCGAGATATTGCGCCCGAACAAAAGTTGCGCCAGCACCTCATCCTGCGGACCTGCAGGGGTAGATTCGAACGTGACTTCGGGTGCGTCAGCAGGACCCTGCACAATGATGCTGGCAGTCCCTGTCTCGGTTGCTGTGGTGGTCACGAAATAGATATAGGGGATGAAATCGCCTTGAAACTGCGCCGATCCCTCTTCTAGGTCAAATCGTTTGCCCAGAATATCCAACCGCCCGCGCGCCAACTCAAATCGGCCTGCCGAAATGATGTTGTTCGTGTCCCCCGTAATCAGGAGGTTACCGCCCAATTCAGCATCCAACCCGCGCCCGCGAATAAAAATGCGCCCCGGCGCGTTGACTGAAATGTTCAGACCGATCCCTGCGCTGGAACCGCCACTTTTTGCCGGATCATTAGCAGCGCCTTCTTCCAGCAACCCTGCCCGTTCACGCGTGGCGACATTGCCCGCAGGGGGCCGAATATGATTGATCGGCGGGATATCCCCGATGCTGGTCAGTCCGGTTGAAGGAACCGTCACATTTGTCTCACCGATGGTGATATTACCGCTCAGGCCAGCGCCGCCCGTCAAAGGGCCAGACAAACGCAGCCCGCCGCTCAGCGATGTGCGGTACAGGCGTGGATCGGTCAAAACGACGTTACTCAAAGCAATGTCCAAAGCAGTTGGGAAACTGCCCTCCAGACCAACGCCGCCATTAACGGACAAAGTACCACCGCCCGTGGCGTTTGCCGTCACGGCCACTTCGGCGCGGCTGTTTGCCAGCCGGATATTGGCGTTGATCGCCTCCAGTGCAACCCGCATCGTCGGCGCCGATAAGCTGGCGTTTGAGGTTTGGATTGTACCGCTTAGCGCGCCGAGCCCCGCAGGCCCGCGCAAAGCCAGATCAAAATTGGCCACCCCTTGAAGGCTGCGTGGCGCGATAAATGGTGCCGCCAGCCCCAAGTGCACATTCCCCTTCATAGCAAGGTTCATGTTGCCATCGTTCCCAACCAATCCCGCAACTGTCGCAGCGGTGCCTTCAGGCCCACGTCCCGAGGTGTCAATTTTCCACCCCTGCGGTGTCTTGGCTGCTTTGCCGTTTGCGCTTACGGGGCCACTCAGTTTGGGTACAATCGCCCCGATGTTTGGCAGGTTCATTGTGAAATCAACCGCAGCGTTATCCCCCGTGACGACCCCATTTACAGAAGCGCGGCTGCTGTAAGGTCCGTTTGCGTTGACGCGCACCGCCATCCCTGCAGCTGTCTGGTTCAGGGTGCCTTGGGCCGCCAATGGGCCATTTACCCCAGCCACCAGCGGTGCAACGTTGGGCACGCTCACTTTGAAATCAAGTGACATGTTTTCGCCCGTGGCCAAACCTTCAACAAGGGCGCGTGCACCGTAGGGGCCTGTCGCAGACGTGTTGACGTAAAAGCCCTGATCCGTTTGGCGCAACTGTCCCGTGGCACGCACAGCACCGTTCACCTGAGGCACAAGCGGCTGCACGTTAGGCACAGCGGCGTCAAACTGGATGTCGATCGCGGGCGTCAATGCGCCGTTCACTTTTACCGTGGCATTATAGGGGCCAGCGGCATCTGTTTCGATCACATAGCCATCGGCTGTCTGGCGCAAACGCCCGTTAGCACGCAGCGGGCCTGAAACCTGTGGCGCGATTGCAGAAACCTCTGGCACAGCCAGTTCAAACCCGACGTTCAGCACAGGTGTCACCAAACCGTTAATTCGTGCGCTAGCGTCATATGGGCCGCCTGCATCAGTCTGTATCAGCCAGCCTTCAGGCGTTTGGCGCAGCGTGCCTTCGGCGTTCAGTGGTCCGTTTACCCCTTCGGAGAATTTAGAAAGATCGGGCACATTGGCCGCAAATTTCAGCGCCGCATTCTCGCCTGTGGCCAGTCCTTCAAGCGTTAGCGCAACCTCATAGGGGCCATCGCCTTTTACATCCACATTCCAGCCAGCGCCGTTTTCACTGGCCTTTGCTGTAAGCTCCACACGCCCTTCGTACTGCGGCAGCACGGTTGCAATATCGCGCAGCACCACGTCAGCAGTTACAAGGCTGGAAGTAGATGCCAGTTCGGCAGAGCCCGTGAAAAGAAGCGCCGCGTTATTCAGCTCTAGCCCACGCAGGAAGGTACCGTTTTGATTGCGGATGGCCGTGAGCTGTACTTCCGTGCGCCCTTCCAACAGAGAATCCGCCTGCGCAATACCTGTTTTGATATCATCAGCACTGCCGAAGGCTTCCAGATTGAATTCGCCACTCAGGGGCGTCACGCTGCCCTTGACCTGTAAAGATGTCGCGCCATCCAGTTCACGACCTGCAAGCGCGGAAAAACGGCTCAGGTCTGTGGCCCGAAGCGTTGCATCAAGAACCGTTTCCAGCCCCGCTCCGATACCGCTTAGGGCGACATTGCCCTTCAGGTTATAATCACTGCCCTGTAAATCCAGATTGGTGATACGAAAGGGTTGGCCTTCCACATGGTTGATTTCGGTTTTGCCCTTAATCTCATCGCCCAAAGCCTCGGACAGTGCGGCATCCACCAGCTTCACCCCTTTGGCCCTGAAATCAACAGTTCCCAAAAGTTGGCCCACATTTCCCAACGCGCCCGTCATCGTCCCTTCCGAGCGCAAGATCGTCTGCCCGACTTCGCCCGCATCAGTTTTTAGACCTTTTATGTTGAACACCGCCTGATAGGCGTCACCGTTATCAACATCGTAATCAATATTCAGCACCATATGCTGAAGCGTGGCGCCATTGCCGCCGGGGATCAGCGCAGGCACGTCACCGCGACTGGCAACAACACCCTCAATATCAATGAAAGAGGGCCATTTTTCTTCGGACAGGCGCAGCTTCCCTGACAGATCCACCGCTGCCGCTTTGAGCGCGAACGTATCCAAAGAAATGCCGCCCCCCGCCTCGATCAGCGCATCTGCGGTCAGGCTGACCTCGGTGCCGAAAAAGTCGCGGTATTGCGGAAGAGTGACCGCCGTGATGTCGCCCCCAATATCTGCCACGATCCGGCGATCCGGATTTGCGGCATCGCCTTGGGTCACAACCTGCACCTGACCTGCCAAACGCTCTTGGCCATCTGTGTCGATTTTCAGGTCGGTCATCACATTATTTAAAGTGCCTGCTGCTTTTACAGTCAGGTTCACGGAAGGACGATCTGGAATATTCAGCAGTTTGGAAACAATCCCCTCTTCTGCTTCGTCAAATTCCAACAGCACATCCAGCGTATCCTCACCGCGCGCCACTTTGGCCGTCAGCGCAAAAACACCTCGCTTTTCGTCAGTACGATTTGCTTTGAAAGCAACATCCAACCCGTCGCCATTCAGCGTGGCATTGGCATTCATCTCAAATTGCGCGGCTTCCCCCATCAATGGGGCACCTAGATTGACCTGCTTGATTGTGATGGCATCAATGTTGATCGCTACAGGAAGTTCAGGAAGCTGGGGGAAAGTAAACGGCGTGGCCTCCGCATCGGGCAACGCCTCTTCCTCGGATTTGGGCAACCGTGGAATGTCGATCCGCGCCGCACTTAGCTCGGTCACTTCAAGCCGTCCGCGCAACAGCGCCGTGCGGTTCCAGTTCAACACAACATCTTCCAGCGTCAACCAGACCCCGTCATCATCGGAAATGCTCAGCCGTTCAAAGGAGGCGGCAGAGCTCAGCGCGCCTTGGAAACCGACAAGATCAACCTGACGGCCAGCGCCACTCAGCAGTTCTTGAATTTTATTAACGATAAAACCTTTATCGTCCTCCTGAGCTGCTACAGGAAGAGCGATCAGCAGTGTCATAACTGCCAGTGCAAAACGGATCATACGCATTAGAATGACTGCCCTATACCGATATAAACCTGAAAACTCTCATCCGTTTCCGGCCCCGAAGTCGGCACGGCAACATCAAAGCGGATGGGGCCAATGGCCGTATTATAACGCAGTCCTAAACCAGCACCTGAATGCCATTCGCCGTTACCGTCATAAAACTCTTCTTCACCGATATACCCCGCATCGGCAAAAGCCACGATGCCAATACTGTCTGTCACGCTGACCCGCGCTTCGGCAGAGAGCCCCAAAAAGCTTCGCCCGCCTGTGGTGTCATCGCCCACGGCCACGCCAAGCGATTGGTATTCCTGACCGCGCACAGTGCCGCCACCGCCAGAATAGAACAGATAGTCAGCAGGTGCTTGCGACAGATCAGGGCCATAGACAGACCCGAATTGACCGCGCAGCGCCAATGTCACAGGGCGCGACGCCCCAAAAGTTTTGTAACCGCGCACATCGACATAGCTCCGCACACCGTTTGCAGCGCCCGACAAAGCCAGAAACGGCATGACGTCAGCCTTGATATAGTACCCGTTTTTAGCGTTCAGCGCGTTGTCACGGTAATCAAACTCGGCGCCCAGCGGCAGGGTCAGCAGCGTGTATTTGTTTTCGCCAAAAACATCGCGTGTCTCTGCAGTACGCAAGCCAAGGCCCAGCATGTAAGTGCGTTTTTCGGTGGCAATCCGTTTGATCCCTGCCTCCAGATCAAGCTGCCGCGAGAAATACGACGCCTCGTCAAGCTGCTCAAGACTGGCAAGCGCATAGAAGTCTGTGTCTTCGTTAAAGGTTGCAGGCCGCTCGAAACGAACGCCGAGGGAATAATCTGTCCCACCTGTGCCGCCGCCAATACCGCTCACCTCTGCGTCAAAGCGCAGGCTTTCTGCGCCCCCCAACAAATTGCGGTGCAGCCAGAACGCGCTGAGCGTCAGCCCTTCAAGCGTGGATAATTCTGCACCAAAACCCAAACGGCGCTTCGGAGCATCCACAATCTGTGCAGTAACAGGCAATGTGTTATTCGGCCCGATGGTCTCTGCTTCGCTCAACGCAACCGCATTGAAAGCCCCCGTGCGACGAAGCCGTTCTGTAGACAGGCGGATTTCTTCGGGAGAAAACACTTCGCCTTCGGGCAATCCCGCGATGTCCACAATCCGCTCGCGGCGCACGTCACTTTCGCCCTTTATCAACAGCGCACCAAACCGCAGTTGTGGTCCCGGGGTAAGGGTCAGATCGGCATTCACAGTCTTATTAGGATGATCGGCAGTGATCGCCTGCCCCGTTAGCGCCGCCTTGGCATGGCCGCGCACACGCCAGCCATCCACACCAGCCGAGGCCGTGTTTTTCAAGACACCAATGCTCGCGGTTTCACCTTTGGCAAATTCCTTGGGAATTTCACTGCCCGGCGCTATAGGCGCAATGGCGGCGCGCCCGAATGTGAACTTGGGGCCTGTATCAACCGTGATGTTGATTTGAGAAATCTGGCTGGGCGGATGCACTGGTGGGATTGACGCCGCTTCACGCCCATCCACGGAAATAGTGACAGCTCCACTGAAATACCCATTATCATAAAGCACCGCCAAGAGGCGTTTGTAATCCGCCTGAGCAGCCGCAAGTATTTCTGACGTGGTGGGCGGGTTATCTTCCAGCATTGTCTGCTCGATCAACAGTGATCCGCCGCGCACAGTCGCCGCAAGACTATCATCGCTGATCCCTTGCAACTTCACTTCGGCGCTATGCGCCGCAGCCGCAGACATCCAGATGGCCGCAGCAGCGACCGCGGTGCGTTGCACCGAAAACAGAGCAAATACTTTCACGCCCTAAACCCTCAAACTCACGTTGCGGCGCTCCGGTTCACTTAAATGCAAACTCTAAAACCCACAGCTTTGACACACGATTTTTAGATACTGGTATCTTGTTCCCTGCTTCGGCGCAAACTACTTCAAGCCCCAAAACGCATCTCAACCACAATATCCTGTGATCAGACACCAATCGGCGACAAGTCGCCTAAGCTCAAGCCACTCTTAGCGGCTAGGTCAAATTCACTTATCGCCAATGCCACGCCGCTTGATTTTAAAAGACGGTGACATAAACCGCGCCAAACCAGAGGCTCAGAGGTTGCCATCCCGACACCGCCTAGGCAATCTTGGCCAAGCTTCGGGAGGAATGTAGCGATGACAGTATTGATTGCAGGCGGCGGCATTTCGGGCCTGACTTTGGCCCTGACCTGCCAACAGGTCGGCATCCCTTTTCAGCTCTTTGAGGCCTCGGCCCAGATCCGGCCTCTTGGCGTTGGCATCAATCTGCAACCTGCCGCCGTGCGCGAGCTGTTTGCGCTGGGGTTGCGCGACCAGCTGGACCAAGTCGGCATCCCCCTGTGTGAATACGGCCTTTATACCAGCCAAGGCCTACATGTCTGGAGCGAGCCACGCGGCCTAGAGGCGGGATATAACTGGCCTGCCTATTCTGTGCACCGTGGCCGTTTACAGATGATGCTATACGAAGAATTAATCCGCCGCGCTGGCCCTGAAGCGGTGCAAACCGGTTGGCGCGCCACAGGATTTGATACGCAAGACGACACAGCGACACTGCACCTCCAAAGCCGCACAGGCGAGACGCGCAGCGTCAGTGGATCGGTGGTGATCGGGGCAGACGGTATCCACTCGGCCATCCGCAGTCAGATGCAACCCCATGAAGCAGAACCGAAATGGAGCGGTGCCATTCTATGGCGCGGTACAGCGCTGGCTAAACCCTTCCTGTCTGGTGCGACCATGGCCCTGATCGGCCACGAAGGTTTGCGCTTCGTCGTTTATCCAATTTCCGCACCTGATCCCGAAACAGGGCTGGCTGTCATCAACTGGATTTGTAACATGCAATTCGATCCGGCCCAGAAGTTCAGCAAAGAAGACTACAGCCGACAGGCCAATCTGGATGATTTCCTACCCTCGTTCGAGAAAGTCCAATGTGACGGGCTAGACATCCCTGCCCTGATCCGTGGCGCGAAAGAGGTGTTTGAATATCCGATGGTGGACCGTGATCCGCTGGACAGTTGGACCGTCGGCCGCACCACCCTGATCGGCGACGCGGCACATGCGGCCTATCCTGTTGGGTCTAACGGTGCGGGTGCGGGCATTCTGGACGCACGTGTCTTGACTGCCGCCCTGCTTGCCCACGGGCTGAACGCCGATGCCTTGCACGCTTATGAGGCCGAAATGCTGCCCGTGACGTCAAAGATCATTCTGATGAACCGCACAGCCGGCCCTGACAAAATCCTCGACATCATTGATCAGCGCAGCAACGGCGATATCACCCGCGTTGAAGATGTGATCCCCCATGCCGAGATGGAAGAGCATGCCGCCACCTATAAACGCATCGCCGGATTGGGCAGCACCGAAACAAACGCCCGCCCCCCGATCATCGCTCAGGGGGCACGATACGCATAGCGACCTTGCAAAATAAGCAATTGATCGACTGACATCTTCGCTCTAGGTTTAATTTACCGAGGAGGTCTCGGTGACAAAATCGCTGCGGAGGACGCACGTTATGAAAACCAATCAGACTCTGGCTGTATTTATCGGCCGTTTCCAACCCTTCCACCTTGGACATTTGGACGTTGTCGAACGCGCCCTTGAGGTTGCGGATAGCGCATTGTTGCTGGTCGGCAGTTCCTACCGTCCGCGCAGTTGGAAAAACCCCTTCACATATGCAGAACGCCGCGCCTTTATCATGGCGGGTACAGCGGATTTGAATAAACCTGTGGCCACTTTGCCGCTGGTTGATACCCTTTATAATGACCGTGCATGGACCACAAATGTGCGCACTGCCGTGATGGCACATATGCGCAAAGCGGGGCTGGACCCTGCGACAACCCAAGTGGTCCTGACAGGTTTTGAGAAAGATAAATCCTCGCGTTATCTGGGCTGGTTCCCGACATGGAAAATGCTCGATGCATCGCCAAAATGCCATGATGGCATAGTCCTGAACGCCACTGACTTGCGCACTGGCCTGTTCTTTGGGGATGCGGATGAGATGGCACAACGGTTTGGCGCGGCGCAGGTTGCGCCTGTGATGGACTGGATCGCCGCCAACCCCGATGCCGTCGATACCATCCGCGTAGAAGGGGCATTTGTTGCCAAGTATCAGGAACGCACAAAAGCTGCCGAGCAGGTCTATGGCTATGCCATTCCCGTCAACACGGCTGATGCAGTTGTGGTGCAATCTGGACATGTATTGCTGGTAGAACGTGCCGCGCAACCGGGCAAAGGGCTCTGGGCGCTGCCGGGCGGGCACATTGATCCGGGTGAAACCGCGCTAGAGGCGGCGATCCGTGAGCTTTATGAAGAAGCGGGTTTGGACATGCCAAAAGGCGCCATGCTGGGCCGTCTGCGCGAGCGCAGAGTGTTTGACCACCCCGAGCGATCAGAAAAGGGCTGGGTACGGACCGAAGCATTTGTCTTTGACCTGCAAGACCGCGCCAAGCTGGAGAAAGTGAAATCCGGTAGCGATGCCGCCACCGCACGTTGGGTGCCGATCACCGAGATCACCCCTGACACGCTGTTCGAGGATCACTTTGACATCATCCACGCATTGGTGCCCGAAGTACCCTTTGCCTACGCCTCGATCCTGATGGCACAAGACTAACCAGATACCGCCCTAACAGGCAGGATTGCCGGCACGGAGCATATCCGTGTGCAAATGATTTGCGGGAGGTCCGCAGATTGAAAATCCGTCCAAATCCGAGGAGGAACAGGACAATGACCATTCAAAACCAACGCGCTGCGGCGCTGTTTGAAAACGCGATCGACGTCAACAATCTGATCTATGACACCGACAGCTACAAACTTTCTCACTACAGCCAATACCCTGAGGGCACTGAATATGTGTCATCTTACATAGAGCCGCGCCGCGCGTGGGGTGATATGGATAAGGTGGTGTTCTTTGGCCTGCAAATGGAATTGGCGAAACTGGCGGGCTGCGTCGTGACCCAAGCAATGCTGGATGAAGCAACCCCGTTTTTAAAGGCCCACGGCTTTGACATCTATATTGCGGGCTGGCAGCACATCATCGACGCCCACCAAGGCCGCCTGCCCGTCCTGATTGAGGCTTTGCCTGAGGGTACTATTGCCCCTGTTGCGGTGCCGCAATTGCGCATCCAGAACACCGACCCCGCCTGTTTCTGGCTGGTCTCCTATCTGGAAACCCGCCTGCTGCGCGCGGTTTGGTATGCCTCTACCGTGTGCAGCCTGTCTTATGGCGTGATGAAATCCATCCGCGCCGCGATGATCGTGACTGATGGCAGCGCCGAGGGGGCGGAGTTTAAACTACATGATTTCGGTGCGCGCGGCGCGGCCAGCTTTGAGGCCGCAGCCATCGGCGGGGCCGCGCATTTGGTGAACGCCCAAGGCACCGATACTGTGGCGGCGCTGGTCTATGCGCGTAATTACTACGGCGCGGATATGGCTGGTTTCTCCATCCCTGCCTCCGAACACTCGACCATGACTGCCGCAGGGCCGAATGGCGAGATGGATCAAATGCGGCGTTTCATGCAGGCCAATCCTTCAGGCATCATCGCCTGCGTCAGTGACAGCTATGACCTCATGCGGGCCGTGCGCGACTATTGGGGCGGCGAACTGCGCAACGATGTTCTGGCACGCGACGGCGTGCTGGTGGTGCGCCCAGACAGTGGTGATCCGATACAGATTGTGCCTGACGTGATCGAAGCATTGATGGCCAAGTTCGGCTATAGCACCACTGCACAAGGTTACCGCCTGCTGCATGAAAAGGTCCGCGTGATCCAAGGCGACGGTGTGAACCGTCACTCGATTGTCGACATCATGCAGGCCATGATGCAACGCGGCCTTGCCATCGGGAACATCGCCTTTGGTATGGGCGGCGGGTTGCTGCAAAAGCTAGACCGTGACAGCTTTGGCTACGCAATGAAGGCCTCGGCGCTGTATCGCAACGGCGTGTGGTATGACGTGTTCAAAGATCCGGTAACCGCCAACGACTCCAAAACCTCTCGCAAAGGCATACAAGGGGCCATGCGCAGCGATAGCGGCAGCTTGGTCGCCCGCCCTGCGGCCAATATCCCCAAAGGCGCAGATGCGCTTGTGCCCGTCTTTCGCGACGGCCGGATATTGGTACTGCACCGCTTTGAGGACATCCGCAGACGGGCATGGCCGACCGCCAGCTAAGCCCTAGAACAGTCAGCCGCCGCGCCCTGCTGTGGCGGCTGACCCAAGCAAAATCGCCGCACCATGCTCTCGTTCATTCCATGAATTGATAATGGCCAGCCAGATCATCGCCAGAACGCCGATCATGGATTTCGTCACATGTATCCATAGACCTCACTCTCAACGTCATCGGTTGCGCCCCAAAGTGTACCCAGCACAACAACGCCAGTGCTAGTCAGTTAATGAAATATGGCCTTTCAGCCAAAGCCTTGGTGCGGGCGGGGAGAACTATGTAGCAGTTGCTACATGTTTCTTGTTGAAATAATATCTATATCTTGCTGCACGCAGCAACATTCGGTTGTGGCAGCGTGTTGCAACTTGTTTCGCTATATCAACGCCCAAATGGGGGGCTAGGTGGGGGGCTGATACTTGAGAAAACTGAAACCGGCGCGGAAAATGGACGTTTAGATATTCACTGAACGGCAGGCGGCGCGCAATAGGGATGGAAGCGATGCCTGATGTTTCACCCGCTGCGGCCCAAAAGGCCCGCGCTCAATGGATTGCCGTGCTGGCCGATGGTCTGGACCCTATCACAGAGCCCCAGCGTATCAGGGACGAAGAAACCGAAAACCGCAACAATCCCACATTCGAGAAAATGGCGATTGCGGCAACTCGTGACGATTCCTCGCGGAGAGCACAATTCAGCGAGATCGGGATGGCGTATGGACGGTACCAGACGAAAGCATAAAGGGGCGCAGGCTTGAAAGCCGCCCCTTTGGAAGTCTTGCCCCGCACAAATAGGACGCCACTGAATACCCCCCAAATTTGAATAATGACGTTAATTGCGATTTAGAAGAATGGGCTAAACTTCTAAATCGCAGACGCTTTGACACCTTGTAAAGATCAGCAAAAATTACCCTTGAATGGATAGGGTTCAAGCTACCTAATCAGGCTCAAGTCAAATGAGTGATAGCCACCCTCATCTGGCTCTGTAACCAAGCAAGGCAGTTATGCCCCCCTCCAATTCTTCTTAACCGCAATGGCTTGCGGTGGTGTGATACCCTCAAGGAATATGCCGATTCCTCAGAAAGCAGTTTTATCCTAAAAGCGTTTGGCCAGGACTGCCCCTAATGCCGCAGTGACCGCTGCCTGCGTTGGATCGATGACAGGAATACCCAGTTCAGCCTCCAACGGTGCGCGATGTAGCGCCATTCCTGCACAGCCTAGCACCAACGCCTCGGCACCGTCTTCTATTAGGCGATTACCGATTTCCTGCAACCGCGCAAAAGTACCGCTGCCGCGCGCGGATTCGTCTACTGTAATGTTCAACGCCCGCTCGCCCGCAATACGATCTGAAATGCCCATGCGGCGCATGTACAGGCGGTGGCGCTTCTCGGATGCGCCAGAGATCGCAACAATCCCGATCCTATCTGCGCGGCTCAACGCTGTAAGAACACCGCTTTCTTGAATACCAAAAACAGGCACAGGGGATACCGAACGGCAGGCATCAATACCGGGATCGGAATAGCATGCAATCACAAAGGCCGAGGCATCGGGATGCTGACCCAGAAGATTGACCAGTGGTAAAACCACTTGATCAGAATGGACTTGGCTCTCAACGCCAAACGGGCCTTCTGCCAGCGTGACGCATTTGATTTCCGGCCCCCCATCCAAGCGAAAAGGGGCCAGCGCACGGTCCAGCCCGTCTGTCACCGCTTGGTTGGAGTTAGGGTTAATCACGACAATGGGACCGCTCATATGGTGCTTCTTTCTATGGAGGTATGGAACAGGGTCAATTTGCGTCGGCCCTATTTATCTATATTATCAAAAAATCACACGGACTTGATTGCGCCGCCGTCACACCGGATCAGCCCGCCCGTGACATAACTGGCATTGGCCGAGGCGAGAAACGCGCAAACCGATGCGAATTCTTCAACGGTACCATAGCGACCTGCGGGAATTGTAGCCCGTGACGCGCTGCGTGTGTCATCCAGCGACTTGCCGGTGCGCTTTGCCGCCGCACCGTCCAACTCGTCTACACGTTCCGTATGAATCCGGCCCGGCAACAGCATGTTCACGGTCACACCGTCGGCCGCCACATCGTTGGACAATGATTTCGACCACCCCACCAAAGCAGAGCGCAGCGCGTTAGACAGGCCAAGGTTCGGGATCGGCTGTATCACACCCGAAGATCCAAGTGTAATTACACGCCCCCATTTTTGCGCCTGCATCGCGGGCAAAAGCCGTGCGGTCAGGGCAATCACATTGAGAACCATTGTATCGAATTGCGCCGCTAGCACGGAAACATCTGCGTCCACCATCCGGCCCGGAGGGGGGCCACCTGTGTTGTTCACTAGAATATCGACGCCGCCTAAGACCTCGGCAGCAGCATTTGCCAATGTGTCGACAGCACCGCTATCCGTCAAATCGCAAACAACGTAGTCGGCTTTGCCTTTTCCTTTGGCGGTGATCTCTGCCGCGGCTTGCGCCAATTTGTCAGAGGAACGTCCCGTCAGCAGCACATGCACACCTTCTGCAGCCAGCATTTGTGCGCAGCCCAAACCAAGCCCCCGCGATGAAGACATCACCAATGCCCGTTTTCCAGTTAATCCAAAATCCATTAGCTCAGTTCTTTCAGTCGTTTATCCAGACGCGACATTAAACGCGTCAATTCCTCCATGTCGCGGGCGTTCATCGCCGGACCTGGGGCTCGTACCTTGCTGCTGGCGATCACACCGCGACGCCGCAGCACTTCTTTCCGGATCGCAAGCCCAAGGCCCAACTGTTGCTCATAGCGTACCATTGGCAGATAGGCGTCAAACAGGTCTTCCGCCCCGTCGACATCGCCTGCCTGATGGCGTGCGACAACTTGCACCAGCATTTCGGGATAGGCAAAACCCGTCATGGCCCCATCTGCGCCGCGCTGCATTTCTTGCGCCAGAAACAGCGCCGAGTTGCCCGTCAGGATCGACATGCGCGGCACATCACCTGTGTCAGTTTCCGCCCGAACACGGCTCAACTTGGTCAGTCCCGGCCAATCCTCATGTTTTAACATCACAATTTGCGGATGATCCACCGTCAACCCGATGATTGTCTCTACCGAGACCTGTACACCCGTCGTCTGCGGATAGTCCTGGAAACAAATTGGCGTCTCGCCAACCGCCTCGCAAACCTGCGCCATGTAGGATTTGAGTTTTGCTTCGGTGATCATCCCCGGCTGCGGAGCGACCATAACGCCGCCTGCTCCCGCATCCATGGAGGCAGCACTGAGCCGCGCCATGTTGTCGAGCCCAGCCGCAGATACTCCCACAACGACAGGGACACGGCCGTTCACGCGTTTGATCACATGGCGGGCAAAGCTTTCGGCTTCATCTCCTGCCATTTTAGGGGCTTCGCCCATAATACCCAGAATGGTCAGGCCGCTTACGCCTGTTTCCAGATAAAAATCGACCATCTTATCCGCGCTGTCAAAATCAATCGCGCCACTTTCATCAAACGGCGTTGCAGCGATGATAAACACACCATCAGAATTTCGGTGGATGAGATTACTCATGTCATTCTCCTTTAGGATAAATCGTCCATGCCCCCTACTTGGGGTATACGACACCAGTTTGCCCCGTGATGCGGCTATAGTGTTCAATTCGGCGATGGCGGGCGAAATCAAAAATTGTTTTCTTACCAAAATTGCACATGTCCATATCGCAAGCATGTACAATCAGCTCGTCTTCTTCGGTTTCGGCGCGTGCCACTACAAATCCGTTCGGATCTACAATTATCGACCCGCCCATCAGCGGGTGACCATCCTCATCACCGGCTTTGGCCACCCCAACGACCCAAGAGGCATTTTGGTAAGCCCCCGCTGTCATCGACAATTCGGAATGATACAGGCGCTGCGCCAAGCCTTCATTGCCATCCTGACTGTTGACGGAAGGCGTGTTGTAGCCAAGCGTGATCAATTCAACGCCCTGCAGCCCCATTTCACGGTACATTTCAGGCCAACGACGGTCATTGCAAATCGCCATGCCCATCCATGCATCCAGATTTTTCCACACAGGAAACCCCAGATCGCCAGGTTCAAAATAGCGTTTTTCAAGATGCTGAAATGCGCGCTCTGTGTCAAACTCGACATGGCCGGGCAGATGTACCTTACGGTATTTGCCCACGATGTTACCTTCTTTATCCGTCAAGATCGACGTGTTGTAGTGATGGCCGTCAGGTGTGGATTCCGCATAACCAAAGGTGATCGCGATGCCATGCTGCTTCGCCGCATCAAACAAGGGCTGCGTGGCCTCATTCGGCATTTCCGCTTCAAACCACGTTTCTACTTCGTCAGCGTCTTCCATCCACCAACGTGGAAAAAATGTGGTTAACGCCAACTCTGGAAAAACCACCAGATCACAGCCCGCTGTCGCCGCCTGTGACAACAGCGCAATCATACGTGCTACAACAGCTTCGCGGCTGTCCGATTTCTGAATGGCACCCAGCTGTGCGCCCCCGATTACGATTTCCCGCATGTATAGTCTCCCATTTTAGGTATCAATTTTGCGCTCGAAACGACTGATCAAGCGGATCAGCGGCCAGAGCAGAACAAGGTAAAGGCCTGCCGCAAGAACCAGCGGCGAAGCATTATAAGTGAGCGATCTAACCAAACCCGCTGCATGCAGCATTTCGCCCAGAGACACGACAGAGGCCAGCGAGGTCAATTTGACCACCTCAACGACATTGGACAAAAGGTCAGGCAGCACATTGCGCACGGCCTGTGGCAGCGTGACCCAAAACAGGGTCTGGCCTTGGGTCATTCCGGTGGAGCGTGCCGCCTCGGTCTGGCCTTTGGGTACAGATAAAATACCCGCGCGGAATACTTCGGCAAAGTACGCTGAATTATTCAGGAAAAAGCCCACGGCCACGGCCACAAACGGCGAAATCTGGATGCCTGCAAACGGCAACCCCGCGTAAATGAAGATCAGCAAAACCAAAGGCGGGATGGCGCGAAACAAGTCTACAAAACCAATTGCAGTCCACCTGACAGCGCGGTTCTTTGACACAGATGCAATCGCGGCGAATAGGCCACCCAACGCGCCCAATGGTATCACCACCGCGCAAATCAAAAGCGTCACGCCCAGCCCCTTGAGCACCAATGGCAAGGCTTTGATCATTATCTCGATGTTAAAAAACTGTTGAATGATTGCTTCCATCGCTCAACTCCCCTTTTGCGTAAAGCGCTGTTCCAGCCAACGCGAAGCGATCACGAGTGGTAGAAAAATCACCACATATGCAATAGCCGCCAAGGTTAAAGGAGAGGCATTGGCACTGAAGGATTGCGCGGTAGTCGCCTGCCCCAAGATATCCGGCACGCCAATCACCATCCCCAAAGCCGTCATTTTGGTGATGGCAATTGCACGGTTTGTCAGCGGCGGGATCACCATGCGCACCGCCTGCGGCAACACGACATAGCACAACGCCTGTGTGAAGGTCAGCCCCGTACTGCGCGCCGCCTCCCACTGTCCCTTTGGCGTCGCCGTGATGCCCGCCCAGACAATTTCCTCGGCAAATGCAGCTAAAACCAAGCTCAGCACAAGAAACAGAACGGTGAACGACGACAGGACAACACCTATGTTGGGCAACCCAAAGAATGCCAGCAAGATTAAAACCAACGGCGGCAAGGCGCGTAGGACATCCGCGAAAATAACAATCGCGAACGAAAAAGCCTTGATGCGGTACGCCCGCAAACACGCCAGTCCCGCACCCAACGTCAGCCCCGTAAGCACAATCAGCACTGACAACAATACCGTCACCCCTGCCCCTTTCAGGATCAGCGGCGTGTATTTTACCAGCACGGCTTGGTTCAGGAATTGATCAAGAAACATATCCATCTGCATCAGCCGTGAAATCGCGAAAGGAAGGTACGGGTGCGCTCTTGGGTGGGCGCACCGAATATCTGCTCGGGTGGGCCTTGCTCAACGATCACACCCCCATCCATAAAGACAACGCGGTCTGCGGCATCACGGGCGAACTTCATCTCGTGGCTGACCACAAGCATCGTCATACCTTGCTCTTTCACATCACGCATTACGTCCAGCACATCGCCAACCAATTCAGGGTCCAGCGCCGATGTGGGTTCATCAAACAGCATAACCGTCGGCTTTAACGCCAAGGCACGGGCAATTGCCACGCGTTGTTGTTGGCCGCCAGACAGTTGTGACGGGAAATGACCTGCGCGGTTAGACAGCCCTACTTTGGTCAGCGCTGCAATCGCTTCGGATTCGGCTTGCTCACGGGGCATCTTTAGCACGCGGCGCAGGGCCAATGTGACGTTCCCCAATGCAGATAGATGCGGGTAGAGATTGAAGGATTGAAACACCATCCCGATCCTCTGGCGCATTTTGTTCAGGTCCACACCCGGACCAGTCAGCTTGTCACCTTCGATCAGGATCGCACCTGAATCAGGTTCTTCCAACAGGTTGCAACACCGCAGCATGGTGGATTTTCCTGACCCAGAAGGCCCGAGAACAAAGACCATTTCGCTACGCTGCACATGCAGATCGATGCCTTTGAGGACCGGAAGGACGCCAAAGGACTTGTGCAAAGCCCGCACCGAAAGGGTCGCCGATGACGGCGTCCCTTTCTCGTTATATGTCGACGCCATATTATTCACAGCTCGGCACGTGATCGTCCATCACGTATCCTGCAAAGTCCGGTTCACCAAAGCCCGGCTGGGGCGTAATTGCCGCGGAACCTTCTGCGGGGGTCACGCCAAGCCACTTCTCGCTCAAGCTTGCCATCGTGCCATCAATTTTCAGGCACTCGATAACGGCCTCAACCTTGTCGCGCAACGCTTCGTCACCTTTGCGAAAAGGCATCCCCCAAACCAAACCTGTCGTGTAAAGGTAGCTCAACTCAATCGCAGGATTTTGCTTAACCGCCCATGCCGACACGGTATTGCCCGCGACATTGGCAAAAGCACGACCCGACACAACCGCCTGCACTGCGTCACTATTGGTGCCATAGCTTTCCACCGTCCAACCGATCTCGTCCCCTTTCTCACGTGCCCAAGAATCATAGGCCGAACCCTTGTTCACTGCGATGATCTTGCCTTTCAGGGCTTCGAGATCAGGCACATCATCCGTGCCCGCTTTGACCACAAATTGGAAATCGGTGTTCAGGTATCCTTCGGAAAACAGGACGCTCTCGGCACGTTCAGTTGTGATGGTTGTAGGGGCCACAACAAAATCATAGGTGCCCGCCGCCAGACCGGGCAGAATGCCGGAAAACTGCGTTGCAACGACATCCATTTCAACGCCTAAACGCTCGCCGATGATGTTTGCCAGATCCACGTTAAAACCTTCAACACCCCCCGATAGGGATGGCATCGCGTGAGGCGCAAAAGTACCGTCCAGCGCCACAGTGTATTTGTCCTGCGCAAGGGCCGGCCCACTTAGCGCGAGTAGGGTTGAGAGAGTAACGAATTTAAACTGATTGTTCATCTTAGATCTCCTAATTGTTGGCAAGTTCGAGTGCATTTGAAGGCTGTACGTGATTTTCTATGTGCGTCGCAGCGCTTGCTGCGGAGTTCACAAATTCCGCTTTACCTCATGTTTTTGTTATATAAAATATAAAACGCATGACACTCTTCCAGAGTGCAATCCCCCTAAAAGCATCTGTTTTTTTTGCAATTGCCGAAACTTCATCCAGATCAGCATTTCTTTTAAGCATTGTGAAAACCCACCCAGAGCGGGAGACAAAAACATCGCTAACGAGGGCACCTTGTACGGGTAAAATCTGGATCGGATTGCCATGAATCAATGCTCGATTTTGCTGGAAAATTCGGCAGCATCCGGATCAAGCGCCCGGACCCGATACGCCGCCGCCTTGGGTAGCCAAGCGATCAGCATTTCATTCAAATCCTGCAAGGGCGTTTTTGAGGAATCGACCCGTAGATCAACCTCTTTCAAGCTCTGTGCGCCCAGCACCACCACCGACGCCGATTGCAAAGGATCACGTTCACTGCCAGCGGCCTCGCCTGCAAGCATCCCCGCCATTAAACGGGACGCCAGATCACCAGTGGCACTTTCAAACCCGCGTATCATTTCGGGCAGCACATGCTCAGACCCCAGAAAATTCCCGAGCGCCAGACAATCCCTCCCAGTCAATCCACCTGCTGCATCCATACAAGACGTGCCTGTGTGATGTAGTGGTTCTCCAGTTTCGGAAAAAACACCAATCTGGCGCCAATGCAGCGCCGTCGCTGCGTTCTTCATTGCCGCCAATGTTTTTGCGGCGTCGCCGGTATCGTCCCACATCCGCAAACCGGTCTTGTGCAGACGCGGGTCTGTGCGGGCCTGCGAAAAAACAACACATCCATCTGTGACCGCGCCAACACGGCCGCCAACGCAGACCGAAGATGTCGTTACAGCAAAACCAATATCGCCTGTTTTTGGGTCACGTCCGGCTAATGAATAGGTCATTTTTGCTTCACACCCCTGTTTGAGCCAAGCCCGGCCCGTCATGTTCAAACGGCAATGGCGGTTGCCCTACATACTTGCTAGCCAGTCAGGCAATAAGTATGAAATAAATATTAGACCCAATTAAATAACTGAAAGTTATATCATGATAAACGCGCGCCAGCTCGAAGTTCTCTCTACCGTGATCGAAGTCGGCACCACTGCACGCGCCGCACAACTGCTCAATGTCAGTCAGCCCGCAATCAGCAACATGATCCGCCACACCGAAGACGCCATCGGGTTTCCGCTGTTCAAGCGAGAGCACGGCCGCCTGATTCCCACCAAAGAAGCGCTGCACATCGCGCAAGAGGCGCAGCATTTATTCATGCAGCAAAAGCGCATTGATAACATGATCGGAGAGCTGAAAGGTGGCACCGTTGGCCGCTTGAGCATTGTTGCAACCCCGTCAATCGGTCACAGTATTTTACCAAGGGTGCTGGGGCTATTTATGCAAACGCGTCCGAAGCTCAAATTGTCTATCGAGCTGGGTAGCATTGATGAAATCACCCGTCGATTGGGCAGTGGCCGTACCGATCTGGGGCTTTCAATCACTCCACCAAGGCTTTCAGCCGTCCATGTTCGTGAAATTGGCGATGGTCATCTGATGTGCATTTGCCCACCAGATCACGAATTGGCGCTGATGGAACGCGTGTCGGTGACCGATCTGAACCATGTGGCGCATATTTCTTACGCAGCTCGCACCCCGTTAGGGCAAACGATTGATAATATTTTCTCCGATCAGGGGCTTGAGCGCCGGTTCTTTTGTGAGGTGCGCCACACCGCGACCGCGCTGGAAATGGTGCGCAATGGATTGGGCGTTGCGTTGGTCGACAGCTTTGCCTTAATCGGCCACCAGACGACGTCCATCGCCATACGTCCAACCAAACCTGCGCTCCCCATCAAGATGCACGGCATCACCTCAAAACTTTTTCCGACCTCAAACATCGCCATGCAATTTCAAAGCTTCCTGTCAGACTACCTAAAGCAGGAAGGGGCAAAAGCTGTAACCTAGCCTCAATCTATAACTGCTGATTATACAAAGGGGCCTCTTTTTTATTTCATTATTGCCCTCTCGCATGATCCCTTTCTGTTGAAACGAGGCCCCTCTGGGACTTCAAGATGCGCAGAATGGAAATGTTTAAAAGATGGCCTCCCCAATTCTCTCGATCAGCGATGCAGTTAAGACCTACGGCGATACGCATGCCCTAAATCAGGTCAACCTAGATGTCGCCGAAGGTGAATTTTTGACCCTTTTAGGTCCATCAGGATCGGGCAAAACCACGCTACTCAGCGCGATTGCAGGATTTATCAAAATGGATAGTGGCAAGCTGACGTTGCGCGCCGAAGACATCACAAACCGCCCTCCAGAGCACCGCGACTTTGGCATGGTGTTTCAGGGATACGCATTGTTCCCCACCATGACGGTACGCGAAAACGTCGCCTTTCCGTTAAAAGTGCGCAAAAAGCCATCCTCGGAGATCACCAAACGTGTGAACGAAGCGCTCGAAATGGTGCAGATGGGAGCCTTTGCTGATCGTATGCCGTCCCAACTGTCGGGCGGTCAACAGCAACGGATAGCTCTAGCCCGTGCCATGTCCTTTAGCCCGCAAGTACTGCTGTTGGATGAACCCCTGTCGGCGCTGGATAAGAAACTGCGTGCCGATTTGCAGTGGGAACTGAAAGCGTTGCACAACCAATTGGGCGTGACGTTTATCTATGTAACCCACGATCAGGACGAAGCGCTGTCAATGTCCGACCGTATCATCATCTTGAAAGATGGTGGCATCCAGCAACAAGGCGATCCCAATACGCTGTATAACCGCCCACGTAACAAATTTGTTGCTGACTTTTTAGGCAAGTCGAATTTTATCGACGTGACCGTAAAGGGCCAGACCAACAGCACGCTGCACTGCACCGCACAAGATGTCGCGTTTGACGTCGAAACCGATACAACCAACACCACTGGTGATACCGTTAAACTGGCCCTTCGCCCCGAACGCCTGAAACTTGGCGCACCCAATGAAGAATTCCTGCCTGCGGTTGTCAAACAAGTCAGCTATTTGGGCGAACGCTGTCAGGTCATTGTTACACACAAAACGCTGGGCGAGATGCTGGTGTCTTGCCCGACATGGAAAACAGACATCACGCCCGTTGCGGGCCTCACCGTGAGCATCGGCTGGGAACCCGACGCACCTGTAGTACTCGCAGACAACTAAAGGGGCAAAAGACCCCGCCTTCTCCCTCCCCAACAAGGATATCATCATGACTGATACAACAGATTTCGAAGCCAAACGCGACATCGCTGAAATCGCGGTCGAGCGTTATAAACAAGGCCGCCTAACACGCCGCGGTTTTGTTGCCGCAATGGGCGCATTGGGCGTGCTGCCTGCCTTGGGCAGCAAAGCACATGCACAAGCCAAAGAGATCATTGTCGTCAACTGGGGCGGCGCAGCAAAGGACGTTCTACAAGAAGTCCTGTGTGACACATACACCGCCGAAACAGGCATTCCTGTCATCGTAGACGGCTCCGGCCCCTCTGCTGGTAAAATCCGTGCCATGGTCGAAAGCGGCGCAGTGGTTTGGGATCTGTGCGACAGTGGCGCTGGATCAGCCATTATTCTTGAACAGCAAGGCATGACCCAGCCGATTGATTATTCGATCGTCGACAAATCCAAAGTGCTGGAAGGCACCGCCTATAAAAACGGCGTAGGCAACTATGTCTATTCCTACGTTTTGGCAACCAACCCCAAAATGCTGGGCGGCAATGTGCCCCAAACATGGGAAGACGTTTGGAACGTCAAAGACTTCCCTGGCATGCGGACTTTCCGTAAATCTGTACGCGGCCAATTGGAATGTGCGACGATGGCCCAAGGCGTACCATTGAACGAAGTTTACGAGGCGCTTGGCACCCAAGACGGTATCAATGCCGCCATTGCCAAATTTCGCGAACTACGCGAAAATATCATCGTTTGGGGGTCAGGCAGCGATAGCCAGAACCTGTTCTTGCAAGAAGAAGTCGCCATCGGCAACATCTGGTCTACCCGCGCCCACCTCCTAAAAGATCAGATGGATAAAGACGCCTTCAACGTGAGCTTTAACGGTGGCGTTATCGCACCTGGTATCTGGGTCGTCCCAAAAGGAAACCCCGCTGGCACCGAGGAAACGATGAAATTCATCGCACATGGTCAAAAGCCCGAATTACAGGTGAAATGGCTTGAGATGATCGGTTCTGGCCCAGTGAACCCGGAGGCAGCTGAGCTGGTTCCTGCGGAACTGGCCCCCTATAACCCGTCAAGCCCTGAAAATCTGGCGACACAGATCCTCTACAACGATGAATGGTACGCCAAAAACCAGATCGCCGCCGAAGAGCTCTATGTAGACGCGTTGATTAACTAACCTCCCCTGCGTGCCAGAGCTCAAATCTGGCACGCCACTTGATCTTTCAGGAGTCAAAATGCCACGTATTAACGAAAAGGTCAGCTATTGGATGTTGGTCGCTCCAGCACTGGCAATCATGGTGATCTTCTATATCGTACCTGTGCTAGGCATCTGGAAGATCGCTTTTACAGAACCCGAAACCGGGGTCGCAAATTTCGTCGCAATGGCGGGCTCCAACGCGGTAAAAACCAGTTTTATCATCACCTTCCGCGTGGCAGCCATCACCACAATTGGGTGTCTGATCCTCGGCTATATCGTGGCCTATGCAATCAGCAATTTCGCGTCCAAATTCACCCCTCTCATGGTGGCCTTGGTCATTTTGCCATTCTGGGTATCGGTTTTGATCCGCTCGTTCAGCTGGATTGTCCTGCTGGGCCGCTCTGGCATTGTGAATGATACCCTGAAAGGTGCCGGTCTGATCGACGCACCTTTGCGACTGATGCACAATGAAACAGGCGTGTTGATCGCGATGATCCACGTCATGCTGCCTTTTGCCATTCTGCCGATGCTGACAAACATGCGAGGCATCTCGGGTGCTTATGTCCAAGCGGCCCGCAGTCTGGGCGCCAGTGAATGGACCGCCTTTCGCCAAGTGTATTTCCCCCAAACGATGCCTGGCGTCATGTCCGGCGCATTGTTGGTCTTTGTTCTATCGCTTGGTTTCTTCGTCACGCCAGCGTTGCTGGGAGGCGGACGCGTACTGATGATCTCCGAATACATCACGTACCAAATTCAGGAATTCCTGAACTGGGGCCTCGGCTCAGCGCTCTCCGTTGCCTTGCTTATCGCCACCGCCCTTGTCCTTTTGATCGCCGCGCGCTTCGTCAATCTGCGCTCTGCCTTGTTGGAGCGAAAATAATGCAACGATCCGCTTTTCAAATCTTTTTCCAGACAGGTGCCTGGACGGTTATTGCCTTTCTTGTACTGCCCTTGCTCGTCGTGCTGCCGATTTCTTTCACCGACACCAGCTATATCGGCCTGCCCAAAGAGGGGCTGTCCCTACAGCACTATGTGAACTACTTCACCGATCCCAAATGGTTGGGGGCCACATGGACCAGCGTGTGGATTGGGGTTGTCGTCGCGACCTGCGCCACTGTTCTGGGCACAGCCTTTGCCATTGGTTGCTGGTTTCTGTCTGATCGCGCTTCATCTATTGCCCGCTGGGTGTTGATCACGCCTATCTTGGTCCCCCCTGTTGTACAATCTTTGGGCTTTTACCGCTTTTGGGTCGTCTTGGGGCTAATCGACACACATGTCGGCGTCATCCTTGCGCATACATTGCTGGCCCTGCCCTATGTCTCGATTTCGGTGTTTGCAGCACTGACCAATCTTGATCGCAACATCCCCCGCGCCGCCCGCAGCTTGGGCGCGTCGGTTATGCAGACCGTCTGGGCCGTTGTGGTCCCCGCAGCCAAACCTGGGATTGCTACAGGATTTATCTTTGCCTTCATCGTCAGCTTTGATGAAATCGTGGGCGTGTTGTTCATCACTGTGCGCCGCGTCAGCACCTTGCCCAAAATGATATGGGAAGGCATCCAAGACAACATCGACCCGACCATCGCCGCCGTTGCAACCGTGCTGGTTGTCATCACCCTTGTCGCCACAGCCATCGGAGTGATGCGCAAAAAATGACCCGTAAATTATTAAAGAACGCCCGCTATATCTCACATGAAACGGGCCTGCCCAAAGTCCGCAGCGGCCACATCGCCATTCAGGGCAGCAAAATCGTTGCCATTACCGATACGTTGGCAGGTACAGATTTCGACGAGTTTGAGCCGCTGGACATGTCTGACAAGCTTGTCTCACCCGGCTTGATTAACGCCCACACCCACGCGGTTTTACTGGTATTACGCGGTACCGTTGAGGATATTGAGGGTAACTTAGTCTATCAATACATGGTCCCAGCCTCCTATCTGCTAGAACCAAAGGAACGTGCCGCGATTGCACGCCTCGCTTGTGCCGAAGCCATCCGATCGGGTACCACCACCATGGTTGACCCGCTACGCCATGTTGCCGATTACGCCCCTGCGATGATCGAAACAGGCATGCGCCTATGGCTGGCAGAAAGCTGCGCAGATGCAGTAACCACCGAAGTAGGCAGTGGAAAATACCGTTTTGACCGCGAATTTGGTGAAACCTTTCTGACCCGCACCCGCGACCTTATTGAACAATTTCACGGTAGCGAAGATGACCGCGTGCGCGTCATGATCGCCGCCCATGCCCCTGACAACTGTAGCCCTTGGATGCTGGGACAGCTAACCGATCTGGCGCGCAAACACGGGCTGCGCCGCACGGTTCACCTGAGCCAGATCATCAGCGAAAAAGAGCAAGTAGAGAGCCTACATGGCTGCACTTCTACCGAATATCTAGACCGCAACAATTTCCTCGGTGACGATCTACTGGCAGTGCATTGGACATTCTGCAACGACAGCGATGTGGCGCGGCTCGCTGAAACCGGCACATGGCTGGCCCACTGCCCTTCGTCAATGTCTGCCAAAGGCCCGCACCCGCTTCCCATGCGTGCGATCTTAGATAACAATGTCAAAATCGTGCTTGGCACAGACAATATGACCGAAGATATGTTCCATGCCATGAAAGTGGGGCTAACCCTGCATCGAGGTGCTTATCAGCGTGCGGTCACACCGACGCCGCAACACGTGTTCAACTATGCCACTGTGAATGCCGCGCGCGCATTGGACCACTCTGGCATTGGCAGCATCGCTGTCGGTATGAAAGCCGATCTGGCGATGTTTGATTTGATGACGCCGGCGCTGTCGCCGCGCGTTTCAGCCATCTCTAACATCGTGCATTATGGCCACCCCGGTACTGTCACCGATACAATGGTTGATGGCCGCTTTTTGATGCGCGACCGCGTGCTGACCACCATTGACGAACGCGCGGCGGTGCAAGAGGCCCAAGCCGCAACAGAGGCGATGTGGCAACGTTTTGGTGCTGAAGACCGCGGCGTACCGCTGCCTTCCACCGATCTTTACTGACTCAAGAGGAATACGCCCGTGACCTTTTCTATTATTGGCCGATGCGCCCGCACAGGTGCCTTTGGGGCCGCCATTACAACATCCGATCTGGCCGTCGGAGGACGCTGTGTCAGGCTGGCCCATGGCAAAGGCGCAATGCTCTCGCAGCACCGCACCGATAGCCGCTTGGGCGATCTAGGCATTTCACTGCTTGCCAGCGGCAAGAACGCTGATCAAACTGTCTCTGCGGTGTGTAATTCCACCAATGACATCGAATGGCGCCAGATCGGTGCTTTGGATGCTAAAGGCGCAGCCTCAGTCTATCACGGCAGGCGCATGTATTCCATTTTCACCCATACCTCTGACAAAGATTGTCTGGCGCTGGGAAACATTTTGGCAAATGACCGGATTACCCGAAGCATGGCTGATGCATTCATCCAAGACCCCGATCTGCCTCTGGCAGAACGGTTGATGCAAGCGCTTGAAGCAGGCCGCGATGCCGGAGGCGAGATCAAAGGCCCTCTGCGATCTGCTGCTGTGCGCGTTACTGGGGAACATGGCATTGATGCTGTAGACCTGAGAATTGATATTTCCGAGCAGGCCGCCATCGACGATCTGCGTGTTCTACTGAACGCCTACGGCAAACGCGCGGATACTTTGCGCGAAGTGGCACTGGCTCCTGACGGTATCCCAGTGATGCGCAGCCTGTTTGACGCCAGCATCGAACGCATCGCCGAACTGGGCCTGGAAGATCGTTTTCCCACAGCCAGAAACCAAGGAAACTGGTCAATTAGAGACTGAGATCATGACCCAAGAGAACAATTACTGGGACAGCATCCCCTCCGATACACCTGACAGGCCCGCCCTGCCCGACCGCACCGATATTGCTGTAATTGGCGCAGGTTACACGGGGCTCTCGGTTGCTTTGCACCTTGCCCGCGCAGGTCGCGATGTCACGGTTTTCGAAGCGGGCGGTATTGGCGCAGGTTGTTCTTCTCGCAATGGTGGTATGGTGGGCCCCAGTTTCCACAAACTCGGTTCGGCTGGCTTGCTCTCTCGTTACGGCGAGCAAAAGACCCTAAGTATCATGCGCGAAGGGCTAATGGCTTTGGCGTATTTCGAAGAGTTTGTGCAGCAAGAGGGCATTGAGTGCGATCTTCAAATGCAAGGTCGCTTTAGGGGCGCGCGTACAGGTGCCGATTACGACAGCACAGCGCGTGAATGTGACTGGCTGGGCAAAAATCTGGGGCTGCCATTTGACATGGTTCCGCAGGCGGACCAACGCTCGGAAATAGGCAGCGATTTTTACCGAGGCGGCGTTGTGTATCACCGCGACGGTAATATCCATCCCCGCAAATTAGTACTGGGATTGGCTGATCTCGCCGTGGCTGCCGGTGTGCGGATCATTACCAATTGTCCAGTCACGGCCCTGTGCCACAATGACAAGAAAACGATAGTTAAAACCCGCCTTGGAACAGTTCAGGCTGGCGAAGTGGTCATGGCCACCAATGCCTATTCGGACCGCGCCGCCAAAGCGATGAAGCGCCGCATTGTGCAAATCCGTACTGCGGCTGTCGCCACCGAAGAGTTATCTCCCCAGATGATGGCCGAATTGTCCCCCAAGGGACGCTCCCTTGGGGAATCGGGGCGGGTTTTTATGTGGTTTCGCCCCACACCAGACGGCAAACGCTTTATCTTTGGAGGCCGTATCGGAACGCCCGGCGGCAGCCCTGATAGACAGCGCAAAGCGTTTGCCACATCCGCCACCAGAGTGTTTCCGCAGCTTAAAAATGTGGCATTCAGCCATGTTTGGTCTGGCGATGTGGCCTATACGACGGATCACAGCCCCCATATTGGATTTGAGGATGGCGTTTGGCTTGCAGGCGGGTATTGCGGATCGGGCGTAACCCGCAGCATTTATTTCGGCATGAAACTGGCTCGCAAGATTCTCGGCGAACCCGATGCAGACACGGCCTTTGACGATCTGTCTTTTACCCCTGTGCCGTTCATGCCAATTTCAGGCGCAGTGGCCGGATTAATGACGAAATGGTATGCCTATCAGGACGCACGAGATTTGCTGCGGCGGTAACAAAACCGCCTCTCCAGTAGCTTTTGAAAAGGAAATGATAATGGAATTTGATACAGTTATTCATGACGGCACAGTCAGCACAGCAACCGATACCTTCAAGGCAGACATTGGCATAGCAAATGGCCGCATTGCCGCCATCGCAGAGCATCTTTCAGGTGGGGCGCAGCGGATCGACGCAGGCGGGCGTTTAGTTCTGCCAGGAGGCATCGAGGCACATGCCCACATCGCGCAAGAAAGCTCCTCTGGCGTCATGTCAGCGGATGACTACCTAAGCGGTTCTATCTCGGCGGCTTTTGGTGGCAATTCATCCTTTATTCCCTTTGCCGCACAGCAACGTGGCCAATCCATTGACGATGTTATTGCAACCTATGATGCACGCGGTGCACGCTCTGTGTTGGATTACAGTTACCATCTGATCATTTCCGACCCGACCCCAGAGGTGTTGCACGAACAACTCCCCCGCGCCTTTGCACGCGGTATTACGTCATTCAAAGTCTTCATGACCTATGATTTGATGAACATCGGTGACGCTGGCATGTTGGATATTCTAACCGTTGCCCGCCAGCATGGCGCCATCACCATGGTCCATGCCGAAAACAACGATATGGTAAAATGGATGAACAAGCGCTTGGCCGATGGTGGCCATACCGCCCCCAAGTTCCACGCCGTATCCCGCCCCGAACTCGCCGAAGAAGAAGCCATAAATCGGGCAATCTCTCTGGCCAAACTGGTGGATGCGCCTTTATTCATTGTCCATGTTTCTACCGCTGGCGGCGCACAGATTGTGCAACGCGAAATTCTATCGGGCACGCGCTTGTTTGCAGAAACCTGCCCACAATACCTTGCCCTGACACGTGATGATCTGGACCGCCCCGGAATGGAGGGGGCCAAGTTCATCTGCTCGCCGCCCCTGCGTGACACGGCCACCCAAGACGCCCTGTGGAAGCATGTGCAATCAGGTACATTTACGTCTGTAAGCTCGGATCATGCACCGTACCGTTATGACGAGACAGGCAAATTTCTAAACGGCTTCGATGCCCCTTACCCTAAGATCAGCAATGGCATGCCCGGCATCGCCGCGCGCCTGCCCTACTTGTTTTCTGAAGGCGTGGTGAAAGGGCGGATCAGTTTACAGCAGTTTGTCGCATTGTCTTCAACAAATGCGGCCCGCACGTTTGGCATGACCAACAAAGGCAGCATCGCCCCGGGCATGGATGCAGACATTGCAATTTGGGATCCTGAAACGAGCCGCACGATGAGCCTCGCTGATCAACACGACAACATGGATTACACGCCGTTTGAGGGAATGGAACTGACAGGGGTTCCGGAGACTGTATTGAACCGAGGGGCCTTTGTTACACATAAGGGCAAGCTGATCGCGCAAGAAGGCCAAGGCAAATTTGTTGCCCGCGCTCCCATGGAAATGGGCCCGAGAAAGTATCTCGCCAAAGAGCGCAACCCACTGAACAACTTTGGCGTTGATATTTAGAGGGAGGTTCTCGGTTGGCATAACGCGACAGAACAAACCTAGCGTCAGCAAAAAAAAGCGACCCTCCCTTAAGACATCACAATAACCTTTAGGGGCGCCCTGTCAGGCGTCGGCGTTTCTGCATTAACAGCCTGCGCAATGCAGGTTTCCAAATAGTGAGGTATCCCTAGATTTGTAGACGCTTTGTGTGCAGCGCAGTTGGCGGTGCTGGCAAACAAAAGAAAACAATACTTGTAGAGCCTATTTATTACAACAAATGCCACAGCTGAAACGCTTCCCATAGTATAGCGGTCAGCTTGGGGGCTGCATCTGCGGCCCCTTTTTATTTTTCTTATTTCTCAATGAGATAAGTAGCTAAAGTGGTGCGGGCGGGGGGACTCGAACCCCCACGGGCATACGCCCAACAGATTTTAAGTCTGGTGTGTCTACCATTCCACCACGCCCGCAACCGGCGGTTTAGCTCAGTCCCATACGCCCCAAATAGAGAGAGCAGCAGGGTTCTGCGCGTCAACACGTCGGTTGGTATACGTATTGCGTCACAAAACCAAGTGCATTTAGCGCCTTATGTGCCCTCAGATAACATCACTTCCTTAACCGCCTCCATCGCCACATAGGTCGAAGTCGAGCCAACATGCGGCAGCGCGGAAATCGTATCGCCCAAAAACGAGCGATAGCTGTTCATATCGCGGGTGCGTACCTTGAGCAGGTAATCGAAATTACCGGCAATCATATGCGCCTGTTCGATCTGCGGCACACGCGAAACAGCTTTGTTGAACGCCGTCAGCGCTGCTTCTCGCGTGTCGGTCAGGCGCACTTCTACAAATGCCACGTGATCCACCCCCAACCGGATAGGGTTCAACATCGCGCGGTAGCCCAGAATAACGCCGTTTTCCTCCAACCGACGCAGCCGCGCTTGGGTTGGAGATTTTGACAATCCTATCCGCTTTGCAAGATCCGTGATGCTTATGCGACCATCTTCTGCCAGAGTACTGAGAATCGCTTGATCGAACTGATCCAAGTCAGAAGTGTTTTGAACCACGATTTCCTCCAAAATAAAGTCAAAAACTATTGCATCAGGGTAATCTTCAGGAAACTTGACTGCAAGACCTAAGGTACACCGAGGTATATCCCTTTTGTTTGGAGTGGCCAAATGGCACGCAATACCCCCTCTTCTCTCCGCGCTACCATTGATAACAACACCTATAGTAATGCGAATAGCGTTTTAGAGACGTTGATTGAGTCAGCAGCCCTCACCCAAACAGACCGCGCCACAATCAGCGAAACAGCGGCTGGATTGGTCCGTGACATTCGCAACTCTACTGCGCCGGGCCTGATGGAAGTTTTTCTTGCGGAATATGGTCTCTCCACCGACGAAGGCGTTGCGCTGATGTGTTTGGCCGAGGCCCTGTTGCGTGTGCCCGATGCCGAAACCATGGATGCATTGATTGAGGATAAAATCGCCCCTTCCGATTGGGGCCGTCACATGGGGCATTCCACCTCGACGATGGTAAATGCCTCCACTTGGGCGCTGATGCTGACAGGCCGCGTGTTGGACGATGAACAACCCGGCCCCGTGCGCCACCTGCGCGCCGCGATCAAGCGGCTGGGCGAACCTGTGATTCGTACCGCTGTGGCGCGGGCCATGAAAGAAATGGGCCGCCAGTTTGTCTTGGGTGAAGACATCAAAGGCGCAATGAAACGCGCTGCGGGGATGGAGGCCAAGGGCTTCACCTATTCCTACGACATGCTGGGAGAAGCCGCCCGCACCGAATCCGACGCCCGCCGATACCACCTGAGCTATTCTGACGCGATCTCGTCCATTGCGCGGGGCTGCACGCACGAAGACATCCGCCGCAATCCGGGCATCTCTGTCAAACTGTCTGCACTGCACCCACGATATGAAGTGGCGCAAGAAACCTCGGTGATGCGCGATCTGGTGCCACGCTTGCGCGCGCTGTGCTTGCTGGCCAAATCTGCAGGCATGGGCCTGAACGTCGATGCAGAAGAGGCAGATCGCCTTGGTCTGTCGCTGGATGTGATCAACGCCGTGATGTCAGAACCCGCACTTGAGGGCTGGGACGGCTTTGGCGTTGTCGTGCAGGCCTATGGCCCCCGCGCAGGCGACGCGATTGATGCGCTCTACCAAATCGCCCAAACCCATGATCGCCGTATTATGGTGCGTCTGGTCAAAGGCGCTTATTGGGACACTGAAATCAAACGCGCACAGGTTGAGGGCGTGGATGGTTTTCCCGTTTTCACCCGCAAAGCCGCCACTGACGTCAGCTATATCGCCAATGCACGCAAATTATTGGGCATGACGGATAGGATTTACCCGCAATTCGCCACTCATAACGCGCATACGGTCGCTGCGGTTCTGCACATGGGCCACGATAAAGAAACCTATGAGTTCCAGCGTCTGCATGGCATGGGCGAAACCCTACACAAGATCGTGCTGGCCAAATACAACAGCCGCTGCCGCATCTATGCGCCTGTGGGCGCGCATAAAGATTTGCTGGCCTATCTGGTCCGCCGCCTACTGGAAAACGGCGCAAACTCCAGCTTCGTCAACCAGATCGTTGATGAAAACGTGCCGCCCGAAGAAGTCGCGGCTGATCCATTTACCAAACTCGCAGATACGGTTCCCGTGATCCCCACAGGGGCCGAGATGTTTCACCCATTGCGCGTGAATTCCATCGGTTTTGACATCACCCATACCCCGACCTTGACGGCCATTGAGCAAGCACGCGCAGCATTCGCAGATCACACATGGGCCTGCGCACCACTGGTCGCAGGCGGCGCAACTGGTGGCCCTGCGCAGGAGGTCCAAAACCCCGCGGGCGTTGGCGCATCCCCCGGCACAGTCCACCCCGCAACAGCCGCAGACGTGGCCCAAGCCTTAGACGCAGCCACACCTTGGGCGGCACCGCTAGAAGAACGCAACGCCGCGCTCTTGCGTGCCGCCGACATCTATGAGGAACGCTATGGCGAGATTTTCGCCCTGCTCACCCGTGAGGCAGGCAAAGGCATTCCCGATTGCGTTGCCGAACTGCGCGAAGGCGTGGATTTCCTGCGCTATTACGCCGCCCAAGCCACCAACATGCCACCCGCAGGTGTTTTCACATGCATTTCACCGTGGAACTTCCCTTTTGCGATCTTCTTAGGCCAGATCAGCGCCGCGCTGGCCGCTGGCAACGCCGTTCTTGCCAAACCAGCCGAGCAAACACCGCTGATCGCCCATCTGGCCATCAGCATCCTGCATGAAGCAGGCGTGCCCGACACTGCCTTGCAACTGCTGCCCGGCGGCGGCGATGTGGGGGCTGCGTTGACCTCGGATGTGCGGATCAATGGTGTGGCCTTCACCGGCTCCACCGCCACCGCCCAGCGCATCCGTGCCGCCATGGCCGATCACTGCGCACCCGGCACCGCGCTGATTGCCGAAACAGGGGGCCTGAATGCGATGATCGTCGACAGCACCGCCCTGCCCGAGCAAGCCGTGCAAGCCGTAGTAGAGAGCGCCTTTAAATCCGCAGGCCAACGCTGCTCGGCGCTGCGCTGCCTTTATGTACAAGAAGACATCGCCGAACCGCTGCAAAAGATGCTGATCGGCGCGATGCAAACCCTGAAGATGGGTGACCCATGGCACCTCAGCACCGATGTCGGCCCCGTCATCGACGCGGCCGCCCGCAAAGGCATCGCCGAACATATCGAAACGGCCCGCAATGAAGGCCGCCTGATTGCCGAGTTAAAATCACCCGATCACGGCACCTACATTGCCCCGACCATCATCCGCGTAAACGGCATCAGCGATCTCAAGCGTGAAATCTTTGGTCCTGTCTTGCACATCGCAACCTTCAAATCGCATGAGCTGGACAAGGTCATCGACGCCATCAACGCCACCGGATACGGCCTGACCTTTGGCCTTCACACCCGTATTGATGACCGTGTGCAACACGTCTCTGAACGGATCGAGGCGGGCAATATTTATGTTAACCGCAACCAGATCGGTGCCATTGTCGGCTCGCAACCCTTTGGCGGCGAAGGCTTGTCTGGCACAGGCCCCAAAGCAGGCGGCCCTAACTATCTGCCGCGCTTCTCGGCGCCAGACATGGCTGAGCAATCCCCCGCATGGGACAACGCAGGCACCTTGCCCGCCCTGCCAGATCACACAACCGTCTTCCTCGATACGCTCTCTCTCCCCGGCCCAACGGGCGAAAGCAACCGCCTCTCGACGCTGCCACGCCCCGCAATCCTCTGCCTTGGCCCGACAGCCGACACCGCAGCGGCACAAAAACGCGCAGTCGAAGCTTTGGGCGGTGTTGCTGTCGAAGTTAGTGGTGGCATCACGGCAGATGCCCTCGCCTCTGGGCCAGACTTTGGCGGCATCTTGTGGTGGGGCGATGCAGATACGGCACGCAGCTATGAGAAAGCACTGGCAACCCGCAGTGGCCCGATCATCCCGCTGATGCGTGGCCTACCCGACACCGCCCGTGTCCGGCTGGAGCGTCACGTCTGCGTCGATACGACTGCTTCTGGTGGCAACGCCGATCTGCTGGGCGCGGTTGCCTAAACTACGCCTCCCCGTGCGGATCACACCGCGCGGGGAAACCTCGCCAGAACATGGCCTTGACGCCCGCACAGCAATCGCAGAACGTGGCGCTTATGTTTCCAATCCGTGATCATAACCCTTCTGGCCGCATTCCCTATGTGACCTACGCGCTGATGGCCGCAAACATCGGCATTTTTCTCAGCATGTTGCCGATTTCCGAGGATCAACAGGCGCTTAATCTGTTCTATTACAATTACGCTCTGCTGCCGCGCCGTGTGATGGCAGGTGACGGCCTCGGCGCGCTGCTCAGCTCACAATTCCTTCATGCAGGTTACATGCATCTGGCAGGCAACATGTTGTTTTTGTGGATATTTGGTGACAACGTTGAAGACGAGATGGGCCACATGCCCTTTCTGGGATTCTACCTGCTGGCAGGCGTCCTGTCGGGCCTCGCCCAAGTCGCAACCGATCCCACATCCTATGTCCCGATGGTGGGCGCATCTGGTGCTATTGCGGGCGTCATGGGTAGTTATCTGTTGCTGTTTCCCAAAGCCAAAGTCGATATCTTTGTGTTTTTCATCATCTTCTTTCGGATCTTTCCAATCCCGGCGTGGATCATGCTGATGCTCTGGTTTGGTATGCAATTTGTCGGCGGTATCGGCACCCCTGCGGGTGTAGGGGGCGTTGCCTATTGGGCCCATGCAGGGGGGTTCATCGCAGGTATCCTGCTGTCCTTGCCCCTATGGCTGCGCCTTGGTGGCCCGCGTTTCTGGCGCGTTACCGACGGCCACCCGCCCCACCCTGAGGCGCAATATATCCTGCCCAGTTCCTTGCCCAAGGTAAAACGCAAATGAGCATGGACATCACCGCCAGCTGCCACTGCGGCGCATGTGCGATCAGTGCCACAGTGCCAAACGGGCTCACCGATGCCGCCCGCTGTACATGTTCGTTTTGCGCACGCCGTCAGGCTGCCGCCGTTACGGCCACAACCGCCAGCGTACAGGTCATCAAAGGCGCGGACTCCCTACAACTCTACAGTTGGGGAACACACACCGCGAAACATTATTTTTGCAAAACCTGTGGCATCTACCTCTACCATCAACGCCGTAGTGACCCTGCGCAATGCGGAATCAATCTGGGCTGTATCGAGGGTGTAAACACATGGGAGCATGAACCGCTCCCTTGGACGGATGGCGTCAACCATCCGTCAGATCGCAGCTAAATCAGCCGCGCACAACTTTGGAGAAGTTGGTAAAGATCGCTTCATTGGAGGCAATGATTTCACCGTCAACCAACACATCACCGCGCGGATTAATCGCTTCGACCAACCCACCGGCTTCTTTCACGATGATCACACCAGCGGCCAGATCCCAAACGTTCAAACGACGTTCCCAGAACCCATCATAGCGCCCCGCAGCGACATAAGCCAAATCAAGCGCCGCAGCGCCCCAGCGGCGCACGCCTGCGCAGGTCGGCGCAATACGCGCCATGTCTTGCAACGTGGCTGGCAGGTCCGAACGTCCGCCAAAAGGAATCCCCGTTGCAAAGATTGATTCGATCATCTTGTTGCGGCCCGACACGCGCAAGCGGCTCTCGTTCAGCCATGCACCTGCCCCCTTCTCGGCATAAAACATTTCGTCTTTAGCGGCGTCAAAAACAACCCCCGCGACGATCTGGCCTTTATGCTCTAGCGCGATGGACACTGCCCAATGCGGCAAGCCGTGCAAGAAGTTGGTGGTGCCGTCCAGCGGATCAACGATCCAACGGCGTGTTGGGTCTTCGCCCTCTTCTGCACCGCCCTCTTCGGCGATCCAGCCATAAGTCGGACGCGCACCGCGCAGTTCTTCCTTAAGGATGCTCTCGGCGTTGATATCCGCACGGCTGACGAAATCGCCCGCACCTTTCATGGATACCTGAAGCTGTTCTACTTCACGAAAGTCTTTAACCAAGGCGCGGCCGGCTCTGCGCGCGGCTTTGATCATGATGTTAAGATTTGCACTGCCAACCATGTCATTTCGGCCTTTTCTGAATGGATTAAACGTCCTCATAGGACGAAGCCCACAAAAAGCCAAGACCCAGTGACGCAGCGTGCCCCTTGCACCTCGATTCAACTGCACTACCGTTGCAATGAAACAAAAGGAGCCCCCATGACTGAAATGATGAAACAGATTGCCCTCGCCAGCCGCCCCAACGGTGCGCCAACTCCTGAAAACTTCCGCCTCGAAGAACTGCCAATCCCCACACCGGGTGAAGGCGAAGTCCTTGTGCGCGTTCACTATATGTCGCTCGACCCTTATATGCGCGGCCGCATGGATGATTCGAAATCCTACGCTGCCAACATCCCCGTTGATGGCAAAATGGAAGGCGGCTCGGTCGGCGAAATCATCGCCTCCAATGCAGACGGTTTTGAAGTAGGTGAATTTGTCATGGGCGGCTTTGGTTGGGCCACACATGCCGCAGTTCCCGCCACAGGTCTTGCCAAAGTAGACCCGAAAACCGCTCCTATCACCTATTCGCTTGGTGTTATGGGCATGCCCGGCTTTACGGGATGGTTGGGCCTGACCGAATTTGGCAGACCAAAATCAGGCGAAACACTTGTTGTTGCAGCGGCCACAGGCCCTGTTGGTTCTATGGTGGGTCAAGTCGCCAAATCCATGGGCCTGCGCGTTGTGGGCATCGCAGGGGGGCCGGATAAATGCAAAATGGCGGTTGAGCAGTTCGGCTTTGACGAATGCCTTGACCACTACGCCTATGATACCGCCTCTGCCTTGCGCAAAGACCTCAAGGCCGCCTGCCCCAAAGGCATCGACATCTACTTTGAAAACGTCGGCGGCAAAGTGCTGGAAGCAGTATTGCCCCTGATGAACCTTCATGGCCGTATTCCTATCTGCGGCATGATCGCATGGTACAACGGCACCTCCGAAGTCGACAACGGCCTGTCAGGTCAACAAATCTGGCGTCACATCCTCGTCAGCTCACTCAGCGTGAACGGCTTCATCATCTCCAACTTCTGGAACCGCCTCGGTGATTTCCACAAAGCAGTTGGCCCGATGATCGCAAAGGGCGACATTGCTGTGCAAGAAGACATCACCGAAGGTCTGGAAAATGCGCCAGACGCCTTTATCAAGCTGCTCACAGGCGGCAACACTGGCAAAGCCATGGTAAAAGTCATCTAACCCAAAACAAGACGCGCGCCGCCGAACAGGTGGCGCGCGTGCCTTTGTGCAGCATTCCCCCTCAGCACAAACAGCTTCCGACCGCTGTGTTTAGGGCCGGCTTGGGTGCCTTATTGCAACCGTGCCGAAAAATTTGAGCATCCTTCGCCAACCAGATGCACCAACCCAATAGCATTCCCCATAAGCATCGGATCTTCTTCAAAACTATCAATAAGAACAAGAAACCCGTCATCTTCGCGCGTTTTCCAAACCCCTAAAACCTGCTCCATTGGATTGTCAAATTCACTCTCAAAGTCAGGTTCCGGCTGTTGGAACGGTACAGGTTGCCAATCGGTCCTTTGGGTTATGGCCGCCATAATCTCCGATGCCGCGGCAGCCATTTTTTCATCAACTTCATCATACTCCAAAGGCGTCTCTTGCAACGGGCAGGTCTGTAGCACTGGAATGGGCATGAAGAACATTAACGCCAGCTCATCCTCATCTGCATCCTCTTCGCTGTCTTTGAACGCAGCGGTTTTATCCCACCACCAATCTTGCACACGTTCAGCCATAGGCCCGATCCAGGATGTCGGCGCACCCAGCTTATCCAGCTCCTCCATCGTCATATCCAACCCCGCCAGCATCCGCTCGGTTTGGTCTTGATACGCCTTCTCCACCATCTGCCCCCCCGCTTCGCTCAGGGCTTCTTGGGCGATGGCAACCGCACGCTCTACCGCCTCAGGCAATGGCGTCAGGAATAGTTCAGTTTCGCTCATAATCGTTACCCTCAAATACGCTAAGCCATAGCGCCAGATGCACGTGATGTGGCAGATATCAAACCAGTCAAACCGCCTGTAGCTTACGCGCCTCTTTCCCCGCCAATCCCAATAATTCCTGCATAAACGGCTTTTCACGGTCTTCCCTGCGGATCGCAGCATAAAGCCTGCGCGTGATCCCCCCTTTGGTCAAAGGCCGTGTCACATAATCCGAGGAATATTTCACCTCGCGCACCACCCAATCCGGCAGCACAGACACACCGCGATTAGATGCAACCAACAGCAAGATGACCGCCGTCAATTCCACCTGCCGAATGTGTGCGGGTTCCACTTTGGCAGGGATCAACAACTGGCTAAAGACATCCAGCCTTGTGCGCTCTACCGGATACGTGATCAACGTCTCGTCACGGAAATCCTCTGCTTCTACATAGGGCTTCTTGGCCAAAGGATGTGTGCTAGCTGCGACAAAAACCGCTTTGTAATCAAACAACTCGATGAAATCGACACCATCAATCTCTTCTGGGTCCGAGGAAATCACCAAATCCACTTCCTGCCGCAACAGCGCAGGCAGCGCGTCGAACGCCAGACCGGGGCGGATATCCACATCTACCTCGCCAAAGCTGCGGCGAAATTGCTCCAGCACGGGAAACAGCCACTCAAAACACGCGTGACACTCAATCGCGATGTGCATGCGGCCGGTGCTGCCCTCTCGCAGACCGCTGAACTCATCTTGCAACGCCGCCACCTGCGGCAACACTTGCTCTGCCAGCTTCAACAGCCGCTGCCCCGCCGGAGACAGTTTCAACGGCTTGGAACGGCGCACAAACAGCTCGACCCCTGCTTGGTCCTCCAACCCCTTCACCTGATGGCTCAGCGCGGATTGGGTGATGTTCATCATCTCTGCCGCTTTGGCCAAACCGCCTGCACGGTCAATGGCTTGGATGGTACGCAGATGGCGAAATTCGATATGCATGTTAAATCCCTCATGAGGCTGGACTCATGTAAATGATGAGAGTTATGAATTTGTCTCATGCGCAATACTATGCAACAAGGGGTGAAATCAACAAGGATGCCAGTCATGACAACCCCCGCCGTATCATTCGAAGTCTTTCCACCGAAATCCGTCGATGCTGCGTTCAAGCTGTGGGACACGGCACAGGCTCTGGCGCCGCTTGAACCACGGTTTTTCTCTGTCACCTACGGCGCTGGCGGCACCACTCGTGATCTGACCCATGACGCCGCCCATGTGCTGCACCGCACGTCCAAGCTGCCCGTCTCTGCGCATCTGACATGCGTTGGTGCCAGCGTCGCCGAGACCATGGAAATCGCCGAGAAGTTTCACGCCGCCGGTGTGACCGAAATCGTCGCCCTGCGCGGTGATCCAGAAGGCGGCGCGTCCAAATTCACCCCCCATCCCGAAGGGTTCAAAAACTCGGTTGAGCTGATTGAGGCTTTGGCCTTGCTGGATAAATTCACCATCCGCGTAGGCGCCTATCCCGAAAGCCACCCTGACGCGGTCAGCCAGCACGCCAATATCCAATACCTCAAACGCAAGTTTGACGCAGGTGCGGATGAAGCTCTGACGCAGTTCTTCTTTGAAACAGAAAGCTTCTTACGCTTTCGCGATCAATGCGCTGCCGCAGGTATCACCAAACCCATCGTGCCGGGCATCATGCCGATCACCAACTGGAATTCGGCCCGTAAATTCGCTGCCATGTGTGGCACAAACATCCCCGAGTGGATGGACGAAGCCTACCGTGCTGCCGAACGCGATGGCCGGACCGAACTGCTCTCCACCACACTTTGCACCGAAATGTGCAGCGAATTGGTGGCGGAAGGCGTCGACGCCCTGCATTTCTACACCCTCAACCGCCCCGAATTGACACGCAATGTCTGCCGCGCATTGGGTGTGACACCACAATCCGACCTTTCAAACGTGGCGTAACATTTGCCACGCGCCATTGCGGGGCTCTAGGCTGTGGCAAACGTCACACTCGGAGTCCCCTATGCCACGTATCGCCACATCCCCCGCCGATCTGCTCAGCACGTCCGAAGCGCTTGAACTCAGCGGTTTGGAATTCATGCAAAAAATTCTGGATGGCACCAACCCTGGCCCACCCATCGGCGCAACCATCGGTTATACATTACACAGCGTCGAAGCAGGCCACTGCGTGTTCCGCGGCACACCCGAATTCTCCATGACCAACCCGATGGGCACCGTACACGGCGGCTGGTACGGCACGCTTTTGGACAGCGCCATGGCCTGCGCTGTCATGACACGGGTGCCGCGCGGATCGGTCTACACCACCTTGGAATACAAGATTAACATCCTGCGTTCGATCCCCTTGGGCATGACCGTAGATTGCACAGGCATCGCGGACCACGTGGGCCGTTCAACCGGCGTTGCACATGGCGAAATCAGAGGCGTCGAAGACGGCAAACTCTACGCCACAGGCTCCACCACCTGCATTGTTATGAAAATCGGCTGAGACACGGCCTGCTGGCGTTCGCTAACAGTAATTTTTTGGAAAACTGTCTGGGTGCAATGAACGGCTGATGCAAACGGATATTATCAACGACACCTCTGGCGGAACCAACCATTCCCCCAGAGTTGACGAACGCGATTTAACGCTTGGACGTCTTAGACTTCGGTACAATCGTACCGAGCTGTCGCTAGAAAAATCGGTACTGTTACAAGTCGTTTCATACTAGTTTCTTAAATGATCAGATATTCAGTTGCTAAGAACGTTGGACTGTGTGCGTGTAAATGCACCCTCTTGGCGCGCGACTATCGCGATGGCGCCTGTGGCCCCGATTAGCCAAGCCGCTTCACCTGAGAGTTTTTTTGCCGAGATTGTTGCACGACCAATTTGTTGATTAAGGGCAGCCACACTGGAAGGAAAATTACCGCCTTTGGGCGTGACCGAACATTGGCCCAGCCCACCACCATTTGAATCACTTGAAAGAGCAGCGGTCGCCGTGGCGCTCTTAAAACGTCGCATCCCTTTGCGCGTACCTATTTCTTTAAAACCGAGTGATAGCAAAGCTGGCAGCGCTGCGTTCGGATCCTTTGAAGTGTTAATACATGCAGTTATAAACGCAGCGGTGGCATCTTGGCTTGCCGTACTCAAAGCCCCCTGCGCAGGACGTCCCGTGTTATTAACAGATGGCTCGCTTGTAACACATCCAGCCAAACCAAGCGCCAAAGCGATTCAAACAAACTTCATCAATAATCTCCAAACAATTTTTCCAACGCTACCCCAAGGCCACGTTTTTTTAAAAGCCATCTGGTTGTGAAATTTCGGCGCATAGATTTGTCTTTTCCCGAAAGCGGTCATGGGTGCAAATTGCAGCTAAACTCCGCTTCGAGCCCGGAATGGCCGATGCTGCGAGTTGTACAAATGTCCGCTTTATTTATCGAATACAACTTCGACTGCGGCTAACATACGAACAACCGGAACGTTTTATTAGAAAGCTTGAAATGAGAGCACTGCGGCAGCCGAGGATTGAGGACCTGAGGAAACAAATACTCCACGACATCCCCTGCAACACATCGGAAGATCGCGCAGACCTTCAGAGCAAAAGCTTTGCAGACGTGATGAGAGTCTACAGTAAGCGGTGCGCCCACCCCACCTTCCTTGTGAGCCCCTGATCTGAGATTCAGCCCTGACAGATGGATTATAAGGGAGTTTCTCCATGGAGCG
>NZ_JACIEI010000010.1 GCF_014196805.1 Sulfitobacter undariae | reverse complement strand
GCCACTCAGCACTGGGCTGGAAAAGCCCTGTCGCCTTCGAACGAAAGGTGGCTTAAACGAGCACTTGGGGCGGCACTAAAGCGTGACAGGTCCAGCCCGTCAAGTGCGGGCGGAATGGTATGGCCGGCGTCCAGGCAAGGCACTCGCCCACACACAACACGTGCACCGCGAAGACGCGCTCATCGGATCATGGCCGACATCTTGGCAGACCATGTACCCATTTCTGCGCCAGGCCCGGATCAAGGCCTCTTCCAAAGACCGATATGTCGCTTCCATCTCCCGCTGCGCCCAGATCGTCAATGCTGGCGGAGCGAATGACTGCCTGACTTTCTATACCGCATATTGTCTCGGGGAGGCATTCAAGGCCAGTGAGACGGACATCAGGCCGATTACGATCGCAAATTACCTTGAGGGCCTCATTGCTCTTGGCAAGTTTGGCGGCGTCAATGCGGAGGCTCTCGATGGCATGCGTTACATGCGCGACGCATTCCGAGATGAGGCAAAATTGGGCGAGAAGTTGAAGGTCGCTCGCATTAACGATCTGATAAGAAAGGGCGGATTTGAGTGCATCGCCGAAGTCATCGGTGATCTGCTTGTAGATGCCGATCTGTTGCCAGATCATTCAGCGCGCAAGGCGCTACTGCTGCAGACTGCGGCGTGCTGTGCTGTTGACATGAACAAGCCTGCAAGGACCGGTGACATGTCAAATTGGATCATCGGCAGCGATCTACGGCGTGAGACGGATGGATCGTGGCATCTCGCGTGGAACCAGAGAAAAACTGGCCGGAAAACAGAAGCTGGGGAACTCTGGCCGGAGATTGGTGAAGTTCTCGATGAACTCATTCTGTGCGGTCGGCCAAGCAGATTGATCCACATTCGCTACCGGGAGCTTGTCGGCAAAAACTGGCTGACACTGTCCGATGTGGCCAGGCCTGCAAAATGGCCGAGTGAACGGATCAAGACTGCAATCGGGGTGCCGTCGCACGACCTGCGGACCCTCGCGGCCGACTATATGCGACGGCACGATCCGGAGATCGCCGCGCGGGTCATCGCGACACATCTCGGCCACGGGACACTCGAAGCCGGCGAAGAATACTCGACTGAGTGTAAGAGCGAGGCCGCAGTCCGCGCTTGGCAAAATGACCGGCAGAAGATCGCACAGGCAGTATAGCAACAAGAACGATCGTCCTCGATCCTTAATATGCCTGACTGCCAAGACAAAAGATGTCGATGATATGTCTGCAGGGTAAAATGGCATTGTCCTTAACAATCCCCGCTGTTGTTTCAATTTCTCTCAACCACCTCGCCATCCCAGCCTGGCTATCGCTGCGGGTCTAAAATGATGCAAAATGGCGAGGGACGTAGAGAACGGGGCACGGAAAATCTTGCAAAGGAAATGAAAAGTGTGATCGGACAGCATTCTTGTCTGCCGCGCCCCTTCTTGCGAGAGCGCGGCAGACAAAAATGCAGTGCCTCAGAAGAGATAAAGAAACCCGCCGGCCGTGAAACCCCCTGCTGCTACCTGAAAGTCGGCAAAACCACCCCGGAAATCAAAAGGAGGCTCCCCCGGGGCTCTTGATCGCCATGATGGGCGGCACAACTTGGAGGTATCCAATGTCTATTCAATCAGTTCTGTCACGCACTGCGAGCGATGACTACGCGCTCGAACTAACCAAAGATTTTTTCCATGAATTCGGAGAAGCGGTGTTGAACGCCGCTGCAATGCTCGGCGGACCGGCCGCGCATCGCCGCTGTTTGCGGCTCTATGCGAATATCGTCGAAAGCGCAGTCCTTTCAAAAACACTCAAGCATGAACTTGTCTGGCTACATCGGCTGCTCATGCTGGATTTTGTCGGGGATCCAGAGCGTGAGGAAACTGCGCGTTTCGTGGCGCTTGATCTTCAGGACCCACGTGTCGAAGAGGTTTGTCTCGGGGCAGACCGGCTCTTCGATCTCCTCGTCGCAATTGCCGATGAGCACCCGACCTGCGACGTCGTTCAACGCGAGATATTTGATCTCTCTGCTGCATGACCCTTCCGTCGGCCATTGGGCCGGCGTCTTGAAGCCCTCGCATTCAGCCAGGGCCAGGCCAGGAGTAGGTCATGACGAACTTTTTCCACACACAGCCCCTTGAGGAACTCTGCGCACGCAGCCTCGAAAAAATCAAGCATGTCACCGACGCGGCAACATCGACGGAAGTTGCGGGGACGGCGCACAATCAGAACGCGATCCGCAAATCGATGAACACCCTTTCCGAAGGCAAATTTCTTCGTCACGATGCTTACGAAGACCTTGATCGTGTCATTTCGATCCTCGCCGAAGAACTCGATCGGGAGACACGAGATTTCGTGCCAATTTTTCATGGCCGCAATGATCCCGATGAGGGGGCGATCGGCACCGTCATCCATGAGCGGGTTCTGACCTCGCGCGGTGAACAAGTCGCCGATTGTCTCAGAAATTTGCGTGTTCTTCGCGAGATGCTACTGGTTTTGGGGCATCGCTTTGCCGCTGAGCGTATCGTCAACCGGCGCTTCGGAACCTGATATCATGGGGCGCTGACAGGGACGTCGGCCGCCTCCATTGACTTTGGCCTCGAATTCGCCTCGCCAACGGCGAGGTGGATCCTATGCCAGGTCCGAATGCGGGAACCTTTCGCATTTGGGGAACTGCTACTTCATTCTTGGCTTGAGCTTGAACTATCGTCGTTATTGCTTGGATCGGGATCAATCAAATCCTATTTTACCGAACTTCGAACAACGGGGGGACGAGTGAACTCGACGATGTTTAGGGGGGGCAAAAAGCTTGCCCCCCCACCTTAGATCTATCATGAGCTTTGCTGTGACCTCCATGCACAACCGCCATAGCTCACGACCCGCGCAATATTGAGCCAGCGCTGTGCACGATCTCCGTCGCCCTCAAGACAGGTATTTGCCTTCAACCACTTTCATGATCAATGAGCGGCGCCAGCGGCTCGAACCTCCTTGCTTTTGCGCTGGGGGAAATGTGCCACGTTTAATGTCGCGGTAGATGCTCGCCCGAGAGCGGGCCACGATTTCGCAGACTTCTTTGATAGGCAATAGGATGTCCTGGGGGGAGTTTTCGTGGTTCATTCTTCTTCTCCAATTGGTGAACTGTAGAAGAAATGATGTCGATCGGGTTTCGCCGGAAACGACTATGTGTCAATAATCGTGCTTGATGCAATCAATCGAGGGAGGGAAGTCTGTTGTCCCGCTGTCGTCCCGAAGCCGGAAAAGTTAAAGTTCAGGATATGACAAATGAAAAAAGCCATATTTTACTGATACTTAAATGGTGCCCAGGGGCGGAATCGAACCACCGACACGAGGATTTTCAATCCACTGCTCTACCCCTGAGCTACCCGGGCACCGGGACCAGTTAACTGGTCGGGTGAGCGGGTTCTAGGAGCAATAGCGGCGGGTGTCCAGCCCCATTTTACCCATTATTCAAACTAGATGGGAATCTAGCTTAATGCGATCACTGCGGGGGCGCATTTTCCAATGCTTCTATCGCCTTTTCGATGTCTTCCGGGTCCTGCGATGGCACTGCATATGTGCCTGAAAACCATTTGGACAAATCAATGTCAGCGCACCGTCCCGAACAGAAGGGGCGGTACTTTTCGTGGGTTTCATCGGCGCAGATCGGACAAGTCACGCCAACACTTCCGCCAAAGGTGCGCGGGCGCGTTTGCGCTGCAGCTCATAGTGACCAAGTGGGGTCCAGCCAATCAACGTTGTTTCCACATCATCGGCACGGAACGCGGCCCGCAGAGCCGTCTCAAACGGACGGCGGTCCTTTTTCGGCATTGGGGCTAGATCAAGCGTAATCTGCCCCCCAAGGCCACGCAGGCGCAGCGCACGGGGCAAGGCACGGGCACAGGCCATGTTAGCCTTGATACCTGCGGCAAGTGACACATCAGCGCCCGTGTTGACGTCTACGGCCACCAATGCGCGTGTGGGTTCAACATACATCGAAGCCCCGCCAGAGAGTGGGACCAGATCTTGTGCTAGTGCATCCAATGCGTCCAGAACGCCGTGCTCTTCAAACCCACCGTCTTCGGTCACGATCTCGGCCTTTTCGACCCAATCGCGCCAGGCCAGCACATGCGGGCCATCGCCTTCAGACAGGGTTTCCATCTCTGCGCTCTCATCGTTCAAAACGGCATTAGCTAAATCCAGCATCGCTTCGATATCCTCTGCGATGGCCTCACTTTCGGCACCCTCACAGCATGATCGAAGAATCAGCCCGTATGCGGCACCGTCCATCGCATCATGTGCGATTTCCAAAAGGCGGTCACGTTCTGGCTCATCGCGAATCGAACGGGAGATATTCAAACCGGGCGCATCGGGAGTGATGATCGCATAGCGGCTTTTGAACAGCAGCTTGTTGGTTACGGGAATCGCTTTGCCGTCCTCGGCAAATCCGGTGACCTGCACCAGCAAAGGTTGCCCCGGAGAAAGACCTTTGATCTGGCGCAAGAAAGCTGAACCATCAGGCGTCTTAAGAAACATGCCCCCCTGCCCCTTTACGGGACGGTCGGCAATGGCACGGTAGATGGTGCCGACGCGGGCTGCCTCGGGCGTATCCACCAGCAGATCGTCCAACTTTCCATCCACCATCAAGGCGGCGGCTTCGATGTCACCAAGGTGATCGAGAATAATCGTACGGCCCTTCATGAGCTTTCTCCATATATCGGGTATCCCGCTGCGCGCAGCAGGTTTGCTGTCTCGGCCAATGGCAGACCAACGATAGCTGTAAATGATCCAGAAATCCAAGGAATCAGCACACTTGCAGGTCCTTGAATACCGTAGCCGCCTGCTTTGCCTTGCCAGTCACCTGTATCCAGATAGGCACGCAGTTCATCTTCAGCGATGTTTTTCATGCGCACCGTGCTCATCACATCGCGCTGCCACAGCTTGCCGCCGCGCTTAACGGCAACGGCTGTGATCACTTTGTGACGGCGACCAGACATGGCGCGCAGAAATTTTTCGGCCTCCGCACGGTCATCGGGTTTCCCCAATATCCGGCGGCCAAGTGCAACTGTCGTATCGGCACAGAGCACGATATCATCTGCGTCGGCGGGTACTGCTGCAACCTTTTCACGGGCCATACGCGCACAATAGGGGCGCGGCAGTTCTGCCTTTTGCGGGGTTTCATCAATATCAGGTGCGCGGATATCATCCGCTACAACGCCGATCTGCGCCAGCAATTCCTTGCGACGCGGTGATCCTGATCCGAGGATGAATTTCATGAGCAGCTCCTCGCCCCACCTTCGGGGCGGGCGGGGAAAATGTTATTTGAAACGGTAGTTAATCCGGCCTTTGGTCAGATCATAGGGGGTCATTTCGACCTGTACCTTATCACCAGCCAGAACACGAATGCGGTTCTTACGCATTTTGCCTGCCGTATGTGCGATGATCTCATGGCCGTTTTCAAGCTCGACCCGGAACGTCGCATTAGGCAGGAGTTCTTTAACGACACCGGGAAATTCGAGCGTATCTTCCTTAGCCATGGTCTCTCCTGTAAAAACGTCCCCAGTTGCGGGGACACGCGCCTAAATGAGCGCTTCCGAGCGAATTTTCAAGAGGAGATACGCCCAAGAGGCATATTTACCGCTGGCTGATCACGGCCAATCTGCTCAACCCAGTGTTTACGGTTCAAAACAACGCCATCTGCGCGCACTGCGGCAATTAATTCAATGTCTATATCAGCATAGACCCAACCCGGCACACAAAGCTCGCCCACGGCCATCACGCCGGTAGAGGGAAAACCAGTGTCCGGCGGGCAGAAAACACCACCAGCACCCACGCTGGTGCCCAATGCCTCGGACCAATCCGCCTCACCGACCACCGATGACATGACGGTAACGCACTGATTCTCTAGCGCCCGCGCCATGGCTCCAGTGCGCACACGCCAATAGCCTGCCAGCGCCTCGGTGACGCTTGGAATGACAATGATGTCACAGCTTTCCAAAGCGCGGCCCAACAGCGGGAATTCACTGTCATAACAAATCAATATGCCAATACGTCCCAAAGCCGTTTCAAAAACCTGCAAAGGACAGCCGCCAATCACATCCCAGACTTCACCCTCGAATCGTGTCATGATCTGCTTGTCCTGCACGCCGATCTTACCACAGGGGGTGATCAGACGCGCACGATTGACGGGGCGCGTTTCTGTCGCAGCAGGCGCAGAGGCCGCGACAATATGCACACCGTATTGCGCAGCCAGGCGCAGATGCAAAGCATCCGCCTCAGGGAGCTTGTCCGACACCGCAAACAGTGATTTCTCCAAATCACCAGCCACGTCTAGCCCGTCCAACGTTGCCAGTTCCATTGCGCCATATTCGGGAAACACCAACAACTCCGCCCCATTCTGCGCGGCCTCGGCAACCCAACGGGTCAACTTCTCCTCGTACTGGGCCCAAGAGGTTAAAATGTCCAACGGGTAGGACGCTGTGGCGATTCTCATGTGGTGTGTTCCGATAATAACTGCATAGGAAGCCAGTTTGCCTCCCTTGCCTCCGAGCCACAAGAGCGATCCACACCACCTTGACGGCAGGTTGGCTGATCGGCATGAGGTGTATGGGCAACACTTAGTGAGACAAAATGGATATCAAAGGCATCAGCCTTCGCGGACTGGAAGTATTCGAAGCGCTTGCGCGCAGTGGTTCTGTGGTGAAGACCTCACAAGACACTGGCCTAAGCCAACCCGCCGTCAGCCAACAGTTACGTAATCTGGAGGCCGCGCTAGCGACCTCATTGATTGATCACTCCTGCCGCCCGATGCAGTTGACCCCAGCCGGACGCAATTTTTTGCGTCACACTGTCGCCGCTCTGGCCGAGCTACGGCTGGCTACAGCAGGCGCTTCAAGAATTGATCTGGGGCATCTTTCCCAGCTCAACATTGGCTTGATCACCGATTTTGACGACAATCTCACGCCCCACCTTGTGCGAATTTTGAATGAAAACGTTGCCGATTGCAGCTTCCATCTCATTTCATCCCACAGCCACGACTTGGTGCCCATGGTCGCAGATGGCCGCTTACATATGGCAATTTGCGCCAGCACCAGCGAAACCTTTGACAACTTACTAGAGTTCCCGTTGGTGCGGGACCCTTTGGTTCTTGTCAAACCCCGAGACGTAGCCAGCACACCCCACGACCTGCTTCAGGGCGTCAGTGACGTCCCATTGCTGCGCTACACCGATGAGCAGCTGATTGCGCGGCAAATCGAACTGCATCTCGCGACACAAAAACAATCACATTCCAAGCTGTTTGAAATCCGTAGCCATATGACATTAATATCGATGGTCGCCCAAGGCATAGGATGGACGGTCACATCAGCGGCAGGGTTAATGCGCGCAAAAGACCTGCACGATAAGATCACGATACACCCGTTGCCTGGAACTGGCGCAAGCAGACAGATATCACTCTATATCCGCAGCGATTGGGGCGCTGACGTCCCCCAAGACATTGCGAACGCCGTCAGAAATCTGATCGAGCGCCACATCATCACCCCCGCGCACACGCAAATGCCGTGGCTGGAAAACCATCTGGAACTCCTCGATCATGAGGCTGAAAAGTGAGCACAATCGTCATCTTGACTGGTGCAGGCATCTCAGCCGAAAGCGGATTAGAGACCTTTCGCGCTGAAACCGGCCTTTGGGCGCAGCACCGCGTCGAAGATGTTGCAACACCTGAGGGTTTCGCCCGTGATCCTGCTCTCGTTGTCGCGTTTTACAACAAACGCCGCAGTCAGGCTGCTGCCGCCCTCCCCAATGCGGCTCATTACGCACTTGCACGGCTCGAAGCAGAACACAGTGGCGACGTGCTGATCGTCACGCAGAACGTCGATGATCTGCACGAGCGCAGCGGAACCAAAAATCTGATCCACATGCACGGCGCGCTTAATTCCGCGCTCTGCGGCGCGTGCGATCACCGCTGGCCTGCCCCTGCAGTTATGGCAGCAAACGCCCCTTGCCCCAGCTGTGGCGCCCCGACGGCACGTCCTGATATCGTCTGGTTCGGCGAAATGCCCTACCACATGGATCAAATATTCGAGACCCTGAGCCGTGCAGATATTTTCGTGGCGATTGGAACGTCGGGCAATGTCTATCCGGCAGCGGGTTTTGTGGCCGAGGCCGCACGCGCAGGTGCTGAAACTCTAGAGATCAATCTGGAACCATCGTCCGTCGGGTCGCAGTTTGATGATGCGCTGCTTGGGCCAGCAACCCAAACAGTGCCAGCATGGGTCGACAGCATCCTGAAGCGCACGTAACCAGCGCGGGTCTAGCGGGTCTGATCCACAGGCACGACAATCTCGACGTCGCCCGCCACCTCAAACTTCAGCGTCACAGGCACAAGCTGCCCCTGCACCAACGGCCCTGTCAGGCCAAAAAACATCAGGTGGTCACCGCTGGGGCCAAAAACGTGGCTCTCGCCATCCGCAAGGGCAACACCTCCTTCGATCTCGCCCATTTCAACCCCGCCGTCTGCAACTTTCGTTTCGCTATGCAACTCTACCATCTCAGCCACATCCGATTCCGCGCCAATCAGGCGGTCCTCTTTTCCGGTCTGGTTGCCCAGCACAAAAAACGCCCGCGCCAAGGTGGCATCTGCCTGATCATTTCGCAGATAGGGCTGCTCAACCGAAAATGCAGCGTTATTTTGATCCAAGGGCGAAATCTTTACAGTCACAACCGCCATGACCACGGCAGCCAAGGCAATCAGAACAACAACGCCCATCATCGGTTTAGGATTTTTCACGCACAGCCCCTTTTGATCTTCGCATCAATTTGCGTATTGATACCTAGAATTCACAGACCCGAAAACAAAAAAAAACCCCGATCTGAAACCAGAACGGGGTCAATCTATCTATTTTCTAAACCCGAGGTTTAGGAAAGCGCGTCAGCAGTTGTGCTGGACTTCGAAATCGCTTTTTTGATCTTCAGCGCGTTGTCTGACAGTTCAATGTCTTTGGCTTTCGCCAGAAACTTGTCCAGACCGCCACGGTGGTCAACACTGCGCAGAGCAGCAGCGGAGATGCGCAGTTTAAAACCGCGACCCAGGCTTTCGGACTGAAGCGTTGTGTCATTCAGGTTTGGCAGGAACCGACGACGTGTACGGTTCTTGGCGTGAGATACGTTGTTGCCCGACATCGGGCCTTTTCCGGTCAATTCGCAACGGCGCGACATGGGTTCATCCTCTTGATTCGACGTGGCGCCTGTTATTGCGGCAACACAGCTAAGCAGGCCGGACATCCGCCGACCCCTAAATTGGTTCGCAGGCTTTAAGGGGAATCGGAACTCAGGTCAACCCGCCAGCGCTGCTTTCTCGCGTTTACGCACGTAAATCGCGCACAAAAGCCACCGCAGCTGCGGCAGGCTCCTGTTCACCCGCGGCCACCGCATCGCTCAGCGCAGCAAGGGCCTGACGTGCTGCGGGTGTTTCCAACTGCGCCAACAGCACAGACTTCACTCCTTCCTCAAACCAATAGCGCGCCTGCTGCGCACGGGTTTGATCCCAAAAACCGTTTTCACGACGCCAGTCCGACAAGGTTTGCAATGCTTCCCAAACCTCGGGCAAGCCGCGTTCTTCCAGCGCGGAAACGCTCATGGCACGCGGGTATCCTTCAGGATCTTGGGGACGTTTGCGCAACAATCGCAACGCTCCGGAATAGTCAGCTTGGGTCCGCAAAGCTGTGGCTTTCAAATCGCCATCTGCCTTGTTCACCACAATCACATCCGCCATCTCCATGATTCCCCGTTTGACGCCTTGCAGCTCATCACCACCCGCGGGGGCCAGCAGCAGCAAAAACAGATCAGACATCTGCGCCACCACGGTTTCCGATTGGCCCACCCCCACAGTTTCGATCAACACCACGTCGAAGCCCGCCGCTTCGCACAGGGCAATCGCTTCTCGTGTACGCCGCGCTACGCCACCCAAATGGGTCTGACTGGGGCTGGGTCGGATAAATGCATTCGGATCACGGCTCAGCACATCCATACGGGTTTTATCCCCCAAGATAGACCCGCCCGAACGCGAAGAGCTGGGATCAACAGCCAAAACCGCCACGCGCAGGCCCTGCCCTGTCAGCATCAAGCCAAAGCTTTCAATGAACGTGGACTTCCCCACACCGGGCGTGCCGGACAGGCCAATGCGCAAAGCTTGCTTGTCTTGTCCCAGCGCCGCCAGCAATTCGGTCGCTTGTGCGCGGTGATCTGCGCGTGCGCTTTCAACCAGCGTAATCGCCCGCGCCAATGCGCGCCGCTCGCCTGCGATGATGCGCTGTGCCATGTCGGTAATGTCCATGGGTGTCTCCCGTAAATGCTTAGCTGTTTTTCACGCCCTGTGCCGCGAATGTCCAGCCTTGCCCTGCCCCGCCGCAACGCAGATAACGACGCCATGCAAAGCAAACTACCCATTGATGAAGTCATGCCCGCCGTTCTGGATGCCCTGCGCACCCATGGCCGCCTCGTGCTGCAAGCCCCTCCGGGCGCAGGCAAAACAACCCGCGTACCACTGGCAATGCTAGAGGCCGGCCTGACAAAAGGCCGCATCGTGATGCTGGAACCCCGCCGCCTTGCCGCACGCGCTGCCGCTGAACGTATGGCGCAAACGCTGGGCCAAGACGTAGGTCAGACTGTCGGCTACCGCGTGCGGGGTGCCTCTGCCATCTCCAAGGCCACACGGATCGAAGTGGTGACCGAAGGCATCCTGACCCGCATGATGCAGGATGATCCCGAACTGCCGGGCATTGGCGCGGTGATCTTTGACGAATTCCACGAACGCTCGCTCAATGCCGATCTGGGGCTGGCCCTGTGCCTAGAGGTCGCGGGGGCGTTGCGCGATGACCTGATGCTGATCGCAATGTCAGCCACACTGGACGCCGCCCCTGTTGCCGCGTTGATGGAATCGCCCATTGTCACATCACAGGGCCGCAGCTTTCCCGTGACTTCCCATTGGCTCGACAAGCCACTTCCCAAAACCCAACGTTTTGAACAAGCTGTCGCTGATCTGGTGCTACACGCGATGGGCCAATCCGAAGGCTCCGCCTTGGTCTTCTTACCCGGAGAGGGAGAAATCAGGCGTGTAGAAGGATTGCTGGCACGGCAGGTCCCCGCAGATGTAAGCATAGCGCCGCTGTTTGGTGCGATGGATTTCAAAGCACAACGCGCCGCAATCAACCCTGCTTCAACAGGCCGCAAAATCGTGCTTGCCACCTCTATCGCCGAAACATCCCTAACCATTGAAGGCATTCGCATTGTGGTCGATGGCGGCCGCTCTCGGCGGGCCGAGTTCAACGCATCATCGGGCATGTCGCGCCTTGTGACCGCTCGCGTTACACAGGCCGAGGCGACCCAGCGAGCAGGCCGTGCAGGCAGGATGAGCGAAGGCGACGCCTACAAACTCTGGACACGCGGCGAAGATGGCGCGCTGGCCGCCTACCCTCCCGCAGAAATCGAAAGCGGCGATCTGAGTGCCTTCGCGCTGGAGTTGGCCCTCTGGGGTGCACAGGCCGAAGAACTGGCCTTTGTCACGCCCCCCCACGCGGGCCGCCTACAAGAAGCCAAGGCGTTGCTGAACATGCTAGATGCGCTGGACGCACAGGGGCGTATTACCCCGCATGGCCGCAAGCTGGCCAAACTGCCGCTGCACCCGCGTCTGGCCCATATGGTCGCAAAGGGCGGCCGCACCGCTGCCACTTTGGCCGCTATTCTGGCCGAACGCGACCCGCTGCGCGGCGCGCCACTGGACCTCAGCCACCGCATCCGCGCTGTCGCGGGCGAACGTGTGGCAGGCGAAGTACATCACGCCACGCTGGCCCGGATCAAGCAGGAGGCCAAACGACTAGCCCGCGCCACACTCAGCAATGGGCCAGAAGACATCGGCACGCTTGCCGCGCTCGCTTATCCTGACCGCATCGGCCTGCGCCGCAAGGGCGATGCCGCGCGGTTTGTCCTATCTGGAGGCAAAGGCGCTGTGGTGCCTGACGGCGATCCGCTGGCCGGAGAGCGCCTAATTGTCGCCACCGATTTGGACGGCGATCCCCGCGAAGCCCGCGTCCGCCAAGGCACGCCCCTGTCCGAGACCGCGCTGCGTGACGCCTTTGGCGATCAAATCGCATGGCATGACCACTGCGCATGGTCACGCCGCGAAGGCCGCGTTGAAACCCGCCGCCAAGAACGCTTTGGCACTTTGGTGCTAGATGACCGCACGTGGAGCGATGCGCCACAAGAGGCCGTCGCCCGTGCTATGTTGGAAGGGATTGCGCAGCTGGGCCTGCGCCCTGACAAACAGGCCGCACGGTTCTTGCGCCGTGCCGCGCTCATGGCGGATCAACCGGATTTCCCCGACTTTTCCGAGACGCATCTGCTGGAAACACTGGAAAACTGGTTGCTGCCCCATCTGGGCACCACCCGCAGCACTGCGGATTGGAAACGATTTGACATGCTGCCCGCCCTGCGCGGGCGGCTGGATTGGGACCAGCAACAACAGATGGACCGCACCGCACCCGCTCACTTCGAGACACCGCTAGGCCGCCGCATTGCAATTGACTACGATGGCGAGACGCCACAAATCGCGGTGCGTTTGCAAGAAATGTTCGGCGTCACCCGCCACCCCAGCGTCGCAGGCCAGCCATTGCAAGTTACGCTTTTGTCACCCGCCCAGCGCCCTGTGCAAGTCACCATGGATTTACCTGGTTTCTGGGATGGCTCTTATGCGGATGTGCGCAAGGACATGCGCAGCCAATATCCGCGCCACCCATGGCCCGATGATCCCCGCGCCGCAGACCCGACATTGCGGGCCAAACCGCGCGGCACGTGACCTAGGCCAGATCAGGCCAATTCGCGTGGAATTTGCCTTGCTTATCCACCCGCTCAAACCCGTGTGCGCCGAAGAAATCGCGCTGCGCCTGAATAACATTCGCGGTGCCGCGTGCGTGCCGCATTGTGTCATACCACGCCAGTGATGCAGACAAGGCTGGCAGAGGCACACCCAGCGACACACCTGCCACAACCACACGCCGCAAGGCAGGGATCGCATCCGCCAGCATCGCAGCGATCACAGGCGACAGAATCAAATGACCCGCTGGCATCTCTCCGCGCAAAGCCTGCGCAAAATCATCCAGCAATGCCGAACGTATAATACACCCTGCACGCCAAATTTCGGATATCCGCGCCAGATCAAGCGACCAGTCGAATTCATCCGACGCCGCAGCCAGCAATCTAAAGCCCTGCGCATGGGCCAGAATACGAGCAGCCAGCAACGCGGCTTCCAAATCTTCTGGCACAGGCACCGTCGCCTCCAGCGTGCCAGCGCTCAGTATTGGTTGCGCCAGTTCGCGCGCCGCCTTTTCCGAGGACCAGCCCCGTGCGCCCACTGCCGCCTCAATTGCATTTGCTGATTGGCCCATCTTCAAGGCTTCAATAACCGTCCATCGGCCTGTGCCCTTTTGCCCTGCTTGGTCAAGAATCACATCGACCATCGGCAGGCCTGTATCCGGATCAGTAGTTTGCAGCGCTGCAGCAGTCACTTCGATTAAATACGAGCTAAGCTTGCCAGCCTGCCAGCCCTCAAACAGCGCCCCGATGCGCGGGGCCTCCCAACCAGCACCATCGCGCAGAATGCCGTAGACCTCGGCAATCATCTGCATATCCGCATATTCGATGCCGTTATGCACTGTTTTCACAAAATGCCCTGCCCCGTCCGGCCCCAAATGCGCCACACAAGGGCTGCCCTCAAACTTGGCGGCAATCGCCTCGGCCATGGGTTTAAGCTGCTGCCAACTGTGGTCACTGCCACCCACCATCATGGAGGGGCCATGGCGTGCGCCATCCTCGCCACCCGACACGCCCATGCCAACAAAATGCGCGCCCGTGCCTGCCAGACGTGCAAAACGGCGGCGGGTGTCGTTAAAATCAGCGTTGCCGCCATCAATGATCGTATCGCCGTCTTCCAGCAACGGCAGCACCATGTCGATCATCGCATCCATCGGCGCACCAGAGGGAATCATAAACAGGATCGTGCGCGGCGCATTCAGCGCGGCAACGAATTCTTCCAACGTCGAAGCAGGCAGCAGGCTCTCTGCCAAAGGGCCAGCCTCTGTCAGAAATGGCGCAATCCACTCAACCTCGCGGTTGGTCACAGCCACCCGAAACCCATTGTCCGCAAGGTTCAGCGCCAAGGCACTGCCCATTGTACCCAATCCGTAAACGCCGATATCGGCTTTGGCCTGTTTCATGGGGTGCTCCTGATCGGTTGATTATCGCATAAGGTTCGCCGTTTTGGGCACAGGGTGCAAGCCAATGCAGCTTGCGTTCCGACTTAACGGCGCAAAATCTCTGGGCTGTGCACGCTGGCACCGTTCTGCTCGGCGGCTTTCACGGCGCTCATCAAGGCATCTGCCCATGGCGTGGGAATCGATTTCTCACGCCCCATCGCAATGATACGGCCCTGAAACGCATCTATTTCCGTCTTGCGCCCCGCCCATAGATCATGCGCCATCGAAGTTTTCGCCTGCGGATCAATGGTCAACATTTTTGCCGCAACGCGAATGAAAATAGGGGTGGGCAGGCGCAAAATAAAAGGCACCAACCCAACAGGAACGTCAGTGGTGGGTTTGATCTGACACCCATGTGCACGCAACACGCGCAAAGCCTCGGTCATCTGATCTGCCATAACCCGGCGCCAAGCACGGTCTAAAAGCTGCGCATGAAGCGTGAGACCAGACAGTGCATTTGGCGCGTTGTTGAGGTTGAGCAGAAATTTACCCCATTGGATCGCTTCGATCTCATTGCTTTGCGTGACGCGCAGGCCTGCGACGCTCAAAGTTTGGCCCAGTGCGTGAGGCCCCGATCCAATCACGATATCCCCGCTGGTAGAGCGGTGGAATCGCCCGTTCTCCATCGGCACTACGTTAAAGGGAACCATGGCAGGCCGGATGTCATATGTCGGAAGAGACCGCCGCAGCGTATCTGCATGTCCCATCCCGTTTTGCAAACTAACCACAATGGCGTCAGGCCGCGCATGTGCCGCAATCTGCACTGCGATGTCGGCTGTAGCCTTCGATTTCACACAGACAAGAATGACATCGGCATGGGCAAGCACCTCAGGCGTTTCGTGTAGATCAAGAGTATGAGCGGCAAGCGTGACGTCCAGGCCTGCATAATCGCTGATGCGCAGACCCTCACTGCGCAAACGGTCCAGAATACGGGGGCGACCCAAAAAACTGACCGAGTGGCCTGCATGGGCCAATACACCGCCCACAAAACAACCAATCGCGCCTGCCCCCGCAATCACAATGCGAGGGCAAGGCGCTGTATTACTTCTCAAGACACCAGCGCATGATTGCCTTTTGGGCATGCAAGCGGTTCTCGGCTTCGTCAAAGATGACAGAATTGGCGCCGTCCATCACAGCGCTTGTGACTTCGTCATCGCGGTGCGCAGGCAGACAATGCATGAACAACGCATCCGGCTTGGCCTTGGCCATCAAGGCATCATTCACCTGATAGCCGCGCAACTGGTTGTGGCGACGTTCGCGTGCGGACTGCGGATCATGCATAGACACCCAAGTATCCGTGACTACCAGATCAGCGCCTTTAACAGCCTCGCTTGGGTCACGCACGGTTGTATAGAGGCCATTGAGCGCCTGTTCAGGGTCAAGTGTTTCAGGGCCTGTGAACACCAGTTCAAAATCAAATTGCTTGGCCGCATGGGCGAAGCTGGCAAAAACGTTGTTACCGTCACCTGACCAAACCACGCGTTTGCCTTTGATGGGGCCGTTGTGTTCCTCAAACGTCATGATGTCTGCCATAATCTGACACGGGTGCGTGCGGTTTGTCAGCCCGTTGATCACTGGTACAGTGGCATATTCTGCCATCTCATGCAGCGTTTGCTCTTCAAACGTGCGGATCATGATCAGATCAACGTAACGTGACAAAACGCGGGCCGTGTCGGCGATGGTTTCACCATGACCCAGCTGCATATCGGCACCCGACAACACCAAAGTCTGCCCGCCCATCTGGCGCACACCAACATCAAAAGACACACGGGTACGGGTCGAGGGTTTTTCAAAGATCAACGCGACCATCTGGTCTTTGAGCGGCAGATCATCATCAAGCGCCCCGCGAGACCGGCCTTTGCGCGCGTCTTTCATTGCGGTGGCAGAATCGATGATGCCGCGCAAATCGGATTGCGCTGTTTGGTGAATGTCGAGAAAATTTTTCATTGGTAATTCTTTGCTGGATAGGTCGTAGATCGGGGGCAAGCCCCCGATTATGAGTTTATAGCGAAATGAAAATCAGGCGGTGCCCAAAGTGGTGGCGGCACGGTCCATGCGGGTTACGGCCTCGGAGATTTCTTCGTCTGTGATGGTCAGGGGCGGAAGCAAACGCACAACGTTATCCGCAGCAGGAACAGTAACAATTTCTGCTGCGTAGCCTGCGTTGACGAAATCGATTGGCGCAATTTTGCATTTCAGACCCAACATCAACCCTTGGCCGCGCACGGCCTCAAAGACATTAGGGTGCGCCGCGACAAGTCCTTCTAGCTTTTGGCGCAGCAGGCCCGCCTTGCGATTCACATCCGCGAGAAAGTCAGGATCGGTCACAACATCCATCACAGCACAGCCAACAGCACAACCCAACGGGTTACCCCCATAGGTGGAGCCGTGCGTACCTGCTGTCATACCGCTGGCAGCGTTTTCAGTGGCAAGGACCGCACCGAGCGGGAAACCACCACCAATGCCTTTGGCGACCATCATGACATCAGGTGTAACACCCACCCATTCATGCGCAAAAAGTTTACCTGTACGGCCAACACCACATTGCACCTCGTCGAAAATCAGCAAGATACCGTGTTCGTCGCATAGCGCGCGCAGGGCTTTCAAATCCGCGTCTGGCACAGGGCGAATACCACCTTCACCTTGGATCGGCTCAATCATGATAGCGCAGGTTTTATCGGTGATGGCAGCGCTCAGCGCCTCAGAATCTCCAAATTCCACGTGCACAAATCCAGGCAGCAGCGGGCCGAAGCCTTTTGTCATCTTCTCGGTCCCTGCAGCAGCGATACCTGCGGCGGAACGGCCATGAAACGACCCTGAGAAAGTGATGATTTCAACGCGCTCTGGTTGCTCTTTATCGTAGAAATATTTGCGGGCCATTTTCACAGCCAACTCACAGGCCTCTGTGCCAGAGTTGGTGAAAAACACAGTGTCTGCGAAAGTATGCTCAACCAGCTTATCCGCCAGCGCTTGCTGTTGCGGGATGTGATAAAGGTTCGACGTGTGCCACAATGCACCTGCCTGTTCGGTCAGCGCGGCGACCAACGCCGGATTGGCATGGCCCAATGCGTTCACCGCAATGCCTGCGCCAAAATCCAGAAAACGTCGACCATCGGCCTCAATCAGCCATGAGCCTTCGCCTTTTACAAAGGTCATAGGGGCGCGGGAATAGGTCGGCAGGATAGAAGCGATCATCGAAGTCATCCTTTCAGGAGAACTGTTGGTAAATGAAGAAGCCGCGAAAAGCACAAAGAGCCATGCGAAAAGCGGCGGGTCAAGTTAATTTGGGGAAAAGAATACGCGGAATATACTCAGAAACGAACCTGCACAGAATGCAGGCGCAGGCGGCAGTTAGCTGCGGCGTCGTCGTGATTGAGTGGTCTTTTGCGTTTTCATAGGGACATCCATACCCAGATTGAATAACTATGCAACAGTCTTGTTATTGCGATTTGGGCGGCGGGGCGGTTGCGAAAAGCCCGCCACATCACCACGCAACAACGCTATCGTTTGCATCAAGACCGCAAAATAATGGCTGCAAATCGGTGCAAACCTAATGAAAAAGCCGCACCACCACAGACTTAGCACCGTGTGGTCCCTTGCACCTGCCGTCACAACCCTTACTATAGGGGACTGAATTTGACAAAGCGGTCCAGCTTGGGGCCGCTTTTTACACTGGGGAAGCTTCCATGTCCTGGACCGATGACCGCGTTGAAATACTGAAGAAAATGTGGGGCGAAGGCCAGTCCGCAAGTCAGATCGCCAAAGAACTGGGCGGCGTGACCCGCAATGCCGTGATTGGCAAGGTACACCGTTTGGGCCTGTCCAACCGGACCACAGCAGGCGCAGCAGCCAAAACCGATACACCCAAAGCCGAGCCAAAGGCCAAGCCAGTACCCAAAGCGCCGCCCAAGGCGAAGCCTGTCGCGGTTGAGCCCGAGCCTGAGCCCGTCTCCACCAAGCCTGATTTGAAAACAGAGCCTGCGATCGCCCCCAACACACCGCGCCCCCCGCGCAACCAGATCATTCCCGCAGGTCAGCCGCTGCCCCCGCAGCCGTCTGCCAATGAAATCAGCCCCGAAGCTTTGGCCAAGGTCAACGAGATCGAGAAGAAGGCCAAAAAGCTGAGCTTGATGGAATTGACCGAACGCACATGCAAATGGCCCGTGGGTGATCCCGCAACAGAAGATTTCTGGTTCTGCGGCTTGCCTGTCAAACAGGGTAAACCCTATTGCGAGGCGCATGTGGGCGTTGCATTCCAACCGATGAGCGCACGGCGCGACCGCCGCCGCTAAATCGTCAACCCAGACCTGAAACATTTACCACGTAGTCTTGTATTGCGAGGGCAAGGCAGGCGTGGTCTGTGCAACGGGTGATGTTTAAGAAGGTCGCCCATGCCAAACTCCGATACGATCCGTGCAGCAGATGCAATTGCCCGCCGCCTCTATGATGCAGGTTGCCGCCATGCCTTTGGCATGCCCGGCGGCGAGGTCCTGACCCTTGTGGATGCGCTAGAAAAAGCAGGAATCAGGTTTGTTCTGTGCAAACACGAAAATGCCGCTGGCTTTATGGCCGAAGCCGCATGGCAACAAACGGGCGCGCCCGGCATCATGGTTGCCACCATCGGGCCGGGCATTCTGAACGGCGTAAATTCAATCGCCAATGCGTTGCAGGACCGAGTGCCGTTAATTGTGATATCAGGTTGCGTTGATATGGCCGAGGCAGAGACATACACCCATCAGGTTCTTGACCAGCAAGCGGTGTTGCGCCCCATCACCAAAGCCAGCTTCCGCCTGAGCGCGGATGCCGCCCATGTGGTTGCAGATAAAGCCGTTGCCATTGCACTTGAGGGGCAACCGGGCCCTGTGCATATCGACGTTCCGATTTCCATCGCCGATGCCCGTATTTCACCCAAGGCCCCGCCGCGCCGTGCACCCCTTGCGCCAACCATTCCCGCAGGCGACGCAATGAATACTGCGCGCGACTGGCTAGAGGCCGCCCAGCGGCCCGTGATGATTGTCGGCGTGGATGCCATGAACACAAATGCAGGTCCTGCCGTGACCGCCTTTGCAGAGCGCTTTAGCATCCCCGTCATCACCACATACAAAGCCAAGGGGTTGCTAGACGAACGGCATCCACTGGCATTGGGCGCTGCGGGTCTGTCACCTTTGGCAGACAAGAGTCTGCTGCCCTTTATTGACCAATCGGATTTGGTGATCTGTGTGGGCTATGATCCCATTGAAATGCGCACGGGCTGGCGCGACATTTGGGACCCGAGCAGTAAACGTGTTATTGAGATCACCGCCGCGCCAAACCATCATTACATGCACCAAGCCAGCCTGAGCATCATCGCCGACTGCCCCGCAACCCTAACGGCACTTGGTGCCGCAACGGCGCGCGCAACGACATCATGGGCGCAAGGCCAGATTGCAGATGTCAAACAAGCGTTGGCCAATGCGTTCCCGACAGACGAGACATGGGGCCCAGCCGCAATCATAGACACCTGCCGCCAAACCCTACCCGACGACACTATCGCAACGGCAGACAGCGGGGCGCACCGTATTTTGCTGAGCCAAATGTGGACTTGCACACAGCCGCGTGGCTTGCTGCAATCTTCAGCACTATGCACCATGGGCTGCGCCTTGCCACTTGCGATGGGCACAGCACTCTGCGCCCCTGACCGTACTGTGGTTTCTTTCTCCGGTGATGCGGGCTTCCTTATGGTTGCTGGGGAATTGACGACTGCGCAAGAGTTGGGGTTAAAACCCATATTCATCGTATTTGTTGACGCCTCTTTAGCGCTGATCGAACTAAAGCAACGCCAGCGCCAATTGCGCAACGCCGCAGTTGATATCGGTGAACATGATTTCGCAGCCATGGGCCGCGCTTTTGGTGGCGCGGGTCATACTGCCACCACCCGTGCCGAGCTGGCGACCGCGTTGCAAACAGCCCGAAACGCAGACACTTTCACGGTAATCGCCTGCCCTATTCCAAGAGGTTCTTATGACGGACGCATCTAACACCCCCGAAACCGCTGGCGCATTGGACGGTCTGGTTGTGCTGGACCTCACGCGCATTCTGGCTGGCCCCACCGCCACACAAATGCTGGGTGACATGGGCGCAACCGTGATCAAAATCGAAAACCCGAAAACAGGCGGCGATGATACACGCGGTTGGGGCCCACATTACGCCCATAACGAAGACGGCAGTAAATCTGACCTATCGGCCTATTTCATGGCTGCCAACCGCAACAAACAATCCATCGCGGTGGATATTGCCACACCTGAAGGCCAAGATATCATCCGCCGCCTTGCCGCGCGTGCTGATATCGTTGTGGAGAATTTCAAACCTGACGGCTTGGTCAAATACGGGTTGGATCACGCCACACTTTGCGCCGCACACCCCTCATTGGTCTATTGCTCTATCTCGGGATACGGTCAAACGGGGCCGAACCGCGAGAAACCCGGCTATGATCTTATGGCCCAAGGCTTTGGCGGGATCATGTCTATCACAGGTGACCCTGACGGCGTCCCCACCAAAGTGGGCGTGGGCATCGCAGATGTGATGTGCGGCATGTACGCGACCATTGGCATTCTCACCGCCCTGCGCCACCGCGATAAAACGGGCCAAGGCCAGCACGTGGAACTGGCCCTGATCGACGCACAAATGGCGTGGCTGGTGAATGAGGGTCTAAACTATCTCAATTCAGGTGAACTGCCACAAAGACGTGGTAATGCGCATCCCAACATTGTGCCTTACGACGCGTTTGAAGTCTCGGATGGTCATTTTCTGCTGGCTGTCGGCAATGATGCGCAATTTGCGCGGTTCTGTGATGTGCTTGACCTTGCCCATATTGCCGCTGATCCAGACTATGCCACCAATCAGGGGCGTATTGATAACCGCACTGCCCTGATGGGCTTCATTGTACCCGCTTTAAAAAAATGGACCAAAGAAGGGATTTTGCAGGCTTTAAGTGCTGTCAAAGTTCCCGCAGGGCCGATCAACACCATAGATCAGGCGTTGACATCGGATCAGGCCAAAGCCCGAGGCACAGTGCAGCACGTGCCTGCCGCCGGAGTCAAAGGGGGCCACGTGCCGCTTTTGGGAAATCCGCTCAAGTTTTCGTTAACACCTGTGAAATACCGACGCCCACCACCGCGTTTCGGGCAGGACACAGCGGAAGTTCTTGAAACATTGCTGGGCGACGAACCCAAGCAATAACACGCCTATTCCGCAACTTAGCGGCAAGAACGCGCTCAAAAACAATACTGAAAAAGGCAAGGGTTACACCTGCTTCACAAAATATCTGGACAGGGTCACGTTAGCGTGTGACATCACCTCCGACCCTGCCTTGGACCACTGTCCACCGCTACACTCACAGGGAGCGCGCACATCAACTGCGTGCGACATAAACCCGAAGGTGTTGTTCCATGACTCTGACAGATATCTGCTTTTGCCCCGTTACCCTATCCACACCCGCCGCGCTGGAGGACTGGAACGGCGTTATTCTAGGTTTGTTATCGCATGGCCGTCAAACCCCTGTGCACTTGGGCCGCGTCCTTGATGCCGCGCCAGATTTTGCGATGGGTCATGCCGCCCGTGGCATGTTCTGCATGATGACAGGCCGCGCGGAAATGATACCAGTGGCCCGCGATGCCTATGGCACCGCACGTGCCATGGCAGAGCAAACCCCGATCACCCCACGCGAAACCGGATGGATTACCGCATTGGGTCTGTGGTTGGAGGGCAAGCCAACCCAAGCTATCGCCACAATCGAACAGGTTCTTACCGCCCTCCCCCAAGACACTCTTTCCGCAAAGCTAAGCCATGGCATCCGGTTCTTGCTGGGTGACGGCGCTGGCATGCTTGCTTCGGTGGAGCGTTTGTTGCCCGCCCATACGGAAAACCATTCATGCCGTGGCTACCTTCTGGGCTGTCATGCCTTTGCGCTAGAAGAAAACGGTCATTACGCTGCCGCTGAAAAGGCTGGCCGTGCGGGGTTGGAACTGACGGCAGATGATGCGTGGGGGCTGCATGCCGTGGCACATGTTTATGACATGACAGCGCAACCTGATGCAGGCCTGACATTGATTGAGCAAAATACAGCCGCTTGGGAAGGGTCCAACAACTTTCGCTATCACGTCTGGTGGCACAAAGCCCTGCTGCATATGGAACGCGGCGAAATAGATTATGCGCTTGGCCTTTATGACGCACAAATTCGCGCTGAAAAAACAGATGATTACCGCGACATCGCAAATGCAACATCCTTGCTGATGCGGCTAGAGCTGGAAGGCATGGATGTAGGCAATCGCTGGCAAGAACTGGCCGACTTTTCTGAAAACCGTGTTGAAGATGGCTGTCTGGTCTTTGCGGATCTGCACTACATGCTGGCCTTGTCAGGGGCGGACCGTGGCGGCGCGCGTGCACAGATGACCGCACGCTTCGCCCGTGATGCTAGCAAATCTGGCGAAATGCCCGCCCGCGTCGCAACACCGGGGACAGAAGCACTGGCCGGATTGAACGCATTTTCCGAAGGGCGGTATGATACAGCCTTCTCAAATCTTGCCGCCGCACGCGCTGTGCTAACGACAATTGGCGGTAGCCATGCCCAACGGGATGTTTTTGACCGGATGACAATCGATGCTGGTCTGCGGGCCGGCCGTTACGATGCCACTTCCGCAATTCTAAAAGACAGATTAAAGCAACGCGACGGTCACATGGATCGCTTCGCTGCTTCCCGATTCGAAAAGCTTAACACTGCACGCGGTATCGCCGCGCAATAACCGGATTCCCTACACTTATGACTAACACGACCTCCGATGCCTCCTCCCTGTCTCCCCCTGCGCAATTGACGGATGCCGCAGCCGCTGTTGCCGCACCCCGTGTGCGCGACCTGCGGCTGGATTTCTTTCGCGGCATTGCGATGTTCATCATCCTAATCGCACACACACCGGGAAATTTTCTATCCTCGTGGATACCTGCGCGTTGGGGATTTTCGGATGCCACCGAGATGTTTGTGTTTTGCTCGGGCATGGCCTCGGCCATCGCTTTTGGGTCAACCTTTATACGCGCAGGCTGGCTGCTCGGAACTGCCCGTGTCGCGTTTCGTGTATGGCAGGTCTATTGGGCCCATATTGGCCTGTTCATCGCCCTTGCAGCGTTTCTGGCGGGTGTTGATTTCTATGGCGGTTATGACAAACATTATATCGGCTCATTGAACCTGTGGAAGTTCTTTGACGACCCAGCTGTGCCTCTTATCGGCCTCGTAACGCTGACCTACGTGCCCAATTATTTCGACATTCTGCCCATGTACATCGTGGTACTGGCGATGATGCCGATCGTGATTGCCCTGCAACGTATTCACACAGGGCTGGTCTTTGTCTTTATGATCGTGGTCTGGCTCAGCGCCCAAAAGTGGCTCTGGGGTTCATCCCAACTGGCTTTTCCGGCCGAGCCTTGGTCAGAGCGCAGGTGGTTTTTTAACCCGTTTGCTTGGCAGCTTATCTTCTTCACGGGCTTCGCGTTTATGCGAGGATGGATTCCAAAGCCCCCTGTGCATATCGGATTGATCGTGCTGGCCGCAGCTATTGTTCTGGTCAACATCGCCTTCAGCGACGTTGCCGTACGCGCGATCCGCCTGAACTGGTTCTTTGTGACCGAAGCAGGCAACCCAGTTTCGGATGCACGTAAATTCATTGCCCCCCTGATCAACAAAACCGACTTTGGCCTATTCCGTTTTGCGCAGTTTCTCGCGCTTGCCTATCTGGCATGGGTGATTGCAGGCGACAAAGGTGACAACCTTCTGGCCCGTGGCACAGGCATCATTGCACGTGTCTGGGGTAAGGTTTTGGCAATCATTTTGAAAGTCGGTCAGCAATCACTGGCCGTTTTCATCATGTCTATGTTTTTGGCACAGGTCATGGGGCTTGCCATGGATTTGACCAGCCGCAGCACCGCCAACACGCTGCTGGTCAATTTGATTGGCGCCATTGTTCTTGTCGGCACAGCCTACGGTGCTGGCTGGTTTAAAACGCAACCATGGAAGAGGGTAAACTGATGCTTCGCCGTGATGTCCTAAAAGCAATTGCCGCACTGGCTGCGGTCCCCGCCGCCGCATGGGCCGAAGATGCGCCACTGCGCACGGGGGCCGCTAGCCCATTTGATGCACAAACAGTAATCAACCGCGCAGGTGCGCTGGCCGCCCAAGACTATGCCCCGCGCCCCAAAATCCCCGAAGAATGGCAAAAGCTCAGCTATGATCAGTATCGCAAGATCTGGTTTGATCCGCGCAACGGGCTGTGGGAAAAAACCAACCGCCCGCAACGGTTGGACGTCTTTCCCCCTGGCCTTTATTTTCCGCAAGCAGTGGAAGTAAACGTTGTTGAAAACGGCACGGCCAGCCCGTTGATTTTTGACATGAATGTGTTTGAAACCACCGATCAATTCCCTGATCTGCCGTTGAACGAATACATGGGCTATGCGGGTGTGCGCCTGCGTGCTGATTTGTTGAATTCGGGCCTCTATACCGAATACGCCGTCTTCCAAGGTGCCAGCTATTTCCGTGGCATCGGCACAGGCGAAAACTATGGCCTGTCGGCGCGCGGTCTTGCGCTTAATACAGGTGATCCGGCTGGTGAAGAGTTCCCCGATTTTATTGCCTTCTGGATCGAGACACCTGAACCCTCAAATAAATCCGTGACGCTGCACGCATTGATGGACAGCCCCAGCTGTACAGGCGCGTTCAAGTTTGTGATCACCCACGGCGCGATACTGGATATGGAGGTGGAGGCAATCCTTTTTGCACGCACAGAGATGTCACATGTCGGGATCGCACCGCTGACGTCGATGTTTTTGTTTGACGCCACGGACCGCACGCGGTTTTCAGATTTCCGCCCCAACGTCCATGACAGTGATGGGTTGCTGCTCCACAATGGTGCGGGCGAAGTCATTTGGCGCGCATTGGCAAACCCCAGCGAATTGCAAATCAGCTCATTCCGCGATGAAAACCCCAAAGGGTTTGGCCTGATGCAGCGCAAACGTGAATTTGGCGATTTCAACGATCTGGAAGCCCATTACCACAAACGCCCCTCTGTCTGGGTGACTCCTCGTGGCGATTGGGGAGCTGGCGCAGTGACGCTGGTAGAAATCCCTGCTGATCTAGAGATTTACGATAATATTGTCTCCTACTGGCGTCCTGCCGCGCCGATCCCTGCGGGCGCGGAACACAAGATGGCTTACCGCCTGCAATGGGGCGCCGATCCTGCACCGCAAACCCCCGATCTATTACGTGTCATTGGCACCGCCATGGGCGGGCGGCCCGAAGGCGGGCTGGTAATGGTGATCGATTTTGAAAACGGGCATCTGGTGCCTGATGATCTGGAAACAGTCGAAGTGGTTGTGCGAACAAGCGCCGGAACCACCACGCCGGGAATTTTGCAAAGAAATCCTGAAACCAATGGCCCCCGTCTGGCGTTCACCTATGACCCCCAAGACGCGAAGGTGTCGGAATTCCGTGTGCAATTGCGCACCAACGACACCGCACTGAGTGAAATATGGCTGTATCGTTGGACCCTGACCAAATGAATGAACCCACTTTCCCCTCTCACATGCCCCCAATGGCCCCATTGGCAGCACAAGAGCAGACGCTAGGCAAACAGCCGCAGCATGTAGCCCACGTGCAAACCCCACGCCACAACGGCTGGCGGATAGCAACGTTTGTGCCCGCGTTTATTGGCACAGCGCTGCTGACTTACGGGCTTTATCGCTGGATGGCGGTCAACGGGATGAGCGGAATGGAGTGGGCGCTGCTGTCCATGATCGGCGCGACCTTCGTCTGGGTCGCGCTTTCGGTCAGTACGGTGGGCGTGGCGATTGCAGGCATTCTGGCGCGCGACCGTGCCGATGCGCGCTCATGGCGGGATGTGCCCTGCATCGACGTCGCGCTTTTGGTACCCATCTATAACGAAGAACCCGTGAACGTATTTGGCAATGCAGCCGCAATGCTGCGTGATCTGGCCAACCGTGCAGGGCCACATACCTATACATTGTTTGTTCTGTCTGACACCCGCGATGACGCCATCGCAGCCCAAGAGTGGCAGGCATTTGAAGACCTTGCCAAACGTGCACCCGCAGGATTTGCCGTGCATTACCGCCGCCGCGACACCAATACTGATAAAAAGGTCGGGAACATCGCAGAGTGGACTCGCGGTTGGGGTGCCGCCTTTGAAGGTATGGTTGTGCTGGACGCCGATAGCCTGATGACAGGCCGCGCAATCGAACGGCTGGCCTCAGAACTCTCCACCGATCCGCAAGCCGGTTTGATCCAGAGTTTTCCCATGCTGATCGGCGCGCAAACCGTGTTCGCACGGCTCCAGCAATTCTCTAACGTCGCTTACGGTTGGCTGTTGGCAGAGGGACTCGCCACTTGGGCCCGCTCCGAAGGCAACTATTGGGGGCATAACGCCATCATCCGCACCCGTGCTTTTGCGACCAGCGCAATGTTGCCGCACATCAAAGGCCGTGGCGGGCGCTCCGAACTAATCCTGAGCCACGACTTTGTCGAGGCGGGCCTTTTGCGGCGCGCTGGTTGGGGCGTGCGGTTTTTACCACGTGTCACGGGCAGCTTTGAAGAAACACCCGCGACACTGATTGATTACGTGATCCGTGACCGTCGCTGGTGCCGTGGCAACCTTCAACACTTGCGCTTGCTGCGGACCAAAGGCTTGCACCCTGTTTCACGGTTTCACCTGTTCCACGGCGCAGTTGCCTATCTGATGAGCCCTGCTTGGTTCTTTCTGCTGGTGATCTGGGCCCTACTGGGCAAAGACGCCGAGACAAACGTGATCCGCTACTTCAACGAAGCAAACCCGTTGTTCCCCGACTGGCCCCCCGCCATGAGCCACATCGACAGCGCTGTGTTTCTGGTGATCATGTACGCCATGCTGCTGACACCCAAAATCGCAGGGGCAGGCATCATCGCGGCCACCCCGCGTGCCGCACGCGTGTTCGGTGGCGTTGGTCCCTTTTTGGGCAGCTTCGCAATAGAGGTCGCACTTTCGATCGCCTATGCACCGATCATGATGATCCAACAGTGCAAAGCGGTACTGCGCGCCCTGACCACCGATTCAGAAGCATGGGCACCACAATCACGCGAAGCCCGCCGCCACAGCTGGGGTACGCTGATCAAGTTTCATTGGGTTGAAGTCGCCTTGGGGCTGCTGCTGCTCAGCGGGTTCCTTGCCGGATTGATCTCGGTCTGGCTGTTGCCGATTGTCGTGAGTTTGGTGCTAGCCGTGCCACTTTCCGCCCTGTCCGGTGTTCGGATATCGTCCCGTGTACCCGCGTCCTTTCGTTTGGATAGCCCCTACACCCTACGCGAACCCGCAATCATGCAAAGTGCCCAACAAGAACGTGCAAGACTGTCGCTTGCACTGACGCCGTCAAAGCTAAAATTGTAATCGGCATTGTCTGAACACAAAACGCCCGCCGGAGAAATCCGGCGGGCGTTTTGAATTGTAGCAGCTACGTTTGCGTTACGAGGTAACCTGCTCTCTTAGAATGGAAGCCGTCAGCGACATCATCAAATAGATACCCGAAAAAATCAGGAACGCGAGGATCGTATTCTCAAACTTGCGCGGATAGCTTGGCTCTTCACTTGGAACAGGCCGTACCGCAACCGTGAGATAACGTACCTGACGGCCTGCGTTGGTCCGCGCCTGTTCCAAACCGGTTTGGGCCAGTTGCAGGTTGGTATCTGCATTCACCAGATCAGCCTGCGCCAACTGAAGCGTGACCGCCTGCTTGGCAAGTGAGTTATGCCCTTCCGTTGCGTTGTTCATCCGGTCATTTAACTGCGCCAGCGCATTCTGCAAACGACGCACATCACCTTGAGCACCGTCTACCTTGGCGCTGTTGGGGCGTGCGTTATCCATCAATGCAGCAAGCTCAAGCTGCTTTTCAATCAACAAAGTTTCATAATTGGTAATCTGTGCACGGATCGCGGCAATCACAGCCTCTGGATCAACTCCATCAGCAACCTGAAGCTCGATCAGCCTTTGTTGCGCCTCGCGGCGCGATTCTACAGCTTTGTCGTATCCGATCTGCGCATCGCGCATCCCGTCTTCGCGTTTTGCCTGACTTAGGTTATTCACGCGCTCTTCCGCATAGCTCAACAACTTTTCAGAGAAGCGGGTTGCCACATTTGGATCAGCGGCAATCACTTCCATACGGATCACACCTTCGGTAGGATCATATCCGATTTTGATGTTTTTCTTGTATAGCTTATAGGCTTCTTCGTTGGTCGGATCGGAATTCAAACGCTGGATAGCGTCAATGTCACCCTCGGCAAAATGTTGCTTAAAACCGGCATCTTCATCCAGCCGCAACATAGCATCTTTGGACTGTAGATAAGCCTGCGTTGCAATACTGTCCGCAGAGTTGGCAAATTGCGTTGGCAACATACTGGCAAACGGGCTGGATCCGCCGCCACCTTCGTTCTGAATGATCAGAAACTGGCTATCTGTGGCATACATCGGCGTTGCCATTTTGTAGAAATAGTAGCCCGCAAAAAATGTAGGGATCAGGACAAAGAACGCCAAGCGCACAATGAGCAAGCCCATCTTTTTCCGACGACGGCGTGTAATGTCTAGCTGAATATCCGAGATTTCGCGCGTACGGCGCTCCATCGGGCTCACCTCGGTCGAAGGCAATGTGGCACGGCCAGCGGCCAGCGTTTGCGGCAGTTGTATTTTGCCCGAGCCTGCGCCACCTTCCTGTGCTGCCAATGCTGCCAATGCGTTGCCCGGGCCGCCTTCGTGTTGCGCCCCCCCTGCTTGTGGCACAACAAGCTCCAACATGTTGGACCGCTGGAACGGATCAATTCCTTTCGCACGCAACAACCGCACAGCATCAAAGTCGGAGGTTGCTGGTAGGTTGTGCTTTTGCGCAACCCGCCGCGCCATGCGCAACTGACGTCCGGTCAGACCTTCTTTACGGATCGCATCCATATCTTGCTCGCCGGTCACTTGGGCGGCGGACGAAACGTCACCAGCCTTCGCAGCCGGAGCGACAGGCGCTTCCGGCGTGGGCTTCGCTGCCGGAGCGGGCTTGGCTGCCGCTTTTTGCTGCGGTGCTTGTTGCGGCGCCTGTGACGTTTGCGGCGCTTGTACAGGTCGCTTTGCTTCGGGCGCAGGCGCCTGAGGTGGCGCTTCCGGCGTCGCGGCTTTTGCGGCCTCAACTGACGGAGACACCTCGTCTGCGGGAGTGGCAGGGCTACGCTTCACGCGGAATTTTCTAGCCTTGGGTTTGGTAATCATACAACTGTTTCGCTTCTTCCAAGCTGTCAAATACGTTGAGTTGCCCGTTCATAAGAACTGCGGCACTACGCGCGAATTTTTCTAGCGTTTCCGCCTGATGCGACACGATCACAATGGTCGTGGTACGCAGGCGTTCTTGCAGGATTTCTCCTGCTTTTCGGTTAAATTCTACATCGGTTGTGGACGGCATGCCTTCATCAATCAGGTACATATCGAAATCCAGCGCCAACATCAGCGAAAACGAAAACCGCGCTCGCATCCCCGATGAATAAGTGCCAAGCGGCTGGTCAAAATACTCTCCCAAGCCGCACAACCAGCGGCAAAAGCTCTCTACATAGTCGGGGTCCAATCCGTAAAGCCGCGCAATATAGCGCGCGTTTTCCATAGCGGATACTTTACTGACAACCCCACCCATAAATCCAAGAGGGAAGGAAATCTTACACCCGCGAACAATTTCGCCGTCATCAGGCTTTTCCAGCCCCGCCATCATGTTGATGAGAGTGGTTTTACCCGTGCCGTTTGGTGCAAGGATTCCCAACGAATGCCCTAACTCGACACGAAACGACACCTGATCAAGAATGACCTTATGTTGCGTTCCTGTCCAGAACGACTTGGATACGTTACGAAATTCCAGCATTGCGCGCCTGCTCCGGTTCGACTTGCGGGTTGATATGAAACCTCTCTTTGCGGAGGGTATGGTTGTTAATATCTTTCAATATTGACCACATTATGTCCGAATAGGAAACAAATGTACAATGTAGTTATAAGACAATAAAACTTGTCATCGATTTCAAAGACGTCCCAATTTTCCTGTCTGCTAGGACTGGGTAAATTACACTTTTGATCACCCGCTCGTGCACCTAAACTATCCCGATGACAGATATTCGCCCTGATTTGCGCAGTTGCACGCTTTGCGCCCAACGCTTCACCGCAACTGCGACGGCACATCAGCCAAATCCCATTGTCTGGTTCCAACCCGAGGCACGGATATTAATTGCAGGACAGGCACCTGGCATGCGGGTTCACAAAACCAACATTCCCTTCAAAGACCCTTCAGGGGACCGACTGCGCGGCTGGCTGGGTTTGGATGAGCTTGCATTCTATGACCGCACCCGCGTCGCGATTGTGCCGATGGCTTTTTGCTTTCCCGGATATAATGCCAAAGGCAGCGATCTGCCACCGCCGCCGATCTGTGCCAAAACATGGCGTGCGCAGGCTTTGGCCATGTTACCTGACATTCGACTGACCCTTCTGATCGGCGGCCATGCGATGCGTTATCATCTGCCCAATTTCACAACCGTTGCTCAGGCCGTAAGCGATTGGCATGACCATCCCAAAGGCGTCTTTGCCTTGCCACACCCGTCTTGGCGCAATACGGGTTGGCTCAAGAAAAACCCGTGGTTCGAGGCCGAGGTCATCCCTCGCCTTCAAACTGCCGTTGCCGAGGTGATGTAAATGGACGAAACCACACTGGACACAGCCCACGCCGCCATGATGGCTGCCCCTGAAAACGACACCGCCCGCCTGCGGTTTTATGAACGGATGGCCGATGCCGAGCTCTATTTACTGCTAGAAGCAGAACCTGTTGATGATCAAATCAACCCTAAAGTTCTGGAGGCTGAAGGCGCACAATATCTGTTGGCCTTTGACCGCGCCCAGCGCCTTGCGGGATACGCAGGGGATGCAGCGTCCTACGTGGCCTTGTCGGGCCGCAATGTTGCCGCGATGTTAGAAGGGCAAAACCTCGGCATCGCGCTCAACATGGATGTCGCCCCGTCGGCGATCCTGCTCCCCGATACTGCCGTGGCGTGGCTGCGTGAAACGCTGACCCATGAGGCCGCACAGGTAGAAGCCAAGATTGAATCGGTCCTGCCCCCCAAAGGTTTGCCCGAGTCGCTGATTGAAGCCATTGACGCCAAGCTGGCCACCGCCACAGGCATGGCCGCAAATGCATGGCTGGTGGGTGTAGAGTATTCTGGCGGCGGACGTGGGCATTTGCTGGCCTTCATCGACTCAATCCCGCGCGCCCAAGATGCGCTGGTGCGGGCCGCTTCCGAGGCGCTGACCTTCTCAGGGATTGAGGCAGGCGCGATGGATGTGGGATTCTTTAATCACAGTGATCCAACTGTAACAAAGCTGATGCGCATAGGGCTGCGTTTTGACCTGCCACAGATGGAAACGTTACAAAATACCCCCCGTATGCCCGGAAGCGACCCCGACGCGCCCCCTATTCTGAAATAATCACACCTATTATTCACGGGGCTGTAACGGCCCCGCGAGTTCACGCAGTTGCGAGATGCAATCGCCACCACTGCGGCATAGTTTCACGATAGCTGGCCAACAGCGCCCCAATCAGGAGACTATAATGAACCGTTTCACCCTCACACTTGCCGCTGCCGCAACGGCTCTCAGCTTTACCAGCGCCGCTTTCGCAGGCGAACAATACATCGACGAAACCGGCTTTGCTGTGTCAGGCTATGATGTGGTTTCTTACTTCTCTCTTGATCAAAACCCAGTGGGTGAAGCGCAACCTGCCCCGACCCAAGGTAATAAATCCATCACCGCCGACTATAACGGCTCCACCTTCGCATTCTCCTCCGAGGCCAACCGCGATCTGTTCACAGCCGATCCCGCAAAATATGCTCCCCAATATGACGGCCACTGCGCTTACGGTGTCGCCAAAGGCGGTAAGGTTCCCGGCAACCCGACCCTGTGGCGTATTCTGGATGGTAAGCTGTACCTCAACATTACCAAAAACGTCGTCGGCTTCTGGGAGGAAGACATTCCGGGAAATCTTGAACTCTCCACCGCCAACTGGGGCGATTTAGATCCAAAACCCGCGTCAGAAGCGACCATTCCACAGTGGTCCTCTGCGGCACCTCTTGAGTAAATCAAACCCACGTCCCCCTCGCCGTGCCTATGCGCGGCGGGGGATTTTGCTGGGCGCATTGGGGCTGGGCGGCGTTGTTGCGGCGCGTTGGTTCAATCTGGGCAGCGGCATCACCGGTACCGCGCTGAGCGTACAAGACGCCTATGCCGCTACACTGCAAGGCAAGATCATCCTGATCGACATTCGCCGCCCGGATGAATGGGCACAGACAGGCATCGGCCAAGGCGCGATACCGCTGGACATGCGCAGACCGGACTTCATCACAATACTCCTGACACATGTCCCTGATAAATCCGCCCCCATCGCCCTGATTTGCGCCCGCGGCGTGCGATCACGCGGGCTGGCCAAACGATTGGAACAGTCGGGTTTCACCCATATCATCGACGTTCCCGAAGGGATGCTCGGCTCTGGTGCGGGGGGCGGTTGGCTGGCTGCGGGTCTGCCGCTTACGCGTGTGTGACCAATTGCTCACGCCTGCGCGTTGGCGTATAGGCATTGCATGAGCACAAACCCACCAAATCTCCGCCCTGATCTGGCCCCCAAAGCCAAAATTCAAGAGCTAGCCCGCGCAGGCCAGCCAACAATCGGTATGGTCAGCCTTGGCTGTCCCAAAGCGCTGGTGGACAGTGAACGCATCCTGACCCGCCTGCGGGCCGAAGGCTATGCGATTTCCCCTGATTATTCGGGTGCAGATGCGGTGATTGTGAACACCTGCGGGTTCCTTGATAGCGCCAAAGCAGAAAGCCTTGATGCCATTGGCGAAGCGTTGAACGAAAATGGACGTGTGATTGTGACAGGATGTTTGGGCGCCGAGCCTGACTACATCCGCGAACACCACCCCAAAATCCTTGCCGTGACAGGCCCGCACCAATACGAACAAGTGCTGGACGCGGTGCACCTTGCTGTGCCGCCCTCTCCTGATCCGTTTATTGATCTGCTGCCCGCCTCTGGCGTGTCACTGACCCCACGCCACTACAGCTATCTGAAAATCTCGGAAGGTTGTAACCACAAGTGTAAATTCTGCATTATTCCCGACATGCGCGGCCGCCTGCAATCGCGCCCTGCCCATGCCATTATGCGCGAAGCGGAAAAGCTGGTCGATAACGGCGTAAAGGAACTGCTGGTCATCTCGCAAGATACCTCTGCTTATGGCGTTGATATCAAACACGCCGAAGATCGCGGCCACCGTGCGCATATCACCGATCTGGCCCGTGATCTGGGGTCACTTGGCGCGTGGGTGCGCCTGCATTACGTTTATCCCTATCCGCATGTGCGCCAGTTAATCCCGCTGATGGCCGACGGGCTGGTCCTGCCCTATCTGGATATTCCGTTCCAACACGCACACCCTGATGTGCTCAAACGCATGGCCCGCCCTGCCGCTGCATCACGCACGCTGGATGAAATCGCCGCATGGCGCGACACCTGCCCCGACATCACCCTGCGCTCGACCTTCATCGTCGGTTATCCGGGCGAAACAGAAGCCGAGTTCCAAACCCTGCTGGACTGGTTGGACGAGGCGCAACTGGACCGTGTCGGATGTTTTCAGTACGAAAACGTCGAGGGCGCACGCTCTAACGCCTTGCCCGACCATGTGGCGGATGAAGTCAAGCAAGACCGCTGGAACCGCTTTATGGAGAAGGCACAGGCAATTTCCGAAGCCAAGCTGGAAGCCAAAGTGGGCAAACGCATGGATGTGATCATTGATGAGATTGATGAAGACGCCGCCACCTGCCGTACCAAGGCAGACGCCCCCGAAATCGACGGGAACTTGTTTATTGACGAGGGTTTCGAGAACTTGACCGTGGGAGATATCGTCACGGTAGAGGTTGAGGAAGCAGGCGAGTATGATTTGTGGGGTCGGGTTGTTTGATCAGGATACCTCGCCTGAACGCCCATTCACACCGACAGTAAAGTGGCAGCAGTAGGCCGCGCTAATCACCTCGTTTTAACTCAGTCGGGTCGCTGGAAAATAATGCAATTTTGTTGCCTTGTGGATCGCGAAGGTAACCGACATAAAAATGCGGCCCGTATGACGCGCGAAAGTCAGGCGCCCCTTCGTCCAAGCCGCCTGCCGCGAGAGCTGCGGAATGCAACGCTCGAACTTGCCTTTGGTTACGCGCCTGAAATGCGATCATCGCCCCGTTCCCAGCCGAAGCAGGAAGGCCATCAAAAGTTGGTTTAACGTAAAAATCTGGCAAGGCTGGAAACTGCCCCTCTTCAACGGGCAATGCATAACTCAAACCTTCAGCACCTTCTTTCAGTCCATAGCCAAGGCTTGGAAGGAAAGCGGAATAAAATTGTTTAGCGAGACCCAAGTCGTCGGCCCGACGGTGACATAAGCGATCATGTCAAACATTCCTTTTCAACAGTCCGGCAGTTGCTTTGAGGCTATGATTCAATTCTAGAATAAAATTTGCTCTAAAACCGTAGAATACTTCAGTTTTTACCCCCAACGAAGTCAAGCCTACAATCAAGTACCCAACACAACATATGGAACGCAAATGGAATAGCATACAATATTTAGCGCCACTCCAGAAACGCACAAGCATCCCCCTTGAAAGTGTTCCCCATACGTTCTATATTATCCTTGTAAGCAACACAGGGAGAGTACCATGTCATACCAGACCACGTTCCCCGACCTTCTCACCGCGGCGCAGCCTGCCGTGCAGGAAGAACTCGGGCTTCCAACGCCCGTACCTGCGACGCAAAAGCAAATCGATTATGCGACCTCTTTGGCGGAAAAGACCCATTCGCGCTTGCCCAAGGGTATCACTCAAGACCGTGCGCGGCTGTCCAAATGGATTGATGCCCACAAACCCGCACCCTCGGCGTTTAACGAATACCCCTCCTCCAAACAGGTGGGTTTCGCTGAACGGATTGCGCGGTTGAAACGCACGGCTGTTCCGCCTGAGTGTTTTCGGGATCGCACATTGATGTCGCGGTGGATTGATAGCAACAAACCGCGCTAGCACCCTACCCTGCGAGCGCGTCCAGATAGGCGCGCACGCAGGTTTGCACGTGGCGAAAGCGGTCTCCGCCCAGGTGTTTACCGCCATACCAGCGCGTAACTACCACCAGATGGCCCGTTAGGTCTTCGCGCTCTAGCATCCGCAAGATCACCATACCCGCACCGCTTTCGCCGTCATCCGCCTTGATCGGTCCATCGTCAGGCAGCAGCGCACCCCATGTATTATGGGTGGCTTTTGCGTAGGCTTTATCGCGTTTCAACGCTTTGATCGCGGCATCAATTCCGGCGCGACTGTTCACAGGACAACCAGACACAGCATATTTGCTGCCTTTATCTGTCAGGATAATGCCCAATTTCTTTATGTCACGGGTATGCGGCAGGGTTACATCCCCGCCACGGTCCGACGCACGGTGTCCAAACGCGAGGCATTGGGCGGATGGGTGCCCAGAAATTTATCACCCGGATCAGGGATTCGCGTAAAGAACGCCGCCCCGCGCAGCGGATCATAGCCTGCCCGCTTTGTGATGATTGTGCCTAATGCATCCGCTTCTAGCTCAAAATTCTTGGAGTAACTGCGCGCGCCCACTTGCGCGCCCAATTCCTGCGCCGAACGGATCGTACCCGCATCGCCCCCGCTGAGCGTCGCAAGCCCCGCAAAGATCACCGCCCCTGCCACAGCGTTTTGCTGCTGGCGGGCGATATGCCCTGAGATGTGGTGCGCGGCTTCATGACCAAGGACAAAGGCCAGCTCGTCCTCGTTGCGGGCATCCGCGATCAGCGCCAGCGTAAAGGCAATCACCGGACGCCCATCACGGTCCAGCGTTTGATAAGCGTTTGCCGGCTGATCGAGGCGGTCATCTACCACGATGTTAAAATCGCAATTGGTGTTCTTGGTGCGGTTGCGGCACTCTCGTTCGGCCACAGGCTCTAGGGTTTTGACCACCTGCACAAAGCTGCGCGCCATTGCGCGGCTGCTGGGTTGTGATGCGGGTGCCGCTGCCGTGGGCGTTGTGGCAACAGGGCTGTTCGGCACAGGCTCACAAGCGGCAAGCGCCGCAACGAATCCTAGAACCACAAATGCGCGCATGACTATCAACACGAAATCCTTATCTGCTCATAGGGTGTATACCCCCTAATCGCCCCTAGTTTAGCACGATATCGCCAAGGGACCAGCATCATCATGAGGCAAGCCCCCTCTGCGTAGTGATCTGACTTGGGGCATACACGGCCGCGCCGCTTGCACGTGGCCGCCGAAAGGTTAATTATGCGCGTATGTTTACAATTGAACACGAATTTGACGCCTCTGTGATCACCCTCGTTGACGAGGGTGCTACGCCTTTGCAAGAAGACGTCACTATAAACGCCTTTGCAGAGACCATCACGATTGAGCAATGGGACCCGCGGACCGACAGCATCAGCAAGCTTACGCTGTCTCCCAACCAGCTACGCGACCTAGCTGCGGCGCTTAATTTGCCCGAAGGCATCTACCACAGCGCACCCTAAGCGCCCCAATGACAGGACAGTATCATGGCCACTGGCACCAACATCCGCACATATTTTGAAGGCACATGGCACAATGGCGACATCAGCGTCATCAAGGCCGCCGACCATGGTGCATGGCTGGGGACAACCGTTTTTGACGGTGCGCGTCTGTTTGACGGGCTGACCCCCGATCTGGAAGCGCATTGCGCACGGATCAACCGCTCGGCCGAGGCGCTGATGATCACGCCCACGGTTGAAACTGCTGATATGATCGAGATGGTCCGCGAAGGGATTGCCGATTATCCCCGCGATGCCGCCGTCTACATCCGCCCCATGTATTGGGCACTGGCGGGGGATGAGCTGGGGATTGTGCCGCTCAAAGACGCCACAGGCTTTGCGATTTCATTAGAACAAATCCCAATGGCCCCGCCAGAAGCTGCCTCAACCCTGACGCGCACACGCTTCCGCCGCCCCGTGCTGGAAAACAACGTAGTGAACGCCAAGGCAGGCTGCCTATACCCAAACAACGCCCGCATGATGGCCGAGGCCCGCAGCAAGGGTTTTGGCAATGCGCTGGTTGCAGATGCAATTGGCAATGTGGCCGAAACGGCATCCGCTAACGTGTTTATGGTCAAGGACGGTGAGGTGTTCACCCCTGTTCCAAACGGGACTTTCCTTGCAGGTATCACCCGGGCCCGTCACATATCGAACATGCGCGCCGAGGGCATAACCGTACATGAAAGCGTGCTCAGCTTCGAAGATTTCCACGCCGCTGACGAGGTATTCCTGTCGGGTAACATGATGAAGGTCACCCCGATCAAAGCATTTGACGACACCACCTATGACGTGGGCGGCAAAAACAATCCCGTCACGCAGCGCGTGCGCGAGATGTACTGGGATTGGGCGGCATCGCAAAAGGCGTAAAGAGCCTGCGTGCGAAACTGTCGCAGCCGCGCTTTTACAAAAGCCAATTGCCAGCGGCCTGTTCGCACGTCATGATCACGCGGTAGTAGGGAGAATACCATGCGCAAGTTTCTTGTGGTTCTTGATGACAGCCGCGAATGCCTGAATGCCATGCGCTTTGCCGCCATGCGCGCCTCTAAAACCAATGCTGGTGTTGAGGTATTGGCAGTGATTGAGCCGGAAGAGTTCAATCACTGGATCGGCGTCGGCGACATCATGCGCGAAGAAGCGCGTGAGCGGATCGAAGTGCATTTTGAGGTATTTGCCAAATGGATGCGGGACCGTCAGGGCATCAACCCCGAACTGGTGATCCGCGAGGGACAGCCCGTCGATGAGATCATCGCGCAAATTCAGGCAGACCCGCAAATCGGGGTGCTTGTGCTGGGCGCCGGCACAGATGGCAAAGGACCCGGGCCACTTGTCACCCAGATGAGCAGGAATGCGGGCAGCTTGCCTGTGCCTGTCACCATCGTGCCGGGGGATATGAGCAAAGAAAAACTGGAAGCCATCACATAAGCTTAACAGTTTAGAATGATTCCAAGCATCTTGACATTTCAGCCCTTTGTCCGCATATTTGAAACAACCCTGACGGAGGCCTCGCGCTATGTTTATCCAAACCGAATCCACACCAAACCCCGCAACGCTCAAGTTTCTGCCGGGTCAAACCGTGCTGGAAATGGGCACAGCAGATTTCCCGACACCTGACACTGCGTCAGCATCGCCGCTTGCGACACGGTTGTTTGCCGTTGACGGCGTCACAGGCGTGTTCTTTGGTACAGATTTTGTGACCATCACCAAAGCCGAAGAAATCGAGTGGGACCATATCAAGCCTTCCCTTCTGGGCGCGATCATGGAACACTTCCAATCCGGTCAGCCCGTGATGGGCGCAGATCATACTGCCACGTCAGGCCATGCAGAGCATGACGGCGAAGATGGTGCTATTGTCAGCCAGATCAAAGAGTTGCTGGACAGCCGTGTGCGCCCTGCCGTTGCCCAAGATGGCGGCGATATCACCTTCCACGGCTTTGAACGCGGTGTTGTCTATCTGCACATGCAAGGCGCTTGCGCGGGATGTCCTTCATCCACATTGACCTTGAAAATGGGCATCGAAAACCTGCTGCGCCACTACATCCCAGAAGTGACCGAAGTCCGCCCTGTCGCCTGATCCGCAGACCGTGACAGCCCCCCTGATCCTTGCCTTTGACACAACCGCCCCGCATTGCGCGGCGGCGGTTGTACGTGGCGAAACTGTACTGGCCAGCATAGAAGAACCTATGGCAAAAGGTCAGGCAGAACGCTTGCTTACCCTATGCCAAGACATGTTGGATGGTCTTGGCCTACAGATGTCACAGCTTGACGCGATTGGCGTGGGCATCGGGCCCGGTAATTTTACCGGCATCCGCATTTCCGTTTCCGCAGCACGCGGTCTGGCCTTGGCGCTGGATATCCCTGCGGTCGGGGTAAGTGCCTTTGATGCGCTACGCCTTGGCACTAACCACCCTTGTTTTTGCACAGTGGATGCGCGGCGCGACATGGTTTTTGCACAAGGCTATGACACGACAACCCTCACCGATCCTGCGCTGATTAACCAAAGCGAATTACCAACAAGCACCCCTGTTATCGGCGCCTTTGGCACACCGCCACTGCACCCTGTAGCGGAAGCTATCGCACATATCACTGCCGCGCGTTTTCAGACAGAAACCGCGCCGCCTGCACCTCTCTATTTGCGCCCCGCAGACGCGGCACCTGCACGCGATGCACCGCCACAGATCGTGCCGTGACCGCCGACCAGATGGCACACATCCATGCCGCCGCTTTTGTTCAGGAGCGCGGATGGACTGCAGATGAATTCACCCAGCTGCTCGGCCAAAAGTTTGTTCACCCCTTCACAACCGAAGGTGGCTTTGCCCTGACCCGCACATTAGCAGGCGAATCCGAGTTGTTGACCCTTGCCGTCAGCCCCCTTTTCCAGCGCCACGGAATCGCTCGTAGCTTGCTTGCCACATGGCTGGCCGCCGTCAGGTCAGAGGCCGATGTCGCATTTTTAGAGGTCGCGGCAGACAATCATGCAGCAATTGCGCTGTATCAAAGCGCAGGATTCACCCGCAGCGGCCTGCGCAAAGCCTATTATGCACGCAACGACGCCACCGCAGTGGACGCGGTGCTTATGTCTCACGCCTTAACGCGAGGTTAAGAGCCACTCTTACCCTTACTCTTTCCAGAATCAGGTTGACCCCAACACAATCCGCACCGACTATTTGGTCCAGCGTCGCGCAAGCGCGCGATACTGGGCTAAACCGCCTCGCTGCGGCCTGCGCCCCAAAACTAACTCTGGGAGAGACAAATGACCCTCATGACCAAATTCCTCGGCGCTTCCGCCGCAACTGCACTTATGGCTGGTGCGGCATTCGCCGAACCTGCTCTGATCTATGACCTTGGCGGTAAATTCGACAAATCCTTTAACGAAGCCGCTTTTAACGGCGCCCAGCGTTGGGTCGAAGAAACGGGCGGCACTTACCGCGAGATCGAAATGCAATCCGAAGCACAGCGCGAGCAGGCTCTGCGCCGCTTTGCCGATGCAGGTGCAAACCCGATCATCACAATGGGCTTCGGCATGGCTGACCCACTGTCCAGCGTTGCACCAGACTTCCCCGACACAAAGTTTGTCGTGGTTGACGTGACGTGGCTTGAGGGTTTGGACAACGTGCGCCAGATCGGCTTTGCCGAGCATGAAGGCTCGTATCTTGTTGGCATGCTGGCGGCGCTTGCCTCCAAAACCGGCACAGTCAGCTTTATCGGCGGCATGGACATTCCTCTGATCCGTCACTTTGGGTGTGGTTTTGCACAGGGTGCCAAAGCGGCAAACCCTGATGTAAAAATCATCGCCAACATGACAGGCACCACACCCGATGCATGGAACGATCCGGTTAAAGGCTCCGAATTGACCAAAGCGCAAATTTCGCAAGGGTCTGACGTTGTGTTCGCCGCAGCTGGCGGGACAGGCGTTGGCGTTCTGCAAACTGCAGCAGATAGCGGCATCTTGTCCATCGGCGTCGACAGCAACCAAAACCACCTGCACCCGGGCAAAGTTCTGACATCCATGCTCAAACGTGTGGACAACGCTGTCTATGACGCGCTGAAAGCGGGCGAAAATGTTGAAACAGGTGTGTTCACCTTTGGCCTTGCCGAAGATGGCGTGGGCTATGCGCTGGATGAAAACAACGCATCCTTGATCACAGCCGAGATGAAAGCCACCGTAGATGCCGCACGCGACAGCATCATCAGCGGCGACACAAAAGTCGTTTCCTACTATGAGAACGACAGCTGCCCTGCGATTGATTTTTAAATCCGATTTGGCCTGAACATCGGGGCCGCGTTGACATTTCAGCGCGGCCCCACTCTATTATGTTAACCGCTTTTCGGCCTCGCGACACATTGGTGTGAAGGACAACCCGCATGACAACTGCCCCTGCGATTGAACTCAAAGGCATATCCAAAGCCTTTGGCCCTGTGCAAGCAAACAAGGATATCTCGATCCGCGTGATGCCCGGCACAATCCACGGGATCATCGGGGAAAATGGAGCGGGTAAATCCACGTTAATGTCCATCCTCTACGGCTTTTACAAAGCCGATAAGGGCGAGGTCTTCATCAGTGGCAAGAAGGCAAATATCACCGACAGTCAGGCGGCCATCGCTGCGGGCATCGGCATGGTGTTCCAGCACTTTAAACTGGTTGAAAATTTCACGGTCCTCGAAAACATCATTCTCGGCGCCGAAGACGGCCGCTGGCTGAAACCCTCAATTGCGAAGGCACGGCGGACATTGGTGGAACTGGCCGCGGATTACGGGCTAAACGTTAAACCTGACGCATTGATCCAAGACATCGGTGTTGGCATGCAGCAGCGTGTTGAAATCCTCAAGGCACTGTACCGACAGGCCGATATTCTGATCCTTGACGAACCGACAGGCGTGCTGACCCCCTCCGAGGCCGATCAACTGTTCCGCATTCTGGACAGGCTGCGCAGTGAGGGCAAAACCATCATCCTGATCACGCATAAACTGCGCGAAATCATGGAAATCACTGATACTGTCAGCGTCATGCGCCGTGGCGAGATGACAGCAACCGTCAAAACATCCGAAACAACCCCCGCCGAACTGGCCGAGTTGATGGTGGGCCGCAAGGTCTTGCTGCGCGTAGATAAATCCCCCGCAAAACTCGGTGACGTGGTATTGGATGTCAAAGGCCTGCGCGTACGCGACGAAAAGGGTGTCGAACGTCTGAAAGGCATTGATTTACAGGTCAGGGCGGGTGAAGTGCTGGGCATTGCTGGGGTGGCTGGTAACGGCCAGTCCGAATTGCTTGAGATTTTGGGCGGCTATGCCGATGGCACGGGCAGCATCACTGTCAACGGTCAACCACTGGACCTGACGGGCAAACTGTCAGACGGGCAATCGCGGCGCGCGCGTGGCATTGCGCATGTCCCAGAAGACCGCCAGCGTGAAGGTCTGATCATGGATTTCACCGCATGGGAAAACGCCGCATTTGGCTATCACCATGATCCCGCATATCGTTCAGGCGTTTTGATGAACAACGCTGCCATTCGTGAAGATACCGAGGGCAAGATGGAGCGTTTTGATGTGCGCCCCCCTGACCCCAAGCTGGCCGCGAAGAATTTTTCAGGCGGCAACCAGCAAAAGATCGTCCTCGCCCGCGAAATCGAGCGCAACCCAGACCTGCTGCTGATCGGTCAGCCCACACGCGGTGTGGATATTGGCGCTATTGAATTCATCCACCAACAAATCATCGCCCTGCGCGACCAAGGCAAAGCCGTGCTTCTCGTCTCGGTTGAACTGGAAGAGATCATCGCGCTGAGTGACCGCATTGCGGTGATGTTTGACGGTCATATCATGGGCGAACGCCTACCGTCCGAGACGGATGAAAAAGAGCTGGGCCTGCTGATGGCGGGCATTACGGATACCGACACGCCGCATAGCGTGGAAGAGGTGCAAGCAAATCTTGCCCATGCTGGTGAAGGGGCCAAATAGATGGAAGTCATGCCAAAATGGGCCGAGGTAATCCTTGTGCCGCTCATCTCCCTGCTGCTTGCTGCGATCCTGTCAGCCCTTGTGATCCTCGCCATCGGCGAAGACCCCATTGCCGCTGTTAAAATGATGGTCACAGGCGCGCTCGGCTCCACTTATGGCTGGGGCTATACACTCTATTACGCGACCAATTTCATGTTCACAGGTCTGGCCGTTTCCGTGGCTTTCCACGCACGCATGTTTAACATCGGCGGCGAGGGTCAGGCGGCGTTGGGCGGTCTGGGCGTGGCACTGGCCTGCCTCTATATCCCTTGGCCGCATTGGTCATTGGCGCTGGTGGGTGCGGCGGTTGCCGGCGGTTTGTTTGGCGCGGCATGGGCTGCGATCCCTGCGTGGTTACAGGCCAGACGCGGCAGCCACATCGTCATCACCACCATCATGTTCAACTTCATCGCGGCCTCACTGCTGAACTATGTTCTGGTCAACCTCCTGCGCCCCAAAGGGTCCCAAGACCCCGCTTCGGCCCGTTTTGTGGATACTGTCAACCTTCCGACGCTACATGACATGCTTGCCCCTATTGGCATCAACTTCTCCAAATCCGGCCCTGCAAACGTATCGCTGCTGATCGCCATCGCGGCCTGCGTATTTGTCTGGTTCCTGATCTGGCGCACGCGGCTTGGCTATGAAATTCGTTCTTTCGGCAATTCGGAATCTGCGGCTCGGTATGCGGGCATCCGCCCCTTCAAAATCATCATGGTCTCTATGATGATCTCGGGGGCGCTGGCAGGCATGATGGCGATCAACAATGTTATGGGCGAAGCGGAACGCCTTGTCATGAACTCGGTTGAAGGGGCTGGATTTATCGGAATCGCGGTTGCTTTGATGGGCCGTTCACACCCCTTTGGCGTCTTTATCGCGGCAATTCTCTTTGGCTTTCTCTATCAGGGCGGTGCGGAACTGGCCTTGTGGACATCGATTCCGCGTGAATTGATTGTTGTGATCCAAGCCTTGGTGATTTTGTTCACCGGCGCGCTGGACAACATGGTCCGCATGCCGCTGGAGCGTATTTTCCTAAGCCTTCGCAACCGGAAGGAGGGCTAAATCATGGATGCCTATCTCACCATTCTTCAGCTTCTCGATTCAACTGTCCGCCTTGCCACTCCCTTGCTGTTGGCCTGTCTTGCAGGGCTTTACTCTGAACGCGCGGGCATTTTTGACATCGGGCTAGAGGGCAAAATGCTGGCGGCGGCCTTTTTCTCGGCGGCAGTTGCGGCTGTTACAGGGTCTGTCTGGGTCGGGCTGCTCGCGGGTATCGCGGCCTCGCTTGTGCTCAGCGCTATTCACGGCATCGCCTCTATCACCTTTCGCGGCAACCAGCTTATCTCTGGGGTTGCGATCAATTTTCTTGCGGCTGGCCTGACGGTTTTGGTGGCACAAGCATGGTTCAGGCAAGGCGGACGCACGCCATCGCTCTTTGGTAAAGGCCGGTTTGAACCGATCACCCTGCCCTTTGCCGAAAGCCTGCAAAGCGTTCCGATCATTGGCCCGCTTTATTATGAGCTGATCTCGGGCCACTCAATCCTTGTTTATCTTGCCTTTGCCGCTGTGCCTTTCACATGGTGGCTACTGTTTCGCACCCGTTTCGGCCTGCGCCTGCGGGCTGTGGGTGAAAACCCTGCGGCTGTGGATACGGCTGGTGTGTCTGTCGTCGGCCTGCGCTTTGCGGCTGTGGGAATCTGCGGCGTGCTTTGTGGTATTGCGGGTGCCTACCTCAGCACTGCTTTGCAGGCGGGGTTTGTCAAAGACATGTCTGCGGGGCGCGGATTTATCGCCTTGGCTGCGTTGATCTTTGCCAAATGGCGACCATGGCACGCGCTTTATGCGACGCTGCTGTTTGGCCTGTTCGGTGCCTTGGAAACCCGCCCCGACGTAATCGAGGCCGTGATTGGCATGAAAGTACAAGGCCAACTGCTGTCGGCACTTCCCTACATCATGACGGTGATCATCCTTGCAGGTTTTGTCGGCAAAGCCATTCCGCCCCGCGCGGGTGGCGAACCATATGTGAAAGAGCGTTAAGGCCAGATTACACGGATTGTTAAGTCCTGTCGCATCTGCGAAGGCTTGAGAGATTGATTTTGAGGGCCGCTTGGCCTAAGGACAAGCCATGCAAATATACCTGCCCATTGCCGAAGTTTCGGTTAACGCTTTCCTTCTTTTTGGACTGGGCGGAATCGTTGGCATTTTATCTGGAATGTTCGGCGTAGGCGGCGGCTTTCTCATGACGCCCCTGCTGTTCTTTATCGGCATCCCGCCTTCAGTTGCCGTGGCCACTGGCGCGACCCAAATCGTTGCTTCTTCCTTCTCTGGTGTGCTTGCCCATTTCAAGCGCAAGACGGTGGACCTCAGGATGGGCGGCGTGTTGCTGGCAGGCGGTTTGGTCGGTGCGACGCTGGGCGTGATGATTTTCAACTACCTCGAGTCCCTTGGCCAAGTCGATTTGCTGGTGAAGCTGTTCTACGTCATCTTCCTTGGCATCATCGGCGGACTGATGTTTGTTGAGAGCTTGAATGCAATTCGAAACCTCAAAAAAGGCAAAAAGCCACCGCGCAAAAAACACAGCCCTATCCATGGCTTACCGCTTAAAATGCGGTTTCGTGTATCGGGTCTTTATATCTCGGTTATCCCGCCCGTGATCATTGGTCTTTTTGTCGGTATCCTAACTGCAATCATGGGCGTTGGCGGCGGCTTTATCATGGTGCCTGCCATGATTTATCTGCTGGGCATGCCTACCAAAGTTGTGGTGGGCACATCGCTGTTCCAGATCATTTTTGTGACAGGCTTTACCACCATGCTGCACGCCACAACCAACTTCACCGTTGATATTGTGCTGGCATTGCTGCTGCTGATTGGCGGGGTTATCGGCGCACAGGTTGGCGCACGCATCGGGGTCAAGATGAAGGCAGAACAACTGCGCGTCTTGCTGGCGCTACTGGTGCTGATCGTTTGCGGAAAACTGGCGCTGGAGCTGCTCCTGCAACCTTCCGAAGTTTACTCAATTGCGACGGGTGGCCACTGATGCACAAGTTTCTTGCCGCCTGCCTGTTCTGGCTTGCCAGCCTACCCGCCGCCGCCGAGGAAATTGTGCTGGGTCTCAGCAGTGACACTGTTTCGATCAATACCAATTTCGACGGCTCGGAGATCCTGATTTTTGGCGCTGTCAAACGCGACGCACCCATCCCTGCTGATCCCCCGCTTGAGGTGATCGTGACCGTCGCTGGCCCCTCGGAAGAGAAAACCGTTTGGCGAAAAGAAAAACGGTATGGCATCTGGATCAACACCGACGCTGTCGAAATTGACAGCGCGCCCAGCTTCTATGCAGTGTCTACCAGCGCGCCCTTGAGCGTAGCACTCAGCGCTACAGAAGACCTGCGCCACCGCATCTCTATCCCTCTCGCCATCCGCTCGGTTGGGGCGCCTGACAGTGTCGAGAACGCCAGCACTTTTACCGAAGCCTTGATCCGGATCAAAACCAAAGCCAACCAATACCAGTTGAACGAAGGCACGGTCAGCCTAGACGAAGAAACGCTGTTTCGCACCTCGGTTGCACTGCCTGCCGCCCTGACCGAAGGGGAATACCTGACGCGTATCCTGCTCACTCGTGCGGGCGCGGTTGTAGCTGAATATGAAACCAGCATCTATGTGCGCAAAGTCGGACTGGAACGCTGGCTGTTTGTGCTCAGCCGCGAGCAATCCTTGCTTTACGGGCTGATGTCCCTTGCCATTGCTATTGCGGCAGGATGGGGTGCCTCGGCTGTGTTTAACCTGCTGCGCCGTTAACCGCGCCCCAAATATGGCATTTTGGTTGCCATCACTGTCATAAACGGCACGTTGGCCCCCAGCGGCAATTGCGCCATGTGCAGCACCGATGACGCGGCGTGGCGCACATCCATCGTATGCATGTCAGGGTTACCCGCCTTCAACTCGGTGACAATTGCGCTTTCGGCATTGCCGATGTCAATCTGGCCTGCTGTAATGTCAAAAGGTCGCCCATCCAGCGCCAGCGATTTGGTCAGCCCCGTTACCGCATGTTTGGTTGTGGTATAGCAGATCGAATTTTCGCGCGGGGTATGCGCGCTGATAGAGCCGTTGTTGATGATCCGCCCGCCGCGTCCTTGCTTACGCATCGCGCCAAAGGCCAGACGGGCGGCGATGAACATTCCGTTCAGGTTCACGGCCAACACTTGCGCCCAATCGTCCAAAGCAACTTCATCAATTGGCGCGGATGGGCCGAACATACCCGCATTATTGAACAGCACATCCACCTCGCCAAAACGCGTGAACGCATCCGTCATCGCACTTGGGTCGGTCACATCCGCCGTCAGCGCCATGGCATTGTCATGACCCTGCGCAACTTCTTGCAAAACGTCAGCACGGCGCGCAATCAAGCCCACCCGCCAGCCATTTTGCAAAAACATCTCGGCTGTGGCCCGTCCAATGCCAGAGCTGGCGCCCGTGATTATGATAGATTTCATCCAAATTCCTCCTCGGTGGCATCCAACGTCAAGGCCGCAACAGGGGCGGCGCGTAGATCATCGACGTTCAATGCATATGTCGGTTTCGACAGACGGTTGCGTACCACCCAGATCAGGCGGTCTTGCGCACGGGTGATCGCCACATAGGCCAGCCGTTTCCACAGCGGTTGCCCTGCCTCCATCCGCCCCATCCTTGCCGCAGCATAGAGATCAGGCGCAAACACTTGCACCGTGTCCCACTGGCTGCCCTGCGCCTTGTGGATCGTCACAGCAGCGCCGTGCAAAAACGTGGCCCCCATACGCGCAGCAAAGGGGATAAAGGGTTCTTCTTCATCGGGCTTTTCGATTTTTACGATACTTGCCGCACTTACTTGGGGGTCTTCAGCCCCCATCACATGCAACCGCGAGAAGCCGGGTTTGCGCCCTGCCCCCAGATATACCACCTGTGCACCTTTGATCAGACCACGCGCCTCTAGGTCCAACCGCTTTTTGCGATGTTTCAGCGGCAATTCAATCCCGTCACAGATCAAAGGTTCCCCCTCGACCAAAGCATCCTCCGGCGCGCCATGCACATTCCTGTAGGCGTTGATCAATCGGATGCGCGTGGCATTGCGCCAGACCAAAACAGGCGACCGCGCCATCAGGTCCACCTCAACCCGCTGTCCCCACACAACACGCGGATCGCGTTTGGAGGCCTCTTCGACCATGCGTTCAAATTGCTCGAACCCAATGTCAGGATCAGCCAGCGCATGGGCCAGATCAAGGATCGGGTTGTCAGCTTCTTGCCGGAAAATGCGGTTCAGATTCATCACCCGCTCTTCGGGTAGTTTCTCAAACACCATCGTGCCAGATTGCCCAACCGGGGCCAACTGGGCCGGATCACCGAACAACAGCAAAGTCGGGAAAATCTCTTTCAGGTCTGCGAATTGTTTATCATCCAACATCGAGGATTCATCAACAAAGCCAATATCCAACGGCTCTTCGCGGCGCTTCCATCCGGTGATGAAATCACTGCCCCGCAGGCCCGCAGCCGCCAATGCACCCGGAATGGACTTATTCTTGGCATAAAAGGCCTGCGCACGGTCTAATGCCACATCGGTCAACCCCTCCACATCCACGGGCCGATCACCACTGCCCGCCAGCCACTCGGCGATGCGTTCATATTCTGGGTCATAGACGGGCGTATAAAGAATGCGGTGGATCGTGGTGGCAGGCACCCCGCGCAAGCGCAACACGCTGGCCGCTTTGTTGGTGGGTGCAAGGATCGCTAACGAGCGTTTGTCTTTACGCTTTTTACTCTCATATTCCCCCGAGACAATATCAACCCCCGCCTCTTCCAGCGCGCGGTACAACTCGGCCAGAAGCAGGGTCTTGCCCGAACCCGCCTTGCCTGTCACCGCCATCACCTGCGATTTATCCGCCTTTGGTGGCATCAACAGATCATCCTCCAGACTGATGCCTGCGGATTTCAACATCGCACAGACAGCATCATGGGCGGCGGCTTGGTCGTCGGAATATATAAGGTCTTGGCTCATGCGCGGACTTTAGGCGTATGACCGCACGGGGGAAAGTGCCGTTAAGGCCCCCACCCCAATTTACAACGCTGAATATGAAAATGCCCCGCGCACAACCTGTACGCGGGGCATCAAAATGTCAAACTGGAGAAATGGCGTTACTTGCCAGCGTCCAGCGCGTCTTCCAATGTACGCAGGCCCGTTTTAGGCGATTGTACCAGTACAGACATGTTGCCTGGCTTATGCTCGTTACGCAGCATTTTCATATGCGCTTCGGGCAGATCATTCCATGCAAACACTTCAGACATGCACGGGTCCAGACGGCGCTCCATCATCAGTTTGTTCGCGGCAGAAGCCTGCTTGAGATGCGCAAAGTGCGAGCCCTGCAAACGCTTCTGGTGCATCCACATATAACGCACGTCGAACGTCAGGTTGAAACCACTGGTCCCCGCACAGATCACAACCATGCCGCCCTTTTTCACCACAAATGTGGAAACAGGGAATGTCGCCTCGCCGGGGTGCTCGAACACCATGTCGACGTTTACGCCTTTGCCAGTGATGTCCCAGATCGCTTTGCCGAATTTGCGTGTCTCGTTGAACCACACGCCGTATTCGTCGCTGCCCACTTTGGGCAATTGACCCCAGCAGTTGAAATCCTTGCGGTTCAACACGCCTTTGGCACCCAAATCCATCACAAACTCGCGTTTGCTTTCATCGGAAATAACGCCGATGGCATTGGCACCTGCCGTATTGATCAACTGGATCGCATAAGATCCCAGACCACCAGACGCACCCCAAACCAGAACGTTCTGACCCGGCTTCAAATCATGGGGCTCATGACCGAACAACATGCGGTATGCTGTGGCCAGCGTCAGCGTATAGCAGGCACTTTCTTCCCATGTCAGGTGCTTGGGGCGTGGCATCAATTGCTGGCTTTGCACACGTGTGAACTGGCTGAAGGAACCATCAGGAGTCTCATATCCCCAGATGCGCTGGGTCGGGGAATACATCGGATCGCCGCCGTTGCATTCCTCATCGTCGCCGTCATCTTGGTTGCAATGCACAACAACTTCGTCGCCCACTTTCCAGCGCTTGACCTTGTCACCCACGGCCCAGACGATGCCAGCCGCATCAGAACCCGCGATGTGATATGGCTGCTTGTGACCGTCAAACGGGCTGATGGGAGTGCCAAGAGCCGCCCAAACGCCATTATAGTTCACGCCTGCCGCCATCACCATGACCAGAACATCCTGGCTGTCCAGCGCGGGGACATCGACAACTTCTTCCAACATCGCGGTGTTAGGATTGCCGTGACGTTCGCGGCGGATCGCCCACGAATACATCTGCTTTGGCACATAGCCCATGGGGGGCATTTCGCCCAACTCATAGAGGTCTTTTTCAGGGGCCTCGTATTGCGCGATCGTAGTATCCAGTGCCATGTCGGTCTCCTGCGTAAATAAGGGGTGCCGCAGTGCAGAATCGCGGCTCTTGACGAATGACTAAAGATGGTCGCGCAACATTGCAACCTCAAGGGCGTCATTTTGGTAACTTTATGACTTTGCAATCGCAGAATAATCACTCGCGCTCGCAGCATCATCCAATTCATGCGCCTCAGGAAGGTAATGCGCAATGGAATTTGCATAAAATTGTACGGCAACCTGCTGACCCTCAGAAACTGCCCACGCGCCGTCTTGCATCGCGATCAAACCATGCTGCTCCATATGGCGACATGCGCGCGCGACCTCATCCGTGATGTTTTGCGTGTCCACTGCGACACTCTGCTCTGGCACGCGTTCCAGTATCTGCGCGACTTCTGCTTCCAGCTCCATCACGTTCAGCGGGCCTTTTCGTCCCAAGGCCGTCGCCACCAATGGCACCCCCAAGACAGGCATCACCGCTTCAATTCTGCTCATCAATGTCTTGGAAAGCGCGTCAATATCCTCGGTTTTACCCAACGCTCGCAAGCTCACCGGATCACCAAACGCCACTGCGGCGGTGCCAAAGCGCGTGTCTTTGCCGCGCAATCTATTCCACAGTTTGCGCAAAATGAACGCAACCGCCACAGAAATGCGCGCGCCAAAGCGCCGATCCCCCCGCGCATGAGCAGCCATCAAAACGCGGTCCTCCAACACACGGTCATAGTTAATAGCAACTGGCACAAACACAATGTCGCGTGCGCCCTCGGGGTCAAACCCCTCTACCAGATAGCTAAGAAGTCCAACTTTGGGCGGCTGCAACGCACCTGTCAGGCTCAACCCCCCTTCGGGATAAAACGCCTGTGTATCGCCTCCGTTGGTTGCCATTTGCACATAGCGAGACAGGACCTTGCGATAAAGCGCGCCCCGCGCATGACGCCGAATGAAATACGCACCCCACAGTCGTATCAAAGAAGACAACGGCCACACCCGCGCCCATTCTCCGACTGCATAGCTGAGCGTGGAAGTCTTGGAGGCCAGATAAGTCACCAGCACATAATCCATATTGCTGCGGTGGTTCATAACAAACACAGGCGTTGCATCCTCGGGGATGGCGGCAATGATGACATCATTTTGCGATGCAGTGCGAATACGGTAGACCGCTTCGGCCAGCCATTTGGCCAACCGCATGGCGAAACTGAAATAGGCGAATGCCGAAAAGCTGGGCACAATGTCGCGGGCGTATTCATGAGCTTTTTGAAAGGCCACCGCTTCGGGAACCTTATTATGCTCAGCATATAAAGCGATCTCACGCGAGACCTCGGGATCATAAATCAACCGCTGAATCATATCGTGACGCCGCGCCAATTTAAACGGCTGGATTGGGCGTTTAAGCCGACTATTCAGCCGCGCAACTGCTTTTTCAAAACGGCGGCGAAAGAACCAGCGCACAGAAGGCAATAGAAAGTGGCTGAGCGCTGTCACCGCAGCGAACAGTACGATCAGGACAAAAAGCCAAAGAGGAAGCTGCACTGTTTGTGTCATGTGCCCTACACTTGCAGTCTGTAACACTTAGGACAATATCTAACTCATAGTTTTAAGGAGTGTCGGGTGTCAAAATTCAAAATATCCTCAGGTTTTACCGAACAAGAGCGCCCAGACATAGCACGCCTCTATTGGCAGGCTTTCTCTGCAAAGTTGGGGCGCCTATTGGGCCCTACCCCACGTGCGCTTGCCTTTTTTGAGCATATCATTTCACCCGACTTCGCACTGGTTGCGCGTAGCCCTGCGGGAAAAGTGATCGGCGTTGCCGGTTTCAAGACCGCCGAAGGCGCGTTGACGGGTGGTGGGCTGCGCGAGCTTTCACAGTATTACGGTTGGCTTGGTGCGTCATGGCGGGCGCCCTTTCTTCACCTTTTGGAGCGTGATTTGGCCGAAAACACTTTACTCATGGACGGGATCTGCGTGGATGCCGCGGCACGCGGTCTTGGGGTCGGCACCGCATTGTTAGACGCGATCAAAGCTCATGCACAATCGCGCAATCTTGCGCATGTCCGTCTCGACGTCATTGATATAAATCCACGAGCCCGTGCCTTGTATCTGCGCGAAGGATTTATTGCAGCCGCCCCGCAACATGTCGGCCCCCTCCGATGGCTATTCGGTTTTTCGACATCAACCCCGATGACGTGGACAGTTGATCACACATGCCGCATTGCGGCGAATTGACACTTGCCGAAAGTTGCCTATACCCTCCAACTAACGCAAGATTATTGCCAACCCGATTCAAAGAGGCCGCCATGACCGAAGTTCCGCAAAAAGACCGCCCTTGGTTGATCCGCACCTATGCGGGCCACTCGACGGCAGAGGCCTCAAACGAGTTATACCGCGGCAATCTTGCCAAAGGCCAAACAGGTCTATCGGTTGCTTTCGATCTGCCCACGCAAACAGGCTATGACAGCGATCACATCCTGTCGCGCGGCGAAGTCGGCAAGGTTGGCGTGCCTGTCGGCCACTTGGGCGACATGCGTGCCCTGTTCAAAGACATCCCACTGGAGCAAATGAACACCTCCATGACGATCAACGCAACAGCGCCTTGGCTGTTGTCGCTTTATATTGCTGTGGCCGAGGAACAAGGCGCCGATGTATCGAAACTGCAAGGCACCGTACAAAACGACTTGATCAAGGAATATCTGTCGCGCGGCACCTATATCTGCCCACCTGCGCCCTCGCTCAAGATGATCGCGGATGTGGCCGAGTACTGCTATACATCGGTCCCCAAATGGAACCCGATGAACGTTTGTTCCTACCATTTGCAAGAAGCAGGCGCGACGCCGGAACAAGAACTGTCATTTGCTCTGGCCACCGCCACCGCTGTATTAGACCAATTGCGCCCCCGCGTTGCAGAAGAAGACTTCCCGGCACTGGTGGGCCGTATTTCGTTCTTCGTAAACGCCGGTATTCGTTTCGTGACCGAGATGTGCAAAATGCGCGCCTTTGTCGATTTGTGGGACGAGATTTGCGAAACACGTTACGGCGTCACTGATCCGAAATACCGCCGCTTTCGCTATGGCGTTCAGGTCAATTCGCTGGGCCTGACCGAACAGCAGCCCGAAAATAACGTCTACCGCATTCTCATTGAAATGCTCGCCGTTACTCTGAGCAAAAAGGCCCGTGCACGTGCGGTGCAATTGCCTGCATGGAACGAAGCCTTGGGCCTGCCACGCCCGTGGGACCAGCAATGGTCAATGCGGATGCAACAAATCATGGCCTATGAAACCGATCTATTGGAATTTGATGATCTATTTGATGGCAACCCTGCAGTGGACGCCAAAGTAGAAGCACTGAAAGAAGGCGCACGCGCCGAATTGGCGCATATTGATAGTATGGGCGGCGCAATTGAAGGCATCGACTATATGAAGTCGCGCCTTGTCGACAGCAATGCCGACCGCCTTGGACGCATTGAAGCTGGCGAAACCATCGTTGTTGGCGTGAACAAATGGCAAAAAGGTGAACCTTCACCGCTGATGACAGGCGATGGTGGCATCATGGTTGTGGACCCCGCAGCCGAGGCCGAACAAATCGAACGTCTGAATGCATGGCGTGATCAACGCAACGAAGGCGAGGTCCAAGCCGCCCTGAAAGACCTACGTGCCGCCGCACAAGCAGGCCGCAATATCATGCCTGCGTCTATTGTTGCAGCCAAAGCGGGTGTGACCACAGGCGAATGGGCCGAACAAATGCGCGCCGTTCATGGCGAATACCGTGGCCCTACCGGCGTTGGCAAAGGCCGTTCCAATAAAACCGAAGGTCTGGATGATCTGCGCATGGCTGTGGACGCTGTCAGTGACCGTCTGGGCCGCCGCCTGAAATTCCTTGTCGGTAAACCCGGCCTTGATGGCCACTCTAACGGGGCAGAACAAATCGCCGTTCGCGCCCGCGATTGCGGTATGGATATCGCCTATGAGGGCATCCGCCTGACCCCAACAGAAATTGTTACCGCCGCATTAGAGGACCAAGCCCATGTTGTCGGGCTGTCTATTCTTTCCGGCTCGCATATTCCTCTGGTTGAAGACTTAATGGCGCAAATGCGTGACGCAGGTCTTGGTCATATTCCAGTTATTGTCGGCGGTATTATTCCCGACGAAGATGCGAAACGTCTTTTGAAAATGGGTGTGTCGCGGGTCTATACCCCAAAAGATTTCGAGCTGAATACAATTATGGCAGATATCGTTACTTTGGTTGAACCTGCGCCAATTTCTGCCGAATAATTCCCGTCTAAATACAATTAGTAGTGGAAAATTTAAAAACATGGACTAAGTGAACCTAAGATTATGAAGGAATACTTAGTCCATGAACCACGACCTCAAAGCGCTCGGCCGCAAAGAGCTTGAAAAACTACTCGCTGATGTCAAAAAAGCGCTGCTATCGGCACAAGCCCGAGACAGACGCGACGCACGCAAGGCCGCCGAACGTGCAGCAGCCGAATTTGGCTTTTCTCTCAATGAGTTAAATAGCGAAGAACCCACCAAGGTTAAAAAGGTAAAGGCCCCTAAAAAGCCCGCGAAACCTTCAAAACCAAAATATGCTGACCCCTCAGATCCAAGCAAAACATGGACAGGGAAAGGCCGCCAACCCAATTGGTACCGCGAATCAATTGCAAATGGAATTGATCCAGCGACACTGGAAATCTGATTTTACTGACCCTAGTGCGAGAGGAACCAAGCCTTTTGGCCACCTCTCGCACTAGGGTAACCTAGATGTGATCGACACGCATGGGTTGCAGATGAACTAGAGTCCAGTCACCAACTGGCCCTTGCTCCTGCGGCGCAGGCTGGGCATCTTGTGATAAACCCAATTGGAGATTCACAGATGACCATTCACATCGGCGCGGCCCCTGACCAAATTGCACAAACCGTTTTGATGCCCGGCGATCCATATCGCGCCAAATGGGCCGCAGAAACGTTTCTCGATAACGCAGTGCTGGTCAATGAAGTCCGCGGCATGTTGGGCTTTACAGGCACATGGCGTGGGCACCGCGTGACGATACAAGGGTCGGGCATGGGCATGCCGTCCCTGTCCATTTACGCCAATGAGCTGATTACAAATTACGATGCCCAAACCCTGATCCGTATTGGATCGTGTGGTGGCATGCAGCCACATGTCGGTATTCGTGACGTAATCGTAGCGATGACAGCCAGCACAATCACCTCACCTTCCTCTGGCATTTTGCGCGAGATGAATTACGCACCCTGCGCAGATTGGGGACTTTTGCGAGCGGCTGTTGCCGCTGCCGAAGCAAAAGGGACCAAAACCCATGTCGGCGGCATCTATTCATCCGATGTTTTCTACGCCGAACGTCCCGATCTGGATGAACAGATGGTGCGCCACGGTATTCTGGCAGTAGAAATGGAAGCAGCCGAGCTGTATACACTCGCCGCCCGCCATGGCCGCCGTGCGCTGGCAGTCTTGACGGTGTCTGACCACCTGCAAACTGGCGAAGCGCTGCCAGCAGAAGAACGCGAGCGGTCTTTTGGCGAGATGGTTGAAATCGCACTCGAAGCAGCCTTTAGCGAGGCATAAGGCCGCTCGGCTTAGCTCAAAAAATTGGATCAGTCGCCGTGTTGGCGGCTGTATCCATTTGGCTGCGGTGGGGTCCATTTTGCTAGCGTATCTGGGGCTGGTTTAAAGATTTCTACCAACAGCGGGTGACATTTTGCATGATCCGAAGAATGGACTGTACTGCAATCACCACCGGGACAGGCGCTCAGCGCACCGAGCAGGTCAATTTCAGCAAAGAATTCCAGCGTGTCGCCCACGCGGACAGGGCTGGCCTTCATAAAATACTGCCCCGTATCACGGGTGAAACCAGTACACATAAAGACATTTAGAACATCATGGATGTGCGTCTCAGCCTCTATGCGAGGAATGTTCAGATGTTCGGCCAATGCGCGTGTGAGGTTAGAATGGCAGCAATAATGATACTGCCCTCCTGACAGCAGGTTGTGAGTATAGGGGTCGCAGCGGGTGCCAATCACATCATGCACTGAACCGCCAAATTCGTCTTTGCCGTACCATTCAAGGCTATCATAGGTCAGGGTCGCCATCGGGCGCAGCGCGGGGAAACTGGACCACATCCGCTGGCCACGTGTGATATGGGTGCCGTGCAGCGCACGGGTTTTGCCAGAATAGAACCGCTCTGACAGGTCGATGGCGTTCCATAAATTCAGGTCACCGACCTGTGATCCCTCAACACTGGTGATGCGAAAGAAATGGCCAGCGGGGACAGTGAATGTGGCCGCATCGCGTGGCGGCACAATGACCTCACCCGTTTTGATAAGCGTCGCGCGTGCGGCGTCCAGCATGGGCATATCGGGCGCAGGCAAAGTTTCAACCGGATAGCAAATAACAGGGGCAATAGCGCGGCGCGCAGCGGCGCCTGACGGGGCGCTCATGCGTTTTGTCCTGCGATACGGCCCGAGAACAGACAACCACCAAGGAACGTCCCCTCCAGCGCGTTATATCCGTGATAGCCACCACCCCCAAAGCCGCTGGCCTCGCCCGCAGCATAGGCCCCTTGCAGAACCTCACCTGAAGGTGTCAGCACGCGCCCTTGGATATCTGTGTGTAAGCCGCCCAATGATTTGCGCGTAATCACATTCAGGCGCACCGCGATAAGCGGGCCGTTGGACGGGTCCAGAATTTCATGAGGTTTTGCGGTACGGATAAGCTTGTCTCCCTTGTAGTTACGTGCGCCATGTATTGCCGTGATTTGTGCATCCTTACAGAATCTATTGTTCAATTGCAGGTCACGTGCGCGGATTTGACTGCGGATGTGGTCTAATTTCACTGGTGCGTCTGGAGTAAGCGCATTCATACGTCCCACCAGTGTTTCCAGATCATCAGCCACGATGAAATCCGCACCTTTCTCCTTAAATGCCTCAACCGCAGGCGTGGCGCCTTTGCCCAGACGTGCGCTCAACACCTCGCGCCAGCCGCCATTGGTCAGATCTTCGTTTTGCTCAGACCCTGAGAGCGCAAATTCCTTTTCGATGATTTTTTGCGTCAGGATAAACCAGCTATGTTCACCCGCACTCAGGATACGTTTCAACGTGCCAAGCGTATCAAACCCGGGCAAGAACGGCGCCTCCATACGATCACCTTTGGCGTCGAACCACAGTGAGGACGGGCCAGGTAAGATGCGGATGCCGTGATTGGGCCAGATCGGGTCCCAGTTTTGCAAACCTTCGCAATAATGCCACATGCGGTCGCCATTGATCAGCCCTGCGCCCGCTTTGGCGGCGATGCCATGCATGCGGCCATCCACATAGTCGGGCACACCTGCCACCATCACTTTGGGCGCTTTGCCCAACCTCTCGGGCCAGTATTTGCGTACCATCGTGTGATTGCCACCAATACCGCCCGATGTGGTGATCACGGCTTCGGCGCGATATTCAAAACCGCTGCTCACTTTGCGTGAACTCGAAACCCCACGTGGGGCGGTAGTGGCTTCCAGCACGTCACCACTGACCCCTTTGACCACACCGTTTTCTACAATCAGGTTATTTACGCGGTGGCGAAAGCCCAGCTTTAACCGCCCCTCAGCCGCGTATTTCACCATTAGATCGGCAAAGGGTTTAACCACGCCAGTGCCCGTCCCCCAAGTGATGTGAAACCGCGGCACCGTATTGCCATGCCCGCCCGCCAGCGCACCGCCGCGCTCGGCCCAGCCCACAACGGGAAACCAGCGCATGCCGAGCCCATGCAGCCAACTGCGCATATCGCCCGCCGCGAATTCGACAAATTTTTCGGCCCATTTGCGCGGGTTCGCATCCTCATCGCGGTCAAATTGCGCCGAACCCTGCCAATCGCTCCACGCGAGTTCGGCACTGTCCTTGATCCCCAGACGCCGCTGTTCAGGGCTATCAACCAGAAACAACCCCCCCAGTGACCAGAACGCCTGACCGCCAAGGCTCTGTGGGCCTTCTTGGTCCAGCAGCAGCACGCGGCGGCCCCGCAGGATCGCCTCATGGGCTGCCGTCATCCCCGCAAGCCCTGCCCCGATGATGATAACTTCTGGTGAAAACTCGCCCATTGCCCGCTCCCTGACATTACAGTTTCAGGCTACGGCGGCAGGGCTGCCCTGTCGAGGGTGACGCAAGGTTTACAGACCTTTTCCGCCAACACCTTTCTTGCAGGTTTCAGGCGGCCCATTTGTGGCGGTATAGGCTTCGGCACCGCAACTCACACAGTGATACATGCGCAAACTGCCTTTGTCGCGGCTGCTATCGGCGCGCCAACGGCATTCGCGCACTGCACGGCCACGCCACGTAAAATACACCACAACGGCGAATATCAGCGGGAGGAGAAGGATCACCATCAGGTAAACTGCACATCAATGGCCCACAAATGCGGACGTTGTCGCGAACGGGCAATAAAGGCGACGCCATCGCCCCAGCCGTGCCAACCCGCGTTTGGTTCGTTTTCAATCTGCATGACAAAATCCCATGTATCGCGCGACTTTTGATAGTCCCACCACGGCTCGGATTGTGCGGTGAGGGGCCATCCGCCCAGTTTGGTTTGCTGTACTGACTTGCACCACTCATAGCCGTAGACATCATTCTCAGTGGTGTCCACAACCTGCCCAGCAACGTCATGGTTTGCATAATCGGCGGTGATATCCGCCCATTCACCCAAACGTGGCGACAGAGTGCTGCCATGTGCAGGCTGCTTTGGAATCGTCAAAAGATCCAACGTGGTATAGCTGCGCAGCGCCCATGTCGCATTCGGATCAGGTTTGGCTGTATTGATGATCTGCGTCGGCGCCATTGCATGTTGAGGCGAGATAAAGACCGTCAGCAGCGCGAGGTCGCTCAGGGATTGCGGCAGTATCGGCGCTTGGGTCAGGTTGATCTGGCACAGAGGCCAGAGTGGCGTGCCTTCATATTCGGGCCATACCTCATCCTTGCGCGACAAACGGATTGCGCCGAACATGGATGTAAAAGGATCAATTGTGGCAGGCCGATCAAACACAATCGGCGCGCAGGGGCGCTCCAGCGCTTGTCGCAACGCTTGTTCGGGCAACGGCCCTCGTGGAATGGGCGGCGCACCGGATAACCGCGCGCCGCCCATCATATTTTTTAGCCAACCAAACATCGGGCTGACTTAGACAGTCCGCTCAACCATCAGCTTTTTGATCTGGCTGATCGCCAGCGCAGGGTTCAGGCCCTTGGGGCATGTTTTTGCGCAGTTCATGATGGTGTGGCAGCGGTACAGTTTAAACGGATCTTCCAACTCATCCAGACGCTCGCCTGTGCCTTCATCGCGGCTGTCGATGATCCAGCGGTAAGCGTGCAACAATGCTGCGGGTCCGAGGTAGCGATCGCCGTTCCACCAGTAGCTGGGGCAAGATGTGGAGCAACAGGCACACATGATGCACTCATAAAGACCATCCAGTTTAGAACGGTCATCCACCGATTGCTTCCACTCTTTCACTGGCGCAGGTGTCTCTGTCTCAAGCCATGGCTTGATAGAGGCGTGCTGGGCATAAAAATGCGTCAGGTCAGGGATCAAATCTTTGATCACCGGCATGTGCGGCAGCGGATAGATCTTCACCACACCTTTGACTTCGGCCATGCCATAAGTACAGGCCAGCGTGTTGATACCGTCGATGTTCATTGCGCAAGAACCGCAGATGCCTTCGCGGCACGAACGGCGGAAGGTCAACGTGGGGTCGATCTCGTTTTTGATCTTGATGATCGCGTCCAAAATCATCGGGCCGCAATCGTCCAGATCAACGAAATATGTATCCACCGAAGGGTTTTTGCCATCATCAGGGTTCCAGCGATAGATGTGGAATTCCTTGAGATTTTTCGCGTTCGCAGGCTTGGGCCATGTTTTGCCGCTGGTCATACGGGAGTTCTTGGGGAGCGTCAGTTGTACCATGATGCAGTTCCTTTGTGTGAGACGGCGCAACGCGCCATGGAATATCTAGAAAAGTTGGGTCGCGCCTGATTTCAGGCAGGTCTGGGTCGCAGGACGCGAAAGCACGTTGCGGACGACAGCAACAGTGTCATCGTCGATACCCACAATGGAGGCTTTGGCCAATTCGCGAACTTCAACCGCTTGGGCGTTATCCACCACACAGCCCGTAAAGGTCTGGATCAGCGGCTTTGGCACCTGCGGAAAGTGGATCGCGATGATTTCGGTCACGGCGGAAGTCGCCGCTTTGCGGCCAGTACTATCCGCTGCGTTTTGCACTTCAGTGCAAGCCGTCAGCGCCAGAACGCCGGTCAATAGAAGTGCTCGGATCATGTGGAAGCCTCTCTTGGCGGTAGTTTGATGTGCAATTTCGCCGTCTCAGCCAACGTGGCCAGACGCTCTGCATCTTGTTCGAAATGTGTGAGGATACGTTCCATGAATGCCAGATCATGGGCCGCAGTCCATAGCAAGAATTGATATTCTGGATCATCCGCCATGGCGGTATCACGAGAAACGGAATCTAGCTGATCAACCTCGGTTACTTTGCTCTGAAACGAAGACCCGCCGCCATATCGTTGCATCTTGCCACGGCTCAGGTCACGTTGCGGCAAACCCAATTGCTGCAAGATGCCACCGCGATACACCTCGGATGTCATCCAATCGTCATAACAAATCGCAATCGCGCCTTTGGCTTTCGCCACACGGTCCAGCCCTTGTTTATAGGTGTCCAAAGCAACAGACAAAATGCGCACACGGTCAGTCGCACCATACCCTTCGTTGCGTTTCAGCTTGGCCACCATCGAGGCAGACCAGTTTAGAAAACTGCGATAGATGATCACCTGATGGTTGAAATCTGCGGCACTCATGTCTGCACTGGCTTTTTGCGGCTGGCCATCGGGCTGCGGCATACGGTCTTCGTAAGATACAATCGCCATAGGCGTGCCGCCTGCTTGCGCAACCCGCTCGCCCGTTGTCATGCTCTGGTGCGGCAACACCGCATAATCGGTACCATAAACATCCATCGAGCCAAAGGCACGCTGGGGGTTCTTGCCAAACTTGCAGTTGTTGAAAAACACGCCACCTGTCGCGGCCTCGGGCGCGTTGCGCATTAGCCAGTCAATGATCGCGTGGTTGCCCGAGCGGCGCATACCAAACACCTGAAGCGCACAGACAGGGGTAAACCCCATCTGCTGCCAGTTGCTCAGACTCTGCACCGCTACAGTCATGCTTAGTAAACCCGTGCCTTTGGCGCGATTTTCTTCATATCAATCCCACCTTCATCCAGCTTGGTTAGCGGATCAAGATGCACAGGACGGAAATCAAGAGCAGCCTTATCACCGTCAAAACGGATCAAGCTGTGCTTGCGCCAGTTCACATCGTCACGATCAGGATAATCCTCATGGGCGTGCGCGCCACGGCTTTCCTTACGAGCTGCCGCAGCGGTAATGGTGGCCACCGCGTTTGGCATCAGGTTAGTCAGCTCCAGCGTTTCCATCAAGTCCGAGTTCCAGACAAGCGACGTATCGGTGACTTTAAGATCAGCGATTTTCGCAGAAACTGCCTTCATCTTCTCTTCGCCTTCGGCCAGTGTTTTATCCGTACGGAAAACAGCAGCGTCAGCTTGCATGGTTTGTTGCATCTCTAGGCGCAGCTCGGCAGTGGTTGTCTGGCCTTTAGCATACCGCAGCGCGTCAAACCGGGCGAAAGCCGCATCAACGGATTTCTGGTTTGGCGTTGGCACGGCAGTTTTCGGGTCCACGATTTCGGCTGCGCGAATGGCAGCAGCACGGCCAAACACAACAAGGTCAATCAAAGAGTTCGAGCCAAGGCGGTTTGCGCCGTGTACAGACGCACAGCCCGCTTCACCCACAGCCATAAGGCCCGGCGAAACCGCATCGGGTTTGTCAGCAGTTGGTGCCAGCACCTCACCCCAATAGTTGGTTGGAATACCGCCCATGTTGTAATGCACCGTTGGAATAACGGGGATTGGTTCTTTGGTCAGGTCAACACCCGCAAAGATACGTGCGGATTCAGAGATACCCGGCAGGCGCAGGTCCAGCGTTTCTGGCGGCAGGTGGTTGAGGTGCAGGTGGATGTGATCCCCTTTATCGCCCACGCCGCGGCCTTCGCGGATTTCCATTGTCATACAGCGCGACACAACATCACGAGACGCAAGGTCTTTATAGGTCGGCGCATAACGCTCCATGAAACGCTCGCCTTCAGAGTTGGTCAGATAACCACCTTCACCGCGTGCACCTTCGGTGATCAGACAGCCTGCACCGTAGATGCCCGTGGGGTGGAACTGAACAAATTCCATATCCTGCAACGCAAGACCTGCACGTGCCGCCATACCGCCGCCATCACCTGTACAGGTGTGGGCAGATGTCGCGCTGAAATACGCACGGCCATAGCCGCCTGTCGCCAGCACAACCATTTTGGCGCTAAACAGGTGCATTGTGCCGTCATCCAGTTTCCAGCACAAAACACCTTGGCAGACGCCATCATCGGACATCACCAGATCAATGGCGAAATATTCGATGTAGAATTCTGCGTTATGCTTGAGCGATTGACCATAAAGCGTGTGCAAAATCGCGTGGCCCGTCCGGTCCGCCGCCGCACAGGTACGCTGCACGGGGGGGCCTTCACCGAATTCGGTTGTGTGGCCACCGAAGGGACGCTGATAGATTTTGCCTTCTTCGGTACGCGAGAATGGCACACCGTAATGCTCCAGCTCGTAAACCGCTTTGGGGGCTTCACGGGCGAGGTATTCCATCGCATCCGTATCGCCCAACCAGTCAGAGCCTTTTACAGTGTCATACATGTGCCACTGCCAGTTATCCGGACCCATGTTGGACAGGGATGCCGCAATGCCGCCCTGCGCCGCAACCGTGTGGGAACGTGTCGGGAAAACCTTGGTCACACAGGCTGTGCGCAGCCCCTGCTCCGCCATGCCCAATGTGGCGCGCAAACCCGCGCCCCCTGCTCCTACAACAACAACGTCATATTCGTGGGTCTCGTACTCATAAGCAGCCATATCGTGCCCTCTTCAAAGCTTGGGGTCTGTCCGTGTAATCGTACTGGACCCAGTCTATAGTCAGCGCCAAGCGCCTGAAAATCCGGTTTGTATTGGCTGGCAAGACCACGTCATCCTGCCATGCCGCTTGTTGCTGCGCTTACAGCGCCAGCTTGGCAATCGCAAAGATGCCAACCGCTGCTGCACCGTAGCTGATGCATGTCATCACAATCATCGACACTTTTTGCGCCATACCGTGCACATAATCCTCAATGAGGGTCTGCACGCCGCCGTTAAAATGTTTGAAGGTCACCGCGATGGTCAATACCGCCACAATCGCAGGGAACGGGCGAGAGTAATACGCAAGGATTTCTTCGTAAGTGCCACCCAATGCGGACCCGAAAGTAAACACAAACAACGGGATCAACACCAACAACGCAACCGAACTGATGGTCATGGACCAGTGATGCGCAGCGCCAGATTTAGCCGAGCCGAGGCCCGTTGCGCGTTTGCGGTCTGTCAAATAGGACATAATGCTCTCCTTACACCACGATGACTGTGATCAGTGTCAGCAGCACAGAGCCACCGATACAGGCCCAGCCCAGTTTTTCTGCTGTCGGGATATCCATCATTTTGGCGTTATCCCAGATCAGATGCCGGATACCCGCAAGCGAGTGATACCACAGGCCCAGTACCGAGAAGAACATGATCAGATCGCCAAACCAACTGGTCAGGAAACCGTTCACAATTGCGAAATACGCAGGGCCGCTGGCTGCTGCCAGAAACCACCACACAATCAGCAGGGACGAAATCAACATTGCATTGCCGGTAATCCGCGTCAAAATCGATGTTATCGAAGTTAGCTGCGGGCGATAGATGGACAAGTGCGGCGAGAGTGGGCGATTGCCCCGGTTCACATCAGCCATGTCAGGCTCCTTTGTGGCTACTTGAGAGTAGTTCTAACAAATTTTTCGGCGCTGTCACGTAGACAAGCAGGGATTCGCGCAGCTGTTTGCGCTAATTCGCCACAAAACTGCATCTAGATTACATTTTGTGATCACACAATTATACCTGTGATCACAAAAGGGCCAATTCGCTTATGTCAGTCAAAGACACTAAAAAAGGCGCACCCACGGGGGTACGCCTTTCAAAATCATTAAAGCTGCGACTTAGCTCAAGGAGCTGTCGATGCCTTTGCATGCGTCAACAAGGCCTTTGACCGCGTTAACAGAATTGTCGAACATTGCTTGCTCGTCTTTATCCATGGAGATCTCCACAACCTTCTCAACGCCGCCAGCGCCGATCACTGTTGGAACACCTACGTAGAAACCGTTCAAACCGTAAGCGCCATCAACATATGCCGCACAAGGCAACACGCGTTTTTGGTCTTTCAGATAGGCTTCTGCCATCTCGATTGCGGACGTCGCAGGCGCGTAGAACGCGGAACCAGTCTTCAACAGGCCAACAATTTCGGCACCGCCATCACGCGTACGCTGAACGATTGCGTCCAGTTTCTCTTGTGTGGTCCAGCCCATTTTCACCATGTCAGGCAAAGGAATGCCCGCAACAGTCGAATAACGTGTCAGCGGCACCATTGTGTCGCCGTGGCCGCCCAAAACAAACGCGGTAACGTCGCGCATGGAAACGTTGAATTCTTCCGCAAGGAAGTGACGGAAGCGTGCCGAATCAAGAACACCCGCCATGCCGCAGACTTTTTCATGTGGCAGGCCAGAGAATTCGCGCAAGGCCCAAACCATCGCGTCCAGCGGGTTTGTGATACAGATCACAAAGGCGTTTGGCGCATGCTTGGCAATGCCTTCGCCTACGGACTTCATTACTTTGAGGTTGATGCCCAGCAGGTCATCGCGGCTCATGCCTGGTTTACGTGCAACACCGGCAGTCACGATGCAAACGTCTGCGCCTGCGATATCGGCGTAATCCGACGTGCCAGACATGGCGGCGTCAAAACCCTCGGACGGGCCTGATTCTGCGATATCCAGTGCTTTACCCTGTGGCAGACCATCAGCGATGTCGAACATCACTACGTCGCCCAATTCTTTAACAGCTGCGAGGTGGGCAAGTGTGCCACCGATGTTACCCGCGCCGATCAGTGCAATCTTGGCTCTAGCCATTGTGCAGTACTCCATGAGGTTTGCGTTGGGGAGGGGATAAACCCATCAGCAGCAACGTGCAAGAAGGCTGACGCATTGCGCTCCCAAGACGCACAGAAGGCCACCCGCGCGGGTGGCCTTCTGCACTGTTTTGCGCGTGGACTGCCCAGCGTAAGTTTACGCAAACAGTCCAGCTATAGCGGCTTACAAGTCGTCGCGGGTGAACTCTGTCAGCTGCTCCAGTTCTTCCTTGGAAGTCTGAACCACGAGGAAGCGATCATTTGCGTCACCGTCTTGGGTGAGGACATTAATTGCCCCCATGTTGACCGCGACATCACGCTCACCAATGCCCAAGAAACCGCCGATACCGAGAATCACCGCCGAAACTTTGCCGTCTGCGGTTACAACGATATCGTTGATCTCGCCGATATCATCCCACTCCGTTTCGCCGCCCGCAGCAAGTGGCGCCGCCATGTCATAGTCGGCCTCAACATTGTACACACGCATGCCGATCAGGTCAGATGCATAAAAGTCCGTGATGGACGCCTCTGCTGCTGCAATGCCCATTTCATTGGCCATCGCGCTGTCTGGTGCTGTGGCCGATGCTGCGGGATCAGTTGCAACAGGATCGGTTGCTGTTGCAGGCGCTTCCATTGAGGAACCCGTCACCGGGTCCGCTACGGGCTTGGTTGCCTCGGCCTCGGCAAAGGCCGCGCCGGACATGGACAAAAGAACAGCTGTAGTGGTGAGAAGACGTGTCATAATGATACTCCTAAGATGTTGTTCCAGTTATTGATCTTCTGCCTAATCAACGTACCGGCCTGCATTCGGTTCCAATGCCCGATAAAATAATCTTACAAACGTCATCACAGGGAAGCGCAGCCCTACTTCCAGAAACATTGCCCCTTCGCCGAAATCATCGGTGTGCATGACCAACCCTTGCTATAAGCCTTCAACCAATCAGCCCTACGGCATACAACCCACAGGGCGACAATGCTCACACTAGATCTTTGGTTCTTCGCAATCGCTGGGCCGGCTGTGCTGTTTGCTGGCATATCCAAAGGCGGTTTCGGCTCTGGCGCGGCTTTTGCGGCGTCTTCCGTTCTGGCGATTGTGGTCGATCCGGGCTTTGCCTTGGGCGTCATGTTACCCATGCTGATGCTGATTGATGCGGTTTCGCTCAAATCTTACTGGGGGCGCTGGCACACACGCGAGGCGCTGCTGGTCATTGCCGGTGCGCTGCCGGGCATCGCGCTAGGAGCGGCGCTCTACCGTATTGCTTCGCCGGATTTGTTGCGTCTGTTGATTGGCACCGTATCCGTCGGGTTTGTCGTCTGGCAAATCAGTGCCAAACGCGGCTGGCTGCGTTTCGGGGCGCGGCACATGTCTGATGGCGCAGGCGTGGTTGCGGGCCTCGCCGTGGGGTTCACCAGTTTTGTCAGCCACGCAGGCGGCCCGCCTGCCGCAGTATTCCTTTTGTCCCGCAATCTAGGGAAAACGGGTTACCAAGCCACATCTGTCCTGATTTTCTGGGCCGTGAACCTCACCAAATTCATCCCTTATGCATTTCTAGGAATGTTTACGTTGCAAACCGCCAAGGCGAATCTAGTGCTCGCTCCCTTCGCCATCCTTGGCGCATGGCTGGGCGTTCGCGCGCATCGGATTGTGCCAGAACGCCTGTTTTTCGCCCTCACTTATGTATTTCTGACTTTAACAGGCCTAAAACTCATCTGGGACGGGCTCACCTGACCTCTTGGGATACTTAACGGCACCACAGGCGTTTTGAAGGCTGGCCACTTAATCGCAACATTGCACTATAGCCCTCCAACAAAACCAACACCCCACAAGGGCTGTGCTTGCGCGTCAACTTGCTTTGTCGCCGCTATGAATAGCGCGGCGGCTAGCGTGAGGATAGCAAAGCGTATAAATTTCTCTGTCCGCGTCACGATATAATCCTCCAATGATCTGCCAGATTTGCTTTGGCCCAATGCCTGCAACCTCGTACAAAAGACCTGAAAACCCGTTAACGCGGCACCACACTCTTAGAGACAATTTGATTTTTGCTGCGCCGCGGCGCGTTTGACCTTGAACTTTACCTGTGAAAATGCCCCTTTGTGCGCAACATTATTTCGCAGCCAATCAAATCAGGAGCCCCCTATGCCCTCCATCGCCCGACCGCTACGCTCAGTCCTCTATATCCCCGGCTCCAAACCGCGTGCCTTGGACAAAGCCCGCGGCCTGCCTGCCGATGCCATCATCTTTGATCTCGAAGATGCGGTGATTCCCGAAGAAAAAGTAGCCGCGCGCGCAACCTTGGCCGAAGCACTGGAAACAGGCGGTTACGGCGCACGGATGAAAATCATTCGGATCAACGGGCTGGACACAGAATGGGGCGCTGACGATGCAAAAGCCGCCGCTGCCATGGGTGCCGATGCAATTCTACTGCCCAAGGTAAACACACCTGCGGATCTGGATGCATTGGCCGCGATCACAGGGGATGTGCCGCTTTGGGCCATGATGGAAACGCCGCTGGGTATGTTGAACGCCGCCGCCATCGCCGCGCATCCTAAACTGCAAGGCATGGTTATGGGCACCAATGATCTGGCCAAAGATTTGCAAACCCGCTTCCGCGCCGACCGCCTGCCGATGATGGCGGGCTTGGGGCTGTGCGTGCTGGCAGGCAAGGCCTACGGCATCGCCCTGATCGACGGGGTTTATAACGCCTATAAAGATGACGAAGGCTTGAAGCTAGAATGCGACCAAGGCCGTGACATGGGCTTTGACGGCAAAACCCTGATCCACCCTGCACAGCTTGAAGGGGCCAATACCGCCTTCACCCCGTCCGAGGCCGAGGTCGAATTGGCCCAGCGTCAGATCGCCGCGTTTGAGGAGTGTGAAGCCACAGGCCAAGGCGTTGCGGTGGTCGATGGCAAGATCGTGGAAAATCTACATGTTGCCACGGCACGTGAAACACTGGCAAAGCTGGAGGCTATCGCAGCACTCGCCACGGAGTAACCCATGACCCTATTGATTATCGGCCTGATCCTTTGGACCGCCGCCCATTATTTCAAACGCCTGATGCCCGCCCAACGCGCGGCATTGGGTGACAAAGGCAAGGGCCTCATCGCTCTTGCCATTGTCGCGTCACTGATCCTGATAATCATCGGGTACCGCACAGCGGACTTTATCAACGTCTGGTACCCGCCTGCCTTCTTAAAGGGCATCAACAATCTTGCGATGCTCTTTGCGCTTTGGGTTTACGGCTCCAGCGCAGCCAAGGGCGCAAAAGCATGGCCCGCCTATAAATTACGTCACCCACAACTCACCGCAGTCAAAATCTGGGCCGCCGCGCACCTATTGGTCAACGGTGATCTCGCCTCGATCATTCTGTTCGGTGGCATTCTGGCTTGGGCCGTTGGTTCGGTCATCCTGATCAATAAATCCGAACCAGCATGGACACCCCCTGCCCCCGCTGGCCGCCCCACCTATATCCGCCTCATTGTTATCTCGCTTGTGATGTTTGCCGCAATCGCCGGCATCCACATCGCGCTTGGCGTCAATCCCTTCTCCTGAACCAAAGGACCAGCCATGAAACTTTACCGTTTCCTATCCGAGGAAGACACCTCAGCCTTCTGTCACAAAGTCACCGACGCCCTGAACAAAGGGTGGGAGCTTTACGGTACGCCCACCCAAACATGGGACCATGCAGCTGGCGTCATGCGCTGCGGTCAATCCGTGGTGAAAGAAGTCGAAGGCACCTACACACCAGACACAAAATTGGGGGCACATTAAACATGGCGACCAAAACCAATTCGGGCAATTTCTTTGAGGATTACAGTGTTGGCCAAATCCTGACCCACGCCGTACCGCGTACCGTGAAAATGGGCGAGCGCGCCCTCTATCATGCGCTCTACCCTGCGCGCCACGCGCTCTACTCCTCCGATCAATTCGCCCAAGATTGCGGCCTGCCCTTCAGCCCGCTGGACGATATGATCGCCTTTCATGTGGTGTTCGGGAAATCCGTGCCGGATGTGTCGCTGAACGCAGTCGCCAATCTGGGCTATGCCCAAGGCCGCTGGTTGCTGCCCGTCTGGCCCGGTGACACGCTGCGCAGCCAATCCGAAGTGATCGGCCTCAAGCAGAATTCAAACGGGAAAACCGGTGTCGTTTATGTGCGCACAACGGGCCTGAACCAGCACGACGAAGCCGTCATGGAATATGTCCGCTGGGTCATGGTGCGCAAACGTGATGTCAATGCAGCCGCACCAGAAACAGTTGTGCCTGATCTGCCCAATGCGATTGCAGCCGCCGATCTGGTCATTCCCGAGGGTCTGGATTTCTCCAACTACAACTTTGATCTGGCGGGCGAACCACACCGCTGGGGCGATTATGAAGTGGGCGAAAAGATTGATCACGTCGACGGCGTGACGATTGAAGAAGCCGAACACATGATGGCCACCCGCCTGTGGCAAAACACCGCAAAAGTGCATTTCGATACCTCGGCCCGCCCCGACGGCACCCGCCTGATCTATGGCGGTCATGTGATCTCGATGGCACGCGCCCTGTCGTTCAACGGCTTGGCGAATGCGCAAATGATGGTCGGCCTCAACGGTGGCGCGCATGCGAATCCCTGTCTGTCAGGCGACACCGTGCGCGCATGGTCCGAAGTGCTCGACAAAGCCGAAACATCCGCCCCCGGCGTCGGCGCGATCCGCCTGCGTTTGGTTGCGACCAAAGGCGGCGCCCCCTTCGATCTGCGCGGCGAAGACGGCAAGTATCTGCCCTCGGTCCTGCTTGATCTCGACTACTGGGCGCTGATGCCGCTCTAAACCGAATCCTCCCCGCCTTTGGTACATTCGGATCCAAAAGGCGGGGAACTTTCCCTTCCCTGCGCGGCTCAACGCTCAGGTCGAAACCTAACGAACCAATAGTTTTAGACATAATCTAAGCAATAAATTGCTGATTTATGCCCCATTCCCCGCAACGCACCGCCGATTCGTAGAATATCACCAGATTTGTGATCACAGGGTTTTGCCGTGTGATCACAAATGTCATTTTCTACTAGCCAAATCCAACGCATTGCGAAAAGGTATTCAGGAAAAATTAGATTTCGCGCGTATATTACGCATCAACTAAACCAAACGGGACCGTCTCAATATGAACATCCATGAATACCAGGCCAAAGCCCTTCTGCGCAGCTATGGCGCACCAGTATCCGACGGGCGCATCGTGCTGAAAGCCGAAGACGCCAAAAACGCAGCAGCCGAACTTGATGGCCCGCTGTGGGTTGTCAAAGCACAAATCCACGCAGGTGGCCGTGGCAAAGGTAAATTCAAAGAAGCCGACGCAGGCGAGGCTGGCGGCGTTCGCCTGACCAAATCCGTTGAAGAAGCAGCAGAAGAAGCCAAAAAGATGCTGGGCCGCACATTGGTCACACATCAGACTGGCCCCGCTGGCAAGCAAGTGAACCGCGTCTACATCGAAGACGGTTCCGGCATCGAAACCGAATTGTACCTTGCCCTGCTGGTTGACCGCGAAACATCGCGCGTTGGCTTTGTCTGCTCCACCGAAGGCGGCATGGACATCGAAGAAGTCGCCGAAAGCACACCAGAAAAAATCATCAACTTCTCCGTTGATCCTGCAACTGGCTTCCAAGCATTCCACGGCCGCCGCGTCGCATTCGCGCTGGGTCTGGAAGGCAAAGCAGTTAAACAGTGCGTTAACCTGATGGGTCTGCTCTACAAAGCATTCATCGAGCGCGACATGGAAATGCTGGAAATCAACCCACTGATCGTTACCGACAGCGGTGATTTGAAAGTTCTCGACGCCAAAGTTTCCTTCGACGGCAACGCCATGTACCGCCAAGCCGAAGTCGCCGAGCTGCGCGACGAGACAGAAGAAGACGCGAAAGAGCTTGAAGCATCCAAATACGACCTCAACTACATCGCGCTGGACGGTGAAATCGGTTGCATGGTGAACGGTGCGGGCCTTGCGATGGCCACAATGGACATCATCAAACTCTACGGTGCAGAACCTGCAAACTTCCTCGACGTTGGTGGCGGTGCGACCAAAGAGAAAGTAACAGAAGCATTCAAAATCATCACGTCTGACCCACAGGTCAAAGGCATCTTGGTCAACATCTTTGGTGGCATCATGCGCTGTGACGTCATCGCCGAGGGCGTTGTTGCCGCGGTGAAAGAAGTCGGTCTGAAAGTGCCACTGGTTGTGCGTCTTGAAGGTACAAATGTTGACGAAGGCAAAGCCATCATCAACAACTCCGGCCTTGATGTTATCGCCGCTGATGACCTGAAAGACGGCGCACAGAAGATCGTGAAAGCCGTAAAAGGTTAAGTCGCCCCAATAAAAGATATCCGCGTTGCGGTACAAAACCCTACCGCAACGCCTATTTTAAATACGCCACGACGCCCGACCACCGCAGCGATATGCAAAGTGAGTTGAGCAGACATCGGCAAAGACAATAGAAAGGGCGACTGAAATGGCAGTCCTCGTAAACGAAAACACAAAAGTTATCTGTCAGGGCCTCACCGGCTCGCAGGGTACATTCCACACCGAGCAAGCAATTGCTTACGGCACGAAAATGGTTGGCGGCGTCACACCCGGCAAAGGCGGCCAGTCACATTTGAACCTGCCAGTTTTCAACTCGGTACACGAAGCACGTCACGTGACCGAAGCAAATGCTTCCGTCATCTACGTACCGCCCCCCTTCGCGGCAGACTCGATCCTTGAGGCGATTGACGCCGAAATGGAACTGATCATCTGTATCACCGAAGGCATTCCGGTACTGGACATGATGCGCGTCAAGCGCGCGTTGGACGGCTCCAAATCCCGTCTGATCGGGCCAAACTGCCCCGGTGTTATCACACCAGACGCTTGCAAAATCGGCATCATGCCCGGCCACATCCACAAACGTGGGTCCTGTGGTGTTGTGTCCCGTTCCGGCACGCTGACATACGAAGCGGTAAAGCAGACAACGGATCTGGGCCTTGGCCAATCTTCCGCTGTGGGCATCGGCGGCGACCCGATCAAGGGTTCCGAGCACATCGACATCCTCGAAATGTTCCTTGCCGATCCAGAAACACAGTCGATCATCATGATCGGTGAAATCGGTGGTACAGCCGAAGAAGAAGCGGCGCAGTTCCTTGCGGATGAAAAGAAAAAAGGCCGTTGGAAACCAACCGCTGGTTTCATCGCAGGCCGCACAGCCCCTCCAGGCCGCCGCATGGGCCACGCAGGCGCGATTGTTGCGGGCGGCAAAGGCGACGCAGAAAGCAAGATCGAAGCCATGAAGGCAGCGGGTATTGTTGTTGCAGACAGCCCAGCGACACTTGGTGAAGCTGTGCAAGAAGCCATCAACAAAGGCTAAATCTCTAATGGGCTAAAATAGCCCATTTTCTAAACGGCGGCGGTTCATCCGCCGCCGTTCCACAAGTCAAGTGTTCTCCAGTGAGGCCTCGCCATGACCGACCAGCCAGCAAACGACCAACTCCACGCATCCTCTTTCATGCAAGGCCACAATGCCGAGTATCTGGAGCAAATGTACGCCCGTTATGCCAACGACCCGAATGCGGTTGATGCCTCGTGGCAAGAATTTTTCAAGGCTCTTGGCGATGATGAAAATTCCGTCAAAGCAGAAGCATCTGGTCCTTCATGGGCGCGGGCCGATTGGCCCCCCATGCCAACGGACGACCTGACTGTTGCGCTGACAGGCGAATGGCCCGTTGAAGCCAAAGCCGCAGGCGGCAAGATCGCCGAAAAAGCCGCGGCTAAAGGCATCGAGATTACCGACACACAAATCCAACGTGCCGTGCTGGACAGCATCCGTGCGCTGATGATCATCCGCGCCTACCGCATTCGCGGCCACCTTGCTGCTGATCTTGATCCGCTGGGCATGCGCGAAAACACCAAGCAGAGCGAGCTGGACCCGAAATCATACGGTTTCACAGACGCTGACATGGACCGTCCGATTTTCATCGACAATGTGCTGGGTCTGCAAATCGCAACCATGCGCCAGATCACCGATATTCTGAAAACCACCTATTGCGGCACTTTTGCGCTGCAATACATGCACATCTCCAACCCCGAAGAGGCCGCGTGGCTCAAAGAGCGGATTGAGGGCTATGGCAAGGAAATCCAGTTCACCAAACAGGGCCGCAAAGCCATCCTGAACAAGCTGGTAGAGGCCGAAGGTTTTGAAAAATTCCTGCACGTCAAATACATGGGCACCAAACGTTTCGGTCTAGATGGCGGTGAATCCCTGATCCCCGCGATGGAACAGATCATCAAACGCGGTGGCAACCTTGGCGTCAAAGACATCGTTATCGGCATGCCGCACCGTGGCCGCTTGTCGGTTCTGGCCAACGTCATGCAGAAACCCTATCGCGCCATCTTTAACGAATTTCAGGGCGGCAGCTTTAAGCCCGAAGATGTCGATGGTTCCGGCGATGTGAAATACCACCTCGGCGCGTCCAGTGACCGTGAATTTGACGGCAACACCGTCCACCTCTCACTGACAGCAAACCCCTCACACCTCGAGGCGGTGAACCCTGTTGTCATCGGTAAAGTCCGCGCCAAACAGGACCAATTGGGTGACAAAGACCGCACCGCAGTTATGCCCATCTTGCTGCACGGCGATGCAGCATTCGCGGGCCAAGGTGTTGTGGCAGAATGTTTTGCCCTATCTGGCCTGCGCGGTCACAAGACAGGCGGCACTATGCATATCGTGGTGAACAACCAAATCGGTTTCACCACCGCACCGCATTTCTCACGCTCCTCCCCTTACCCCACCGATAACGCGCTGGTGGTTGAGGCCCCGATTTTCCACGTCAACGGCGACGATCCAGAAGCCGTTGTGCACGCCGCCCGTGTGGCAACTGAATTCCGTCAAAAGTTCCACAAAGACGTGGTTATTGATCTGATCTGCTACCGCCGCTTTGGCCACAATGAAGGGGATGAACCCATGTTCACAAACCCCGTCATGTATAAAAAGATCAAAAAGCAAAAAACCACGCTGACGCTTTATACGGATCGTCTGGTCAAAGACGGCCTGATCCCCGAAGGCGAAATCGAGGATATGAAGGCACAGTTTCAGGCCAAGCTGAATGACGAGTTTGAAGCTGGCAAAGAATACCGCCCCAACAAAGCCGACTGGCTGGATGGCAAATGGTCCAGCATGGGCCGCCCCACCGAGAAGAAATACCAGCGCGGCAAAACCGCCATCGCCCCAGAAACGCTGCAAGAAGTAGGCACCGCGCTCTCCTCTGCGCCGGATGGCTATCCGCTGCACAAAACCGTCACCCGCCTCTTGGAAGCCAAAGCCAAGATGATGGAAACGGGCGAAGGCATCGACTGGGCCACCGCCGAGGCACTCGCCTTTGGTTCACTGTTGACCGAAGGTTACAAAGTACGCCTGTCCGGTCAGGACAGTGCGCGCGGCACCTTCAGCCAACGCCATTCCGCCCTGATCAACCAAGACACCGAAGAGCGGTACTACCCGCTTAACAACATCCGCAAGGGTCAGGCAGAATATGAAGTCATCGACTCCATGTTGTCCGAATATGCCGTGCTGGGTTTTGAATACGGGTATTCACTGGCTGAACCCAACGCCCTGACCCTGTGGGAAGCCCAGTTTGGCGACTTCGCCAACGGCGCACAGATCATGTTTGACCAATTCATCAGTTCCGGTGAAAGCAAATGGTTGCGCATGTCCGGCCTCGTCTGCCTGATGCCCCACGGCTATGAAGGCCAAGGGCCAGAGCACTCCTCTGCACGTCTGGAACGTTTCCTGACAATGTGTGGCGGCGATAACTGGATCGTGGCGAACTGCACCACACCCGCCAACTATTTCCACATCCTGCGCCGCCAGTTGCACCGCAACTACCGCAAACCGCTGATGTTGATGACCCCCAAATCCTTGCTGCGCCACAAACTGGCCGTCAGCAAGGCCGAGGAATTCCAGACAGGCTCCAGCTTCCACCGCGTGTTGTGGGATGATGCGGAACTTGGTAATTCAGACACCAAACTGGTGGCGGACGACAAAATCAAACGCGTCGTCATGTGTTCGGGCAAAGTCTACTATGACCTGCTGGAAGAACGCGACGCACGCGGCATCAAAGATGTCTACATCCTGCGGTTTGAGCAGTTTTACCCCTTCCCCGCCCAATCGGCGGTCAAGGAATTGGAACGCTTCACAAACGCCGAAATGGTCTGGTGTCAGGAAGAACCCAAAAACCAAGGTGCTTGGACCTTCATTGAGCCGAACATCGAATGGGTTTTGGGCCGCATCAAAGCCAAACACAAACGCCCCGATTACGCCGGACGCGCCACCGCAGCATCGCCTGCAACTGGCCTCGCGTCCCAACACAAAGCACAACAAGCAGCGCTGATTAACGATGCGCTAACAGTCAAAGGATCCTGAGCCATGAGCAATGAAGTCCGCGTCCCAACTCTGGGCGAATCCGTTACAGAAGCCACCGTCGCCACATGGTTCAAAAAGCCGGGCGATACCGTCGCCGTTGACGAAATGCTGTGTGAGCTGGAAACCGACAAAGTCACCGTCGAAGTGCCCAGCCCCGTTGCTGGCACGCTCAGCGAGATCGTTGCAGCCGAAGGCGAAACCGTAGGCGTTGACGCCCTACTCGCCATGGTATCCGAGGGCGGCGAAGCAGCAGCCCCCAAATCACAAGACGCCGCCGAAGCGCCCAAGGCCAAACCAGAGGCCGCAGGCGAAGCCGTTGACGTTATGGTCCCTACTTTGGGTGAATCCGTGACCGAAGCCACCGTCAGCACTTGGTTCAAAAAGGTCGGCGATACCGTCGCCCAAGATGAAATGCTCTGTGAACTTGAAACTGACAAAGTGTCCGTCGAAGTGCCAAGCCCCGCCGCAGGCGTTTTGACAGAAATCACCGCCGCTGAAGGCTCCACCGTGGACGCCTCTGCCAAACTGGCCGTTATTTCTTCGGGCGAAGGCGCCGCAGCATCCGCCCCCGCTGCCGCACCTGCCCCCGCAGCAGCAGCCTCTACTGGTGGCAAAGACGTAGAAGACGCCCCTTCCGCCAAAAAAGCGATGGCCGAAGCAGGGTTGAACCGTGATCAGGTTACTGGCACGGGCCGCGATGGCCGCGTCATGAAAGACGACGTTGCAAAGGCACTGTCTGGCGCATCAGCCGCCCCAGCACCTGCCGCCAGCGCCCCGCGCGCACCGGTCAGTGCAGATGACGCCAGCCGCGAAGAGCGTGTAAAGATGACACGCCTGCGTCAGACCATCGCCCGTCGTCTGAAAGAAAGCCAGAACACGGCTGCCATGCTGACCACCTATAACGAGGTCGACATGACCGAGGTGATGGCACTGCGCAATGAATACAAAGACCTGTTCTTGAAAAAACACGGCGTTAAACTGGGCTTTATGTCCTTCTTTACCAAGGCCTGTGTGCATGCCTTGCGCGAAGTGCCAGAGGTCAACGCCGAAATCGACGGCACAGATGTTGTGTACAAAAACTTCGTCCACATGGGCATCGCCGCAGGCACGCCAACGGGCCTTGTTGTTCCCGTAATCCGTGACGCCGACGCGATGAGCTTTGCCGACATCGAAAAAGCCATCGGTGAAAAAGGCGCGCGTGCGCGTGACGGCAAACTGTCCATGGCAGAAATGCAGGGCGGCACATTCACCATCTCCAACGGCGGTGTTTACGGCTCGCTCATGTCTTCGCCGATCCTGAACCCACCGCAGTCCGGCATCCTCGGCATGCACAAAATCCAAGACCGCCCCATGGCCATCAACGGCCAGGTTGTGATCCGCCCGATGATGTACCTCGCCCTGTCTTATGATCACCGCATCGTAGACGGCAAAGGCGCTGTGACCTTCCTTGTACGTGTAAAAGAAGCACTGGAAGACCCACGTCGCCTGTTGATGGACCTGTAAAAGAAACGCGCCGACAATGATGAAAAAGACAGCCATCGCCATACTGTTTGTTATTGTCATTGTCGGCGCAATTACGGCCTATACCTACGGAATGCGCTATATCGGGTCGGGCCAACCGCCTGTGATGGCCGCCCCCGAAACCCAAGCAACCCGCGTCTTCATTGATAAATCCGACCGCAACTTGACCCTGTTGCGCGACGATCAAGTGATCATGTCGGTTCCCGTATCCCTAGGCGCGGTCCCGCAGGGCCACAAAGTCCAAGAAGGCGACGAACGCACGCCCGTTGGCACCTATCAGATCGACTGGCGCAACCAGAATTCCGTCGCGCATCTCAGCTTGCATATTTCTTATCCAAACGCCGCAGACACAGCCAATGCAGCAAAACTGGGCGTCTCGGCAGGCGGCAATATCATGATCCACGGCATCGCAAACGGCTGGGGTTTCTTGGGGAAACTACACCGTAAATGGGATTGGACAAATGGCTGCATCGCCGTGACAAATGAAGAGATGCAAAAAATCTGGTCCCTCGTTCCTGACGGCACCCCAATCGAAATTGTCGAATGACCCCTTTCCAAAGGAACTCCGCGCATGTCCTCGCTCCCTTCTGATCCCAAACTTGTCAAACGCCTCACGGCCTTGATGGGTATGATGCCTTTTGGCGCCGCCCTTGGCGTTGAGGTCATCGCCGCGGCGGATGGGACAGTTACACTAGAGGCCCCCCTCACCCCGCCATTCGAAGCGCCCCCCGGCTGCTTCGCAGCCAGTTCGGTTGGCGCTTTGGGTGATATGGCGGCGATGCTCTCTGTCACCACCAAACTGCCCTTGACCGATGCTATGTCTACAATGGATTTCACGATCAAAATGCTGGGCAACTCCCAAGGTGCCAGATTACGGGCTGTCGGACAGGCCAAACAGGTTGGTAAAAACACTTGCGTCGGGGCCGCTGATATATTCGTTCAGCAAAATGGAGAGTGGATCGCGTGTGGGACGCTCATCGCGACAGGGCGTAGGACCACCCTTGGTTAGAAACCACACAGGATTCACCTTGGAAACCCGCCTACCCTGCCCCATATGTTAAAGGGCAACAGCCCCGAAGGAGAGACGCCATGCAACTGATCTGCCACTTCGAAGTTACTGATTTCACCGCTTGGCAAACTGCCTTTGCTGCCGATGAAGAAGCGCGCCGCGACGCGGGACTGAGCGTTTTGCAAATCTGGCGCGATGCCGACAACCCCAAACGCGCCTTCACCCTACTAACGGTCAATGACCGTGACCGCGCCGATCAATGGATCACCCGCTCAAACGCGCTCAGCTCGGATGACGCCTCTACCGTCACCCAAGCGAGCCATTATTTCATCGAGACAGTATAATGACTCCCGAACTCACCGTCCTCACGCTTGCCGCCTTGTTGCAGGTGCTACAATTCGTTCTTGTTGCCGTGCCTGCCAACATACAAGTTGGCTCTGGCTATATGATGTCACCGCGTGATCGCCCGCCCAGCCGCCAGATGTCAGACGGCACAGCCCGTCTGGGCCGTGCATTTGAAAACCACTTCCAAGGCTTGATCCTATTTGGCATTGCCGTCGCCGTAACGCAGATGTCTGGGCAAAACAGCGCCTTCACCGCCACTTGTGCGTGGGTTTATCTGGCCGCACGGGTTCTGTTTGTTCCAGCCTATTTCTTCGGCTGGACACCGGGCCGGACGCTCATCTGGGTCACTGGTTTCCTCGCCACAACCCTCATCCTCATCGCCGCTCTCATTTGAGCCTCATCGGTGTACAGGGGGTGTACATGTGCTGTACCCTCCGCACCAAGCTAATTTACTAAGGAGAACCCCATGTCGGATTACGACGTCATCATCATCGGCTCAGGCCCCGGCGGCTATGTGTCCGCAATCCGTTGCGCGCAACTCGGCCTGAAAACCGCTTGCGTAGAGGGCCGTGAGACCCTCGGCGGCACCTGCCTGAACGTAGGCTGTATCCCCTCCAAAGCCCTGCTGCACGCCTCCCACATGCTGCACGAAGCCGAGCATAACTTTGCCGAAATGGGCCTCAAGGGCAAAAGCCCTTCCGTGGATTGGCCCCAAATGCTCAAGTACAAACAATCCACCATTGATACCAACACCAAAGGTATCGAATTCTTGTTCAAAAAGAACAAGGTAGACTGGATCAAAGGCTGGGCGACCATCCCCGAAGCGGGCAAAGTCAAAGTCGGCGACGACGTGCACACCGCCAAAAACATCATCATCGCTACTGGCTCCGAGCCGTCTTCACTCCCTGGAGTGGAAGTCGATGAAACCACCGTTGTAACCTCTACTGGCGCGCTTGAATTGGGCAAAGTTCCCAAGAAAATGGTTGTGATCGGCGCGGGCGTCATCGGGCTTGAGTTGGGTTCTGTCTATGCCCGTCTGGGTGCCGAAGTGACCGTCGTTGAATTCCTTGATCACATCACCCCCGGCATGGATTCCGAAATCAGCCGCCAACTTCAAAAGACATTGAAGAAACAAGGCATTACCTTTGTCATGGGTGCTGCTGTTCAGAAAACCGAAACCGCCCGTGGCAAAGCCAAAGTGCATTACAAACTGCGCAAGGATGACAGCGAACATGTGCTCGATGCGGACACTGTTTTGGTCTCCACCGGCCGCCGTCCCTATGTCGACGGGTTGGGCCTTGAAGCGCTGAACATCTCCATGACCCAGCGTGGCCAGATCGCCGTCAACGATCATTGGGAAACATCCGTCAAAGGCATCTACGCAATCGGTGACGTCATTGAGGGCCCGATGCTGGCACATAAAGCCGAAGACGAAGGCATGGCCGCCGCCGAGCAGATTGCTGGCAAACATGGTCACGTTAACTACTCTGTAATCCCTGGTGTGATATACACCCACCCAGAGGTCGCAAATGTTGGCGAAACCGAAGAGACGTTAAAGGCTGCTGGCCGCGCTTATAAAGTTGGCAAATTCAGCTTTATGGGTAACGCCCGCGCCAAGGCCAACTTCTCGGGTGATGGTTTTGTCAAACTGATCGCAGATAAAGAAACGGATCGCATCTTGGGCTGCCATATCATCGGCCCATCCGCAGGTGAATTGATCCACGAAGTCTGCGTTGCGATGGAATTTGGTGCATCTGCACAAGATTTGGCAATGACATGCCACGCGCACCCGACCTATTCCGAAGCTGTGCGCGAAGCGGCGCTTGCTTGCGGTGATGGTGCGATCCACGCGTAAACTTACGGCGTGCGGCCTACCACATGGTTTTGGCCGCACGCGGCGCCCAAGCGGCGTCATATTCAGGACCGCCTTCAACACCCTGCGACACCTCAGCAAGGATGTCACCCGCACTTGGCAAGCCTTGGCTTTCATCCCCTGATGTCCATGTTTTCGCACGCATCAACGCCCGTGCGCATTGGCTATAAACCTCAAGAACATCAATCACGATCACGGTCGCAGGTTTGATCCCGCGCTTTTCAAAACGCGATGCCAGTTCTGCATCATCAGTGACAAAAGCAGTCCCATTCACCCGTATGACATTGTTCGATCCGGGAACAAGGAACATGCACGACACCCGCCCGTCCTCAACGATATTGCGCAAGGTATCCAAGCGTTGATTGCCCCGCCAATCGGGCATCGCCAGCCTGTGTGGGCTCAGCGGCAAGACAACAGGGCCGTCATCACCACGCGGGCTACCATCGGTGCCGTTCGGCCCAACCGTACTTAAAATGCATAGCCGCGATGCCATGATCCACTTCAAATACAGCGGCGTCAGATGGTCCGCGACCTTTTGCAAAGATGCCGCGCCCGGTGTGCCGTACAGCGCTTCAAGCGCCTGAATGTTTTCGATCTTATTCATAGAGATGCGCCACACCCGTTTCTTGCAGCAACCGTTCCGATGCGCTTTCAATCCGCTCTTCCAATGTCGCAAGGAAGGCTGCGCGGTCTTCTCCGGGCTCAATCGGGTCCAAGAACTCCACCACAACAACACCGGGCCTGCGGTACAATCCACGCCGTGGCCAAAACACGCCTGCGTTAGTTGCCACAGGCACACAGGGCTGGCTCAACTGCTCATACAGAACCGCCGTACCCACTTTGTAAGGCATCTTGGTTCCCGGAGCCGAGCGCGTGCCCTGCGGATAAATCACGATCTGTCCCGGCGTACGCAACCCCGCGTTGACCTCTTGGGTCATTTTCGTGATGGCCGCACCGCGTTTGCCGCGATCCACAAAAACCATCTCCATTCTGCGTGCATATTGCCCTAGAACAGGTGCCCAACGCAGTTGGTTTTTCATGATAAACTTGGCATGTGGCAGCGCATGGTAGATCATCAAGATGTCTAGGAACGACTGGTGTTTGGACGCGACCAACGCCTCTCCTGTAGGCGGTGTACCGCGAACTTCACACCGCATGTTCACCATCCAACCCGCTGTCCAGATCACCCAACCTGCATAGGCATGACAGGCCGCATAGGCTCCGCGTTTGGAAAACATCGCCCATGGCGCATAAGCCAAGCCGATGATCGGCATCATCACGGTGGCCTGCGCCGAAAACAGAACCGATCGAACCCATTGCAGTATATTCATGACAGTCCTTCCAAAGTCCGCCGCGCAGCCAGTCGCGTGGCAACAAAAGCAACACCCGCTGCGAGCGGCGGGATCATCAAAGGCACCAGCCAATGCACCCCCTGAAATCCGAGTCCCGTTAAAAAGCTGGCCGCCTCATCCCCCCCGCTCGGCAGGAACAAAACCGCAATCATACCCAACACCATTCCCACCGCCGCACCAATCAAGGCGCGCAGCGTAAAGCGACGAATAAAGGCACGTGCGATATAGTCATCTGTGGCCCCGACCAGCCGCAATACAGCAATCACTTGTGCGTTGGCGGCAAGCGCTGCATTTGCAGCCAGTGTCACCATCGCAGCCGTCACAGCACCGATCAAAATAATGGACGCCCACCCCAGCATTCTCAACCGCGACGCGGCTTTGACCAAAGGCGCGCGCCAGCGGCTGTGATCGTCCAGAACCGCGCTGGGGACTTCTGCTGCCAGCCTCAGGCGCAACCCAACGGCGTCCATGCCTTCGGATGTTTCGATGACTTCGATCAACCGTGGCACAGGCAACTCATCCAGTTGCAATTCTGCCCCGAACCACGGGGCAAGCAAGGCTGCCTGCTCTTCATCGCTCAGCGCACGTGCCGTATCCACTCCGCGCGTGGTCTCCAGAATTCGCAATGCCGCATCTGTTTGAGCCTGCCGCTGTTCTAGCGGTGCGGCGATACGGATTGTAGCAGTCCGCGCCAGCTCGGCCCCCCATTGCTGCGCCAAACGCCCCGACGCCAGTGACAAGGCCAACGCGAAAACAGCAAGAAACGCCATGGCTCCTGCCGCAAACAACGTCAACTGCGCGGTAAAGCCCGACGGCGGCACAACACGGTCTGCCTGTGTCTCGGCACGCAACAACACCGAAGTCAGTCCCGACAGCACCCTCACAGATCCGCCCCTGCCAATTGGATGCGGCGGTTAGCAATGCGCAACACACGCGCTTGGACTTGGGATTTTGTGGCGCGGATCAGACTGAGATCATGGGTGGCGATCAGAACGGTTTTGCCCATCCTATTTAACTCGATCAACAAGTGCAGCAGCCGTTGAGACATTTCCCAATCCACGTTCCCGGTCGGCTCATCCGCCAGTACAATGTCAGGAGACATAATCACCGCACGCGCCAACGCCGCACGCTGGCGTTCACCGCCTGACAACTCCGGCGGCAGTGCTTTTGCACGCTCATTCAGCCCGACCCAATTTAACAAGTCGCCTAAATCTTCGCCCTGCGCTTCGGCGCCGCGACCCGAGACATTCAAAGGCAGGGCAATGTTCTCGTTTACCGACAGGTGGTTTAAAAATTGGCAATCCTGATGCACCACCCCAACCCGACGGCGCAGCATAGCCACATCATCGCGAGAGAGCGAGCGGACATCAGTATCGAAGATGCGGACATAGCCAGCAGTGGGCAGCAATGCCCCGTAGCACAGCTTCATCAAGGTGGTTTTCCCCGACCCGGATGGCCCCGTCAGGAAGTGAAACGATCCGGGCGCAAGCTTGAGCGAGATGTCCGATAACAACTCTGCCCCGCCATAGCTGTAGGCCACATTTTCCAGCTCGATCACGACACGCCCCTTTTTGTTAGCCTGTTGTGCCTTAGCATCGCTTGAGATTCAATCCATTCGCATAGGCCAAACAGGCCAGATTGCACTTTTCGTACGGTTACTTACGTAATAGGGTAGGCTCTACGGGTGGTAAACTGTTTACAAAGTAAAGTTTCGGGGCGTTAAATGAGACTTATTTGTCCAAATTGCGATGCACAGTACGAAGTGCCAGATGATGTGATGCCTGCCGCAGGGCGTGATGTGCAGTGTTCCAACTGTGGTAAAACATGGTTCCAGCATCATGCGGATCATATCCCAGCGGATGCTGACGATGAGGACGCATTCGCCCCAGACGAAGAAACGGCCCCTCCACCACACCCCACACCGCGGCGCAAATCCCTTACGCCAGATGTGACAGATATCTTGCGCGAAGAAGCCGAGGCCGAACAGGCTGCGCGGCGCAACATGCAGTCTGGCGGGCTAGAAAGCCAACCTGACTTGGGCATGGATATGGAAGAAGCGGTATCGCAAGAAACCGCAGACGTCCGCAACCGTGAAGCCCATGAGCGCATGGAGCGCTTACGCGGCAGGGATGTTCCAGAAGTTCAGGCATCAGGTGGTCGCGCGCCCGAAGCTGCGGCAACTGCATTGGGGTCCCTTGGATCGCGGCGCGACTTGCTGCCTGACATCGAAGAAATCAATTCAACTCTGAGGTCCAGCGCCACGCGCACAGGTGCGGCCAGCCCTGACAGCGGTCCTGAAATCGAAGCGCCTACACACCAACGCAAGCGGCGCGGCTTTCGCACCGGCTTTTTGACGATGCTCTTGGTGTTCATCGCATTGATGGCGCTCTATATCGCAGCACCGCGTCTGGCCGTTGCAGTTCCCGCACTTGAGGCCCCGCTGAGCGGGTATGTCAGTGCGGTGGATATGGGCCGCGTCTGGCTTGATGGTAAGGTGCAGTCATTGCTGAAGTCGCTTGATGATATGGCCGCAAATAGCGCCTGATACATCCCCTACCCTACATCATCCCTTCAGAATCGATCTAACAACCGGTTGAGGTAATCACGCTCAACCTCTGGGCGTGTGGCCTCACCCGAGCGGCGGCGGATTTCGTCCAGCAACTCACGTGCGCGACCATATGAGTCACGGTTCAGGTCGGCTTCGTTATCGCTGCCTGACGCACCCTCGCTACCCTGACTACGCCCCAATGGATCACGGTTGCCAGCGCGGCGCTCGCCTTGCTGCTCGCCCTGCCCCGGTTGCTGCTCACGTTCTTCGGCAGACAGCGCATCACTCAGGGACCGCATGCCCTCACGCAGTGCTTCCATCGCTTGCGACTGGTTGTCGATCGCTCCAGCCAGATCACCGTCACGCAAATTTTGCTCGGCATCGTCCATCGCACGGCCTGCACGCCCCAAGGCCTCACCTGCCGCATTTCCTTCAGCTGTGCCTTGCCCCGGCAGACGGCCTTCCTGACGGTTTAACTCATCCCGTAGCTGCTGCTGACGCTCAGCCAGACTTTGCTCCGCGCTTTGGCCGTTACCTTGCTCCCCCTCGGGCTGGCTTTCGCCCTCCCCTTGTTGGCCTTCTTGGTTTTCACCACGCCCTTGGCCCCCATTGCGGCCCTCGTTATTTGGGCTCTCGCCCGTTTGGGCATTTGGATTAAATTGCTCCTGCAGATCACGGAACGCTTGGTCGCTCAGCCCTTGCTGCTCGCGCAGTGTATCTGCCAGACCTTCCATCGCCTGCTCGCCCGGGGATTGGCCACCTTGACCGGATTCGCCCTCAGTCACCTGCATGTTTTCCATCATGTCTTGCAATTCACGCAGGGCCTGCTCGGCCTCGGCCATACGGCCTTCTTGCATCAACTCCTGAATGCGGTCCATCATGCGTTGCAGATCGTCCTGAGTCATCTGCATGGACTCGCCTTGCTCTTGCTGGCTCTGGTCCTTGCCTTCGCCGTTCTCTGCCTGCTCACGTTGAAGCTGCTGCATGAATTCATCCGTGGCACGGCGCAGTTCTTGCATCAGTTCCGCGATTTCCTCATCCGAGGCCCCATTTTTGATTGCTTCGTTCAGGCGCTCTTGCGCACGGCGCATCCGCTCGCGAGCGTCTTCCAGATCGCCTTCCTCCAGCTCCAGCGCCAGATCCCACATATCCTGCGCAAGCTGATCCTGCGCTGCATCATCCAGCCCGAAACGCGCCAACGTCTCAATCTGCTCAATCAATTCGCGCACCCGCAACGCTGTTGTCTCGTCGCGAAAGGCATCCTCCGGCAGATAGCTAACAGCGCGCAAAATCTGCGCCGTGCGCTTGGCGTTGCTACGGTTCCACAAAATGTCACGGCGCAATTCGATCACCGCTGCCGCCGTCGGATCAAAGAACCGCCGCCCTGGCAAGGTCATCTGCATTGGCGCTGTCTGCGCTTGCTGCTCTGCCGCGTCCAATGCTGTCATTGCGACGGTAACAGGCAGATTCGCCCATGGATGCTGTGAAAAATCATCCACTAGCTTTTCTTCAAAATTGATGCGGCTTCCAGATATTGGCATGGGTAGTGGAACAGTGATTTCTGCACGCGCTTCTGGCTCCGCACTCAGACCATAGCGGCGGTCCACAGAGGCCAGATCAAGCATGATCCGCGCTTCGCCTGCCTCAACCCCGTAATCATCCGTAGCCACAAAAGGCAGTTGCATTTCACCCATCGCAGAGACGTTTGGCGCACCAAGGATTTCGATTTCTGGTGCCTCATCGGCTCGCACCATCACATTCCATGTCCGCCCTGCTGGCCCCTCAACCGCAATGGAACCCCCACGGTTCACTTTGAAATCAAAGGCCATCTGCGGCGGGGTATCATCATTTTTTGCACGCAGAGCACCCGACACCTCTTCGGAAACCTCCAACGCGCCCACTTCTCCGTAAAGACGCAGGGTGATCAGTGTCCCAATCGGCAGCTCAAGCGATCCTTCGGCCAGGTCATTCAAATAAAGCGTTGGCTTGCCCGTATAGCGCGGCGGTTCTGCCCAGCCTTCCCACACAGGCCCTGACGCCAAATCAACCGTGCCCCCACGTGCCATGTCGGCGACCGTGCCCAGCCGCCATACCGACCCGAACAAAACCGCTATGCCAAATGCCAAGACAGCAACATAGCGCAACGCATAAGGATCACGGGCAGCCACCCGCAGGTCACCTGCCACCGCCCGCGCGGTTGCAGCACGCTCGGCCATGCGCCGTTTATGCGCCCGCCACACAGCCGCCGATGCTTCATCGCCGCCGCCAATGGCCTGATCATCCAACAAGGCCGTCAAAGGCCGCCCTTTCAGGCTCCCATCCAGACGCGCCATAGCATCATCACGCGTGGGCCACGACCAGCGGCGCAGCGCATAGATCAGCGCCCAAAGCCCTACACCAACGATCCCGCCGACAACGGTCCACAGCAGCGTGATCGGGAGCACCTCGTGCAGCCCCATCATCGCGGCGGCAGTGGCGAACAAGACCACAGTCAAGAAAGGCCAAAAGCTGCGGACAACAGTTTCGGCAACCATTCCCATACGCGTCAGCCGCAGCGGCCAGCGCAGACCCTGCAGCGTCCGCTTCAGATCATCGGCAGTGAATTGAACCATAGTGACCTCTCAGGGCGTTCGGCGCTTAGGACGCGGGAAGCGGCTCAAGCCATTCAGGTATGGTATCGCGATTTATCATTTCGTCAAAGGTGGGCCGTGGGCGGATAACCGCAAATTGATCACCATGGACCAAGACTTCGGGGATTAGCGCCCGCGAGTTATATTCGCTGGCCATCACCGCACCATAAGCGCCCGCACTACGAAACGCCACCAAGTCCCCCGCAGCCATTGGCACCATCTGGCGTTGCTTGGCAAACGTATCACCGGATTCGCAAACAGGGCCGACGATATCATAGGGCTGCTTTTCAACGCCAACAGCGGCCTCAACAACAGGCACAATATCGTGGTGCGCGTCATACATTGCAGGGCGGATCAAATCATTCATGGCCCCGTCAAGGATCAGAAAATCGCGACCCTCGCCAGATTTCACATAGATCACCTTGCTCACCATCAGGCCTGCATTACCTGCAATCAAACGGCCCGGTTCAATCTCGATCTCGCAATCCAGATGCCCCAAGGTACGCTGCACCATTGCGCCATAATCACGCGGTAAAGGCGGTGCTTGGTTGCTTGTCTCATACGGGATGCCCAGACCGCCGCCCAGATCAAGCCGTTTGATCACATGACCGTCATTGCGCAATTGTTCCGTCAGTTCAGCAACTTTTTGATAGGCTTGCTCAAACGGGGCCAGATCGGTCAACTGTGATCCGATGTGAACATCGATCCCGATCACCTCAAGGCCCTTCATCGCGGCGGCCATCGCATAGACCTCACGCGCGCGGGCGATCGGAATGCCAAATTTATTCTCTGATTTTCCAGTCGCAATTTTTGCATGGGTCTTGGCGTCTACATCGGGGTTCACCCGCACGGTAATCGGTGCCACCTTACCCAGCTCCAGCGCCACCGCGTTCAGCACTTCCATCTCTGGTTCGCTTTCCACGTTGAACTGCCGAATGCCACCTTCTAGCGCCACACGAATTTCCCGCGCCGTTTTACCAACACCGGAAAACACGATCTTATCCCCCGACACACCCGCCGCGCGCGCGCGCAGGTATTCGCCTTCACTCACCACATCCATGCCAGCGCCCGCCTGCGCAAGTGTCCGCAAAACAGCCTGATTGGAGTTGGCTTTCATGGCATAACAAACCAGATGGTCCATCCCTTCCAGCGCCTCGTCAAAGGCCTGAAAGTGACGGAGCAATGTTGCCGTGGAATAGACGTAAAAAGGTGTCCCGACTGCTGCTGCGATTTCCGCCACAGGAACGTCTTCGGCAAAAAGCGCGCCGTTTTTATACAGGAAGTGATCCATTTGTTATTTTGCCTCTAGACTCAATTCCGCCCTATCGAACAGGTGCGGTGCGTAAAAATAGATAAAGTGGCAAGCCGCAGCTTACCCCGATACAAAACGTTGCGGGGATGGCGATCAGCGCCGTCCAGTTGCGGCGTGTTGCAACCTCGACGATGATCCACACAGTCAGCGCAATGGCCGTGATCGTCAGATCCCACACCAATCCGGTGCTTGCAGCATTTGCATGCCACGCGTCAACCATCGCCCTGATATTCCAGCTGTTTTCCTGAAACCACTGAAAGAAATAATACATCGGCACCACTGCTCCAAGAACAGCCAGCACCAGATAGATCATGCGGGAGACCGACATCACCAACGGCCTGTAACGCCGAACTCAGCAGAGCCAGACACCGTAACGCCAGGCGTTGTGACTGTCGTGTGTTGGCGCGGCGATGTTTCACGCGGGGCGTTTGGGTCTGGCCTGCCACAGGCCGCCACAAACAACAGCAGCACAATCGCTACCCCTCTCATAGCCCCGTGCCTACCTGCAAAGGTTCTTGCCCAGCGCCCAGTTCTGCTTCCAGAGCGCCCGCAGACGGTGTCAACGACACGCTAACGCCGCCAGCGGGTTGAACGGGTTCACCGTCCACACCACAAGCCGCCAGCGCCAGAACGGCAAGAGCTACCAGATATTTCATTCCAACACTTCTTTCCAACGGGCGATCTGTGCACGCACTTGCGCAGGCGCGGTGCCGCCATAGGACATGCGCGAATTGACCGAGTTATCAACACCGAGAACATCAAACACGCCTTCGGTAATGCCAGCATGGGCCGCCTGCATCTGGTCCAGCGTCAAATCAGGCAGGTCACACCCCTGCGCTTCGGCAACACCAACCAGCGATCCGGTGATGTGATGTGCGTCACGGAACGGCAGACCCAACACACGCACCAGCCAATCGGCCAGATCGGTCGCGGTTGAGAACCCGCTGCCCGCTGCGGCGGCCAGATTTTCTCGGTTGCCCGTCATGTCGCGCACCATCCCCTCCATTGCGGCCAGTGCCAGCATGAGGTTATCGGCAGCGTCAAACACTTGTTCTTTATCTTCCTGCATGTCCTTTGAATAGGCCAAGGGCAGCCCCTTCATCACCATCATCAGCGCGACATTCGCACCAAAAATCCGGCCAATCTTGGCGCGGATCAGCTCGGCTGCGTCAGGGTTTTTCTTTTGCGGCATGATGCTGGAACCCGTCGAGAAACGATCCGACAAAGCCACAAAGCGGAATTGCGCTGAAGACCAGATCACCAATTCTTCTGCAAAGCGGCTAAGGTGCATGGCGCAAATGCTGGCCGCCCCAAGAAATTCCAGCGCAAAGTCACGGTCACTTACAGCATCAAGGCTGTTGGCAGAGGGACGGTCAAAGCCCAGCGCCTTGGCAGTTGCATCGCGGTCAATCGGGAAAGATGTCCCCGCCAGTGCAGCCGCGCCCAACGGACATTCATTCATCCGTGCACGGGCATCGCGCATGCGGCTCAGGTCACGGCCAAACATCTCGACATATGCCATCATATGGTGGCCCCACGTTACGGGCTGGGCGGTTTGCAAATGCGTAAATCCGGGCATCACCCAATCCGCGCCTGCTTCAGCTTGAGCGAGAAGCGCACGAATGAGAGCGAGGAGCGATTCTTCGGCGGCATCAAATTGGTCACGGACCCACAGCTTGAAATCAGTCGCAACTTGGTCGTTGCGCGACCGCCCTGTGTGCAACCGGCCTGCTGGCTCACCAATGACTTCTTTCAGGCGCGCCTCCACATTCATGTGAATGTCTTCCAAAGCAGCAGAATATTCGAACGTTCCGCCCTCGATTTCTGACAAGACCGTGAGCAGGCCTTCCCGAATGGCTTCGGCATCGTTAGTCTTGATGATACCCGTTGCGGCCAACATGGCTGCGTGGGCCCGAGACCCGGCAATATCCTGGGCTGCCATCCGCTTGTCGAAACTGATCGAAGCGTTAATTGCTTCCATGATCGCATCAGGACCTGCGGAAAAACGGCCGCCCCACATTTTGTTCGATGTCTTGGTCGTGTTCGATGTATCGTTTGCCATATGCCTATTCCCTCGGAGGGACCCATGAAGAAACTACTATTCGCTTTCGTTTATACAGCCCTCGCGGCAGGTGCAAACCCCGTGCTGGCCGATGATGCGGATATCATCATGCCGCTGCTTGCAGGTGATATGAAAAAACTGGCTGTTCATGATGCGCCTCAGGCGACGTCAAACGCGGCATTCAATCTGGCGGATGGCGCAGGCACCGCAACACTAGAAGATTATCGCGGCAAATATGTGCTGGTGAATTTTTGGGCAACATGGTGCGCGCCGTGTCGCAAGGAAATGCCGCATCTGTCCGAATTGCAAAAAGAATTCGGCGGCGATGACTTCGAAGTCCTGACCATCGCCACAGGGCGCAATAGCCCCGAAGGGATTGTAAAGTTCTTCAGCGACATAGGCATCACCAACTTACCCCGCCACCAAGACCCCAAACAGGCGCTCGCCAGCCAGATGGCAATCTTTGGCCTGCCGATCACCGTTCTAATTGATCCCGAAGGTCGTGAAATTGCGCGTTTGCGCGGGGATGCCGACTGGGCCAGTGACAGCGCCAAAGCCGTCATCAAGTCCCTCATTGAAAGCAGAAAAGACAGCTAAACCTGTCCTGACAGGCCGGCCCATATCAAAGGCCGGCCTTTATTCCTAGGCGGCGTGCATCAATATCGCCGCATCTGAAGGCGACAATGTCCTGCGCGCAAAACCGCCGTAGCTGTGCGGATCACATTCCAGATCGGGGTACTCGGCCAACAGGCGCTGCAAGTCACCAGCATCCAATGTCGCAAGCGCGGCAGACGCAGGATGGAAGCTCTCGGTTTCCAACCCGTTTGCCCAAACGATTTGGTGCTCCTCCAACAGAACATGAATATAGGTGACTTCCCGCAGTCGCGTGTCGACCGTAATAGAATTGCCGTTGACCAGATCCTTAGCCGATACCAGCACTTCCGACGTATTGAACAGGCTCCGCGCAGCGTCCCCCGTGACCAACATCCGGTGTTCAGGCGAGACAAGCAAATCAGCATCGGGGCGTTTAAAACCCATCGCCCCACCTGAAATTCTGATCGGCCTCAGTTTTGGCATCGCAAACAGGCGTGCGCCCGACATTCTGCGCTTACCCACCCAACGCAGAGGCTGAAGGCCGTTGTCTTTCGTTTGCACAAGATCACCTTCGCGCAGATCTTCGATCATCGAAGAACCTGACTCCGTCAGGATGCGTGTTCCCGGCGTAAAACAAATGACCCCTGATTGTTGCGGGGCAATATCCGTTCTGCCCATTGTCCCCAACGAGTGATGCACAACCCACAGGTCACTATTTCGCGGCGGCAGATCGTTGAGAAACATCAATAATGGCTGTTTCCCTGTACCTACCTCAATCAGTGTGACGCTATAGCTTTTACCGCCATCAGTAACGACAAAGCTATTATGTACCAACGGCGAGCCGCCCTCATCAGCAGCCAATGTCTGCGAATCGGGTTCGCGATCCAATGCCGCTCCGACCAAACGGTGCACCATACGTGCGGCCCGTTTGCGCAAATTCTCTGCTCCGTCTGCCTCACCCAGTTGCAAAACATCTGATGGTCCATCCACACGCACTGCGTCTCCACGCCATGCCCAAGCTGCACCTACGCTTAATGCCTGCAGCGGTGCAGCATCAAGACCATCAATTTCTGTTTGCGCCCAGGAAATGACAAACGTGCCTCTAAAGCCCGTTCTCATTCACTAATCCGCCTACCTCGTTACATATTTTTTTTATCGTGCACAACCAACGTGGCCATGCCGCTTATATAGTTAACGATACTAACACAGGGCCCGATTGAAAAGACATTTGGATGGCATTTCACAATAACTGTGGCGGAATGACCCCTACCAAGCGGCAGTGCACACATCCGGCCAACGGTCTATTGGGTAGGGTCCATCAAGGCCCTGCTGTAATTGCGTCATCGTTACAGTACTTTATCTCTGGCACAGGTGGCGTAGAGTATGGTTACGTGTCCAGAAGGGAGAACCGACCAAATGAACATACTCTTCGTGATGTACGACCAATTGCGGTTTGATTATCTCAGCTGTGCAGGTCACCCGCATCTGCATACGCCCAACTTTGACCGTGTCGCGTCCATGGGTGTGCGATTCTCCAACGCCTATATCCAATCACCGATCTGCGGTTCCAGCCGGATGTGCTATTATACGGGCCGTTATGCTTCTAGCCACGGCGCCCATTGGAACGGCTTCCCGCTGCGCGTCGGAGAACACACGTTAGGCGACCACCTGCGCAAGGCAGGCATGGCGTGCTGGCTGCTGGGTAAAACCCACATGAAGGCTGACGCAGAAGGGATGGCGCGCCTTGGGCTTGCCCCTGACAGCACCATTGGGGCACGCCAAGCTGAATGCGGATTTGATGCATGGGCGCGCGACGACGGGCTGTGGGGTGAAGGCCCTGACGGGTTTTACGATGAAAAACGCTCGCCCTATAATGAATACCTGAAATCGCGTGGCTATGATGGTGAAAACCCTTGGGCAGATTATGCCAATGCTGCTGTCACCGATGATCAAATCGCGTCGGGCTGGATGTTTCGCAATGCCGACCAACCCGCCAACATCCGTGAGGAAGACAGTGAAACGCCTTGGCTGACCTCGCAAACCATCGAGTTTATGGAAAAAACCGAAGGACCGTGGTGCGCTCATGTCAGCTTTATCAAGCCGCATTGGCCCTATATCGTGCCCGCGCCCTACCACAATATGTTCGGCCCCGAACATGTGCCGCCCCCGCGCCGCCACACGGTTGAGCGCGAAAACCCGCACCCCGTCTATGGCGCCTATATGGAAAACAAGATCGCCAGCGCCTTTCAGCGTGACGAAGTCCGCGAGAAAGTCATTCCCGCTTATATGGGCTTAATCAAACAATGTGATGACCAGTTGGGCCGCCTGCTGGATCACCTAGAGGCGACAGACACTCTCAAAGACACGATGATTGTGCTGACATCGGATCACGGGGATTATCTGGGCGATCATTGGTTAGGTGAAAAAGACCTGTTTCACGAACAATCCGTCAAAGTGCCGATGATCATTTATGATCCCCGTGCGCAAGCCGATGTCACCCGCGGCACGGTGTCTGATGCACTGGTAGAGAGCATCGATCTGGCCGCGACTTTTGTTGACGCCGCTGGTGCCAAAGTACCTGATCATATCATTGAGGGGCGTTCCCTGCTGCCATGGTTGCGTGGGGAAACCCCGCAATGGCGTGAATTTGTGATCTCGGAATATGATTATTCAGTGACCCCCCAATGTGAGAAACTGGGGCTAGAACCACGCGACGCACGACTGTTCATGGTGTTTGACGGCCGCTACAAACTGATCCACGCCGAAGGCGGATTCCGTCCGATGCTGTTTGATTTGGCAGAAGATCCCGATGAATTCCACGATCTGGCCAAAGGTGATACCCACAACGACCAGATTGACCGCCTCTATGGGATGCTGGCGAAATGGGGCCGCAGGATGTCGCAGCGGGTGACCAAATCCGAAGATGATATCAAAGCCATGCGCGGGAAATCTATCCGCAAAGGCATTTTGCCATTTCTCTTTGACGGATCAGAAGTACCCGATGAGTTGACTGAAAAGTGCCGCGGGCCAGCGCGCCAACGACACAGCGGAAACACAGATTAGCGTTTTTCTTCTGCGACCTGTAAGTCTTCTAGCAGGTCCAGAAGCTGCTCTAACTTCTCCTCGCCATATTGCGCACGCAGTCTGTCTACCAATGCAGAGGCCTGCACACTATGGTCTTGCAGAATAGCGAGGCCCGCCGCTTCGATGCTGACGATACTACGGCGGCGGTCATCCGATGCGACGCGGCGGGTGACCAGACCTTCAGCCTCCATCGTCCGCAATATCCGTGTGAGGCTGGGCAACAACAGACACGCCTCACGCGCGATCGAATTTTGATCTTGCGGCCCGTTTTCTTCCAGCACCCGCAGCACCCGCCATTTCTGCTCATTTACAGGGCTGTCAGCCAGCATGTCCCGAATGGGCCCCATGACCGTTTCACGCGCACGCAAAAGCGCAATCGGCAAAGAACGGTTCGTGCGGCGCAGCGCGGTTACAGTAGGTTTGGAGATATGTTCAGATGTCATAACGCGAATAAAAGCCATCCTCTTGAGCTTGACACAACCATTATTATTAATTAACAAAGCAAGTAATCTTTGGGAGGAGAGCAGATGCCACATATTTCATTGGAGTATTCTGCAAATCTGGAAACCGCGCTCGACATGCACGGTTTATGTGTCGCATTGAAAAATTCAGCAGCGGCCACAGGCATCTTTCCCCCAGCAGGCATTCGCGTGCGCGCCACCGCGTGCACCCACAGCGTCATTGCAGACGGCGATCCACAGCACGGGTTTATCGACATCCACATCCGTCTGCGCGCAGGCCGTACGGATGCGGCAAAAACCGCCGCCACGGATGCGCTGTTTGCCACCGCTTGCGAATTCACCGCCGCCTATATGGCTGCGCATCCCTTTATGCTGTCGCTGGAAATGCGCGACATTGATGCTGATCTGAGCCGTAAAACCAGCTCGATCCGCGATTACCTGCCGGAGGATATGGCATGAGCAAACTTGACGACAACCTATCGCGCCTTGCGCCGCATCTGGATCGATACCGCAAAAACGGCATCCTCAATCTGATCAATGGCAAAGACGATGCAGGCTCTTCCAGTTTCGAGGTCCACTCCCCGATCGACGAGAGCCTGATCGCCTCGGTCGCACGGGGCGATGCCTCCGACATTGACCGCGCTGCCAAAGCCGCCAAAGCCGCGTTTCCCGCATGGGCCGCCCTGCCCGGCAAAGACCGCAAAGCCTTGTTGCACAAGATTGCGGATGCCATTGAGACCCGCGCAGATGAAATTGCCCTGTGCGAATGCTGGGACACAGGCCAAGCGATGCGGTTTATGTCCAAAGCCGCTCTGCGCGGCGCGGCCAACTTTCGCTTTTACGCGGATCAGGCCCCCAATGCGCGTGACGGCAAATCCCTCCCCTCACCCGACCATATGAACATCACAGGCCGGAAGCCTATCGGGCCTGTGGGGGTCATCACACCGTGGAATACGCCTTTCATGCTCTCCACTTGGAAAATCGCCCCTGCTTTGGCGGCTGGCTGTACGGTGGTGCATAAACCTGCCGAATTCTCGCCCCTGACTGCGCGTTTGCTGTCGGAAATATGCCGCGATGCAGGGCTGCCTGACGGGGTGCTTAACCTCGTCAACGGCATGGGCGAAGACGCAGGCCGTGCCCTCACCGAACATCCCGACATCAAAGCCATCGCCTTTGTCGGCGAGAGCAAAACAGGCTCTATGATCATGAAACAAGGGGCGGATACACTCAAGAGAGTCCACTTTGAACTTGGGGGCAAGAACCCCGTCATCGTGTTTGACGATGCCGATCTGGACCGTGCATTGGATGCGGCTGTGTTTATGATTTACTCGCTCAATGGCGAACGCTGTACATCTTCTTCACGCCTGTTGATCCAAGAGAACATTCGCGCCGAGTTTGAGGAAAAACTGACTGCACGGGTAAACAACATCCGCATGGGGCATCCGCTGGACCCAGATACCGAAGTCGGGCCGCTGATCCACCAAGTGCACCATGACAAAGTATGCAGCTATTTTGACATCGCCCGCCAAGACGGCGCAACAATTGCCGCTGGCGGCACCGCCCCCGATGGGGCAGGTCATTACGTCACGCCAACCCTGTTCACCAATGCCACCCCCAATATGCGCATAGCCCAAGAGGAAATCTTTGGCCCTGTCCTCACTTCGATCCCGTTTAACGACGAAGCTGAGGCGCTGCACATCGCCAATGATGTGGCCTACGGACTTGCGGGTTATGTCTGGACCAATGATCTCACCCGTGCGCTGCGTGTTTCAGACGCGCTGGACGCGGGCATGATCTGGGTCAATTCCGAAAACGTGCGCCACCTGCCTGCGCCTTTCGGCGGCACCAAAGCCAGCGGCATTGGCCGTGATGGTGGTGACTGGTCGTTCGAGTTTTACATGGAACAGAAAAATATCGCCATTGCTACGGGTCTGCACCGCATCCCGCAACTTGGCGCCTGAGGAGGATAAGACATGCCCATTCCCGCACCAAACCTCTATCCTGATTTCAACATCATCCGCCTCAGCCATGTTGAGCTGTTTGTCTCTGACCTCGCGTGGTCACGCGCCTATTACGTGGACACCTTGGGCCTGCAAGTCACCTTTGAAGACGCCGATGCCATCTATCTGCGCGCCATGGAAGAACGCGGCCACCATTGCGTGATCCTGCGCAAAGGCACTGGTGGCGAAGTGGGCGTGTTGGGCTTCAAAGTCTGGGACGAGGGTGAGCTGGACAAGGCCGAAGCGTGGTTTAAGACACGTGATCTGCCGACCCAATGGATCGAGCGCCCCTTTATGGGCCGTGTGCTGCGCACCCGCGACCCTTGGGGTGTGCCGCTGGAATTTTACGCCCAGATGGACCGCCTGCCCGTCATCGCGCAGGAGTATAAACTCTACCGTGGGGTAAAGCCCTTGCGCATCGATCACTTCAACCTGTTCAGCCAGAATGTAGATGAGGCGGTCAAATTCTATGGCGATATGGGCTTTCGCGTCACCGAATACACGGCAGACGAGGAAACAGGCCGCACATGGGCCGCATGGATGCACCGTAAAGGCGGCGTGCATGACATCGCCTTTACCAATGGCACGGGCCCACGCCTGCACCATATGGCCTTCTGGGTGCCAACGCCGCTTAACATCATTGATCTGCTCGATCTAATGGCCACCACAGGCTATGTGTCGAATATTGAGCGCGGCCCGGGCAGACATGGTATATCCAACGCCTTCTTTCTCTATATCCGCGATCAAGACGGCCACCGCACCGAGATTTATTGCTCGGATTATCAAACACTGGACCCCGATCTGGAACCGATCAAATGGGACCTAAAAGACCCGCAACGCCAAACCCTTTGGGGCGCACCCGCACCGCAATCATGGTTTGAATTAGGCTCTACTTTTCAAGGTGCCTCGTTGACCGAAAGTGATCTCAAAGCTCAACCGATTGTCGCGCCATGAACTGGGATGAATTTCAGCACTGGGGTGAGCATATCTCAAAGTGGGCGGCGGATTATCACAAGGATATCCGCAACAATCCCGTGCGGGCGCAAACCGACAAAGGCGCAATCGCAGCCGCCCTCCCAGCCAGCCCGCCCGAGGGTGGCGAGGCGATGGACGCCATCATGGCCGATTTTGAACGCATCGTGATGCCCGGGATCACCCACTGGCAACACCCGCGTTTCTTTGCCTATTTCCCTGCCAATGCGGCCCCGCCCTCCATGCTGGCGGAAATGCTGGTCAGCACCATCGCCGCGCAATGTATGTTATGGCAAACCTCACCTGCCGCGACGGAGATGGAAGGCGTGATGGTGCAATGGCTGCGACAAGCGCTTGGCCTGCCAGACGGGTTTTCTGGTGTGATCCAAGACAGCGCTTCCTCGGCAACCTTGTCAGCCGTGTTAACCATGCGCGAGATCGCATCAGGCTGGCGCGGCAACAAAGAAGGCATGTCAGGCCAAGGCTGCCTGCGCATTTATTGCTCTGATCAGGTTCATTCCTCGATTGATCGCGCCTGTTGGGTGGCGGGGATCGGGCAGGATAATCTGGTGAAAATCGGCACCGATGGCAGCGGCGCATCTTATGCGATGGACACCGAGGAGTTGCAGAGTCGCATCACGCAAGACCGCGCCGCAGGTTATATCCCTGCGGGCATCATCGCCATTACAGGCGGCACCAGCATCGGGGCCTACGACCGCCATCACGCGGTGTTGGAGATTGCCAAACGCGAAGGGTTATACACCCATCTGGACGCAGCCTGGGCGGGATCGGCAATGATTTGCCCCGAGTACCGCGATGAATTCTGGGCGGGCGTTGAAGGCTATGACAGCATCGTTTTCAATCCGCATAAATGGCTAGGCGCACAGTTTGATTGCTCTATCCAGTTTCTGCGCGATCCACAGCACCAGATCAACACGCTGAAGATCGAACCTGAATACCTTAAAACCGCAGGCGAAGCGGTTACAAATTACTCTGAATGGACTATTCCGCTGGGCCGTCGTTTTCGCGCGCTTAAACTGTGGTTTTTGCTACGCAGTTACGGGTTGGAAGGATTGCGCGAACGCATTCGCAACCATGTTGATTGGGCGCATGCCCTTGCCGCACGGCTCGAGGCGCATCCCAAATTTGAGATCGTGACGCAACCCATTCTGTCGCTGTTTACCTTTAAGGTAACAGGCATGGACAACGCGGCGCAGCTCGACTTTGTTGAGCGGATCAACAATGACGGGCGCATCTATATCACCCAGACGCGGGTGGATGATGCTGTGGCGATCCGTTTTCAAATCGGGCAGTTTGACTGCACCCAAGATGACATAAATGCAGCCTATGATGTGCTGTGCGAACTGGCGGAGGCCTCATGAAATTTGCAACATACACAGTCGACGGCCAACAATTTTACGGCGCAGTGGCCGACGGCGGCGTGATTGCCCTATCACCCGATTGCCCCGAATGGCCGACACTGCGCAACGTGATTGCAGCAGATGGTTTGTATAAATTAGCGCAAATGGCGCAGGGCCGCGATGTGACCCATGCGGATGGCACATTTCGTTGGGATATCCCTGTGCCTGACCCAGAAAAGATCATCTGCGTTGGCGTGAACTTTCCGGATCGTAACGCCGAATACAAAGACGGCCAAGATGCCCCGCCGAACATGTCGTTGTTTCCACGTTTTGCACGCTCCTTTGTCGGGCATGGCACGCCGCTGACCCGCCCGCCGGAAACGCCTCAACTGGACTATGAAGGCGAAATCGCTGTGATCATTGGCAAAGGCGGACGCCGCATCACGTCAGAAGACGCGTTAAGCCATATTGCAGCACTGACCTTGTGTAATGAGGGCACCCTGCGCGATTGGGTTCGCCACGCCAAATTCAACGTGACCCAAGGCAAAAACTGGGATGGATCAGGCGCGATGGGGCCATGGCTGGTGCCTTTTACCAGCCACGACCAAATCACTGATGTGGCTTTGCAAACCCGCGTGAACGGCGACTTGCGACAGGATGATCGCACAGGCCGCATGCTGTTCCCCGTGGCGCGCCAGATTGCGTATATATCAACCTTCACCACCCTCATGCCCGGTGACATCATCGTATCCGGCACGCCCACAGGTGCAGGTGCACGGTTCGACCCGCCGCGCTTTCTGGTTCCCGGTGACCAAATTGAGGTCTTTGCCGAAGGCATCGGGACGCTGACAAACGGGGTTGTGGACGAATGACACCCAATGATGTGACAAACGCCGCCGCGATGCTTTTTGAGGCGGATCAGACAGGTGTTCAATGCGGGCTAATCTCCTCAGCCTATCCAAACGCGACGTTGGAAGATGCATACCGCATCCAAGACGCGCTGATTGATCTGCATTACGCCGCAGGCCGATCGCGCATTGGCTGGAAAATCGGCCTGACCAGCCGTGCTATGCAGCAGGCCCTAGGGATCACCACGCCTGACAGCGGTGTATTGCTGGATAATATGCTGTTCCAAAGCGGCGACACAGTGACCAAAAATCGCTTTATCCAACCTAGGATCGAGGCCGAAATCGCCTTTGTCATGGGCGCTGACATCGCAGGCGCAGGGCATAGCCGCGCAGATGTGATCGCAGCCACAGACCATGTCGCGCCTTGTCTGGAAATCCTCGACACACGCATTTTGCGGGCTGATCCTGTGACGGGCAACGCCCGCATCATCACCGACACCATATCCGATAACGCCGCCAATGCTGGCATCGTCATGGGCGATACCACTCATGCCCCAAATGCCTGTGACCTGCGGTGGGCAGGCGCCATTGTCTCGCGCAATGGGGTGGTTGAGGAAACGGGTCTGGGCGCGGGTGTGCTGAATGATCCTGTCACGGGCATCATCTGGCTGCTGGACCGTTTGGCGCAATTTGGAAAAGGCTTGGAGGCCGGAGAAATCGTATTGTCCGGTTCGTTCATCCGCCCGATCGAGGCCCCTTGCAACAGCGTATTTGCCGCCGACTTTGGCGCATTTGGGCGTGTTGATCTGACGTTTGAATAACGAGACAGGAATCATCAACTGCACGGATGACAACGGGCCATATGAATGCGCACCTTACTGATTCGCCGCGCCGTGCGTGTGGTGTAAATATCTGATATTAAAGAACTTAAATCTGCACTCCCTGAGGTGTAGGGCAATTCCATACGCAGTAGGAACATAACCGTGCGCACCTACATTGCAGCAGGCAAAAGAAAAGGCCCGCGCGAGGCGGGCCTTGTTCAGAATGGATTTTGTAGAAGTCACTTCGCTCGATTGAGAGCTTCCATGAGTTTGTCTTGGTCAAAGCCGTCGCGGTAATTTGACATGGTGAAGGGCGAATACCCAAACGGTGTCGAGTAGGTTTTCGCATAGGCATGCGAGAAATTTTCTATTGAACAAACTTTTTCGCCCGCAATACGACAATTGGTGAATGCCTCAATCAGCATCTCGATGACCAATCCCCAGCGGTCACAGCATGCGAAGGCAAGACGCTCCAAAAATTCATTCGTTGCAAGGGAGCTAAAATCAACTCCAGCCTTTTCGGCGTAGCTGAACGTCAACTGTAACAGCTCATCCATATCGGTTTGTTTAGACGGGTCGATCGCCTCGAAGCGAACAGTCCGAAGTAGGCGAGCAAGCTGTTCCTCTTTCGCGACGTATGCGGCGAGGCTCGGGATCCCCGACAAGATCAGCATCAAAGGCCAGCGTGACTCTTTCAAAAGCGTCTTGAAACTGTCGAGTATCTGTTGGTTCATCTTGTCACCATCTTCCGTGAAAACGTGCTGGCATTCATCGAAGTGGATACCAACCACACCCTGAATTTTAGCAATTTTGATAACCTTCTCCCAAATTTCTGCTTGCGTGTGGCGACCCCTCAATGGGTATTCGAGGAGACCAAGGATCCTCACCCCAAGGTCCTTCCACGTGACTTTCCCCGACAGAATGCAATGGATAATCACCGCCCGGCGACCGTCAGGCATAATAACTGATCCGTCATTGAACTTGTCGCGGATGCGTTGAATTTCGCGGGATTTTCCTTGGCGTGATTCACCTATTACCAGCAAGCCACGCGCTTCGAAGGCATGCCCTGTCGACGCCTTGGTGTAATAATCCGTCGCGCACCAAGACATAGCTTCGAACAACTCCTTTCCTCTGGGAAACGGAAAGTGAGCTGCTTTCAAAGGCTTGGATATCTCGACAACTTGGGCATTAATAAAGTTCATTATTCGAGATCTTTCAGGTTCTGGGGACGAGGCAGCGTGGTGTTGGAAGTCTTTTGTTTTCCGCGTAACTGAGCCTTTGTTGACTTACTGTTGGAATTTGAAGGCGTGCGAGGTGCTGTTTTTTCAGGGGCAGGAAAGCTCACTGCATCGGTTGGCACCGCAACCCCGTCGATTAGCATCTCGTCACCTCCAATAGGGTAAACTCCTCGGGATGGTTCCAGATGCGCAATTTCACCTGGTAATGTTGTGTCCGCTTGGGCAATTGAGCGAACCACACGGGCACCGGCAAAGACGGCCTTCGCCATCGCCTTGCATTCTGCTATCGTGGAGTAGCTGCGCGGTAGATTATGCTCCACTCCGATCGCTTTGATCTGCTCATAACGCTGCAAACGTGTGCGCATGACGATGTCATCGTGGAACGCCGTGACTTGGGGATCTTCGCGTCGCTGTTCCGCCATCAGCTTCAGAATTTCTGGAAGCGTCATATCGGCAAACGCGGTGATCTGGAGATGGACCTCTACTGGCTCCTTTGCTCCTGGCAGGATCACAGTCGCAATGTTTACATTGCCAGGGTCGATGAAAACCTTCACCTTTCCTTTGACCCGGTACTCTTCGCGCTTTTCCTGAAGATCGTCTGAATTAAACCAGATACCCTGAAAGACACGGACGCCCTCATCAGTCGGGGTTACATCCTCCTCCCATCCGAGGTGTATGCGGCGCTTGTGTGGATCAATCGGTGGGATCTGACCGCGAGTCTCGTTAATCGACTTGTAGACTTCGAATGGGCGACGACCGCCCATGCCGACACCATAGTGCTGTGTCGAGGGATACTCATCGATGAAGTATTTTGTGACAATCTCATGGAGTTGTTCGACAGTCAGAACTCCGTTCGCCTTAGCATCATAGCCAGGCAGCTCCCCAGGGCGCCCCCCAGTATAGCCTGGTAACATCTTAAAAATGTTCATTTCAAGCGTCCCGAAGAACCGCTCGACGACCGCCTTGTCAGTCGGAGAATACGTCCGCGCAACGGTATTGATACTCTCGGTACCCATAAGCGCACCGATGGTTGCCGAATTTCGCAGGCCCGTCCCATTATCGTTCTTCACATGCATTAGGCCGACTGCAGCCGCGGGTTGGCCGCTGCAGCCGTAGCGCATCTTTTCTGAGGTCTTATCACGTGTGGCCATACGGAATAACGCCAAGGTCGCATCACTATTGGGGTTCTCGGCGATAACCCAAGCCAACGGCATGCGACTTGCCACGTCCAGCATGACCAAAATCCAAAAACGTGATTTGATATAGGTATCAAGTTCTTCGAGGGCTACTTTGTCATCGACAGACATTTTCTCCCAGAACCCAGCCTCTTTTGCGGAACTCACGAGAGAGATCTTGCACTCATCAACCTCTACCAGCTCTCCGATCAATAGGGCGCGCAAATCTGTGCTACCTCGGCCACGTTCATTTCGTGCCTGCCGCTCGCCTTTAGTCCCTATTAAATGCTCGGTTGGGGTTAAAATTATGTCTCTATGCTCGCGAAGTGTCCGCGGGGATGGCACTATAAGTTCCGGAAGTTCGTTTGCGATCCGTTTCTGATTTTCCTGCCATATATTGGCCGTGAGCGCTTTGTGGATATTCGAGACAGGAGGGCATTTCAGATCGAGACCATGCTCTTCCCACGCAGCAGTCATCAAAACTCGGAGGCGGTTGCAAATTCTGCTGGTTCGATTGCCGCGCAGATGATCGAGCGTGATCAAGGCATCAATCGGCGCTTCATCTGGCTCAAGGCTTTCGAATGTTCTGAAGTACTTCATTAGGGTACGCCCTTGATACAGATACATACCTTTGGACCGTCCACCACGCCCCGGGTTGATCAAGATCTTCTGGCCGAAGATTTGTTCTGCAACAGAGGCTATGAAACGGCGCGCTTCTGGGCGTCCCGCAATTCGATCTGAAAGTTCAAATTTTGGGTCGCCATTTTCGGTACGAATTTTCGTGCGATACGCGAGCATGGCTTGGCAGAAAGCGAAGTGAAAGCGGCCATACTCGCGCTGTTCATCAGTCAAGGCTTGCGAGGTTGCGTAACCCCCAAGCCGTTGCTGCAATCGCCCCCCGGTAGTGGGCAGCGATGTATCCACTTTCGCCCCTGGAAGCTTGAGTTGTTCAACCAATTTTCCGAACGGTAAAACGGTGGTGATCCCATCTTCGCGGCCCACCACTCTATATCCATTATCGACCTGACCTGTGACCACCATCGGGCGCTCCAGAAGCGTGATTTCTGTGCCAGGTTGAAAGTTGTAATGAGGTTCCATGGTCATGCTGCCACCTCGATACGCGAGTTTTCCCACAACACATGGTCAAGGTTGGCGCATAGGTCGCCGCGCGCGATCAAGCGATAGCAGGCTGCAAATGCCCGGGGCATCGAGATGGGCGTGTGAGGAAATAGATCCTTCATGAAATAGAAAGAGTTTAGTGAACGCGCCGTTTCCAGCAGCACTTCGTCCGCCTCGGCATCCGGATGAAACACAAAGTGATGCATTCGCATCAGGTTGTCGCGACGCTGACGGCTGTAGTCGTTTGCGTTGACCACAATCATGTCGTCGGCGGCACCCTTCGGCGTTGCTGCGACGATGGCATTGATCTGGCGTTGGGTACGAGGTTTCTGCAGGCTTGCCTCGTTTCGCACGAATATCAACCGTCGATGTCCGTTTCGGAAAGTGACCAACAAATCGTGAGTGTACGATCGCTTAACTCCATCTTCGTCGCAGAATTGGACGGTGGACGGTTGGAACGCCACATCGTAAATGCTGGACGACATGACAGCCTCCAATCCCGCAGCGGCCTCGGCGGCACTCTCAGCGATGCCAATTTTCGGCTTCCAGTCATTTGCCGCAGTTCGGTATGTCAGAAACACCTTCTGCGAAGTGTTGCTACGCGAGCTTGGGTTTCGGACCCCATCAAAGGGCAAGACATCCTTAATATCTCCCAACGAGATCGGGCTGACTCGTGGGAGTTTCGGTATCGAATGGTTCCAGGTATCATTATCGATGACAGTGTCAGCCGTCTCGACATACTTGCGTTTAGGAATGGGCATGGTTTCGCCTTTTGAATCTAAATATCCCGCCAAGGGGACGTGTGCGGACGCAGGCTTCGCTGTCAGAGACACCGATCCCCAGTGATTGCGATATGGAGCCCGCTCGTTCGCGAGCTCCAAGTTGCGTTGTCTGAGAGGAATATTGAGTTGAACGAATTCACCCAAAAACGGCAACATGCTGTTTTTGTGGTAATTTCGCGCAAGCCATTGTTTCGAATTCGAAACTTTCTTTGGTCTCCAGACATAAATCTGGCGATTGAGATCCTGAGAACAGACGGCCAACCCGTTCAGACATGCAGTAGCAACCCACAGATGTGGCTCCGCTCCTGCTATGCTTTGGTGTGGTCTTGGGACGTTTTGCATGTGGCGCATGCGCGTTTCAGCTCGCACGGTGAAATCGTGCAAGCAGTTCGCTGATCCGCGCGCCATGCCAGCGCAGGGCGGCAGAGGCATCGAACTTCAGATGGCGTGCAGCATTATCTGCGACTGCTGTTGTTTGCATTGACAGTGAGCGTTCGATCTCCTGCAGTGCTTCTTTGATTGCTGCAGCATCAGGGTTCTTGTTCCCATAGATCCCGTGCAAATCGCATAGCGCTTCGAAGCCTGACGGCGCGTCGAAAACATTGAACAAATCACAAAGAGCAGCTCCGTGGCGGCGCAAATGTCGTTCGGTGTCGGCGACTCTGTCGAATGCGGCCTGAGTGCGGTCGTAGTTGATAGTGTTGAGCATGAGAAACCTCCTGTCATGCGAGAAAAACGACTAAATCGAGTGCCTATTCTTCGGCGTCATGGTCGTGGCATTCAGGGAGGTGATCAGTGTGGTTTAAGTTCCTTTTATCGTTTTCGGTTGGTAGCTTTCTGTCCTGGTATCAATAAGATTGGCCGGTTTTCGAAAGGGCGAAGGAAATAGTTGCCGAACGGAAAATGTTTTTATGAATGTCCGCATTCCAAGTTAGTAAGCTTGATTTCGCAGATGTCATTGCGGAGTCTAATGTTCGCTCCGAATCAAGACACGCAGTTCTTCCAAAGTCCAATGCCGCATAAGCATCAAGTCAGATTCATACGAATTCATCTGGAATTCTGAACATCAAACCAATAGCATAAGCATAGGGCGACGGACCGACCGAAACAGCGCCCGCCTACCTTGAAGCTTGAAGCTTGAAGGTTTCTGCGCGAGCGGATGGTAAGTGGTATGTCGGATCTTTGGGCTGCCTTAGGGCAGCCCTTCCTACCTACGTGTCGGTTTGTAGCCAGTAAAAGTCATCAGTCTATTGCGTCCCTGCAAGACACAGGAAATCGGGCAGGAGCTGTGCGCCAAGCAAAGCCCCATCACCATAATTCCGCCTCTGGATAGAGAAAATCTCCAACCGATTGTCGGTGTCGCAGTTTGCCGGCCAAACTGTTATTCTGTTCCGATGAGCCTGTGGTGATTTTTTGGTCTGTGAACTTCAGGAGCTCGTTGCATGTCATATCAAATTAGGCCCGGTCAACCGCGGTGAGCGGGCCCAGGTAGACGTGAATGCCACAACAGGGTGCCATCCCATATTCGTGTTCCATGCCCGCGCAGGGCTGCAGAGGCATCGAGCTTTAGATCGCGTGCAGCATTATCGACGACTGCTGATGTTTGCTTTGACAGTGAGCATCCGATCTCCTGCAGTGCTTCCTTGATCCCTGCGGCATCAGGGCTTTGGTTCCCATATCTTACCAAAATCCAGCAACGCCGCGAATGGGTGCTATCAAAAGAGATGTAAAATCTTTCGACAACTAAAAGGGTTTTGGACGGTCTTTTAACGGCGGCAAAAGAAGTGGCTCACTCATATTTCACAAAATCAGCGTTAATGCATTGCGCTTGCAGGTCCGCTACATATCACTTTCTTGAAACATGCGAAGGCTTATAAATCCAAGTAATCAGAGGATCTGAGTCTTCTAATTTCTTTTTCATTTGGTTTGAAAAAACCCAGCAAACGTGTCTCAGATTTGGAGCGTTCCCAGTCATGTTTCAGAAGGCGGGCAACTTGCGCTAATAGCTTTTTACCCAACATGCAATCTGGTGCCCGCATGCACATTTCGAGCGTTTCCAGTATCTGATTGTCATCACAACTATCGGGATTTAGGCGGAGACGGAACTCCGCAACAATGTCATTGAATCTTTGCGATTGCGTTTCTTCGCTTCGCACCATCTGAAAAACTTCAACAGTAAGTTCACGCATTTTATTGCGCCATTCTTTTCGTTCGCCCACGACATCCTTTGAATAGCTTGATGCCTTTGCTGTTGCATACGCTACGATGATCGAGACTATCGCGCTAAGAACGATGGTAGATATTTCCATAAATTTGGTTGCCTCGTAACAAGTTTGTGTAGCTCATTATGAGCTACACCCCATCCCTTGGCCAGAATCTAATGATATTTTTTCTTCCCTTTGCGCGTGATGACTGGAACTTCAAGCACGCCAAATGGCCGGATTTCGGACTTTGTCAGAGACATTTCCAAAACCGCCTCTATTCTCAATCATGATGACCACCAGTCGATGCCTGTTTTTCGGGTCATATTTAAGGAAAAGTCCGGGGATGCAGATTTCACTCTTAGAGGCCAAGGCGGTTGCACGACGACTGACAGCGCTCATTAAAAAGCACGACCATATCAGCATTGCTGTTGCCTGGGGCGGGATTACACCGGTTGCTGAGGCATTGCTCGCCAACACATCTAAGCTCGAATCCTTCCTTTTGGGCCTCGACTTTTCTGCAACTGACCCTGACTTGATTGACCGTCTCGTTGACGTCCCCAACGCCTTTGTCAGCAAGAACCGACCAGGTTGCTTCCATCCAAAAATCTTTTATTTCCAGTCAGGGCTCAAAGCTGAAGCGATTGTCGGCAGCGCAAATTTGACGAACGGCGGACTTGGGGCCAATTTCGAGGCGAGCGTCCACGCAAAAGGAGCCACCGACAACCCCTTCTTCGAACAGGTGCGCAAGCAGCTTAATGGCTACAGAAATTTGCGTATCCCCATCACGAAGCCGCTGGCCGATAGCTATCGCCGTTCAGCGGAAGCGGCGGCCAAAACGCCAAGGCCAAAAAACCCGGTCCTGCTGGATCAGCAGAAAGATTGGGCACGTGTAAACTCGCCGCTCGCCACCATGTCGTGGAAGCGCTTCGCCAAAGAAGCGCGCAAAGATGTCTACCACGATTTCGAAAAGCGCATGAAGTTACTTCGCGAGATCCAACAAATGTTCGCGCAGACTGCTGTGTTCGGTGACCTTTCTGTTGCCGAATGGAAGGGTATTGCGGGAGTGCTCGGAATTGTGGAGGCGAAAGAAACTGACCTTAGCGGCCTCGAATGGGGCTGATTTGGCTCAATGGGCGGTGCGGGTACGTTTGCAGAATTGATCGGCCAGAAAAACACTGTATTGGGGGATGCTATAGATGCAGTACCAAAGCGCGGTACTGTTACCGAAGCGCAGTTTGACGCTTTTGTTGGGACATTCACATCTGCTTTCACAGGGGCCTCCCGAACCGCAGGCCTTGCCCCTGCAACCCGGCTTCTCGCTATGAAACGCCCCGATATTTTTGTCTGTGTGAATGGCGGTAACACTGCTGGCCTCGCCGAGGCTCTGTCCTTTGCGCCTACCACTATCAAACTCGAAAATTACTGGGAGAGAGTGATCCAGCCAATCCAGCAAGCACCTTGGTACAATGCCCCGCGTCCAGTCGGTCGTAACATGGAGCTATGGGACGCACGCGCCGCCATGCTCGATGCCATCTACTACGAGCCCGTCGGATGAAAGGCGGCAACACCGTAGCCGAGTTGGTGCTTTATTCTGTGAGCCACGCGAATGGCTGACGTCCAACTATTTTCCTGGTCGTGTAGTTTCACCGACTTTGGTGCCGATGATATGCGACCGGGCGCTCGGCTTGTATAAGGTGGCGGAGCGATCGTTGGCAGTTTCAAACAGATCAACATCCGATTCAGCCGAACGAAAATATTTATGCTTCAGGAAACAAAAATTTCTGAATTAAACCCGGGGATCGCGAGACGTTATGGCCGACAATAACTGGACAAATACTGAGCTCAAAGCTGCAGTAGATACATACTTTCAAATGCTAACTCTCGAGAAGCGTGGCGAAAAGTTCAATAAATCATACTTCATTCGGAAATTGATAGAGCAACACCTTCCAACCAGTGACCTGTGCCCCAAGTTCCATCCAGCTTTGCGCGGAGTCCTTGGTGTTAAATCTTTGGCGTTAGGCCGCCATCTTGTCCATCGTCTTTCTCTGCAAAAATTCCATTGGTGTCAGGTTGCCCAATGCTGAATGTGGTCTGCGCCAGTTGTAATCCTCCTGCCATTCTTCGAGCGTTTTGCGGGCCTCGCCCAATGTGCCGAACAGCGTTTCATTGAGGCATTCGTCTCTCAGCTTGCCGTTGAAGCTTTCAATGAAGCCGTTCTGCTGGGGCTTTCCTGGTGCAATGTAATGCCAATCGATATCTGTATCCTGAACCCATTTGAGGATTGCCATGCTGGTGAACTCAGTCCGGTTGTCCGACACAGTCGTCGTCGGTATGCCGCGTTCAATGATGATCTGATCCAGCTCACGTGCAACGCGGTGGCCAGACAGCGACGTATCAGCCACCAGAACCAAGTTCTCACGACTGAAATCAGCAACGACTGCCAAGATGCGAAACCTGCGACCGTCTGTCAGCGCATCGGATACAAAATCCAAGCTCCAGCGTTGGTTTGGGCCATCCGGTAGCACCATTGGCTTCCTTGTGCCCAAAGCACGCTTTCTACCGCCTCTGCGCCGCACCTGCAGCTTCTCTTCACGGTAGATGCGCCTCACTTTCTTGTGGTTCACCTCAAAACCTTCTCGGGAGATCATCACGTGAATACGGCGGCAACCAATCCGACGGCGTTCGCGCGACACGCGTTTGATTGCATCTCGCAGTTCCGCATCATCACCACGACGCGACAGATATCGCACCGTTGACCGATCAATCTGCAGCACATCACACGCCCGCCGCTGGCTCACACCGTGCACTTTGCACAAATGAACCACCGCTTCCCGTCTCACAGCAGGCGTCACCATTTTTTTGAATTGATGTCTCGCAACATAGCGTTGTCCAACATCTGTTCGGCCAGCAGCTTTTTGAGCTTCCCGTTCTCGTCCTCCAAAGCCCGCAACCGCTTCGCATCAGAAGGCTCCATGCCCCCATACTTCGATTTGTATTTGTAGAACGTTGCAGAACTGATCCCGTGCCGTCGACACACGTCAGCGGTCTTCTCACCAGATTCCTGTTCCTTAATCATCGCAATGATCTGTTCGTCCGTAAATCGTGCCTTCATTTTGTCCGTCCTTTTGTTGGGCGGACTCTACACAAATCTGGAGGAGTTTTAGGGGCTCAGGTCACCAGAACCAGTGTAGACCACCGGATGCAAAACATTTCCCATGTACTGCACGAGAAGGGAGAAATCTGGATCAAAGGATACAAGCCACTTCCCAATATTGGCAGTGGCATTTTGCCTTCTTTAACAGCATATGTAGAAGAGCACCTTTCTCACAAGACGTCTCCATTTCCATTGTATCCCACGCTAACCGATACGCCGACATCAAGAAAGTTGCCTCCAACAGGCTACTGGATGTTCATCTGCAATCCCCGTCTTTGGGATGCAGAAAAATGGCTCGAACAAGATATTGAAGAGCTTCTGTACAAGATCAGTAAGCATATCGGAACTCGCGAAAGGTTCTCTTGGTTGCGACAACATCATGGTCCTTTGTCCAAATCACCACAGGCAAGCTCACTATGGAAATGTTGAAGTCCTGGAGACAAAAAAACTATATTGGCGTATCTTAATCGACGGCAAGGAAGTGGCCATCGAGAGGTATCTTGGGTAGCATTTCATTTTAAGAAAATGGAAATTCGAGTCTTTTTCACCACAACGTGGTAGTTGCGGTCGGATGGCTACCATTGAGCACCGTAGGAGCAGGCAGGCGAGTTTTACCTTTCGCCATGTAAAGGATTATTCATAAAACTGAACGGCATTATTCTCGCGTTGCTCGGCAGTTCTCTGGCACCAGAGTGGACCTGTCGCGGTTTGATGCCGCTCCTTTGATAGCATTTACTGTAACAAAGGAGATAAACTATGGGACTGAAACGGACGGACGAATTTCGCC